>NZ_AVBG01000017.1 GCF_000770675.1 Pontibacillus chungwhensis BH030062
AACATTCTCTCAGTTTCGAGTCTTCAAGATTACTGCCCTATTCTTGAACTCATTTGTTAGGCAGGATTTCTTCATTGGGATGAGTGAAAGAAAACAGCACCTGACTATAGCCAGGTGCTCACTGTATACGTTGAAATTCATTTTTAGCGATAGAGTGTAACAAGCGTTGGGTTAGGTAAATTGCGGCGCATATTCCTAATAGAAGTAATCCCATTGTGATTGCTACGCTTGTAAAAGGCAGTTGCCATAAGATCAACAAATAGATTCCAAAGCCGAATGCTTGTATAAGCATACTTTGTAGCGGTACAAATCTTGATTTAAATACTTGTTGTTCATCGCTCCAGTCAAGTTTAGGTTGTTTGGCATCTAGGTATACACCGAAGAGGTTAGAGAACCAACTTGTTCCTAAAGCTAAGGGTAGCCAAAGGCTCATATACATCCAAGGGATATTTATGACAAAGGCGAATACCGGAAATAGGATGACTAGTGAGATCGCTTGAATTAGGAAAGCAGAAAATGCCTTGCTAAAAAGGATGGTCTTGGGTTGAACTGGCATGTATAAGTTCGTAAACCAACTTCGACCTTCTCGGGAGATGGCGGTGGTAGCGGTTGGGTTTGTTCCAAGTATAAACAAAGTGAATCCAATCATGCCAATTAAAATATATTTTCCATCAACCGAACCTATTTCTGCAGTGAGTTCTCCCATGCCATTATCAAGTAAAAGAATAATGGCTAAAAAAATCGGCGCGAATAAGTTTTGAACCACACAGTTGATAAAGAAAGAAGGAGTACGAAAAACAAGTTTGATTTCTTTCCGTGTATAGCTCCAAAATGGCGTGCGACTCTTAGAATCAATATCAATAGATTTCTTGCTTTTACTTCCTCCAGAGAGACCTCTGACACCATGATAGTATAACTTCTGACCGGCCAGTAAGAAGATTGTCACGCTAACGAATGTAAACGCAATAAAACCGACTAAAGAAAGCAGGGATTGCCATATCGGAAGCTGGGCATTTAGAGATTCGGTAGCTAAAAAGACGTTTGGAAGAAATTTTGTTGTATTCCACAATAGATGTTCTTGTTCAGCTAGCCACTGTCCTATATCCTGTGAAACAGTCTCTGCATCTTGATTAAGACGGATTATGACGTTAACGCCAATGATGATAAGAAATGAGAAAACTCCAGCTAATACTTTGGTGCGGTCTTTATTTTTTAAGATATTAGCGTAACGCATCACAATCATCATGAGCAGGCCTGATAAAATAAATGGAATAATCGGAAATAAAAGCAGTGTGATACAGGCGATTAAGTAGAAACCAATCGAAGCACTCGAGTACATTCCATACAAAAGGAAAACAGGGGCAAGTCCAAACAATGTGAGGCCGTAAACCGTAATGAGAGGACCAATCGATTTCCCGACTATAATTTGGTAAGGATGTAACGGGAGCGGGATATAGGTCTCGATATCTTCAGAGAAATAAAACGATGTTAATATTGAAGAAAGACTCGTGAACAGGAGAAAAATGCTCACAAGTAATAACGCTATAGCTACAATCATAGGTGATAAGCCCATTGGTGCGAGAACTTGGTGAAGCCCTCCAATAATGCTATCTAAAAACCAAAACCATATAATGAACAGAGGTATTGATAAGGCCCCTACAATAGCAGTGTTCGCCTTTTGGCCTCCGCTTTTACCCGACCATGAGAAATACATCTTCATCATTACTTTACTCAGTTGAATCGTCTTATTCATATTCGGTCAGCTCCAGGAAGATGTGTTCAAGTGTTTCGTCTGATTGGTATTTCTCCCGCATGGCCTCCATTGTACCGTAAAACTGGAGTGTGCCTTCCTGAATAATTGCAACTTCATCACACAGCTGTTCGACAACTTCAAGGACATGAGTAGAAAAGAAGACCGTTTTTCCTTTCGCAGCATGCTCACGCATCATTTCCTTTACAGCATAAGAAGATTTAGGATCGAGTCCGGTAAGAGGTTCATCTAAAATCCATACATCAGGATCATGAAGGAGAACACCAGTGATAACAATCTTTTGGCGCATGCCGTGTGAATACGTTTGAATGGTGTCATTTAAGACATCATAGATCCCGAAGGTTTTAGTGATACGATCAATTTTATCCTGGCGTACATCTTTTGGAACATCATACATATCGCCAATGAAATGAAGGTACTCAAGCCCTTTTAACCGCAAGAATTGGTCCGGATGATCTGGTACGTAGCCGAAGGAACGCTTCGCTTCAATTGGATTTTCTGAAATATTGTGCCCATTGATTGTAATGGATCCCTCATCAATGGGAAGGATGCCTGTAATCATCTTGATTGTTGTTGATTTTCCTGCTCCATTAGGTCCTAGAAAACCAATGATTTTACCGTCTGGAACGGAAAGATCAAGTTGACTTACAGCCGTTTTATTTTGATCATAATTTTTGGTAACATGATTTATTTCAATCATAAAGGCCCACCTTTAATAAGCTACTACTCGTTCTTACGAAGGAGTGAAGAAAATGTTTCGTTATTCATCATAGCAGATAAAGAGACAGGCTACTAATTAAAGGTTATTTATTGGTTAAAAGAGAGTTCTACCAATTCCAGTGTGTCTACTACTGCTTCCTGGTCTCCAGGGGTGACTCGGTAAGCAGCTGCTTCTGGTCGTGATGAGATGGCAACGTGGATATCCCTTCCAACAAAATGGATGGCCGCGCCATCATCTAACGCAAATCCTGTTAAAATCTGCTTCTCTTGAATGAAATCAAGATAACTTTCTTTCCATTTAGGATCTCCGTTATAATGAGGGCATAGACTTCCGGGTAAAAAATCGAGCCCTTTAACTGTTTTCATTCCACCTGGTGTGGAGTCTGAAAGCCCTTCGTTAAACCAACACATCGCCCCAGCGCTCAGTCCTGCAAGAATAATGTCCTCTTTCCAAGCTTTCTTTAAGATTCGATCGAGCTCCCACTCCTTCCATAGGGCGAGCAAGTTGCGCGTATTTCCCCCACCTACATAGATGATATCTTGGGACAGAAGAAACGTTTCATAGTCCGTTACTTCTGGTTTAAGTAAAGATAAATGAGTCGGTTCGCACGCTTCTTCATTAAAGAAATCATAAAACTTTTGGATATAGGCTTCATCATCACCGCTCGCTGTTGCTAAAAAGCAAATTTTAGGACGAAGTTGTTCAGATTGATTTAAAATATAACGATCGAGCAGGGGATTATTGTCCTCTGCAGAAAATCCGCCCCCGCCCATTGCAATAATATTCATGTTAAATTCCTCCTCTTATTCGTTCGTGTTAGCTATCTTAAATGTTATAATATTAAGAAAAATACTATATGAAATTCCCTATCTAGTGCAAGTTATATTATTTAATTCTTTCAATCTGTTAAAGTTTAATGTTGTTATTTACTCAAGCATACGGCAGTAATCCTGAAAACTCTAAGATTAGAGAATGTTGTCGTTATTTTTTAGTTCAGTGTAAGGTGGGCCTGGAAACCACTCGCTTCCCAGCTCCCCGCAGGAAAACGAGTTGGCCCCGAGCAAGCCCAAGCACACTCATAAACGTAACGGCATCTTTCCGCTGAAATATATCTCAACTTCGAGTCTTCCACATAAGGTGGCTTATATGGAGGAATCACATGAATATAGTCTATGCTTATAGAAAGGAGAACAAATATGAGGTTAGTGTCGATCTGCCCAAGCAATACAGAACTTTTAGCTTACCTTGGATTGACCGATCAGTTGGTCGGTGTGGATCAGTACTCAGATTGGCCTGAGGAAGTAAAGGATCTGCCGCAGCTTGGTCCTGATTTATCGATTGATATGGATCTTGTGGAACGTCTTACCCCTGACTTGGTACTTGCGTCATTAAGTGTGCCTGGTATGGAGCGGAATATTGAAGAGTTAGAAAGGCGGAACTTGCCTTATATCATTCTAAACCCAAATTCTCTTGAAGAAATAGCTGAGGATTTAATAAAGGTTGGGGCTCATACTCAAACGGAACAAAAGGCTGAAGAGGTCGTTCATGCCTACCGTTCTATCATTGCACAATATCAACAGTTAACGGACAACATTAAGGATAAGCCATCATTATACTGGGAGTGGTGGCCGAAGCCAATCTTCTCACCAGGGGGTCCAAATTGGTTAACAAAGATCAGTGAATTAGCCGGTGGACAAAATGTGTTCTCACAGGAAAACGAAGCAAGTGTTCAGCGATCGTGGGAAGATGTGCGAGAACTTAATCCTGACGTTGTATGTATGGCGTGGGTTGGAGTAAAAGAGGAAAAGATGAAACCAGAGGCTATTCGGAAGCGGCCTGGATGGAAAGAGGTGCAAGCTGTAAAAGACAATCGCATTTTTGTGCTGCAAGAATCCTTATACTGTCGCCCGTCTCCTCGTTTGTTATGGGGGTTGCAAAAATTAGCGCACCTTCTTCATCCAGAAGTGTATCCATCACCTGATAAAGAAGATCCGTTGTTTAAGCTAATGGGAGGCTGTTAGAAGATACTATGTAAAAAAGCATGGGAGAGGGAGTGGGAGAATGGGGCAAGAAGTTGTCATTGTTGAAGCAGTCAGGACAGCAGTAGGGAAAAGGAAAGGGGTATTCCGAGATGTCCACCCTGTTCATATGGCAAGTACCGTATTACAGGAACTTGTTCAAAGAGCAAGAATTAATAAAGAGGACGTCGAGGATATTGTGATGGGGTGTGTATCACCTGTTGGGGAGCAGGGGTACAACATTGGTCGTCTTGCGGGACTAGAGGCAGGTTTTCCTGTAGAAGTTCCGGCGGTGCAATTAAACCGAATGTGTGGCTCAGGTCAGCAAGCGATCCATTTTGCAGCCCAAGAAATTTTGGCTGGGGATATGCAGATTACGATAGGAGCAGGCGTTGAGAATATGTCGAAAGTTCCTATCTTAAGTGATGGGGATGAACGGACGATTCCTGACTCACTACATGATAAGTATGAATTTATTCACCAAGGTCTTTCAGCGGAACGGATCGCTCTGAAGTATGGTTTTACAAGAGAGCAGTTAGATGAATACGCTTATGAAAGCCATAGGCGCGCGATCCATGCAATCGATTCTGGCACATTCGAAAGGGAGATCGTTCCTTTGGAGGGGGTATCAAAGGAAGGGGATTCTATACTAGTCGCACAGGATGAGGGCCCCCGTAGAGGGACATCACTCTCAAAGCTTGAGAAGCTTCAGCCAGTTTTTAAGGAAGATGGAGTGATCACAGCAGGAAATGCGAGCCAGATGAGTGACGGAGCAGCAGCTGTCCTATTGATGAATAGAAATAAAGCCAATGAGCTAGGTTTAAAAGCAAGAGCTCGGATTGTTAAGCGAGTTGTAGTAGGGTCTGATCCGACAATGATGTTAGATGGGGTCATTCCTGCTACGAAGAAAGTTCTCCTTCAAGCTGGCTTGACGATTGATGATATCGATCTTGTGGAGATTAATGAGGCATTCGCGCCAGTTGTGCTTGCATGGCAAAAAGAGTTACAGGCAGATTTACAAAAGGTCAACGTCAATGGGGGAGCGATTGCTCTAGGGCATCCTCTTGGTGCCACCGGTGCAAAACTCCTGACCACTCTACTTCATGAGTTAGAACGTAGAAACGGACGTTTCGGACTGTTAACGATTTGCATTGGTCATGGTATGGCGACTGCGGCTATTATTGAAAGATTGTAAAAGTTTCTCCACGTATGAAAAACGCATGTGAAGAATAAGCCTTACCAACTTAGATGCTTTGTAAAATAGTTTATTATTCAATAACCTACCATTAAAGAACCTGCCAAATTAGGCAGGTTCTATTACGTTTATTCGTTTAAGGAATCTGTACATAGCGCTGCTAGTATCGTCTTTTTAAATTGAGGTGTTTTTTCTCGCAAATCTTCGACACTATAAATACCTGTGTAATATTGAACGACTAATCCGTCTACGAAGGCTACTAAAATAGAAGCACCGAGGTTGTGGTGGATCATAGGGTATTTATTGTCTTTATCGAGTTTAGACAGTTTAGATTGAAGGTGATCGACCATTTCGTTAAAGGCTCCTGCGAAAGTGGTTTGATAGACTTCGCCTTGGGTGTAGCGGCTCATTACAGATTTGATCATATCGATGTTTCGATCATTATAATCCCAAGAATCAAATAAGAATTGCTCAATAAAATCTTCCACGTTTTCACATTGGTTATTGTTTAAAGCGTTAATATAGTCTTCTTCTAATTGTTTTAATAAGTCATCCATATTGTCATGGGAAATTCGGTGTTCCATGTGAAGCCCTCCTTTTCACTAATGGAAAGAAATTACCCATAAGTATTAAAAAAGAAACGTATCTTTTACAAGACTCTTCTCATATGTACCAATCTGGATTATAATGGTTTAAATTTGAAGGTGAAGAGGGATGAAAGGTGCAGGCAAATTCAGAAATTGTAGAACGGTCTAATGCGGGAATTGGCGATTCTTTAAAAAGAGGGGCAATGGCTGGGCTTCCGATTATGTTTGGATATCTTCCCATTGCGATTACATATGGTGTATTAGCAAGTGAGGCAGGTTTAAGTCTTTTTGAGATCACTATGATGAGTGTGATGGTTTTTGCTGGGGCGAGCCAGTTTGTGGCTACCAATATGATTTTAGCTAGTGTAAGTGCAATAGAGATTATATTAGCTACCTTTGTTCTTAACTTCCGTCATTTTGTCATGAGCTTTTCATTTATGAATCAAATTCGTTCGTTTGCACTTAAATGGAAAGTCCCTCTCTCGTTAGGATTAACGGATGAGACCTTTGCTGTTGGTTCACTCCATAAGAGAGAATCTAAGGATCCTTATGGGGGTTGGTTTTATGCGTCTATGATTCTAGTCTCTTATTCTTCATGGGTTGGTGGTTCTTTTCTGGGAGGGGTGCTTGGAGAAGTGATTCCAGCTGCTCTCAGTCAAAGTATGGTAGTGGCGTTGTATGCGATGTTTATCGCTCTGTTAGTACCGTCGATCAGGAGAGAATGGAAGATTGGTATCATTGCGATCATTAGTATGGTTGTGAATTATATATTATCAGCTCTAGGGATTAGTGATGGATGGGCAATTGTTGTAGCTACGCTTGTCGGTGGAGCTAGTGGTATTGGATTGGTAAAGGAGGAAGAAGCATGATCTTGGTTATCATTGGTATGGCGATCGTTACCATGGTCCCCCGTTTCTTGCCTGCGTTTGTCGTGGATCGGTGGACGTTCCCGCTTTGGGTTTCTCGTTGGCTGAATGCGATCCCTTACGCTGCCCTGGGTGCTCTTATTTTCCCTGGTATTACAACTGTTATTGATGGAGAGCCGCACATTGGTCTTCTAGCAGGTGGGGTAGCTGTGGTGTTCGCATTCTTAAGGGCCCACACGATTGTTACCGTATTAGTAGCGATTGGAACGGTGTATATCCTAACTATTATATAAGAGGCTTCTGTCACGCTGTATGGGTCAATGCATATAGTATAGTGAGCTTATAACGGAAGGAGCCAGACAGCATGGATTATAGACAGAATGACGGGTTAAGTTGGCTTATGGGTCAATTGCTTCCAGGTCAAGGCGGATTCGGTGGTGGTTTTGGCGGGGGATATCCTCAACAACAGCCACCATTCGGTCCACCACCTGGGCAAGGTGGGGGAGGTCAGCCACCGTTCGGACCACCACCTGGGCAAGGTGGTGGCGGTCAGCCGCCATTCGGACCACCACCTGGGCAAGGTGGTGGCGGTCAGCCGCCATTCGGACCACCACCAGGTCAGGGACAGTTTAATGGTTACGGCGGTCAGCCGAGCGTATTTGCAGTAGACCCAGGCTCGTTTTATGGGTGTTTGTACCGCTACACGCGTGTTCGTTTAAATAATGGGAGAAGGTTCTGGTACTATCCAACGTTTATCGGAAGAACATCTGTTGGAGGATATCGCTGGCGATCAAGCCAAAATCGCTGGGTATATTTCGTCATTGATACGGATCGTATTGCCTCGTTTTCTTGTTCATAAAATAAAAAAACGTCATCGAAAGGTGGCGTTTTTCTATACATAATAGAAAATACCGAATACAATAAAAGTAAGCGCTTGCAAATGTTTGATCAGGGGAGGGGAAGCAGTTGTATACAATTCGAAGGGCTACCCAGGAAGACGCTAGAGCAATTGCTTATGTTCATGTGGAAAGTTGGAGAACGACCTATAAACCACTTATTGAGGAAGAGGATATTCAAAGTTTAACACTTGAAAATCGCATAACGTTATGGGAAACAATCTTAAAAACGCCTATTAACAACCAGACCATATTTGTGGCCACTGATGAAACGGATCGGGTGGTAGGGTTTATATCCGGTGGAAAAGAACGCACGAAGGTTTACGGATATGACGGAGAGATCTACGCTATATATTTGCTAGATGAAGTAAGGATGAAAGGTCTAGGTACTGAATTATTAAAAGCGTTCACAAGTGATATGGCTCAAAAAGGATATGTTTCTATTTTAGTTTGGGTATTAACGCGTAATCCGAATAAGCGCTTTTATGAACGGTACGGTGCTATTGCGGTAGAAGCAGAAAATATAACCATTGGGAAAGGTACTTACGAAGAAACAGCATACGGATGGAAACACCTGGACCACTTGCTTGAGACGTTACCAGCTTCATCGTAAAAGGGACAATGCGCATGGTAGATGTGGTTTTTATTCATCTACAAGTAAAAGGAGCTTGGGATATTAATATCCCAAGCTCCTTTTTTATTTATAAAAGAATAATGAAAACGTTCAAAGAGAATGCCAGCTTTAAGGGTGTTAGGCTCTTGTGAACCAACGTGTCTATTCTTCTTCTCCGTGATATGGCTCAATGTGAATGTGTGCATAATGAATACCATGTTCATCAGCTAGTGAATGTTCAAGGCGGTCTGTTATATCGTGACCTTCTTGCACACTTAGCTGTGGATCGACTAAGATCGTTGCGTCAACAAGCACTTGATTTCCATGTAAGCGTGCTTTAACATCTTCTACGACTTTCACGTCCTCATCTTGATTAAGCGTATCTTTTACTTGATCGAGAAGTTCTTCGTCAACACCATCTGTTAACGTATGGGAAGCATCACGGAAAATTTCATAAGCGGTCTTACAAATAATAAGTCCTACAATGAAACCAGCTACTGGATCAAGCCAATAGGCTCCAAATTGTGCACCAATAATACCGATGAAAGCACCAATACTAACAAGGGCATCGGATCGATTGTCTTGAGCAGCTGCGTAAAGGGAATGGCTATTAATTCGTTTAGATAAGCGTAAATTATAGCGGTAAACACCGTACATCACAACAGCTGCCCCAGCTGCAGTCCAAGCAGTAAGTAAACTAGGTTGCTGGTCGTGACCGGCAAATATTTGTTGAATGGTTTCGTATATAACTTGTAGGCCGACTGTCATCATAATGAAAGCGGCAATAAGTGAGCCGATTGTTTCGGCGCGGAAATGTCCATAGTGGTGGTCTTTGTCAGGTGGCTTTCTGGAGATCCGTAACCCGATCAAGACGGCTAAAGATGCGATGACATCTGTTACGTTGTTCAAACCATCTGCGCGTAACGCTTCAGATTGACCGACTGAAGCAATAATTAATTTAGTAGCAGACAATATGAGATAAGCACATATGCTAATCCATGCACCTTGCTCACCTTTTTTTAGGTTCTCATATTCATTCATATATTGATCCTCCGTTCCCTATCAATAAACCTTATATAGCTTACCAAAAGGGCTTCATATGAGTCTAGAGAAAAAAACGTTGCTATCTTCACTTCTATTGTTACCATAAAATAATGTTTCCTTAATCCAAAAATATATCCTTAAGCAAACAATGGGTAAAAAGACTTATTTTTTGTCATATTTGTAATCAAAATGTCGAACAGGGGATTAATCTACTCTCAAAAGGGTATCTGCTTATTAAGATATTATTTATATGTTTTAGATAACAGAAACAAGATCGGTGAACGGCGGTTCGGCTTTTGGAAATTTCAATGACAAAGGAGTGAGGCTATTGGTTAAGGAAACGGTAATCATTGAAGGCTCTGTACGTGGAATGAAGTTCTCAAAGCCAGTGTTATTGCAGTACAATCCTTCTGAGGAGAACATAGAAGAGGCTATTATTAAATTTTTTAACAGTCATGCCCAATCTTTCGAAGAACTAGCCGTGCAGCGCGGTTGGAGAGATTCATACTGGACGTTCCCGCAATATTACGAACTCGTCATATAATACATTATACAGTAAAGGCAACCCTGTCAGGGTTGCCTTTACTTATGCTTGTTTTTACTCACGCTAATTTTTGATTCTTCCATTGCAATAGTTAGAGGAACGTTTCCGTTAGCTTAAATGGAGCGTAAGGCGGGCCTGGAAACCACTCGCTTTCCTGTGGGGAGCTGGTGAGCCTCCTCAACCGGCAAAGCCGGTCTCCGGGGTCTCACCTAGGCTCTTCTGCCCACGGGAGTCTCGCAGTTTCCAGGCCCGCCTTTGCCAAATAGGGAGGGACGGAAACGTGCCATATTTGGGTGGTAGAGGCTTGCGATCAACTGTAATAAGCGGGGGCCGTTCAACTAATTAACGTCAGGGCAGGATAGGGGACTGCGAGACTCCCGCGGGGTAAGGAGCCTATCCAGTTTCGGCGTGGAGGACCTAGCGAGATAAGTCATCTTTTTTACAAAGGCTGATCGCCTTTTCCAAAAGGCTATCTTATCCGGCCCCACACGACGTGGGGTCGTTCGAAGTTGTCACAGGATGTGACGATCTTAGTCGAACTTCCTTATATAAAGGCACCACGCCTGCACATTTAAAATTAGGGGAGACCCACAGAGAGCGATAGCGAACGAGGAGGCTTCCCAGCTCCCCGCAGGAAAGCGAGTTGTCCCCTATCCTGCCCTATCCGCCACATATGGGAACGGCCGGATCTTACTAGGGGATCTAGTCAAAAAAATATCTCGATATTGAAACTCTTTGTTTTGAAGTAAGTGTGTGGTGGGTATATACTATAGGTATCCCATTTATTTCATGATGTGGAAATGATGGGTGGACTATACTGATTGGATAAAAGGAGAGATAAGTTTGACAAACATTGCAGTGGTTTACTACAGTTCAACCGGTACGAATTACAAATTAGCTAAGTGGGCAGAAGAGGCAGCTAAGGAAGCTGGTGCTGAGGTGAAGCTTGTGCGCGTAGCAGAAACAGCGCCTGAGGAAGCGATCGCCCAAAACCCTGCCTGGAAGCAACATTTAGAAGAAACGAAGGATGTACCAGTCGCTTCAAATGATGATCTTGAATGGGCTGATGGTTTTATCTTTAGTGTACCAACTCGTTTTGGTAACGTTCCAGCTCAAGTAAAATCATTTTTAGATGCAACAGGTGGTCTATGGTTTAACGGGAAACTTGTGAACAAAGTAGTAAGTGCAATGTCTTCCGCTCAAAATCCTCATGGTGGTCAGGAGCAAACGATCACAAACCTTTACACAACGATGTTTCACTGGGGAGCCATTGTAGCTGCACCAGGCTACTCAGATCAGTCCGTTTTCGCTGGTGGCGGAAATCCTTATGGGACGTCCGTGACAGTTGATCAAGATGGAAACATGCAAGAAGATGTAGAAGCGGCTGTAAAACACCAAGCAAAGCGTACGGTTGATATTGCAAGCCGTATTCATAGTAAATAATAGTATGATAGGCCATCCCACGTGGATGGCCTTTTTACATATAATCTTTTACTCTTCCAAAGTAAACATTTCCTCTGTATTTGGATAGATTACTTTTAAATTGGATCCATATAGGAGCTTCAAAGAGAACTGGATTCATCTCTACTAACCACCGTTCTCCGTAAAAGATCCCTTTAAGGGCCGTACTCATTTCTCGCATAAAAACTTGATAACGAATGTCTTGTTGGGATTCAGGTATGTCCTCTGTCCCCACTAATACGCTTCCTTGAAATTGAACAGTAGTATCAGGTAGTAATGACCACCAGCCAAACACCTCGTCACGCATCTCGTTCGTCTGATCTACGGCAAACTCTTTTGATACGGTTAAAAATAAATCCCCTGTTTGGTCAGAGTGAGTGAGTGTGTAGATTCGTTCAGAAAAAGGTGTGAAGTGGGCAATATCAGGTCGGTATTGAGTATAGAGTTTGTAAGGAGAAAAACTCATCTATGGTCCCCCTATTCTTCAACTTGAAATGAATGTAAAAATGAATCTACATTATCTTATTCGTATGATTGAAATAGGGAACAATTAAGAGTGAAAATATAGGTGTTTCAAGGGTTTAATAGACAAAATCATGGGGAAGATAGAATTAATAGTTATTTTATCAGAAAATTGTTTCAATTTATAAAGATCTATCATATACTACTTAAAAGGGGGAGAGTTCCATGAGAAAGGAAAAAGTGTCGTACGCCCTAACTTGGTTCCCGATGAAAGATCGAGATGTGATTCATGCCAAACGTGATGTGCCTTACGAGATTAAATTAGCAAGCACTTTAGCATTAGATGAGCTTTGCTACAAGTGGAACAAATCAAACCTGGAATCCCAAATCAACGAAGCGATTGATCAAGGGGATCATGAACGCTTGGTTGAATTAAGTGAAATTTACAGACCCTACACATATGAATAATCACGTATACATGGAAAAAGTGCTTAGAGATCAAACTCTAAGCACTTTTTTTTCGAATATTAACCTTTACTGAGGATAGAGATCCCC
This sequence comes from Pontibacillus chungwhensis BH030062, assembly GCF_000770675.1. Taxonomy (GTDB): domain Bacteria; phylum Bacillota; class Bacilli; order Bacillales; family BH030062; genus Pontibacillus; species Pontibacillus chungwhensis. Next base: position 12,734 of record NZ_AVBG01000017.1, read on the forward strand.
ATCTTGACCTAGAGCAGCTTTAAAAGAAATGGAGTTTAAGTAATTATATTGAGCTTTCTTTTCTTGTTCTGTAAGTGGGACAATTTGATCGTTCTTGATTTCAAAAGGATGAAAAGCCATGGATACACGTTCCTCTTTAAGGGTCACTTCAAGGACCCCTGTTTCTGCCGTTTTCCCGGTTACATAGTTTGGGAACAGGAAATTACCTAGTGAGTAGGCGATAGGTTTTCCATTATAAAGTTCAAAACCTTGCAATACGTGAGGATGGGAACCGATTACCGCGTCAACTCCATGGTCGACCAATGTGTGAGCAATGTGGGTTTGGTCTTTGTTCGGTACGTTAACCTTCTCATCGCCCCAATGGTAATATACAACGACATAATCAACTTCTTCTTTCACCTTATCTATAATCGAGATCACTCGATCAAGTTGATACCCGCTTGCAACACCGGGAGTATTTACCCCTGCATACCAGCTCAAATCAGGTAACACTTCAGAAAAGGCTAATATAGCAACTGTTTGATTTTTTATAGAGATTCGTTTTTCTTTATAGGCTTCCTGTTGATTGTTCCCAGCTCCTATATAATCGATGCCTTTATCATCTAGTGCTTCAAAGGTATCTAAAAGTCCTTTTACGTTATAATCCAATGTATGATTGTTCGCAAGACTAACTAGGTCCACTCCTGCATTTGATAACCCTTCTAACAGAAGAGGGGAAGCTTTGAAGTTATAAAGCTTAGGGTAAGGAGTAGTCGCACTTGTAATAGGTGTTTCTAAATTGATTACGGTATAATCACTCTTTTTAAATAAAGGGGCCACGTATTGAAAAGGGTGGTCCGGACCTGAATCTTCCATCGTGTTCACAAGGGAGTACTCCATTAATACATCCCCTCCAAATGTAAGAGTGATGGGATTGTTCGTTTCAGGAGATCCATTTAATAAATAACAAAAGGGAGTCCAACTAGAAAGGAGCCAACCATATTCATTACAAGTTGAGTGTAAATCAGCATTCTTTTCCTTCGCTTCAGAAAACGTAGGAGTGAAAAGAATAGAAAGAAGAAGGGTAAGCCCAATTATGATGTGTGATTTCCATTTCATGATGATAATCCTCTCTTGAATAATGTAGGAAAAATAAACCAAAATATCATTCACACGTATTATAATAGAATCTTAACCACAGCGGTATATGGAAATGTACCTATCTAATACAGATCACCTACCTTTAATTACACAACATAATCACCATTTGTAAAACTGATTAGCTATGTGGAATCTAGAAAAATTAGGTCTATAACCTCTTTATTTCCAGTAGCAACTATGGTGTAATAAATAGTACAAATGAACGATTTAAAAAGGTTAGGTTGTAATTTTAAAGGTCAATCTTTCTTTATAAAGTAATAGATCAAGCAAAAGTGGAGTTTGTTCTCCTTTTGCTTCTTTTTTTAAACAAAAAACCGAACATACGTTCTTGTTTGGGGGGTGGTGAAGAATGAGCGAGGTTGAAGAGAAGTTTTATAAAGAGTTTCCGAATTTAAGAGGAAATCGGGCTGTAGAGACATTTTTGCAGAAGCCAGAACACCAGGAAATGTTAAAAGAATACGTTGACTCACCCAGCCCAACGAGAAAAGAACATCTAGACCAAGCTTTTAAGGTGTATTACTTCGGACTTCGTTTCACTTCTTATTTAAGTACTTCATTATATTTTCAAAGCGTGAATTACGACAAGAGGATGAGGCGATTTGCTGAACATAACGCGCTAACTCTGGATCAGTCAGTGGGGGATGAGGACGGAATTACTTTTAAGGATCAAGTTCTGAGTGAAGGGGAGGTTTTATATATGGAAGCTCCTACTTCATTGAAAGATTGTATAGATGACGATCTGTTACTAGAGGCTTATGTTTCATTAACGGACAAGCAAAGAGAGGTTCTGGATATGGCGTATCTATTTGAACTTAAGGATACAGAGATTGCTAAGAGAATGGATACATCACAACAAGCCGTGTCCAAATCTAGGAAAAAGGCTTTAAAGAAATTACGGAGTTTATTAACGAACGAATAAATAGGGGGGGAGCTTATGGTCGCTTTATACGAGTGGGTTAAAGAAGCTCAAAGTGGATATGGGACTGAGGAGAAGGTTATTGATACATTTTTACCAAAAATTAGAAAGTCGTTACGACTAACGAAGCCAGACAACAGAGAGGATCTTGAACAAGAGTTGAAGCTATGCGTCATTCATTACGTTAAAAGCTATTCTTTAGATGAAGTCCCGGGATTAGTGGATTTGAATCAGCGAAGGAGTCAACATGATGAGTCTTGTTAAGGGGATGTTTGTTTATAGTCTTACTAACTCTACAAGCTACACCTGGAATGGAAAGGGGGATTATAATGGATTATTTAGTTTTTATTCAGCTACTTGGAAACTTCGGTTTTCCGATTGCGGTGACGATGTTTTTACTAGTAAAGTTTGATAAAAAGCTTGATAAATTAGAGGAGGCTGTATATTCCTTGCCTCAAGGACAAAGCAAAGAAGCAACAAAGAAGAAGTCATAAAACGAAGCGTTCTCCATAGAGGAGAGCGCTTTTCTAGCGGTGCAAAATAAAAACGAACACCATTTTTTTTGGTGTTCGTAAGTGCTAAACAACTTAGGGGACCCAACCATGTAAGAATCATCCTCGATCCTACTTATTGCTTCCGATCATTAGCGCCGTGCTTGGAAGGATTATTCTTCATGAATCCGTTTCCTCCGACCTAAATGTTCGTTCGATTTGTAAAATTGACGTCGCTGTTTTTACAAAAGTGAACGTCTTTCTCGTCCTTAATCGTTTTAGAGTGAAACGATTGTTAGGCTACCGAATAAGGAGTAGGTGTAACGTTTCCTTATGGGTCATCGTCTAAGAAAGTGAGGCGTACACTCTAATACCCAGTTTCTTCAACATGGCTATTTAGGGCATTCGTTTAATCCTTTTTCACAGGAGGCGTGTTCCCTTTTCAGGCCATATCTTTTGTTCGCTTGGAAACGAACTCGCGATGGTTGAGCCGCTTAAATTGTTTAGCTGTATTGTTTTTCTTTACATCTTTATTATACCACCGTTTCATTTTAAGCAACGAGGTATTTGTGTCGCTTTTGTTAACGTTTCCATTATGTTTGTGTGGAAGATCAAACGGGTGTTAAGGGAGGATAGAAGGCCTTTATTGTTTTGTCATCTTTTTCTAAAACGTGTTATATTGTAAAGTAACTTGATACAGAAAGGAAACACATCATGAGGAGAATATTTCTGATCGGGTTCGTTAGTATGTTAGCTCTGGCCGCGTGTCAATCCAGTACAGATGAAACCCAACAAGCAAAAGAAAATGCATCAAAAAATACGGCTGTAACGAAAAAGGAAAACCGTTCTGAAGAGCAAGATCAAGAAAATTCAGATGACAGCCAACAAGATGAGGACCAAGATCAAATCTCAAAAGAAAACGAATCGAATGAAGAAAAAAACAATGATTCGGAACCAAATGAAGACTCTGACTCTGAAGAACAATCGATGAATCAGGAAGATTCAAATCAAGAAGAATCCAGTGAATCATCTGCCAAGGTTGTCGATAACCCTACAAGTATAGAGGTTGTTGTGAACAAGCAACGAAAGCTTCCTGATGGGTACACACCACCTGATTTAACTGTTCCGCAAGTGCCGTTTTATTTCGACGAGTTTCATCAGAAAAAGCAAATGCGTGAAGTCGCAGCAAGTGCTCTCGAAGAATTATTTGAAGGGGCAGACCAAGCAGGTATTGATTTAGTTGCTGCTTCTGGATACAGGGCATACGAAAGGCAAGAAGCCATTTTTGCAAGCAATGTAGAGAAGCATGGGGAAGAACATGCCAGACAGTTCTCAGCTGTTCCAGGGCATAGTGAACACCAAACAGGCCTTGCAATGGATGTTACAGTTGCCAAGTTGTCATTTCAGTTGAGCCAAGACCTCGGAGATATGAAAGAAGGGGAATGGCTGGCGGAGAACGCTCACAACTATGGTTTTGTTATACGTTATCCAGAAGGAAAGACGGATATTACGGGGTATGAATATGAGCCATGGCATTTACGCTATGTTGGTAAAGACGTAGCGACGAAGGTGTATAATCAAGATGCCACACTTGAAGAATTTTATAACTTGGTTCCGTAAACTAAAGAACCAGTCATTCAAAACAGAATGACTGGTTTTTTTATATCTTCAAACTAGTAGCAAATCCCTACTCTTTTCTTGGAGAAAGAGGGAGGGTCAAGAATCTCAAAAGCAAAGCGGGCTGTATCATTTGTGGATATCTTCTTCCCTTCTTTAGGTAGGAAGTCAATTTCGTATCGAACCCCACCTACTTCTTCTCCATCTGGTAAATAAGTGGGGCAGACGATGGTCCAGTGTAGAGCTGAAGACTGAAGCTCTAAGTATGCTTTTAGGTGCTCCTCAGCTGCAAATGTCTTGGTTCGTTTTGATTCTGAGGATTGGAAGCGGTATTTTCCTTCTTCATAGCGACTGTTAAGGATTCCGGCTGTGCCAATCGTAACAAGCCGAGTGATCCCTTGTTTTTCCATCACTTTTCGAATGAGTGGCATGCTTTCAGATAGCGTTGTTGTCTTGTCTGTTCCTATACTAGAAAAGACTAGGTCGCATCCATTTATTGTAGCTCTAATATCTTCTTCCTGTGTAACATCACCGATTATATGTGTTGCCTTAGAGATTAGGTCATCAGCCTTATCGCGGTCTCGAACGAGTGCTTGAATCGTGTGTCCCTGATCTAGAGCCATCCGAATAAATGAGCTGCCTACACGTCCGGTGCCTCCGAATACTGCAATTTTCAAAACAATCACCTCATGTTTATTAATATTGTGTTAAAATTTAGAAAATAAAGCGTTTTCTTAAAGTTGTTTTTGGTAAGCTAGTTTAAAACTATGACGAAAGCGTGGGGGCGAAGATGAATCGTAAATTAATCCGAAGCTGGGCTCTCTATGATTGGGCGAACTCAGCATTTGCTACAACGATTATGGCGGCTGTTTTACCCATCTTTTATCAACAAGTAGCTGCTTCTAATTTAACGGGTAATCAAGCCACAAGCTATTGGGGATATTCCCAGTCCATTGCGGTTTTAATCGTTGCCATATTAGCTCCTATCCTAGGAGCCATCAGTGACTATTCTGCTTCTAAGAAGAAATTCTTACGCTTTTTCGCTTATATGGGTATGATCGCAAGCGTTATGCTAGCGTTTGTGGATAGTGGCGAGTATCTATTCGCCTCCTTCCTTTTAATCATAGGTACGATTGGGTTTTCGGGTGCAAATATATTTTACGATGCATTCCTACCTGAAATCTCAAAGGGCACAAACATGGACGAAGTATCTTCTAGAGGGTTTGCTTTTGGATACATCGGAGGTGGATTGCTCTTAGCTTTAAACCTCCTTATGATTCAAAAATATGAGTGGTTTGGCTTTTCCTCAGCAGAGATGGGAACCAAGCTAGCCTTTGTGTCGGTGGGGATATGGTGGTTTGTCTTCTCCATACCACTCTTTAAAAATGTAAAGGAAGAGAAGAAGGCGGGGCAAGTCAAAAGGAATAAATCTTATGCAAGGATCGGCTTTTCTCGTGTGGCCAATACGTTTCGTGAGATTAATCAGTACAAACAACTCCTGGTTTTTCTACTTGCTTTTTGGTTATACAACGATGGGATTTCTACTATTATTAAAATGGCAACGATTTATGGGAGTGAAATAGGGATAGGCTCAAGCCATTTAATCGCAGCTCTTTTAATCACTCAATTTGTGGGGATTCCTTGTACGTTTTTCTTTGGCTGGCTGGCGACTAAAATCACTGCAAAGCGGGCTTTAACCATCACGCTGTTCGTTTATATAGGGATTGTGATCTTAGGGTATTTCATGAGCTCAGCTGCTCACTTTTATGCGTTAGCGATATGCGTCGGAGTCGTGCAAGGGGGAGCTCAGTCACTAAGTCGTTCTATATTCGGTCGAATGGTTCCTGATGATCGGCACGCAGAATTCTTTGGCTTTTATGGTATTTCAGCTAAGTTCTCAGCGATCGTTGGCCCTGCTTTATTTGGATTCGTAGGCAGTATGACAGGATCTAGTAAGCTTGGTATTTTCAGTCTGGTGATCTTCTTCGTAGTTGGATTGATCTTACTTCAAAAGGTTGATATTACAAAAGGGATAGAAGATGCGAAAAAGAAGACGGTATCAAATGACAAAGTAGATGTACACCTATAATAGGAGCGGGACGAGACATATCGTCCCGCATTTATATTTCCTGAATGCTTCCGTTTTACTGAATTAGACGACTGGGTTGCTAAACTGGTTGACGGCTTGCTTGTCCAAGTGCAAGCCGGTATCATACGAAATATTTCCAAGGAGTGAGGCAATCTTATTAAGCGCCTCATCCGTCGGGTTCTCCCAGTAATGGAGCATCTCTGAACAGATTTCGAGTCCCTCACGTCTTGCTTCTTCGTATAGGTCAATAAAGCTTTCTTGATGAGGTTTGTTTGTAGCTGAGTGATACCAAGTGTTATGTTCCAAATTTAAGTAGTCTTTGTTAGATTTCAGAGGCTGATGAGAGAAAGGGGAAACAAGGTTACCGAGAAGCGTGTTCTTCCAACCGTATGGGTCATATAAAATGTGAAAAGCCTTTTTCATATCTTTGTAAGCTGCATTGACGAAATTTGCGGGAATGTTGCTGACGACCGAAGGGAAGAAAGATATAATTTTTTTTGTTAGTAATGATGAGACATCTACGTCAAGGGAAGGCCCAACATCGATTTCTTGATAAACGGGTGTTTTCCATGTCTTTAAATGTCGATAACGATCCATCATGATCGTATCAATAATGACTTCAAATTCTTGATGTTTATTTTTCTCGTATCCTGAAAAGTAATGAACGAATGGGTGTGTATTCCGGTCTAATATATGGTGAGTAACAAACCCGATTACATAAGCCTTGGCATATTTATTTAAATCTTTGGATTCAGCAATAAGGTCTATAAGGAAAGAGCCACAAGCTTCGTGATGAAGTATGTTCCCGATTTCATTAATGGATGCGTCTTTTTTCCAAGGCCAAAAATTGTGATAGAAGAATGGATCTGGACCCTGAGCTCCAAGGTTCAAATAGTTTCCTGTTGCTTGATACTCTGTAGAAGCATTTACTCCATCCATAATATCCTCAGCGAACAAGATATGCGTCCATATATTGGGCATGAAATCCCCTCCTTTACTAGTTACTTCCATTATAAGCCATCCCTTTAAACCTGTCTTTTGATTCTATGAACAAAGGAAGGATTTTTACACCTTGTGGAGAATAGATAAGGGATAGAGTTTTCTCTATAAAAACAAGTTTTAATCATGGACATCTGTGGTATTAACATGGAGTGTGAGAAAGGGAGGATCTTGATGGATTATCGTATTGAAAAGGATACGTTAGGCGAAATTAAAGTACCATCTGATAAATATTGGGGAGCCCAAACACAGCGAAGTAAACAAAACTTCCCAATTGGGAACGAAAGAATGCCGAAAGAGGTCGTTCATGCGTTTGCCATCCTGAAGAAGAGCACGGCAAAGGCTAATTACGAACTAGGACTTCTCGAGAAAGAAAAGGCAGAAGCTATCGCTCATGCAGCGGATCGCATTACAAATGAAGAGCTTGAAGAGCATTTTCCTCTTGTTGTATGGCAAACCGGAAGCGGTACTCAGTCCAACATGAACGTTAATGAAGTAATGGCGTATGTAGGGAATGAATGGCTGCAAGAACATGGCCATGAAGCACGCCTTCATCCTAATGATGACGTGAATAAATCGCAAAGCTCAAACGATACATATCCAACAGCTATGCACGTTGCTTCAGTACTTAAAGTAAAAGAATCAGTATTACCTGCGTTGGCAACATTAAAGAAAACATTAAAAGAAAAAATGGAAGCGTATAACGAAATCGTAAAGATTGGCCGCACGCATCTACAGGATGCCACGCCTTTAACGCTCGGCCAAGAAATTTCCGGTTGGCACCGTATGCTTGAAAAAACGGAGAAGATGATTGAAGATAGTTTGACCTATGTACGTGAATTAGCGATTGGCGGAACGGCAGTCGGTACAGGGTTGAACGCTCATGTGGACTTTTCAGACAAAGTTTGTAAAGCCATTAGTGAATTCACTTCAGAAAACTTTGTATCAGCATCCAATAAGTTTCATGCGCTAACAAGCCATGATGAGCTCGTCCACACCCACGGAGCTTTGAAAGCGTTAGCAGCGGATCTGATGAAGATTGCCAATGATGTACGTTGGTTAGCTAGTGGCCCTCGTTGCGGTATTGGTGAAATCACGATTCCAGCAAACGAACCTGGAAGCTCCATAATGCCAGGGAAAGTAAACCCGACTCAAAGTGAAGCCGTCACAATGGTGGCCACTCAAGTTATGGGGAATGATGCAACAATCGGCATTGCAGCGAGCCAAGGGAACTTTGAACTAAATGTTTTCAAACCAGTAATTGCTTATAACTTCCTCCAATCGTGTCAGCTTTTAGCAGACAGTATGGAGTCGTTTAACGAGCGTTGTGTTGAAGGATTAGAACCTAATCAAGAGAAAATTGACCAGTATCTAAAAGATTCTCTTATGCTCGTTACGGCTTTAAATCCTCACATTGGTTATGAGAAAGCAGCTACCATTGCGAAGCATGCATTCAAACATGATCAAACGTTGAAGGAAGCGGCAGTAGATACAGGCATTCTTACAGCAGAACAAGTAGATGAGTATATTGATCCAAAAGCGATGACACAACCTACCCAATAAACACACGAAGGAGCCCTCCGAGATGACTCGGGGGGCTCTTTTCCATCCATATTCAATTATTTTCCGCCGTACTGTTGTTCAGCCATTTGTACAAGACGTTTAGTGATTTCTCCGCCTACTGAACCGTTTTGACGCGCTGTAGAGTCTGGACCTAAGTTTACGCCGAACTCCTGAGCAATCTCATACTTCATTTGGTCAAGTGCTTGTTGTACACCAGGTACTACAAGTTCGTTAGAGTTGTTATAAGCCATGTTTGTTCACCTCTTATCATCATGTATTGGTGGGCTCTTCTGGGATGTTTACCATGATGGCCCCTGCTTGAAAGTTGAGGTTTGTGTTGCTGTGTAATCATATTGTGTGAAAAACGAGTATTCTTATGAGAGGTAATTATCTCCAACGCTTTTAGAGGAAATTACCATTTCATTTTGTTCATAGTTTTTCGGAGTAGGGTCACAATAGATATCACAGGAGGTGAAAACATCATGGCTTACAACAACTCAAATGAATTAGTAGTACCAGGTGTACAACAAGCATTAGACCAAATGAAAACTGAAATTGCTCAAGAATTTGGCGTTCAACTTGGTCCAGACTCCACTTCCCGTCAGAATGGATCTGTTGGAGGAGAGATCACTAAGCGCCTAGTTCAAATGGCTGAACAGCAGTATGGTGGTTCTCAACAACAATAACAACTTCATACTATGGCTAAAGAGGGATGGGAAACCATCCCTCTTTTTATGGTAAGCTCGCACTTCTTTCTTATTATGAATTAAAGAAGGTGAAAACATGTTCATTTGCCCAGCTTGTAATGGATTTGAAATTCTTTCTTTTTCTTGCCCTGAGTGTGAGGGAAAAATGAGGGATCAAGGGAGATTGGTTGATTACTTAGATGAATACAGCCCCTATCTAGATGATGAAGGGCTAAAATTAGTAGATGGTTTAAAGCATTCAACAGATGAGCATACCTGCCTTCATGTACTTTATTGCTCCGGGTGCCAGACAATAAATGAGTTTACCGTACAAGAAGAAAATCAATAAGTGTAAATAAGAGGAGTGGGCTTTATAATAGCTCACTTTTTTTCGTTATTGCTAGGACGAGCGGTGGAAGTGTCGGGACGAGCGTCTAGAGTGTCAGGACGAGCGGTGGAAGTGTCGGGAAGAGTGGCGAGAGTGTCAGGACGAGCGTTGAAAGTGTCGGGAAGAGTGGCGAGAGTGCCAGGACGAGCGGTGAAAGTGACGTGAAGAGTGGCGAGAGTGTCAGGACGAGCTTGGAAAGTGACGTGAAGAGTGGCGAGAGTGCCAGGACGAGCTTGGAAAGTGTCGGGAAGAGTGGCGAGAGTGTCAGAACGAGCTTGGAAAGTGCCGGGACGATCGGTAAAAGTGCCAGGACGAGCAGCAAGAGTGACAGGACGCCCGCCCGAAATGCCAAGACGTCCTCCCGAAGCGTCATAACACCTCCATAACACCAAAAAACAAAAAAGGCTGCCTCCCAAAAAAAGGGGGGCAGCCTTTAATATGTTTATCGAATACGGCTTTCATTGTCTTTGTCGAAGAAGTGTGCTTTGTTCATATCTAGAGCGAGGTCAATCTTTTGTCCGCCGTTGATGTCAGAACGAGAGTCAACGCGTGCGATGAATTCTTGACCTTTAACGGAAGAGTATAGGTAGGATTCAGAACCCATAAGTTCCGCTACATCAATCGTTGCATTGATTTTCGTATCTTGGCTGGATTCGATGAATACAGGCTCATCGTGGATGTCTTCTGGACGGATTCCAAGAATAACTTCTTGATTCACATAACCACGTTCGCGAAGAGTTTTCATTTTGCCTTCAGGTACTTTAATGCGATAGTCTTCAATATAGAAGTCACCGTCTTTTAGTGTTCCGTGGAAGAAGTTCATTGCCGGAGATCCGATAAATCCTCCTACGAATACATTTTCAGGCTCATCATATACATCTTTTGGACGACCGACTTGCTGGATGAATCCGTCTTTCATAACAACAAGGCGTGTTGCCATCGTCATGGCCTCTGTTTGGTCGTGTGTAACGTAAATTGTAGTTGTTTGTAGGCGCTGGTGAAGTTTTTGTATCTCAGCACGCATCTGAACACGTAGTTTTGCATCAAGGTTTGATAAAGGTTCATCCATCAAGAATACCTTTGCATCACGAACGATCGCACGTCCTAATGCAACACGCTGGCGTTGACCACCTGATAATGCTTTCGGCTTACGGTCTAAGTATCCTTCTAACCCTAGAATCTTCGCAGCATCTTGAACGCGACGGTCGATTTCATCTTTTTTAAATTTACGTAGCTTTAGGCCAAACGCCATGTTATCGTATACGTTCATATGTGGGTAAAGAGCGTAGTTCTGGAATACCATCGCGATATCACGATCTTTTGGTGCTACATCGTTCATTCGTTTATCGTCAATCATAAAGTCGCCGCCTGAAATCTCTTCAAGTCCAGCAATCATACGAAGCGTAGTTGACTTACCGCAACCAGAAGGACCAACGAATACAATAAACTCTTTATCTTTAATATCGAGATTGAAGTTGTCTACTGCTGTGACTTTATTGTCATAAACCTTTTGAATACTATCTAATTTTAATTCAGCCATTTTTCTTCCCCCTGTTTATGAAAGCGTTTTATTTACTAACTTTAGTGTAGATAATTTTGGGAAAATGGTAAATGGAATAAGTGCACAAAGATCGTCTGGTCGTTTGTGCACTTTACCGAAAGGCTAGTCCTTATGTTGAAGATTAAGAATGGCCAGGTAGGTGATGAGTGCTCCCTGGAACTGCTTTACATCAATGCCTGTCTTCTCGATAAACTTATCTACACGGTACTGTAGGCTGTTTCGATGCATGTACAACTGTTTAGCGGCAAGAGTAGTATTTGAGTTTGCTTCAAGAAATACTTGAATGGTATGTAAAAGATCAGTGTCATCAATGACAGAGTGGAGCAATGTGTATGTGATGTTTGATGCATGCTCTTTGCTCAATCCATCTAAATACATATATGTAATAGCATCTTGGTACGTAATGACAGGCTTAGGGTGATAACGTAGCATCTTTTCAAATAGGGTCATCCCCCAGGAGTACGCGTGGCGGATATCATCTTTTGAATGGTAGTAAGGTGTTATATAAAGAGTGAGTTTTGTATAGAAGTCACTCATTAATACGTCAATCATTTGCTCATATTCGATGTATTCTTTTTCTTTTTGAAATTGTTCTTCAATGATAATTCCCTCGTGCTGATTGTGCCAGATAATAGGCATTTGGTGAGGGAAGAGACCTTGGATGGCTTCGTGGAAAACGTCTGGATCAATGTCTTGATTTGTTAAAGAGAAATAGACAAATCGAAATGAGGAAGGAAATAGAGTGTTTTCATTGGGGGATTCGCCCCCCAGAATCCATCCTTGCCAAAGTTTTTCCCTGGTTGTAAGTGTTGGGTGCTGTTCCACAAAAGGTGTGAGAAACGTATTTAATAGTTCGTGTTCTTTCTTGGTTATCGTACTTTTAGGGAGCCCAATAATCTCTTGTTCAGTGTTTTTGAACCAGTGGTACCGATCCCAGTCATCATTCGTTTGGCTAAGTAAAACAGCTTGTGGGAAGATCGCTTGGATTTGTTCAAACATTTGAATCCCTCTTTCTAAGTAGTGAGTGGGTGGTGAGCTTTATATGTATAACCCTATTATACCAATTGGATTAATAAGGTGACAGGCTATCGCTTTTTTTCCAAGCGATGGTATTGTATAATACTTATAAGGGTACTAAACTTACAGACTAATTATAGATAGATTTTCGAAAAGGGGGTACTTGACCATGGCAGACCAAGAAGTACAAGACATGAACCAATATACGCAAGATATGAAAAATCGCTTAAAGCGTATAGAGGGACAAGTTCGTGGTGTATTAAAGATGATGGAAGAAGATAAAGAATGTAAAGACGTTATTACGCAATTATCCGCTGCTCGCTCCGCAATTGATCGTTCTATTGGCTATATTGTAGCAAAGAATTTAGAGACGTGCCTGCGGGAGTCTCAGGAAAATGGAGAACCAGCAGATGAACTTATTCAACAAGCCGTTCAAATGATTGTAAAAAGTCGTTAATAGAGGAAGAAGGCGATCCGTTATGGATCGCCTTTTTTGTTTGCGATATATTGCTTGTTTTTGTTCAGCCCAGTCTATATGATGCTAAGCGTAACGGTTTTAATGTTTTTGATGTTGGGTTTTATTTGAAAAGGCTTCGTTTTGTTTTGGTAACTCACGTGCTTCTTCGATTTGAGCGCGATTATATCTGGAGTTAACAGTTCCACCAGCCATTCCTTCATTAATCATACGATCGACATCAACCTCATAGTTTTCACGGCTGTCTCGTTCTCTTTCATTTTTTGGATGTGCCACTATTTCATCATCTCCTTTCTGTATTTAGTTTTCCGTTGTATGAGAACGGCTATGCATAGGCCATTTCTTCAGTCATACATTTAGAAGTAGAAGGAGAGGTGACCTGCGTTGAATCAAACTGATTTCATAAAAAAATTAGAGGGTGCCATTGAAGCAGAGTGGACGGCTAATGACTTTTATAAACGATTGAAAGAGGAGACGCCGAACCCGTTATTTAAAGACTTTATACAACATGCTGAAGAGGATGAAGAGAAGCATTACCATAGCTTTCAGAAACTGTATTATCAGCTGACGGGTAGATATTATGAACATCCAATGAAGCGAATGGAGTTTGAGTCCTTTGAAGATGGAGTGGTTGAAGCTCTTAAAGATGAATTGGAAGCTTATGAATTGTATAGGAATATGCTTCTTCATATGCCGGTTCAATATGCTTATGAACCATTGTTTATAGCCATGACAGATGAAATGGAACACGCTACGCGCTTCTCGACTATATACGGGCGACTACGTTAAATGAACGATCTATAGTGCAGTAAAGGGGTAAAGCGTGTCTGGCACGCTTTACCCCTTTAGTTTGTGGAAGAGTCGCTCTTTAGGTGATTGGACGTCTGTCCTTATGCTGTGTGATGCGTTTTTGATAAAGGTATTTGGCGTAACGGTAAGGGTAGGAGAGGATGACATTTTGTTCGCGCTTAAAAGTAGGGTGATCGTATAGGGCATATCCAGGCTTAGAGTTGGCCTCAAACATCCAAACTTGACCTTCCTGATCGATTCCAAAGTCAAAGCCAATTTCTCCAAGAGGTCCTTTTAAGGTGCGATCTAACACCTGGCTTATTTCTAAAGCGCACCGTTCAAGCTTCGTATAGACTTGTTGACTCTCGCGGTCGTCGAATAACTCCTCTAACGTATGGAGGGAACCTCCTCGTCGTACATGAGTGGTTAGACTGCCTTTGCCAGCAAATTTCGTACAGATTGCCGTAACGACCCATTCATTTTTCTCATTTTTATTCGTATGCACTCTGTAATCCATAGGAGTAGAACGTTTTGTTTTGAGTTCAATTTCTGGTTGTACAATATACCCAAACAGACCGTTTGGAAATTGCTGATTAATCATATTTTGACCATCCTGGTATCGTTGATGGACAAGCTTTTCTCCCTCATAGTACTGACATTCAATTTCCCCTGTTTCCTCTCGTAAGCGACACCGTTTAATACCAGTTCCCTTACTCCCGTGAATGGGTTTAATGTAGAGCTTTTTCTCTTGTTGAAGCATCTCAAGCACACGTTCTGGTGATGGATGCAATGTGGTTTGGGGGAGGAGGTGTGAGACTTGATACGTGCGCTTTAATCGATCATATACTTTCCACTTGTTAAAGAACCCTGAGTTGAACCAAATTGTTCTGCTTTGTAATTGTTTTCTCATACGAATGACTAGAGGATGATGTTCAATCTTGCGGTTAGGGATTCGGTCATATATAACATATGGGAAAGGATAAGTTTTTCGTTCCCATACGCCATTATGAAACACATAGCCATTTATCGTCTCATCTTCTAAGTTCACATGCTGGTAGCCGAATACAACTGTATCAAATCCATAAGATTGTCCGGTTATAGACATCGCTTCAAAGATGGCTGTTCGTTCACCAATGGGGGCCTCTTGATTATCTGTAAAACCTGCTGTGAATATTCCAAGCAGAGGCTGAAGCCATATATTCGCCCCTTCTACAGAACAAGAGAGGGTAGAAAGATCAGGTAACTTTAACTCGTCTTTTAATTGAGATGACAAATAAAGGGTGTCTTCATCTTTTTGGTGTGTCATAACTTCTATCTCGTTTGATCTAACCCCGCACCATATGGTTTGGACTTTATGAAAGGCAGGGTACACTTCTTTAGGCACAATGATTCTCAACTTATGACTTGTATACGTTTTAGCGTAAAAATAATAGGTTTCCATGGCTTTCTGGCCTCCTAGATCACCGTTTCCCTATCATTTTATGAGGTGAGAAAACATTTCATGCGAAGGCTTTTCTTACCTTTTTGATTTGGGTATACTATACTTTTAGTGAAAAGATGGAAGAAGAAAGGTAGATCTCATGAATACATTTTTATTAATCCTGATGATGATCGCAATTGGAGCCTTAATTGGTGGTATGACAAACTCCCTTGCGATTCGTATGTTATTTCGCCCGTTTAAAGCGAAATACATCTTTAACAAACGTGTTCCTTTTACACCTGGTTTAATCCCAAAGCGACATGATGAATTGGCGGAGCAACTTGGGAAAATGGTAACGGACCATTTGTTAACGCCAGAAGGTATCCAAAGAAAACTGGATGATGATACGTTTCAGCAGCAAGTTGTAGAGTACGCACAGAAAGAGGTCACAACGTTTTTAACTAGTGAACGGTCCTTGCAGCATGTATTGAACGACTTTCAAATCCCTTTAGATCAGCAGGTGGTGGAGAGTAAACTAAAAGACTTTACACAAGGTCAAGTCGAGTCCTATATGAAAGATGCAAGAGCTAAATCAGTTCGGGAATTAATTGGTGACAATGCTTTCTATAAAGGGAAAGCGCAAGTAGGTAAAGCGAGTGAGTATATTTTAAGACAGATTGATGATTTCATCTCCAGTGAAGAGGGGAGAGCCAAAATTGGTGCAATTATTGAAGATTACCTTGAAGGACAGGGGTTTCTTGGCAATATGATTTCGTCCTTTATGGGAAATCAAGGCTTAGCAGATAAAGTGCAGCCTGCTGTTTCTGATTTCTTAAATTCAGAAGATGCGCATTACTGGTTGAAAGAAGTGCTGCATACAGAATGGGATAAATGGATGGAAAAACCTTTCTCGGTATATGAAGAGAAACTTGGTTTAGAAGGAATTCCTGATGCAATCAGCGAGCAAATCGTATCATCCATCCCAACGGATGTATGGCTTGAGCGTTCGATTGCTGAACATACAAAGAATTTTCAGCCTTATATTGTGGAAACCCTCGTACCTCAACTCGTTGGTAAGATAGGTGGAGCCCTTTCATCCCGTCTTCCTTCAATTATGGAAACCTTACATCTATCAGAAGTTGTCCGTAAAGAAGTGCAAGCTTTCCCAGTAGAGCGTCTAGAAGACATTGTTTTAGGAATTTCCAAACGTGAATTTAAGATGATTACGTACCTTGGAGCTTTGCTCGGAGGAGTAATCGGTCTCATTCAGGCTGGAATTATTCTTTTAATAGGATGAATAATGGGAATTGCTATACACAGCTAGTCTCGTTTGTTATAGTGGTAAGGAATGAGAAGAAAAACAATTGTAGGAGGCTTATTCATGGCTAATATCTATGATCACGCTTATGAGCTAGAAACAGCTCTACGCAACAGTGAAGAATTCACACAATTACAAGAAGCATACAACGCAGTAATGGCTGACGAAGCTGCGAAGCAAATGTTCGATAACTTCCGTAACACTCAGATTGAACTTCAGCAGAAACAAATGCAAGGTCAAGAGATCTCTGAGGAAGAAGTTGAGCAAGCTCGTAAAGTAGTTGAGACAGTACAACAACACCCTCAAATTTCTAAACTAATGGAACAAGAACAACGCTTAAACCAAGTGATTAACGATGTTAGTCGCATCATCACGAAGCCTCTTGAAGACCTATACGGCGCTGGAGAAGGCGAACAACAATAAGACTATTAAAACCCGCTAACCTTAAAGGTTAGCGGGTTTTTTGTAAGGGTACGTTAATTAAAATTGACTCGTCCCATAGCAAGCCTTAGCCCTCTACGGTCTTAGTTTTAAAGCTTCAGCTGTGTAAAAAAAGACTTTTTTTGTTTGCGTTGGTGAAGAGAGCAGGATTTTTCAGGAAGTTCCTCGAATGTTATTTGTACGATTGTAGCGGTTTATGACTTTATTAAACGAATGGGGGAGTTTTATGAGTTATTTTACGGTAGACCGATCAAACGGGATTACACACTTGAAATTAAATCGACCGGATAAAATGAATGCATTGAATCAGGACAGTCTTAGGGAATTGAAACATCAACTTCAAAGTATTGAAGATAATCAGGACTCTATTGTTATCCTTTCTGGCAATGGAAAAGGGTTCTGTGCTGGTGGAGACTTGGCAATGATGCAAGGGACACGGGATAAACAAGCTTATGAGGAAGTGATGGATGACATAGAAGAAGTCATGATGCGCTTATTTCTAATGAAGAAACTTGTTATATCTGCTGTCCATGGGCCTGCTGTTGGATTGGGACTTAGTTTAGCGTTAGCTTGTGATTATGTACTTGCTCATAAAGAAGCGAGCTTATCTATGAATTTTATAGGTGTTGGTCTTTTGCCTGATGGAGGAGGACATTTTTGGCTTCAGGAGCGGTTGGGTACTCAAAGAGCCAAATTGTTTGCTTGGAAAGGGAAGGCTTTTTCTGGAGAAGAAGCTCTTACAGAAGGGTTAGTTGACGAAGTGTGTGAAGGGGGAGTAGAAGATGCTGCTCAGAATCTTGCTGCTTATTGGAGCCGGAGACCTCTGCAGGCTATGATTCGCTCAAAACGTGTGTATCATGGTCAATCTGTTCAACGCTTGAAGCAATTGATGGACCAGGAACGACTTCATCAGTTCGAACTACGTCACACAGATGATCATAAAGAAGCGGTAGCTGCATTTATGGAGCAGCGTTCTCCTGTTTTTAAAGGGGAGTAACAAAGAAGCGCCTGTCTGGAAAGATTCCAGCAGGCGCTTTTAGGTTTTAACGATGGAATAAAACCATACGGCCATCTGGTGATACACAACGGTGAGTATTTTCACTATATCCGTTGTCTTCAAGTAAATTTTGACCGATTTTCTTAGCGTCTTGATCGTCTTGTGCTTCAAAGGTCTCTTCTAATAATTGAGTTCCATCGGGTGCAAAGACCGTTAAAATGTAAGCTTCCATAATTCATTCCTCCTATCTTCCTTACATATTCGAAAGTAGTTTCTTTTTCTCCTTCTTCCTAAATAATGAAACTTATTACTCGTCTACACGTATGAATAATGGAGAAGGGGGAGTACAGATATGACATTATCATTAAATCAAGTAACAAAGCACTTCGGTGCCCATACAGCTGTTGATCATTTGTCTTTATCGATACCCGAGAGTCAGATCTTTGGCTTCTTAGGAGCAAATGGAGCTGGGAAGACCACTACGTTCCGAATGATTCTAGGGTTAATGGATACGAGTGAAGGTTCGATCGAATGGAACAATGAGGCAATTGATTACAGTAAAAGCCATCTTATTGGCTATTTACCCGAAGAACGAGGCTTGTATCCAAAATTAACTGTTAAAGATCAATTAATTTACCTTGGAAAACTAAGAGGCATGTCCAAGCAAGAGGTTATAAGTGAGTTAGATCATTGGTTAGAACGCTTTCGAGTCCCGGAATATAAGAATAAAAAAATCGAAGAGTTATCCAAAGGAAATCAGCAAAAAATTCAATTTATCTCTGCAGTCATTCATAAGCCCAAATTACTTATATTAGATGAACCTTTCTCAGGACTAGATCCTGTAAATGTTGAACAATTAAAGCAAGCTGTAGTGAACCTGAAGGAAAATGGAACATCGATCGTGTTCTCCTCACACCGTATGGAACACGTTGAGGAACTTTGTGAGCACTTATGTATTTTACATAAAGGGAAGCCTGTGGTTCATGGGGGATTAAAAGAAATTAAGCGCTCATTCGGAAAGAAAAATCTCGTTGTGCATGCGGACTTCGATTTATCCTACTTACGTGACATCCCTGGTGTTGTATCGTACCGGGCTGTTGGGGAAGGTTGTGAGCTGCAGGTGGAAGCGGAAGAGGTGGCAGAGCGTGTGTTTGAGGCGCTGCAAGGGAGAGGCTTTGTTCGCACATTCGACCTAGAAGAGCCATCTTTAAACGATATCTTTATAGAGAAAGTGGGGGCTTCTTATGAATAAGTTTTGGATTGTTATGAGCCACACTTATTTCAGTCGTCTAAAGTCTAAGACGTTTCTGATTACAACAGGTATTATATTATTGCTCATTGTTGCATTAACAAATTTCCAAAGTGTTATGGATTCTGTTGGAAGTGATGATGAGGAGAGTGCTCAGGGTCCGAAAGTTGCGATAGTTGATGAGACTGGACAGTTCATTACCCCTTTAAAAGAACAGCTAAGTGCCCAGCAAGCTGAGTTAAAACTCGAGTCCTACTCCGGAAATGAGGAAGAAGCGAAACAAGCTGTGCAAGAGGGGGAGTATCGAGGGGTTCTGACGCTTCAAACGAGTGAAGATGGAATTCCATCCGGTACTTATTATACGAAACAAATTGCTGAGAATAGCATTAGTGGTCGTCTACAGCAGGCGTTACAGCAAGTGAAGGTGAGTGTGGCTACTGAAAAGGCTGGTATTGATCAACAAACGGTGAATGGAATATTCTCTCCTGTAGCATTTGAGAAGGTTGCTCTTGATAAAGAGGCAAAGACTGAGGAAGAATTAAGTGAAGCTCGTGGTCTTGTATATGTCATGCTATTTCTTCTGTATATGGGAGTCATTATGTATGGGAATATGATTGCTCAGGAAGTAGCGCAAGAAAAGTCTTCGCGTGTGATGGAAATATTAATTTCAAGTGTGTCACCAGTTACGCAAATGTTTGGGAAGATTATTGGAATTGCTTTATTAGGGATCACTCAATTTGGGTTGATTTTACTAGTTGGAGTTCAATCTGTTACAGCTAATATGGATAATCTGCAGGGAGGGATATTCACCTACTTTGGTCTTGGGGATGCCAATACCTCAACGCTGATCTTTGCAGGTGTCTTCTTCTTACTTGGATATCTGCTATACGCAACTCTCGCTGCAATGCTTGGGTCTCTTGTGAGTCGTACAGAAGATGCCCAACAAGTGGTCACTCCGATGATCTTACTTATTGTTGCTGCATTTATGATTGCAATGTATGGATTAAACGCTCCTGAGACTACGTTAGTCACTGTCACGTCATTTATTCCATTCTTTGCACCTATGTTAATGTTTCTTCGTGTAGGAATGCTAGATATTCCGTGGTGGGAAGTAGGGATATCAATCGGTTTACTTATTGGCACGATTCTTGTCCTCGCTGTTGTTGGAGGAAGGATTTATCGTGGTGGTGTGTTAATGTATGGAAAAGGAAATATGGTGAAAAGCTTCAAACGTGCCTTCCAATTATCGAAGAAAGAATCGTAACAAAAAACACAGCTGGGATTACTCCCCGGCTGTGTTTTCTTTTTTATATTGCATATTTGTTGTTTGGTGATCAGGATCATCACGGAAGCGCTCGACTGGACCGCTATTTGGAGATCCTTTTACGCTAGCTGCGCTTTTCGCGCGTTCTGATGGATTCTTTTTTCGTTTAGCCATTTAAGTCACCTCCTCGATTATCTTCCCCAGAAAGCTGTTAAAATATGAGGCGAACGTGCATTCGATGGTCACCTTTGATAAAATACAACCATTAGCATAGGAAGGGAGTTTTGGGGTATGTTGCCACCGCTGCGTTTTATCCATTGTGCGGATCTTCATTTAGACAGCCCTTTTAAAGGGATCGGGTCAGGGCTTTCATCGCGTTTCACCAAAGATGTAGTCGAAAGTACATTTCAAGCGTTTGAACGGATCATTTCACACGCTATAGAGAATAAAGTTGATTTTGTCGTAATGGTTGGAGACTTATTTGATCAAGACGGTAGAAGTTTAAAGGCGCAAATTCGCCTTAAGAAAGGTTTTGACACATTACATAAAGCAGGTATTAGAGTGTTCCTTTCACATGGAAACCACGACCATACTGGTGGGAGCTTCTATCCAGTAAGATATCCGGATAACGTTTCGATCTTTAAAGAAGAAGCGGTCTCTACCATTCCTTTCTACAAAAATGGCCAACATGTGGCTAATATTCAAGGGTTTAGTTATTCAAGGCGAGCTGTTTATGAAGAAAAGGTAGTCGAGTTTGAGCGGACTCGTGAGGATGTTTATCACATTGGGCTTCTTCACGGGAGTATAGCAACGAATACCGACCATGATGTTTATGCTCCTTTTAGAATTTCACAGTTGAACGAAGTAGGACACGACTATTGGGCACTTGGTCATATTCACAAGCGACAGATTTTGCAAGAAGAACCACCTATTGTGTATCCAGGGAACATACAAGGCCGACACCATAAAGAGGACGGGGCTAAAGGATGTTATCTCGTTGATCTAGCAGAAACGAATACGACTCTTACGTTTCTGCCGACGCATTCTGTTCTCTTTCAGCAAGCAACATTTGACGTAAGCCATATCCAAACATTAGGTGAATTTCATGATGAGGTAGATAAATGGAAGGAGGAGAATCGACAGGTGTACGGTCCTATGATTTTCAAAATGAAGATCGAAGGATATTTAGAAGGAGATGAAATGAAGGAAGAAGCAGTCCGCAACCTTGTAGATGTATGGAATGAGAAAGAAGAAGAGGAGGAGGCATGGCTATGGGTTCAAGACATTGTCATCCATTCTACCCCTTCGTGGGATCGTGAAGAATTAAAGCAAGGCTCTCATTTCGTCGCTGATCTAATTCGTCGAATTGACGAGAGTGATGAGGTTGAGTCGATGATAACTGAACTCACCACCCATAAGCAGGGTCGGAAATATGTAGGGACCTTTTCAGATGAAGAGAAGAAAGAAATAGTAAGTGAAGCTGAAGCTTATTTGCTCAAGTCCTTGTTGGAGGGGGAGCGATCAGAGTGAAACTCAAACAAGCATTGATTTATGGTTTTGGTAAATGGCATCAAAAAACAATTGATTTCCAAGATGAAGGGTTGACGGTATTCTATGGTAAAAATGAAGCCGGCAAGTCAACTCTAAGACAGTTTATCTTGTATGTTCTATTTAACCTCCCGCCCAAAAAAGTGAAGTCCTTTATACCGAAAATGGGTGGAACGGTTGGAGGGCGTTTAATGATATCAGACCTTCGTTATGGGACAGTGTACATTGAACGTGATTACAATCAGAATAATGGAGAGGCACGGTGTTACTTTGATGACGGATCTGAACAATCTGAAGAGTGGCTTCGACATTATTTAAAAGGAATGGATAAGAACACGTTTGAAGCCATTTTTTCTTTTGATTTACATGATATCCAGCATATTCACACAGTAGGTTCTAAAGCTATTGGGGATGTCTTATTCGGAGTAGGTATGACCGGGTCCAAACAGATCTATCAACTAGAGACGAAGCTTGAAAAGGAACTTGAACGTCTCTTCAAGAAACAAGGGAGGAAACCGGTCCTCAATGAACAGTTCGCTCATGTGAAAGAAATGGAACAGACGTTGTCTCTCCTTAAGAAAGAAGAACAAAAGTATGAAGGTCTAAAAGTGGAAGAGCAAGAAGTGCAAGATGAGCTTCACCAATTACAAGATAAGCGCCAAACATATATGGAGAAGAAGGATCTGTTAGAGAAGCATCATCAAGCCTCACATTTAATATTTCGTTACCAACAACTTAAAGCGGAGCGTTCATCCTTACCAGAAACACTTCATTTCCCAGAGCAAGGACTAGAAAGGTACTACAAGCTTAAAGAACAGGAAATGCCGATACGTAGTGAAAAAGAAGTTGTTAAACAGGAACTGCAAAGAGAAGAGTCAAAGAAGGAGAGAGTGCCTTCTTACGATGAAGAGTGTGTTGAAGAGATAACAGAGTGGATGGACCATAAACAAGAATATGATGTTAACCGTGCACGCTTAGAAGGACTTCTAGACGAATCTGGACAAGAACAAGAGCGATTGGCCAACAAAATAGAAGAACTGGGCATACATCTTACTTTTGAAGATGTATTAGAGCTCTCTTTACCATTCTATATGGAAGAAGAATGGCAACGAATCGGGCATGAGAAAGAAACACTTGAAGAAGAACGTGCTCGATTAGAGCAGGAATTACGACTTAATCACGAAGAGGAAGAGCAGCTTCAACGCCAGCGGAGTCGTGTCAAAGATCAAATGTTATCAGAAGATGATGAAGCGCAGTTAAGAACTTCCGTAGAACGTGCTCGAGAAAAGGAATGGAAAAAAGAATTAGAAGAGGAACAATCGAAGAATCGTCGCCATATGGTGCATCAACAATCAAAGTTTGCAAATCAAATCTTTTTAGTTGGGATCTTCCTTTCGGTGTCTGGAGCAGTTGGTGGTTGGGTGCTCTCAGAACCCTTTTGGTTTATATTCAGCGCTTTTTTGTTAGTGGCAACATGGTTTCTTGTACGACAGCTTAAACAAAGTTCAGTTAATAGCCCTTCAATTGTCCCGTATCATGAAGAACAGCTACGAGCGCCGAATGATAATGTGTGGGAGTTGGAAAGACAGTTACAAGAACAAGATCAAAAAGCACAAGAGGTCAAGCGATACGAGCAAAGCATCCAACAGTGCAATATGCGTGAAATTCAAATTGAGGAACAGCTGCATACCTTAAAGCAGCGTCAAGAAAGGATCAATCAAATTATAGGTGAACAAACCGATCATTATCCTTTCCTAAACCAAGTATCTGTGTCTTATTGGCCTAAAGTGTATCAACGACTTTCTAGTGTTCAAATAAGGCAACAAGAATGGTTGAAAAAACAAGAGCAAATTGAAACATTAGCCGAGCGACAAAAAACAATAGAAAATCAATTATTTTTATTTGCAGACCGTTTACAAATCGAGCGTGAAGGGGAAATAGATTCCATATGGAACAATGCATTAGAATACATCAATAAGGTAGAAGAGCAAAAGCGAGACCTTCATAAATTAGATGAGCGTATAAATGATTTGCGCAGTCAAATGAATCAATTAGAGCGAAAACAGTTACCGATTCAAGAAGAGTTGCTTCAGTTGTATGAAAAAGCGGATGTTTCAGACTCAGATTCTTTCATTAAGCAAGGTGAACAAGCGCGTCTAGTAGAACAAATAGAAGAGGAACTGTGGCAGCTTAAGAAACAGATCGATACGATCTATATGGACCAATCCACATCCTCCGAAGCAATTCACTCGACTATAGATGAGCCATCTCTAAAACGAGATCTTGCTCTTGCGACAGAAGATTTGGAGAATACAGAGGCTGAGATAGAAAGAAAGCGACAGCAATTGGCTGACCTCAGGTCCAACATACAGCTACTTGAAAAAGATGAACGCTACTCCATGAAAAGGCATGAAGTGAGGTTAGAGAAAGACAAAAGCAAACAAATAGCTAAAGAATGGGCAGTCTATAAAGTAGCGCATACTTTATTGAAACAGACGAAAGAAATGTATCAGAAAGAAAGAATGCCAGCAGTAGTTGAATATTGCAGTCACTTTTTCTCCATCCTAACAAGAGATACCTACTTACGTGTATGGCTTCCAGGGGAAGAAGAAATGATGAGGGTCGAAAGAAAGGATGGAGTCCGTTTCTCTGTTGAGTCATTGTCTCAAGGAACAAAAGAACAGTTATATGTGGCTCTAAGGCTTGCGTTAAGTCAAACCATTAGAGATGAACATCCTTTACCGTTTATTATTGATGATGCGTTCGTAAATTTTGATGATGAACGAACCTATGAGATCCTAGAGCTTTTACAACAAATTGCACAAGACCAACAAGTCATTCTGTTCACATGTAGTGATACAATTAATCAAAAAATAACAGAACGTAAAAAAATTTTTTTATAAAAATTAAGTTTTTATTTGTCATGACCTCGCACTTTTGGAATAATAGTGATAAAATACTTGAGGACAATGTCGAATAAAGCTAGTGGAGGGTCGTCCATTGGTAGATAAAGAAAGAAGTCAAGAATGGACAGAATATGAAGAAACAATAGAAAAATTTATTCAAGTGATCGCCAAAAATATGAGCCTGTACGGAATCACCTCTTCTGTTGGTCGATTGTACGGAACGCTTTACTTTGCAGATCAGCCAATGACGCTAGATAATATGCGTGATGCGCTTGAAATGAGTAAGACAAGTATGTCGACTGGTGTGAGATCTTTATCAGAGATGAAGATGGTCGAACCAGCATTCCGAAAGGGTGTACGAAAAGATCTATATAAATCTGAAGAAGATTGGTATAAATCTTTCACATCGTTATTTGGTAACCGCTGGAGACATCATACTGAAACGAATATCGAAGAAGCTGATGAAGCGATCTCCGAACTTCGTGCCATTATGAATGATACAGACGACGAAGAATTACAAGGCATGATTCAGCGCGATATCGACCGATTAGAGTATGCGAAAGAATATTATCGCTGGCTCATGAAGTTTATTCGTGTTGTTGAATCAGGCGAAATCTTTAAATACGTACCAAAGGGAGACTAAGTCTACCCATGGAAGAAGCATGTCTAGAAAAGGACATGCTTTTTTTATGGCTATGTTCATGCTTCGAGTCTTCCATATAAGACCCCTTATATGGAAGACTCGAAGTTGAGAGGATGCTTCCGTTTCCCAAATTGAGAATAAGGTGGTTCGGGAAATCACTCGCTTTCCGCGGCGAGCTGGGAAGCCTCCTCGTTCGCTTTCGCTCTCTGTGGGGTCTCCCCTAGGCTCCTACTGCCGCAGGAGTCTCGCAATTTCCCGAACCACCTTTGACTTATATAGAGGGAACGGAAGCACGCTACATAAGGGGGTGGAATGTTGGATCCCCGCCATACTCGAGCTGAGGGGACGTTATACTTAATCTGTTAAGGGGTGTCTGGGGAATGAGGAGACTCCTGCGGTAGAAAGAGGTCGACGAGATCCCGCAGGGTGGTTTTCCCGAGGAAGCTCGACAGCTCGCCCGCGGAAAGCGAGTCGTTCCCCAGACACCCCAAGCGCTCAACAAAATAACGGCCCCATTTACACTAACATGTCTCTGCTTCGAGTCTTCAACAATCCTGCCTTATTCTTGAACAAGCTAGTAGAGTGAACTGGAATATTCAACTTGAACCCCGCATAGGCTTGTATCAAAAGGGGACAAGGGGGAGATTCCATGATTGCAGGAATTCCATGGTGGGTGTTAGCAATGGTAGTATTTATTTTATTTAGTGGATATATGGCACTTCGAGCGATGAAAGCTGAACAGGAAATGGAACAAAAATTTATCGAACAAGAGGGCAAGAAGTACATGGATCGAATTGATGATGCGAAAAAGAGGAAGCAGTCGGCCTCTAGTTAGAAATTGATATAAAAAAAAGGCTGCACCTCTATGGGTGCAACCTTTTTTATATGAAATTATCCTTGGTCAGAATTTGATTCTGTATCTTCGGAAGTTGATTCTTCTTCAGCTTTCTTGTCTAAAATATCCTCTAAGCCCTCAGCTTTAACTTTAACATCAGCTTCTTCAATGAGCTTATCGATTGTTTTCTTCGCATTTTCTTGGTTAAGCTGGTTGGCCTTAAGGTCTTCTTTAATCTGGTCTTTCATTTCTTCTAAAGGCTTCACGTCTTCTTTCTCACGCTTGTCCGTAACTTTGATAATGTGGAAGCCGAACTCTGTCTTCACAGGTTCACTCACTTCACCTTTTTCAAGTTCATAGGCAGCATCTTCAAATGCTGGAGTCATTTTACCAGGACCGAAATAATCAAGGTCACCACCGTTTGAAGCGGAAGGTCCTTCTGAATACTCTTTAGCTAGGGCTGCGAAGTCTTTGTTACCTTCTTCGATTTTTTGTTTAACTTCTTTTGCTTTTTCTTCACTGCTTACAAGAATGTGGCTAGCGCGGATTTCTGTTTTCATACGATCATAGTAGTTCTGAACTTCTTCATCTGAAACTTCGATCTCAGCTTTTGCAGCTTTTTGCTGCATAAGGCTTTGTTCTACTACTTTTCTGAAGTCTTCTTCAGATTTGAAGCCCATTTGAGATAGGGCTTGGTCGAACTGACCGCCAACTTGCTCTTTGTATTTTTCTACTTCTTTTTCAATTTCTTTTTCCGTTACTTCATATTTATCATCAAGAACTTCTGTCACAACCATTTCATGAAGAACTTGTTCACCATAGCGATCCTTCAGTTCTTGGTAAAATTCATCTTTCGTGATATTTCCGTTCTTGGATTCAACGACTAAATCTTTGCTCGCTTCATCGTCCCCTTGTGTACCGGAACATGCGGATAAAGCTAATACACCTGCAGTAAGCGTCGTTGCCAAAGCAATCTTTTTCATCAGGTAAACACTCCTAATCATTTAATTGTGTCAAAAGTTTAGAGCCATATAAGTGCTCTTCATGAGGCGTTTTTTAAGCTTCGTGAAAGTAGCTCTTAGACAACCTAATCCTTGAAATAATATAACATACTGAAGGTGTAAAACACTAGGGCTATAGGGAATTGAAGGAAAACTTTTCAAAACCGGGTCATTCGCCTATCCAGACCAAGCCCCCCCTGCATATGATACGGTAGTAAGTTAGAAAAGGGGGTGGCTTCATGAGCAAAGGAGGTTACGGCGGCGGTTTCGCTTTAATTGTCGTTCTATTCATTTTGTTAATCATCGTTGGTGCATCTTGGTTGTACTAATCATCCCTGAGATCGGATATGAACAGAAAACCCTCTGCCAAATGGCAGAGGGTTTTTGTGTTCATATCCGATTTGGGGAGGGTCCGTTCCGGTTATTGAGCGGTGGGGGTGGATGGAAAACGACTCGCTTTCCGCGGGCGAGCTGTCGAGCCTCCTCGGGCAAAAAGCGCGCCCTGCGGGGTCTCACCGACCTCTTTCTCCCGCAGGAGTCTCCCCGTTTCCCATCCACCCCTTACGAAAATTTGACTAACGGACCACAAGCTGGAAAGTGAACGAAAATGTCCGCTATATCTCAACTATTTAGCATGTTTGTATTACATCACATATGGAAAAGGTGATTCGGAAGAGTGGATTACTGAAGTAGTAGGATTCCGTTAAAAAGCATGGATGGTAGCCTCACATATAATTTCTGTTTATTCCCATCTCCATTTCACATAGTTTGTTTTTCCGTTTAACCCAATAGGGAAAGGAGGGCCTGGAAACTGCGAGACTCCCGTGGGCAGAAGAGCCTAGGTGAGACCCCGGGAGCCGACTTTGCCGGCTGAGGAGGCTCACCAGCTCCCCACAGGAAAGCGAGTGGTTCCCAGGCCCTCCTTACACTCAAAAGAAGCAAACGGAAAAGGACTCTCAGCTATACAAAAAAACAACGTCTTCTATGCAAGAGACGTTGTTTTAGGTATACAGGATTTCGACGTAGGACGAAATCAATAGTATGGTGATTAAAATGTTAATCGTACGAAACACTTTTGGTTGCTTTTCAACAGCCATTTCCGTTTTAAGGCAAAGGGAATGGGTTAAAGAGTTAAAGACGAATAATATAAAAAGCGCAAATGGTACAAAGAATACTGACATAAATAGAAACCTCCTTTTGCACCTATGAAATTACTGTATCAAAAAAACAAAAAGTTGAACAGTAAAAATACTTATATGTATAGAAAAACCCTTTTAAATGCATTAGCAATGAGTACCATTCTGGAATAGTCTTCATTCCCTGCATCTAAAAGGGTCTACTGGGGTTACTTTTTGTATTTGTCAATTAAGATATCATACCCATCTCTTACATTCTCAATAATGCATTGTTTTGGTGCGCGCATAAATTGGTTAACGCACAAGAAATCTGTGAAAGATAGTCCAATATTAACGGCTGTGAACAAGATGATATAAGCGAAATAGTTTGGGAATACAAAGCTTGTAATCAATCCTGGTACAGATAATAGGACAGTTGGTGCTAGAGCCACCATAATGGACGTTGTTTTCGATAACGTTGAGCAAGTTCTATAGGAAAACGTAGGAATAACGCCTTTTTTTAATTTCCAGCGAACTCGAACACGTTTGTTCAAAAGTACAAGTGGAATCATATGCATCAACTTATGAATCGCAGGCAACAAGAACAATGAAGCTGCCAACGGAAGTAATCCGTAATCATGAACTTGATGACTTTGATGAACCATAGCCAATGGTACATAAAGCAGGATGAAAGATATGACCCCAAGAATTAAGCTCAATAAATAAATACGGTTAGAGCCAAATTCTTTCGTGATGTTAAAGGATTTCCAGCAGTTAAGATTCATAATCAATAACCCCCTTATTTGTGACAAGATATAGTCTTGTATAGTAAAATTTTTATAGTGAATGAATCGCTCAAATAAGATTGGCATATCGAATGATACGATGTTTTATAGAAGAAATCAATAGGCTTTTTATAAAAAAATAAAAAAGTACTCTAAGCCTTGGGGGATGTGCCTTGAAAAGGGATTAAATGATGGGTGAAAAGAGGGGGGAGTCCAGATGTACGAAATGGATTTAAACATAAAAAAAATAGCCTTTCAAGTGCAGTTGTTAACGAACAGTGAGCAAATGAAAGACTATCCTTTTACAAAAATGGTCATTGAACGAGGATTAACAGAAGAAGAATGGCAGGAGGTAATGATGCTATTAGCTACCTTAGATACTTCTTTTAAAGAAGAAGTAGAAGAAGGTTTGCTAGATTTTACGGACCTCCTGATTCATTTTGCGGGGATGTTAAACATGAAACTTCATCCGGATGAGGCCATTTCGGCCATAAAACAAGAAGGATATTATACTGATCTTATGAACGCATTCGAAAATGTTCCGAAGGGGGACTAGTTCTCCTCGTGATCTTCTCCACCCTTCACGGAATCGGTGAAAACGTTCTCTTTTTGAAATTCGGATTCGATGTTCATCATTGAACGATCGAGAATTTCCATGTATTCATCTCCGTATATCTCCCGAATCATCGATATTAACTCTATAAATTCTGGGTATTTGCCGTATATGTCTTTTAATGGCATACTGCCACGTATAACGGAATTGTTCTCTGGATTATAAGATTTCATCGTTTCCAAAAGAAGCTCTTCTCCTTCTTCAGTTAGCTCAATGTACGTATTACGCTTATCATTTTCACGTTTAGAGAATGAGAGTAAGCCTCGCTCTTCAAGCTTTTTGGAAAAGTTGAAGGCAGTTGAGACGTGCATAACCCCGAATTTAGAGATTTCAGAAACGCTTGCCCCTTTCAAATGGTGAGCAATCCACAATATATGATGTTCATTTATATTTAAATGAAAAGGTTTGATCCATTGTTGCCAATCTTTTTCAATCATTTTCCATAAGGCCTTGCTAAGTTGGGCCATTTTATGACTGTAAAGAATAGCTTCTTGGATTGTAGTATCATCTCTCATAACCTTCCCCCTCTCTTGATGATTACTAGATTTTTAGATTTATATGGACAGTATTCACCATTATTATCGCAAGAAAACCCTTATAAGAGAAGATCTAATGTGCACTTATAATAGGAAGTAATGCTTAAATAAGCGTTTAATCCCGTCATAAAGGGGTATTTTATAGTAAAGTTTTCTGTGAATAAGTAAAAAATTTTTTTTTGAGATAAAAAAAGACCCCGGTTCTAATGAAAGAACCAGGGTCTTGTTTATGAATCAGAAGTAGAGGGGTCTATTTCTGAAAAGGCTTTCGAAATTAAACAGTGAAAATTAATCATCTCATTTAATTTTTCTTCTAAATGATCTGCTTCTCCCGTTCTAATTTCCTTTCTCTCTTTCTTTAAAAGTAATCTAGTTTCTTCTAGTGAATGTTTTTGGCGATTGGCAGCGTCTAGCCATTTGTGGATGTATGAGGACATAAATTTGTTGAACAAGTCAGAGTTCGCGGTATAGAGGTCTTTGCGCACGCCCTTTTTCCAGACACGTTCAACTAAGTTGAGGTCAAGCAAGCTTCTAATACCTGTGCTCATCGACGTTTTGCTTTTTGCCAGTGCTTCACTCATTTCATCAAGAGTCATCGGTTCGCCTTCTATATAAAGGGTACTAAACAGTAACGCTTCTGAAGGTGTAAGACTAAACATCTCAATGGTTTTAGAGAATTCTGTTATTGCATGATACTGAACTTCACTCATTATACTGTTGTTCTCAGTTTCAGACATGAAGGAACCTCCTTCTCGTATACTACCCATCACATTACACTATTGCGATAAAATTTGGAAATATCAGATTGGGTAGCATTTTGGAGCAAAATGGAGTAATTTGAAGGTTTTATTCATGCCAGTATGTTCAGTTTAAACTGTACGAAAAATATGTTCTTAAATCAAAGAATTTATCGTTTGTACTAAACAAACAGACAGTATATAGTATAAAAGGTGAGTGATTGAACGAAACACAACAGAAAAATAGTTCATTAGAAATAGTAAAAATGTTTTAGAGGGGTGAATTTAGGTGCCGATCATCAAAGTAGAAAACTTGTCAAAGATTTTCGGTAAGAATCCTTCTCAAGCACAGAAGCTGCTTGATCAAGGACAAAAGAAAGAAGAAATTTTAAAGCAAACAGGAAATACAGTCGGTGTAAATAGAGCTTCCTTTGAAGTTGAACAGGGCGAAATTTTCGTTATCATGGGACTCTCAGGTAGTGGTAAATCAACACTTGTTCGATTGATTAATAGATTAATTGAACCGACTGAAGGCAGTGTATACATTAACGAAGAGAACTTAGCTGCAATGGATAGTAAAAACCTACGTCGTGTACGTCGCGAGAAAATGAGTATGGTATTCCAGCGTTTTGCTTTGTTCCCTTATCGAACCGTGCTTCAAAATACTGAGTTTGGTTTAGAAGTACAAGGTATTGATAAATCGGACCGTTCTAGAAAAGCAAAAGAGTCCTTGGAACTTGTAGGGCTTGGAAGCTTTATTAACCAGTTCCCAGGCCAACTATCTGGGGGAATGCAACAACGTGTAGGGCTTGCACGAGCTCTTGCGAATGATCCTGAAGTTCTGCTAATGGACGAAGCTTTCTCTGCTTTGGATCCACTTATTCGTAAAGAAATGCAAGATGAGCTTCTTGATCTACAAGAACGCATGCAGAAAACCATTCTTTTCATTACACACGATCTTGATGAAGCACTTCGTATTGGTGATCGCATTGCGCTAATGAAAGATGGTTCTATTGTACAAATCGGTACCCCGGAAGACATTCTAGTAAACCCGGCAAACGATTATGTAGAGAAATTCGTTGAAGATGTAGACCGTTCTAAGATTCTGACGGCGCAACATATTATGAAACGTCCTGAAACAGTGAATATTGAGAAACATGGTCCACGCGTAGCGTTAGAGCGCATGCGTGAAGAAGGTCTTTCTAGTATTTATGTGACAGACCGCTCTCGTAATCTAAAAGGTTATGTAACTGCTGACAATGCTTCTCAAGCTATAGAAGAGAATGTGAAGGATTTAACCAATGTAATTGAAACAAATGTGCCAACTTGTGATCTTGATACGCCAATGAATGACATTTTTGACATGATTCACAATTCACCTGTACCGATTGCAGTGGTTGAGGACGGGAAGTTACGCGGCATCATTGTTCGCGGAGCCGTCATTGGAGCACTAGCAGGAAGCGAGGTGTCGATCAATGAGTAATACTTTATTGCCAATGATTCCAGTAAAAACATGGGTAGATAACTCTGTGGAATGGATTACAGATACATTTGAGTTTGTATTTGATCCCATTAAGAATAATTTAGATTCCTTTATCGAATTCTTGAGTGAAACGTTGCAAATGATTAACCCGTGGATATTTATAGCAGTGATTGCGATCATTGCATTCTTTGTAACAGGGAAACGAATTGGTCTGGCTGCATTCTCGATTGTAGGTTTATGGTTTATTCTCAACCAAGAGATGTGGGAGCAGTTAATGGATACGTTCTCTCTTGTAATAACCGCCAGTCTGATTTCTGTCATTATCGGAGTTCCATTTGGAATTTGGATGGCTAAGAGTAACATAGTGCAGGCAATCCTTACGCCGATTTTAGACTTTATGCAGACTATGCCAGCCTTTGTATACTTAATCCCAGCCGTTGCATTCTTTGGTATTGGAATGGTTCCAGGGGTATTCGCATCTGTTATTTTCGCAGTACCACCTACAGTTCGTTTTACAAACTTAGGAATTCGACAGGTTTCGACTGAGTTAATCGAAGCAGCTGACGCCTTTGGTACAACAGGGATCCAGAAGCTATTTAAAGTTCAATTGCCAATGGCGAAAAAGACGATTATGGCTGGTATTAACCAGACAGTCATGCTAGCTCTTTCCATGGTTGTTATCGCATCCATGATCGGAGCAGAAGGTCTTGGAAAAGAAGTAATCACAGCCTTACAGCGTAATGATGTAGGTCTTGGTTTCGTAGCGGGTGTATCTATTGTAATCCTTGCGATTGTCATTGACCGCTTTACGCAAAGTTTGAATACACAAAAAGGTGAATAATGATAGTTTGTTTCTTCTTAGTTAAGAAGTTCAATAGAGTTCAATTAGTTACTATTTTAAAAAAAGGGGAGTTTTATTAGTATGCTTAATCTTAATTGGAAACGTCTAGGTATTGCAGCAGGATTATCATTGTCTCTAGTTGCTGCAGGTTGTGGATCAGATGAAGGTTCAGAAGAAGAAAATACATCAAGTGGAGACGGTGAAAACACGGAGCAAGCCGTTAATTACGGTGAAGAGCTTGATTATACCATTACAGGCGTAGATGCAGGAGCTGGCGTTGTAGGTGCTGCTAACGATGCCATTGAGACATACGGATTAGATGGTTGGGAAGTTCAAACATCTTCAAGTGGTGCTATGACACAAGCACTTACACAAGCGATCGAAGATGAAGAACCAATTATCGTTACGGGTTGGACGCCGCACTGGAAATTCGCTGAGTTTGACCTACACTACCTTGAAGACCCAGAAGGTGTATTCGGTGGCGAAGAACAAATCAAAACGATGGCGAAGCAAGGTCTGAAAGATGAGAAGCCAAATCTTCATAAAATTTTAGATCAATTCAACTGGACAGCAGCTGATATGGAAGCTGTGATGCTTGAAATTCGAAATGGTACTCCAGAAGAAGAAGCTGCTCAAAACTGGATTGATGAAAACCAAGATAAAGTTGATGAGTGGACAAAGGGTACTGAAGAAGTGGACGGTACAACAGCTAAGCTTGCCTATGTAGCTTGGGACTCTGAAATTGCTTCTACAAACGTTGTCGGTGAAGTTCTTCGTGAGCAAGGCTTTGATGTAGAACTTAGCCAATTAGACAACGGTGTTATGTGGAAAGCTGTAGCTGAAGGCGAAGCTGATGGAATGGTAGCAGCTTGGTTACCAGGGACACACGGTGATCTTTACGAGTCTTATGAAGGTCAATTAGAAGATCTTGGAGCGAACCTTGAAGGTGCTAAGATTGGTTTAGTCGTTCCGGATTACATGGACGTTGAATCAATTGAAGATCTTCAAGCTGAATAAAAAGTCTTAGTATCACATAGCCTGCCTACTTTTGTAGGTGGGCTGTCTTTTTAAACTGTTACATACACAATACATATCAAAGGAGCTATATCATGAATTGGAAAAAGCTTGGATTAACAGCAGGTTTATCATTGTCGTTGGCACTAGCTGCATGTGGTTCAACAGAGGACGACTCAAGCGGGGACTCAGGTGATACAAAGGCTTCAGTAGGTGAACAACTTGAATATACCCTTACAGGAATCGAATCAGGTGCTGGTATTATGGTCGCCACAGACAATGCATTAAAGGACTATGAGAATCTAGAAGGATGGGAAGTTTCTTCAAGCTCCTCAGCCGTTATGACAGAACAGCTTGGAAATGCTATTGATAACGAAGAACCGATTATCGTAACAGGGTGGACACCACACTGGAAATTTGCAGAATATGATTTGAAATACTTAGAAGATCCTAAGGAAGTATACGGTGGTACTGAACATATTAATACGATTGTACGTAAAGGGTTTGAGAAAGATATGCCGGATGCTGCAAAAATTCTTGATAACTTTAAATGGTCTCCAGAGGACATGCAAAGCGTAATGCTTGAACTTCAGGAAGGAACAGAACCTGTTAAAGCAGCTCAAAACTGGATTGAAAATAACCAGGATAAAGTGGACGAGTGGACAAAAGGTATTGAGGATGGAAGTGGTACAGTTCAACTTGCTTATGTACCATGGCAATCTGAAATCAGTTCAACACATGTCATTTCTGAAGTCCTAAAACAAAAAGGATTTGAAACAGATTTAACTCAAGCGGGAATCGGACCAATGTTCCAAGCAATTGCTGAAGGTGATTCTGATGCGATGACCTCTGCATGGTTGCCGCGTACTCACGGAGATCATTATGAAAGCTTTGAAGAAGAGTTCGTTGATTTAGGAGCAAATCTTGAAGGTGCTAAAATTGGTTTAGTCGTACCAGATTACATGGATATTGATTCAATTGAAGACCTAGAGCCAAAAGAATAATACAAAAGTAAAGGTGTACTCCCAAAGAAGGGAGTACACCTTTTTACGTTTAGATAAAACCTATTGTTGTTTAGCCTTCTCTTCGAGCTCTTTTAAGCTCTCTTCAATTTCCTGTAAGTGTTTTTGGATGTTTTTCTGGTGGGGTTCAATCGTTTGCTTCCAGCTTTCGATTGATTGTTTTACTTCCGTTGAGAGGTCTCGTAGTAACGAAGCACCTTCTTTAGATGTTTTCGCAATTTGTTCTGTCAGTTGTTTGCCTTCACCTTGCAAGTTTGCAAGGGTAGTTTTGAGTTGGTCGCTAGAATCTCTAACTTGTTGCCGTACTCTGTTTCCGGATGAAGGAGCAGACAATAATGTAGCTGATGCACTTACGACTCCTCCTACGACAAATCCAAGTAGTAATGATTTCCCTTTTCCCATAACCACAACTCCTTTCCTTACTATCTTCTATTATATCCGTTTTTCCTTTTTGTGTTGAGGTATAAACTTTATTTCTTGTAGAAAAGTCATAACAATACAGGAACAGCAGGTTGTGAAGCGGGGAGGAGTGACGAAAGAGGGTGTGGAAGTGACTAAAGCGAGCTCGGAGTGACGAAAGAGGGAGTCGGAGTAACTAAAGCTAGTGCGGAGTTGCGAAATAGGGTGTAGAAGTGACTAAAAATGAGTGCGGAGTGACGAAATAGGGTGTAGAAGTGACTAAAGCGAGCTCGGAGTGACGAAAGAGGGGATCGAAGTGACTAAAAACGAGTGCGGAGTGACTAAAAACAACTACGGAGTGACGAAAGAGAGGGCCAAACTGACTAAAGAGGAACTTGAATTTACAAACGTTCGTGTGAATGCTCAGAAGGTAAAGTGGTTCTCTGTAATCAAAAAAAGAGTGTGCTCCTTGTAAGGAACACACTCTTACCGTTTTATGCAGTTGCGATGCGGGATCGTTTTGAGATCTTTTCAACGATCGGGTAAATAACCGTCATGGCTACAGTGTTGAAGGCTGCCGTCGGCAGGACGATTGTTGCGTACATAATCATAAAGCTTCCTTCTACAAGACCAATAATGTTAACAGCTACAAATAGGAAAATAGCTCCGCTAATC
Source organism: Pontibacillus chungwhensis BH030062 (assembly GCF_000770675.1). Taxonomy (GTDB): domain Bacteria; phylum Bacillota; class Bacilli; order Bacillales; family BH030062; genus Pontibacillus; species Pontibacillus chungwhensis. The sequence goes on from NZ_AVBG01000017.1 coordinate 49,307, forward strand.
AGTGTACCCACAAGGGTTACACTTGCAGCAAGGACTTTTCTATTTGTAAATTTACCTGCAGCCAATACAATTCCGAAAGCGACAAGCGCTGTTAAAGGCTTATCGATTAAGTTTGCAATCTGACCTCCAGGTAATCCCGTAGTTAAAGCAGCAATCGCTCCCGTAACGAGGGATAGAAGCATGACATATTGGAACTTAGGAAATAGAATGATTCCGAGGAACATCATGATCAAGAGCATATCAGGCTTCATCCCATTTACAATAGGTGGAGCGAAAATATGCAATACAGCACCAATCCCAACAATTAATGACAACAATACCAACACACGCGTGTCTAGACGACTCTTCACGTTACATCTCTCCTCTTCTAAACTAGTCTCATCTTACCTTCCAGCTGTGTCCTCTTGACCAACTGCGAAAGTCTAAATCTATTATAACAAAACTCTCTCGAAACCTAAACATCTCAGATTCTTACAGCTTGAAGTCTAACCGATGTTTGCGGCAATTTCTCCTGCGATTGTCTGTAGTTGCTCGGGCGAATAGGCGTCAGAGTGCTCTTCCCATTTCGCACCAAATCCATCATTCTTCCCGTATCGAGGAATAAGATGAATATGTAGGTGGAATACAGACTGTCCTGCTGCTTCTTCGTTGTTATTAAGAACATTTAACCCAACCGGCTCATAAGTAGCTTTAATCGCATTAGCGATTTTTGGAACACGAGAGAACACTTTCTCCGCTACATCAGAAGACGTTTCGTACACGTTTTTGACATGATCTTTAGGGATGACAAGTGTATGCCCCTTTGTAACTTGGCTAATGTCTAGAAAAGCATACACATCTTCATCCTCATACACTTTCGCAGAAGGAATCTCTCCATCGCGAATTTTACAAAAGATACAATCTTGGCTCATCTGATCTCCTCCATTTCAGCCCATGGCTATATTGTGTATATATCGTATCAGAAAACAGGACAAGTTCCAATTTGCAAGACGTGAATTTAAATTGAGCAAATGTTTCCGTTTGCCATGGTTGTGTGTAAGGTGGGCCTGGAAACCACTCGCTTTCCTGTGGGGAGCTGGTGAGCCTCCTCAACCGGCAAAGCCGGTCTCCGGGGTCTCACTAGACTCTTCTTCCCACGGGAGTCTCGCAGTTTCCAGGCCCACCTTTTCCGAACTAGAGGTAACGGAAACAAGCTACATCTAGATTTAAGGCCCAACTTAAGCCGCGGGGTCGTTAAACCAAATAATAGCAAGGGGTGTCTGGGGCACGGGGAGACTCCTGCGGGAGAAAGAGGTCGACGAGACCCCGCAGGGCATGTTTTTTGCCCGAGGAGGCTCGACAGCTCGCCCGCGGAAAGCGAGTCGTTCCCCAGACACCCCTATCCGCTCAACAAACGTACCGACCCTACTCCCATTTGATTTGTTCTCAACTATCATAACAAACAAAAGCAGAGTGCCTCATAAGAGACACCCTGCCTGTAAGAAGGTTTGGGAGACGTTGGTATCCTTAACGGATGTTTGGGAAACACTTTGACACGCGTGGGGCTGCCACTAGTGTACAGAGATCATCGAAATGGACTCTGTAGAAACGTGTCTAAAGCTCGCGAATATACCTGCTGTCAACACCTCATTTAGTGAATGCGTGTTTTTATAAAGCTCTTACCAGATGGTGGAGTTTATCTCAGCGTGGTCTTTCACAGACACCTCATTTCAAATTTTAAGAAGAACTTAAACCTTGAACGTAGTGAACAGTGATTTGCTCCTGGACAACGTCTCCCGTTGCCTTCAAGAGTATTATGGGCAGAATGGAACGATCTTATACAAAAAAGTAACGATTTTTTTGGCAAAGTGTCAGGGGAATGATAAAATTTGGAGAAGAAGAGAGGGATACAAATGAAATCACTATTACATATTCAAGATCTTGTAGGTGGATACACGCACAAAAATGTTTTACATGGCATTTCATTTGATATACAGCCGGGTGAAATTGTAGGCTTAATTGGATTAAATGGAGCCGGTAAAAGTACAACGATTAAACATATTATTGGGCTGATGCAAGCGAAACAAGGTTCTGTAACAGTTAACGGAAAAACGTTTCAGGAAGACCCTGAGGGATACAGAAGTCAATTCTCCTATATTCCGGAGATGCCGATCCTTTATGAAGAGTTAACACTGCGGGAACACCTTCGTTTAACCGCAATGGCTTATGGTTTAACAGAAGAGGTTTTTGAAGAGCGCTTACAGCCATTGCTAAAGGAATTTCGTTTAGAGAAGAAATTGGATTTCTTTCCTGTTCATTTCTCTAAAGGGATGCGTCAGAAGGTCATGATCATGTGTGCCTTTTTAGTGGAACCTTCTTTATATATTGTGGATGAGCCTTTTGTTGGGTTGGACCCGTTAGGTATTCAATCGTATTTGCAGTTAATGAACGAGATGAAAGACCAGGGCGCAGGCGTACTCATGTCGACACATATACTAGCCACAGCGGAACGTTATTGTGATCGATTTGTTATTCTTCATGACGGGGAAATTCGTGCTAAAGGAACGCTTGAAGAACTGCGCAAGTCTTTCTCTATGCCAGATGCGACGTTAGATGATCTCTACGTGCAGCTTACGAAGGAAGATGATCATGCTTAAGATTGATCCTCAAAAGCTGTGGCGGGGACGACTTGACTCTCATACAAAAGAGATGGGTCGTTATTTACGATTAATGTTCAATGATCATTTTTCTTTTGCTATGTTTTTCTTCTTAGCGGGTTTGACTTATAATTACCAGCAATGGTTGGCTACGTTAGACTCAAGTTTTCCAACGGCTCTTGTGATGGGAGTAGTGTTCGCAAGCCTTTTGACGTATAGCCCCATTCGTACATTTCTAAGGGAAGCCGACTTAGTCTTTTTACTCCCGGCAGAACATCGGTTGGCGAGCTTTTTTAGAAGTGGAATTCTTTATAGCTTCTTCTTACAAGTTTTTGGGTTGCTATTTGTCGTTGTCGCTTTCGGTCCGCTTTATTTTACAACGTATTCAGGAAGAGCGACGTCTGAATTTGTTTTATTTGGAATTGTGATTTTGATTCTAAAGGGATGGAACACGCTCTCTCATTGGTGGGAATTAAACAGTCGATTTGGGATGAGTGGATACATTGATCCAATATTGCGCTTTTTATTAAACGGGCTGACGATTTTATTCTTCGTTCGAGGAGACTGGATATTTGCAGGTGTAACCACCACCCTTTTCTTCGCTGTGATGATGTATGACTACAGCTTAGCTAAGAAGCGTAAGGGCATTGCTTGGGACTTGTTAATTCAAAAAGACCAGCAGCGCATGCAGGTGTTTTATCGAATTGCCAATATGTTTACTGATGTACCACACCTAAAGAATAGTGTGAAGAAGCGACATTGGCTCGTTCGTTTGATAAAAAAACCGATTCCGTTTTCAAGTGATAAGACATTTGATTATTTGTATAGAATTACGTTTATCAGAAGTAGTGATTACCTTGGGTTATATATTCGTCTTGTTCTAATTGGCGGGGCTTTCGTCTATTTTGTGCCGAACATTTGGATGAAAATTGCGTTTAGCTTCTTGTTTCTTTACTTAAGTGGCTTTCAGATGGTTACGCTTTGGCACCATCATAGAGACGTATTGTGGCTTGATCTTTATCCTTTGCGAATAGAATCGAAGAGAAAAGCTCTTACGAAATGGTTATTCCTACTGTTGATTGTGAAAACGGCATTATTAGGTCTTGTTTTCCTGCTTGTAGGGGAATTAATGGGGTTAGCCATCGTATTAGTTGGTGGGTTGCTCTTTAGTTACTTTATGTCTTACAAGTATTTAACAAAACGATTAACATAACACCTTGCCGGCCCTTAAAACATGATTGGGTCGGCTTTTTGTATAGGAGGAAGTTTAATGAGAACGCCTTATGAAGAGAGGAAACACCAGGAAGCTCTCCGCTGGGTAAAAGGCATGGAGAAGAGGAGCTCGATTGTGCAAAGGAAATCAAAAGTAGTGCAAACAACTATGAACAATTGGGTGCCTGAGCGTGTTCATAAAGTAGTATCACGAAGTGTGAAGCAAATGATTGAACTGTCGTTAACGAGTTCTCATTATATCTATCCGATTCAAGTGAACGATGCGTGGAGTCTAAAGGAGCGAGAGGAGCAAGTTGAAGCAAGGCTGAAGGATTATAAGCGTACCGCTGCACTAGAAGGAGCAGGCACAGGAGCTGGTGGCATTGTTTTAGGAGTTGCCGATTTTCCATTACTCCTTAGTATTAAAATGAAGTTTCTATTCGATACGGCCAGAATTTATGGGTTTTCGGTTGAAGATTATGAAGAGAGACTGTTTGTCCTGCATGTGTTTATGCTCGCTTTCTCAAGTGATGAGAAGCGCAAGGAGATTCTAAGGCGTGTGTTGAACTGGGAGCATGAAAAAGAAGGGGTAAAAGACGTAGACTGGAAGACGTTGCAACTAGAATACCGGGACTCGATTGATTTCGTTAAGATGTTACAGCTAATTCCTGGCTTTGGGGCGATTGTAGGTGCGTGGGCAAATACGAAGTTGTTGGAACAATTAGCGGAGACGGCTCAAAACGCCTACCGTCTCCGCATAATGGGTTACTGATGATTTTGTTGATAGACAACGTAAGACTGAAATAGTGTTTTCGCAGCAATAGGAAGGGCGCGTTCATCGATATCAAATTTCGGATGGTGATGAGGGTAAACGTGTCCTTCTTTTTGTGCGCCTGTAAAGAAAAAGGCACCAGGTCGCTCGAGTATATAATAGGAGAAATCTTCTCCTGTCATAACGGGTTCAACATACTGGGCCTGGTCAACGCCTGGTGTGTTAGAGGCACCTTCGATAACCATCGCGGCTTCCTCAGGATGATTTACCACTGGAGGGTATCCTTTCATATAATTAAATTCATAACTTGCGTCGTGTGTGGTGCAAACACCTTTAATGTGTTTTTCCATCTCACGAATAACGAGTTCTTGCACATCGGGACTAAACGTGCGAACGGTCCCTTTTAACGTAGCTTTATCTGCGATGACGTTAAAGGTAGTACCAGCTTCAAATGTACCGACTGTGACAACGGCTGATTTCAATGGATCGAGCTTACGACTCACAATTTGTTGGAGAGAAGTCACAAGTTCTGAGCCTATAACGATAGAGTCCTTCGTCTGGTGAGGCTGTGCCCCGTGGCCGCCTTGCCCTTGAATGGTAATTTCAAAAGCATCTGCTCCCGCGAAGAAAGCTTCAGGAGCGGTTTCAATGGTGCCAACTGGTGTGTTGCTCCAAAGGTGTGTACCAAATACAGCATCAACGCCTTCAAGAGCACCGGCCTCAACCATCTGCTTGGCCCCACCAGGTGGGGTCTCCTCGGCATGTTGGTGTAAGAAAATGATGGTGCCTGGTATGTCCTCTTGGTGAGACTTTAATGCTTTGGCAAGGCACAGTAAAGAAGCGGTATGGCCGTCATGCCCGCAAGCATGCATTACATTTGGAACTGTTGACTTGTAGGGAACGTCTTTTTCATCTTGTATAGGAAGCGCATCAAAGTCAGCGCGTAACGCAACCGTCTTACCAGGTTTCCCGCCTTCTAGTGTAGCAAGGATTCCGTTTCCTCCGACTCCTGTCTGATGGGGAATATCTAATTCTTTATAAAAATTTGATATATACTTGGATGTTTCTGTTTCTTGAAATGATAATTCAGGGTGTTGATGCAGGTAACGGCGAATATCGACCATTTCGTCATAATGAGCATCGATGTCTTGTAAGATTTTTTGTAAATCCATGGATTTCCCTCCTTGTGTTAGCCATATTATAACAAAGACGAAAAAATATGAATATACAGACAAATTAAAAGCGTTAGAGGCGTATTAGGTCCGTTACTTTAATAACTGCTTTGAGCTGGATGGGGGACAACTCGCTTTCCTGCGGGGAGCTGGGAAGCCTCCTCGTTCGCTTTCGCTCTCTGTGGGGTCTTCCCTAGTTTAAAAGTGCAGGCGTGGTGCCTGGGGCCGTAAGGATAAGACAGCTTTTTGGAAAAGGCGATTAGCCTTTGTAAAAAAGATGACTTATCTCGCTAGGTCCTCCACGCCGGAACTGGATAGGCTCCTTACCCCGCGGGAGTCTCGCAGTCCCCCATCCAGCGCTGGCTTTAGCAGTGCGAACGGAACGCCTATGAATGCTTGCCAGTAACCCTATCTAAATGAGAGAGAGCCAATGCGAACTTTATCTTGTTCTTTATAGAAAAAAGACTTGTCATCGGTAAAAAAAGTCACGATGCGTTTCATCTTGTCCGCACTAAAAAGCCGAACCGCTACATGCGGTTCGGCTTTTTTACTATAAAGGATTACCCTTATTGCAAACGTGGGTCTGCTAATAGACGGTCCATTTCTTCCATGTGGCCCGTTTCGTCTGCGATCATGTCGTCTAGTTTGACAACTAGTTCTGTGTAACCAAGTTCTTCGGCTTGTTCTTTACGCTCTTCGTAACGACGAATTGTGTCTTGTTCTGCGCGTTTTGCTTCTTCAAGCATATCTTTAACGTCTGATAGTTGTTTAACTTCAGCTGGTTTTGTAGTTGGTGTGCCACCTAGAGTTTTAATCTTCTCAGCTAGGTAAAGTGCATGACCTTGTTCATCACCAATTTCAGATTCGAAGAATGGTTTTAACACTTGATAGTAAAGTCCTTGAACGGTAGCAGCATTATATGTGTACATAATGCTTGCCGCATATTCGTGTGCTAAGTCTTCGTTTAAGCCATCAATTAGATTTTGTACTTTTTGATCCATCATAATCACCCCTGTTTAGATTTGTTCGTTGTGTATATCCTGTCGCACAATATCAATGTACCCTGATGAAAAAAAACTAAACATCTGTCTTAAGCCTTAGTAAAATAGATGAGAAAGGAGAGGAATAGAATGGAATCATATTTAAGTTTTTCTAAAAAGTCTTTGTACATTTTAGGGGTAGTCATACTAGGCGTGTCGCTCATGTTAATGGCCCTGGTGATGACAGAGCAGGCTGGTTTGATCGATGAATGGGCAGCTCAGTTTGCTGCTGGGTCAGGGAAGGGATTGCACCAATTCTTTTCTGTACTCACACCGTTCGGTTCAGGGAAGGTTCTTGGACCAGTCGCACTTTTCTTTGTCTTCTTAATAGGAGTCGTTAAGAAAGACTGGATCCAGGCCCTTATGATGTTTATAGGTGTACTAATGGGCTATGGGTTTAATATTGTATTGAAGAGTATGGTTGCAAGAGATCGTCCCGTTATTAATGAAGGGGTTGAAGGCTTTAGCTTTCCTAGTGGTCACGCAATGGTTTCGTTGATTTGCGCTGTACTGGCTTTTTATTTCCTGAGTAGAAAGGCACGTTCAAAGGTAGTGGTTGCGATAAGTTCGGTTGTGGGTTTTACCCTTGTATTCTTAATCGGAATCAGTCGGGTATTTGAAGGAGCTCACTATTTCTCAGATGTGTTAGCAGGCTTTACGTTTGGGTTTGTTTTTGCAGGCGTATGGATTGTGTTGTACGAATGGCTAGAGAAGAGGACCAATCTCCGTCTAGAGGCGGAGGAGAAGACCACCCGTAGCATGTTCTAAAAGATAAGTAAAAGCGCTAAGATAAATATAGAGATAGGGCTTACTTAGGAAAAGGGTGGTTACAATGAAACGCGTTAGTTTTACAAATTTTATTCTTGCTTTGGTATTGATTGTTGGTGGAACTTTCATATTAATGGCGAATCTTGACGTTATTTCCCTGGAAATGTGGCAATTATTTTCTTATAGTTATCCTTTTATACTCCTTGTTGTAGGGCTAAAGTTCATTCTAGATAGTATACTTAAAAGAGATGACCGCTTTGGGTTGGGAGTTTTAACTTCTGTGTTCGCTGCTCTTTTAGTTATGGATCGCTTTGAGTGGATTACCTTTACAGCGGGGGATATCTGGTTACTATGGCCATTAATCTTCGTCATTATTGGTTTTAGAATCTTTCTTTCAAAAGGGACGAAACCAAAAGTTGAAATCCGATTCGATGACGATCATCAAGATGAAAGTTTCAAAAGAAAGAAGAGTGCGATTGGAGATTACTCTTTCACGAGCAGTGATTGGGCAGTGGAACCGATGAACTTATGGAATGCGGTTGGGGATTACAAGTTTGATTTCACAAAGGCGTTTATTCCTGAGAAAGATACTCCCTTTAAGCTTTCAGGAATCGTTGGGGATGTGAAGATTCTAATGCCTGAAAATGTAGCCTTTCGAGTGGAGGCGAATGTGAAGACCGGTGATATACGTATTCTTGAGCAAAAGGCAGACGGATTTAATCGTGTCATGAGTTACCAGACACCTGATTATGAAACTTCAACACGTAAAGTTACATTCTATATTAACTTAAAAGTGGGCAATATACGCCTGGACCGAGTGTAGGTGATGAGAATGTTAAAAAGATTGAGTAGTGTTCGTTATGCTTTTATTCGCTCTCATTTTTATGGCATGTTTTTAACCGTGTTGATCTTAATGTCAGTTTTATTAGGTTTTTATGTGCTAAGAGAACCTGTTTGGTTGAGTCCAGGGTCCATTTTTTTCTTTGTTGGATTGTTTGTTATAGTATCAGGTCTCGTATCAATTTTTGTGGGGTTTCAGTCGAGCGGTGGCATTAAGGAAAATCTTGATGGAATGACAACGATGATCCGTGCATTAGCTCAAGGAAGCTACACTGCCAAAATTTATTTAAATACAGATGATGAATTCGAACATATAGCAGAAGAGTTAAATGAGTTAGCTGGAAAATTGCAAAGCCAAGTAAAATCCCTTCAGCGAATGGCAGATGAAAAATCAGAGTTTGCCAAGACCGCTCATAAGGCAGCCACGATCGAAGAAAGACAACGTTTAGCACGTGATCTTCATGACGCAGTAAGCCAACAATTATTTGCGTTAACCATGATGGCCCAAGCCACCGAGCGGTTATTTGATCAAGATCCTGATCGAGCAAAAGCGCAACTCGGGGAGATTACCTCTATGTCGCTTCAGGCTCAAACAGAGATGAGAGCCTTGCTTTTACATTTAAGGCCCGTTCATTTGTCGGGTGAGTCCTTGCATGAAGGAATACAAACGCTCATTCTTGAATTACAAGAGAAATGTCAAATCGAATTTTCTGTTGATCTAGATGACGCCGTCGCCTTATCTGATGGGGCGGAGGAGCACCTCTTCCGTATCGTACAAGAAGCCTTATCGAACATTTTGCGGCATGCTGAAGCATCCGATGTTCAAATCTCGTTAAAGGGCATGAATGATCAAGTGTTTTTACATATTAGTGATAACGGGAAAGGGTTCCATGTAAACCAAGATAAGAAAACCTCATACGGCTTGAAAACCATGCAAGAACGAACAGATGAAATTGGCGGTACGTTCGCACTTCGTTCTAAGCCAGGAGAAGGCACTTACATTGATATAAGAATACCAATTCAGGAGGCGGTTGCGGATGAGTGAGGCGATTAGGTTAGTGGTTGTAGATGACCATGATGTGGTTCGTAAAGGTGTTATCGCCTATTTAATGACAGAACCAATGTTTGACATTGTTGGGGAAGCGTCAAGTGGAAATGAGGGTGCTAAACTAGTTCTTAAAGAAAAACCTGATGTCGTGTTGATGGATCTTATGATGGAAAATGGGGATGGCATTGAAGCTACAAAGCAGATCATGAGTGAGCTCCCTGAATGTAAAATTATTATTCTCACAAGCTATTATGATGATGAAAAAGTGTTTCCAGCTCTTGAAGCAGGGGCTTTCAGCTATATGTTAAAAACATCTTCAGCAGATGAGATTGCTTCAGCAATTAAGAAGGCTGCAAAGGGTGAGACGCACATTGAACCTAAAGTAGCGAACAAAATGATGACACGCTTCCGTTCGAAAGAAAAGAAGCTCCATGATGACTTAACAGGTCGGGAGCTAGAGGTGTTGATGTGTATTGGGGATGGATTGACGAACCAAGAAATTAGCGAAAAGCTATTTATCGGAATTAAAACGGTTAAGACCCATGTAAGTAATGTTTTAAGTAAGTTAGCTGTGCAAGACCGTACTCAAGCGGCGGTCTATGCGCATAAGAATGGGCTCATTCGTTCAGAAGATTCATAATGGAGAGTCGAGTACAAAATCGTCATGATTTTGTACTCGACTTTTTAGTTGAGAGAAGAAATGGTGAGTGGTAAAGATGACCTTCCTCTCTTTTTACTAGAATCCGTGATTCACCTTTATTATACTGAAGGGAGAATGTTTTGAATTGGGGATGTTTTGATGATGAGTGAACGTGTGCAAAAGGTGCTCTTTTTTACTTGGGTAACGTCCGTTTTAGCGACATTTGGAAGTCTGTTTTTTTCAGAAGTGATGGACTTTATTCCGTGTGAAAAATGTTGGTACCAGCGGATTTTAATGTATCCACTCGTATTGTTATATGGAATCGCCTTAGCTCGTAAGGATCTTAAGTATGGAGCGGCAGGGCTTTTTATGAGTGGTTTAGGTGTTTTAGTAGCGGCTTATCATTATGGAATGCAAAAGCTACCATTTTTAAAAGAAGCAGGGGATGGGTGTAGCGTCGTCTCTTGTGGAAGTACGTATATTAATTGGGGAGGATTTATTACAATCCCTCTACTATCTTTTATAGCTTTTACAATTATATTTGTTTGCCACTTGTGGATGGTTAAGAACAATAAATAAGAAATGGCCCTGTGCTTTTTGAAGCACGGGCCATTTTATTTTTAGGTTACTTTTTGTGAAAATCATAGCGAGCTTCTAAGCGTTCTTGGAATGTGGCGATGATGATGCAAAGGGGCCAATATATAAAGGCTACCAGCAGGTAAAGCGTCATGGCATCTCCTGTGCGTCCAATCACAATTTTGGCGTGTTGAATCATTTCAGGAACAGAAATAATTGCTGCCAGGGATGTTGCTTTGACTAAATCAAGCATTACATTAGTAAGAGGCGGTAAGGCGATTCGAGTGGCTTGCGGGACAATGACAAATCGTACCGTCTGCCAGTAACTGAGCCCTAGTGCTCTCGAGGCTTCCCACTGTCCGTTTGAAACACTTTTTAATGAAGCGCGTATGATTTCTGCGTTGTAAGCAGCACTATTTAAACCGAACGCTACGACAGCTGAGGTAACGGCCGACATGGAAATTCCAATGAAAGGAAAGCCAAAATATAATAGAAAGAGAAAGACAAGAATGGGTGTGCCTCTCATAAAGGAAATATAGAGCCTCGATGGCCAGCGCAAGTAAAAAGCAGAGGAAGAGCGGCCTAATGATAGAAAGAACCCTAGAAAGAGACCAATTGCCATCCCGGCTAAGGAGATGGCAATGGTGTAAGGGAGTCCCTCTAGAACAGTAGGTAAGCTCTCCCACGCAAGACGCGGGTTGAAAAGCTTATCTAGTTCCATTTCTAGAAAAAAAGTAGGACTTATCATAAATGATCAACGCCTTTAAGAGTCTAAGCCTTCGATTTCAGTGATCTCACCTTCAGGCTGTTTAGAAGCGTCTTCCCCAAGGAAGAATTTCTTCGACAGCTCTGTAAGTGTCCCGTCTTCACGTAATTCTTCAAGCGCTTCATTCATTTTCTTTTGAATTTCAGTGTCTTCTTGCTCGAGTAGAATCGCTTGTTTCGTAGGGTGAACTTTAATGTCTGGGTGAAGGACTAGATCAAACTGAGGAAAAGCATTAATTCCTAGCTTGGATAGGTAGTAATCGTTAATGATTACGTCTGTCTCTCCTCTGTCTACGTCACGAAGATAGACATCGTTCGTGGCGTTATCGTATGTTACGACTTCAGCATCGTAATGACGTGCAATATCACTAAATACAGAGGTGGCCGCCCCACCAGCACGCTTGCCTTCTAGGTCATCAAGTGTTTCAATGCCGCTTAATCCATCTTCACGCACAACCAATGTCGTATATGAATATTTATATGGCGTCGTAAACGCATATTTTTCTTCACGTTTATCGGTTACTTCTATGTCGTTAATCGCTGCATCGATGCGTCCGCTGTTCATAGCAGCAAACAAAGCGTCAAATCCCATCTCTTGAAACTTCACATCAACGCCAAGCTTTTCTCCAATCGCACGCATAACTTCTACGTCATAGCCTGATAGTTCATCAGAATCTTTAGGATAGTAAGAGGTTGCTACTAGGGTGCCAGATGTCCCGACTACAATCTCTCCTTCTTCCTGTACTTTATCCCAAGTAGTCTTTTCTTTCGCCTTCTCATCGCCCTCAGTTGAACCACAAGCGGCTAATATGAAAACAAAAGCCAAACTTACTACAAACATAAACTGTTTCTTCATAGTTGAACGTTCCCTTCATGTTGATTAGATATAAAAACCTATCTAACTATAACAACATAATCTCTCAATTTCAAAAGAAAGAAATTTACAATTCTCACAAATTCCGCCCCGCTGCTCTACAAGACGAAAGGGTGTCAGACACGCGTCAGTCTATTACATAGTTAAAGCGTGCCAGACACCCTTTCGTGCTGTGAAGTATTAATGGGTGTCTGGCACGCTTCTTTGCTTTATAGTGTGAAAGTGTTTGGCAATAGAAAAAGCCAGCTTTTTGCTGGCTTTGTGTATGTTTAGTCTGGTTTTGTCATATGATATTTCGTTAAGTAGGCTGGTCCTGCTGAGAAGGATGGTTTTTCTTTACTTTGAGGTCCAGAATTTTTGTGAGCCTTTTGGAAGGCTTGGGAATTCTTCCAGTCTTCAAAGCTTGATTCATCTTTCCACTGAGTGAAGACAACATAGGTATTGCCTTCTGTAGGACGTAAGATTCGGATTGCCTGAAACCCAGGTGAATCTTCGATTGCGCCTGCACGGTTTTTGAAGCGATCTTCAAATAGTGGGCGTCCTTCATCTGTGACAGGGATGTTGTTCATGACAACAAATCCTTCTTCTTGAAGCTCTCCTTGATGATCAACAGTTTCATAAGAGCGTGGCTCTTGGAAGATGTTTTCCCCTTCTGTATAAGCAAGGGAAGAACTTTCACCCTGCATAAGAAAGATATTTTGGTCGTGCTTTTCAGTTAAAGAAGCCAGGTAATCATAGGTGCCAAGTGTCATATATACATTCATGAAAACGTCTCCTTTCTATTAAGTTTAGTGTAGCAACGAAAGAATTTAAAAAGCAAGCAAGAAGGAAGCCTTTTTCTAAAACTTTGTGTTAGCGTATAATATTGGTAAGTATTCAAGCACTCCAATGTACAATAGAACGAGGTGAACGTTATGAATTGGAGAGAAATAAAAATCCCGGACTGGGTAAAGAGGTGGCGCTGGCTCATCATTGTTGTAGCAAGCATGGTGGTACTAGCTTTCGCTGGTTACTTTACTCTATTAATTGGCGGGAAGAGGATCGTAGATGAGCGTCTGCTTGTGCTAGATGAAGCATCTGTAATCGAAACAAGAAACGGTGATGAATTAACAAAATTATATAAAGAGAATCGAACAGTTGTCCCGATTGGGGATATACCAGATCATGTGGAGAATGCTTTTATTGCGATTGAAGACGGACGTTTCTATGAACATGCGGGTGTTGATGTTATAGCAACGGCCAGGGCTTTATATCGTGATTTAATTGCAATGGAAAAGGTGGAAGGCGGGAGTACGATTACCCAGCAACTCTCGAAAAACTTATTCTTAACCCATGACAAGACATGGACACGAAAGATCAAAGAAGTGATGGCATCCTTGTACTTAGAACGAAATGTGCCGAAGAAGAAAATTCTTGAATACTACTTAAACACGATCTATTTCGGAAACGGATTATACGGCATTGAATCGGCTTCTCAATACTTCTTCAATAAACCTGTTTCAGATATTTCCTTAACAGAAGGTGCGTTACTTGCAGCTTTGCCAAAAGGCCCGAATTACTATGACCCTATTGATCACCCAGAACGTGCGAAGGGTCGTCGTGATATCGTCATTAGCCGCATGCTTGCCGAAGGTTTTGTAACATCAGAGGAAGCTGTGCAGTTGCAACGCAAAAATCTTGGTATTAATCACGGCAGTCCTGAAGAGAAACCTTGGCTGAATAGCTATCTTGATTATGTTGTAACAGAAGCTAAAGAAGAATATGGACTCAGTGAAGATGAATTGTATCAGGGAGGCTATCGCATTGTTGTGAGCGTGGATGAAGACATTCAACGTATCTCACACGAAGTGATGCAAATCGATCAGTACTTTCCTGGCTCTGTCGAAGGGGTACAAGGAACGTTTCTATTGATGGATGAGGAAACAGGGGAGATTCTGGCGGCGCAAGGGGGGCGTAATAATGAGCGGGGAGACTTAAACCGTTTGTTAGAAAAACGTCAGCCTGGTTCTGTCATGAAGCCACTTGCCGTTTATGGTCCTGCTCTTGATCTGGAACAATATACACCATACTCCTTGTTGGTGGATCAAAAGCTGTCATACGGAGATTACACTCCTACTAATTACGATTATAAGTATGATGATTATATATCCATTTATAAGTCACTGATGTTATCGAAAAATGCGTCAGCCGTTTGGCTACTAAATGAGATTGGAATTGATTACTCAAAGAATTATTTAGAGAAGCTAGGGATGGACCTCGAAGACAATGGTTTATCCATAGCTCTTGGAGGACTAAAAAAAGGCGTGACGCCTGTAGATCTCGTTCGGTCCTATAGAACATTTATTCACGACGGGGAAATGATAGAGCCTCATTCCATTGTAGAAATTTACGACAAGGACGGGGAATTGGTCCACAAGTACGAGCCAAAGCCAAAACAAATCTTCAATCCTCAAACAGCCTGGTCCATTACAAGGATGCTAGAATCCGTAGTGACTGAAGGTACTGGACGAAGCGGTGCGTATGAGAAAGCCTTAGCTGGCAAAACGGGTTCTACCCAACACCCTTATGTGGATAAGAAAACAAAAGATGCCTGGTTTGTTGGCTTTACTCCTGAATATGTTGGTTCTGTATGGATGGGCTATGATCAATCTGATGAGAAGCACTATTTAAATGATGGAAGTGCCTCCCCTACAAAATTAATGAAAGAAGTACTAACTCGGGTCGATCAGGTAAAACAACTAGAAGATTCATTTACACAACCAGATGGAGTAGAAGACGTACCACCACCGATTGATCTACCTATTATAGATGACTTAGACGGAACCCTTTCGTTTGGCTCCTTAACCCTTCTGCAAGCAGAACTGACATGGACACCTGCAAGAGATGACCGTGTCGTCTATCGTATTTATAGAGAAGAAGAAGGACAAGACGAACGAATTGGTGAAGTAGAAGGAAGAGGTCGTTATACAATCAAACGACTGACAGTGTTCCATGATGAAACCTACTACATCGTTCCATATGATCCCCTAACTGATACAGAAGGATCACCTTCTAATCAAGTAAGAGTTGAATGGTAACATCAAAAGCGCAAGTCACCCGCTTAGCAACGTACAGACTGGACTGAGCCGGAGTGAGATCAAGGAAACACGAAGAGCGTAAGCGAATCGATGTTGACTGATCGATCAGAGGTGAGGGAAGTCTGCTAGTTGCTGGGTGACAGGAGCTAGCCGAATCAAAAGCGTAAGTCACCCGCTTAGCAACGTACAGACTGGACTGAACCGGAGTGAGATCAAGGAAACACGAAGAGCGTAAGCGAATCGATGTTGACTGATCGATCAGAGGTGAGGGAAGTCTGCTAGTTGCTGGGTGACAGGAGCTAGCCGAATCAAAAGCGTAAGTCACCCGCTTAGCAACGTACAGACTGGACTGAACCGGAGTGAGATCAAGGAAACACGAAGAAAAAGCTAGCCACATCAGGGCACCATTGCCTCTTGATGTGGCTTCCTTTATGAAAACGTTCGACAATATTTTTCATTTCGCATTAATATTGTGTAAAATAGGGATAGGAAATAATTAAGTAATCGACAAAATCATGACAATCTGCTTCATAATCTATACATAAAAACCGTCACTGGGTATATTGGTAGATAGACAATTGATCACTGTCGACGTGCAAATGATCAATGTGAAAGGTGAGAACGGTATGACAAATTCATTTAATGACACGATTTTAAAAGCTTTCAGAGGCGAGCAAACAGATCATGTACCTGTGTGGTATATGAGACAGGCGGGACGTTCCCAACCTGAATACAATAAATTGAAAGAGAAATACTCTTTATTTGAAATTACTCATCAACCAGAGTTATGCGCTTACGTAACCCGTTTACCAGTGGAAAACTATAACGTTGATGCGGCAATTCTTTATAAAGATATCATGTCACCTTTACCAGCGATTGGGGTGGATGTTGAAATTAAAAAAGGGATCGGACCAGTTATCCATAACCCAATTCGTTCCTTGGCTGATGTAGAGAAGTTGGGCGAAATTGATCCACAATCCGACGTTCCTTACGTATTAGATACCATCAAACTGCTAACAGAGGAGCAGCTAAATGTTCCGTTAATCGGCTTTAGCGGAGCGCCATTTACCCTTGCAAGCTATATGATTGAAGGTGGACCATCTAAGAATTATCATAAGACAAAAGCATTGATGTACACAGACCCAAGAGCATGGTTCTTATTAATGGACAAACTTGCTGACCTTGTGATTCGCTATGCGCGGGCTCAGATCCATTCAGGAGCTAAAGCCATTCAAATCTTTGATTCTTGGGTTGGGGCGTTAAGTGTACGAGACTACCGTCAGTTTATTAAGCCAGTAATGGAGCGTATCTTTTCAGAACTACGCGAAGAGAATGTGCCGCTCATCATGCACGGTGTTGGAGCAGCTCACCTTGCGAAGGATTGGAATGACCTTCCACTAGATGTTGTCGGCCTTGACTGGCGCACTACTATAAATGAAGCCCGTGACATGGGCATTAACAAAACGGTTCAGGGAAATCTTGATCCTGCCCTATTGTTAGCCGATTGGGAGACGATAGAAGAACGCACAAAGGCTATACTAGACCAGGGGATGAGTCAGCCAGGTTTTGTGTTTAACCTTGGCCATGGCGTTTTCCCTGACGTGAAACCTGAAACACTACAGCGATTGACACAGTTTATTCACGAGTATTCTAAAAGGTCGTAATAGACAACAAACTTTTTAAAAGAGGTGTTAACGAATGGCAAAGAAAACAATGGGACTTCTTGTAATGGCATATGGTACACCCTATAAAGAAGACGATTTAGAACGGTATTACACGCACATTCGTCGAGGAAGAACTCCTTCTCAGGATATGGTCGACGAATTGCGCGAGCGCTATGAAGCCATTGGAGGGATCTCTCCACTTGCCCGAATCACACAAGAACAAGCGGACGCCTTAACAGCTAAGCTAAACGAAATTCAAGATGACGTTGAATTTAAGCTATATTTAGGCCTGAAACACATTGATCCATTTATTGAAGACGCTGTGGAGCAAATGGCGAACGATGGAATTGAAGAAGCTGTCTCGATTGTACTCGCTCCCCACTATTCTACGTTTAGCGTGAAATCATATAACGGTCGTGCTCAGGAAGAAGCCGAAAAGCATGGTGTAACAACGATCACGTCTGTGGAGAGCTGGTACGACGAGGAAGGGTTTATCCAGTATTGGACTGAATCTCTCCGTAAAGTATACGAAGAAATGACAGCACAAGAGCGTGAGAAAGCGGTCCTGATCGTTTCTGCGCACAGTCTTCCTGAAAAGATTATTCAAAACGGCGATCCATACCCGGATCAACTTAAGAAAACAGCTGATCTGATCGCAGGCCAGTTGCAAATTCAAGACTATGAGATTGGTTGGCAAAGTGAAGGGAACACACCTGATCCTTGGATTGGACCGGATGTACAAGACTTAACAAGAGACCTCTATCACGAAAAAGGCTATCGCACATTTGTTTATGCTCCGGTTGGATTTGTATCCGATCACTTAGAGGTATTATATGACAACGATTATGAGTGTAAAGTGGTATGTGATGAGCTAGGAGCTTCTTATTACCGTCCAGAAATGCCGAATACTCATCCATTATTTATTAGCACATTAGCGGAAGTCGTTTTAAAACAAGCTAAAAAGTAGGGGATAGCGATGTCTGAACAGAAAAAAGTTGTTGTAATAGGTGGAGGGATCACTGGATTATCGACAGCCTATTATTTACAGAAAGAAGCAAAAGAGCATAACCTGCCGTTAAATGTACAAGTACTTGAAGGAAGTAACCGTCTAGGTGGAATGATTGAAACGGAGAAAAAGGAAGGGTTCACGATTGAACGTGGCCCTGATTCACTATTGGCACGTAAGCCAAGTGTTTTCAGGTTAATTGATGAAGTCGGACTTACAAGTGACCTTGTGACGGTTTCAACAGGGAAGTCATACGTGTTAGCAAACGAAAAACTTCACGAGATTCCGAGTGGATCTTTTATGGGGATTCCTGTTCAAGTTCGTCCATTTGTCTTATCAAGCCTTTTTTCCCCACAAGGGAAATTGCGCGCAGCGGGTGACTTCATAAAGCCTAAGAGTAAACCTCAAACGGATCAATCGTTAGGACATTTTTTCCGGAATCGTCTTGGGGATGAAGTGGTTGAAAATCTAATAGAACCGTTGCTATCCGGGATCTATTCAGGGGATATTGACAACTTAAGCTTAATGGCTACGTTCCCGAACTTCTATCAATTAGAACAAAAGTACGGCGGAATCGTAAGAGGTCTTCAGAAAACTGTCCCGAAACCTCCCAATAAAGGAACAAGGAAAAAACCGAGTCCATTCCGTACCCTTCAAAATGGGTTAGGTTCACTTGTGGAAGCTGTATCCGATTCACTAGAAGAAGGTACTGTTCAATTAGAGACAAGTGTCACTCAAATTGAAAAACGAGCAGATGGGTATGAGTTAAAGCTTCATAACGGAGAAGTTATGCACGCTGATAGTGTGATCATTACTACACCACACTATGCTGCTCAGTCGATGTTGAGTCAGTATTCCTTTATGGATTCCTTTAAGGATATGCCTGCCACATCTGTCGCCAACGTCGCAATGGCCTTTGATCAATCTGCTATTCAACAAGACATTAATGGTTCAGGCTTCCTCGTTTCAAGAAATAGCGATTATCGAATTACAGCTTGTACGTGGACTCATAAGAAATGGCCACACACAACCCCAGATGGTAAAGCGCTCCTGCGCGCATACGTAGGTAAACCTAGCGACCAGGGAGCGGTTGATCTATCAGATGAAGAGATCGCTGACATCGTTTTACAAGACTTAAATAAAACGATGAACATTACTCAAAAGCCAGAATTCACCGTAGTAACACGCTGGAGAGACTCACGGGCCCAATATACAGTAGGTCATAAAGATCGCCTGAAGCAAATCCAAGCCGACATGGCGGATGAACTGCCTGGCGTTTACCTAGCAGGAGCCTCATACGAAGGCCTCGGCATACCAGACTGTATCGACCAGGGTGAAAAAGCTGTAGAAAACGTATTGGACTATATAAAATCTAAATAACGTTCAACAGGGCAACTCATTATAATGAGCTGCCCTGTTTTAATATGTATAACATTCGAAACTGAGACATGGGGGGGGAGAAGGGACCCGATACTCTTATGAGTGCTTGGGGGTATCTGGGGAACGGCTCGCTTTCCATGGGCGGCCCCACACGATGTGGGGTCGTTCGACGTTGGCTATTGACGTGACGGTTTTAATCGAACTTCCTCTTTCTTTTTAGAGCCGGGGTCTCGTCGACCTCTTTCTCCCGTAGGAGTCTCCCCGTTCCCCATAAACCCCCTTATCAAAAGTGGTAGCACGGCCCCGTTACTTGAGCATTGCTGTTGCCTAATTGAATCTACATTTGGCTTGTTTCCGTATCTTCCAATATGGAAAAGGTGGGCCTGGAAACTGCGAGACTCCCGTGGGCAGAAGAGCCTAGGTGAGACCCCGGAGCCCGGCTTTGCCGGGTGAGGAGGCTCACCAGCTCCCCCACAGGAAAGCGAGTAGTTTCCAGGCCCGCCTTACGCTCAATTAAAGTTAACGGAAACATTCTCTCAACTTCAACTCCTTCACATAAGAAGCTTATGGTGGAGAGGAAGACGTCAACTACTAATAGGGACAGAGCCTATAAAATAGAAACCCCATATAAGATTCAAACGGTTGCACTTTATTCTGATGTTGCAAGAAATTCCAAAGACTAGTAGAATCGTATATATGAAAACGATTTCATTTTAGTGGAATTGAAAGCTCGGATATTATCATCAGGGGGCGTTTACAGTGGCAACAATTGAAGATGTTGCAAAATTTGCAGGGTTATCTAGAACAACCGTTTCTCGAGTGATTAATGATCAGCCGTATGTATCAGAAGATAAGCGTGTAAGAGTAGAGGATGCGATGAAGGCTTTAGGATATGTGCCGAATTCCTCTGCAAGGCGCCTTCGCAGTCAAAAGACTGAAACAATTGCCGTGTTACTTCCACGAATTACGAATCCTTTCTTTAATCATTTAATAGAATCTATGGAAATGAAAGCCTCAGAATGGGGATACCAAGTCATCATTTGTCAAACTCATAACCTACCGGATAAAGAAAGAGACTATTTAGAACTTCTTCGGACAAAACAAGTAGATGGCATTATTATGACCTCTCTTGAAAACGAATGGGAAGTTGTTGAGGAGTACTTACAATCTGGTCCGATTGTATTGTGTAATGAAAATGTAAGTACGGCCCCTGTTCCTGTTGTTCATATTGATCAAGAGAAAGCAGCATATGAGGCAACAATTCATCTTATTGAAAATGGTGCAACAGAAATTGCCTTCTTACAAGGGGGTCACGATAGCTATGTTTTTCGTGATCGTGAAAAAGGTTTTTTGAAAGCGCTTAATGAACGTGGCATATTGCCGATTGATAATGAATTATTTAGCTCCGCTGTCGACGTGAAGAGTGGACGAGAGCTGTTTCATCAAATTCAAGCTCACTACCCATCGATTAACGGGGTATTTGCAGGCTCGGACGAAATGGCAGCAGGCTTCATTTATGAAGCCGTTAAGGCAGGGGTTAAGGTACCAGAAGATATTCTTGTCATCGGATTTGATAATCAAGCCATTTCTATGTTGATGAACCCTTCGATCACGAGTATTGAACAGCCCTTTCAGGAAATGGCTGGGCGCTGTGTAGAACTTTTGGTACATCAAGTGGAGCAGGGATATGACTTAAAGCATGAAGAGCACGTCTTTCCACACCGTCTTCAATCGAGAGTATCTACAAGCCCTCAGTCCAATTTAGTACCTCTTTAGGGAGGTCGTTATTGTATGAGCTCCGTTCACCACCAATTAGCAAGCCCAAGCACTTATACAGTAACGGACCTATCCACATGAGAACATGAAAAAGCATTCCAATAAAATTGGAGTGCTTTTTTGTGGAGAAACAGCCCTGATCTGTACTAGTACTGTTTTACTTTTGGACAAGAAAAAAGAACAGCGGTTGCTGTTCTCTAGAGTAGAGTTTGTTATTGTTTGTTTAGGTTGTTAATCGTGAGGTACATTAAGTGTAGAGGATCTTAGAGGTTAGCGAGCTGGGTCGTCGCATTCTTCACAAACATCGCCATAGCAGTCAGCTTGCTCTTGGATTGCGTTGCCACATGCTGTGCATTTCTTTTCAGGAAGTGTCTTAAAAAACTCGATTGGGCTCATCATAGGAAAATCCCTCCAGTAAGTTTGTGTACCTTTATTGTATTATAACAGGCGGAATAATACAACACTTTGTTTTATAACAACTTGTACTTTTTTTTAAATACCCTATAGGAGGATCTATAAACATGAAAGTAACCGTAAATGGATTTTGGGGTGGCTACCCTGCTGTAAACAGTGCAACTTCAAGTTATCTTGTTACATCTGGAGATTTCACACTGCTTGTTGATTGTGGAAGTGGGGCGTTAGCACGCTTGCAGTCTAAAGTAAATGTTATGGATATTGATGCTGTTATCCTATCTCATTATCATTTTGACCACGTAGCTGATATCGGTGTGATGCAGTATGCGTGGAAGGTACAGAACATTTTGAGAGAAACAGAAGAAGTATTGCCAATCTACGGCCATAAAGAAGATCAGGCTGGCTTTGAGGCACTTACACATGATCGTACAGAAGGTATTGGGTATGACCCTGATCAAACACTCGAGGTTGGACCTTTTACCATTCAATTTATGAAGACCGCTCACCCTGTTCCGTGTTATGCGATGCGTATATCTGACGGAACGTCTTCGTTTGTTTATACAGCAGACTCAAGTTATCTAGATGAATTTATTTCATTCAGTAAAGGGACGGACTTACTTATTACCGATTCTAACTTTTATAAAGGGATGGATGGGACGAACCCGGGTCATATGACCAGTGAAGAAGTTGGGAAGATTGCTCATGAAGCGGGTGTGGGTAAGCTTTGGCTCAGTCACCTTCCGCACTTTGGTAACGTCCAGGACTTAAAAGATCAGGCTGCTGAACAGTACGGGGGAGTGATTGAGTTAGCTCAAGAAGGATTAAGCTTTGAGTCCTAGGCTTAGCCAATAGAATTGAATAGAGAAGAGGAATCTATTACAATAGTCGATAGAGACGAATAGGAGGAACAGACTATGATGCTTTTTGTAGACCATGAGGGAATTAACGATCCGCGCATTAATTTGGCGATCGAAGAATATGTACTTAAGAATTTAGAGATTGACGATGAAACAAGCTACCTGCTGTTCTATATCAATGAGCCTTCTATTATCATTGGTAAGAACCAGAATACCATTGAAGAGATTAACACCGATTATGTAGAGAACAATGGTATTCATGTTGTTCGTCGTCTTTCTGGCGGCGGAGCTGTTTACCATGATCTTGGGAACTTGAACTTTAGCTTCTTAACGAAGGATGATGGGAACAGCTTTAATGACTTTGCTAAGTTTACAAAGCCTGTAACAGATGCGTTACAGAAACTTGGTGTTAAGGCAGAACTATCAGGGCGTAATGATATCCAGCTAGAAGATGGCCGTAAAATTTCAGGGAATGCGCAGTTCTCTACCAAAGGCCGCATGTTTAGCCACGGTACATTAATGTTTGACTCAGAGATCGAAAACGTCGTTTCGGCTCTACGCGTAAAGTCAGAAAAGATTCGTTCTAAAGGAATCAAATCAATCCGAAGCCGTGTAGCGAACATTTCGGAATACTTAACTGAAGATTTATCAATGGAAGACTTCAAAGCGATGATTCTTCGTTATATCTTCGATGTAGAAAATGTCGAGGATGTGCCTCAATATAAATTAACAGAAGAAGATTGGAAGAACATTTACGCTCTTTCAGAAGAGCGTTACCAGCAGTGGGATTGGAACTACGGGAAATCCCCAGCATCTAATATCCAACATTCACATCGTTTCGACGGGGGAACAGTTGATGTTCGTCTAGATGTGAAAAAAGGTATGATCGAAAATGCAAAAATTTACGGAGACTTCTTTGGTGTAGGAGATGTGAGTGAGATTGAGAACCGCTTAATTGGCACACGCTATGAGCGTAGCGCCATTGACGAAGCGATTCAAGACTTAGATATTTCACATTATCTTGGACGTATTTCAAAAGAGGATTTCTTATCACTGATCTACTAAAACGAATAAGACCGCTTGGGCTCAGCGCTCAAGCGGTTTTATTATTGCTTTTGTTCATATTCTTCCCTGTAGTAATTTTTTAGGCTCTAAAATATTTGTTGGGGTATTAGAAAATTTGGCATAAAAAAACA
>NZ_AVBG01000018.1 GCF_000770675.1 Pontibacillus chungwhensis BH030062
TAAATCGAGGGCTTATCTAACTAAAGTGAAAAACGGTTATGTCTACATTTTTATCTAGTTTTGAAGGTACTCCTTCAAAAAACAATAGTATGGCGGTTTTGGCGAAGAGGTCACACCTGTTCCCATGCCGAACACAGAAGTTAAGCTCTTCAGCGCCGATGGTAGTCGGGGTTTCACCCCCGCAAGAGTAGGACGCCGCCATGCTTTGTTTATATTATTATCGTCGCGGGGTGGAGCAGTCTGGTAGCTCGTCGGGCTCATAACCCGAAGGTCGCAGGTTCAAATCCTGTCCCCGCAACCAAATTAAATTTGTTCAACGTCGATTTTACTTCGTTGAATTACAAATGATTGTGTACCTTTAGGTGCAACCAATTTATATTTGTGTTACGTCGAATACACTTCTTCGAATCACAAATTGTTGTGCTTAGATTAATCAAATTAAAAAATGGTCCGGTAGTTCAGTTGGTTAGAATGCCTGCCTGTCACGCAGGAGGTCGCGGGTTCGAGTCCCGTCCGGACCGCCATTTTTATTTTTGATTACATATGATTGTTTATACAAGCCTTAGGAAAACCTCCTAAGGCTTTTCTAATGCATTTTTTTAGGTGAGCAAACAGATCGCTCTTACTCAGACCTTGTGCTATATACTGATATAGATAGGTTTTTTTCTTTTTGCCCCCTTTTTTGCTATGATGGGAATTAGATAAGAACCGATTAGTTAGACTGGATTAGGAAGTAGGTGTTTCGCATGAATGAAATCTATACCATTCATACCCATTCTGCTGAGGAGACTAAAGAAGTAGCTAAACGTTTAGGTGCTCTTTTAGAACCGAATGATCTTCTTACACTTGAAGGGGATCTTGGAGCAGGCAAAACGACTTTTACAAAAGGGCTAGGCGTTGGACTTGGTGTGACAAGGACCATTAGCAGTCCCACATTTACAATTGTTAAAGAATATGAAGGTCGTATGCCTCTTTACCACTTAGATGTCTATCGTCTTGAAGATAGTGATGAGGATATTGGATTTGATGAGTATTTCGAAGGTGAAGGCGTGTGTGTGGTCGAGTGGGCCCAATTTATTGAAGATTATCTTCCGGATGATCGGTTAGATCTTCACCTTTTCTATAATGAGGAAGACCACCGCACTATACAATTAACCCCTCATGGGGAACGATATGAACGATTATGTAAGGAGTTAGTCAAATGAATGTGTTAGCCATCGATACGTCGAATCAACCGATGACGATCGCCTTAATGAAAGAAGAACAGCTCTTAGCAGAATATACGACAGATATAAAGAAAAACCATTCAGTACAGCTCATGCCGGCCATTAATCAACTATTAACGGATTGTAAGATGACGCCACAAGATTTAGAGTTGATTGCCGTTGGCCATGGCCCAGGATCGTTTACGGGCGTGCGAATTGGACTAACGACGGCTAAGACATTGGCTTGGTCATTATCCATTCCTATTGTGGCCGTATCAAGCCTAGAGGTGCTTTCTTACAATGGGATTTTCTTTAATGGTCTAGTTTGCCCATTTTTTGATGCAAGAAGAGGACAAGTTTATACAGGGTTATACCGAGCTGAAGGATTCGAGGAAATGGTTCCTGTAAAAGATGAAGTTAACGTGCTTATGACAGATTGGCTAGATGTGCTACGTGCTACAGGGGAACCTGTTTTATTTATTAGCTCTCAAGCTGTTATTCATCAAGAGAAGATCCAAGAAGTATTAGGCGAGAAAGCTGTTTTCTCTTCCTTACCGGTTCATTTGCCAAGTGCGGGGATGCTTGCGAGTATTGCACTTACGAAGGAACCAACATCTCTTCATGAACTAACGCCAAACTATCTTCGTCTTGCTGAGGCTGAGGCCAAATGGCTGGAGAGCCAAAAGGGGCATCAGCAAAGTGAGTAAAGCGATCGTTCGCCAAATGACAGAAGAGGATATAGATCGGGTTCTTCAATTAGAAGAGGCATGCTTTGCCACTCCATGGACCCGAGATGCGTTTGAACATGAGCTTCAGGATAACCCCTATGCGGTTTATTACGTTCTTGAATTTGAAGGCGTATTAGTAGGGTATTGTGGGTTATGGGTTATTATTGATGAAGCTCATATTACAAATATCGCGATTCTACCTGAGTACCGAGGCATGAAGCTTGGTCAAGCCTTGTTTGAAGTGGTGATGGAAAAGGCACGTTTGGTGGGAGCCATCCAACTATCTCTAGAAGTAAGGGTATCGAATATCGTAGCCCAGCGTCTGTACCGTAAGTATGGTCTGGTACCAGGTGGAATACGTAAAAATTATTATACAGATAATCAAGAGGATGCTGTAGTTATGTGGGTGAAATTATAATGGATCAATACATTCTAGGAATTGAAACGAGCTGTGATGAAACAGCTGTTGCGATTGTGAAAAATGGGACAGAACTTATAGCGAATGTCGTTGCTTCTCAAATTGAAAGCCATAAGCGCTTTGGGGGCGTTGTCCCTGAAATTGCTTCACGTCATCATGTGGAGCAGGTGACACTTGTTTTAGAAGAAGCATTAGAACAAGCTGATATGAATATGGAAGAGATCGATGCCATTGCGGTTACAGAAGGCCCTGGCTTAGTCGGAGCCTTATTAGTAGGGGTTAATGCGGCTAAGGCATTAGCTTTTGCTTATCAGAAGCCTCTGGTGGGCGTACAGCATATAGCGGGGCATATCTATGCGAATCGTCTGATGAAAGAGTTTCAGTTTCCATTGTTATCTCTAGTTGTTTCAGGAGGACATACAGAGCTTATTCTTATGAAAGAACATGGCTCATTTGAAGTGATTGGAGAAACGAGAGACGATGCAGCCGGTGAAGCCTATGATAAAGTGGCGAGAACGCTAAAACTTCCTTATCCAGGTGGTCCTCATATTGATCGACTGGCTCATGAGGGAGAAGTGACGATTGATTTTCCTAGAGCTTGGCTTGAGAATGATTCCTTTGACTTTAGTTTTAGTGGATTAAAGTCTTCGGTTATTAACACGCTCCACAATGCTAAGCAAAAAGGGATTGAATTGAAGCAGGAGGATATTGCGGCGAGCTTTCAGGAAAGTGTTGTTGACGTATTATCCACAAAAGCGTATAAAGCGGCGAAACAGTATGGTGTGAAGCAAGTTATTGTAGCAGGTGGTGTAGCTGCTAATAAAGGATTACGAGCTCGTCTTGAAGAGAAGTTTGGTTCAGATCAAGAACTTGAGCTATTAATTCCGCCACTACACTTATGCACAGATAACGCAGCGATGATTGCTGCAGCAGGAACCGTTGCTTTTAATCAGGGGCACCGTGCTGGTTGGGACCTGAACGGAAATCCGTCTTTATCGTTAGAGCGATATGCGAAGCGTTCTGTAACAAAATAATACACAGGGATAAAGCGAAATCATTTATTGGTTTCGCTTTTTGATGTGGAAAACACGTCTGAATGTTTCAATTAGTGTGTACATATACAGTCTTTTCCACAGCCAGAAATTAAGATGTGCATAAATATTGTAGAATGCTGTCACAGTAAACGATCGTTTGTGAATAAAAATTGTGGATAACCTAATGTAATTCTGTGGATTATGTGTATAAATCTGTGAAAAACTGTATTTGTAAGGAAAAATGGTGTGGATATCATTGGGGATAGTTACAAAGTTCGACAAAACCTATGAAAGCGTTAAAAAAAGAGGGGATATCTTGTGGATATCCCCTCTTTTTTAGTTTTCTTCATGGAGTTGTTCCCATTCTTCCATTAGTGATTCGATTTTTGATTGAGATTGTTCATTTGTTTCTGTGAGTTCTAAGGACTTCTCATGATCCTGATAAACCTCTGGTTCACATAGTAAGGCATCATTTTTTTCAATGACTTCCTCTAATTCTACGATTTCTTGTTCAATTTCTTCAATGCGACGCTTTCGCTTCCTGGCTTCGCGTTGTTCCGCTTTATTTTGTTCAAATTGATTCTTAGAATCCTTTGTCTCTTTTTGAACAGTAGGGTTTTGCTGCGCTTCGTATTCAGCGATATCCTTCTCTTCTTGCTTCTTCTCTAAATAGTAGTCGTAATCACCGAGATAAAGATGTGTGTCTGTCCCATCTAACTCCAGGATCTGTGTGGCAATCCGGTTAATAAAGTAACGGTCGTGGGAGACAAATAGAATGGTACCTGGATAATCCATTAAGGCGGATTCTAGTACTTCTTTGCTATCTAAGTCTAAGTGGTTAGTCGGCTCGTCCAATACAAGGAAATTGGATTTCTCAAGCATTAATTTCGCCAGGGCAATTCTTGCTTTCTCACCACCGCTTAGAGAGTTCACACTCTTTAAGACATCATCTCCGGTAAATAGGAAGTTACCAAGTACAGTTCGAACATCTTTCTCATCCATAAACGGGTATTCATCCCATAGTTCGTGAAGAACGGTTTTGGAAGAATTTAATTGTGCTTGTTCCTGGTCGTAATACCCGATTTGAAGGTTCGTTCCATATTGAATCGTGCCTCCGCTAGGGGAGAGTTTATCAATAATGTTTTTGAGAAGGGTGGTTTTCCCGACGCCATTAGGTCCAACGAGTGCTAAGCGTTCTGTTCGGTTTACATCAAAGGAGACGTTCTCGAAAACTGGTTTTTTACTGTCTTCATATTGGAACGAAAGATCACGCGCTTTTAGCACATCGTTTCCGCTTCTTCTGTTGATATCAAATGTGAATTTAGCGGACTTTTGATCTCCTTTAGGCTTATCAACCTTTTCCATCTTCTCAAGTTGTTTCTGTTTACTTTGAGCTCGTTTGCTTGTAGAAGCTCGAGCCATATTTTTCTGAATGAAGTCTTCCATTCGTTTCATTTCAGATTGCTGTTTCTCAAATTGCTTCAAATCGCGTTCGTAATTCGCGGCTTTTTGATCTAGATATTTGCTGTAGTTTCCGTGGAATTTCTCAGAAGAGCGATAAGAGATTTCGTAAACGACATTTACGACCTTATCAAGGAAGTAGCGGTCGTGAGAGACGATGACTACTGCTCCTGGGTATCCTTGCAAATATTGCTCTAACCAATTAAGCGTATCGATGTCTAAATGGTTGGTCGGCTCATCTAGAACCAGGATATCTGGTTTGGAAAGTAAGAGCTTACCGAGTGCTAGTCTGGTTTTTTGGCCACCACTAAGGGTAGCGATTGGTGTGGTTAAATCGAAATCTCCAAAGTTCAACCCGTTTAATACAGCTTTAACGTCGGCTTCATAACGGTATCCGCCGTCATTCTTGAAGCGCAGTTGCAATTCATCGTAGTCTTTTAAAAGCTTCTGGTATTGTTCCTCTTTAGCTATAAGATCAGGATCCGCCATTTTTTCTTCCATTTGACGGAGTTGGTTCTCCATAGCTTTTAAATGATCAAATACGGCAATCATTTCATCCCAGATGCTTTTATCTGATTCGAGTCCGGTGTGCTGCTCTAAATACCCTAATGTAGCTTCTTTAGGTTTGTGGAGCTCACCTTCCTCATGCGAAAGCTCACCGGCCATAATTTTGAGCAAGGTCGATTTTCCTGCTCCATTACGTCCAACAATGGCAATTCTGTCATTGGTGTGTACTTCTAATTTAATATTCGATAGAATAAGATCAGCGCCGAAGCGTTTTGTAATATTATTCATTTGCATAAGAATCATGGTCGTTCACCTCAATGAGTTAAGTGTATCTCAAGAAATGCGTGTGAAGCAAGGTTCACACGTTGAAGTGAACTCAGGGTTCTTATCCATGGTCGAGATGTTTGTGAAATTAGAAACATTTCTTTACAATTATGCTGTAAGGACAATCCATCATATAGAACAACAAATAGAAACGTAGAATTTCATTCATAACAGAACGAGGATGATCTTTATGATCTTCCTGAATTCGTGGTTATAGAAATTGGAAGCGTTAACGGTATCAGCGAAAGGTCCTTTAAGGATTCGATTAGTGTACTGTTACGGTATGAAGTGAGGGGGATAAGAGATGGAGCTAGATCAGGCAAAAATACCACAAGCGACAGCCAAGCGACTGCCCTTATATTATCGTTTTATAAATAATCTGCATAGCCAAGGTAAGCAACGTGTCTCATCAAAAGAATTGAGTGAGGCAGTGAAGGTCGATTCAGCTACAATCCGGAGGGACTTTTCTTACTTTGGTGCCCTTGGTAAGAAGGGATACGGTTATAATGTGAATTATTTACTTACCTTTTTCCGTAAAACTCTTGATCAAGATGAAGTTACGCGGGTTGCTTTAATAGGAGTAGGGAATCTTGGAACAGCTTTCTTACACTATAACTTTACAAAGAATAACAACACGAAGATTGAGATGGCTTTTGATGCACAGGAAGAGAAAGTCGGTAGTCATATAGGCGGTGTGCCTGTTTATCATATTGATCGTTTAGAGGAGTACTTATCAGAAGAGATATCGGTTGCGATCTTAACGGTCCCAGCCAACGAAGCGCAAAGAATAGCTGATCGGTTAGTAGAGGCAGGAATTCTTGGTGTATTAAACTTCACACCAGCTCGAATATCTGTCCCAGAAGGTATACGGGTACATCATATCGATCTAGCAGTAGAGCTGCAAGCACTGGCATACTTTTTAAAACATTATCCTCTCGAACATGAAGAGGGCAACGAGGAAGAACCAAAAGAGGCTGAATAAGCCTCTTTTTTGTGTGTAGGAATTGGTTTTGGCTAGTGGATTATGTGATATAGTAGAAAACGATTCGAAAAACGAAATAATTAGAAACGAAAGAAGGGACGCAACATGAGCAAATTATCAAGTAAGTGGCTTGTCGTTGTATCCGTCTTATTTGGTACATTTACAGTCATATTAAATAACAGCATGTTAAACCCGACGCTTCCGCGCTTTATGGAAATCTTCGATGCTGATGCTGTAAGTGTAGGCTGGATGCTGACGATCTTTATGGTGGCAATGGGGATGACAATGCCGTTAACAGGCTTTCTCGGAGATCGTTTCGGGAAGAAGAAAGTGTATGTGACGGGGCTTATCATCTTTTTAGTTGGCTCTGTGTCAGGCTCCATTTCTCCTACCTTGAGCCTTGTTATTCTCTCTAGGGCCGTGCAGGGGATTGCGGGTGGTTTGATGATGCCGATTGCGATGGCGTTAATCTTTAACGCTTTCCCGAAGCACGAGCGTGGTCTAGCTGTAGGTGTATACGGGGTCGCTGCCATGGTAGCACCTGCGATTGGACCGACAATCGGCGGGGTAATCATTCAGTTCTTTGATTGGCCTTTTCTGTTTTTATTTAATATTCCATTTGGACTGATTGGAATTATCCTATCTACTAAATATTTAGTCGAAACGGAAAAAAATCCTTCTCTTAAATTCGACACAATCGGCTTTATTCTTGTGACGATTGGTGTCGGAGGAATCTTATTTGCCCTTGGACGAGGGAAGGAACTTGAGACCCTTCTTACAGCCAGTAACATAAGTCTGATTGTTGTTGGTATCTTGTCGATCGTGGCCTTTGTCTTTGTGGAAAATCGGAAGACGCAGCCTTTATTGAACTTATCTGTCTTTAAAGTTCCGACGTATGCCGTATCTGTTGTCGTAACAGGCGCGGCATCGATTGGTCTTTTCTCAGGAATCTTCTTGCTGCCACTCTTGATTCAGAATGTATATGGTCTGAATGAGGTTATGACAGGACTTCTTTTCTTACCGGCAGCGGCATTAAGCGGTGTATCCATGTCCATTGGGGGAAGAATTTTGGACAAGAAAGGCCCGAAAGCGGTTATCCCTATTGGATTGTTCGTAATGGCTGCTGCCACAACAGCCCTTGGTTTTCTAGAGTTGTCCACTCCTTACTGGGTGATCCTCGCGTTAAACGCAGTACGTGGTGCTGGAATGGGGCTTAGTAATATGCCAGCCACAACAGCTGGAATGAACGCCATATCGGATGAGCTGGTCGCTCAAGGATCGGCGATGAACAACGTCCTTAGACAAATGACGTCATCATTCGGCATTGTCTTCTTCTCGATCTACTATGAAACAAGGCGAGCAGTGATTGCAGCCGGAGAGGCAAATATGACAGAGGCGACGCTTCAAACATTAAATGAGGCGTTTCTGGTATCAGCTGTCGTTATTGTCTTAGCGATACCGTTTTCCTTTATTATGAAAGGAGCGGGGAGCTCTTCTGAGGAGGAAGAAGGGGCGTAATTGCTATACAAAAAGGCCATCAAGGAGATGGCCTTTTTGTATGTGGTATGTGGGTGATTCTAGTTATACGAATATAGTGGTTGTTTCCAGTTCCGAATAAGCAGGTAAAGGCTTAGTAGTGTAAGGAAACTTAGATGCAAAATAGGGGTGATTTGCAAAAAGGCAACGGATGCCATGTGATCGAATAGGGGTGTATGAAAAACTGGAAGATTGAATAATAAAGCTAGCATGATGAAGCCTGCTGCTATGACACGGCCTAAATCGCTTTTAACAGCTAGTATGCCAAAACTTATGAAAGTAGTAGAGGTAAAAAATAATACCTGGGCGACGAAGGCTTCCGAATTAGAAAAGGAAACTGGAATATCAGATAGTATTAACATTTTATACGCGAATGCAAAGATGCCTGTAAGGAATCCAAGCCCTATAAGTAAAGAGCTCAGGGTGCTACGTAATAGATTTTTCATATCATCATCACCTTTTTTACAAATTATACCTTAACATATAATAGCAGATAATGGATGATCTGAACATGGTGACATAAAAATAAGCGGCTATCCCCGTATGGGGAGCCGCTTATTTTTTGTTGCTTTTGTTCATTTTTAGAAACAGCATAAAAAGTCGAATCGCGACGGCGAAATTTACTGTCGCAACGAAAGAGCAAACGAGCGTAATCAAGTTCCAAATTGTCTCTTCTACACTAAGTATGGCGATATACGTAAATAAAATCCCCATAATAAAATAGAGGAATGCCATAAAGAATGGCGAAGTTTTCATAATAGGATTAACCTCCAAACAGGATTGTCTGTACGTTTTGCTCCAGTTGTTCTACGTCTATTGTCATCTGGGCAATAATGACGAGGGAATTCATAGTTGCGTGCGTAATGATCGGTACGATAATGCGCTTTGTTTTCTCATATAAGTAGGCAAAGACTAAGCCCATCATGGCATATTTCAGTAAGTGCTCTGGTTCGCCGTGCACGATTCCAAAGATACTGCCAGATACGAGCGCAGAAATGAGGAAGTTCGTATATTTACGTAATGTTCCGAATAGAATCTTTCGGAATATAATCTCCTCTAAGATCGGTGCCACAATGGCAATGATGAGAATGAAGATCGGTGTTGCTTTCGCAAGAGCCGATAAGTTTTGCGTGTTCTCTGATATAGGATCAACACCAAAGACAAGAGACTCAATGACAGTAGCTGCGTACTGACTTAGGAAAGCAAGTAAGATTCCAAGTAGCCCCCACTTGATGTAAGACCCGATACCCATATCGTAATCCTGACGCAGGTCCTTCTGTATATCTGGCTTTAAGAGCCATGTAATAATGAGAAGGCCGGCAATAAAGGAAGAGATCGTCCAGGTGATCAGCCAGGTTTGAGGGTTCTCAAGGTCCAGTGAAAGAATGAACTGGCCTACCAACCCACCTGATAATTGGACAAGCGTATATGTTAAGATGACATACCAATAGCGCCTTGGCATTCGGCAACGACTCCTTTTGAGAATTTATACCTTTATCTTACGTATTGTAACACATTTAAAGAAGTGGAAAGAAACGTTTAAATCGGAAAAGATGAGTCATAATGGGCTGGGGGAGTGAGCGAGTTTCTGTGAGGAAATTTTTATGAAGAAATTAAATGTTTTCGCTTGCAAAATACCTGGAGATTCATTATTATAATAATTGTGTTAGCACTCAAGTTAAGAGAGTGCTAATAAATCAAAACAAGCATAGTTTTAAACCATTTGAGGAGGGTGTCTGATTTGTTAAAGCCATTAGGTGATCGTATTGTAATTGAGGTAGTACAACAAGAAGAAAAGACCGCGAGCGGTATTGTTCTTCCTGACTCTGCGAAGGAGAAGCCTCAAGAAGGTAAAGTTGTTGCGGTAGGTTCTGGTCGTGTGACGGATAATGGTGAAAAGGTTGCACTAGAGGTAGCCACTAGCGACCACATCATCTTCTCAAAATTTGCTGGTACTGAAGTGAAGTACGAAGGTAAAGAATACTTAATTTTACGTGAGAGTGACATTTTAGCAGTCGTTAACTAATACAATTAATGTTGGACAATCATAAACGCTTACAAGAATCTTTTAGGAGGGTATTTATTCATGGCTAAAGATATTAAGTTTAGTGAAGATGCACGTCGTTCGATGCTTCGCGGTGTAGACCGCCTTGCTGATGCAGTTAAAGTAACTCTTGGACCAAAAGGACGTAACGTGGTTCTTGAGAAAAAGTTCGGTTCTCCACTTATTACAAATGACGGTGTAACAATCGCGAAAGAAATTGAATTAGAAGATCACTTCGAGAATATGGGCGCGCAGCTTGTATCTGAAGTAGCTTCTAAAACAAACGAAATCGCTGGTGACGGTACAACAACGGCAACGGTTCTAGCACAAGCGATGATCCGTGAAGGTCTTAAAAACGTAGCTTCTGGTGCGAATCCAGTTGGCGTTCGTCGCGGTATCGAGAAAGCGACAGAATTAGCCGTTAAAGAACTTCAACAAATCTCTAAACCAATTGAAGGTAAAGATTCCATCGCACAAGTAGCGGCGATTTCTTCAGCGGACGAAGAAGTAGGTCAACTAATCGCAGAAGCTATGGAGCGCGTTGGTAACGATGGTGTTATCACAATTGAAGAATCTAAAGGCTTCAACACAGAGATGGAAGTTGTTGAAGGTATGCAGTTCGACCGCGGATATGCATCTCCTTACATGGTCTCTGACCAAGACAAGATGGAAGCGGTTCTTGAGAATCCTTACATCCTAATCACAGATAAGAAGATCACAAACATTCAGGAAGTTCTTCCTGTACTTGAGCAAGTGGTCCAACAAAGCCGTCCACTTCTAATGATCTCTGAAGACGTTGAAGGCGAAGCACTTGCAACACTTGTTGTGAACAAACTTCGTGGTACATTCAACGCTGTATCTGTTAAAGCACCTGGTTTCGGTGATCGTCGTAAAGCAATGCTTGAAGACATCGCAACCATTACAGGCGGACAGGTTATTACAGAGGACCTAGGTCTAGATCTTAAGAACACAACAATCGATCAATTAGGTCGTGCGAACAAAGTTGTTGTTACGAAAGAGAACACAACAATCGTTGAAGGTGCTGGCAACCCTGAACAAATCTCAGGCCGCGTAAGCCAAATCCGTTCTCAATTAGAAGAAACAACTTCTGAATTCGATAAAGAGAAACTTCAAGAGCGCCTTGCGAAACTAGCTGGCGGTGTAGCAGTCATCAAAGTTGGTGCCGCTACAGAAACAGAGCTTAAAGAGCGTAAACTTCGTATTGAAGACGCCCTAAACTCTACACGCGCAGCAGTAGAAGAAGGCATCGTAGCCGGTGGTGGTACAGCACTTGTAAACATCTACAAGAAAGTAGCTGCACTTGACCTTACTGGAGACGAAGAAACAGGTGCGAAGATCTTACTTCGTGCACTTGAAGAGCCAGTACGCCAAATCGCTCACAACGCAGGTCTTGAAGGCTCTGTTATCATCGAGCGTCTTAAAGGCGAAGCCGTTGGCGTTGGTTTCAACGCAGCAACAGGCGAGTGGGTAAACATGGTCGACACAGGTATCGTGGACCCAACAAAAGTTACACGCTCCGCACTACAAAACGCAGCATCTGTAGCGGCTATGTTCCTGACTACAGAAGCGGTTGTAGCCGATCACCCTGAAGAAGATAACTCTGGTGGCGGTATGCCAGATATGGGTGGCATGGGTGGAATGGGCGGCATGATGTAATAACCGCTCAACGCCTTGGTAGATAAGGGCTTTGAATGATTTTCCTAACAAAATACTAACATTATGATATGCAAAGAGGCTTCTCATTAGTTGAATAAACTTTTGAGGAGCCTCTTTTGTATTTATTAATCTCGATTATTCTCTAGCTACAAGACGTTTGAGTGTGGGTGTTTCCTTCATATTGTCACGAAGCGGTGTTTCTATTGTAAATAGGAAGCACCCGAAACATCCCCGAGCTTCTATACAAAGACAATATCAAGAATTCAATTGGTCAATACGCGAAACTAGCCCTTAAACATTCTGCCTTGTACTAGAAGCGATGGATTTAAAAAGTATTATGGTAGAAATTCATTAGGCTACCGAAAGACAATGGCACTGATGTACAGATGAATGTCTTCTCTAATGGTGGATGCTCTTTATTACCTGAAACTAGGTCAGGTAGTTGATGAAATTCACTGACGCTCCGAAATCTATGCCCTCATAGATTATCTAATCTCACGAAATAGCCATCCAATCCTGATCCTTGGGAGGATATTTTATCTAAATAACGAGTAATTAAGTAAGGATTATGTTTGTGGAATACTCGGTTTTGAGATATTGGACTTAGACAATGCTAAAATAAAGGGACTATACCCTTTTTTGTAGAATAATGGAAGAGTAAGGTTATTACATAATTTTTGAGGTGCGGAGGTAATTCACTAAGCAAGATAAATTGTAGGGAGGTGGGGGCTTTTGATTCTTCATGAAGGAATCTCAGAAGAGTTTTTGGATGAATTTTTTTCACATGTTGAAGATGATGTATTAAATAGACGCGAGAGCTATAAGGTTGAATTTAAAGAAACATTTGAGTGGAACGATAAAAAAGTTAAATCTAAGTACCTCAGAACTATGGCTTCATTCGCTAACAATAATGGAGGCTTATTAATATTTGGTGTAAGTGATTCACCGCGTACTATAGTAGGAGTTAGAAATTTTGAATCAATAGACGATGCAGATATTAGTAATGGGATAAATGATAATTTTAATCAGCAGATAAAGTTTACAAGAAGAACTTATGAAACAAGCGGAAAGACTTTAGGGATTATACAAATTTTTGAATCAGCTTATAAACCTGTCGTTTGCATCAAGGACAGCCATTCAATGAAGGAAAATGATGTTTATTATAGATATAATTCAAAATCAGCAAAAATCGGAGCGGGTGAACTAAGACAAATAATAGATGAAAGAGTTAAAAGCGAAAGAGAGAAGTGGATAACTCTTCTTAATAATATAGCAGAGGTTGGAATAGACAAAGTAGGCTTTATGAATCTTGATGATGGTGAAATTCAATTTACCGGTAATAAGGTTCTAATAGATGAAGAGTTATTGTCTGAATTAAAAATAGTTGATGAGTATTCTTTAGAGAAAGGTGGAGCACCAGCTTTAAAGTTAAAAGGTGAAATTGACTCAAGTGCACAAATAATAAAACAGCCCTATGTAATTCAAACTGAGGATATATTTAAAGCTTTTTTAAACTTAACTGATATAGCTGACCCAATCCAATTTATTAAAACGATTGTATATGGGAGAACAGATACTTTTCCAATTTGGTTCTTAATAAGTAAGCTAGGGAGTACAAAAAAAGCGGTAAAAAAACGACTAGACCAACTTAGGTCTCATACGATTGGATATAAGATGATGCTGCAGCGAGTAGAAGAGGACAATACAGCTCGGAAATATAAGGGGAAGTATAGTCTTACTACGGGTTCCCGTGCTCACTTACGAAGCGATGTTTTGGAAAAATTCTATAATAAGCAAGAAATTAATTATTATGATGAAGAGGAAGCAAGAACACTTCTTGAAGCTTTATCTAATATAAATCCAAATAATATTGAATTTGAGCAAGTGCAAGAATCACTAGTTAATATTTTTAATAAGACTTACCCTTTTAAGAAGTCTGCATATAATTATCTATTTCGCTATACTCTAACATTAATTGACTACTTGTATTTTTCAGAGAGAGTAAAATAACCTCTATATTCAAGAAAAGGGAGCGTTAGTTGAATAAACCGAATATAAAAGAAGAGATCCATTTTTATGTAATCTCCTCTTTTTGTTAGCAATATTAACACTAGTTCCCGTGCTTCTTTTTTAGTTGGATTTATTTTTTTGAAGAAGCGCTAGAACCGTCCCCGCGCTTCATGCACGATCAAATAATATTTCTGTATTAGGGAAGGTATATAAGGTAACCTGTTGCTTTGTAAAGTGTTATTGAATAGTTTTATTTCAAATAGTAATATGAATATGATTAGAAACTTTCATTTTCTTCATTATATAACCTTGATAATAAAATTTTCTTGGGAAAGGTACATCGTCCCTTTGCTTCTCGAATTAGGGACAGTGAACCTTTCCCCGTGCCCCTTACAGTACTGGGGCATGCATTTTATAGCGAAGCAAAATGCTAACATTTTTATTATTATCTAATTTACTAGGTAATATGTTACTAAAGAGGGTGGCAGCGATTGAAGAAGTTAAAAGATCAGGATATCCGAAAAATACTATTTAATTATTTGCATGAAAAGCATTCTGATGATAGTCGTATTATCAATGAACTGGGTGTACTACATGGGCAGTCAAGGGTTGATGTTGCAGTTGTAAACGGAAATTTACACGGTTATGAAATTAAGAGCGAGAGCGATACGCTAGATAGATTAATCTCACAAATGGAAGACTATAATAAAGTTTTTGACACTGTTACTCTAGTAATTCAGCGAACTCATTTAAACAAAATTCGAGGTATTATTCCAAAGTGGTGGGGCATTAAGCTAGTTACTTATTTTAATAATAAATATCATTTAAGGACTATTAGAAAAGGTAAACAAAACCCTTCATTAAGTACAGAATCTATTTGTTATTTTTTGTGGAGGGAAGAAGCTTTAGATATATTAAAAAATAAAGGCTTGCAAAAGGGTTATCTTAGCAAGCCTAGAGAAGAAATATATATAAAGTTATGTGAGTCTTTAGATGATAAGGAGTTAAAAGATATTATTTGTCAGAAGCTAAAACACCGGGAGAATTGGCGAACTGTTGAAAAACTAGCGTTAAGTGATGATTAGTACCTATTTTCCTCCAGGTCTTAGCGTTCCCAGTGGAAGTATTTCCTAGAGCGCATTCGTGAATATATTTATCACCATAAGAAAAATTTTCACCTGAGAATTGAGGTGACTTAATTACTCTTTCGCAAAGTGTTTTTGCTTGTCCCCATTTCCCATGCTTTGGGCTTCTGACAGAAAAACCTCTAAAAATTAAAAATTCACTTTTGGATGTATATCTAATACTAGCCGCCATTTGAATAACTCTAGGATCTATTTGATTATAATTTGGATTTTGGATGATGTAATCTCCGAATGTAGGGTATCTTGGTAGCGAAGCTTTTAGTAGTTTATTATAAATTGACCATTCAATTCTTGGAATAGATCCATCCGTCCCAGTGCTGATTGCTGAGAGGTTATCAGGCATTGAGGTAGCAATAAAAATAAGATTTCTCCAACTATTAATGTCAGGAATTGATTGAAGAGAACCGAGGACTAACTTACTTGTTCTTTTTTCATGCTTAGGTTCAATAAATTCATAATCTATAATTAAGTCTATTTCATTAGTATCACACGGAAACCCTCTGGTTGTTAAAAGCAAGTCCTCAATTTCATCGAAATCTTCATCTCTAAGTCTTAAACAGACACCAGTTTTATATTCATTAATAATCTCATGGATGGCACTTTGATAATTTTCTCCTCTAGAAGGACTAGTAACCGGAATGGCTTTTATATTAATGCCCTCCAAATGATCGAAAATAAATTTTAATGGATGTGTACCACTTTCCATTGTTTCTTCATCATCTAAACAAATTTGCAAAGCATCAATGTATAGAGTATTTTCATTCCAACATTCTTCAATTTGTTTTGCGAAATTAGATAAATGTTGGTCTATTGATTTCTTAAATTCTTCTTTATCAAAGTCCCAATCAATAGGTGGTATCTCAATAATAGGTGAAATATTATCTTTGATATTTTTCTCTAGTTCTTTTATTGCGGATTGTTCCCCCCTTTTCCATCTAATTACAGGAACATATTCTGATTTTTGCATGTTACTCCTCCTATTCTATATTGTAATCACTAGTGTATACGTTTATATTTGGAAAAAGTTTCAAAAAGTAATAATAGATTTTCTAGTGCTTACTGAAAATCCATTAGAAAATATTTCATCGGTACAGGATTTGATGGCCGTCTACCAAAGTGGGCAAGAAGTGTAGGTTTAAGAAGGAAGCGCCGGGACGGTTCTTGTGCTTCCTCTAAATTTCTGACAATATGAGTGATAGAAGAGGGTTCTCAATAGTTGGGCAAGCTATTCAGAACCCTTTTTTTCTTTCCTATTCGAATTAGAATGAGCTATTTAGTTACAAGGTGGAGTTGAAAGTACCACGGGGGACTGGTCCCTTGACACATGATTAGAAGTGCCAGTGAACCCGTCCCCGTGGTATTTTTTCGTTATATCTACTAGATATAAAACGTTTCCGTGTGAGGTATTTTTCATATTTTCAATAAGCGGTTGTTTTTTGTGAATAGGAAGCGATAGAACCTTCCCTGCGCTTCTTGGACTATTTTCTTTGGTTAGTTCTAGTATTTGTCGTACAATAAATGTATCTAATATTTGGAAATAACAACTAATAGTGAAGAAGTTGTGGCAAGTAAAAAAAGAAAGAGATAGTGAAAAGCAATTATGGAGGGGTATCATGAGTCAACTAACACAAATTTTCGATAATCTGTTTGCTACTGAAGTATTATCAAAAGATTATATGCAAAAGTCTTTTTATTCCAAATTCGAGAAATTAGCGGAAAGCGGTGAGTTAGAAAGTGTAAGACCTCAAGTTTATAAATTGAGGAGTTTGTTTGGTAAAGAAGGGGAGATGTTTTCTACGCACATTGGTACTCATCCCGACTTCTTAGATATGGAAAAGCTTCCGTCCCATCAATACATTTGCTCTGTCTTTTTAGACATTTCTGGTTCAACTAAATTAGGGCTTAAGTTTCCATTAGAAAAAGTAAGGCTATATAAGAATGCAATTTTAACTACTGCCTCAGAAATATTTCAAGCATTTGACGGTCACATCCATAGGTTACAAGGTGATGCAGTTTTTGCATTTTTTGGTCATCAGCAGATGCAAAAAAGTGATGCAATAATTAATGCTTTAAATGCTTCAGCAGTTATGCAAGCATATAATAAAAATTCTCTATCGGGTTTTTTTGAAGAGAATGATTTGCCACCCTTGAAGATTCGAATAGGAATAGATATTGGGGACGATAATCAGGTGTTGTGGTCAACGTATGGTTTAGATGGTGCTGGTGAGGTAACTACAACTAGCTTACATACGGACTTAGCAGCAAAATTGCAGAATAAGGCACCAAAAAACCAGATACTACTTGGAGAAAATATTTTCAAATACTTAGATTTGCCTGATGAGTTTTTGAAAGACAAAGTGATTCAACAAGATGGACAAGATGTTACGAAGAGATATATTTTGGAAGATTCTAGACTAAATACTTATTATAAAATGAAGATATTTAAATGGGAAACGTATCTTAAAACGTTTAATTCCTATTATAATGATAGTAAATTATCTTTCAGTGCTCCTGACGACTTCGAAATAATCTGTAAGTATGGTGAAGAAAATGGTCCTGTAAATGATTACAAACAAAACTCTTATGCTATAAAAAAAGAATTATATGCAGGATTTCAATTAGTACTGAAAGGTAACTTAAAGTTCATAAAACCTAGTAAAATTAAATGGAAAGTCATTAATCGAGGTTATGAGGCAACTAAAGCAAATGTATTAGAATACTATGTTGATGAATATGAAGATCAATACACATGTTATAGACCTATTGGTTTCAATGTCCATCACTTAATGGAATGTAGGCTTTATAATTCACATGGAAGTCTTATAGGAAGAAGTCAATTCGGTATATATGTTAATGATGACAAGAATAGTATGAAAATAATAGGGGTAAAGGAGAAAGCTTAGAATGGATAAGGTTGATTTTGCAAAACATCATAATACTTACATCAGTGATTATATAAAATTTGCTGATGCTAAGTCTCTTGCCATTGTCACAATTAATGGTCTTATTATTAGGGTTCTATTTACTAATATAGGTAATATTTCATTAATGCCAGTATATATATCAACTTTAATATCATGTGGCTTATTAATATTGGGGGTTATTTTTGCGGCGAGGGTAATCCTCCCTAGAACTTCTAACAAAAATGAAAAAGGTTTAATATTTTGGGGGAATGTTAGTTCATGGGAAAAGGATGCTTATGTTAATGAAGTAATAGAAATCCACGAGAAGAACCTGTTACAAAAGCTAATAGAACAAAACTATTTTCTTGCTAAGACAGCAACAAGTAAATATAATGTTTTACGCCAAGCATTTATTATAACTTTTATTGGTTTATCTGGCCTAGTGGTTTCTGGAGTGTTATGGTTAGTATTAAATTGCTAGTATTTTATTAAAAGAGATTTTATAAATATTTACTGTTATCTTGAAAACAAGTTTTCCGGCGGAAGCACGGGGACGGTTCCTGTGCTTCCTCTAAAGTTCTAACAATATGAGAACTCTCTTTTTTTTACTATTAGACTTATGTTGGATTTTTTAGTTACAAGTTGGAGTCGCTTTTGTAAATAGGAAGCACTCGAACCGTCCCCGCGCTTCTACAAAAGCCCATAGAATATCATGCTATGATTTATTGAATTTACCTTGGTGCCTGTCCCTCTGCGTTAGCGTAGTGGGGGCAGGCACGTTGTCTTTTCTACTAAAGATTACTTTCTGATTGATAGAAAAGCCCAGGGGTAGACTTCCAGAATGAATGAAGTTAAACTCATAGTTCAACAACCAGAAGAAGAAGGTGTTCATCATTTTACATAATCCAACAGGGAAAGAAAGAATAGGGCTAGCGTTTTTACTAGGAATGCTTGGAATACTAGGACCACTCAACATCGATATGTATCTCCCCAGCTTTCCGGGGATTGCATCCGATTTAGAAACGAGTGCGTCACTCGTGCAGCTCAGCTTAACGACCTGTCTGATCGGACTAGCTGTCGGTCAAATTGTCGTTGGCCCCATCAGTGATTCCAAAGGGAGAAAGAAACCGTTAATCATCTTCCTATCCCTCTTCGCGGTGGCGTCCTTTGCTTGTGCGCTTGCGCCGAATATCTATGTACTCGTCATCGCTCGTTTTATCCAAGGGTTTACGGCTTCTGCTGGTGTCGTCCTTTCCAAGGCGGTCGTACGAGACGTATTTACAGGAAGGGAATTGACGAAGTTCTTCGCCTTACTGATGGTGATCAATGCGACGGCTCCGATGATTGCCCCGATCACAGGTGGGGCGATTTTGCTGTTACCGTTCGCCACATGGGAGACGATCTTCCTCTTCCTAAGTATCGTAGGGTTCGCCATCGTGTTCACCGTAGTAGGCAAATTACCTGAGACGCTTCCGGTAGAAAACAGGATCCCGAGCTCCGTGAAGGAATCGGTTCGGACCATTGGTCGTCTGGTGAAGGACCGATCTTTCATCGGATACGCCTTAACGATCGGGTTTGTCCACGGCGGGAGTTTCGCTTACGTTTCTGGAACGCCATTTGTTTATCAGGGAATCTATGACGTATCTCCTCAGGCGTTCAGTTTCTTGTTTGGAGTGAACGGCCTTGCGATTATTACGGGTAGTTTTCTAGTCGGCCGTCTTGGCGGCATTTTTCACGAGAGAAGCTTGCTAAGAAGTGCTGTACTGATTGCGGTTAGTGCGACGGGGGTTCTATTAGTGATGACGATTCTCGAAGGACCACTGTATTCCATTGTCGTGCCGATCTTCATCTATATGACAGCGATGGGGATGGTGTTGACCAGTACGTTCACTTTAGCAATGGAGCATCAAGGCCACCGAGCAGGGAGTGCCAGTGCTGTGCTCGGCATGCTGCCACTATTGTTTGGCGCGGTTGTTTCGCCACTGGTCGGTCTTGATGAGACGACGGCTGTCCCAATGGGAGCTATTCTATTTACGACGGCATCGATCGGTGCTACGTTGTTCTTAACGTTGACGAAGAAAGACGCACGAAAAGCATACGCGGGATAACATGAAAGCTCTGCTCGTCCGGTTGGATGAAGCGGGGCTTTTGTAAATAGGGAGCACTAGAACCGTCCCCGCGCTTCACGTTCATTAAGCTTACCAAAGAGGCTCTTGCTCAGTGGATAACTCAAGTGTATAAGGATACATTGCGATAACAATTAATTGTGGTATAAGGAAAATAGTGAGAGATAGCAAGACCGACAAATTCAGTAAGATAACAACGGGTAAT
The DNA here is from genome assembly GCF_000770675.1 of Pontibacillus chungwhensis BH030062. Lineage (GTDB taxonomy): Bacteria > Bacillota > Bacilli > Bacillales > BH030062 > Pontibacillus > Pontibacillus chungwhensis. The sequence continues at coordinate 20,306 of NZ_AVBG01000018.1, forward strand.
AGTAATATAGGGATCATGCTATAAAGGGAAGTCTTCCACATACTAGCTTGAGTTTGGTACTGCTTTTCACCACAGAATTTACAAGTAACCCCTCTTTGAAATTGGAATCCCATCTTTAGGGAAGTGCTCCATGACCATTTATTTCCGCAATTATTACATATCGGCATATACATGTACTCCTTATCGAAATTTTCTTTCTCACTATACATACGATTGAATATGGAATAAGTTTCAAGGTCTTGTTCCTTTACATTCGCTAGGAAGCGGTTGTTCTCTGGTAAATAGAAAGCGCTAGACCATCCCCGCACTTATAAGTGATTGAAACTGTAACTATAGAATCTATCAGGAAACATGAATCCTGGTTTATAATAGAATCAATTAACGGAATTTTTGGTGATTGATCGAAATAGAACAGGACTGAAGGGGGATTGGGTAATTTGGATTCGAAACTATTAGATTTATTAGCGCAACGGTATGATAGCGAGGAAGAAATAGTAACAGCGATCACAAACCGTGAAGCGATTTTACATCTACCAAAGGGGACAGAGCATTTTGTTAGTGACTTGCACGGGGAATACCACGCCTTTCAGCATGTGTTACGAAATGGTGCTGGGAAGGTGAAAGAAAAGATCATGGATATGTTCGGGGATGAGTTATCGGATCAAGAAATCAATGAATTCTCCTCATTAGTCTATTATCCGGAAGATAAAGTGAAGTTAATCAAGGTTCGTATGAACAATGCACAAGAGTTAAATCAATGGTACACCGAAATCATCGACTATATGATTCGCCTGCTCCCCTACGTTTCCTCCAAGTACACACGTACGAAATTACATAATGCATTACCAAAGCAATTTGCCTTTATTATTGAAGAGTTGTTGTATAAAACGGGGGATCATTTCAATAAGGAACAATACTATACGAAAATGGTTCAACAGATTATTTCTCTTGGACAAGCGGAGAAGTTGATCGTTGGCCTTGCGTATACGGTTCAAAGACTTGTTGTTGACCACCTTCATGTAGTGGGGGATATCTATGATCGCGGTCCTGAGCCGGATAAGATTATGGATACACTCATTGATAATCATTCCGTTGATATTCAGTGGGGAAACCACGATGTACTGTGGATTGGTGCTTTTGCTGGGTCAAAGGTGTGCCTTGCTAACATCATTCGTATTTGTGCCCGATACGCGAACCTGGATATTATTGAGGACGCGTACGGCATCAATCTTAGGCCTCTTGTTAATCTTGCAGAGAAATATTACGAAGATAATCCGGCTTTTAGACCTAAACTACAACATGATGAAGACATGTCTAATTTTGAACAAATCCAAATTACAAAAATCCATCAAGCCATTGCGATCATTCAATTTAAACTAGAAAGCCCGATTATTAAGAGACGACCAGATTTTCAAATGGAAGACAGGCTTTTACTTGAGAAGGTTGATTATGATTCTGATGAAATTACGCTCCGTGGCCAAACGTACCCTCTCGAGAATACGTGTTTTGCAACCGTTGATCCAAAACAGCCTGCAGCGTTGTTAGAGGAAGAGATCGAAGTGATCGATAAGCTTCTGTTTTCTGTCCAGCATTCAGAAAAGTTGGCAAGACATATGAACTTCCTCATGAAAAAAGGCAGTCTGTATTTGAAGTATAACGGCAATTTACTCATTCACGGCTGCATTCCGTTAGATGAAAAAGGGAATATGGTCGGAATGAAAATCGGGGATAAAACCTATGCGGGTCGAGAGTTATTAGATGTCTTTGAGGGGTATGTCAGGCATGCTTTCGCCCATGTTGAAGAAACAGATGACCTGGCAACCGATATCATATGGTATTTGTGGGCTGGGAAATATTCTTCCCTCTTCGGTAAAAAAGAAATGACCACCTTTGAAAGGTACTTTATTAAGGACAAACAAACCCATAAAGAGATCAAAAATCCTTACTACTATTTACGTGAGAAGCAAGAAGTTTGCCGCGACATCTTAACAGACTTCGGATTAGACCCTGATCAAGGCCATATCATTAATGGACATACCCCTGTTAAGGAAATTGAAGGGGAAAATCCTGTGAAGGCAGATGGGAAAATGATTGTCATTGATGGTGGGTTCTCAAAGGCTTATCAGTCCACGACAGGGATCGCCGGTTATACCTTACTTTTCAATTCATACGGTATGCAGATTGTTGCTCATAAACAGTTCACCTCCAAAGAAGATGTCTTAGAAAATGGGACAGATGTATTGTCTGTAAGAAGGTTAGTTGATAAAGAACTAGAGCGGAAGAAGGTGCTCGAAACGAATGTTGGGGAAGAATTACAGCAGGAAATTTCGATTTTAAAGAGTCTTTTGGAGTATCGTTATATGAGTTAATGTTCTTAAGGTTTGCTAGTGCCATGGGGAAGGGGAAATAGGTAGTAGACGATCATAATGTATTCTCAAAACTTAAAGCTGAGGTGATGGGCATGTCTGTAGTATTGAGAAGGATCTATGAAGAAGACGAAATCTTAGGTGGCCACCGGGTGCTCATAGATCGAGTATGGCCGAGAGGGATATCTAAAGAAGCGGCACATTTAGATGAATGGATCAAAGAGATCGCGCCTAGTTCTTCTTTACGCAAATGGTTTAATCATGATCCTGATAAGTTCCAAACATTTAAAGAATCCTATCAGAGAGAGATCAATGAGAATTCCGAGGCGAGCCATAAGTTGAATGAGCTAAAGGAAATAGCCTCTGATAGTAGGGTCGTTTTACTGTTCGGTGCTAAAGATAAAGAGCATAATCACGCAGTAGTTTTGAAAGAAATGATCGAGAAGTAAAGGAAGCGGACGGATCTTGCTCTTCTACTAAACGTTCAACAATAGGAGTTATAAAAGAGGGATCTCAATAGGTGAACAACCTGTTGAGGTCCCTCTTTTTGTTCTTTTTGACCCTTGTAATTAAAACCGTTTACGCGTACAAGCTTTTCCTGCATCCCGTTACGAATAGGAAGCGTTAAAACCGTCCCCGCGCTTCATGTTATTTCTAAATCTGAAATTTTATTTCAGAAATTGTGATATTATCGATTTAATATTTCAATAGCGTTATACTTTATGTAAGCGCTTAAACAATCTGATCTCAATTGAGGTGTAGCATTTTGAATGGAGTTTTATATAGAGTCAGAGAGTCCATTGGAGCGGTAAAGCAAACAGAGAAAGTCGTAGCCCAGTACATATTACAACATCCTGAAGAAATTGTATCGATGTCGGTTCAGCAAGTTGCAGCTAATTGTTATTCGAGTCCTGCAGCTGTGCTGAGGTATTGTAAGTCGATCGGATACGAAGGATTTAAGGATTTTAAGCTGAAATTAGCCGGTGATTTGTCGATCATTAGCTTACATGATTTAGAGAAAGAGCCATTAGAACCAGGAGCTTCTCTTGAAAATATCATGTCGGTTATTACAAACAACAATGTTCAATCGTTGTATGAGAGCTTACAGCTACTTGATAAAGAAGAGCTGACCAAAGCATACCGACTCCTGGTCGACGCAGAAAAAATTGATTTATACGGAGTAGGCTCTAGTTATCTCATTGCCTCAGACGCCGTGCAAAAATTTATGCGCATAAACAAGGTGTGTACAGCCTATAGTGACTTTCACATGCAGCGGGTATCGGCTGTGAATCTGAGAGCGAACGATGTAGCAGTAGCCATCTCCTACTCAGGTGAAACGAAGCAGGTCATTGACTGTATTAAAGTAGCTAAAAGTCAAGGAGCAAAGGTCATTGCGATTACGAAGTACGCTGACACGGCGATTAGTTCATTGGCAGATGCGGTGTTGTTTGTAGCGGCGAAGGAAGACGAGTTTCGTAGTGCTGCTATGACATCGAGGATGGCAACGCTTAATGTCATTGATATTTTATATACCGCCTGTGCCCATGAAGAATATGATGAGGCGCTACTCCATTTAAGAAGAACCCATGAAATCATCCAACAGAGCGGTGAAAAAGGAGGAAGAAACTCTTGATACAGAATCTTACCACAGAGACACGTAACCAACACACGATGAATTTAGATGATATGAATACCCACGATTTCTTGAAAGTAATGAACGAAGAAGACCATAAAGTCCCTCAAGCTGTTGAACAAGAAATAAGCTCTATTGAACAGGCCGTTAACCTTGTGGTGAACTCCTTTCAGTCAGGAGGTCGCCTTATCTATATAGGGGCTGGAACTAGTGGGCGTCTAGGTATTCTAGATGCAGTGGAATGTCCACCAACCTTTGGGACAAGCTTTGAAAAAGTACGGGGATTAATTGCTGGTGGTGAACGCGCCATTATGAAAGCTGTAGAAGGAGCGGAGGATAACGACGAACTTGCTGCAGAAGATTTAAAGGAGCTTGGTTTGACTGAAAACGATACGGTAGTTGGATTAGCAGCAAGTGGCAGAACTCCTTATGTAAAAGGGGGGCTTGCTTATGCAAAAGCCATCGGTGCTCATTCAGTAGCTGTTAGTTGTAATAAAGGTGCAGAAATTAGTCAATATGCAGATGTTTCTATTGAAGTGATGGTCGGGCCTGAGGTGATTACGGGGTCGACTCGATTGAAGTCAGGAACTGCCCAGAAGTTAGTAGTGAATATGATTTCAACGGGGGCAATGGTCGGCATCGGCAAGGTGTACGGCAACCTCATGGTAGATGTGCAATTAACCAATCATAAATTAGTAGAGCGTGCGAAGAACATCATCGCATTAGCAACAGGGGTCCCTTATGAAACAGCCGAGGAATACTTGAAACGCTCCGGCAGCAAGCCGAAAGTCGCGATTGTGATGATCGAGAAGCAATGCGATAAAGTTGAGGCAGAAGCTAGCTTAGAAGCTGCAAAAGGGTTTGTGCGCCACGCAATCAACTAATAGAAAGGTAGGGGAAGGATATGAACAATCGTGAGCTTGCCGGTAAAATACTTGAGCATTTAGGCGGAAAAGACAATGTTACTAGTTTTGCAAATTGTATAACCAGACTACGTGTGAATGCGAAAGATCATTCCCGCATCAACACCGAACAGCTTAAACAGTTGGATGGAGTCATGGGTGTTGTGGAAGATGAGACCATCCAGATTGTGCTTGGCCCAGGTAAGGTAACCAAAGTTGCGTATGAGTTTGGTGATTTAACAGGGATTGATGGCGGAGAAGTCGATCAAGATGAATTTGATGTAGCATCGGATACAAAGGCTTCGTACAAGGCGAAGCAAACGACGAAAGTGCAGCAAGTACTTCGTCACATCGGTAATATCTTTATTCCGCTTATCCCTGGTTTTGTTGCTTCTGGACTCATTTTAGGTATAGCCAATTTAATTTTGAACCTCGCCAATCCTGAAGCAGGAGTCTTAAACCCTGCTATTCTAGAATCTGATTGGTACATTCTATTACAATCAATTGGTGGATTACTATTCGGAAGCTTAGGAATATTTGTGGGTATTAATACAGCTAGAGAGTTTCGGGGTACCCTCGTTCTTGGCGGGATAGCTGGTCTCATTATTTATGCCCCAGTCTTAAGTGATATTGGCACGTTGCAATTATTAGGACTAGATTTAAAGGTTAGTACCGGACTAGGTGGTCTACTAGGTGTTATCATTTCAGCTTATATTTTCGTAAAAATAGAATTGTTTATTAGAAGACGCATCCATGATAGTCTCGATTTACTTGTTACGCCTCTCATAACGATTCTGGTTGGTTCCTTAATTACTGTTGCTGTTATTCAGCCAATCGCAGGATTTGTCATGAGTGGTATTACATGGTTCTTGGTAGACGTTATGCTTGAAGTAGGTGGAGTTGTTGGTGGCTTTGTACTAGCAGCGACCTTCTTGCCACTTGTTACTCTTGGCTTACACCAGGGATTAATCCCCGTGCATCTTGAATTAATAGAAAGTATCGGCGCAACTACATTGCTTCCGGTTCTAGCTATGGCTGGTGGTGGACAAGTCGGAGCGGCTGTAGCCATCTATCTTAAGACAAAAGATGAACGCTTACGCAAAACCATTGCAAATGCCTTGCCTGTAGGAGTTCTTGGGATAGGGGAGCCACTCATTTACGGTGTATCCCTACCACTTGGGCGTCCATTCCTGACAGCTTGTCTCGGAGCAGGCTTTGGCGGAGCATTTTTAGCCCTTACGAATATTGGAGCTATAACTGTGGGTCCATCTGGTGTAGCGTTACTCCCTCTTATATCTGACGGGAAGTATGTAACTTACATTATTGGATTGTTGATTTCTTACATCGGTGGCTTCGGGCTAACCTATCTATTCGGATTTAAGAAAGAAATGGTCAACAAGCTTTATAATCAAGAAAAAGCAGCATAATGAGATAAAAAATGATCTTGCCTGATTAGGTGAGGTCATTTTTTTGTCTGGATAGAACTATGATCTTTATCCTCCTTCCCCCGCGCGCTTTTTGTCGAATTGTGTTGCCTCCAGTTACCCCCTATGCTAGAATGAAGGCAACTAAATCAGCATTCCTTATATATATGTGGAAAGATGGCCCACACGTTTCTACCCAGCTGCCGAGAAAGCTGGACTATAAGGAGAGAATCGCGCGGGGCGACCTCTTTCCTTTTTTATTATGGGAAAGAGGTCTTTTTTTTATCGTGCATACAAACGAGAGGTGGAGATCGATGATGAAGAATGTATATTTAAACCATGATGGTGGAGTCGATGATCTTGTGTCGCTTTTCCTTTTATTACAGATGGATGATGTGAACCTGACAGGGGTGGGCGTTATTCCTGCCGATTGCTATTTGGAGCCTGCTGCTTATGCGAGCCGTAAGATCATCGACCGGTTCGGACATGGGAAGTCGGTCGAGGTCGCGGCATCGAACTCGCGCGGGGTCAACGCGTTTCCGAAGGACTGGCGCATGCATGCGTTCTATGTGGACGCGCTGCCGCTTTTGAATGAAAAAGGGAGCATTGATGCACCGCTTGCCTCAGTTCCGTCTCACGAGCATTTGATCGAGACGCTCCGTAAAACGGATGACCCGACGACGCTTGTATTTATCGGACCGCTTACGGATCTTGCCCGCGCACTGACTAAAGCACCGGATATTGAAGATAAGATCGAGAAGCTCATCTGGATGGGCGGGACCTTCCTTGAGGTTGGAAACGTTGAAGAACCCGAGCACGATGGAACAGCGGAATGGAACGCTTTCTGGGATCCTGAAGCGGCGAAGCGCGTCTGGGACAGCTCGATCGTTATCGACTTGGTCGCTCTCGAGAGCACGAACATGGTTCCGTTGACGCTAGACGTTCGTCAAAACTGGGCATCACAGCGTGAAGATCTGGGAATTGATTTTCTCGGTCAGTGCTATGCGATGGTTCCACCGCTTGTCCATAATCAGACAAACTCAACTTACTTTTTGTGGGACGTGTTGACGACAGCGACGGTCGGCAATGAAGGGCTCGTGAAGAAAAAAACGGTGAAGAGCATCGTCCACGACTCTGGGGTGAGCCAGGGAAGAACGGAGTTGTCTGAGGACGGCCGCGAGGTGAATCTTGTGTATGAAGTGAACCGTGATTCGTTCTTTGATTACGTGACAGAGTTATCAAGACAAGGTTAATTAAAAAGCAGGAAGAGAGGTGCTGTGCTTCTTGTTCCATAGTGTCATTTATAAAACCCTTACTTGATCAAACGTTTGATCAAGTAAGGGTTTTTTGCGTTAAGGAGGTCTTTAACAGGAGGGATTTATTCTGTTTAAGGCTTCTGCGACCTTTTGGAGGTGTGGAGAGGTTAAAAGGTCATAGATCACGTGTTTCTCTTACGTTTTGATTCGTGTGATCAAAGAAAACGTCACAGAAGGGGCATGTCTGTGACTGTTTGAGACCAAAACATTAGCAAAATGTCATCGATTACCTTGATCTCTTACCTTTTTAAGCTTTAAATCTAGCGTAATGTCAGAGAGGGACGATGTACCTGTCCCTATGGCCCACACCCCTGGCCCACGGATTGGGTTATCTCATGTATAATAAATACATAACGTAGGAAAAGTGAACCAGTACTTAACTCCAAGGGGGACAAAGAATGAGAAGGATCATCTTATCAACCGAAAGTGGTGCCGACTTACCAGGGGATTTAGCTGAAAAGTACAATGTTCAAGTCGTTCCCATGCATATCATAATGGATGGCAACGATTATTTAGACGGTCATCTGCCGGTCCAGGATATTTACGACTATTACGAACGCACGAAGAAGATCCCCTCTACGACCTCAACAAATGCTCATGAATACCAAGAGTTCTTTAATCGTATAAGAGAGGAATATCCGGATTGCATCATTGTGCATGTTGGTTATACTTCAAAAGCGTCTTCCTCTTTCCAAAATGCGGTCATTGCTGCGGAAGAATTTGAAGACATTTATCTCATTGATGCCTTGAACGTTACGGGAGGTTTAGCTGCGATTGTAATGTATGCCGCTAACGTTTTAGAGAAAGAACCTGACATTGAAGCGGAACAGTTAGTTGAAAGAATAGAGACAATTGTTCCTAAATCAAGGCTCGCTTTCATACCAGGCAGTCTTGAGTTTCTTAAAGCGGGAGGACGAGTCAGCAATATGGCTTCTTTGATTGGAACCCTTTTGAAGATAAAGCCATGCATAGAGTTGAAGGATGGAAAGCTTATGTCTACAAAGAAGTATCGCGGGAAGATGAGTGGAGCTACTGAAAAGCTCTTAAGGGATTATTTAAAGGAATTCAACATCGATCGAGAGCAGCTTTATTTTATCTACTCTGTAGGACTTGATGAAAAGATCAAAGAGCGGATGGATGAGGTGGCTAAAGAAAACGGCTTCCAGAATATAAGATGGATCCAAGCGGGCGGTATGATTTCGACTCATTCAGGACCCGGGGGATTTGGAGTAGCAGGGTTAGAGAAATAGTATGAGGGAGACGTCATAAACACGACGGTGTATATACCAAGAAGAGACGATCCTCTTTTTTAAATGCTTGGGGGAGTTGTGATGAAGCTGGTCGTAGGTGTGATCCTTATTATGATGAGTATAGTTCATGTCATTTATGGCGAAAAAATGCAGGTGGATGAATTAAAGACATTAAAGGCTAGCCCTCTGTTAATAGGATCTTTTAGAGTCATGTCCTTACAAGGTGGGATGATTCTATTGGCTGTGGGTGTAGTAGAAGTTTTAACTTTTTACAATTTAGTTGTCTTAACGGGTATTGCAGCCTTTATACCATTAGGAATTCTTTGTTTGAATGTACTATCAGTTTTTATCGTTTCTTTCATTAAACACCAAGAATTAATCAAAGCTGTAATTCCTCAACTTCTCATTTTTCTAATCATAATCATACTTGAATGGCTGACTGTTATATAACTTTTCAAGCTTCTAGGAAGAGGGGGGGCTTTGCTCCTTGTCCTGTAGTGCCTTATTACAAAAACCCTTACTTGATTAAATGTTTGATCAAGTAAGGGTTTATTGCGTTACAGAGTTCCTTAACAAGAGAGGGATCTATTTTGTTTAAGGCTTGTGTGACCTTTTTTAGGTGTGGGGAGGTCGAAAGGTAATAGATCAAGTGTTTCCCTTACGTTTTGTCTCCTATAATCAAAGAAAACGTCCCAGATGGGGCTTGTTTCTGACTGTTTGAGACCAAAACACTAGCAAAATGTCATCGATTGCCTTGATCTCTTACCTTTTTAAGATTTAGTCTAGCGAAATGTCAAAGAGGGACGATGGACCTGTCCCCATGGCCCGGGTGCTTAATTATGCTTCTATCGGTTCAAAAGTTTTGCAATCCGTTTCTTGTTGAGAAGAAGCGGTTTTGCCGGTTTCACTAATGATGAAAATGGAGGTTGCACCACATTTTTCTCCACCTTCATTATGGACACAGTTCTTCACTTCACATAGTACGTCTAAAGCCAATTCAATCACCTCCTAAACCGTAGTTTTCTTCATAAAGATGCTTTTACACGTGTTAATATATGTACTTAAAAAAGCCTTCCTTAAGTAAGGGAGGCTTTTGGTATAGAAAATTGCTTTACATTTATGTTCTAATTTTTGAACTGTTCTTCCTCCGTAGACCCTTTTAATGCCACAGTAGAAGACGTCCCCCCAGAAATCACCTGAGCCACTTCATCAAAATACCCTGTGCCCACTTCACGCTGGTGGCGCGTTGCGGAGTAGCCGTCTTTCTCGCTCGCGAATTCAGCTTCCTGCAGTTCAGAGTATGCTTCCATACCTCTCTCTTTGTATTGTCTTGATAGCTCGAACATGCTGTGATTGAGGGCGTGGAAACCGGCTAGTGTGACGAATTGGAACTTGTAGCCCATTTTGCTTAGCTCTTGTTGAAAGTGAGCGATCGTTTCATCACTTAATTTCTTCTTCCAGTTGAAAGAAGGGGAGCAGTTGTAAGCAAGTATTTTACCAGGATACTTTTCATGAATAGCTTCTGCAAATTGCTTCGCTTCTTCTAGATTAGGTTCAGAGGTTTCACACCATACTAAATCAGCATAAGGCGCATAGGAAAGTCCGCGTGCAATGGCTTGATCGAGGCCGGCACGTGTCTTATAAAATCCTTCAGCTGTTCGTTCACCCGTAAGGAAAGGTGCATCGGCTGGGTCGATATCGCTTGTTATTAAGTCGGCGGCATTAGCGTCTGTGCGGGCGATAATGACCGTCGGAACCCCCATCACATCTGCGGCAAAGCGTGCTGAAATTAAGTTCCTGACAGCTGTCTGAGTAGGGAGCAATACTTTTCCGCCTAGATGCCCGCATTTCTTCTCAGAAGAAAGCTGATCTTCGAAATGAACAGCTGAGGCACCAGCTTCAATCATGCCTTTCATGAGTTCAAATACATTGAGCTGGCCTCCAAAGCCCGCTTCTGCATCTGCCACAATCGGAGCGAACCAGTCAATATCATGGTTGCCTTCCATATGATGAATTTGATCCGCTCGTTGAAGCGCCTGGTTAATGCGCTTCACCACTTGAGGCACACTATTGGCCGGATAAAGGCTCTGATCTGGGTACATATGGCCGGATAGATTCGCATCCGCGGCCACTTGCCAACCGCTCAGATAGATGGCCTTCAGTCCAGCTTTCACTTGCTGCATCGCTTGATTACCAGTCAGAGCACCTAGTGCGTGAACGTAGTTTTCTTCATGTAATAGACGCCAAAGTTTCTTCGCCCCTTGATCAGCGAGCGTGTACTCAATATCCATTGACCCTCTTAACTTAATGACGTCCTCAGCTTCATATGGACGTGTCACATGACGGTAGCGGCTTTCATCTTTCCAATCTTTCAATAGTTTTTCTATACGTTCGTTTGTCATCTCCGAAATCCCCCTTAAGATAAGTGTTTATAAGCTTGAAGTGTTAAGAACTCCGCAAAATCGTCATCACGTATAAATGTCTCAAATAAGGTTTCGGCCAGCTTATACGAACCGTTCTTAAAAGCTTCTGGTCCAACCTCTTGTTGAATAGCTAGTAATTCTTCCTGCTTCCATTGCTCCACTAATTGAAACGTGACCTTTCTTCCGTCGTCTAAAATTCCTTTAGGGTGACGAATCCACTGCCACACCTGAGCACGGGAAATCTCTGCAGTTGCAGCGTCTTCCATCAGGTTATGAATGGGTGCTGCGCCTCGGCCGTCTAGCCAAGATGCCAAGTATTGAATACCGACGTTAATATTCGTTCGCACGCCTGCTTCTGTTATCGTTCCTTCAGGTATTTCGAGTAAGTCCTCTTCTGTAATCTCGAGATCCGTAATTAATCGGTTGATTTGATTCGGTGTTCGCATGTGCTCGTTAAAGACATCCATAGCGGTTTTCACCATCGCGGGGTGAGCTACCCATGTACCATCATGGCCGTCCGTTACTTCTCTTTGTTTATCAGCTCTCACTTTTTCAAAAGCTTCCTTGTTTCGCAGGTCGTCGTTCTTAACTGGAATTTGGGCTGCCATTCCTCCAATCGCTGGCGCACCTCTTCTGTGGCAAGTCTGGATCGTTAGGAGAGAGTAGGCTCTCATAAACGGACTCGTCATCGTCACTTCAGAGCGGTCAGGGAGGATAACGGCTGGGTCATTTCGAAATTTCTTCAGATAACTAAAAATGTAGTCCCATCTTCCGCAGTTCAAACCAGCCGAATGCTCTTTCAGTTCATACAGAATTTCATCCATTTCAAAGGCGGCCAGAATCGTTTCTAATAAGACGGTTGCCTTAATGGTTCCGGCCGGAATATTTAATGCCTTTTGCGAAAATAAGAAGACATCATTCCAAAGTCTTGCTTCTAGATGGTTCTCAAGTTTCGGCAAGTAAAAGTAAGGTCCAGAACCCTTCTCTATGAGCTGCTTCGCATTATGAAAGAAATAAAGTCCAAAATCGACTAAGCTAGCTGAAGCGGCTTCACCATTTAAGGTCATATTCTTCTCTTCAAGATGCCAGCCTCTTGGGCGAACCATTAGTGTGGCCGTGTCTTCTTTTAATTCATAGACTTTGCCTTTGTCATTTTGGAAAGAGATCGTTCCTCGAATGGCGTCTCTTAAGTTAATTTGTCCTTGTATTGTATTGGCCCAAGTTGGCGAATTGGCATCTTCAAAATCCGCCATAAAGACCTTGGCACCAGAATTCAGTCCGTTAATGACCATTTTTCGATCAACTGGTCCTGTTATTTCAACTCGACGATCCTGCAAATCATGAGGGAGGGGAGCGATGCGCCACTCTGTTTCTCTGATAGAGGCAGAATCTTTAAGGAAAGATGGTTTCGCTCCTTGGTCTAATTGTTGTTGAAGCTTTTTCCGCTCTGTTAACAACTCCAATCTTCTCGTGTTAAAGCGATGATGAAGCTGTTCTAAGAAAGCTAAAGCATCTGGGGTCAAAACTTCAGCGAAGGAAGGAGAAACGTCTCCTTCCACCACCCAGTTATTCGTTTTCATTTCCACGTAAACGCCACCTTTTTTATAGGATGAAAATAGCCTAATTACTGATATAAAACAGGTGCTGTATTCTGCTACTCATCTTTTTTAGATAAACAACGATCGCATTCCATCATGTACGTATAAACCTGTGATTTAACCTCTGTTCCACACTGGGGGCACGAAACTGTAGCTTTTTGATCTGACTTTTTCATTATTTTTTCGCTCCTTTTATATAACAAAAATTAATTTTGTTAACTGTTATGGTACAGTTTACGCAAGAGGGCTTGGTTGTGTAACTTTTATTTTTATTTTTTTTAAAAGGTCTCGTTCTCTTTGCCCGATGCGGAAACTATGCGACTTTCGCAACTCTTAAAATGCGAGGCCGTTCGTAAAACTATAGCCAGGGGTGTCTGGGGAACGGGGAGACTCCTGCGGGAGAAAGAGGTTGACGAGACCCCGCAGGGTGGGTTTCCCGAGGAGGCTCTAAAAAGAAAGAGGAAGTTCGACTAAAACCGTCACGTCCTGTGACAACGTCGAACGACCCCACGTCGTGTGGGGCCGCGGAAAGCGAGTCGTTCCCCAGACACCCCAAGTTCTTACAAACGTAACGGCCTTAAACTCCCAAGTTGCATATGTTCACAAATTTGTGAAATATTTCACAAACTGTAAGCGTTGTCAGGTGATATGATGTACTCAACCAAAGAAAACAAGGAGTGATAACCATGATCCTCTGCAAATGGCAAGACTTCACCACTGATACAGAGACCTATACGCTTGAGTTGTTTGAAGAAAGTTTAGGCGATGAGTTTAAAGCAATGATGTTGGAGGATGGGCAAGATATACCATCATTTATCTGGACCACAAATAATGTTGTGATGATTAAACAAAACGCACGTATGTATAAAGATATTTCTTTTGTTAAAATTCCGCGTAACCCAGTTTGTGCTTAAGAAAATAGCCTAGCTTTTTATAAATAATTATGTGAAATACTTCACAAAGTTATGGGAGGGTTTATAATGGCAGTTGAGGAAAAGCAATTAAAACTCGAAAAGGCTTCAAAGATGGTTGATGCGTTAGTGGCTAATGGGAAAAAGGCTTTAGTGGGAATGAAGGAACTAAATCAGGAACAGATTGATTTTATTGTGAAGGAAATGGCTCTTGCTGGATTGGATCAGCATATGCCTCTTGCTAAGTTAGCGGTAGAAGAAACGAAGCGTGGCGTTTATGAAGATAAAATCATCAAGAACTTGTTCTCAACGGAATATATCTATCACAATATTAAGTACGATAAAACGGTCGGCGTTATCAATGATTTAAGCGAAGAAGGTATGGTGGAAATTGCAGAACCAGTTGGAGTCATCGCGGGGGTTACACCTGTTACCAATCCAACTTCTACAACAATGTTTAAAGCGATTACGTCGATTAAAACGGGGAATCCGATTATCTTCGCTTTCCATCCGTCTGCTCAGAAATGTAGTACAGAAGCAGCCAGAGTAGTAAGAGATGCAGCAGTTCGCGCGGGGGCGCCAGAACACTGTGTTCAATGGATTGAGACTCCTTCATTAGAAGCAACTCAGAAACTGATGACTCATGACGGCATTTCTCTTATTCTAGCAACGGGTGGAGCAGGTATGGTGAAGTCAGCCTACAGCTCAGGGAAGCCAGCTCTTGGAGTGGGTCCTGGTAACGTTCCTTGTTATATTGAAAAGACAGCGAATCTAAAACGGTCTGTGAACGATTTAATCCTATCTAAAACGTTTGATAATGGAATGATTTGTGCCTCTGAACAAGCGGTGATAATTGATAAAGAAATCTATGAAGACGTTAAACGAGAAATGATCGATAACAAATGCTACTTCTTAAACCCAGAAGAGCGAGCAAAAGTCGAAAAGCTTGTGATCAATGAGCATTCTTGTGCCGTTAACGCAGATATTGTAGGGAAGCCAGCCTTTGAAATCGCTCAAATGGCAGGGATCACCGTTCCGAAAGATACTAAAATTCTAGTAGCCGAGTTAAAAGGTGTCGGCCCTAATTATCCACTATCTAGGGAAAAGCTTAGCCCAGTGCTTGCTTGTTATAGAGCGAACTCTGCTGAAGAAGGATTCAAACGAGCAGAAGAAATGCTTGAGTTTGGTGGATTAGGTCACTCTGCCGTGATCCATACAGAAGATCAGCAGGTCATTGATGCCTTTGGTCTACGCATGAAAGCAGGCCGCCTCATTGTAAATGCGCCATCTTCTCAAGGTGCTATTGGGGATATTTATAATGCTTACATGCCTTCCCTGACACTAGGATGCGGAACATATGGTGGGAACTCAGTGTCTACGAATGTAGGATCTGTTCACTTAATCAACGTTAAGAAAATGGCGAAACGAACAAATAACATGCAGTGGTTTAAAATTCCGCCGAAAATCTATTTTGAGAAGAACTCCATTCAGTATTTAGCGAAAATGCCTAAGATTTCAAGAGCCTTTATCGTTACGGATGAGGGCATGGTGAAGCTTGGGTATGTTGATAAAATTTTGCACTACTTACGGAAACGCCCAGATTACGTACACTGTGAAATCTTCTCTGATGTAGAACCGGATCCATCCAGTGAAACCGTGATGCGCGGGGCTGAAATGATGAAGCAGTTCCAGCCAGACGTGATTATCGCGTTAGGTGGAGGATCCGCAATGGATGCTGCTAAAGGAATGTGGCTATTCTACGAACGACCTGATACAGATTTCAACGGATTGAAACAGAAATTCTTAGACATTCGTAAACGTGTGTTCAAATACCCTGAACTAGGATTGCAAGCTCAATTTGTAGCCATTCCCACGACTTCTGGAACAGGTTCAGAGGTGACATCCTTCTCTGTTATTACAGATAAAGAAGAGAATGTGAAATATCCATTAGCTGATTATGAGTTAACACCTGATGTAGCGATTATCGACCCACAGTTTGTCATGACCGTACCAAAAGTCGTTACAGCAGATACAGGTATGGATGTCCTGACTCATGCCATTGAAGCTTACGTGTCTAATATGGCCAATGATTATACAGACGGTCTTGCGATGAAAGCGATCCAACTGGTGTTTGAGTATCTACCAAGAGCTTATCGCAACGGCGATAAGGATGAAGAAGCTCGTGAGAAAATGCATAACGCGTCAACGATTGCCGGCATGGCTTTTGCCAATGCATTCTTAGGTATTAACCACAGTTTGGCACATAAATTAGGCGCTGAGTTCCACATTGCTCACGGTCGTTCTAATGCCATCCTTATGCCACACGTAATCCGTTACAATGCAACAAAACCAAATAAATTCACAGCATTTCCTAAGTATGAGCACTTCAAAGCTGATATCCGTTATGCCGAAATCGCTCGCATGCTAGGGTTGCCAGCACGCACAACAGAAGAGGGTGTTGAGAGTTTAGTTCAAGCCATTATTCGTTTGGCACAGGAATTAAATATTCCAATGAGCATAGCTGAGAACGGAGTCGATGCCAAAGAATTCGAAGCTAAACTGGATTTGTTAGCAGACCGTGCGTTTGAAGATCAATGTACAACAGCGAACCCTAAATTACCGCTTGTGACAGAATTAGCTGAGGTTTATCGTAAGGCGTACAAAGGAGTATAGCTAGTAAATTTGATAAATCTATTAAAAAAAGAACCTTAAGGTGTTTAACCTTAAGGTTCTTTGCTTTCCTATCTAAATCAAGCGATATCTTGCTTTTGAAATCTATAAAAACCGATAACGGCTAATATGAGAGAGTAAACGGCAATGATGGTAAGAGAAAACAAGAGTCCTTCTCCACCGCCCATTACCATGGCCTGATTGCTAATAATTTCATTGTCGCTGTAAACCTCAAGCGTTAGGTTCGGGTAGATAAAGTAGCTTGCATTCCAATCTAGTAATTGGAAGAGACCCGTCACCATGCCACCCGCTGTATCGATTACAAAGAACAGGACAACCGCCACAGTTGTGCTTTTAAACAAAGTCCCGATAATGACGGATAAACAGAGGTAAAACACGTAAACAGGAATTTGATATAAACAAGCTAAAGCAGCTGTTACTAAAAGGTTCTCAGAAGCAGATGATGCATCAAATAGCAGTACAGACACAAGGTAAATGATAATGTTAAAGACTACCATTAGCATAAGGGTAGCCAGAAAGCCGCTCACTAGTTTAGATCCAAGGAGAGACAGCCTTGAGATAGGTCGGATCGCCAGTTGCTTAATTGTCCCCTTATGAAATTCGCTCGTAATAGACGAGGTTGTTATAATGACACCGTAAAATAACAGAAATGTTCCATTTATAAGCATCTGAGAAGTAATCAGGAACGACTCAGCTGATGGAAGCGCCCCTTCGTTCAAAAAGATGCGTAGGGAAACCGATATAATAAGGTATAATCCCAACACAATGATAAGAAACCATTTGACGCCGTTTCGATACCAGGTCTTTAACAGTTCGTTATACATTAAAGAGCTCATGCTTTTTCGCCTCCTGTCAGTTCTAGGAATTGGTCTTCAAGGGTATCTTTTAGGATGACTTCGTACAAAAGAATTCCTTGGTCTGAAGCTTCTTTAATAATGGTCGGAATTTGATCTTGTTCAATTTCTGAAAGAGTTATGTACTTCTTATCTTCTTCTACTGTACCGTATTTCTCGAGCACAGGGATGAGTTCCTTGTTGGAAGTAGCACGGAATAAAGCCTTTACTCTTTGTTCTTCCGATTCAGTCTTTTCATTCATAGAGAATTGTTTTACGAACTTCCCGTCTTGGATGATCAACACTTCATCACACATCATTTCCGCTTCTGACAAAAGGTGAGTAGAAACAAGTACAGTGACTCCTTCGTCATCTGCCAAGGTTCTTAGATAACTACGCAACTCCCGAATGCCTTTTGGATCCAGCCCATTTGTTGGCTCATCAAGAATAAGGATAGATGGTTTATGAAGCAGGGCCTGTGCAATCCCGAGCCTTTGCTTCATACCCAGTGAATATGTCTTCACTTTATCATCAATAGCTCCTGACAACTCTACAAAATTCACTAGCTCGTTAATTCGGTCTTGTGAAATCTTTGGCGTGTGCATACGGCTGAAATGTTGCATGTTCTGTGTGCCTGACATTAGGTTATACATCTCTGGATTTTCAACTACAGCTCCAATACTTGAGAGAGCTTTGCTCCGCTCTGTTTTTAAGTTATGACCATTAACGATAATTTCTCCTTTGTCAGCGTGAAGAAGACTTACAAGCATGCGAATTGTCGTTGTTTTTCCGGCACCGTTTGGTCCGAGGAATCCATAAATTTTTCCTTTATCAAGTTCGAAGGAAAGGTCATCAATAATCGTTTTTTTCTTAAACGATTTTGATAGATTTTTAACTACAAGTGGTTTAGATGACAAACAATCAGCTCCTTTGTTAGATACTGTATCCCTTTACGTTTATGGTAAATAAAAGGTTTCATTCCATTTATAGGAACACAGAACTTACCGTACCACAATCTCACATTATATGGAATAGGGGATGGTGGATGAAAAGAAAATACTGGCGTGGTAGGGGAACCATTCCCAAAGGGGAGAGTTTTACTAGTTTTACTGTTCACCCTCTGTAGTATATAATGGAGTGTCAAAGAAGAAGAAGAAAAGTTGGGAAGTGCCTATGAATAAACGAAAGAATAACGGATATAAGAAGTCTGGTAATAAAACCAGAAATAAACCCAATAGTTCTGAGAAACCGTACGGAAAGAAACAAGCAACGCGAGGAAATCGTGGAGACAGCAAATCAAAAGGCAAGCGTCATGCATCTGATAAACGTCAACGAGGCGGCAGCAAGGCTGTAACGGCTGAAGTGACCTGTTCTGGTCTGACTTCAGAGGGCAAAGGTATTGCCCAGTGGGAAGGGAAAGAGCTTGAAGTTCCGCATCTTTTACCTGGTGAGAAGGCTGAAGTCCTTGTAACAAGACAAGGTCCCTATGTAAATGCGGAAGTAAAGCGGGTCATCAGCGCGGCGAAAGAACGCGTGGAGCCACCATGCCCGTATTACTATCAGTGTGGAGGCTGTCAGCTCCAACATATGACCAATAACGCTCAAGATCGCTTCAAGCAAAAAACGATCGATAAGCTCATGAAACCATTTGGCAAGCCACTTCCGATTATGACAATGGATCACCCGTATGATTATCGAAACAAGAGTCATACGACATTTGGTCTTAACCAGAATCGACAGGTGATTGGTGGCCTGTATGCTCAGAATAGCCATGAGATTATTCCAATGGATCGTTGTTTGATTCATGATCCAAAAGCGGACGAGATTGTGAATACGATAAAAGACTATCTCAAACATTCGAAGATGCAGCCTTATAATGAAGACACGGGACAAGGCTTTCTTCGTCACGTGCTCATTAAGGTCGGCAAGGTCAGCGGTGAAATTATGGTTGTCCTTGTTACGGCTTCATCTGAATTTAAGGGGAAGAACAATTTCGTGAAAGCTTTACGAAAAGCTCATCCTGAAATTACAACTCTTCTTATGAACGTAAACAACAAGAAAACGTCTATGGTTCTTGGTGATCAGGAGAAAGTTCTGTTTGGTAAAGGAACGATTACGGATACACTTGGTGGAATGGAGTTCGAGATCTCGGCTAAATCGTTCTATCAAATCAACCCGGTTCAAACGGAGAAATTGTATGGGAAAGCCATAGAAATGGCAGAGCTTACAGGAAATGAAACTGTAATCGACGCCTACTGCGGAATTGGTACAATCGGCCTTATTGCCAGTCAGAAAGCTGGAAACGTTATTGGCGTTGAGCTTAATAAAGATGCCGTTCGTGACGCGATCCGCAACTCTAAACGTAACGGAGTGAAGAATGCCCGTTTCTACCAAGGAGATGCTGGTGAGTTTATGGTGAACATGGCTTCAAAGGGTGAGAAAGCAGATGTCGTTATTATGGACCCGCCAAGAAGCGGCAGTGACGAAGCATTCTTATCAAGTGTGGCGAAGCTTAAGCCAAAGCGCGTTGTGTATGTATCGTGTAATCCGGAGACGCAGGCTCGTGATTTGAAGTACTTGGTGAAGAACGGGTATCAGGTTGATGGCATTCAGCCAGTAGATATGTTTCCACAAACTTACCATGTAGAGTCAGTTGTGAAATTAGTACGGAAAGATTAAGCAGGAAACCGATGAGATTTCATTTTTTTAGGTAAGCTATAATTTCAAGATATTATAAGAAGACTACCTCCTTGTTTTGAATGGAGGTAGTTTTTTGTGGATAGAATTTAGAGGCTATGCACTATGAGGGGGGCAATTAGTGAGAAAGAGTGGTGGATTAGATCATTAAAGCATAAATCACAGTTTTTGGGATGATTACTCTTTATCATGCTTCTGATCATGTATTTGATCTGTCTTTTGAGCTTTTGGTGCTTGGTCTTCTGTCTGCTTGCTTCCAATGATTTTATTCTTTTTAGAACATTTGCTGCACTTTCTTTTTGGTAATTTCCTTCTTTTAACCACTATATCATTCTCCTTTTCTTCGTTAAGTCAGTTTCCAATTGTATATGCTTCTTAATAAGTTCTTTCTTAATGATACAACCCATTTATTAGGGGAAAACCTCTTTTTTTCTAACTTTAGGTTGTTGGCTCAAACTCTTTCCTGCCCATTTGAATAGGTTATAGAGAATTCAAATAGAAAGGATGATAATAGTGAGTGAAGAAAAAGTAACAAAAGAGGTTAGTGATGCGGAGGTTAAGGGGAACAACCTAACCCCTCTTAGCGACCCGTGTGACTGTAGTATGGAAGTAGATGCATGTTGTGTGAAACAAGTGCCATCGTTCTTTAACAATGATTTCAGCACTGATGACCCACGCATTTCTTATGATCCAACATGTTTATGTTGTGTCGTCGAACAATGTGAAGTTGTTCTATCCTGTAGTGGTGCTGCAGACCGAACGATTGTAACACCTGCTCTAGTTATAAAAGGCTGTATGCCATATCAAATCGAAACGCGTTTCAATGATCCGGCTGTATGTTCTGAAAATACAGGAACTACAAATTCAACAGCCATCGTATGCAATGACACTGTATGTTTCGACAATGCCGTCTACTTTGATCCAAACAATGATGTCGATCGCTTGCAAGATATCTGTGACTGTTTAAACGGTTTGTTTAACGGTGGTACTGTAAATAGTAGTGATGTTTGTGACCTAATCAGAGTAAAGGGTGGAAGTGAAAAAGCGACTCTTCACAAATGTAAGAACTTCGAAAAGATTACTACTTTCAGCTCAGATGAAGGCCGTTGTAAAGACAGATTTGTGCGCTTTAAAGCTACTTTCGAAATCAATGATTCAGTAATTCAAAAATGCATCCCTGCACGTTAAGAATTTAAAAAACGATCCCATAGCTCTTATAGAACTATGGGATCCCTACATAAATTATTATGGCTTTTACTAGATTACATGTTCCCTTTATAAATTTTCTGGTGTATAGGGAGTTGCCTGGTGGCTTTTTTTTGCTCTCTTTTTTGATTGGATTCGGTTAGAATCTCAATAAGTTGCTGTGATTGTTCTTTTATTGCTTCTTTCATTTCCAGAAAGGTTTCGTTATGCTTTTTTAACTCATTACCTGCAAGTATAATCTCTTTATACAAATCTTCTATGTTCATATTACTTTCTTCATATTTCGTTGATGCTATTTCTAAATTTTCTTTTTTTTGAGTAGTACTTTGTACGAGCACTTGACTGTCTCTCGATTGTTCTTCCACTCTGGCTGTTAATTGTTCGAGAGCTGTTATCATAAATTGAGCCATATTCTCGCTTTCTTGCTTAATAACATTAATTAATGAAGTTCCTAAGCGTTCTATTTGATTTGTAATTTCGACCTTTTGTTGTTGGGTGCTTTCTAGAATGGAGGTTTCGTTATTTATTCTTAATGCATCATTTATTGCACCTATTTGCTTTTCGATCAATTCAAGGTTATCCCTAATATGAGTAATAGCTTCTGTGAGTTGAATTTGTTGGCCACCTAAGTCATCTAATTGCTGTTCGTAGTAAAAGGCGATTTGCTGAAAGACAAGCGCATCTTCCGAAAGGTTCAATTCATTTGATAGAGCGTTCTTAGTGTCTGCTATGTCTTTAGAACACCTTGTTGTCTCTATTTGCTCATGTGTAGGTATCCCTTTGGACGGCATGTTCGTATTTCCGGGTTTTTTATTCATTCTGAAGTTCCCCTTCCCCTCACTTCAAGCACTAGCCTATTATCCCTAACACATCTTATGTATATAACTTTAATTTGTTACGGCAGTATTCAATGAAGGAATGCATAGTGCTTGTAAGAGTGAGTTAGAAGCAGCTGTTCTTAAACATTCTAGTTTGAAGGAAAGTTCTTTAAAGGAAAGTTCAGAATATTGTTTACAAAAGCAATAACATGCGTTAAAGTGATAAAGTATAACTGAATAACCGATTTCAATTCTTATCAAGAGTGACCGAGGGAGAGGCCCGTTGACGTCACAGCAACCTTCCTGATGGAGTGGTGCTAATTCCGGCAGAATGAAACACATTCTGGGAGATAAGGGTTTTGCAGGTCTTAATTTGGCGAAACTCTCTTCCGAATGGAAAAGGGTTTTTTTATTTTTACAAGAGTTTTTGGCACGTAACGAACAACAGTTTAGAAACGGGGGGAGATCGATGATTTCCATACAACAGTTGAGTAAGACATACGCATCGAAAGAAGGAACAGTTATCGGTGTAGACGATGTATCCTTAGATATCAATCAAGGAGAGGTGTTTGGGATCGTTGGGTATAGCGGAGCGGGAAAGAGCACGCTTTTGCGTTGCCTGAACATTCTTGAGCGCCCTACAAGCGGGAAGGTGACGATAGATGGAATCGATCTCATGTCTCTGTCATCAAAAGAATTACGAAAGGCACGCCAATCTATCGGTATGATCTTTCAAGGGTTCCACCTTACAATGGCTAAAACTGTTGTAGAAAATGTAGGCTTTGCATTAAAAGCTGCAGGAGTGGGGCGCATAGAGCGTAAGCAACGGGCGGAAGAATTGCTCGAACTTGTGGGATTATCTGATAAAGCGAACCAGTATCCCGCTCAACTAAGTGGAGGGCAAAAACAACGCGTGAGTATTGCAAGAGCCCTCGCCAATAATCCGAAAGTGCTGTTATGTGATGAGGCTACTTCCGCTCTTGATCCAAACACAACACAATCCATTCTTCAGCTGCTGAAGAAAATTAACCAGGAACTTGGGTTAACGATCGTGTTGATTACACATGAGATGGAAGTCGTTAAAGAAATCTGTGACCGATGTGCAGTTATGGAGCAGGGCAGGGTGGTCGAAGAAGGCGATACATACGATATCTTTGCAAACCCAAAGAATGAGTTAACAGAACGGTTCATTAAGACGGTCATCGATTTTACGATTCCTGAGGCACTCCTTAAGAAGAGCGAGGGAACCATCGTTCTTTTAAAATTTACTGGGGATTTGGCTGGAGAAGCGGTTGTATCTGACTTGCTTCAAGAGCACAGGATACGAGGCAATATTCTTCATGGAAAGATCGACTATATTCAGGAGAAGCCCCTTGGAACCTTTGTCATGGAATTAAAGGGGGATAACCAGGAAATTAACCGGGCACTAGCAAGCCTGCGAGCAACATTAGGAGAAGTGGAGGTGATAGAGAATGATCGATCAACTGATTACACTATGGCCAGAGCTGAGTAAGTCCTTTCTCGATACGTTAATTATGGTAGGAATCGGGTTAGTGGTTTCATTTGTAGTAGGATTACCGCTTGGGTTGCTTTTATTTGTAACGGATCGCGATTTGTTCCTTGAGAATAAATGGGTGAAGAGTATAACTGGTGTCATTGTAAACCTTGTCCGTTCTGTTCCGTTTATCATTCTATTAGTCTTTTTGTTTCCGTTTACCGATCTATTATTAGGAACGACAACAGGGCCAGTGGCAGCATCTGTTTCTTTATCCGTAGCTGCGATCCCTTTTTATGCGCGAATTGTAGAGTCATCAGCTAGAGATATTGACCGGGGTGTGATCGAAGCGGCTATTTCTTGCGGGGCATCGCCATGGCTCATTATTAAAGATATTATTTTCCCTGAGATTAAGTCAGGTCTAATCAGTGGTTTGACGATTACTGCTATTAGTCTTGTAGGCTATTCAGCCATGGCTGGAACAATCGGAGGCGGTGGTATTGGTGATTTAGCGATCCGATATGGATACTATCGTTATGACAACTTTGTCATGTTCACAACCGTCATTCTCTTAATTGTTATGGTCCAGGTTATTCAGTACGTTGGAGATTTTACAGCAAAGTCAGTGAAAAAGAGCTAATAAAGGAGACGATTACAATGAAAAAATTATTCACACTAGGTATAGCCCTATTAACCCTTACCGTGTTAGCAGCTTGTGGAGGAGATGAAAATGCAGATGCCTCTGGAAAAGAGACGATTCAATTCGGGGCAACTTCTGGTCCATACAGCGATATGGTAACAAAAGCCATCGCTCCACTTCTTGAAGAGAAAGGGTATGAAGTGAAAAACAAAGAATTCACAGACTATGTACAGCCTAATAAAGCATTAGCCAGTGGAGATCTTGATGCGAACCTTTTTCAGCACGGCATTTACTTAGAATCTTTTGCAAAAGAACATGATTTGGATTTATCTGAAGTGATTATTGTTCCTACAGCTCCAATGGGGATCTATTCGAATAAGTTTGAAGATATTGAGAGTATTGAGAAGGGAAGTACCATGGCGCTTCCAAATGATCCGACTAACTTAGCACGTGCCTTAATTATCTTAGAGGATGAGGGATTAGTGAAGATTAAAGAAGATGTTGATCCTCTTCGTGCCTCTTTAAGAGATATTAAAGAAAATCCTAAAGAACTTGAATTTGTAGAAGTAGAAGCGGCTCAGCTTCCACGCCTTGTCGATAGTGAAGACTTATCACTTGTCCCTGGTAACTATGCCCTTGCAGCGGAGATGGATTTATTAAACGCACTCGCTCTTGAAGACATGCCTGATCAGTATCGGAACCGGGTAGCGGTTAAAACGGAAGATTTAGATTCTCAATTTGTGAAGGATATTAAAGAAGTCATTGAATCTGATGAGTTCGAGAAGATTATTGATGAAGAGTTTCAAGGGTTTGGTAAGCCAGCGTGGATGAAAGAAGAGTAAAGGCTTTAGAAGACTACTTTCCAGATGGAGAGTAGTCTTTTTTATAGGCTTTGTTAAAGTGTTGGGTTCGTTACGGTTGATGAGTGGTCGGTAGGCAATATGTGGGATGTTTCTGTGAGGAATAACAAGATTCTTATCTGCAAAGGGAAGGTGGTCTTCTTTTCAAGTCGTTTGGTAGTTATGAGGATTCTCTCTACTTATATGGTAAATCTATGAAACAGAATGAGGTGTATGAACGTATATAAGAAGGGAGACCAATTCATTTACGTAAGGGGGAAGAAAGATTGCTGTTCTCACGCTGGACGCTGTGGCAAACCATTCTCATTGGCATGTTAGGAATGCTGGCATTCGTAGCGGAACAATTCAACCAGGTGATTGCTGTGCCTATGATTTCCTCACATGCTCATAGCTTGCTTCCCGCTATCCTAACGATTCTATTCCTTGCTCTAATAGTAGGGATATTCAGTCTTATAATACGTCTGGAATTAAAGAAGAATCCGACCATTTTTACATCACGCTTTTGGGATAAGGCTCCATTAATTTTGATAATTTTCTTGGTTTTATCTCTGGTTTTATACATAACCGGATTCATGATGGACCCTTTTAGGGATTTACTGCAACGTTATCGCCTAAGTCTCTACCTTATCCTTTATTACTTTCTCTTGTTAGTAAACCTTTTGGTGTTAGCTACTGTTCAAAAAGTTAAAGGGAATACCATTAGTGGTGAGAAGAAGATTGGAATGTCTTTCTTTGGAACTATGCTTTTCCTTGTTGTGACGATCTTTATAATATAAGGAGGTGGAGGCTTGCTTGACGTAATAGCTTTTGTAGGGATGTTTATCCTGTTTGGTGGCATTTTATCAGGGATTGTTTGGGGCTTTTGGCAGATATACAAAAAGTAAAGCTCCGTTGAATGAAGTGCAAAATTCATTTTGCTCCTAAACTATAGAGTGGTGAGGCGAAGATGTTGTGGGTTTTCCTACTATATGGTGGGACGATGTTAGCTGTGGGACTCGTTTTATTTCTGCGTTTTATTGGACCTGGTTGGAAAGATCGAAATAACTGCGTTTTATGCGGGGAGGAGATTGAAAAGGATAAGCAAAAAGTATATAAGGTGTTATTTAATGCCGCTATGGAAGAAGAAACAAAGTGTAAGAGCTGTGAAATGAATTAAAGAAGTTAAGGGGGGCATTTAAGTTGGTTAGAACAGAAGCTACACCTATGAAAGAGGGAGTACAATTAAATATACATAGTAGAAAAAGCGCCATTAAATGGAATGACGCTTTTTCTTCGTCCTCTATAATGAGTTAGGCAAGATTGTTGGTATAGCTGTTCATAACTAGTGCTTCCCGAAAACAAGCAAGATGTCGAATGAGGAGAGTAAGTCCAACAATTTCCGGGGAAATATTACCGGAATAGACGTAATGTGAGGGAATAGGCATGGGTGTTGACCATATATCGCCCCCCATATCCAAAAGATTGCAGAACTGTGCTAAAGCAATGACTTAATAAGAATCAGGATACATGGCTCGATTTTCAGAATGGTTCGTCAAGAAGGTTCGATAGACATCATGCTGCATATTCCCAATCGCTTCTACAAGTACAATGATTTTACCATCCTTTACATAAGATTCGTACTGCTGAGCATCTTCTTTAGGTATGCCAGCTTTATGAAGGGAATGTGTAACTCCTTCCCCGCCTGCATCTGATTCTTCGCCAGAATTGAATGCAATCGGCCCCGCTGAAGTTAATGTTCCTTTACCAGGTACCGGCACCAGTCCTATATTTGTAAGCAGTCCCCCGATCCCACCTAAAGACCTTCCTGAAATAGCTCCTAGTTCAGTTGCACTTCCGGCGCCATCCGCTATTTCATCATGACTAGATGAGGATGGTGAATTTTTTTCCTCTTCCAATCTCTTCACATTTTCCTTTTCTTTTGCGAAAACAGAAATGTCGTTTGAATCATACCCAAGGTGTTGCAACTCTGATATGGCGTTCTCGGCATGGTTTAGTTCTGAGAAAACGCCGCCTATAATCTTAGTATCCATACGAGATCATCCTCCTAGTTTGTCTTCTGATAATATTCTATACCCGAAAAATTGGTAGATGACCCCTTAAATGAGCAAAATAAAACATATAGGTAAACATAAAAAAAGATTCTACATATAGAGAGAGGAAAGCGGAAAGAACATTCATTCGTTTCCTTTCTCATCGTTTCGGTTATATAAAAGTGTGAGCCAATTGAAGCAATTAGGGTATAAATAAAAGAGTTAGTCAAGAAAGGATGAAACATAGTGAAAGTACTAGTAGTTGGTGCAAATGGACAAGTTGGGAAACATCTTGTAAAGAAAATTCAAGATACAGAAGGTCTTCAAGCGAAGGCTATGATTCGAAAAGAAGAGCAAGCATCTTACTTTAAGGATCTAGGTGCTGAACCGGTTGTTGTCGATTTAGAAGGAAGTCCTGACGAAATTACAAAAGCAACAGAAGGTGTAGACGCAGTTGTGTTCACTGCTGGTTCTGGGCCAAATACAGGACCTGATAAAACGATGCTGATTGATTTAGACGGTGCTGTGAAAACAATTGAAGCGGCTAAATCAGCAGGAGTGAAGCGTTACGTGATGATTAGCTCATTCGATACAACGCGTGAGGCGATCCAGGAAGCTCCATCTTCCTTCTCCCCTTATGTAGCCGCGAAGCACTATGCGGATGACTGGTTAAGAAGAACGGATCTTGATTATACAATTATCCACCCAGGCATGCTGACAAATGATGAAGGAACTGGACAAATTGAAGCTTCTGAGAAAGTGGAAAGAGGCGAGATTCCACGTGAAGACGTAGCGAGCGTTATTTTGGCGAGTCTGCAACAGGAGTCCACAATCGGCAAGGAATTTCAAATTGTCGGCGGACCTAAGTCAGTTCATGATGCAGTGAAGGATCTGTAATAACCTTTTATTGGGCAAAATGTTTAAGTGTAAAACAAATGAAGAGATCCCTTTATAAACCTTTCAAGGTCGATTCCTTGAGAGGTTTATTTTTTTTGACCTACTTCAACTGCTCATCCATTGTAGTGGCCTTTTAATAAGCTTTTTGAGTCTTGATCAAACGTTTGATCAAGACTTGAGAGAAATTCATTTATCCTTCCTAAATAGTACCCTCACTTTCATCAAATTTTCATATTCATCTTGTATTCTGTTTTTAATAATTCTGGTTTAAAAAGGAAGGAGGATGATCCATGCGATGGTAGTAGGTCCGTTTGTCATTTCGTTTTACCTTTTTGCTCTTGCGATTTCTCTTGTAAGTGGTGTTTTACTGTTCATGATGACTAGCCCATTTTCTAAATCAGAGACGCGCAAAGCTCTTAGTGGGATTAGCGATCTTTTCGTATGGTTACTAATCTTCATATGGGTTGGAAAGGTCCTTTTAAAATGGGAAGCATTTTGGAAAGACCCGATTTCTATTCTTATATATCCTAGTAATCATCAAGCGTTATATATTGGTTTATTGTTAACTTTTATCTTAAGTATGTGGAGGTATCGTCACCGAGTAGGAGAGTTGGCAATTAGTAAATCTCTGGTTCTGATTGTGAATTATTCTCTGTTTGTCTATTACTTTATGGCGGTCATATGGACGTCTTCTGGAACGGTTTATGTAGGAGAATTAGTATTAGCAGGCGTGCTTGTTATTTGGCAGGTGGTTTCACTTACTGCAAGATCGCAGCAAAGTTGGTGGTATGGGATGTTCGGAGCGTTTATTGCAGGGAAGTTTATGCTGACTTTGATCTTGGGTGAAACGTTTCTCTTCCATTACAAAGTAGATCTGTGGGTTTGGATTCTTATGAGTTTTATTTTTGTTTCATTACTTTATGGAAAGAAGGTGAGAACATGACGGCTTCTGTATCAGAACTTACGGTTTGGCTAGCCTTTGCGGCAGGGGTACTCTCTTTCTTGTCTCCGTGTACGCTGCCATTATTTCCAGCTTATTTGTCATACATTACAGGGGTTAGTGTGAAAGAATTGAAGGATTCTTCTTCCCTTGCTGTAAGGAAAACTTTACTTCTTCATTCGTTATTCTTTTTGCTGGGTGTGTCGTTAATCTTTATGGGACTTGGTATTGGTGTATCGTTGTTAGGCCAATGGATTCAAGGATTGTTAACTGGAAATTCAGGCCTTTTGTTACAACGGTTGGCGGGGATTTTCATTATTCTAATGGGTTTCCTGATTACAGGATGGATCAAAATCCCTTTATTTATGAATGAGAAGAGATTGCAAATTGCTAAAAAGCCTGCAGGTTACTTAGGTACTGTATTTGTAGGGATTGGATTTGCGGCTGGGTGGACACCGTGTATAGGACCGATTTTCGCCTCTATATTAGTTGTGGCCGGATCAGATCCTACACAGGGGGCTCTGTATACGTTTATGTACGTAATCGGATTTTCTGTTCCGTTTCTTGTGCTGTCTTTCTTCCTAGGTTCAACAAAGTGGCTCGTGAAGTACAGTGGGCGTTTAATGAAGATTGGAGGCAGTGTGATGATTAGTATGGGGGCCTTGCTGTTCTCTGGTAAAATGGCGAGCCTCTCAAACTACTTGTTGCAACTCTTAGATGGAACTTGGTTTTCAAACTTAGGTTAGGAGTGAGCGTATGAATATAAAGCGAATTATGATCGTTGCGATCGTTGTAGGAATGTTTGGTTGGGCTATTTATGACTTTACAAGTAAGGAACAGTCGCCAGTTTCCAAGGATGAAGGTCAAAGTACAGAAATACAAGGCGAATCAGTAGAAAGTGTAGAAGAAGGATTAGAAGTAGGTCAACAAGCTCCTGATTTTGAAGTAGAAACATTGCAAGGAGAGAAGACATCTTTATCGAACTATAAAGGTGAGCGGGTGATGTTAAATTTCTGGGCTACATGGTGCCCTCCATGTAGAGCTGAAATGCCGGATATGCAGAAGTTTCATGAAAATAAAGATATTACAATTCTTGCTGTTAACTTAACGGCAACAGAAGCAAAAGTGGACGATGTAAATGCCTTTAAAAATGAATATGAATTAAGTTTCCCTATTTTATTAGACAGAGAAAATGATATTTCTACTTTGTATCAAATCAGACCCATACCGACTACCTATATGATTGATTCAAAAGGAATTATTCGCCACAAGTCGTTAGGGGCTATGAATTATGAGAGAATGGTACAGCAATTCGAGAGCATGAACTAAAGAATCCCGTGATATATACTATGAAGTGGTGATGAATATGAAACGGACGATTTTAATAGTAGAAGACGATAAAATGATCCGACAACTTGTGGCGCTCTATTTGCATAAGGAAGGCTATGAAACCGTTGAAGCCTCTGATGGAGAAGAGGCTAAACAAGTTTTCTTAACGCATCATCCTTGCTTGGTCATCTTAGATTTAATGCTTCCAGGGGTGAGTGGAGAGGAATTTTGTGAATGGATTCGCGAACAAGAGAGAAATGAAGTATCGATTGTGATGCTTTCGGCTAAAGCCAAAACAAGTGATAAGATCACAGGTCTTCGTATGGGAGCAGATGATTATATCACAAAGCCCTTTGATCCGGATGAGTTAGTTGCTCATGTTGAAGCGGTTCTTCGTCGGACAGGTCAATTTTGCCACAAGGTCGTGTATGACGGGCTGTGTATAAAGCCTCGAAAGGGAGAAGTGCTCTTATATGAGAAAGCGATAAGTCTTACTAAATACGAATTTAACTTATTGTATTACTTTATGGTTAATCCCGATATGGTGTTATCAAGAGATCAGCTCTTACAGAATCTATATCCTCTAGCAGAGCAGAACGTTTTAGATCGCACGATAGATGCTCACGTTAAGAAGCTGCGGGAGAAGATTGAAACAGACCCAACAGATCCCAAGCGGATTCAAACTGTACGGGGAATGGGGTATAAATTTGTCACTGAGTAAATGGATTTTATCTCGTTTACAAAAAGGTTTCCTCCTGCGTATGACAATTATAAATGTAATCATTATTGCCATTTTCGTAGGGATTAGTGGGTGGTCTATTTATAATACTGCTTGTTTTCTTGTTGCCAATATGGACACGGGTGCTGTTCGCCAGTCGCAATTTAGGCAAACTCTATTTCAGTATCTATTGATCTTTAGCTTGTGTGCCATTATTCTAGGAAGCCTTTTAAATTATGTATTCACCAGAAAATTGCTTCAACCTATAAGAGATTTAATTGAAACGACGAAAGCCCTGAAAGAAGGGAAGTACCCTAAACCCGTTTCATCGGGTAACCGCCATGAACTGGATGAATTTATAGGTCATTACAATGAGTTGGTCAATCAATTAGAAGAGAATGAAAGAGAGAGAAAGAAAATTGTCACGGACCTCTCTCATGAACTTCGTACTCCTTTATCGAATATAAGTGGCTATTTAAATGCTCTTAAGTCCGGTGTGTTAGAAGGGAACCAGGAATTATATGAAAGTCTATATGAAGAGTCAAATCGCCTTACCAATATGGTTCAACAGTTGGATCAATTGAAGGAGTGGGATCACGTATCCCATCAACGCCTGGCTAAGGCGGAGAGAGTAAATATTGAAACCGTGATCCGATCTTGTATCTCGATTTTTCAAAGAACAATGGAGCAGCGTGGTGTAGAGTGTGATGTAGAGGTGGAAGCTCAAGAACTGTATATGGATCAAGAAGGTATCCAGCAAGTTCTTAATAACCTACTAGATAACGCACTACGCTATTACGTGGGAGGTGCGCCTCTCTTAGTAAAGGGAAAGCTGAACCAAGATACCTATCAAGTATCTATTAAGGGACCTGGAACGGGGATAGCAGAAGAGGATCGGGAGAAAATTTTTGAGCGGTTCTATCGCGCAGATCCTTCAAGAAGCAGGGAAACTGGTGGCACCGGTCTTGGTCTTGCCATTGCAAGAGAAATAGTAGAACGTCATGGAGGTCAAATCGGAGTGGAATCAGAAGGAAGCGAACATACTTTTTGGTTTCATTTACCTGTTAAAGGAGCACTGGAATAAACCAATGCTCTTTTTTATTTAAAGGTCTGAATAATTTAATCAAACGTTTGATCAAGGAGAGTTCTCACCACTAGCATCAATGGTTGGGGGCTCTTTTTGTTTCTTTATTCGTTCGATTGTTAAGAAAACTTTTATTTTTATTACATTTTTAGTTGTAATAAAACGTGTTTATATGTAATAATAATTCATAACAAATGAAAGCCCTTACTAAAAACAGAACGGGAGCGGTGGTTATGGTTGTGAGCTCTTTATCTCGCATCGAACAGAAGAATAGTACAGGAACGGAGTATCCAAGACCACAATTTAAGAGGGATCAATGGTACGACTTAAATGGAGAGTGGGAATTTGCATTTGATGCTGAGGAAGTTGGAGAAATGGAAGGTTGGGAAGGTTCCGCACAGCCGTTCTCTCAACAGATTCAAGTGCCTTATGCTTATCAAAGTAAAAAGTCTGGTATCCATTCGAAGGAACCTTATGAAGTAGTGTGGTACAAACGCACATTTCATTGGGAAAAGGATAATCAAAATGAGCTTCTTCTGCACTTTGAGGCAGTGGACTACTATACGAAAGTATGGGTGAACGGCCAATTTGTAGGCGAGCATACGGGGGGGCACACTCCTTTTAGCTTTTCTATTGGGACAGCGGTTCAATCGGGTGAGAATACAATTACGGTTCGTGTAGAAGATCGCAACAGCGTTGAGCAGGTGCTCGGGAAACAGTCCTGGAAATCAACGAACTTCTTATGCTGGTATACCCGCACAACTGGTATCTGGCAACCGGTATGGATGGAAGAGGTTTCACCAGTCTATATCCAAGATGTGAACATGACGCCAAATTTAACACAATCAAGTCTTCAATTAGGCGTAAAGCTTCCTCGGCATAGAAAGATCGCTTACTTGGAAGCGAACGTGTATTTCAAAGGGGAATGGATCAATACAACAGGGGCATGGGTGAAGCCCAATCAACAGAACATCAGCATGACCGTTAATGTTGAATCAGATGAAGCAGACTTTCGCGTATTTTATTGGAGTCCGAGCAATCCGCAGTTGTACGATATTACGTTTACACTTAAGAGTGATGAGCATGTCTTAGATGTAGTTAACAGCTATTTTGGTATGCGTAGCATTGAAGCTAAGGGAGATGCCATTCTATTAAATGATGAGGCGTTTTATCAGAAACTCATTTTAGATCAGGGATACTACAAAGATTCTTTGATGACCGCTAGTTACGAAGATATGAAAGCGGATTTAACGAAAGTAAAGGAAATGGGATTTAACGGAGTGAGGCGACATCAAACGATTGGGGACAGGCGATACATGTATTTATGTGATCAACTCGGGCTAGTCGTGTGGGCTGAGATGCCAAGCTTCTTTAAATTTACTGATCGTTCTATGGAAGCGATGATGAACGAAACTCGAGAAATGGTGATGAAACATCGTAACCATCCTTCAGTTATCGTCTATACCGTAATGAATGAGTCATGGGGAGTAAATGAAATCTATCACCGTAAGGATCAGCAATCTTTTGTAAACGCTCTCTATTATCAGACAAAAGCGTTAGACTCTTCACGACTTGTTGTCGGAAATGATGGGTGGGAACATACGCTGACTGATATCTTGACGATTCACGACTACAACTCAAATGCAGAAGACTTAGCTTTGGCTTATCGTAACAAAGAGGATTACGTAAATGGAAGCCCTTCTAAAACAAGTCGAAAACAAAACTTTGCTAATGGATATGAATATAGTGGGCAGCCCATTGTGATGAGTGAGTTCGGCGGGATTGCATATGGTTCTGGGACTGAAGACGATTGGGGTTATGGTACAAGACCACAGAACGAGGAAGAAGCACTAGACCGCTTTAAACAGTTAATGAAATCAATTATGGATTCACCATCAATCCAAGGCTTTTGTTATACACAACTTACGGATGTTGAACAAGAGGTTAATGGTTTGTTAGATCATAATCATGAAGAGAAATTCGATACAAAACGCATTTATCAAATCGTAGCTGGTATGAAAGCGGATGGGTTTATCTTTGAATAACTAAGGGGGAGTACAAAGTGGAGACTGCTAAAGAGCAACATGTAGAACCGACGGATGGGGAATTAAAAGAAGATATTCGTACCAAGGAGATCGCTTCTTACTTTGGGTATGGATTTGCTCAGTGTATAAGCTTTGGATTAATTGGTACGTACATTCTGTTCTTCTATACAGATATTTTAGGGATCTCGGCAGCAGCAGCGAGTGTCATCTTTCTAATCGCAAGAACATGGGACGCCATTAATGACCCGATGATGGCTTCCCTTATGGATACGCTAAAATCAAAGCACGGGAAATTTAGACCGTATCTAAAATACATGCCTTATTTAATTGTTCTATCTACCATTGCTTGTTTCTTGCCATTAGATGGCTTAAGTATGACAGCTAAGCTGATTTACGCTGGAGGTACGTATATTTTGTGGGGGATGGTGTATACAGCATCTGACGTACCATTTTGGTCACTGTCCTCGGTAATGAGTCAGGATACGCAGCAGCGTACTAAATTAATTACGTTTGCCAATATGGGAGTATTCACAGGGATTGCTTTATCACCAACAATCTTCATTCCTCTTACAAAATGGCTCGGTGGAGGAGATACAGGTCAGGGTTACCTTCTGGCTACGATTGCTTTAATGGCCATTGCGTTACCTATTATGTTAAATGGTTTCAAAAATACAAAAGAACGTGTGGAGCCGCCTAAGTCGAAAGTGAAATTCTCGGATGGACTGCGCGCGCTAAAAGCGAATAAACCGATGTTTGCGATCTTAGTTGTGTTCTTCTGCAATGTGTTTATGAATATCACGCAAGCTTTAAATATTTACTTTTTTACGTACAATCTTGGAAGCGCTTCACTTATGACAATGTTTGGTATTATTAGTTTCGCCAGCTGTATCGGGTTCTTCATTATCCCTAAGCTAACGAAACAGTATAAGAAAAAGCATATTCTGATGGTGATTGTAGCGGTGGACATTCTTGTTCGAATTGTTTGGTTCTCTGTTGGGTATGGCAGCGTTGTTGTATCACTCATCTTCATAGGGGTTACGATGCTTCTGTATACAAGTACTGGACCACTCATCTCTGGAATGCTAGCTGAAACGATTGAGTATACAGAGTATAAGACAGGAAAAAGAAACGAAGCGGTTGTCTTCTCAGGCCAGACATTTACAGGGAAGTTGTCGGTTGCCGTATCTGGTGGTGCAACAGGTTTGATCTTAACAGCAATAAATTATCAGTCGAATCAGGCTCAGAGCGAATTTACAATGGACATGCTATTCTTCGTCATTGCCCTGCTTCCTGCTCTTGGTTCACTTATTCGGTTGATCATTATGTACTTCTATTCTTACACAGAAACAGAGTACAAAGATATTGTTGAGAAATTACGTGTTCGAAAGAAATATCCTCAAGTCTACCCACAGAAGTAATCAAGGTGTAGCCTAAAGAAAATAATAGGGAGCATTTATTTTGAGAAGAAAGATTTTGTTATACTAAGGGAAACTATGGATACACGGAGGCTTCTTTCATGAAGAAACTACCATTAAACTTTGAAAATATGCTCCCTATTAATAAGGCATTATCCAATCCTACACGAGTGAAGATATTAAATTTATTAAGTGAAAAGCCACATAATGTGAACGAGTTAGCCGAGAAGCTTGATCTTCCTTTCTCTACGACGGCTTCTCACGTCAATAAACTAGAAGAAGTGGAACTGATTATTACCGAGCTCGTACCTGGAAGGGGTACACAAAAAGTAAGTGCCATGAACTATGATCGAATTGTTATTGACTTATTTAATAAAGAAGGGCAATTCAATGAGCATGAAATTACACTGGATATGAATATAGGGGATTATTTGGACTGCTATGCCCAGCCACACTGCGGAGTAGTGGGTGAGAAGGATTACATTGGGGTTCAAGATGATCCTCGTTCTTTCTATGAACCTGAGCGTAAACATGCACAGTTACTTTATTTTAAAGATGGTTACGTGGAATATAGGCTGCCGAATCGAATTCCACATGGTTATACAGCTAAGGAAATCGTGTTTAGTGCAGAGCTCTGTTCAGAAGCGCCGAATTTCAAATTGGATTGGCCATCGGATATTACAGCTTCAGTCAATCATAAAGAAATTGGGACGTGGACTTCGCCTGGTGATTTTGGTGGTGAAAGAGGAAAACTCACCCCGCAGTGGTGGCGTACGAATTTAACCCAATACGGCTTACTTAAACAATGGAAAGTCAATGAAGAAGGTAGTTTTATTGATAATGAAAAAGTCTCGGACATTACGATTCATGATTTAGAGCTGAGTGATCTTCCATACATTGCGTTTAAGCTAGGCATTAAAGAAGACGCAACCAATAAAGGCGGCATGAATTTATTCGGAGAGAAATTTGGTCATTATGAGCAAGGAATTAAGATGAATATTAAATACGCATAACGAGGACAAGGATTTGGAGGTGTTCATCAATGAACATTACAGAACATGTGACAGTAAACGATTGGAAAGAGGTTACGTTGACGAACGACGCTGGTATGTCGGTCAGTTTTCTAAACTATGGGGGAACGATTACAGAGATCAACGTCCCTGATCAAAATGGGCATACAGAAAATGTTGTTCTGGCTTATGAGAATTATGAAGATTATATCCATGACCCAAATTATCTTGGGGCTCTAATAGGGAGAATAGCCGGACGAGTGGATGGAGCATCGTTTTCTATAAATGGCGAAGATTATTATTTACATGAGAATGAAGGAAAGAATTCATTACATGGAGGCGGACAAGGCTTTCATACGAAACTGTGGGAACTATCTCCGTTCCAGGAAGAGGATAAGGTAGGGGTGAATCTTACTTATGAAAGTCCTCATTTAGAAGGTGGCTATCCTGGGAATCTTTCTATTCAAGTAACCTATCAATTAAATAATGATAACCAGTTTACCATTTCGTACAGAGCAAAGAGTGATCAAGACACGGCTCTGACCCTAACAAACCATAGCTATTTTAACTTAAGTGGAGATGCCAAAAGAACCATCCATGATCACACCATTCAATTCGACAGTAATCAGTTTGTCGAGCTAGATTCAACCCTAATCCCAACAGGAAAGGTTGAGTCAGTTCAAGGGACTCCTTTTGATTTAAGAGAGGAAACCCTCTTACGAGACAGGCTTGGTTCCACTCATCCGCAGTTGGATTTAGCCAATTTAGGATTTGACCATTCGTTTCTCTTTAACCATGACAAGGAAGAGAGTGTTGTTGTTAAAGATGAGGAGAGCGGAAGAGTTATGAAGCTTATGACGAATCAGCCAGCTATCGTGTTTTACACGGGGAATAATCTGATGGAAGATCATAAATTAGCAAGCGGCCCTGCTAAGAAGCATGATGCAATGTGTTTAGAAACACAAGCTTCACCAGCCTCTCTTCATCACGAAGGCTTTCCAGACGTTCGACTAAAAGCTGGTGAGCTCTATGAGAAGTACACCACGTTTTCTTTTGGGACTGTATGAGTTAGAGATTATTGATCAAACGTTTGATCAATAATCTCTTTAAGAAGGCTCAAAGCTGAGAGAATGTCTCCGTTTACTTTAATGGAGCGTAAGGTGGGCCTGGAAACCACTCGCTTTCCTGTGGGGAGCTGGTGAGCCTCCTCACCCGGCAAAGCCGGCCTGCGGGGTCTCACCTAGGCTCTTCTGCCCACGGGAGTCTCGCAGTTTCCAGGCCCACCTTTTCCGTATTGGAAGAAACGGAAACAGACCACATGTAGTTTTAAGTGGAGACCGCAACGCTAAAGCAGCGGGCCGGTTAATCAAAATATAGCTAGGTGGGATGGGGAACGGGGAGACTCCTGCGGGAGAAAGAGGTCGACGAGACCCCGCAGGATGGTTTTCCCGAGGAGGCTCGACAGCTCGCCCGCGGAAAGCGAGCCGTTGCCCAGCCCACCAAGCACTCAACAAAAGTAACGGCCCTATCCAACCAAAAAAGTCTCAGCTTCAAGTATTCAAGATTACTACCCTATAAAACTAAAGAAAGCCTCCCAAATTGTTGGGAGGCTTTTGGTTTAGTTATTTCTTGTTTACGGAAGCATCATAAATGACGTCTACAGCGTGCTGTAGTGACTTGTTGAATTCTTCGTCAGATTGATTGGCATTCAAGTCAGCGATCAAGGCACGGGAGAAGCTTGCGATTAGGTTTTCGTTTTCTTTTAACTTCTCATTGGCTTCGTCACGAGAATATCCGCCTGATAAGGCAACGACACGTACGACGCGAGGATGCTCAGCTAATTCTTTATACGTGTTGGCTTTCGTAGGAATAGAAAGCTTAAGCATCACGTTTTCGTCTTCTGTTAGGTCATTTAAGTTTTTCAGGATTTCGTCTCGTAGAATCTCTTCGGATTTCTCTTTATCTTCACTGTGAATGTTTACTTCTGGTTCTATGATTGGCACAAGGCCTTCTGCGATAATTTGTTTACCAGCTTCAAATTGCTGGTCGACGACAGCTTTAATGCCTGATGGATTTGGTTCATGGATGACCGAGCGCATCTTAGTACCGAAGATGTTTCGTTCATTAGCGCGTCGCAATGTTTCTTCTAAATCGTGAATAGGCTTCATAAGCTGAACGCCGTTTTCTTTCTCTGCTAGACCTTTATCGACTTTGAGGAACGGAACAATGTCGTTGTCAGCCAGGTAGTCAGCTGTATATTTGCCTTCGATTTCACGGTCCATCGTTTGTTCGAAAAGAATCGTGCCTAGGATCTTATCTGAATCAAAAGCAGGAGACGTTATGATGCGTGTACGCATTTGGTGAACCCGGTCAAACATCTCGTCTTCACCAGAATAAGCATCTTCAGGTACGCCGTAGTCTGCTAGTGCTTTCGGCGTACTTCCGCCACTTTGGTCAAGTGCGGCAATAAATCCTTTACCGTTTTTGATTTTATCGAATTGTTTGTTGTTCATGGTTCCCACTCCTTTTTTGAAAAGTCCACTAGTATCCTTCCCCTTTATGTCGGATCCCTAACCTTGGATATAGAAAAAAGACATTTTGATTGTCCTTATAAGTTAAATGAATAAATGATCTAGTTGATTACGATCGAACACATTTTCAACATCAATAGTGAGATCCTTTGACTGTCGGGGCTTCTTTCAATATGATAAAATTGGAAATAAATAGAGAGGGCGAAGGGGGATTAGATTTGAATTTCTTTCAAGGAATTTGGGATATTGTGATAGGGGTGTGTTTTCTGTATTTCTTTGTGTTAGGGGCTGTTGGGATGACGGTCTTGCTGAAGCGAGCGTTTCTTGAGCGGAGTAAAGTGAAGTATGGTCTGAGTATCTATCTCACTGCATTGCTCGTCTACGTCGTGACAAAACTCTACACCGTATCACCTCTTTTGACTTTGGTGGGTTTAGGAGCCTTTGTCATAGTGGGAGTCATTACGTATAAAAAGTTTACTATCGAAGTTTCATCATAAAGAATGCAAGATCAGCAGGGTGAAATAATTCCAATATCCCGCTATAATCATCAATTACAAATAAAGAAGAAGGCTCCCACCAGGGAACCTCCTTTTTAATAATTATTTAGTTTCTACGACATCTTGGTCGGTTACAGTGCGTACATACGTTGCCGTTACGATCTACTTCACATTCACAAACGACATCTCTTCGACGTTTGCCATGGCCGCCATGACCTCCGCGTCCACAGCCACCGTACATTCCATCATCAGACATGCCGTTGTTCATCATGTCTTCTTCGGTTTCTGTGTCTTCATCCATATTATCCATACGACTTCTGTGACCGTTTCCGCATTTCCCACCTTGCTCACAACGTGGTGTGAATGGGGCGCCTTCTGTAGAAGATTCCATAACGAGACCTTGTGCTAATTCGTTTACGATTTGTGTGTCGGTTCCACTAATTGATAGTTGTAACGTAGGCGCTAACGTGCCGCCGAAGCGGTTAAAGACGAACTGATCCGGTAGTGATGGCAATTGATCCAAGCTAACACCATCAAGGTTGTAGTAGTTAATAAAGCTTAGCGTAGACAAGTCTGGTAGTACGATCCAAGAATAAGCTTGGAATGGCTCTTCAGGTGGGTTCGCTACAACAAGCCCGCCTTCGCCTAATGGAACATAGTTACCACGGAAGTCGTTCGCTACGAAACCATACAAGCCATCTGGACCATCAAGTCCTGGGGCAAACGTAAATTGGTGACTTACGATAAATAGGTGGTAACGTCCGCCTATATATACAATGTGTGGTCGCTCAAGCTGTTGGTTAACGCAATCTGCTTCTAGGATTGGAGGAAGGAGTTCCCACTCGCGATAATCGCTACTGCGAAGAAGCGCTATCCCTACGTTTCCATTAAAGTTTGCGGAGCCGTTCGGTACGTCATTCCCGCTTCGATAGTCTCCGTCCCCAATGTTCTCAGGGTTACACTCTCGCTCGACTGGCTGTTGAGGTGTTGCTGTGTTTCCTTCAAAAATAATATATTCACAGCCGCTTTCAGGATCGATCCAATACCAAGGATCACGGAAAGAGTAAATAATCCCACCGCTTGATTGTTCCTGAGTTTGATAGAATTCCCCGTCTGGAACGAGAATGATGGAGTGCTCTTCCCAGTTATTGAATAAAACACCATTCAAGTCAGAGAAAATTTCTCCTTTAGCGAAAGCCATGCGCTGTTCGTACGTGACTTGTGCTTCATTGCGACGACCGGTAGCCGTGTAGAAGAAGAAAATTTCACCGTTTTCTACAAAAGCTGACCCAGCCCACTGACGAGAGCCTAACGCATCCCCTTCAGGGAATACTACGCCCCCTGGAATCCAGTCCTGGCCATCGCGTGAATAGAAGTAACGGATGGTTGCGATGTCGTGACGTTTACCAGGTAGCACGCTTCTTGGAGCTGTTAAAGAGAAGATGACACGCCATCCTCCAGGAAGGACTGCAATGGAACCATCTTTCTCACGAAGGGGCCACGTGTCCCAAACCCAAAGATCTGGAGCTGTATCCTCAAATGGTTCTTCAATGATTGGTGCAGCGTTTTCTGAAGTGATTCGAATTTGATCAGCTTGTTGTCGGGTCCAAGCAGATGGTGTAGCGCCTCGGTTCTCCTCTAAGCAACATTCGAATTTTCTACAGAACTTTTTACATTTGCGACAGCGCCCATCCTTATCATGATAATGTCCGCTGTCGTGCTTGCACTGACAGTTGTTATGATGATGCATTCTACCAATTCCTTTCCAACACATAAATTTGCTTCTATTTTTAGAAGCTTGCTATACACTATGCGAGAGGATGAGATTGGTATAGACAAACTGTCCGGTGAAAATGCTCATTTTAGTAAATGCAGGCGGTTGTAAGGGGGGAGGGATTTATTTCCGATATATTTCCTGCGCATTCTACTGCACATAGCCTAGTAGGATGTAGTATAGTTGGAATAGACAAAAAATTCTAATAGATATTAGGAGATTATTTCATAGGAGGAATCGAATAACATGCCTCAGCAAACTTACTTAGCTCATGGAAAAGTACATGATCTATTCGCGAATATACAGAGTGTCATGATCGGGAAAGAAGAAGTGACAACATTAAGTATTGTAGCTTTACTCGCGAAGGGTCATGTTCTCTTAGAAGATGTTCCAGGTGTAGGGAAAACAATGCTTGTTCGAACACTATCAAAGTC
Organism: Pontibacillus chungwhensis BH030062; assembly: GCF_000770675.1. Taxonomy (GTDB): domain Bacteria; phylum Bacillota; class Bacilli; order Bacillales; family BH030062; genus Pontibacillus; species Pontibacillus chungwhensis. Next base: position 62,073 of record NZ_AVBG01000018.1, read on the forward strand.
AGTTGACTGTGAATTTAGACGTATTCAGTTCACGCCAGACTTATTACCTTCTGATGTGACAGGTGTTTCGATTTATAATCCGAAAACTCTTGAATTTGAATTTCGTCCTGGCCCGCTCTTAGGGAATATTGTGCTTGCAGATGAAATCAATCGTACCTCGCCGAAAACACAGTCTTCTTTACTAGAAGGAATGGAAGAAAGTCATGTAACGGTTGATGGGAATACGATTGAACTTAAACGTCCATTCTTCGTTATGGCTACTCAAAATCCAATTGAATATGAAGGGACATATCCGCTACCAGAAGCTCAGTTGGATCGTTTCTTATTGAAATTAAATATGGGGTATCCTTCTGCAGCTGAAGAGATGCAGATGCTTGACTTAATATCTAATGACCACCCAATAAACCGGGTACAGGCTGTTATGACGAAGGAAGAGCTGATTGAATTACAGAATCGAGCTGCAGAGGTGTATGTTGATCCAAATATTCAACGCTATATCGTAAATGTCGTTTCGGAGACAAGGCGCCATCCGTCCGCTTACCTTGGTGTAAGTCCCCGCGGATCGATCGCGCTGATGAAAGCAGCAAAAGCGTATGCCTTTATTCAAGATAGAGATTTTGTTCTTCCGGATGATGTGAAATATTTAGCGCCCTTCGTATTATCCCATCGTCTCATCCTGAATTCAGAAGCGAAGTTTGAGGGGATGACCTCAGAAGATTTAGTGAACGACATACTACAAAAAGTCTCAATCCCTGTGCGTAAGGAAAAATAGCGGATGAAGCAAACAGCCCATGTCGTAGCGAAAATTGTGGTTACAATTCTTCTTTTCGCCATTCTATACGCTTATGCTATGTTTCAGGGTGGCTTTGTTAGTTGGTTTCTGTTTTACGGGATGCTTCCGTTGCTTCTATATATGCTAGGTGTGTTACTCTATCCGATCTCCAATTGGAATATTGAACGGACGTTATCTAAATATATGTTTCAATCTGGAGATACGTTAGCTGTGGATGTTCATATAGAGAGAGGATTGCCGTTCCCCCTTTATTATTGTGTCATCGAGGAATATGTTCCTGAAACGCTAAATAGGGTCGGGACGAAATCAGAAGGCTATCAATATATGGGGAATCCTGATGAACTTAGGAAGGCGAAACGAATTAAGCGTGTAGCATTTCCTTGGTTTAAGCGTTCAATCCACTTTCATTATGAATTTCCTCATCTGCCAAGAGGTGAGCACCATTTTCATAGTATACGAGTGAAAACAGGCGACTTCTTTGGATTTGTATCAAAGCAAGCTTATTACACCGTGCCTGGTAGAGTGCTCGTATATCCTCACAGAAGAGATGTCTCAATGACGAAGCGTGTGAATAGCTTTGATGAGGGGGCGGCTCCTTCCTATTCTCAAACGAAGCGGGATACCACTGTCGTAACAGGGGTAAGAGAATATGCACCGGGAGATCGATTCTCTTGGATAGATTGGAAAACATCAGCTAAGAAGAATGCGATGATGACTAAGGAGTTCGAACAACAGAAGAGTTCGGATGTGTTGCTTATACTTGATGCTACCGAAGGTTTTGGGGAGAAGAGAATAGCGTTTGAGGGAAGTGTGGAGTTAACGGCTTCCATCATTGAGAGCTATAAGATAAGGGAATCTCAGCTTGCGTTCTTGGTTTTAGGAAGTGAGCATAAATTCTTTCCTTTCACGAAAGACCGTACTCAGTATGATGGGATGAATCAATATTTATCTAAGGTTGAACCAGTGGGGAAAACAACGTTTGCTGAATCGTTACTGAAGCAGCAACAAGGATTGCCGAATCACTTAATCGTTATGGTTGTGACGCGAAGTCTTACTCCTTCATTAAAAACATCCGTTATTCGGTTGAAACAAAAACATGCGCGAGTTGTTTTCTTTTATATAGAAGCAAAAGAACATATAACGAGTGAACAACGGCAGTTACTTCGTGAGTTAGGTGTGAATGGCGTTGTTGTTAATGTCTTGTCAGAAGCAGAAATGACACAAGCGAAATTTGAGGTGAGTACATAATGGCGAACGACCCAATCGAGCGTAATCAATTTTTGTTTAGAGGGATCGTTTATCTTTGTGGATTCTTACTGTTCTGGGAATGGCTCAGACCTTTAGATCAAATTACGGATACGGCTAACATGGCTGTATTTGTTGTATATGCTGCATTTTGCTTCTTCTTATCGTTCATTCATTTACCGTGGTTTTTTACCATTCCGATGAAACTCATAGGCTTAGCGTTTGTGTTAGATGGATTGTTTATCGGACGAAGGTTTCTCAGTGGAGATTGGTTCCGGTTTGTCTATGACCATATTCAGTATAATATCGATGTGATGGTAGCGAATCAGTGGTGGCAGATGACCCCATTATTTCGTAGCATGCTTTTCTTGCTTTTGCTGTGGTTAATGAGTTACTTGCTTTATTACTGGTTTATCGTAGCTAAGAGAACGAGTTTCTTTGTCATATTGACGATTGTATATGTGACGGTCTTGGATACGTTTACGGTATATGAAGGGAAGGGAGCGATTATTCGAACGTTCCTGATCTCGTTGATTGTAATGGGCTTGTCCAGTTTCACTAAAGAAATGGAGAAAGAATCAATTGCGATAAGGGGGAGGCGTGTCTATCGGGCGTGGGTTATCCCGCTAATGGTCGTAGTCTTATTTGCTAGTGTGATTGGCTATGCGGCTCCGAAGAAAGCCCCTCAATGGCCCGACCCCGTTCCTTTTATCCAAGGAGCGGTGAACGGCGTAGGAGGTTCAGGTGGCAATGCGATTCAAAAGGTTGGATATGGTACGAACGACGAACAATTAGGTGGCTCCTTTGTCCAAGATAATACTCCTGTCTTTCAAGCGGTAGCCGATGGTGAACATTATTGGCGTATCGAGACAAAAGATGTTTATACGGGGAAAGGCTGGATTCGATCCAGTGAGGGGAATCCAATCGAGCAGCCGGTAGCTAATGATATTAACTTAGGATACTTTAATGACGCAGTTAAGCGTGAAGACAAGGTGGCAACGATCGCTATGAATGATAATGCCACGTTTTCAAAGCTTGTCTATCCATATGGTATTGAAAAAGTGTCGAACAGCGAAGCAGACACCTTAGTGATTAACCCAACTACAGGGGAGATTATTCCTCAAAAGAACGGAGAATCATTTCAGCTAAATGGGTATGAGATTGGGTATGCTCAGCCTAGTTTCTCTTTCTCGCAGCTTGCGGAGAGTGGAACGGATGATCCGCCACAAATTGATCAGGCATATACGCAATTGCCAGAGAGCTTACCAGAACAGGTTAGAGATTTAGCGGAAGAGATTGTCGCTGAGAGTAGCAACCGATATGAGAAAGCGCGGGCAGTTGAAGAATACTTCCAACAGAACGGGTTCGAATATAGTACGAAGAATATTCCCGTTCCAGATGAAGGAGAGGATTATACCTCGCAGTTCTTGTTTGACACTCAAGTCGGCTACTGTGATAACTTCTCTACTTCAATGGTCGTTCTCCTGCGAAGTGTTGGGGTTCCTGCCAGGTGGGCTAAAGGGTTCACAGGTGGTGAGCAAATTGACACGATAGAAGTGGATGGAGAACTTAAGAACGTCTATCAGATAACGAGCGGTAACGCCCACTCTTGGGTAGAAGTCTATTTCCCCGATGTAGGTTGGGTAGCTTTTGAGCCAACGAAAGGGTTTGGAAACCATACAGACTTTTATATAGATGATACTGAGGAAGATGACGAAGAGTCCTCTGAGGTTGATGAAAATTTACAAGAACAGCTAGAACAAAATCAAGAACAAACACCTGAAATGGACGAGCAAGACATGGCGGGTAAGACAGACGAATCTAGTGGTGGTGGGGGGAGTTTTACGGTCCCTACATGGCTATGGATTGTGCTGGTTATCGTTGTTCTTGCCATTCTCGGACTGGTGTATAGATATCGCTATCATTTGCTGGCCATGTATTATAGGAGAAAGTATATTCAGAACCCAGGTCAGCATAATTATGAAACAGCTTATGAATTCCTCTTGAAAGTTTTAGATAAGAAAGAAGATTTGAATCGATCAAGTGGACAGACCTTACAAGAGTTCGCTCATTCTGTCGATGATCATTATAGAACCCAAGAGATGGGGCAATTAACCTATCATTACGAGCGACTTGTTTACCAAAAAGATTCGTCTAAACATCCATGGGATAAAATGAGTGAATTGTGGGAAAATTTAATTAAAAAGACGTTGTCTTGACCGAGAATCGTTAGATTGATAGAATGATTGCAACTTAATTGTTCCCTTCGTATATCCTCGATAATATGGTTCGAGAGTCTCTACCGGAGCACCGATAATGCTCTGACTATGAAGGTGGGAGTCGTGTATCATTCTCTGGAAATATGAGGAGACTTCTGCCTTTCTATAGTTATAGAGGCAGAAGTCTCTTTTTTTATGGACCAAAACGAGAGAGGACAGTAAAGGGTCACGCAAATACAAAGGAGTGAAGCGCATCATGATCGAAGTTCATGACAAGATTTTAGTATTAGACTTCGGAAGTCAATATAACCAGTTAATCACTAGGCGGATCCGTGAGTTCGGGGTATATAGCGAACTCCATTCTCATCGACTAACAGCAGAGGAAATTAAAGAAATGAATCCGACAGGGATTATTCTGTCCGGTGGGCCAAACAGCGTTTATGCTGAAGATAGCTTCCGCTGTGATCCGGCGATATTCGAACTTGATATTCCTGTGCTTGGTATTTGCTACGGAATGCAGCTTATGACTCACCATTACGGCGGGAAGGTAGAACGAGCGCTCCAAAGAGAATATGGAAAAGCTAACTTGCAAGTAGAAGGAGAACCTTCTTTATTTAAAGATCTTCCGAAAGAGCAAGTTGTATGGATGAGTCACAGTGACAAAGTTGTTGAAGCTCCGGCTGGGTTCTCTGTAGACGCAACGAGCCCATCTTGCCCTGTATCTGCTATTAGCTATGAAGAGAAGAAGATGTACGGAGTGCAGTTCCACCCAGAGGTTCGTCACTCTGAGTATGGAAATGAAGTACTAAAGCGTTTTGTCTTTGATATTTGCGAAGAAAAAGGCGACTGGACAATGGAGAACTTTATTGAACTTGAAGTGGAGAAAATTCGTGAACAAGTAGGCGATCAAAAAGTTCTTTGTGCCCTGAGTGGTGGCGTTGATTCATCTGTTGTAGCAGCACTAATTCATCGTGCTATTGGAGATCAGCTTACGTGTATCTTTGTCGATCATGGCCTGCTCCGTAAAGATGAAGCAGACACGGTGATGGATACATTTAGTGAAGGATTTAACATGAACGTTATAAAAGTCGATGCACAAGAGCGTTTCATGTCTAAGCTAAGAGGTGTTTCAGATCCTGAACAGAAGCGGAAGATTATTGGGAATGAATTCATTTATGTCTTTGATGAACAGGCGGATGAGTTAAAGGATATAGATTATCTTGCACAAGGAACGCTTTACACAGACATTATTGAAAGTGGAACGGAAACCGCACAGACCATTAAGTCTCACCATAATGTAGGTGGCCTTCCTGAAGATATGCAATTTAAACTGATCGAACCTTTGAATGCATTATTTAAAGATGAAGTACGTGCCTTAGGTACAGAACTAGGGGTTCCAGACCATATCGTGTGGCGCCAACCTTTCCCGGGACCTGGTCTTGCCATCCGTGTGTTAGGTGAAATCACTGATGAAAAGCTAACCATTGTTCGTGAATCAGATGCAATCTTGCGTGAAGAGGTAAAGAATGCCGGTTTAGAACGTGATATCTGGCAGTACTTCACAGTGTTACCTGATATCCGAAGTGTTGGGGTCATGGGTGATGCTCGCACATATGATTATACAGTTGGGATTCGTGCCGTTACGTCTATTGATGGGATGACATCAGACTGGGCGAGAATACCTTATGATGTTCTAGAGCTGATTTCAACTAGGATTGTGAATGAAGTGGATCATGTGAACAGAATCGTGTATGACGTAACGAGTAAGCCGCCTAGTACAATCGAGTGGGAATAACGAACGTTTTGCAAATTAAAGTTTTTAATATTCGTATTTAGCATTGACTCTTCTCGTTTTTGCTAGTATGATAGAACCAGATAAAATAAAACACGAACCGTCGTATAATATTGGGGATAGGGCCCAAGAGTTTCTACCGAGTTACCGTAAATGACTCGACTACGATGGAGAATGTGATTCGGATGGATTCTAGTAATCTTTCTTAATCATGCACTCTGTCTGTGGACCAGAAACTCTTGGCGCTTAATGCTAAGGGTTTCTTTTTATATCGGCTGGTTTCGGGGAGGGTCTAACATGAAGAAATTCTTTCAATTTGAAGAGCTGGGGACAAACTTTCGTACAGAGTTTATAGCTGGTTTAACGACGTTTCTAGCCATGGCATATATTCTTGTCGTCAACCCGATTACATTAGCGCTTGTAGGTGTAGAGGAGCTGCCTGAGGGTGTTACAAGGATTGATCAAGGCGCAGTATTCACAGCTACCGCAATAGCAGCAGCCGTTGGTTCATTGATTATGGGGGTTCTAGCGAAATATCCAATTGCGTTAGCGCCAGGTATGGGGCTGAATGCCTTTTTCTCCTTCACCGTTATGTTGCAGTTCGCCATTCCATGGCAAGAGGCATTGGCGGGAGTGCTTGTATCAGGACTTATTTTTATTGTATTAACCGTTACAGGACTTAGAGAGAAGATTATAAACGCCATTCCAAGCAATTTAAAGCTAGCAGTAGGAGCTGGAATTGGACTTTTCATTGCATTTATCGGTTTTCAGAATGCCGGAATTATAACAGGGGATCCAAATACACTTGTGGCTTTAGGGGATTTAACGCAACCAGCTACGCTTCTTGCGATCTTTGGGTTAGTAATTTCCGTTCTTCTGATGTCTCTTAACATAAAAGGTGGGATCTTTTACGGAATCGTTATTACAACAATTGGCGGGATCATCGTTGGTTTAATTGACGCGCCATCAGCCGTAGTGAGCACACCACCAAGTGTTGCTCCAACATTCGGAGCTGCTATAGAGAATTTACCTTCTGTACTTGTTTCAGGAGAGATGTGGATTGTCATCTTAACGTTCTTATTTGTAGACTTCTTTGACACTGCTGGAACACTTGTAGCTGTAGCAACGCAAGCCGGGATTATAAAAGAGAACAAGTTACCACGTGCTGGCCGAGCTTTATTTGCAGATTCTGCGGCTACCGTAGTAGGGTCAGTGGTAGGGACTTCAACCACTACTTCTTATATTGAATCAACAGCAGGGGTGGCAGCTGGAGGTCGATCAGGATTCACATCAGTCGTGACAGCAGGCTTCTTCCTTCTATCGCTTCTGTTCTCTCCATTGTTAAGTGTGGTTACAGCAGAAGTAACAGCGCCTGCTCTAATTATCGTGGGGGTGCTGATGTGTAGTTCGTTGAAGAATATAGATTGGGACCAATTCGAAATTGCTGTCCCAGCTTTTCTTACGGTCATTGCCATGCCACTAACGTATAGTATAGCTACAGGAATTGCGATTGGATTTATCTTTTATCCATTAACAATGATCTTGAAAGGAAGAGGGAAAGAGATTCATCCAATTATGTATTTCTTATTTATTGTCTTCCTAGCCTATTTTATATTCTTAATTTAATTTCTTTTAAAATACTGACGAGGGGCGCCATGGCAATGGTTGCTCCTCTTTTTTTTTGTAACGTTATGAAAGAGAGAATAAAAAAATTCATAAAAACTATTGCAGTTCACGTCGATCCCGTGGTACATTATTAAACGTTGCGTTAACAACAACGCAAACAACAAAACGATCTAGAGGCTGTGATTAACAATCGCATTCGCCTTCCTATTAATATAGAAGAGATCAGCTTGGGAAGAGATCAAATAAACTTTTGAAAATAGTTATTGACTCAAAAACATCCGCATGATAAGATGTTTAAGTCGCTGTTAAAACGACGCAACCAACGAAATGATCTTGAAGGCAGTTATTAACTAACATGACTTCTTCTATAATAGAGAGATCAGGTTGAAGAAAAGAGATCAAATAAACTTCAAAAAAGTTATTGACTCAAAATCAACCACATGATAAACTAATTAAGTCGCTGTTAAACGGCGGACAAGCAAAAGAAACATTTTGAAGAAACATTTGATCTTTGAAAACTGAACGAAACAACATGTAACGTCA
>NZ_AVBG01000007.1 GCF_000770675.1 Pontibacillus chungwhensis BH030062
ACTTTTTTCTCAACTAGAGCCGGTTTTCATCCTCTTGAGCCATTTGCACCCAACTTGAGCCGATTTCTTGGCTTCTTGAGTCAATTTTTGCTTAGCTTGTGTCACTTTCTCTAAACTTGAGCCGGTTCCGCGGAGCTCGAGCCACTTCCGGGCGGGCTTGAGCCACTTCCGGGCCAACTTGAGTCGCTTTACACCTTCTTGAGCCACCACCGCCCTTACTAGAGCCACTTTTTTCTCAACTAGAGCCGGTTTTCATCCTCTTGAGCCATTTGCACCCAACTTGAGCCGATTTCTTGGCTTCTTGAGTCAATTTTTGCTTAGCTTGTGTCACTTTCTCTAAACTTGAGCCGGTTCCGCGGAGCTCGAGCCACTTCCGGGCGGGCTTGAGCCGGTTCCGGCCCAGCTTGAGTCGCTTTACACCTTCTTAAGCCATTCTCCTCGCCCCAAACAAAAAACTGCCCAAACCAAGTTTGGGCAGTCCACCTAACAAACATTTAATTAATCAAAGCCTGCAACGGTGCAGGGATACGTCCGCCACGGTTCACGAAGCCTTCGCTGCTGTATGGATTGACGCCCATAACTGGAGCGCGGCCAAGGAGTCCGCCGAATTCGATCATTTCGCCTTCTTCTCTTCCTGGAACCGGAATGACGCGTACGGCTGTTGTTTTCTTATTGATCATGCCGATTGCGGCTTCATCAGCAATGATGCCAGATAATGTTGCAGGTGATGCGTCACCGGTTAGGGCGATCATATCAAGACCCACAGAACATACGCATGTCATCGCTTCAAGTTTTGACAGGGAAAGGGACCCTTCTGTTACCCCTTCGATCATGCCTTCATCCTCACTCACCGGGATAAACGCACCGCTCAAGCCGCCAACGTACGAGCTCGCCATAGCCCCGCCTTTTTTCACGGCGTCATTCATAAGAGCGAGCGCAGCGATTGTGCCGTGTGTTCCGACGCGTTCAAGTCCGATCTCTTCTAAAATACGGGCGACACTGTCGTTTAGCGCATTCGTTGGTGCAAGGGATAGGTCAAGGATACCGAATGGAACGCCGATTCGTTCAGCTACCTGACGTCCAACGAGTTCACCAGCGCGAGTGATTTTGAAAACAGTATTTTTAATAACTTCAGATACTTCTCCAAGATCCGCTTCTGGGTAACGCTTGAGTGCGCTCAATACAACACCAGGCCCACTAACCCCAACGTTCAGGACCGCTTCGCCTTCACCTGTTCCATGGAAAGCGCCGGCCATAAATGGGTTGTCTTCTACTGGATTACTGAAGATGACGAGCTTGGCACAAGCGATTCCGTTTTGATCCTTCGTTCGTTCTGCAGCGTCACTGATAACGTATCCCATTTGTTTGACTACGTCCATGTTGATTCCGGTGCGAGTGGTCGCTACAGATACAGAACCACACACGCGCTCAGTTACGCTTAGGGCTTCAGGAAGAGAGTCGATTAGAGTTTGATCGCCTTTTGTTACGCCTTTATGCGTAAGGGCGGAATAGCCTCCGATGAAATCAACGCCCAGGTCTTTTGCTGCTTGGTCTAATGATTTTGCGACTTCAACTGCTTCTGCGACCGTTGCATTACCGAGAATCTCAGATACAGGCGTAATCGAGATTCGCTTATTGATGATTGGTACGCCGTATTCTTTCTCAACCTGCTCTGCTACGGTCGTTAAGTCTTTTGCGTAGGTTGTGATTTTGTTGTAGACATTTTCTTTTAGCTTTTCAATATCTGAATCGGCGCAGTCGCGCAGGCTAATGCCGATTGTAACGGTACGGATATCAAGGTTCTCCATTTGGACCATACGTATGGTTTCTGTTATTTCATTAAATGCAATATTCATGGGGAGGCCTCCTTAAATGCGGTGCATCGACTGGAAGACTTCTTCTAGCTGCAGACTAATTTGCACGCCTAAGTTCTCGCCAGTTTCTTGTAGTACTTTTCTGATTTCATCTAAATCATGCGCTTCTTTCACATCGATAATCATGATCATAGTGAAGTATTCTTCCACAATCGTTTGGCTGATATCGAGTACGTTTAATTTATATTCTGCGAGTACGTTTGTCACGTTCGCGATAATGCCGACTTGGTCTTTTCCGATGACGCTTACTACTGCTTTACGTTTTTCCATGATGATCCACCTCTGACTTTATTTTCTGTGAACAAAAAAAGAGATCAGCTCTCGCCGATCTCAGACAAACGTACCCATACACGTATTCTGTATGTAAGTTCGTTCCTGTCCGGTTGCCTGAGATCATGAACCCTTCGGCGTCGCTTTAAAAGCGATCTCTCCAGGATTGGCTCCAGTTATAGTGTTACCCATAACCTTCACAGCCACTATTCTTTTGAATAAATGTAATGGTACCAATATGCGTATCGTTGGTCAAGGACTATGTTTCACTTACCCCGTTAGCACATCTTCTTTCGGGTATTTCACCCGGTCAATCCGGTGTTTGGCAAAAGCGAATGCGAAGGTAAGCGGACCTAGTTTTCCAACGAGCATCGTTAAGATAATCGTTATTTTGCCAATGATCGTCAAGCTACCGGTTAAGCCCATCGACAAGCCAACTGTCCCAAAGGCAGAGACGCCTTCAAATACAATATCTAAAAATGGGGCGTCTTCGGTTAAATTGAGTATGAATATGGCGACCAGGACCACGAGTACACTCCCCATCGCAAGAGACAAGGCTCTTAGTACTAATGAATAAGGAAGGCTCCGCTTAAACGTCACGACTTCCTCTCTCTGTTTATAAAACGTAAACGTGGCTAGCACAATTAAAATTGCAGTTGTTAACTTAATACCACCTGCCGTCGAGGCGCTTCCTCCGCCAATAAACATCAAGATTATCATATAAAAAAGAGACGCGTGCTCCATTGAGCCAATGTCTAGTGTGTTAAACCCTGCCGTCCTCGGGGTTACCGCCTGAAAATAAGCCGATTGAATCTGATCTGGTGTCGACATCGATGCCAATGTGTTAGGGTTGTTGTATTCAAGGACAAAAATCATAAGAAAGCTAAAGATATTAATCGCAAGCGTACCTATAATCATGAGCTTAGAATGTAAGGATACCTGGCGAAATTCTTTACTTTGCCACATATCGAACACGACGGTAAACCCAATTCCCCCAATGATAAATAAAATGGTAATAACGATGTTTATGACAGGATCCCCTACATAGCCAGATAAACTATCGGACCATATCGAGAAACCGGCATTATTAAACGCTGATATCGCATGGAAGACACTTGCATAGAGCCCTTGCCCCCACCCGAGTTCTGGTACCCAAACAAGTGAGAGGAACACAATAGCCATCGCTTCCATGATCAAACTGAAAATTAACAATCGCTTAGCCAAAGCGATGACGCCACCAATTGTATTTTGATTTAGTGCTTGTTTGATTAATAAACGCTCGCGAATGCCGATCTTTCTCCCCAAAGCAAGGTAAATGAGGACCGCGAACGTCATAATTCCTAACCCGCCGAGCTGAATTAACATCATAATGACGATTTCCCCGAAATACGTAAAAGCTGTACCTGTATCAACTACCACAAGTCCTGTAACAGTCATGGCTGATGTAGATGTGAAAAGAGCGTCAATAAAGGAAATTCCATCTGTTGTCGAAATCGGCAGAAGAAGAATCAAAGTTCCTAATAGAATAAGGCTAAGAAATGTTGTGATTAAAATCTGGGGCGGATTCCACTCCATTCGCTTCTCTCTTCGTTTCATCCTCACCCTCCCCTTCCCAAAAAACCATTATAAAAAATTCTATATAGTATACCTTATTTAACTCCTGCTCCCCCAAAAAAGCAACCCCTATAAAACTCTTTCTCACTATAAAGCACGGACGCGTGTCAGACACTCTTTATCGCTCTAAAGCACTTCCGTGTGCCTGACACCCTTTCACACTTCGCATCACTAAAGTTATGTAGTTATAAAAAACGTGAGCGCTGTTACTTGGCGCTCACGTTTTCTTTCATTTCATTTACGATTTCGTATTAGTAAAGCCACCATCAATGCGAATAACATCCCCATTAATATATTGAGCTTTAGATGTTAGTAAAAACGCCACGGTTTCTGCTACTTCTTCTGGTGTGCCTAGACGTTTTTGCGGGATGCCATTTTCGGCACTTTCTTTCATGTTCGGGTTATTCTCAAAGAATTCTTTTACCATTGGTGTTTCAGTTGGGCCTGGGGCAATCGCATTTACACGAAGGCCGTCTTTTGCGTATTCGGCTACTAAACTTTTCGTTAAGCCGATCATGGCGTGTTTTGTTGCGGAATAAGTCACAACGGAATCTTGTCCAATCACACCTGCACTTGAGGATGTATTCACAATCGCGCCTCCACCATTTTTGACCATTACTTCAGCTACGTATCGAACGCCATATAATGCACCCATTAAGTTAATGTCTACAATCTTTTCGATTTCGCTTACTTCTGTATCTAAGAAATAGCCACCACTGCCTGAGATACCAGCATTATTAAAGAAATAATCAATAGTACCAAAGTGATTGACCGTCTCATCTACATAATTCTTTACTTCATCAGGTTTTGAGACGTCTGCCTTAATAAAAATCGCGTCAACACCAGCTTCTTTTAACTGCTTGACTGTTTCATTACCGCCCTCTTCATCTATATCTACAACAGAGATATTCACATCTTCTTCTGCGAGGCGTAATGCTGTAGAGCGACCTAACCCACTACCTGCACCTGTAATTACTGCAACTTTACTCATCTCTAAAACCTCCTTAAGTAGTATCACATCATTACACTTTCCCAAAAGACCTAATACTATAAACCTGGCAACATTACCCAACCTTTCGCACTCTAAAGTAAAGACGCGTGCCAGACACCCTTTCACGCTCTAAAGCACTACCAGGTGTCTGGCACCCTTCACTTCTCTAAAGCATAAAAAAGCAAGTAGCTGGTACCAGCTACTTGCTTTTTGAGCCTCTATTTTTGGTGGTAAACGACGGCTTCGTACGGGCGAAGGGTGATGCCTTCTTTAGATGCGTCAGGTGACTCGTTGTAGTTGTGAATCATAACGGAAGCTCCATCAAAGCTTACGTCTTCTGGCCATGGACGTTTAATGGTTTCTCCTGTCCAGTTCGTTACTACAACTAGCGTTTCTCCTTCATGTTCACGCTTATAGGCATACACTTCTTCATCTTCTGGCCAAATGAGGGTGTGATCGCCGTTCACAATGACCTCATGTTCTTTTCGAAGAGCGATTAGCTTCTTATAGTAATGAAAGATCGAATCTGGGTTCTCGCGCTCTTTCTCAACATTAATCTGGTCGTAATTCGGATTGACTTTCAGCCAAGGAGTACCTGATGTGAATCCGGCGTTCTCAGAAGCATCCCACTGCATCGGTGTGCGGGCATTGTCACGGCCTTTTTCATGGATGGCTTTTAAGATTTTGTCAGGGTCATGCCCTTTTTCAACGACCATATCCTGCCACAGGTTACGGATCTCAACGTCTTCATAATCATCGATGGACGGGAAGTGCACGTTTGTCATTCCAATTTCCTGACCCTGGTATACATATGGCGTGCCTTGCATCATATGAAGCCAGGTCGCGAGCATTTTGGCGCTTTCAGAATGGTACTCTCCATCATCACCGAAGCGAGAAACCGAACGAGGCTGGTCATGGTTCTCAAGGTAAAGAGAGTTCCACCCCTTATTAAAGAGCTCAACCTGCCATTTTGACATAATCTCTTTTAACTCAGTGAGCTTCCAGTCTTTTTCTTCCCATTTCCCCATCTGACCACCAGGCTGCGCATCAACATCCATGTGCTGGAACTGGAATAACATCGATAGTACGCCTGAATCTTCATTCGTAAACTGCTTTCCTTCCTCAGGCGTTACAAATCCAGTTTCTCCAACGGTCAGAATATCGTAATGGTCAAGCACTTCTTCTTTCATCTCCTGCATAAATTCCATGAAACGAGGGCCGTTTGCGAAATAGTCGCTGCCCCACTGGAATTCATCATCAGGCTTCGTGACTGGCGCATCCGGTAGCCCTTCCACTTTTGAAATTAAGTTAATGACGTCCATGCGGAAACCATCGACACCGCGATCTAGCCACCAGCGCATCATTTCGTACACTTTCTGACGCACGTCCGGATTCTCCCAGTTCAAGTCTGGCTGCTTCTTCGTAAATAAATGAAGATAGTACTCTCCCGTTGGCTCATGATACTCCCACGCTGAACCGCTGAAGAAAGATAGCCAGTTGTTTGGCTCTTTCCCCTCTTCATTAGGTGGGCGCCAAATATAAAAGTCGCGATATGGGTTGTCTTTAGACTTCTTCGCCTCCTGGAACCAAGGATGTTCATCAGACGTGTGATTGACGACAAGGTCCATCACAAGCTTAAGCCCTTTCTCGTGCATCGTTGTAATTAACCGATCCCACGTTTCAAGGTCACCGAACTCTGTCATAATGTCCTGATAATCACTAATATCATAGCCGTTATCATCATTAGGGGACTTATAGATCGGTGAGAGCCAGATGACATCAATCCCAAGCTCAACAAGATAGTCAAGCTTTTCGATAATGCCTTCTAAATCTCCAATACCATCGCCGTTGCTGTCATTAAAGCTTCTCGGATAAATTTGATAGACGACCGAGTTCTTCCACCATTGCGTTGATTGTTCCATTTCTTAAATCCCCCTCGTTTATTCTTTTACAGCACCTGAAGTCAGACCAGATACGATTCGACGCTGGAATAACAGCACCATAATGACAAGTGGCACGGTTACAATAACCGTTGCCGCAGTGATCTCTCCCCAAGGAATCGTGTACTGTCCCTGGAACATGCCAATACCAACCGGCACCGTCTTATGACTTTCCGCTGTATTAATCGTTAAAGCAAATAGAAACTCATTCCATGCTGCTATGAACACTAAGATTGCTGTCGTAAAAATTCCCGGCACAGCAAGTGGCAAAATAATCTTGAAATACGTCTGCATCATAGACGCACCGTCCATTTTCGCTGACTCTTCTAAATCGAACGGGATCTTACGGAAAAACGTAACGAGTAACCAGATCGATAAAGGTAGTGCAAATGTCGTATATGGGATAATTAACCCGAGATAACTATTCGTTAAACCCAAATTCTTCATAAAAATATAGATCGGTGAAATCGTTGCAATTTGCGGAAACATAGAAACGGATAACACGACGCCTAGAATTACGGTTTTCCCAGGGAATTCAAGACGGGCTATCGCATAAGCTGCAAAAGCCGCTACAAAAACGGTATAAACCGTTGTAATCGTCGCTACGACAGTACTATTCCATAGGTACTTCAAAAATGGATAATTCACAAAGACAGACACATAGTTCTCAACTGTTGGATTGTTTGTAAACCAATTAAATGCTTCATCACCAAACAATTCAGCTACCGGCTTGACGGAGCTCAATAAGATCCACAGAAACGGGAACATGATGATGAATATAAACACCGCTAAGAATAGGTAGAAGCCTACCCCTGCTTTTTTCTGCATCTAGATCACTCCTTATTTTTTCGCTCCGTCTCCAAGTAAGTCTGAGCCTAAGAATTTAATGTAAATCATTGAGATAATCGCTACACAGATAAACACGATAACCGCAAGCGCCGAACCTTCTCCAAAGTTCGTTTGCCCAAACATAACTTTATAAGAAAACAGCGAGATTGTTTCAGTTGCGTTCGCTGGCCCACCGCCTGTTAACACGTAAATTAAATCAAACACACGGAAGGCATCGAGTGTACGGAACAACAAGGCAACAAGAAGACTCGATTTAAGAAGCGGAAGAGTAATTTGGGTGAACTGCTTCCATTTGCTTGCTCCATCAATTGAAGAAGCCTCATACAATGAACTCGGAATCGTCTGCAACCCTGCTAGTAAAAGAAGAGCCATATACGGGGTTGTTTTCCATACGTCTGTTAAAATAACCGCTGCCATCGAGCCAAATGGAGTGGTGAGAAGGGTACTCATTTGATCGATAATGCCTATATCAGCAAAGAATTTGGCAATGATCCCGTTCTGACCATCATACAGAAAGCTCCACATTTTAGCAGATACAGCCGTTGGAATCGCCCATGGTATTAAGATAGCAGCCCGCACCATACCGCGACCGAAGAACGCTTTATTAATAAGGAGCGCGATTGCCATACCAAGAACAAGCTCGAGTCCTACTGAGATGACTGTGAAGACCCCCGTATTCATAAGGGAAACCCACATTCTCTTCTCCGTTAAGCTATTCTTATAGTGGTCTAGCCCTATAAAGTTTGACTCGACGACCGTTTGGAGTAAGGCGTTTGAGAGACCGGTTAGCTTGTCTCCCTGTTGAAGCACTCCCTCCGCTTGCAGCGTGTTTAACTCTTCATTAATGGATTCGAACTCTTCATCAAACTCTTCACCAAATGATCGGTCAATTTCAACAAACTTAAGATCCTCACTCGGAACTTCGAAGTTAAAGAGGAGTTCGTCTACTTCCTCATAAGGTCCAGCCACGCCGTCCTGTTCTCGTAACTTCTCATCAAACTCCGTTAATTCTTCCTTCATATCTTGGAGCTGACCTTGAACCTCTGGTGGTGCATCATCGATCTCTTGGTCGAGCGCTGTGACTAAGAATGGTTGATTATTTAAGTATCGCTCAAGGTCGAGGGTATAATCTAAATGAATACTAGACTTGGTGGGTTCATTTAATCTGTAGTCAAATAAACTAAAATAAAAAGATTGCAAAACTGGCCAAATGGCAATCACCAAAATGAGGATTAACGATGGAGCAACTAAAAGAAAACCAGTTCTTCTCTCTTTCTTCTTTGCATCATTTACCTTTGTGGTGACGTCTTGCTTTGAACTCTTCAGCCGAGTCGACACGACAACCTCCTCCTTTATTGCCCTAAAGGGTCAAAAGAGTAGAAAAAGGGCACTCCTCTCCCCACGATATAAACGAATGTCATTTATAAAGTTGGAAAAAAGAGTCGCCCTTATCTTCATCTCTCTAAAAAGAACTTATTGCATCACTTCTTGTAATTCTTTTTCCATATTCGCCGCTGCTTCTTCTGGAGTAAGCTCACCAGCGATGGCTTTTGATACATTGATTTGAATAATCTCAGAAACTTCTGGATAGTTTGGTGCTACAGGGCGTGAAACCGCTGCTTCAAGACCTTCTTGGAAACCTTCTTGTTTGAAGAAAGGATTTGCCTCAAGCACTTCTTCGTCTTCAAACAATGCTGGAAGTGTCGGCGCTAATCCGCCGTGGATCGCAGAGATCTTCTGACCTTCTGGACCTGTCATGAATTTAACGAACTCCCACGCTTCTTGAGGATGCTCTGAATATTTGTTAATCGCTGTCATCCAGCCACCAAGTGCTGCTGCAGAACCTGCATCACCTGCTGGAAGTGGAGCAACTCCGATATTACCTACAATGTTTGATTCACTCTCATCATTTGCTAGATTCCATTGGTAAGGCCAGTTACGAATGAATGGAGACTGTCCTTCAATAAATGCTGTGTGAGATTCTACTTCCGTAAACGTTGTGATGTTACCAGGAACGAAGTCAGACGTTGCAACTTCAACCATTTTGGAGAGTCCTTTGATGGTTTCCGGGCTATTGACGACGATCTCTCCATCTTCGTTTAGAATAGCACCACCGTAAGAAGCGATGTATTCAATAGCGTTTGTCACTAAACCTTCGTATTGTTTCGCTTGCATTAAGTAGCCAAATTCAGTTCCTTCTGCACCTTTGTTCTCTTTAGCAGAGGCAATAAGCTCATCCCAAGTCGTTGGTACTTGATCCTCTGAGATGATATCGGTGCGATAGAATAATAGGCCTGTATCAATAAACTTCGGCAAGGCCCACTGTTTCCCGTTAAAGGTAGCAGCTGACAAGGCACCCTGGTTGTAATCATCTGTATTGATGCCATCTTTCTGAAGGAAACGATCAAGCGGTAACACGTAACCAGCTTGAGCGAATTCAGCCGGCCAGATTACGTCTAGGTCCATCACATCAATTTCAGAAGACTCAGCGTTAAGGATCGTTACGTATTGGTCATGCTGTTGGCCTGAGTCAGAAGGCATTTCACGAAATTCAACTTGAATGTTTGGATGTTGCTCATTAAAGGCTTCTACAATTTTATTTGTGCCTTCTGTGGAGTCTGCACCACGGGCATAAACTAGTGTGACAACCTCATCAGATCCCTCAGCTTCTTCTCCACTATTGTCTGATGATGTATCTGTTTCTTCTGTTGTAGAATCATCTTCATTATCCGTAGAGGATGTTGGATCATCATCTCCACTACAAGCTGCAAGAGCTAACACGAACACCAACATAAACGACAACAACCAGTGCTTCATTTTCATTAAAAGACCTCCCCTTAATTTTGAATCCGCTTTCATTAAAGCGATTTATTCAACAGCCCGGATTGGACTGACTGTTGACTCTCTGATAATTAACTCTAATGGATACTCATACACTTCTTCGTCGTTCCCTTTGTGATGAATACGGTCAACCATAACCTCAACTGCCCTCTTGGCTAAGAAGGGAATCGGTTGTTCTACAGTTGAGATCTTCGGGTCCATCAGTTTCGTAATCACCTGATTGTCAAAACCAATTACAGCTAACGCTTCAGGCACTTTCACCCCGTATTCCTTCGCCCCTGTAATGATCCCTGCTGCCACTTCATCACTTCCTGTAAAAACAGCGGTAGGTGGGTCAGGCATCTGATTGATCTGTTTAAAAATCCGGATGCCATCTTCAATGGAAAACGCATCATAGAACCCATGGCGCTCATCAAAGGATAAGTGAAATTCTTCTAAAGCAAGATCAAATCCCCTTCGCCTATGCTGCCCCACGTTACTTTTCTGGCCCCCTGTACAGTACGCAATCTTCGTATGTCCCTGTCGAATTAAATGTTTCGTCGCCACATAGCCCCCATGAACTTGATCAAACTTAACGGTCGGGATCGTTGCCTCTTCTTCAAACTCATTACAAAGAATCATCGGACCATAAGATAAATACTCTTTCACTACGTCCCATTCGTTCTCGATTGACGTTAAGATCATTCCATCAACTTGCTTCATTTTTAAAAGCTCCAGATGCTTAAGCTCCGTTTCTTTTGAGTACATCGTCTGACAGATTAATAGTTGATAGCCATGCTTCGCTGCTTGTAATTCCATCGATTCTGCCAGTTGACCGAAGAATGGATTCATGATTCGAGGAATAAGTACTGCAATCATTTGTGTTTTCTTATTTCGAAGACTCCTCGCCGATGAATTAGGAACGTATCCAAGTTCCTTCATCGCTTCAAACACTTTCTCTTTCTTCTTAATGGATACGTGTGGGTAGTCATTTATCACTCTTGAAACGGTTGACTTCGATAGCCCGGCCCGTTTCGCCACATCATCAATCGTAACCATAACCACCCCCCTTTCTTTGGGAGAAGATATTTTTGAAACCGATTTCAAAAATGACTAGATTAAAAGTTTCAAAATGCAGACATATGTACTGAACCACTTTTTGAAACCGTTTTCAATTTGTTGACTCGATTATATATCAGCCCATATGACTACGCAACCTAAACCGTACGACAAATATCTCCATATTCTGACATATACAACAAGGGATTTTCTTCTATATAAATGGCAACGGGCTGGGAGAATCTGTTATGGTAAAAATAAAAAAGTAAAGGTGATGGACAATGAACAAGATCGATAGCAAAGTAGAACATCTAATCTCTCAAAAAAATGCTCCTTACTCAATATTGATCCGCAACAACAATCGCACTATTATCTCCAAAAATGAAAACATCCCCTTCCGCGCCGCAAGTGTCATCAAGGTTCCCATTATGATGGAGGCGTTTCGCAAACATAGAGAAGGAAAACTAAACCTAGACAAATTACATACTATAAAGCCTTCTGAAGAAGTGGCTGGCGCAGGAGTGATTCACTATTTATCCGGCCAGCAAAACTATTCATTACGCCAGCTCATCGAACTTATGATCATCGTATCTGACAACACAGCTTCCAATCTTGTGTTAAAAGCAGTCGGTATGGAAAGCGTGAATTCGCTGATGTATCAACTCGGTTGCGAGAATTCTATCTTGGAACGCTTCTTCATGGATTCTGCAGCAGTCGAGAAAGGCTTCGAAAACCGCACTACTGCAGGGGATATGATAACTTGTTTACAAGCAATCAACGAACCACACCCGCTTTTCTCTAAAGAAGATCAAATAGCAATGAAAAAGATTCTACATAATCAACAATGTAAAGACATGCTCGGATCTTTCACTTCAACAGAAGAAATCGAGATCTTTCACAAAACAGGCGAACTTGAAGGCGCCCAACATGACGTGGGTTTTTTTGAATATAAAGGTCAGTCCGTCTATGCTGCTGTTTTAACTGATGATCTCACAAAAAATCAGGAAGGTCGCGAATGGATTGCCTCTATAGGGCAATTGATTGCGGAGGAGATTGTAAAGGATCATTAAGATCTTCTTTGGCCTTACGGTGCGTCGGGATTTGGGCCGTGGTGCGCTGCTTTCAAAGATCTTCGGTACGATTGGGTAACCCCGACTCATATTACCGAACTGAATCTAACAGTTATAAGACTGAGTAAAGAATGTAAAAGTGTACATACTAAAATAAATCATTAAAGGAGGTTTTCATTCATGATTACTGAACACTCTTCTCCTTATCTTTGTCCGAATTGCAAAACGAACAAGACGCGTTTCAATCTTATTGAACAAGTCGTTACCCCAGTGAAGAAAAATCCCCAAACAGGGGAAATCGTTGAAGAATATGAGGATCTCTCCTCCCAGCCTATGCATATGCAATATCGCGGGCCAGAGATTCGCGTTCAATGTGCAGCATGTGGAGTGATCGAAGAAGAAATATCGTTCATTAAACGAGCCGAATACAATAAAAGTTCGTAAATTAAAGAAGGATCGCGTCTCAAAAGAGATGTTGATCCTTTTTTATTATTAATTTCCGAACTATAATAGGGATTCCCTTTTGACATTCGTACAAAAATGCGTTACATTACATAATGTACGAACGATAACGATTCAAGCGAATTTAAATATTCGCTTTTAGGAGTGTATATGATGGAAAATGTGTTTGATTATGAAGATGTTCAATTAATTCCGGCAAAATGTGTCGTAAATAGCCGCTCAGAATGTGATACAAAAGTGACGTTAGGCAACCATACCTTCCAATTACCTGTCGTGCCCGCCAATATGCAAACCATAATAGATGAAACAATCGCAACGTTCTTAGCTGAGAAAGGTTACTTCTATGTGATGCACCGCTTCGAGCCTGAAACTCGCCGTACTTTCATTCAAGATATGAAAACCCGCGGGCTAATCTCTTCTATTAGTGTCGGCGTGAAAGAAGAGGAATACGGATTTATTGAAGAACTTGCAGCAGAAGGACTCGTTCCAGATTACATTACAATTGACATTGCTCATGGTCATTCCAACGCAGTCATTCAAATGATTCAACATATCAAGAACTACTTACCTTCCACCTTCGTCATCGCAGGAAACGTTGGTACACCTGAAGCCGTTCGGGAATTAGAGAATGCCGGCGCCGATGCTACTAAAGTTGGCATTGGACCAGGAAAAGTATGTATAACAAAGATTAAAACAGGCTTTGGTACAGGTGGCTGGCAACTAGCAGCCCTTCGCTGGTGCGCGAAAGCCGCTTCAAAACCAATCATCGCAGACGGCGGAATCCGTACACACGGTGATATCGCAAAATCCGTACGTTTTGGCGCAACGATGGTGATGATCGGTTCTTTATTCGCTGGTCATGAAGAATCCCCTGGTGAAACTGTCGAGCGCGATGGGAAGCTTTACAAAGAATACTTCGGCTCTGCCTCTGAGTTCCAAAAAGGCGAGAAGAAAAACGTCGAAGGTAAAAAAATGTTCGTCGAGCACAAAGGCTCCCTTGAAGACACGCTAGTCGAAATGCAACAAGACCTTCAATCTGCTATCTCCTATGCTGGCGGAACAGATCTTGATGCGATCAAACACGTAGATTACGTTGTCGTGAAGAATTCGATCTTTAACGGAGACAAAGTCTATTAAACTACAAAAGCGATAGCGCCCGGTTAGCAACGTATAGACTGGACTGAACCGCAGTGAGATCAAGGAAACACGAGGAGCCACTGGCGAATCGATGTTGACTGATCGACCGGAGGTGAGGGAAGTCTACTAGTTGCTGGGCGCTGGAGCTGGATGTAACAAAAGCAGAAGCGCCAGGTTAGCAACGTATAGACTGGACTTGAATACAGAAAAAACGAGCCGGGGCGGCTCGTTTTTTTTAGTTTATAATCAATTCTATTCTTTTTAGTAACTTCTCTACTCTCTTTGGTAAATTCTACGCTCCCTTTCGTAAATTCTACGCTCTCTTTCGTAAATTCTACGCTCTCTTTCGTAAATTCTCCGCTTCTTTTCGTAACTTCCCCCTCTCTTTCGTAAGTTCCCCACTCTCTTTAGTAACTTCTAGGACCAGGCACGCAAAAAGAGCGGAACCGCTACCGGTTCCGCTCTTCGTTCATGTTCGGCCCTATTCAGCCCAAACGTCTTTTGCATATATTCCTTTTTGCTGTAAACCATCTAACCAATCTGCTGCTTCTTCACGAGTGGCAGAATGAATCGTTTCGTAACTTTCCATTAAGACTTCTTCAACAGCGGGTGCCATCTGACTACCGTCGCCGCACACGTATAGACGAGCGCCACTGTCTAAGAGTTCAATCACATGCTTACGATCTTCACGAAGCAAGTCCTGCACATACGTTTTCTCTTCGCCTGCTAAACGAGAGAAAGCGGTATGAAGATTCACGAGTCCTTCTTCCTGATAAGATTCGAGCTCATTTTGATATAAATAATCTTGTTCAGGATGACGGCACCCGAAATATAGATGTGCCTCACCTAGCTTATGACCTGATTCTTCGAGTGCCTTACGAGCTTGTAAGAATCCACGATACGGCGCGACACCTGTACCTGGCCCAATTAAGATCACTGGCGTTTCACTGTACTCAGGAACCTGGAAGTTCGACTGAGGTGTACTAATGAAACAAGCCACTTCATCGCCTGGTTCTAAGGAAGCAAGATAGTTACTTGCTACTCCTTTGTACTCACCATCGCCACTCCATGAAGGGCCGCGTACAATACTGACGGTAATGCTTGGCATCCCTTCTTGCGCACTAGGTGAGCTCGAAATAGAATAATAGCGAGCTTTTAGTGGTGGCAATAAGGCAACAAATCGATCAAACGGCAGTTCACACGCCATATATTTTTCAAGTAACTGAAGCATGGTTGTGCGCTTGGCAAGTATTTCTGTTTTATATACCTCATCTTGCAAGAGGTCTTCAAGCTCCACTTTGTGAGGAGGGCACGTTGTGTTTGCCGCGAGTTCACGAATTTGAGCACGAGTTGCCGGTTCTTGTAGTTCCACGTAGTGCGTCATTAAGTCAGAAATACTAACAGGATGATCTAATGGAAGATGAGCGGTCTTGCCACCGCTTCCGCTTAAGACCATAAACCGATTGCCATCAAGAGAGAAACGGCGAAGGACGCGGTCGACTAGCTCTTGATTGTTTTGCGGGATGATTCCAAGATGATCCCCCTCTTTATAAGAGACGCCCGCTGGCAACTTGATATCTAAGTGACGTGTACTTCGTTCACTTGTTCCCCCTTGCAACTCTTTATTTTGAGAGACACGTGCCGTGAAGGCTTTGTGGTCTTTCGCAAGAGGTGTACTCGTAACTCCATCGACAAATTCAACCGTTAAGGCATTGGCGGTTTGGCCTGTACCCCCTTTAAAATCGAGATCAAATGTTTCAGCAAGCTTGTTCCATAGATCTTCTTCCCATGCTTCATACTGGCCTTCGAAGTCATCACTCGCATCCCCTTCACCGCGGGTAGCGATGGATATAGCTCCTTTATTAGTCATCTGCTCATCAATAAGCTTCGGTATGCTTTGATACGTATTGGCCCAGTTACGGTCGCCACAACCAAACACTGTATAACAAACACCTTGTAGCTCATTGTCACCTGCTGAATCGAGCCAAGCAACGAACTCGTGGGCATTGTCAGGTGGGTTTCCGTTATAAGAAGCTGAAACGATAATCACTGCTCCTTCTAAAGGCATGAGGCCTGCGTATTCATCAAGGGAGTCAATATGAGTTGAAAACCCTTTCGCTTCTCCGATCTCAGCCAATTCACGAGCAACACCTTTTGCCGTTCCTAAATTCGATCCGTATAAAAGAAGAAGTGGCGTCCCGTGTTTTGGAACAGTAGCTTCTTTTTTACTTTCTTTTTGGTCACTTTCCTGCTTAGGCGCTGTCATTTGAAAGGCCATTTGCGAGCGGCGTGGCTGGACTCTCATCGTTAGACCTTCAGGTTTTAACGTTAAGGTTTCTTTTACGTCTAACTGGTAGTTGTCATGGTCGATGAACTTGAAGTTTTGTAAAAGCATTCCTAACACAAGCGTTGCTTCGTGCATGGCGAATTGCTGACCGATGCAAGCTCGCTGACCGTTCCCGAATGGTTTGAATGCATGCTGTGGAATGGATTTCATGTCCTCAAAGCGCTCTGGCTTAAAGGCTTCCACATCTTCTCCCCAAACGGTAGGATCTCGGTGTAGTTGAGGAAGAAGCACCATAACCGTTTGACCTTTTTCAATCGGAATATCTCCCCCGATAACGGTATCTTCTTTCGCATGAAGGCCGAATGCAGGGGCTGTTGGCCATAAGCGAAGCGCTTCATTTAAAATCATACGTACATATTTGAGCTGCTTTGTTTGTTTATAGGATGGAACACCACTATCGCCTAATACTTCGTCCACTTCAGCATAAGCTTTTTCTAAAACATCAGGGTTCTTCATTAAATAATGAAGGGCAAACGATAACAGGCCACTTGTTGTTTCGTGTCCTGCAATTAAGAACGTAATAATCTGAAAGCGAATATTCTCATCACTTAGCTTCTCCCCAGTCTCAGGGTCACGTCCTTTTAACATATGAGATAGGAGATCGTCTTCCCCTTGGTCTCCTTGTTCTTTACGATCTTGAATCAGCTGGTCGACAAGTGTGAACATCCCTTGAATATCTTGCTGGAACTGACGTTTTTTTCGAAGCATTAATTTATCCTGCAGTCCTACGCGTTGCAGTTGATTCATAGCCTCATCTAAACCACGGACCATATTCTGCACAAAGGGATGAAGTTCTTCTCGATAGAAACTGTTAAATCTGTAATTAAATCCACATAATCCGATGGTATCAAGAGTAAGTCGTGTCATGTCGTCTGTCACTTGAATACTTTCGTAATCATTCAGACGGGACCATTTCTGCACAAGCTGCACAGCAATATCAGCCATCTTATCATGATAGCCTTTCATCGCCTGCTGGCTAAAGCTTGGAAGTAAGATGTTATGTGCTTTTTTCCAGTTTGGCTCTGACGTTTCACTTGTGAATAATCCGTCCCCTCCAAAAGCTTTTACATTTTGTAAGGCGGGTCCTACAGTTTTATCAAATCTTGATTCATCACTAACTTCTGAAACTAAAGCATGGTTCGATACGATTGTACTCACTCGACTTGGAAACTGAAACTGAAAGATCGGCCCGTATTCATCAGCAAGTTTCATAAAAGATTGCATCATTTTTTCTTTATCAATTAGAGGTAGACTCCCGAGCGGTCCATACGTCTTCGGGGATGGAATCTGTCTAGCATTTGTCATACTCGATCATTCCTTCTTATATAAATTAATAGGAAACATAGGTGTAAGAGATGTAATAGAGGGTTTGGTGCGGAATGAACATTCATTCCGTTTTCGGTAAAATGCAGACTAGAGCCATTAATGAGCCCTAACTGCATCCCAGCAACTTTCTTCATAGTCTCGTAACAACTCTCTCGTTTCATCCACTGCACCTTCACGCACAAGTTGATGCAGTTGAATAAACGCACCAAATACAATGGCAATCAGTGCATTGGCAGGCATCTTCCGTATCTCATTTGTTTCTTTACCCGCTTCGAAAAAGTCACGCGTAAAGTCTAGTAATTCTTGGTATAAGGCCAGACTTTCCTCGTCGAGCACCCGAGGTCGGTTATGCGTTTTAATAAAGTACAGTGCATGTTCGTTATCAAGCGTGAAGCGAACCATACTGTTAAATATATGACTGAACTGTTGCCTACATGTTCCGTTACTCGGAAAACCATTTCGTAAAGTATCGAGGAATCGTGTTACGTACTGTCTGAAAAGCTGGTTCATAAGTGTCTCTTTGTTCACAAAATAGCGGTATATCGTACCCGCTCCAACATTGGCTCTTGTTGCAATCATTGGAATTGTTGTCGCATCAAAGCCTCGTTCTGCAAAAAGCACAAGAGCTGCGTCTAAAATATCTTCACGTTTGTTTGTCGCTGCTTCCATAATGGTTCCCTCCATTACATCCCAGGCGGAATGAACATTCATTCCCCTCTATGGTAAGTATAAAAATGATCGTGTTTCCTAGTCAATTTATGGTGAAACGAATCTAACAAAATCCATCCATAGCACTAGAAAACCCGGGACCAATAGCCCCGGGTTTTTCCCGAAAATTCTATTTATTCTTCTCAACTGCTTCTTTCATTTGTTCAAGGTGACGAATCTCATGCCAACCGATAAACTCCGCCCACTGTTCAAGGGACATCTCCCCAAATACAGGATGCGGGAAGGAATAGTTTTGAAGGGTGTCCTCTTCTTTATTGTGAAGGAGGAATAACGTAGCTTCACGAGATCGCTTCAACCCTTCAAGTGCATCTTGAATGGTTTTGAAATCGCCCTTCGGCTTCAAGCCTTCAGGTGCATCGACTTTGTGGGAACGATCAGGTGTATGATGGATCGGCTTCTTAGTCGTCTCAACACGCTCGCCACCGCGGATCGTTTTATCAATCTTCTGGATGATGAACCCTTCCATTAAATAAAGGTGTTCCGCTACCTCAAGCACGGACCAAGTATTCTCATCTGGCTTTTGTGATGCTTGCTCATCTGACAGGCTATTTAAATAGTCTAACACTTGCTGACGCTTTTCTTCTAAACCGTACATCCAATCATCCTTTCATCTTTTCCCCTCCCACTTTACCACATCCTCCTCCCCCAATCACGCAGAAACCCCTCCCCTATCTCGATTCAAAGATAATCACTGACAATATGTATGAATTACCAAACAATGTAGAAGCTAACAAGAAAAGCGAAAGCGGCCGGTTATCCCAGACAAGCTTAAGACAACCCTCGGTGTGGAGACATTTGCCACAAAGAGGTTTGTCTTAAGCTCTAGGGGATGGGCGCTGGAGCTGGATCATGAAAAGCGAAAGCGCCCGGTTATCCCCGACAAGATTAAGACAGAACACGCCGTGTCGCTTCAGCCAACTAAAGCGTGTCAGACACCCTCTTACCCTTCAAAGCACTAAAGGGTGTCTGGCACCTTGTGTCACTTTAATGCACTGAAGGGTGTCTGGCACCCTTCAGTCCTTTACATCACCAAAGTATTTAATAAGTCAGCCTTTTATGAGGGATGGTTATGAAAAAGTTATTTCGTTTATTTACGAAAAAAGAGAATAGTGAACAAGCCGAGGAGCGCCCTACACTTATTGATCAAGATCTTCCTCAAAACCTTACCTTCATTAAGAATTCTTTGGGGGAGAGTACGGATCTTGTTATACGTAAGTTCAAAATTGGAGAAAAGCGAACGGTAAAAATGGCACTCGTTTATACGGATGGACTTGTTAATGAGAGTACAGTCCATGAATCTCTCTTAGAAACGCTCATGTCTGACGTTCGTCAAACTCAATTAAGTAAGCAAGCTTTAGACAAAGGTATGTACTATACTGTGCGAGATCATGTACTAACTATCGGAGAACTAGACGAACTTGAAACTTTAGACGACGTACTCCTGCACGTTCTATCCGGAGACACCATTTTGTTTTTAGAAGGTGAAACGAAAGCTCTCTGTGTTAGTACACGTGGTTGGCAGGACCGTGGTGTGGAAGAACCAAGCACCCAGGCTGTTGTTCGAGGTCCAAAAGATGGCTTCACAGAAACACTAAGAACCAATACCGCTTTACTCCGTCGTAAGATCAAAGATCCAAACCTGTGGATTACCACTCAAGCCATCGGTACCAAGACCAAAACGGATGTTGCTGTTGTTTACATGAACGGCATAGCTAACGACAAAATCGTTAAAGAAGTTCATAAGCGGTTAAACCAAATCAATATTGATTCTTTATTAGACAGCGGTTATGTAGAAGAACTGATTCAGGATGAGACATATACCCCTTTTCCAACAGTATATAATTCAGAACGCCCTGATAGTATTGCAGCTGGTCTCTTAGAAGGGCGCGTCGCCATCATTGTAGATGGATCACCATTTGTATTACTCGTCCCTGCTCTATTTATGCAATTCTTTCAGTCACCAGAAGACTATTATCAACGATCAGACTTTGCAACGCTCGTTCGCATCATACGCTTTATCGCTTTCTTTCTAGCTCTTTTAACGCCTTCCGCCTACATCGCGCTTACAACCTATCACCAGGAAATGATTCCAACGTCTCTACTCATTAATCTATCTTCACAACGAGAAGGCGTTCCATTCCCTGCTTTAGTAGAAGCGCTAATTATGGAAGTCACATTTGAGATTTTACGAGAAGCTGGAGTAAGGCTCCCAAAAGCGGTTGGATCGGCAATCTCCATTGTAGGCGCACTGGTGCTAGGGCAAGCAGCCGTTGAAGCTGGTCTCGTTTCAAGCGCGATGATTATTGTGGTAAGTCTGACCGCGATTTCAAGTTTTGTATCTCCAAGCTTTGATTTCGCTATTTCGATTCGCATGCTCCGCTTCCTATTTATGGTTTTGGCCGCAACGTTTGGTTTATTCGGAATCTTACTAGGTTTAATTGTGCTCGCTTTACACCTTGCAAGTTTACGTTCTTTTGGGGTTCCATACTTAAGTCCTTTAGCTCCATATATCACGAGCGATCAGAAAGATACCATTCTTCGTTTTCCTCGTTGGGGGCTATTTACACGCCAACGCCTTATTAACCAGAAGAACATAGATCGAGAGGACATGCATAAACCAACTGCAACATCACGACCACCAAAGGGTGATTCATCATGATAAGACGATGGTTTCTCTTATGCTTTACTCTTTTGTTTTTACTCACTAGTTTAACGGGTTGCTGGAGCAAAAGAGAACTAGACGAAATAGCTATCGCTACCGGCATTGGCCTTGATAAGACAGAGAATGGTTATAAATTTACGGTGCAAATTATTAACCCAGCAGAAGTGGCAGCTAAGACGATCTCAACACGAACTGCGGTTACCACTTATACAAGTGAAGGACGTTCCATGTTTGAAGCCTTAAGAGGACTCACAGACAAAGCACCCCGAAAAGTGTATTTATCTCATATCAGGAAAGTTGTTTTTGGAGAAGAATTGGCACGAGAGGGAATTAGAGAGACACTTGATTTCCTAACTAGGGATCACGAATTAAGAACGGACTTCCATATTGCAGTAGCAAAAGGAATGGAAGCTCATGATTTGCTGACGATTTTAACACCAATGGAGAAGATCCCTGCCAACAAGATGTATTTCTCTATGCAAACGTCAAGAGAATACTGGGCCCCTTCTCTCGTTATGAAAATACAACAATTAATCTCAACCATCCTTGAAGATGGAAAAGAACCTGTAATAAGTGGTGTGTACAATGTCGGTAATCTCAAAAAAGGGAGTAATCTCGATAACGTAGAAGATGTTGGGGCACCTACAGATGTACGCGTTGACTCTCTTGGCGTTTTCAAAGGAGATCAATTAATTGGCTGGATGGATCAACTTCAGAGTACAGGCTACAATTACATTATGGGAAATGTAAAGAACACCGCTGAGTATTTCAAGTGTAAAGACGAAGAAGGCAGTATTACCATCGAGGTCATGCAAGCAACAAGTAATAAAACCGTAACCATTAAAGATGGAGAACCCCATTTTAACGTTCAAGTGTCAGTTGAAGGAAATATTGCTGATGTTGAATGTGAAATAGAATTGATGAAAGTAGACACGATTAAGCGGTTAGAAAAGAACTTCAGCGATCAACTTTCAACCCTTTTAAACGACACTGTATCAGATGTTCAAGAAGATTTCCAAAGTGACGTTTTTGGTTTTGGGGATCTCATTTATCGGACAAAACCAAAGTATTGGAAGACGATTAAAGAGGATTGGGACAGTCGTTTCCCTGATGTGGACGTCTCAGTTGAAACAACCGTTAAAATTAATCGAACAGGAACCATTTCAGATCCTTATGAACTAAAAAAGGAGTAGTAGCCGATGTGGGTCATATTATACGGGGTTATTATAGCAATCAGCTGGATTCAAATACGAGGGTTATGGAGTCAATCTAATAAGCGAGATTCACTTATCTACATTGTAACCATGAGTTTCTCGTTAACCATATTGATTCTTTTTCAACTAGGGGTCCCGATTCCAAACCCACTTGAGTGGATCTCAGTAGTGTATGATCCTGTTCACAGCTTCTTTCAATGACCTTACCGGTAAACTTGATAACACATGAGGAAAGGAGAGAGTTTTATGAATGGAAAAGAAGAAATTAATGTAAGACAGTTTATGGTGTTCTTATTTTTATTTGTGATTGGCACCTCCATTCTACTCTCTCCTGCTACCTTGGCAAATATAGCTAGAGAAAGTGCTTGGATAAGTGTTGTTAGTGCATTAATCATTGGTACTGCTTTTATCCTCTTCTTCCTTTTAATCAGTATATGGCACCCGGAACAAAACATCGTGGATTTGAATCGTCTTCTATTTGGAAAATGGGTCGGAACGGTATTCTCACTCTTATTCATTCTATTTGCGCTCGTTAGCTCTGCCACAGTACTATGGACCATTGGCCACTTTATGGTCGTCCAAGTGTTACACGAAACGCCTCAGGCTTTTATTCATATCTTGTTCATGTTCGTCGTCATTTATGGAACTTATCTAGGGATTGAGACCGTTGCTAGAGCAGGCGAACTTTTCTTTCCATATGTGGCAGTTTTATTACTAATTATATTAGTTTTTAGCATACCTAGCATTGACTTAAACTACATCAAGCCTTACTTCGAAACAGGAATACAAGAGATTTTCAAGGGGGCTTGGTTTGATTTGAGTGTATCAACATTTCCTCTAATCGTTTTATTCATGGTATATCCTAAGCTTGTTCAAGATAAGAAAAAGGTAGTAAAAAAAGTAACGTTAGCTTATATCCTTGGGATGTTAACCATTTTAGCAGCTACTTTTATCACGACTTCTGTATTAGGAGTAGCGTACATATCACACCACCTCTATCCAACTTACGTATTAGCAAAAACCTTGAACATAGAAGGTTTGATTCAAAGAGTCGAAGTCATCATCGCTGTCTCTTGGATATTGACGATCTTTTTCAAATTATCTTTATACTTTTACGCTGCTGTTACCGCTCTCTCCCAAGTTCTTAAGGTGAAAAGTTACAGATCGCTTACCTTTCCATTGGGGATTTTCGTCATTGCACTATCGCTAATTGTTTACCCTAGTAGCATCTATGCAACGGAGTGGAATGAGACGACCTGGATCTATTATTCAGCAACGTTTGGGGTTCTTTACCCCCTTCTTATTGGAGTCGCAACATTCATCAGAAAAATGTTCAAGCGTTCTTGAAAGGAGTCCCACGATGAAAGAATCCATCACACGCTATCAATTCTTGTCGCTCGTTATTCTGTTTGAATTCGGAAGCTCTATCATCGTGGGTCTTGGATTTGAAGCGAAGCAAAATGCCTGGATTGTTATCTTATTGAGCATGATCGGCGGAGTTTTGCTTTACTGGCTTTTCACTCGATTCGTTACTGCTTATCCTGATACCCCTTTTCCACAAGTTCTTCAAAAATTGGCGGGACCTTACTTAGGGTATATATTGATATGGATGTATATAGCCTATTTCTTATATATAGCAGCACGTGTGTTACGAGATTTTACTATGTTAACCGCTCAGACCATCTTGCATGAAACACCTTTATTAGCGGTTTCCCTTTTGTTTATGTTTGTCGTTTGTTTTGCTTGCTACCTTGGGATTGAGGTTATTGCCAGAACAAGTGAACTATTTCTCCCATTTGCATTACTGATGGGAGGACTGTTTTTGATGTTTGTATTCATCATGGATCTACCTAAAGTCCATCACCTTCAGCCTTTTTTCAATCAAGATATAGGAGAAATTCTATCATTCGTCTTCCCAACGGGGATTACATTCCCTTTTGGAGAACTAATCGTTTTTGCAATCATCTTCCCCCATCTGGAACATCCGTTAAAAAGCTTCCGGTATGGAGTAATGGGTATACTCATTAGCGGGACGATCCTATTGATCATAAGCGTAACAATCTTGATGGTGCTTGGGCCTGCGATTGCTATGAGGTCGGTGGTGCCGCTCCTTGATACAATTTCGCTCGTAAACTTACAAGGGTTTATACAGCGAATGGACCCAATCGTCATCATTATTATGGTAATTACAGGCTTTTTTAAGATTACGATTTTCTTTTATGCGGCGATTGCCATGCTTCAATATTTGTTTAGACTCCCGAGAACACAAAGCAAAGGATTAATTGGGTTTATGGGCATTCTTGTTGTCATTCTCTCCATTCTAATTAGTCCAAATTTCGTCGAACATATAAAGGAAGGATTGGATATTGTGCCTCTTTATGTACACGTTCCCTTTCAAATGATCATACCTAGCATACTGTTCGTCCTTCTTCTTATTAAAAATAGAAAAAACACAGCATAAAAAATAGGGGGAAAGGCACGATTTACTCTTTCTATGCAGTAAACCGTACCTTTCCCCCTATTCCTTTCCTTTAGACAATTTTCTTAATGAGACGGCCAAGCATTCTTGGGATAAATGTAACAATGGCAACAATCTTATCAACTAGTTTATGCAACATTTCTAGTCCCTCCTTTTGGTTTGTTAGTTATTCTTTTCACGCAAATGCACAGCCCTAAACGCTGTTCCTTTAATATGAGTCATAGGTTGCACGTTTCGACTATTTCCCCGGTAATATTTCTACGTCATTAGACACCTTTCGTTGTGTGGGTTGTTAGTTTAGCCTAAGAAATGACGAAAAAGCAGCCACCTGCATT
The DNA here is from genome assembly GCF_000770675.1 of Pontibacillus chungwhensis BH030062. Taxonomy (GTDB): domain Bacteria; phylum Bacillota; class Bacilli; order Bacillales; family BH030062; genus Pontibacillus; species Pontibacillus chungwhensis. Next base: position 25,179 of record NZ_AVBG01000007.1, read on the forward strand.
GCAAGTGGCTGCTCAATCATACACCTTGTTTAGCTTGAAACTCTGCTTGAACTTCTTGTAACAAGGCATGGTTCGTTAACAAATCGATGCCCGTTAAGGCCAACGCTTTCGCTCCTGTAATGAGTGCTTGGTCGCCTCGTTCTGATTTTGCCGCTTCTCTAAAGGCATCTGTATGCGGAACGAGGTCAGAGGGTCCTATTTTTATATAAGGGTGAATGGTCGGGACGACTTGGCTAATATTACCGGCGTCTGTAGAGCCAATTCCTTCACGGCCCTCGTTTACGTAGTCCTCTCCAAGGGCTATAGCTTTCTCGCGGAAAGCAGTGTCAAATCGTTCATTTAACACAAGGTTATCTACCCCGTTTTGAATAGGTGTTACCTTCACCGTCGCTCCTGTTGTGAGGGCTGCTCCTTCTGCGATCCGTTTCACTTTCGCTGTTACTTCATTACAGGCTTCACGGCTAGCTGCTCGAACGAAGAAGCGGGCTCTGGCGTAATCAGGGACAATGTTTGGTGCGACTCCGCCGTCTAAGATCACTCCGTGAAGACGAACGTCGTCTGTAACGTGCTGGCGAATCGCATTTACCCCATTAAAAAGTTGGATCACGCCATCTAAAGCGTTAATGCCATACTCTGGTTTAGCAGCCGCATGAGCCGATTGACCGAAGAACTCAAAGTCTAGCGGGTCAACAGCTAGAGACGCTGATGTTCCGTTTGTCTGATTTGAAGGATGAACCATCATGCAAGCATCTAAATCCTGAACAAGTCCGTGCCTGACAAATGTCCCTTTAGCACTGCCATTTGGTCCCCCTTCTTCAGCAGGAGTTCCAAGTACAACGACTTCACCTCCAGTTTGGTCGAGAACTTTACTGAGCGAGATCGCTGCCGCAACGCTCGTTGTGCCGATAATATTGTGACCACACGCATGACCGAGGCCAGGCAATGCATCATACTCAGCGAGGAACCCTATTTTAGGACCCTTGTCTCGTCCTTTTTTACGGGCAATAAAAGCTGTATCGTGTTCTGGAATTTCCCGGGTAACTTCAAATCCTTCTTGCTCTAGCAATCCACATAACGTTTCGCTTGCGTAATACTCTTCATTACCGATCTCTGGATTCTCATGGATTCGGTGACTTACGTCTAGGTATACAGCCGCTTGGGCATCCACATGCCGCGTAATTTCTTGTTCTACTGTTGTTCTAAAAGTGCTCATGCGACTCACTCCTTATTTGAAATTACCAACCAATCTTCTCAAGTGGTACGAAAGTTGGGATTAGAGAATCGTTGTATGTTTCACGGATATGCTCTGCAATTTCTTCTGTTTGATAGATTTCTACAATCTTCTGATACGCTTCTTTATCGGTTTCATCTGCTCTTGCTGCAATAATATTGATATAAGGTGTTGCAGTATCTCCTTCAATGAAGACCGCATCGTCGACTGGTACAAAGCCTGCTTCTACAGCAACTCCATTGTTAATTACACTCGCTGCCACATCCGGTAGCACACGAGGCGTTTGAGCCGCAACAACTGGTGTGAATTCTATATTTTTCGGATTCTCTTTAATTTTGTCTAAAGAACCATTTCCATCGAAGTCATCCGGAAGTCCAATTAAACCTGACTTTTCAAGTAATAGAAGCGCTCTTCCCATATTTGTTGCCTCTTTTGGAATCGCGATGGTACTTCCTTCTGGAATATTCTCAAGATTATCGTATTCTTCTGAGTAAACGCCCATCGGTGCAATAAGTGTCGTTCCTATTGGTTCAAGATCAAGATCATGCTCTTTAATAAATGAATCGAAGTAGGACACCGTTTGGAAGGCATTTAAATCAATATCACCATCAGCTAGAGCTAGGTTTGGTCTTACATAATCCGAAAACTCAACAAGCTCAATCTCGATGCCTTCTTTTGCAGCTTTTTCTTTAATCGGCTCCCATAACGGAACTCCAGAACCATTTAAACCGATCTTAACGGTCGTTGTCTCTCCTTCTCCTTGAGCCTCTGTACTACCACACCCTGCTAGAGCGGCTCCTACTGTTGCTAATAATGCTATGAATAGAATAACTTTTTTCTTCATATGTAATCTCCTCCTTTATCGTCTGCGTACAGCTTTTGAAATGTAATTTCCTAACGTCTGAACCGTTTGAACAATGACTACGAGTAAAATGACGGTTACAATCATGACGTTTGTTTCAAATCGTTGATATCCATAAGAGATAGCCAAGTCACCAAGACCACCACCTCCAACGAAGCCAGCCATCGCTGATGCACCAACTAAGCCAATGGTTGCGATCGTAATGTTTAAGACTAGAGAACTTAGTGCTTCTGGTAAAAAGACGCGGTAAATGATTTGCCAAGGCGTTGCCCCCATGGATTCTGCTGCTTCCACAACACCTGGATTAACTTCTAGTAAACTACTCTCAACAAGCCTAGCAATATAGGGGGCTGAGAAGAATACAAGAGGCACAACGGCAGCTGCTGTACCGATTGAAGTACCCACGATAAACCGTGTGATCGGTAAGATCGCCACTAATAAGATAATGAACGGGATCGAACGAAAGAAGTTCACTATGCCGTTTAATACTTTAAATAAAGGACCATTTTCAAGAAGCCCATTCTTTCTCGTTACGACAAGAGAAATCCCAAGCGGTAAGCCAATTAGAATTGCAAACAGTAAAGCGATGGCCACCATAACGATTGTCTCTTGTGTCGCTTCTAAAATCTTGGGCCAAAATGTGGCTAAATCAACTTGCATCGCGCGTCACCTCTTTCACTGTCACTGATTGCTGGATGGAATGTAGAGCTTTAAAGATCTCTTTCTCTCCTCCAATAAATTCGACGATCAGACTTCCGAATGGTTCACCTTGCAGTTCGGTAATTTGCCCGTACAACACGTTCACTTCAACATGATGCTGAGTAGCAGCCCGATAAAGAATAGGCTCTGAAGCTTGTTCTCTTAGGAACGTCACCCTGTATACGTGCCGTGTACTATCTAAGGCTTGTAGAATCGATTCAGGAATCTTATCGTTCATAACCGAGCTGACGAAATTCTTCGTTGTCTGATGCTTCGGACTTGAGAAGATATCAAAGACGGTGCCTTCCTCAATCACTTTTCCATCTTCCATAACAGCCACCCTGTCGCAAATCTCACGAATGACCTGCATTTCATGCGTGATCATTAGGATTGTAATGTGGTACTCTTCACGAATTTGTCTCAAAAGATCTAAAATCGAATCGGTTGTCTGCGGGTCAAGAGCTGAAGTGGCTTCATCGCAAAGAAGCACCTCAGGAGATCGAACGAGGGCTCTTGCAATGCCCACTCGCTGCTTCTGTCCTCCGGAAAGCTCCTCAGGATACTTCCCTGCTTGATCTGCTAACCCGACAAACTCAAGCAGCTCCTTCACCTTTCCTTCCACTTGCTTTCCTTTTTGTCCATCTAGCAAAAGTGGAAAGGCCACGTTTTGGTAAACGGTTTTCGATTCCAGCAAGTTAAAATGCTGAAAGATCATTCCTATTCGACGTCTCTCTTTCCGTAGCTTTGATTTCGGTAATTGAGTCAGGTCCTCACCGTCTAGCTTCACTTCTCCTGATGTTGGCCGTTCAATTAGGTTTACGCACCGGAGAAGTGTACTCTTACCCGCGCCACTAAATCCAATGACGCCATATATTGCTCCTTTATCGATCGATACATTGACGCCGTCAACCGCACGAATGGTTTGATCATTCTTTTTGTACACTTTCTCGATATTGTGTAATTCGATCATGTTGTCTGCCTCCTTTATTATCTTAAAAACAGATTGGAATACTTGGTTCACGAATAAAAAATGTCCTGCTTCTCTTCTCTTGCGACAACAAAAAATCCCCTCTTCTTAAAATAATAAGAAGAGGGGATTTACGTATATGTAGATCCGTCTCTTCTCATCTTTCAAGCCGAAGCTTGAAGGAATTGGCACGGTGTTCTAACTTAATAGAATCCGTTGCCGAGGTTTCAAAGGGCCAGTCCCTCCACCTCTCTGGATAAGAAGATTGTTTTCATATGTGTTTTTCGTTAATCCATATACTACAAGGGTAGGTTAGAATTGTCAAAGGATTTTAACAATTTAATAGTTAAAAATTTTAACATTAGCCCCACATAAACATCAGATAGCCATTAAATACAGCTAATCCAACACTTAACAGAAGCGTTAAAATCGGAATAATCTTGCCTTTCCCTTTCTCTTGTATGACTCCTACAACCCCAACAATTAGTCCAATAATGGCTGTATATCGTGTTAAATAAGAGAAAGTCACAATGGTTAACAGCCCCTCCATAGACACTACTATAAGGAGAGCAAGCAGCTGCCCTACAAATATGGCTAACATAAATAATGAAATCTTTCCTGATAATGCTTTTGGCACCGGTATTCCCTCCTATATTGGTTTATGTAAGGGAATACCCTTATCCGTTGAAATGTATTCCTTAAGATAAATGTTTGGTGTTGTTCCTATATGATTACTCCCGAATGCTCAAATCGATGATGTTGCCTTCCTTTGTAATAATCGATACAATATGATGTATGAAAATACCTTATCAGCCACCAATAGAAAGTGTTACATTTACAAAAGTTTTGCAGGCCCTTAGTGAACCAAACCGTGCAAAGATTATTCGGTGTCTGCGAGATACAGAAGAAAACAATTGCACCCATTACACGCTGCAACTTCAACTACCAAAGTCAACGGTATCTCATCATATAAAAGTTTTAAGAGAAGCAGGATTAATCCAGGCCCGAATTGTAGGAAAGGAGCATTTTTACTCCATACGAACGGAAGAAATCGAAGGAAAATTTCCTGGATTACTCGATGCGATCGGAAAAGTAAATGAAGAAGATTTGTAGCGTAACTTGAGAACCTCCTTTTTGGTGGTTCTCTTTTTTTATTTGCATTCCCCTAACCGAGGTGCTATAGTTTTAACAGTTCGATGGTTTTCGAACAATAAAACTATTAAACAAAGGATGTTAATCATGAACAATATTTTAGTTATCAACGGGCACGAACCATACCCAATCGCAGAGGGCCGCCTAAACAAAACCCTTTTCGATGAAATCGTAACGAAGCTCTCTACAAAATATGATGTGAAAACAACGGTTGTAAGTGAAGGATATGATGTAAAAGAAGAGCAAGAAAAATTCAAGTGGGCAGATACCATTGTTGTCCAAACGCCAATGTATTGGTTCAGTCTACCGGGTGGAACGAAGACCTATATGGATTCTGTCTACGAACCAGGCGTTTTCTTCGGTGGTGGAGAAAAGTATGGAGAAAGCGGCCTTATGACAGGGAGAAAGTACATGTTCTCAACGACATGGAACGCTCCAAAAGATGCATTCAGCAATCATGATGAGTTCTTTAAAGGACAAGATCTTGAAGAAGCAATTGATCACCTTCATAACATGCAAAAATATGTAGGTATGGAACCACTGAAAAGCTTTGGTGCCTTTGATGTCATCAAAAACCCTGACATTGACACGTACATGACAGAACTTCGCCAGCATCTTGCTGAAGTATTTGATGTTTAATTTTTGATATATAAAAAGGAGAGAGGTCGCGTAACCTCTCTCCTACACATTTACTATTTTACATAAGCGCCTTTCTTGGCTTTTTCATATGCTTCTTGTCCCATCCGCTTCACTTAATCGGGTTGTTCAGAAATCCTTATAAGACTACCACGGCTCATGAATAAAGGATCAATAAGCCTGACTTTCCCTTTTCTATGTAGATCATAATACATATCATTCTGTGTAACATAAACAGATTATGAAGTGGATCTATCCATTTACGCACACTTTATTGAAGTAGATCCAAAAACTCGATCTGTCTTTTGTGAATCATCGAGTGTCGCTTTATTTACGATTAGATTCTTCCAATAATTGATCGACCTTCTTCTCTAAACGATCTAAACGCGCCTCAATATTACGAGTGTGATCTTGCCTCTTCAGGATCTTCTTCATAAACAATGAAAAAGATACCACAAACATCACGATCAATAACACTACAACAAACACCATCATAAGCCCAGGCAACCCCACACTAGATATCAATCTAACCCTCCCCTTTCCTTATTATATAATACCACACCCTCACATTAACTTTACCACTGTAAAGACCCACAGCGTGCCAGACACCCTTTAGTGCTGTAGAGGACCACCGGGTGTCTGGCACGCTTTAGTATGATGAAGGGGATTTGTAGTTTAAATGTAAGGATATTGGTGAATATATATGAGGATACCGTCGGTGCGAAACTCGTTATTTACTAAATATGTAAAAATAACCTTTGATATTACGTTAAAAACATGTTAAATTTTTGTAAGGTCATAGATTTAAAATCGTGACAATTCTATGAATAAAGGGTACATTTCATAGTCATTTTGGCTAATTTGAGTACTGTTCCCATTGACCTTTTTCAAAATAAATCTATAATTAAATTCTAAAGAATTTGTAAATGTAGGATCTCAAGCACTTTGACTATACAGATAGAAGCACGATATCCTCAATCACAATCAATCATGGAACCAGCAATCAAAGGAGGATCACACATGAATAAAAGAGTAGACCGGTTGCTACAAAGTGGACTATTCTTCTTTCTCATAGCTACCGTATTGCTATGGGCCAAATCTTATTTAGCATTTAGATTTTCGTTTTCCTTAGACTTAGAAAATACAATCCAAGAATATATCCTGGCTCTTACACCACTAGGGTCGATTCTATTCTTCTTATCTCTAAGCTTCATTTTTCCAAAGGCGAAGCGAATTAAAGCATTTCTAACCTTATACTTCATCATGACGTTTGTTCTGTTTGCAAACGTTGTGTATTACCGATTCTTTAACGACTTTATTACCATCCCGGTATTAATGCAGTACAAGAACTTCGCTCAGCTCGGGGGAAGTGCAAAGTCTCTTATGAGTGTCACAGACCTCTTGTTCTGGGTTGATGTTGTCGCTCTATTCGTTTGGGCCCGAATGAAAAAAGGCCAACTTTCACTAAGCGTGAAAAAACGTACGATGGGTGCCATTGTTGCTACATCTCTTTTAGCGATTTCGTTGAACCTGAACTTAGCTAACGAAGAGCGTTCTGAACTTTTAACACGTACATTTGACCGTGCCATGTTTGTTAAACTTATGGGAGTCTACAACTTCCACCTATACGACACGGTTATGACGGCAAATACCCAGTCACACCGCGTATTCGCAGAAAGCGATGAGCTAACAGAAGTACGTAACTACTTGTCTAGTCAAAAGGATCCAAAAAGCGAAAACTTTGGCGCCTTAGAGGGCAAGAACGTTGTGCTTATATCAATGGAGTCCTTACAGAACTTTGCTATTGATTACAAAGTAAATGGTAAGGAAGTTACGCCATTTTTAAACGACTTAATTGACGATAAAAACTCTGTTTACTTTAATAATTTCTACCACAACACAGGTCAAGGGAAGACATCAGACTCTGAGTTCCTCCTTGCGAACTCCTTATACCCACTACCACGTGGCGCTGTCTTCACAACCAATGCTGGTAACGAATTTAATGGAACTCCTGAAATTCTAAAAGAAAAAGGGTATACATCCGCTGTGTTCCACGGTAATAACGATAGTTTCTGGAACCGTGATGTCATGTACCCAGCTCTTGGGTACGATCGTTTCTTCTCTAAGAAAGATTATGACGTAACGCCTGAAAACTCAGTAAACTATGGGTTAAAAGACATGGAGTTCTTTGAACAATCCATGCCAATGATTAAGAGCTTAGAGAAGCCTTACTACACGAAATTCATTACACTAACGCACCACTATCCATTCGTTCTGAACGATGAGGAAGATGTAATGATTGACCAGACGCAAACTGGAGACGGTACAGTCGACCGTTACTTCCAAACAGCGCGCTATATGGATGAAGCTTTCAAGAAATTCTTTGAAGATATGAAAGCAAACGGTGAGTATGAAGATACGGTCTTCATTATGTACGGAGACCACTACGGCATCTCTGAAAACCATAACCGAGCAATGTCTGAAATTATGGGCACAGAGATTCGACCATTTGAGCACACTCAATTACAGCGTGTTCCTCTTATTATCCACTCCCCTGGTTTAGAGGGTAAAACAGTGGATACAGTCGGAAGCCAAGTTGACTTAAAACCAACCATCTTAAACCTTTTAGGTGTTAAGAACGAAAATGACATTCAATTTGGTACGGACCTGCTTGCAAAAGATCGTGAAGACCTAGCTATTCTACGTGATGGTTCCGTTATAACAGATAAATACGTCTATGACGGCGATTCCGAGAAATGCTATAACAAAGCGACAGGCCAAGAAGTAGAAGGTTCAGAATGTGATGATATTGCTCAAAAAGGACAAACAGAATTAAACTTATCTGACAAACTTGTGTACGGTGATTTACTTCGTTTCTTAGAAGACGAAGAAGAGCCACTTACCAACTCACCAAATAAAGAGAAATAATTTTATTAGTAAGCCGCATAAACCATTGTTTATGCGGCTTTTTCTATAGATACGATCCCTTCTTCCTCTCTCCCACCCCCTAAAAAGTTATATCACAATAGAATGTTTCACTCCTATCAAATTAGGTTATAGAAAATAGATAGCCCACAACCCCAGAATATCGATCATGAATCATTACATATAAAGGAGAATATTCATGTTACAAACGGGTAGCCCATATTTGCTTCATAAAGAGGATTTTGAAACTTCTAATCATCTTCCAAGTTGGCTTATAGAAGAATACAAGACGTTTAGTCAAATCGTAACGGAACCAACTTTCCCATGTTTTTTTGGCATGAAAGCTCAGAACAAGGGGGAACTTCGTTATTCCTATATAAGTCATGACCAGTGGAGTCATTTACCGGAAGCTGTTGAGAGTTTCTTAAGTTTGTTTAAAGAGCCAAATGCACCAAGGCATGGACTGTTTATTTTTGTGGAACCAGAGTCAGAGGAACAATCAGTGGATTATTACCGAGAGTATTTCTGGAATGTCTTACAGTACCTTCATGACCATGACCGGTTTTCTTGGCCGGAAGAAGCACCGAGAGATCCAGAACATTATTTATGGGATTTTCACTTTGGAGGCGAGCCGATTTTCACGTTTGGCAATGCTCCTGCATACAAACAACGCAAAACTAGAAATTTAGGGAATAGTTTAATTTTAGGGTTTCAGCCCCGTGTTATTTTTCAAGGTTTAGAGGGAACCGAAAAAGGGGGCATTATGTCACGCGAGAAAGTGAGAGCACGTGTAGAAAAGTGGGATCAATTGCCGACGCATCCGGACATTAGCCACTTTGGAGATCCTACACACAACGAATGGAAGCAGTCATTTATCGGAGACGACATCAAGCCTATTGAAGGACAATGTCCTTTTCATCATAAGCAACGTTAAATTCATAAGAAAGAGGTTACAAGCATGAGAGGAACAGGAATAGAAACAGCCAGCAACATTCATTGTAAGTCAGAATACACATCATTACACAAAGTCCTTGTCGTGAAGCCTTCCTTTATGGAGATTACTGAAGTGATTAACGAAACACAGAAACATTATAAAGACCAAAATATTAACGTCCCACTTGCCTTAGAGCAACATGAAAATTTCGTTCATGTGTTAAGGGAGCAAAATATAGAGGTCGAAGAGCTACCTGCTGATCCTGCCTTGCCTGAACAAGTCTTCACAAGAGATATTGCGTTCACCTTAGATGAGCGATTGTATATCGCCTCAATGAGCGAAGATGTACGAAACCAAGAAACAGAAACTTTAAAGAGATGGCTCCTAGACCACAACATCTCCTATGAAGATGGTCTTCCTTCTTCAATCGAGGGGGGAGATGTCGTTGTGAATGGTTCCACGATTTACGTAGGTGAGAGCGGCCGAACCAAACGCGAGGCTATACAAGCCTTACAAGAGCGCCTCCCGTCCTACACCGTCGTTCCATTACCCCTCGATGAGTCAATTCTTCACCTGGATTGCGTTTTTAATATAGTGGATAATAATACAGCTATTGTTTACCCTCCTGCCTTTACTCCAGAGGGGCTAGGCATGATCGCATCTACCTTCAACCTCATTAGGGTGACACGTGAAGAGCAGTTTCAAATGGGGCCAAACGTACTAGCGATTGGAAACAAAACCATTATCAGCCTTCCTCAAAACAAACAAGTTAACCGCGGGTTAAAAGCAAAAGGATTTAAGGTTATACCTGTAGATTTCTCTGAGATTATTAAATCAGGTGGGTCATTTAGATGTTGCACCCTTCCTCTTAGAAGAGAGTAAAACAACCTCCCCCTTCAACTGAGAAGGGGGAGGTTGTTTTGGGATTAGATTATTTATGATCTTTCCTCTGCCGGACTAGTTCCAAAGCCAACTCTACGAACTGTTCGTGCGAGATTTCTCCTAATAAACTTTTCCGAACAAGCTGTTCGTGCTCTTCTGTAATGTGGGATCCTTCTAGCTCAATCGACGCCTTCGCACTCTTCATTGCTTTCTCTATGGATTGTTGATCATGATTCATGTCATCACCTGCTTTTATTCATTATCCTGGCGCATTTGCTCCATCTTGTCTTTGACCTAATTCCTGATCAATAACTAAGAGAGCAGCAGGATTATTGGATGCTAATTTTAGTCTTTGGACAATGGTAAGCGATTGAGCTTCTTCGTCAATCTGTTCCCTTAAGAAATCTTGAACAATGACGCCTGTTTGAGGATCGACAGGATTGATATATTCATAGGCTTGACGATAAGCATTCGTAACAAATTGCTCATGCTCTAAAACCTTTTGAAACGTTTCAAGAGGTGTTCCGAAGTCACTTGGTTGAGCAGGCACCTCTGCAAGCTTCACTTCCCCATCTTTCCCCGCTAGATAATCAATTAACATGAGCATATGAGTACGTTCTTCATTAGACTGAAGCCTCAGCCATTTTGCCATTCCTGTGTAATCCTGACGATCCATGTAAGCTGACATAGCTAAATATAGAGTTGTAGATACATGTTCGATTTCGATAAGGTAATTCACTAGTTGTTGCACTTCTTCTTTTACCATATTATACACCCCTCATTAGGCAATTACCCTTATAGAATATGAGAAGAAGATGACAGTGTTCATAAAACAGAATCCCTATCTCCTCATTTCTGCATAGTATAAAGAAAATTGTCTTCACAGGAGGTCAGCATCTATGAAACAACCAAAGTCTCCCCTGCTCCCCTTAAACAAAGGAGAGAAAACATTCGAGGGTGACGCTTTTTGGAACGGCTACCCATTTCGAGGATTTCCCTTTGGCGCAACTGGCGATATCTTCTGGGGTGTATACGATGCCCTATTTTTCTATCCACCCTTCTACTCTACTACATTCCCCTACTCCCCAAAATGCCCAGGCCCTTACCCATATGGATATCCACCTAACGAAGGAGAAGGCCCCGTCTTCGTCATAGGCGGCCCACCCCTCGGCCAACAAGTTGCTCCCATACCACCAGTACCGCCCATACAAATTAACGCTGATGTGTAGGGTAAAACGTAACGTTTCCATTAGCTCTGGTTGAGTATAAGGTAGACCGGGAAACCACTCAATAAACGTAACGGCCCCTCCATACTAAAATGTATCAGCTTGAAGTCTTCAAGCTAAGACCAAATAAAAAACGCAATCCACACTCATGGTGGATTGCGTTTTTTTGCATCTATAATAAGGGGGAGATGCATTTTTTACAAAGTCTATCTATTTATAATTAATCCACATGGTCAATCCAATGCGAATAATCATGTATCGCTGTGCCTCCAAAGCCTTTATTCCCTTTGTAGGCGTCTTCTAAAACCTTTAATTCCTGGCTCATTGTTCCTGGTTTATCACCGTGGAACGTGGTGTGAGTTCCTTCTGCAGTATCTATAACATTGACACCGACTATAACGGATTTACCTTCTTTACTAGCTTCATTTACAATCGGTTGTGAAATAGATCGGATACCATTTGGCCCTTCTGACTTATTCCGATAGGCCATCAACGTCATGGAATCGTAGTGTTCGATCATCCACTCACTTAACGTCTGATCCTTATAAGGAACTTTTTTCTCGTGAATCCAGAAAGGAAAATCGCCACTGACTGTCAGGTGATCCTGCTCCTTCGCTTCACTAATCAAATGGACGCTGTTCATCATCCATTGATTGATGACATTGTCAGCATCCTCTTTCCATTGTGATAAGAGGTACGGCTCAATATCAACATGAACGCCAGCGAATCTCTGATCCTCACCAACCGTATTATTGTAATCATGGACGATGGAGACAAATCGATCGAGGCTATCCCGATTTTTAATGAGCGCCCAGTTCGGGTCTCCACCTAGCGCATAAACATCAATGTCCGCTTTACTGGCTTGTTGAATAAAGGAACGAAACGGGCCTGGTCTAAAGGTTTCAAAATCAATATGAAGATACACCAGATTCACCTTTTCTTCTTTCAAAAAGGAAACCGCTTGTGCAGGATCTTCCTCTATTTTAGAGACGTCCCAAATCCAAGTTGCTTTTTTCGATTGATTTTGATCTTCACTCAAGATCATGTAACCCACTCCTAAAATAATGAACACACTCAAGATTATAGCGGAGATCTTGTACGTTTTGATAACCCTAACAAGCTTGTTCACAATTGTTTCGCCCACCCTTTATGAATGAATAGGGATTTTACAAATATCATTGGTCATCGAGAAATTCTGAACTCTTGTTTTGTCCCGAACTTCAAGGTCTTTTAAATCAACATCAGGTCCAATCACACAATAAGAACCAATTACCGATTTCCCTCGTATATGAGCGCGAGGCTCAATCAGCGTATCTTGGCCAATCTTCACATCAGCCTCAACATAACTAGAAGAAGAATCTATGAAAGAAACCCCATTCTTCATGTGACGCTCAATGATCCGCTGCTGCATGATTTCTTCTGCTTTAGCAAGTTGGATGCGATCATTGACACCAAGCCCTTCGGCTACATCCTCTGTTGAGGTAGCTGAGATCGTATATCCTTGCTCTTTTAAAATTTCGATTACATCAGGCAGGTAGTATTCGCTTTGATTGTTGTTCGTTCCAACTTGATTGAGAGATTGGAATAGTAACTTATTATCAAAACAGAAGATGCCTGTGTTCACTTCTGTGATAGATTGTTCTTCAGGTGTGGCATCTTTTTGCTCCACAATACGTTCTACGTTTCCGTCTTTGTTCCTTACGATTCGTCCGTATCCTGTTGGATCCTCAGGTAGCATCGTTAAGATCGTCGCTGCTGCATTTGTTTCACGGTGGTGGTCGAGCAAGTTCTGAACGGTGTTGCTCGTAATAAGAGGGGTGTCTCCTGTGATGATGACCGTCGTCCCTTCCTGATGAGCAAGCTGGTCTGCACTCATTTGAACAGCATGCGCTGTCCCTAATTGCTCAGACTGATGAGCATACGTAACAGACTCTCCCAACTTCTCCTTAACCATTTCGCTCTTATGACCCACAACAGTTACAATTTCGTTCATCTGTAGTTCCTTTAATAAATCAGTAATATGTTCAACCATCGGCTTTCCGCAAACAGGATGAAGCACTTTCGGAAGATCCGACTTCATTCTAGTTCCCTTACCAGCAGCTAACACAACTGCGTATGTACGTTCCATATCCTTCACTCCTCACTTTCATATGTACTTTAGTGAGGTGAAGGGTGTCTGGCACGCTTCACTTCACTAAAGGGTGTCTGGCACGCTTTATCTTGCTACACGAGTAAAGCGTGTCTGTTAGAGTATGTTATTCGTTGCCTGCTTGATGGAAATGGGGGCGCAGGTCGTTAATTAGTTTGTTTAAGATTTGGCCATCTTCTGAGATGGTTTGGTCGTTAATCTTTTCTTGGATGCTTAGCATAATCGTCTTCAAGTTTGATTCATCGAGCGTTGTTTGGTGACGTTCCTTTTGCAAGAGGGAACCTCCTTTTAGAATTATTCTACCGTTACACTCTTAGCCAGATTACGTGGCTTGTCCACATCGTTTCCAAGCGCTAGAGATGTGTAGTAGGAAATCAGCTGTAGAGGGAGAACAGATAGTAATGGCGTAAATAGAGAATATGTTTCTGGAATGAAGCACGTCTCATCAACGTATTGTGTTACTTTCACATTCCCTCTCATCGTAACCCCTAAAACATTCGCTCCTCGTGCACTCACTTCTTTGATGTTTCCAAGCATCTTATCGTACAGCTTCTCCTGAGTAAGCAGGGAGATAATCGGTGTCCCTTCTTCAATCAAGGCAAGCGTACCATGCTTTAACTCCCCAGCAGCATAAGCTTCAGAATGGATGTATGAAATCTCTTTTAATTTCAATGACCCTTCAAGTGCGACTGCGGTATCGATTCCACGTCCCAAGAAGAACACACTCTTCGCATCTTTAATGGATTCGCCGTACTCTTTAATCTCATCGTTATGGAACAAGATCTCTTCCATTTGCTCCGGTACTTCCTGAAGAGCTGCCATGTATTGAGCATTTTGTTCTGGTGTGATTTGCTTCTTCTTCTGAGCTAAGTAAATACCTAGTAGATAGAACGATAATACTTGAGTCGTGTATGCTTTCGTTGAAGCAACGGCAATCTCTGGTCCTGCTAGTGTTAAAATAACGTCATCGGCTTCACGAGAGATCGAGCTCCCTACAACATTCGTAATGGATAACGTTTTTGCGCCCAGTTCCTTACTTTGGCGTAGTGCCGCTAATGTGTCGGCTGTTTCACCTGATTGACTCACCGCAATGACAAGCGTATTTTCATTTACGATTGGATTGCGGTAACGGAATTCTGAGGCTACTTCTACATCAACCGGTGTACGCGTTAATTCTTCAATAGCTGCTTTACCTAATAGTCCAGCGTGGTAAGCTGTACCGCATGCTACAATATGAACTTTATCCCACTTCGCTACTTGTTCTTCTGTCCAAGCAAGCTCAGGGAAATCAACTTCGTTTGTTTCTTTATCTACTCGACCAGCCATTGTCTTTTCAAGAGCTTTCGGCTGTTCGAAGATTTCTTTTAACATAAAGTGGTCGAAGCCGTTCTTCTCCGCTTGTTCCATATCCCAATCAACTCGGAATAGGTCGCGAGAGATGCTGTTACCTGTACGCACATCCATTAAAGAAATGCTTTCTTCTGTTAGTACAGCCATTTCTCCATCTTCTAAGATATACACATCACGCGTATGCTCTAAGACTGCTGGGATATCTGAACTAATGAAGTTCTCCCCGTTTCCTGAGCCAATAATAAGTGGACTTGCTTGTCGAACAGCGTAAAGTTTCCCTGGTGTATGACGAGATACAACACCTAACGCATAAGCACCGTCTAATTTCTCAACGACTTTCTGGATGGTTGAGACAACATCGCCATCATATAGCTTCGTAAGTAAATGCGCGATGACTTCTGAGTCTGTTTCAGATGTGAATGTTGCGCCCTCTGCAACAAGTTCTTGCTTTAGCTCGATATAGTTCTCGATAATTCCGTTGTGAACAACCGCGAATTCTGTCTCTTCACTGTCAGTATGAGGATGAGAGTTCTCATCAGAAGGACGACCATGCGTCGCCCAACGTGTATGACCAATTCCGATAGAACCTTGAAGTGGTGCGTCTTCTAGACGAGACGCCAGGTTATCTAAGCGCCCTTCTGCTTTCGTTACTTGAACCGCTTCTCCGTCGTGGATTGCCACCCCAACAGAGTCATAGCCGCGATATTCAAGCTTCTTAAGACCGTTTGTTAAAATTTCTTGTGTGTGCTGCTGTCCGATATACCCCATGATTCCGCACATGTTTCTCATCTCCCTTGTCTTGTGTGTTTTTGTAATGGTTACGTCAAATAAACGTTCTTATAATGCAATAGAATGATCTTTAGTGTGTACTTTAGAAGAAGTTCCGAGCTTGTGAATGTGATCGCGGTCGAATTCTTCAAACGCGTTACGAGTATCTACAATTGGTACTCCAAGATCAGCAAGTTCTTGATAATCAAAGTCAGAGTGATTTGTTACAAGCACCATGCAATCGTATTTCTTAAGCTGCTCTCTGTTGTAAGGAACCGATCTTACAATCTCTCCGTCGTCATCAATGAAGCTATGAGCATGTGGATCGCAATACTCTACGTTAGCACCGCTCTCTTTGTATAGCTCATATAGATAAAGGCCTGGAGATTCACGAAGATCACTGATATTTGGCTTGTACGCCATGCCAAGAATCAAGATGTTTGAGCTATTCACTGAACGGCCGTAAACGTTAAGAACTTGTGATGTTTTAGACACAACAACGTCAGGCATGTTGCTATTAATGGATTGCGCCAGATCTATGAACTTGCTGTAGAAACGGAATCCTTTTGCCTTCCAAGAAAGGTACATTGGATCAAGCGGGATGCAGTGGCCGCCGATTCCAGGTCCCGGTTGGAATTTCATGAAGCCGAATGGTTTCGTCGCTGCTGCATCAATGACTTCCCAAACATCGATATCCATTCGTTCACACATCATCGCAATTTCATTCACAAAAGCAATATTCACACTACGGAACGTGTTCTCAAGAAGCTTCGACATCTCTGCAACGCGAGGAGATGAAACAGGAACAACATTGCCTACGTAGTTCTGATACAGGCTTGCACCAAGTTCGCTACATTTCGGCGTCACACCGCCAATAACTTTCGGCATGTTCTTCGTGTTAAACGTGTCGTTACCTGGGTCTACACGTTCAGGCGAGTAGCATAGGAAGAAATCTTCACCAGCTTGGTAGCCTAACTTATTAAACTCACTAAGAATGAGTTCTTCTGTTGTCCCTGGGTACGTTGTACTCTCAAGCGTGATCAAAGTCCCTTTTCTCATGCTCGGCTTCACTTTCTCGATGACGCTTGTGATATAAGACGTATCAGGATCTTGGTTCTCACTTAAAGGAGTTGGAACACAGATGCTGATGGCATCTAGTTCATTGACAAGATCATAGTCTGTTGAAGGACGGAAACGACCGGATTCAAGTGCTTCTCTAAGATCTTCATCTGTAATGTCCTGAATATAAGAGTCTCCTGCTTTTAGTGCGTTGATTTTATTCGGGTCAAGGTCAATTCCTGTTACGTTGAAACCGGATTTCACCATTTCAACAGCTAGCGGAAGTCCTACATACCCCATACCGATTACACCGATATTTGCTTTTTTCGCTTCAATTTTTTGCGCTAAATGATTTGCATATTTCATGAATAAATCCCCCTAAATAAATTATGAATGAACTGCTTGTAACAACTGAACCATTCGTGACTCGAGTTCCATTAAGGAAAATGGCTTCGTGATATAATCGGATACCCCGTATTCGAATGTTCGCTTAACATCTTCTTCTAATTGCTTATTCGTTAACACCATAATAGGCGCAGCCTTTATAGCCTCTACATGTTGAATATGATGAATGAACTGATAACCACCAAGAGCCGATAAATTAATCTCTGTAATCACAAGGCTTGGATGATGCTTCTCGTATTGAGCTACACCCTCTTTACCATCTGTAGCGGTGTGAACGGTGTACCCTTTATGAGTGAAATACGAGGTAACCAGTTCCAACACTTTTTCATCACTATCCACAATTAAGATCGAATCTTGCTTCTTTTTATTTTCTTTCTTGAAGACGCGGATCTCACCTTGAGGTCCGTTCTCTGAAATAATTTCAGATACCATATCGAAGAGCATCTGCTCAGCGTATGGGCTGCTTTCAGGAAAACTCCCAACCAATATGGATCCCGAAAGATAGCCATTCTCTTCTAAGAAGTCTTTCACATATAAGGAATAAAAGTGAGAATACCCAATCGTACGGTTGTCTAGTAAAATCCCAACCAACCCTTCTGTCTGATCATGACTAAACTGAACACCAACCTCTGGCTCGAGGCGTTCCATATGAGTTTTTAGCTTCTCAAGCTCTTTGGCATTAAGATCTGCGCGAGCGATAATCATTCCACAAGCTAAGTTACTTTCCTGATAATACTCTAGAAAATGATGAAACGTCTGAATAATCCGTGAACCCACTTGCTGTTCCACAGCTCTCTACCCCCTTTTTGCATTAAGCTGATTTCTTATCTTCATTGAAACTTGTTCGGACCATCGTTCCCCAAGAGGTCTTCTTACGGAAGAAGTCGATGTGACCTAAGAACCTCCATAGAATGCCAAGCTGTCTATATCCAAAGAACATGAGTACTGTATAGATCAACATCTTAAAGAAGTCTCGAATTCTCGGATAACGTTGGAAAGCAATTTCTTCAAGAAGCATAGATCCAATTCCGAGTAGTGTTCCGTAGAGAATATTGATTAAGCTAAAGACGAGTAAAATCTTCCACCCAGACATGTCCATAAGTGCATATCCAATTAGAGCAAGTAATCCTGTAATTCTGAAATAAGGACTTAATGTTTCGAAAATGATGTTATAGGGAATGGTAAGCCAACCCATGATCTTATATTTCGGTCGCATAAACATAAAGCGCCCTTCCTCGATCATGTTCTTCAAGTTACCGCGACCCCAGCGCTTACGTTGGCTTCCAAGGATTTTGAATGTATCAGGTGCCTGCGTCCAACAAACAGCGTCAGGACAAAAGGCAACTTTATACGGTAAATTGTTCTCAAGCATATGACGGTGAAGTTTAATAATGATATTCATATCTTCACCTGGGTAACCACCTCGGTAGCCCCCAACTTCGACCACATAATCTTTACGGAATACTCCGAACGCACCAGAAACGATAATAAGGCCATTTACAGAACTCCAGCCAATACGTCCACCTAAGAAGGCTTTCATATATTCAACTAACTGCCACATTGGCAATAGCTTTTTAGGGAGCTTTACGTTTTTCACGACGCCATTTTCAATCTTGCATCCGTTCGCAATGCGGACATTCCCGCCAATCGCAACGTATTCTTCGGGCTTTTCCATGTACATGCGAGCAATGCGGATCAACGCATCTTCTTCTAATAACGAGTCAGCGTCAATAGACGAGATAAGCGGATAACTCGATAAGTTAATTCCTGCGTTTAATGAGTCCGCTTTACCGCCATTCTCTTTATCCACAACATAAAGATTTGGATAATCTGGGTTATAGTAAAGCCCTCTCACCTTCGCCGTTTTAATGACATCTTTAATGGATGTTGGTTTGTAATACTGAAGTTCAAATTCTTTAATCAAAACACCGACCGTGTCGTCACTTGATCCATCATTCACGACAATAACTTCGTGTTTCGGATAGTGTAGAGCGAGAAGTGAACGAACGTTTTCGATAATCGTTAACTCCTCGTTAAAGGCTGGTACTAGTATCGAAATCGGTGGTACATTGTTCGACCCTGATAACGATTTGTATTTTGAGAAGGTCGTGCTTTTTAGAATTTTAGAGATTTCTTTAAATGAGAATAAGATAATCCCGAAGTAGATCGTGTTGATAGTTAAGACATAATACATAGCGAATATGCCGTAACCGAGTAATATTTCTCTCATGCCTCTCCCCTTTCTACCAATTACATGGCGTCAATAAGCTCTTGGTCTTTGCCGAAATAAGTTTCATAAATCGATAGTTTACGGTGATAATCAGCTACTTTTCGATTCGTAGAATATCCAGCAGCGCTTTCTTTCAAATATTCATGGATCATTTCAAAAGCAATTGTTTCATTTCGTAAATTACTAACAGCAAGCTTACAAAGAGTTCGGAATCCAGAATCACCTAACTGAGAAAGGCTTCTAGCACTCTTCCTTGCAACCTGTTTATCTTCATCTTGAACACCTAGCTCAAGTACTTCTTGATATTTCTTCACGCCAGTCTGGCCAATCCATTCCGCTGTAAACAAGCGAACTTCTTCATCTTTAAAATTCATGAACTGTTCCATCTGTTGTGCTGTTGAACCTCCAGAGGCAACCATTAGCTTCGCTGCGTTCGTACGAATATCGTAGTCCTCTGAATTGAGGTGAGGCCTTAGAATGGAATGCATTTCAGCATCAGGCTGATCTCTTAGCCCAAACAGTCCCACTTTCGTTAGCTCTGGATTTGGTTCCTTTAATAAAGAGATGAATGGCCCGCGTAAATCCAAATCAGACTCTTTGGCAATATCGACAATTAATGGATAGTTATTCTCCTGGTCCTTAGCTAAATAATGAATCATATCATTGATTTGCCCTGTGGATGTTGCGGTTTGAGCAATAGATCTGGCTACGATAAAGCGCGTTGAGTCTTTCTTATTCTTGTAGAGCATTTTGCAAAGGGTAGGAACAGCCTCCTCGCATCGCATAGCTCCTAAGTTATAAGCAGCTTCTAAGCGAACGTAATGTCGTCCACTCTTCAAACGTTTTAAATTAAATTCCGTGAGGCCAAGATCTTTGCAAAGCTGTATGAGCTTCCCCCGCTGAGCCCCTGATAGACGCTCGATTCGTTCTACTAACTCACGTTGGAAGACCTTCTTCTCAAATGTTGTTAGTTCTCTTTTTGGAGTTTGTAACGATTCCCTCGCATCCAATTGTTGAGTAATGTACGTAAAGTAACTTTTATGGTGGTGCATGACTTGTTCTGTTTTCTTACGGGTTTGTTTCTTCCTCACTTTAATGCCGATAATAATAGATGACATGATTGCCATGAGTCCAGCCAGTACATAAATGACATAAAAAGCCGCTTCTAAATTGAAAAACATACTCAGTCCTCCTTTAGTTTGATAAAGCTTCTTTCATATAATAAAAACTACTCTTCTTTCGTTCTGAATAATTTACTTTGCTCCACTCATCCCATGTGTAGGAGAACGATGTTTCATGCTCTTCTCCAATGAGCGGGAGGAATTCGATTGATTTAACTGATTCAGTCGTAATGCTTGAAGATTCCTTTTGATCTGGATAGCTGACAACCTTTCGCTGACTAGGATCAGAAAAGCCAAGTAACGCCCAAGGAATCTTCATCTCAATGACGTTTCCTTTCATTTCCCAAAAAGCTTGCGGATCGTAATCCTTACTTTTGAAAGCTCCTGCGTCTCCTCTCTTTAACCCTCCAACGCCCACATCTTCAAACGGATGGGCATGTCTTGTGTTAGGAGGTTCAAATTTAAGACTTACAGGTAACTTCCATGGAACGAACTTTTGATCTGGTGACGGTTGAGCAGCTTGCTCGTCTTTATACAAACGGTGATGAGGGTCATAGCCTGATGAAAGCTTAACCTCACCCTCTTCACCACTTAACGTAATGAGCGCCTCGACTCCTATTTCAGAAGAAGAAACATCTGAGCCTCCAGGCAATGTATTCACACCTAAGCGAAATGGCTCACTAGCTATTTCATAATCTTCCGAAAATCTAGCGTTCATGTAGACAAACCCTTCATCATGTGTGAAAGAAATAGTTTCTATAGGGCCATTCTCTACATCGTGTGTTTGAACTTTCTTAAGCTCGCCCCACTCCTCATTGCTACCGTCAATTCGAATATCATCTTCTAGGCCTGGGTACATGCCAATAAGTCCGTAAGATGTTTCGCTAGATAAATAGTTAAACCAATACGCTCGCCGACCTTGTTCCACATAGGGCATGGTGTTCCATGTTTTTTTAAACCATTCATCCTGCCATGTGAAAAGGGCAACTCCTGCATAGCCTTCATCGGCGATCAGCTCGTACAGCTCTGCGTTCATCTTCCCTTGCTCTTCTTCGCTATGCCCTCCCTGGTCACGATTGTACCGACCTAAGTGGGCGACACCGAGCGAAGATGGTAAACCGAACTCGGTAATCATGATGGGCATTTCCTTATGATACTCTTTCAATTCTTTAAGGTAGCCTTTATAAGCGTCTGGTTTGCCCTCTTCATTTAACACATTCTTATAGGCCTTCCCCAGTCTTAAAAAATCGGGGTAGTAAGGATAGGCATGGAAGGAAGCAAAATAGCCCCCGTCCCAGTCCTGCTCCTTTATATGAGTTGCGTCAACGCTCACCCTGTCTTCCATAATGAGTGGTTCTTCAGGGTGTTCTAGCGGATCTGTCGTCACCCAATTTGTAAACGTCATCGGATGCTGCCACCCTTTTTCCTTTTCCAGTTGAGCTGTGTAATCTAAGAGTTCCGAGAGCCAAGATTCAAATGGGTTCGCCTCGTTTGTTGCTCTGAACGACTCCCCCTTAAATACATCCTCACCTTCGTGAGTTTTGTTTGTGTTTTGAACCATTTTTGGATCCCACTCTGTTCCTAAATGCCAGGCGAGCAAATACGGCGCTGCATTTGTATCAAATGTCCCGCTTGCTTTCCCTGCATTTTCTTTGATCGTAGTCTCTCCGTAGACTGCTCCAACCGCTCTTTCAATTTCCTCTTTAAAAGCAGCTGTTACTTCAGGGGCTCGTGCATCATCTGTTTCACGTAGTTGCTCTACCGGTGACCATATCCCTTGAATGAAATAAAGAGGATCTTCAGGATGATTTTGGTTGAATTCTACTAGTGATTCATAAAACACCGGTTCGTGAATGGTGTAAATGCGGACGGTATTGACTCCCATATCCTTCATGCTTTTAAACCAACGTTTATACGTCTCTTGATCAAGAGGGAGTGATCCGGGATAGTAGCCCGGAAGAGTTGCTCCCAGGTTCACCCCTTTAACAGTAAGAGGCGACCAGGATTCATTTTGATAGATTTCGATTGTTTGTTGTTGGGTACGAAATTTCATCTTTGTACCGTCTTGCATTGTTTTACTCTCTACGGGCTTACTCGTTGACAACAACGTATAGCTAATCGTTAAAACAACTGCAAGAAGGAAAGTACCCACCCCGATCTTCTTTCCTGAGATAACTCTTGCCCCCTCCTGTATAAGAAGTGTAGTTACATTTCCTTGTTTTTCTTTGTCTGTTGATTTGTTCTTGAAAATTATCTAACAAACATTTAACTTATAATTGCTACTTGCCTTAGCACAGTTAATAACGTAACACGGTTCGACACTCACATCTTCGAAAACCCGGTTTCGGAATCACGAATTTACGTTGCGTTGCCCCCCTGATTCGGGTTTCGGCACTCGAATAAGAAGGGATCACGCATGCAGCTTAATCCCTTGTCATTACTGGATTAAGTAGTTTTTGCGGGGGCTGTAAATGGTTCCGAAATGCGGGGTTTTGAAAATGGGAGAACGATTCCAGAAGTGAAGCGCTTTCAATAAGATGTACCGTTTTACGACATTATTTGCGGGATGGAGGAACACAATGAGAAAGTCTTTTTATTTGTTTTTGTTAACAGGGGTCGTCTTTATTTTACTTGGGTTTAAGCATTCACCAGACACAGATCACGCAATGTATGTTCACAAAGAGCAACTTGCCTCAGAAGGAGATCAAGTTCTTAAGGCAGCGAAAGATCAGCAAGTCACCGTTCTATACGTTGAACTGGATCAAACCAAATCTGATTCTTTCTACCAAAGCTTTATTAGACAAGCTAGCGAAGAAGGAATTGCTGTATACGCATGGGGCGGGAATCCTTCTTGGGGGCTTACGACTCATCAGGACATGGTCACAGAATTTGCACAATGGGTTAAATCTTATAACTCACAATCAGAGAAAAATTCCAAGTTCAAAGGGGTTAATATCGATATTAAAGCGTACCACTTACCTGAGTGGGATGCGGACCAAGAGCGCGTTTTAAAAGAGTGGAAGGAAAATGTAAAGGCTCTTACCGAGGAAACAAGTGATTCGGAATTAGACGTTACAGCGACCATTCCTTTCTGGCTTGATGCACTTGTAACACCAGGCACGGATGGGCAACCTTTTCACGAATGGATGATCCGTCAATTTGATCAAACAACGATTCTAGCTTTCAGGGAAACACTTGAAGGAGACAATGGCATTATGTCGCTCATTGAAACAGAATTAGCGACAGCGGATGAGATTGGACGTCCTCTTTTGATTGGGGTCACCTTAGAGGACACTGGCCTTGATTACGTTTCGTTTGCAGAAGAAGGAATTGCAGATATGAATATGCACTTAGGGGTCCTTGAAGAGCACGCAGGAGACTATTCAAGTTACAGTGGGACAGCTTTTCAGAGCTATCAACATGTGAAAGATCAATTGAATCTCGATCCTGAAGAACCAATAGAGTCAGAAGAAGGACATGAGACTGTGCGAGGAACTTATATATGGGAAGCAGAACGTTTAATTCAAGAAGAAGACGAGATTTTAGCGTTTGCGAAAGAACAAAACATCAACTTTATATACGCGCGTCTCGACTTACGTGAATCCTTTTCTTCCTATAGCGGATTCGTTCAGAAGGCAGAAGAAGCAGGCATTGAGGTACACGCAATGGGCGGTCATCCAACATGGGCCAAGGAGAGCGAACGCTTTCGAATAAAGAGATTAACTGACTACGTGAAAGCCTACAATCAAAATGTATCAGAAACATCTAAATTCCAAGGCATCCATTTAGATATTGAGCCATACGTCTTAGACGAGTGGGATCAAGATAAGAAAGATCTATTAGCGCAATGGATCCGTAACTTAGAATTCTATGTTGAAGAAACAAGGCGCGACTCAAACCTTGAAGCAAGCATGGACCTTGCGATGTGGTTTGACGAAGAACCAGCACCAGGCAAAGGGATACCATTCAACCGATGGGTTATCCGGACGATGGATCACACATCTGTCATGGCCTTTCGCGACTTCACCGAAGGCGCTGGGGGTATCATGTACATGGCAGAGGAAGAACTTCAGCACGCAGCTGAATTAAACAAAGAAATCTTACTCTCGGTTGAGATGAAAGAAAATCCGTACGTGAACCACATTTCATTTTACGAAGAAGGCGCAGCCTATATGGAACAAGAAATCGATCAACTAAACTCAAAGTTATCAGACCATCCAACCTACAACGGCACACTCGTCCACTCCTACAAATACTGGACCACCGCCAAACCATAAGCTTCACCCAACTAAAGCGTGCCAGACACCCTCTGTTGCTTTAACGCACTGATGGGTGTCTGGCACGCTGTGTTGCTTTAACGTAAGAAAGAGGGACAGGCACCTGCACGGTTTTACTGTGCGACCCGGTGCTTGTCCCTCTTTTTTAAGGTTTTTTTATTCGTTTATCTCTTCATCCGAAATAATGCCAAGTTGTTTAGACTTTAATACGGCTTCAGCTCTTGATTTCACCTGCAATTTCTTAAAGATCTCAGTAAGATTGTATTCAATGGTACGCTGGCTTTTAAAATGATCACTTGCAATTTCCCGGTTGCTTTTACCTTTAGCCACTTCAATTAAAATTTTCTGTTCTCTCGAGTTTATGGACACATCTTCCTGAATCTCTTCTTGTTCTTCTTCTACTTGCTCTTCCTTACCACCTTGGTCCACTTGCACTTCCATTCGGCGAAGCTGTTTGAACAATTGAATCGGCAATATAACCTTCCCTTTTAATACCGATCGTATAGAAAGAATCAACTGATCCCTTGGTTCTGTTTTATTTATGAACCCAGAGGCTCCTGCCTCAATGAGCGTGTTAAAGTATGGCCCAATATCATACCCTGTGTAAATTAAGATCGGCGCCTCTTTCCCAAGAGCACGAACTTCTTTAACAAGTTCAATGCCATTCATCCCTCGCATACGAAGGTCAAACAGCATAACATCAAATTCCTGTTCCTGCACAAGCGGCAATGCCTTCCCAGCGGCATCAACAATGGTCACTTGCATATCTTCTTCTTTTTCAATCATCACTTTTGTACCTTCCCCAACAGAAGGATGGTCGTCTACTAGTAATATACGAATCATGTACGTCTCTCCCCACAAGTTAAGCTTAAATTGTCTATATATTTATTAGGTCTCCGTTTATGGATGTTGTAGCTGAGGTAATTACAGATGGGCCGTTACGACGAAGAGTGCTAGGGCAGGATTGGGGACCACTCGCTTTCCTGCGGGGAGCTGGGGAGCCTCCTCAATCGCTTCGCTCTCTGCGGGGTCTCCCCTAGGCTCCTTACCCCGCGGGAGTCTCGCAGTCCCCAATCCTGCCCTGACATAAAGTGGGTTAACGGCCTCGCAACTGAAATGGTGCTTGGAATCCCCTACCACTCAATATGGTGATGTTTTTGTTTCTCCCAACTAAGCAAAGGTGGACCGGGGAAAATGCGAGACTCCCGCGGAAAAACGGGCTTCCGAGATCCCGCAGAGAGCGCATGCGAACGAGGAAGCTCGGGAGTTCGTCCGCAGGAAAGCGAGTGTTTTCCCCGGTCCACCTTACTCCCCTCTCAAGCAAACAAAAACATCAGACTAATAAACTTACCTCACCTATCATCCAACAATACTATTCCATAAACAAAGCCATCGAAAGTTCTAACCCACCTTCTTCAGAAGATAGGAACTCGACGTGCCCTTCTAAGCTTCTCACACGCTGCTTGATTCCGGTGAGCCCCATACCTTTCGATAAATCTTGCTTGTTTTGATCCGGTAAACCAACACCATTATCTTTATAATTCAACACAATCATACCTCGATCACTCTTCAACTCAAATTCTACAAAACTAGCACCAGAGTGCTTAGAGGCGTTATTGAGCAGTTCCTGAACGACGCGGTAGATGGCGAGGGAGTGCTCATGATCAAGGGACGCCCTAAATCCTTCTGAATGGAAATCGACTTGGTAATCAGACCTCATACGGTAGTAGTCCATGAGCTGACTTAATGCTTCTACTATTCCTGTTTCTCTTAAAAACGGAGGTCTTAGGAACGTACACGTTTCCCGGATCTGTTGAACAACACCAAGCAATCCTTCTTTCACTTCTGATAATTCCTTCTCAAATTGATCTGGCATCTCTTTATCATCCATCATCGCTTCTATTTTCCGGTACCACACGAGCTGTTCCTGAAGCGCTTCATCGTGCAGATCAGAGGCTAGGCGGGCACGTTCTTTCTCGGATAAATTAAATAACAAGCGAGATAACCAGAGAGGTGCATCGGTATTTTGATACATCGAACGCTTTAACTCCTCTGTCACCCCTTCAATGAGCTGGAAGTTTTCATACACGATACTTGTATAATGAGCAAGCATTTGAAGCCAGTGCCGTTCATCTTCGTTGAAAGGAGTATGGTTCACTTTCTGATCCACCCACAACAAGTAAAGCGCATCGTTACTCTCACTCACAAGAAAGCACATGCCTTGATGAATCTTTACAAAGTCACCAGGCGCTTTCATCCGGATTCGCTTATCGACATTCTCACGTAAAGCAATAATGGAGATCGTCTCATCCCCTTTAATCTCCTTCACATCCCATGTGTCTTTGCCATATTTCACAAGCGATACCCGATTGACGGGCAGAACAGACTTGACTTCCTCAATTAAACGGTCATCAAGCTCATCCCGATTTAACAATTTCGATAAATCTTTAGAGAATCGATCAAGGCTAACCTGATAATTGAACTTCTCCCCAAACAACTTAGGGCGTATATGTAATTTATCCTCGAGGTAAAATAACAAGCCAAAGGATACATATAGCAAGATCGCAATACGAATCCACTGCACGACTGTAAACGAAGTGGCGACAACGAGAATACCAAGTATGAGTACAGTAAAGACAAGCGATAAAAAGGAATAATAACGAATTCTACTATTGATAAAATCAATATCAAATAACCGATTCGATAAAATAAGATATAAGAAAAATAACGGTAAAAATAACAAGAACACCGATGTAATCGAAGCTGGTATAATATCGATTCCAATAATCGCACTCGGCATCGCTGTCAACAAAATAAAGGGAAGGAAAGAGATCACAAGCCCAAAAATCATATTTTGAAAAACAGCTTTATGAGTCGTCTTCCGGTAACTAATGTAACGTGTAATTAAAATATATAAACACAAAAAGATCCCAAATGAAAAACCAAACAGCTGCAGCTGCCTAATCAGCGAGTACTGATCCCCAACCGGGATAAAGATCGAATAGGTATCAATCAAAACGATAAGTAAATTAATCGTATAAAGAGATACAAGCATTCTTTTACTGACTAGCTTAATCGCATATCGTTTAAAATAATGACTTAAAAAATGCAAGAATACAGCTGGAACTAATAATAAGGACAGGCCATTAATAAAGCGAGCCAAATCATCTGTTCTGGCCGAAGCTCCGGCACTTATATACCCATATCCCACAACAAGCAGAAACGCCGAAAACATCAACGCTGCCCGATCATCCCTCTTTTTCATGTAAATAAATGCACTAAACGTAAAGAGCACAATAAACACAAGAGCCGGTATGACCGTATGATAAAGAAGCGTACTTGATAATAGGAGCTCTTGATTGTCTGCCTCATACTTCACTGAACCGTCCTCTTGCCCCACTGTAATTTTGGAGAAGTTATCAATAACTCCGAACTTTCGGATTGAGCGATGGGCGCCAGGGGAAATCCCATTTAGACCTACAATTTTATCCCCCTTTTCAATGCCCTCTTCACTTGCCCAACCAATTGGATCGACATTTGTTACAACCCACTCGCCCTGATCATTTTTCTTAACATTTAAACCAACATAGGGTTCTGTTATCGTTACATAGGACAGATAGAACGCTACAGCAACGATGGCGATCCCTACTAATAGAATGGTGCGAGTACTCTGACGATGAATTTGCATAGAACCACCTTTTTAACGAGAAAAAATAGCCAGAGCATCCCTGGCTATTCCTTCTACAAAATCGATTGTTTCCTTTATTTCCAGAATGACATCTTCATTATTTCGCCTGTATTTTGAGAATCAAACACGTCCGCTAATGCAAGTTCTTCTGTCTGAGAAAGACCCTCAAAGCGAACCGCTCCTTCTTTCCATTGCTTAAGAAGATCCGGATTTCCCACTAATTTCTCCACCACTGTTTGTAACATGACACATTCCTCCTATTAATTCCCCTATATTTTATTCAACTCACGAAGCATTCTTCATGAGGTATTCCTATATAGACTGCATAAACTCAACCAGCTGGGCTTTGATCTCTTCTTCTCCATCCACCTGCTGCACCTTTTCAACTGCGCTTAATTGGTAAACCCGCTTTTTCACCATTGAATAGGTTATAGCAGACGATCTGGAAGCCCACTCAAAGATCTCTTTTTTTCTCTCTAAAAAAGCATCTTGCGTAATCGCCCCGTTATAATAGTGCCGAAGCCAGTCTGCTTCGGCTCCCTCATGTTCCAACAACTTTAGTGTGGGAAGTGTTCGCTTCTTGTGCAACATATCATTTGTGGAGTCGAGCCTAAGAGCATCTTCGATATCATTAGCCAGCTGCGCCGCACAGCCAAACTCAATCGAGTAGACTCCCACACGCTCATCATCTTCCCCTTTAGACAAGAGTGTTCCAACCTTACATGCTAAGGCCATAAGAGAACCTGACTTATGCTCAACCATTCGGAAATACGTTTCCTCAGAGCGAATCGATTCTAGCAGATCATGATGCTGACCTTTTACCGCTCGCATTCCTGATTGAGATAGAAGCGCAACCGCTTGTCCTTTAGAATCCACTCTTTGAAGTATAGAATGAGCGAGCATAATAAGACCTGTCGATCCATTCATTGAAATGGCCATGGGCTCTTCCATCCAACGCTTCTCTGACCCGTCCTGGTCCTCTAAATCATCCAATATATCCAAAGCCAATATAAATGCCTCAATCGCAGCAACAGATTGAAGAGCCACTGAACGGTCCTGACCACCGAAGAGTGCATAATGAAGATGAAGCATGCGACCAAAGGGAAATCCTTCTTCTTGCTTCCAACTCACGAAAGTACTCAGTAATTCAACTAAGTCAGCATCCCCCACGTCTTCATTAATGATGTTAAGAAGATGCTCCCCAATCTCCTCATCTGTAAATAGGTTCATTCTTTATCTTTTCCTTCCTTAAAAAAGGAGCTTGTTGATCCCTGTTTCATATTCTTAAAATTCAAAAATAGATTACCACACCTGTCGAATCGTTGAATAGGTATTAAAGTAACAGGGGGTAGCATGAGGGAATATATTCCTAGTTAATTGTAAAGAAACCGCTCACACCGCTATTACGAGCATGCCAAACTAAACTCCCCCCTCAAAAGGTATCGCTTACATTACAATTGTATTTCGAAAAAAAGTACTATTTTCCGAGTTCATTCGATTTAGATTGTCGAATTTTTTTGTGTCAATTCTCTACTCTCTAGTCCACACCAAAAAGTAGACCTCTTATTTATAATAGGTCTACCAGCTATTTGGAGTTTATGTAAAAAATCAGAAAGTAATGGATCGCCATTTCCACATCATCTGAAATTTCCCTCTAAAAAACCCAGACCAATCAGGCCTGGGCTTTCCGCTATGAAGACCGCACATTATACGAATAAGCTTGATCCTCATCAATCATTTTTTTCGCTGCATAGATTAAGACAAATTGAATGATAATAACCGGCAGCCCCATCAAGCCTGAGACCACCTCAAGAGGCGCCAATCCCCCAATTCTCATTAAAACGAGTGCTAACGTCGTAATAACAGCGGCGATTATAATACGAAGGTTTTTCGGAGGCTCGTATTTACTCATATCTCTTGTACTTGTGTAAGCTGCTACTGTGTACGTCGTTGAATCAAGAGTAGTGGTTAAGAATACAAGAGCTACAATCATAAAGATTGCAATCGCCACTTCCCCAAATGGAAGAGTGGATAAAATCTCTGGTATCGCAGCCATTCTCTCTTCTTCTTTTACAAGATTCAGAACTTCCATGTTTTCCTTTAAGTAGCGATGCACCCCGAGACCTCCTAACACTCCAGTAGCTACCCAAGAAATAAGAGTCGGAGCTAATAAGTAGGTTAAGATCATCTCTTT
The DNA here is from genome assembly GCF_000770675.1 of Pontibacillus chungwhensis BH030062. Lineage (GTDB taxonomy): Bacteria > Bacillota > Bacilli > Bacillales > BH030062 > Pontibacillus > Pontibacillus chungwhensis. Next base: position 55,934 of record NZ_AVBG01000007.1, read on the forward strand.
AATTGTACGCCCTTTCGAGATCTTGGCAGCAAAAACACTATGAAGCATTGCCCAAGTAGCACTATACGCAAACCAGAAAACCGTATTGCTCTGAATATGGGAAGCCTCTCCCTGGTGAACAGAATCTGTGTTCAATGATATATTAAGATAATGGGACAGCAAGAACGAGACGCTATCAGAAAAGTAGTTAAGTATAAAGACACCTGGCCCTGCCACAATAATAAACACAGCAAAAAGACCTGCTAAATACATATTAAAGGTACTCAAACGCTTGATCCCTTTTTCAATTCCTAAGTATGCACTGAGCGAGAACAAGAACACCCATACAATCGTAACGATAATGGTTAATCCAAATGTAACATCCACCCCGAACAACGCGGACAAATTATGTGTGATAATCGGGGCACCAAGCCCTAATGTGACAGAGGCGCCGGCTAGTATACTAATGAGAAAAAGTGCATCAAGCATTTTCCCACCGAAACCGTCTGTAAACCGATCGCCAAACAATACTCGGCAAGCCTCTGAAATTCGCATAAGCGGGCGCTTCTTCACGTGCAAGATGTAGCCCATCGCCGGAGCAATCATAACGAAAATGGCAAAGACCTGAAACCCCCACAGAAACATACTGTACGCGTTCCCCCAAAGGATTGCCTGAGCCGATCCAGGCTCCACCCCGGCTGGCGGATCGTTCGCAACAGAGGTCCACTGCAACATCCCTGTACGCATAATCGTTGACCCCACTCCCATGGCGATCAGGATTGATGCATACTCAAATAGGGTAAACCTTGGCTTCTCTTTCGGATCCCCTAAGACAACTTGACCATATTTCGAAAACGAGAAATATAATCCCGCCCCAACTAAAAGAATGCCATACCAAAGATACCCCCAACTAAACATATCAACAATAAATGAAAAGATTGAGTTCAGCATGCTTAGTGATTCCTTTTCGTAAAGAGCAAACGGAATGCTAATCGCTACAATAATAAGTAATGATGGAATAAAAATGCTGTAATCAATCAACTTTCTCCGATTCATATAAATCCTCCTATATAAACGTATTCCTAACCCTCTACCCCAAACAAAAACCAATTAAAAGGAAAATTTACTATTTTTAAATAATTTATAAAAAAATCCACTTCTATATACTAAAGCGTGCCAGACACCCTTTAGTACTTCACCGTAGCACAGGGTGTCTGGCACGCTTTATTCTGTTAAAGTAGTTAGGGAGAAAATGGATAGTCTAGAAAAAATAAATAAAGCACCCCCCTTGAAATCTTCTCCCTTACCTTGTAATATAGAGAATACAAATTGATCCCCTCGCTCAACGAGGGAGCCGAGCCCTGCCATGTACGTCATTTCAGTATGTCTCAAACCGATGCTTGAACACAGGGATCTTTACATTTCATACTTGCCAACACGCCCAATGACTTGGGAAGTTGAATGGTATGATGCGAGAACCCACCTGCCTACGCGGGTTTTGAGGCAACAGAAAGACGGCAGAGCGGGACGGCTACATAACTTCGACCTTTACAACCTCTTCACTTTTGGTGGAGAGGTTTTTTGTATGTGGAAATACTAGAATAGGTAGCTGCTTGAGCCGGTTTCAGCTTAGCTTGAGCCATTTCCTTTCAACATGAGTCGCTTGAGGCTATTTTTAAAACAACTTCTGGCATACTTTGGCTGCTCTCATAGCTTGAGCCGCTTCTGATCGACTTGAGTCACTCCCGGCCCAACTTGAGCCATTTTTCCAAAGGCTTGAGTCGCTTACCTTCCTCTTGAGCCAGTTGCACCAAGACTTGAGCCGAATTTTTTGCTTCTTGAGTCGGTTTCAGTTTAGCTTGCGTCACTTCTCATCAGCTTTAGCCGCTTTATTCATGCTTGAGCCGCTCTCCCCGCCCGAACTTGGTCTGACGGTAACCTCTTGAGCCAAACTAAAAAAAAGTCGCCGTGCATGACCTCCATGCACAGCGACTTTTTATTGAATCGTGAACGTCATTTCTACAGGCTCTTCCATCTTTTGACCACCCGCAGATATGAGATCTTTCACATAAATGGTATAGGACTTTCCTTTTCTATAAGATTCTTCAGCATGAACCGTAATAAAGTTGTCTTCAACAACAGCATCTTCAAGAGGGACCGCTTGCCCTTCTGTTGTTTGAATGTATACATTATCCTTATTTACACTCTCTGGATCGATGTGTGTATTCAATTCAATGGTCCACGTTTTATCTTCTTCAATGTCTTTCTGTTCAGGAAGATCTTCAAAGTGAAGCAACTTGTCGAACACTTCATTCAGCTCTGGATCGTTTATCGAACAGTCCCCTTTACATTGCTGATACCAACTATAATACTCAATACTTTCTTCTTGAGATAAATGATAGTCCTCCATAATATCTAAGGCTTTCTCATAATAGTCATCAATATCCCGAGGAGGAAGAATGTCTCTCTCCGTTGCCCGGTCCCCTAAAACAACAGGCTGATCACCAGGAGTGTGTTCTGGAAATTGTAACTTAACCGACTCATTTGCCATCGCTAATCCCGCTTCCTTATTACGCCTCCACGTTTCAGGAAATGTGGCCGGATCCACATGTCTTTCCCCTGCGTATAAACCAAGCTCTGGTGTCAGGCTAGGGCGGTCAAACACCTCATTAATCCAATCCGTGTACCCAGAACCAGCATACGTTGGGACCATACGATAGCCACTAAGAGAAGCGTACAGTTCCGCAATGTCTTGATCGCGCCCTAAGTCTTCTTGATCCACATTAAAGTTCCAATAAATCACTCTACCAGATGTATGATAAGCAAGAGAAACTGCAGGGTTTAACAAATATGTAAGGTCACGCATTACTTTTGCCTCTGGAGCTTGAAATGGGTATTCACCTTTATAGTTTTTCCAACTTGGACTAGTTGTACTAACCTCTTCCCACCCAGAAGGATACTGACGATTCAAATCAATCCCTTGAACGTTTGCTTTCCAACGATCGAAATTAGAACTTCCATTATTCATTGAAATTAATGATTTGTGGATATCTTTTGGAAAAGCCTGCAGCCCTTTTTGTTGAAGAGTTACACCGTCTGGATTCACCATCGGCACAAACCAGAGCGTCCCTTTTTCTAACAATGATCGAACGTCATACCCTTCAATCGTTGTGCCCGCTTCAGCTGCTTCTGCATAAGATTCAATCATCTTCATGTTTAGAATCGTCGTTAACCACTCCCTGGCGTGATGCGATCCGTTATAAAAGGTATCGGCTTGTCCATTCCCCAATCGAACAAGAACGATATCTCTTCCATATACCGACTGCCCTATGGTATATAGTTCGATGAGATCCCCATATGTTTCATCAAGTTCCGCTAAGTCCTTTTTCATAGTTTCATAGGTATACGTGCTGTTTGTGTCTACGACTGATGCGGCTATTGTTTGATTTGATGCGATGAATGCTGTAAGAAAAAACGCCATTATGATTATTTTCTTTACTACTTGATTCATCATTTCCCCCCTTTAGTATAGTTCTTTTCTATTATATAAGACTTTAGGGATCGATAGGGGGAAAAATAACAATCTCCACGGAATGCGAGAGACCATTTGGTACGAAAACTTAATAAAGAAAAAAACCGCTTGGATCTTTATAGGTCCAAGCGGTTTGATACACCAACTATTAATTTGTTTGCTCTTGTGCTTTTTCTTCACCTAAAGCAAGTAGACGCTCGTTCCACTGTTCCTCCGTTAAGCCGTGCTCAACCACGTAGCGGTTACGGTAGTGAGAGCGGCACTCTGGGCTACAGCCGCGTACATATTTGTGCTCATTCTCTTCTGAAGTAATAATTTGTTTATTACATTCAGGGTTTGCACAATTAACATAGCGCTCACAAGGCTCTCCGTCAAAGTAGTCTTTCCCTACAATGTTGTGTTCAACCTGGTTAATCGGTACACTAATACGCTCGTCAAAGACATACATTTGACCGTCCCATAGTTGACCTTGTACTTCAGGGTCTTTCCCGTAAGTGGCAATTCCTCCGTGAAGTTGTCCTACATTGTCAAAGCCTTCACGCTTCAACCAACCAGAGAACTTCTCACAGCGGATACCACCTGTGCAATACGTTAAGATTTGCTTGCCTTCAAGCATTTCTTTGTTCTCGCGTACCCAGTCCGGAAGTTCACGGAACGTCTCAATATCAGGACGAACCGCACCGCGGAAGTGTCCTAAGTCATATTCATAATCGTTACGTGCATCGATTACGATTGTATTTTCTTCTTGCATACGTTTATAGAATTCTTTCGGCTCCAAATACTCGCCGGTTAAATCATGTGGATTAATATCATCTTCTAAACGAAGTGTTACAAGCTCAGGACGCGCGCGGCAGTGCATTTTCTTAAATGCATGACCTTCAGCTGCATCCACTTTGAAAGTAGTGCCTTCGAATAATGGATGATTTTTCATATTTTCCATATACTTTTCTGTTTGTTCGATCGTACCAGAAACCGTACCGTTGATTCCTTCACCAGCAATCAGGATACGACCTTTCAAGCCAAGCTCCTTACAAAACTCTAAGTGCTCGCTTGCTACTTGTTCCGGATCATCAATCTGAACATATTTGTAATACAATAACACCTGATAATTTTGTTGTTTTTCCATCTTAATTCCACCTCTATTTATATTTGCAGGATATAAAATTAGGCTACAATGAAACCAATCATATAATCACTACTACAACACTATATTTTATACACCCTCCCCCCTAAAAGTCAATCTCCATTTTCTTGGAAAACCCTTTAGCGAAGTGAAGCGTGCCAGACACCCTTCTCTCCTTTAGCGTACTGATGCGTGCCAGGCACGCACCTTTTCTTTAAAGCACTGAAGGGTGTCTGGCACGCGTTGCTCCTTTAAGGCGCTGAAGCGAGCTGAATCTTGATGTTTTATGAGGGCGATACAGGGGGAAGTGTTTAGTAACAAATACATTTAATCTATTAAAAGGAGTTGAGATCGAATGGGACTATTATCTAAGGCATATAAGGCTACGAGGTTAAAGAACGATGCGAGTGCCGTGAAGCATGGACGTGGCGGTGAACGGATGAAACATCGCGCAGCTGAAAAAGGGATTCGCAAAGTCGTAAAACGCGTCTTTAAGTAAACATAAACAAAAAGCAGGAAGCGCGTTCAACAATGAACGAGCTTCCTGCTTTTTTAGATTCTTACTATTTCTGCAGCGCCTTCTGAAAAGCCTGAGGGATTTTAGTTTCGAACTTCAATACTTTCCCTGATGTAGGGTGCTCAAAAACAAGCGCTTTGGCATGCAACCCAAGGCGTCCAATCTGATTAGAAGTTGCTCCGTATTTCTTATCTCCAACGATCGGATGGCCAATGTCTTGCATATGGACACGAATCTGATTTTTACGACCCGTTTCAAGCTCAAGTTCCATTAAAGAAAAATACTTATTCCCCTTTAACTTCTTATAATGGGTGACCGCATGTTTCCCGTCATTCTTACGCTGACTTGAATACATTAAGAATGTTTTCGTTTCCTTTAACCAGGACTCGATTTTTCCTTCGGGCTTCTTTACATACCCTTCCACCAACGCCACGTACGTACGCTCTTTGACCATGTCTTTCCAGTTATCCTGAAGCTTCAATTTCGCTTCTTCATTCTTCGCGTACACCATAATCCCAGAAGTGTCACGATCCAAGCGGTGAACGATAAAGACACGATTCTTCAGCTGCTCACGTTTCACATGCTCGGTTAATTGTTTATAAGCCGTTTGTTCCTTTTCCTTGTCTGAAGCCATCGATAACAAACCAGAATCTTTCTCAACAACGATGATATCCTCATCTTCGTGAAGGATCTTCAATCCATTAAACGTAACCTTCGAAGGCGCAGGTGTCTTTAACACTTTGACCGTTTGTCCTTTTTTGATTACAGTACTATGCTTTGTCACAGGTTCATCATTTACGACCACTTGGCCTCGGGTCAGGAATGATTTTATCGAATTTCGGCTCTTGCTTTTTATAGAATCCATTAAAAACGGTAGTAATTCAGTTGTCTCATGAACGTCAAATGTAAAGAGAGGTCCCTTTTTCTTTCTTGGTGTTGGTCCTTTTTTAGCCACAGTATTCCTCCTCAATGTATCCTTGTAAGCGTACCACGTCCAAAGAGGAGGTGCTACACCAATCTGTATTAATCTGATTGCGACGTACGGTAATACAGCCCCATCGGGAAAATTCGTTTCGCTTCGTTTTCCTGCAAGTTCTCATCCTGAAGACCGTACGTAATCATATTAATGCGGCTGTCCATCATATCGATCTGATGCACAACTTCTGCCTCTAGAATCTTACTCTCAACAGGACTCCCGTACTCAAGCTTCCCGTGGTGAGCATTAATGACGTGCATAAGCTCATACACCTCATCCGCTTCCTTGCGCGTCCAAGGAATCTCATCTTTTAACACCTGTACTTTGCGATCGATGAACATATTAATGATCGTAATATGTCCCAGGAAATTACCGACTTTTGAATAGTCAGGAGCGAAGTAATTTGTATACTCGACCACTTTCCCCATATCGTGAAGCGCAATACCAGCCATAACAAGGTCCTTCTTCACCTCTTTATACTGACCGGAAATATGATCACCCAGGCGGAGCATGGATACCGTATGATACAGCAAACCACCTGTGAAACAATGGTGATTTGACTTTGCCGCAGGGTAGGTAATGAACTTGTCTTTATGCTCATCATACAGACGCTGACAAATCTCTCTAAGCACCGGGCTCTCTATATTCCCAATATAATTTTCGTATTCCGCTCTCAAACTTTCAATTGGCTCTGGAGCTGATTCTAAATAATCTTCAACTTGAACAACTCCCTCTTCAGGGAAAGCAAACTCATCGATGGTCAACTGAAGCTGATCGCGATATTCACTCAATTTCCCTTTAATGTGAAGCACGTTCCCATTCTCGAAAACTTTCTTAAGCTGAGCCAAATCATGGTTGTTAAATTTATTCTCCCAAAGCTTTGTTGAAATACTTTTCTCCTGCTTGCCTAATGTAATATTAAAAAAAGGCACGCCACCTTTTGTCGTTGCTTCTTGCGCTGATTTCACAAGGGCGTAGCCATCAAAATAAAGTCCTGATTCATTTAATTCTTTAAAATCTGTAATCGTCATGTCGTTCTCCTCCTCTAATTCCTATCACGAAGTCATGTGAACCTATTATATCAGGATACACCTTAGACGAATAGAACCGATCTTTCCTCAACCAACTTTTGTTTAGACTGGAATGTTATGGGTATAGATGTATTAGACACAGGCCGGCCTTTCTAAATACGTAAAGTACGAAAGGAGAAACACATGAAGAAAGTCACATCAGTTTTTTGGATTACATTAGCCATTACACTAGCCGCATCCCTATGGGGTGTTATCGCACCTAAGAATTTCGAAGCCATATCAGGAAATATCAAAACGTATATATCGGTTCACTTTGGTTGGTATTATTTATTACTTGTATCCATCTTCGTCCTCTTTTGCCTTTATATGATTATAAGTCCATTTGGCAAAATTAAGCTCGGAAAACCAGGGGACAAACCTGACTATAGCTATTCCACATGGTTTGCGATGTTATTTAGTGCAGGTATGGGGATAGGACTTGTATTCTACGGAGCTGCTTCTCCCGTTTCTCACTATATCTCCACACCACCAACCGCTGAAGCAGGAACGAATGAAGCGATTCGCGATTCCATGAGGACAACCTTTTTCCATTACGGCGTTCATGCATGGGCTATTTATGCTGTTGTAGCTCTCGTTCTCGCCTATTTTAAATTCAGGCACGGCAAGCCAGGACTCATTAGCGCCACGCTTGAGCCTCTCTTTGGAGAAAAAATGAAAGGACCACTTGGCAAAACGATCGATGTCATTGCTGTCTTCGCGACTATCGTCGGAGTCGCTACAACACTCGGGTTTGGTGCAGCACAGATTAATGGAGGGTTCACGTACCTTCTTGGCATTGAAAAACAATATTGGATTCAACTCGTCATTATCGCTGTCGTCACTGTTCTTTTTATGCTGTCGGCCTATACTGGCTTGAGCAAAGGGATCAAATATTTAAGTAACGCCAATATGGGAATCGCTGGCGTGTTATTTGTAGCCATGCTCATCATCGGACCTACTATGTATATCTTAAATTCGTTTGTGGATACCCTTGGGAACTATGTTCAAAAACTCCCAGACGAAAGCTTACGTATCTCACCAAACAACGACGAAGAACGCCAGTGGATTATGGACTGGACTGTATTCTTCTGGGCATGGTGGATCGCCTGGGCACCATTTGTAGGGATCTTCATTGCTCGCGTATCAAAAGGACGCACCATTCGCGAATTCCTATCTGGTGTACTTCTGGTGCCATCACTTGTGAGTTTCCTATGGATGACAACGTTTGGTATCTCAGGTATTCAAGCACAAAAAGACGGAGCAGATATCGCAAAGCTTCCAGACGAACAAGCGCTTTTCGGTGTATTTGATCAATTCCCATTTGCCATCGTGCTATCTGTACTCGCCATGATGCTCATAGCAACATTCTTTATCACATCAGCCGACTCAGCCACATTCGTACTCGGTATGCAAACGACAAACGGATCACTCAATCCACCTAAAACCGTAAAATTCGCATGGGGCGTATCCCAATCCACCATCGCAGCTGTCCTTTTATACACAGGAGGACTAACCGCCTTACAAAACGCCCTCATCACAGCAGCCTTACCATTCTCATTCATCATGATTCTCATGGTCTTCTCCCTCTACAAGGCCTTACAACAAGACAAAAAAGAACTAGACCAACAAAAAAACAAAACCACATCAAGCAGTTACTCGGCTTAACAAACTAAGGGCACCTAATTGAGGTGCCCTTAGTTTTGCCATGAGAAGGTAATTGTTTCCTTAGCGATAGGCTAGAGGAAGGTGGTGCTATGTAATAGCTTAGGTTTCACGCCACTTGATTGAGAAATGTGCACTCGTGTTTTCGCCGATTCGAGCCGTTATCCACTATAACGCCAGGGGTGGCTGGGGAACGGGGAGACTCCTGTGGGAGAAAGAGGTCGACGAGACCCCGCAGGGCATGCCTTTTGCCCGAGGAGGCTCGACAGCTCGCCCACGGAAAGCGAGTCGTTCCCCAGCCACCCCTAGCACTTTCCAAGGTAACGGCGTGGTTCCGCATCAATCAAATCGAGAAATTTCATCAACTTTTGAAACCTACCCCTCTGAAAATACGTAAAGATGTCATATAATAGAAGATACAAGGAACTTCTTGAAGGAGTCGATAACATGAAGTCTGTATTAATGAAATTCCTCTATGGCGTTTTAGCATTCCACGTGATGGTGATCTCCTGGTTCATTCTTTTTCTCGGAGATCTGGGATTCACTTCATCAAGCTTGTTGTCTACCGTTTTCGCAATAGGGACCTACTTTGCCCTTCAGTACTTGGGCGATCGCAAGAAATTAGCAACCAACCAGCTGACGCGGAAAGATTACCAATACATTATGAAGAATATAAAAGAAGCAACCGAAAAGAAAAAACGGCTAAACAAAGCATTATTTAGCGTACGTTCTGTTCATGCGTTAAAAGAGATCGGACAACTTAACCGTTCCGTCTCGCGTGTTCTTAAAGTAGTCAAGAAAGAACCAGCTCGTTTTTATGAAGCAGACCATTTCTTCTTTTACCAGCTCGATTCGGTCGTTCAATTAACGGAAAAGTACACCTTCCTGGCCTCACACTCGTTAAAGGATGAAGAATCAAGAAAAGCGTTACATGAAACTGAAGACCTCATCCGTAAGTTAACTTTTGCAGTAGAGAAAGAGCTAGCCTCTATTCTTTCAAATGACTTCGAAGACTTAAGTGCTGAGCGAGAAATTGCTGAACACTCGATCCACTTACAAGGATCTGTTAAACCAGAGAAGGTCAAGCAACATGACTAATTATTCACTTCAACACGTTAGTGAAACGTTCCAAGAATTAACAGGACACCAACAACAGAGAGCGATTGAGCTAGCGCGGGAAATGAATCTGGGTAAGGGAACGATTGATTTTGGACAAGACGTACAAGAACAAATTCGTACCTTTTCCCATACCATCCTTGAGCAAGTAAAAAACAGCAATATGTCTTCAGCAGGAATGATCATGAATGAACTGCTTGAAAACCTTGAACACATTGACCCGGACGAGCTGTCGCATAAGAGGAAAGGCTTTTTCTCCAAATGGTTCCGTAAAGGCGATACAGTTCATGCCACTTTATCTAAGTATCAAAAAATCGGAGCACAAATGGAAAAAACAACTGTCCGATTACGACGCTCTCGGGAAAGCTTACTACATGATAACGAGGTTCTTGAGCAACTTTATCATCAAAACGAGATGTACTATGAGGAGCTATGCACCCTCATTGCTGCGGGCGAAATGAAGAAAGTCGAATGGCTCGAGGAAACACTCCCTAGCTTAAGAGCTGAACTCGAACAGACCGCAAATGACCTGACACCTCAGAAAATTCAGGATCTTGATGACGTTACAGAACAGCTGGACCAGCGCTTATATGACCTACAAGTGAGTCAGCAGATCGCCATGCAAACTGCACCACAGATTCGTATGATTCAAAAAGCGAATCAAACATTAGCTGAGAGCATCGAATCATCCATATTAACAACACTGCCGATCTGGAAACACCAGATCGCCATCGCCCTCTCTCAATATAAACAAAAAGAGGCCGGTCAATCGCAACACAAGTTAAATCGGAGAACAGATGAACTTTTTAAACGAACGGCTCATTTGTACCAAACTGGAACACATTCAAATCCTGCTTTAAACCAAACCTTACAAGAAACCCAGCAGGACTTTGTTGATCAAATTCGAAAAACAATCCAGCTTCAGCTTACAGAAACCGAACAACGTCAGGTCGCCGAACAGACACTTTCTTCATTATCTGAATAGAAAAAGCCTGATCCCTCGGTGGGCTTAACAAATTCGGTTTGGAGTACAAACAATAAAATAACACCCAAAACAAGAGATCCAATTCATATATGAATTGGATCTCTTGTTTTGCTTGATAACCATCCTACTCTTAAGAAAAAAAGTTGAACCCCATCGGTAAGACGGGATCCAACTTTACAATGCAAATCCTTTGGTTTCCTAATTAATAATTAACCGCTTCTTCTTGTTGCTGTTTTAGATCCTTCTCAGTCTTTTTAATGTCTAACTTCATAAGAATGGAGACAACAAGTGCTAAGAATATTAAAGCAAGAAAAACGTAAAATACAGCAGTGTAACTATCGGTTCTAGCCCGAATTTGCGAAACCATCATAGGTCCAAATACGCCACCTAGAGACCATGTAGTCAACAAGTACCCATGAATGGCACCGAGTTGTTTCGTTCCAAACAAATCACCAATAAATGCAGGGAGATTCGAGAATCCTCCGCCGTAACAAGTAACAACCAGTAAAATTAGAAACTGGAATAAGAAGATGTTTGTGGTAATCGGAAGCATGAAGAAAGCAACACTTTGTATTAAGAAGAAGATCATAAAAACATTAGGGCGGCCAATATAGTCTGAAGCTGTTGCCCAGCCAAGACGACCTCCACCATTAAATACACCCATAATTCCAACCATCGTGGCAGCTGCACCGGCTGATAACCCTACCACTTCTTGGGCCATCGGTGAAGCAACTGAAATCATCATAATCCCAGCGGTCGTATTAATAAGCATCATCGTCCATAGCAGCCAAAAACGCTTTGTTCTAACCGCTTCTTTAGAAGTCAATTGTTGTAAATCCTTTTTATAAACTTTATTCCCAGAGGCCATATTTCGTTTCATAGAAGCTGGCATCCAGCCTTCTGGGGGTGGGGCTATGTAAGAAGCACCTAATGTAATAAAAATAAAGTAAGCTGCCCCTAACACATAAAATGTATTAGATATTCCAATTGCAGTCATTAAGTTGGCTGCAACGGGCGCTGTAATGAGTGCTCCTGTTCCAAAACCAAGTACCGCTAATCCAGTTGCTAAACCTCTTCGGTCAGGGAACCATTTCACAAGAGTTGATACGGGTGAAATATAGCCAATGCCAAGCCCAAGTCCACTTGCTAATCCGTAGGACAATAAGAAAAATGGAAGTGAATCAATCGCGATCGCAACCCCTGAACCGGCTTGTCCTAAACCAAATAAAACTCCAGCCAGAATTGCTGATTTTCTTGGACCATTTTTTTCAACAAACTTCCCAAACAATGCTGCAGATGACCCGGCCAGTGCCATCATAATGGTAAATGCAATCGTTACTTGAGTTGGGGTCCAACCCATTTGTTCACTTACGGGGGTAGTATATACGCTATATGCGTAGGCACCTCCGATGGAAAGGTGGATGGAAATAGCTGATAAAGCAATTAACCATCTGTTTTTCATTGCTTGCATATTTTGTACCTCCTTCACTCTTTTTGTAAGCGGATACATAAAAGGATACAACGTGTTTCGCGAAAAATCAAACTATTCGAAATTATTTGATAATACCACAGGACCCATTATAGTATACAGGGAATTACAAAATCCTGCTAAGCGAAGCTTTTTCAGTGTGGATGATCGTTTCTTTAGCATTTTATTTAGTAGATGAACAATTTATATAAAAGCCTACTTAAGCGTTTATGTTGATATTTTCCAATTTCAGAAAGAGTGTATTTGTAGTGGTATTGTAATTAAAATTAAAAAATCTCAGTTTACTGAACTGAGATTTTTTCTATTTATCTTGATTTGCTTATTCAACCAGGGAACCCCTTACTTTAATGACCTCTTCCACTGAACCTTTGATTAAGAAGTGTAATAATAAAATTGATTAGAATACCTATTATTAAGAATAGAAGCAGTAGCATTGGACTGGCATCTTCCCATAAGAATTTTACAATTAAGAATATAATGATTGACCCTAATACTGCTCCTGACCATAATTTGAATTGAAATTTCCTCTTTTTATCTTCCATCTATAACACCATCCCTGTTCAACAATCGCACCTAATAGTGAAGTATCACGGTTCTTTTAATTAAAGCTTTCATTGTAATTTTGTATCCATTTCTTTCGTTTCAAAAATAAGGTTGTAATTAGAACGGCTTCGCCTACGACTAATAAACCGATGCCTAAAACTAATCCTCCAAAGAATAGAAATTCATTTACACCCCAAGCGAAGAAGAACCATCCTATAATTGCAAATACGCCTAATGCCAAGTTAATAGTACCTGCAATTAAGGTTTGCGGTAAAAACAATCCTGTTTTTATAATCATACTGGAACCATATTTAAAACTTACAAAAGTCGCTACAACCATAAAAATAATATATATAATCATCGCAACATCTATTTCCCTCATATACCTCACCCCTTTATATAGGTTTTACTATATAAATCCAACTCTCTTCTTCAACTATCCTGCCGCGTTAGTGTAAGTAGGTTCCTTCACAAAGTCTATATTCATACTAACATAAAATCCCAATATCTACTTTCAGATCATACCATACAAATGGACTCCTAAATAAAACACACAGATAACAAATATCTGTGTGTTTTCGGGTGTGAATTCGCTTTTTGTACTCCAAAATCAAAGACGTTACAGTGGGATCAGGCTTTTTTTCGTTCCATTATTTTTGCCTCATTAACCTCATACTGTTCAAAATAACAATCAGCGCAGCTCCCGTGTCACTAAGAACAGCCATCCATAATGTCAGGAAGCCTGGGAAGATCAGTAGAAGGGCTGCAAATTTTGTAACAAGCGAGAACCATACGTTCTGCTTAATAATCGATAAGGCTTTTCGGCTTAGGCGAATGGTGTGTGGCAATTTTTCAAGGTTATCTGCCATAAGCACAATATCAGCCGTTTCCATAGCGGAATCTGTACCGGCACCGCCCATGGCAATACCAAGGTCAGACGTTGCAAGGGCTGGAGCATCGTTGATTCCGTCTCCGATCATAGCTACTTGTTTTCCTTCTGCTTGTAACTTCTGAATGGCTGTTACTTTATCCTCTGGTAACAGTTCAGCGAAATAGCGGTCAATCCCTGTTTCACCAGCGATACGCTTTGCTGTTCCTTCATTATCTCCAGTCAGCATAACCACTTCATTGACCCCAACTCGCTTAAGCGATTGGATAGACTGGACGGTAATATCTCGTATCGTATCAGCCACTGCTATGATGCCCAGAATTTCGTGGCGTGTCCCTACTACAACAAGTGTATTCCCTTCTTGCTGCAGAGCGTCAAGTTCACCTTCCATGTCTCCAAATGAAACGCTCCATTCTTCGAATAACTTTGGTTTACCAGCAAAATAGTCTACACCATCAATGGTCGCTTGTGCCCCTTTTCCAGCAATAGATTTAAAGGCTTCCCCTTTTTTCGCGACAATTTGACGCTCTTTTGCATACGACGTGATCGCTTGAGCAATCGGGTGTGTGGAGTATTCTTCAATGGTCGTTGCAATCGCAACAAGTTCTTCTTTACTCCCCTTTGCCACTTTAACTTCAGCTACTTTCGGCTTCCCTTCTGTTAGGGTGCCTGTTTTATCAAAAGCCATCGCCTTTATAGCGCCAGCTTTCTCTAAGAAGGTTCCGCCTTTAATAAGGACCCCGTTCTTAGCAGCGTTCCCTATTGCTGAAACAATCGCAACAGGTGTCGAGATCACCAGCGCACAAGGACAAGCTACTACTAAGAGGGCAAGGCCTTTATAAAGCCATTCGCCCCAAGATCCCAAACCAACAAGTGGAGGCAGAATCATAACCGCAATCGCTAAACTAAATACAATCGGTGTATAAATACTAGCAAACTTATCAAAAAAGGCTTGCGTCGGCGCTCTCTTTTCCTGAGCTTCTTCCACCAGATGAATGATTTTCGCAATCGCTGTATCTTTGACTAACTTCGTCACTTTCACTTCAAGTGACCCGCTTTCATTAACGGTACCAGCAAAAACCGGGTCCCCTGTTGTTTTATCAACGGGAAGTGACTCCCCTGTAATCGGAGCTTGGTTGAGACTGGATTCTCCTGCTTCTATATCACCATCAAGAGGTACTTTCTCACCTGGTTTCACGACAATCACGTCGCCTATTTGAACGTGTTCAACAGCTTTTTGAACAAGCTGTCCTCCCTCTTTTACCGTTGCTTCAGACGGTGCCAGATTCATTAAACTCCGAATCGATTCTCGAGTCCGTTCAATGGAACGATTTTGAAGGGTGTTTCCAAGAGCGAACAACCAAACAACCATGGCTCCTTCAAACCATTCTCCAATAATCGCTGCCCCTATTGCCGCAGACGCCATGAGAACGTTCATATCAAGAGAACCGCTCTTAATCGCATAAAAGGCACTTCTGGCTGGCTTCCACCCACCAATGAGAATAGCCAAAGCGTAAAAGGCCGTTACCCAAAAAGAAGGTAGTGCTATAAAGGATCCAACAAACCCAAAGGCTAACAGAGTACCTGAGAGGGCAGTAGCCGAGAAGGAGAATAAACCTTTTTCCTTTGGTTCAGATGAGTCTGACGATTGTAGCGCTGCGTCAAACCCCGCCCGCTGGACTTCTTTTACAATTTCTTTTGACGTTGTAGAATGGCCGACATTCATTTTCCCTGTCGAGAAGTTCACGTGAACCTCTGTCACATTCTTATTCTTACTAAGGTGTTTTTCAATCGTTTTGGCACAGGAACTGCAATCCATTCCTTCTATTTTATAAGTTTCCAGATGTGTATGTTGGCTTACAGGTTCAGCTTCAAAACCAAGCTTTCGAACTTGCTTTGGAATCTGTTCGTACATTTCATTACGCTCAGCTCCAACCGCAAGCTTTCCTGTACTATAGCTAACTTTTGCGAAATGGATGCCTTCTGTTTTCTGCAAGCTTTTCTCAATTGTAGCTGCACAAGATGGGCAATCCATCCCTTTGATGTTGTACTCTTCTATATGTTCATTTGTTGTTGAAAAAGAAGCTTGAGACGTTGCTTCTACTGTAGCAGCTTGTTCTGTTGAACAACAAGAGGATACAGGTTCCTTTTGCTTCGCACTAGAAATGCAAGGATCTTCTCGTTCTGATTCTATTCCATTCGTTGAGCAACAAGAAGTCTCTTCGTCTCCTTCTGTTTGACTAGAGCAGCATGTGTCTTGTTGTTGCACCTTCTTTTCCTCCATTTTGAAAGTCCTCCTCTCTTGAAAGCAAGTGTATTTATTATTCGTTCGCGTGGATTAAGGCAATCGATACAAGTTGATGTACGTGATCATCCGCTAAGGAGTAAAAGACGAGTTTTCCTTCTTTACGAGATTTAGCCAGGTTCATATCACGAAGCATCCTCAAATGGTGAGAGGCTGTTGCGGTAGTGGAACCGATAATATTGGCCACATCACACACGCAAAGTTCCTTCTCAAGCGTTAACGCATAAGCTATTTTCATACGTGTTTTATCAGATAAAGCTTTAAAAAGTTGTTCAACACCTGATGCTTTCTCGATTTGTGGTTGGACACGCTGCACGAGTTCTTCATCGTAACAAAATGTGTCACAGGTATCTGTTTTGTTTGATTTCATTATTTTTTCACTCAAGTGGAAGACACCTCATTCTAATAATCATTTGAATATGTACTTACAGTCTATGATTCAATTATGAAAACGTCAACACATTTCAATCAAATGGATGTTTGAATGAGAAGCAGAAACGAACCATTTGCTAGGATCACTCGCTTCTGCGACATAAAAAAATTGCCTTGCTCGGATGCAAGGCAATTCAATCTTGTTATTTCGTTTCTTCATCTTCCTCTTCGCTCGTTAAATCTGGTTCTGCTTGTGCTTCTACGGAAGTGTGATCTTCTTTGTCTTCATACGAAGGTGCTTCTTCTGATTCCTTCGTAGCCGATGCTTCTTGCTTATGCTGATCTGGATTCAGGTCAAAGTTGTTCACGTTCCCACGTGATACATAGCTTTCAAGCATCGCTTTTAAGTCCATCCCTGTCGTTTCTTTCAAAGATTCTTGGATTCCAAGCATCGTAGACGTTACGCTGTTGGCCACGCGCGAGGATCCTCCTTGGGAGTTCGAGCCACCCATGTCGATGACTTTCATGTCTTTAATTTGAGATAGAGGTGCTGACACTTTCTCTGCGTATTCAGGCAGAACAGAAATGAGCATTTCCATAATCGCTGCTTCTCCGTAGTATTCCATCGCTTTTGCCATGCGTTCTTTCGACTCGGCTTCTGCAATACCGCGCTGGCGAATAACTTCTGCTTCTGATTCACCTTTAATGCGCTCTTGGTCTGCCTCTGCTTGGGCGCGTTTTGTTAACTCATAGGCCTCTGCATCCGCAATCGAGCGACGGCGTTTGTTCTCTTCTTCTTCGAGCTCAACGGCACGCTGTTTCTCGATATACTGAACTTTTAGCTCTTCTTCCTTCACCTGTTGAGCAAGCTTCTGCTTCTCAAGCTCCCCTGCTTGGTCAGCATTAGCACGAGCGCGGTTCGTATCTTTCTGGAATTCAGCTTCGCGAATATCTTTCTCTTTTGTAGATTCAGCAACGGCTGTTAGGCGACGGTTTTCTTCGTCTTGTGCTTCCTGGTCGTTCTTCGCCTGGTAGATGCGCGTTTCTTTACGAGCATCAGATTCTGCCATGTCTGCATTCTTCTGAACTTCTGCAATATGTGGACGACCTAGAGCATCGATATACCCATTCTCTTCATCCACGTCTTCTACATCATTTAGTGCAAAAGAAGTGATTTCAAAACCCATGCCTTTAAGGTCGGCTTCTGCAATATTTTTCACCTGTGTATTAACTTCTTTAAAGTCATTATAGATCTTCTCAATTGGAAGAGAGGCAATGATGGAACGAAGGTGACCGTTTAAGACGTCCTTTAATTCCGATTCACGCTCATTTTGCTTCTTCCCTAAGAATTTCTCCGCAAAGTTCGCCATAATCGCAAGCTCACTTCCGATACTGATTACAGCTGTACTTTGAACACGAACCGGAATACCTTCCTTCGTATAAGCTTTATCCGAATTAACCTGTAGCTGGAATGACGTTAAATCAATCGGTGTCGCTGTTTGGAACATACGAAGACGATATCCGCCACCGCGAATGATCTTAACAGAACGCCCATTGTCATCCTCAAACACGTTCTTCTCTTGCTCCGGATCCCCAAGCTTTGGCCCGGTCACAATAAGTGCTTCATTGGAACTAGCTGTCTTGTACCGAACACGGAAAATAATAAACGTAACGATCCCTCCGATTAACAACAGTGCTCCTAAAATGCCTAGAATAATAAAAATTACTGCTCCTTGTAACATCAAAGTCCTCCCTATTTTTCACTTTTCCTACATCAGTGTAGCAATCCTTCCCAACTCAGTCGACCGGTCATTTGGAAAAATTGTATGTTTCTTAGTAGTATTTACCGAAATAGGGTGGGCTTTGGTTTCAGGTTTTTGCAAAATTTTTAATTAAAATTTTGCTTAAGCAAGCTGATACACGTTATTAGAATAGGCCCGTTGCCACGAGAGTGCTAGGGGTTGCTGGGGGACAACTCGCTTTCCTGCGGGGAGCTGGGGAGCCTCCTCAATCGCTTTGCGCTTTCCGGGGTCTCCCCTAGGCTCCTTATCCCGCGGGAGTCTCGCAGTCCCTCAACACCCCCCGGCGTTATAATGGTTAACGGGCCCTATAACATTAAATGTGGTTTTAAGTGCTCGATTTCATATGGGCGGTTCCGTCGCTTCCCCATATGGAAAAGAGGAACCCGGAAAATGCGTTCGCTCACTGAAACGCCCCTCTGTCTAACGCTATGCAGTACCATCTTGAACGAATCTATTCAAAAAATAAGTCAATTTCATGTAATACACTGGAAATTAACAGAGCGATAATGTAACATATAAATTGAATAATGTAATATATACATTACATAACTCACAAGGGGTGAGATGTTAAGTTGAAAAACAATGTAAAGGTCGCTCGTGTGCAGGTTGATTTAACGCAAGCGCAGTTAGCTGAGCAGGTGGGTGTGACGCGGCAGACGATTAGTTTGATTGAAAAAGGAAAGTACAATCCTTCGTTAAAGTTATGTCTGGAGATTTGCTATGCGGTTCATAAGACATTGGATGAATTATTTTGGGTTGAAAGGGAGAGTGATGCGTAATGAAGAAGATTAAAGATGAGCGATTAGTGTTAAAGAATTTAAAGAATATCCGTACGGCTTACGTAATTCAAACCCTTGGTATTATAGGAATATTGGGGTATGACGTTATTCAGGGTGGCATGGATCGAATGATGGCCAATCCATTGTGGAGTGTCTTTATGATCACTGCTATTATCTCAAGCTTATTGTCGATGAACGTAAGCGTGGACGAATATCCAAGTCAACAATCGCCTAAAAAAGGGTTTTTGCTATCCATTATAGTTGTCACTTTTATAGCCATAGCAGCGGGAATAGCAATCTCATTGAGCTCAGGAATAACAACTGGCGTTTTAATCGGTGGAGTTATATTTATATGCGGCGTACCCCCATTTGCTTATCTATTTTACTTACGAAAACAGCGACGTGATGAAGAAGTGGATGGGTAAGAACGTTAATTTCCCTTATAAAAAGCGTCGGAAGCTGAAACAAGCTTCCGACGCTTTTACTCTTTATTTCACCGTAAACACAATCGCTTCATACGGCTCAAGCTCAACTTCTTTAAGATCCTCAGCGTCAACTACGTCCCCTTCACGGTTTGTTAGGAAGACTGATCCGCTTTTACCTGCAAAGTCTTCAAGCTGGGCTGTTTGCTTCTCACCTGTGAAGTTACACAATACCAGCAGCTGATCAGAATCAAGCGTACGTGTGTAAGCATAGATCGCTTCACTATCTTCTAGGAGAAGGTCATAGCGTCCGTACACGACAACTTCATTAGACTTCCGTAACTCGATTAGCTTTTTATAAAAATGGAAGACAGAATCCGGATCGTTCACCGCTTCTTCTGCGTTAATCTCCGTATAGTTTGGGTTCACCGCAAGCCATGGGGTACCGTCTGTAAATCCACCGTTCTTACCAGCATTCCATTGGAACGGTGTACGCGCGTTGTCACGCCCTCTATGGTGAATGCGCTCAAGCACTGAACCAGGATCTTCACCAAAATCATTCACTCGCTCTTCGTACATATTTAAAGACTCAAGATCCTCGTAGTCTTCAATACGATCAAAGGCTACGTTTGTCATACCGATCTCTTCGCCCTGATAAATGTAAGGCGTTCCTTTCATCATATGAAGGCACGTTGCGAGCATTTTAGCAGATTTCTTACGGTACTCGGCATCGTTACCGAAGCGAGAAACGACTCGTGGTTGGTCATGGTTGTTCCAATACAGACTGTTCCATCCTTTTTCCTCAAGGGCATATTGCCATTTTGAAAGAATAGATTTCAATTCTGTTAGTTTCCAAGGATTAAGGGTCCACTTCCCAAGCTCTCCCCCGCCAATATCCATATGCTCAAAATGAAAGACCATGTTCAATTCTTCACGGTCGTCCGCTGTGTACAGTTTCCCTTCATCAGGCGTCGCTCCTGGCATCTCACCAACCGTCATCACATCATACTTTGATAGCACTTCCTGATTCATTTCATGAAGGAACTCATGAATACGCGGACCATTCATAAAGTACTTTCCTCCATCACCGTACTGCTTACCAGGATGAACCTCACCATCTGGGAAACGTGGGTCTTTTGAGATAAAGTTAATAACGTCCATTCGGAAACCATCAATTCCTTTATCGAGCCACCACTTCATCATGTCGTACACATCTTTACGAACGTCTTCGTTCTCCCAGTTTAAGTCTGGCTGTTTTTTAGAGAAGATGTGCAGGAAGTATTCTCCTGTCGTTTCGTCATACTTCCAAGTCGAACCACTAAACGCTGACTCCCAGTTCGTTGGAGGCTGATCGCCTTTCCCTTCTTTCCAAATATAATAATCGCGCTTCGGGTTGTCTTTTGAAGACTTCGACTCGACAAACCAAGCATGTTCATCTGATGTATGATTGACTACAAGGTCCATCACTATTTTGATTCCGCGGTTATGAGCTTCCTCAAGTAACGTATCGAAATCTTCCATTGTTCCGAACTCGTCCATAATGGCTTGATAATCACGAATGTCATAGCCATTGTCATCGTTTGGTGAGTCATATACAGGAGATAACCAAATGACATCAATCCCTAGTTCTTTTAGGTAATCAAGTTTTTCAATAATGCCCGGGATGTCCCCAATCCCGTCTCCGTTACTGTCATTGAAACTCCTCGGATAGATTTGATAGACGACACTTTCTTTCCACCATTGTTTAGCCATACTAGATTTCCTCCCTTTTATAACGTAAACGTTTACGTTCACTTCTAAAAAATTTTCACCTGCGTTTTACCGAATCACGAATAACCAACTCATGAGGCAAAATCGCCGATTCTGCATCTTCCCCGTTTATTAAATCGACCATCATTTGAACAGCCCGGCTCCCCATACGCTGAAATGGCTGAGCAATCGTTGTGAGCGGTGGCACTGACATTTCAGCCAGAAGTAAATTGTCATAACCAACGATCGATACATCGTCAGGGATATGAATGGACTTGTTGTAAGCTGCTGAAATCGCGCCTATAGCCAGTTCATCACTTGCTGCGAAAATAGCAGTCAGTTCAGAATGACGATTCATTAAAGATGTGAATCCACTTTTCCCATCTTTATATTGAAAGCTTTCACATGGCTCGATAAGGCTATCATCAAGCGATAGTCCTGCTTCGCGCATGGCTAACCTGTACCCTTCTATACGCGGCCAACCGGCAATAAGATCGTCCGGATCTCCTGCCATCATGCCGATGTTCGTGTGACCCTCTTCAATCAAATGCCTTGTAGCCGCATAAGCAGCATGACGATCATCGACCTTCACATAGGGAAGGGGATGGTGATAGGACTCGGTGGAAACGAGCACTACAGGGATGTCCATACGAGAGAATATCTCGTAGTATTCATCTGTAACTGCTTCACTAACAAAGATGAGCCCATCCACTCGCTTCTCCTGTAAAACTTGCAAGTACTTGATCGTCTTTTCCCGGTTTTCGGCTGTATTACACACAATCACACTATTCCCGTGTTCATGCGCCTTTGCTTCAATACCATGTAAAATCTCAGCTGATAACAACCCGGAGACACTAGGGAATAGAACACCAATTGTACTTGTCTTTCGGTTAACAAGACCTCTCGCAATCGCGTTCGGCTGATATCCGAGCTCTTCAATCGTCTTAAGCACCTTTTGCTTCGTTTTCTCCGAGTATCCTGGTTGATCATTGAGCACTCTTGAAACTGTCGCAATGGATACATTAGCTAACCTTGCTACATCTTGAATAGTAGGATTCATTCCATCACCCGCTTTTACGTAAGCGTTTTCGTAAATCTATCTCTACTATACCTTCACCCTAAATCCTCGTCAACCTCTTTAACGCCCTACAGTACGAAAGCGTGTCTGACACCCTGCGGTAATTTACAGCATTAAAGGGTGCCTGACACCATTCACTTCTTTAACGCATTAAAAAGGCCTCTCCTATGAGGAGAGGCCTTTGGCAACAAATACATTTTGCCGCTATGCGATTTACTGGCCGGATGTATCGGTGATGCGGCCTTCTGTTTCTGGTGAGATGGTGTCACCTAGGGACTGCAGGTAGTCTACGAAGATTTCGTAGTCCATAAATCCAGGCTCACTTACTCGGTTTTCTTCATACGCTTTTTCAAATGTTGTGTAGCCATCGCCACCTTGGATGGTGAACAGGTTACTTGCCACTTTATAATCTGTGTCGGCTTCAAGCGGAGCATAACCGTCTTCTGTTTTAACTTGAACGTCAACAATACGCTCTCCAGCAGGCTTGCTGCTGTCGTACTCGAACTTCATGCCTGCAACAGAAAGGAATGCCCCAGATTTCTCAGGAGCCATAGCCACGCTATGCTCAAGAGCCTCTTCCATTTCAGCACCTGTCAAAGTCATGATTCCAAGTGCGTTACCAAACGGCATAACCGTCAGTACTTCACCTAGCGTGATTGGACCTTCGTCGATAGAAGCACGGATCCCGCCGCCGTTCGTTACAGCGATTTGTGTTTCCGGGTTAACGCTTTGTGCTTTTGCAAGCATACCGTCAGCGATTAAGTTACCAAGATTCGTTTCTTCTGTACGGACACTTGCGCGCTCACCGTTTAACACAACGTCTGTAGATACGCCAATCTCTTCTTCCTTAATTTCATTCACTTTCTTAGTGTAAGGCTTAAGTTTGTTTGCGAACCATGCATCTTCTTGCAGGCCTTCAAGTTCAATCAGTTCACCAGCAAAGTTCTTCACAACGCCATTTTCGTCAAATTCAACTTCAAGCGTTCCGAGGTTGTCGCTGTATTCTCCTGTTTGAACAAGAACAGTTGGCTCGTCGCCGTCTACCATCATTGGCTTAAGCTCTGTATGGGAGTGACCGCCAACGATGATGTCGATGCCATCAACCGCTTCAGCAAGGGCTACGTCGTTATCGTAGTCAATGTTATCGTTGTAGCCAAGGTGAGTAAGAGCTACAACTTTGTTTACGCCTTGTTCTTCAAAGGACTGCACCATTTTCTCAGCTTCCGCAATATAATCTTCGAAGGCTATGTCGACTGGACTTGAGATATCTGGCGTTTCCACTGTTGTTAAACCGAAGATACCCACCTTTTCTCCGTCAACTTCAGTTACGATCCCGCCATAGATTTCACCGTCTTCAGGATTAGATGAGACTTCATCTCCATTATTGACATCGTCAAACAGAGCATCTTTAGAGAAATCTACGTTCGCTGCCACAAATGGAAATTCTGCATTTTTCACAAAATCAGCAAGAGCTTGGTGACCGTTCTCGCTCTTACCGAGGTCGAATTCATGGTTACCAAATGTCATCGCATCATAGTCTAGCAAGTTCATGAACTCAAGGTCAGCCTGTCCAAGGAACTCTTGGAAGTAAAGCGTTCCTGAGAAAACGTCACCTGCGTCAAGAAGTAGAGCTTCAGGGTTGTCTTCACGGTACATATCAATGGCTGTTTTCTTCTTGGCGATGTTTTCGATGTGACCGTGGGTGTCATTCGTGTGCATAAGAGGCAGTTCGAACTTGCCGTCCTGCTCGCCCATCACTTCAAATGCTCTTTTAAGGAAAATAGCGTAGTCTCCGCGCTTAGCCATTTGATCCGTACCGAAAGCATCTTCTGAAACCCCTTCTGTCACGCCGTTTGCCAATAGAGCTTCAACTGCATCTTTATAGCGATCATTTACGTCATTAAAAGGAAGCTGATGAACGCCTTTTAAGCCAAACCCTTCCTCAATCCAAATGGCAAGTTCGCCACGGGTGATTTCATCGTGCGCACCGAAGATTGTTTCAGATTTACCGTTTGTGATGCCTGCTGCTTTAAGGGCACTAACTGCTGCCTCAGCACGATCTGGTACATCTGTAAAACCGGATGGTTCAACGTCTTCTGTATCAAGCTTCAAAACATTTGCAAGTAAAACCGCTGCATCGACACGTTTGATGGCCATATGCGTACCGAACTCAGTCTCAGAATACCCGTTCGTCGCCTCCATCTCGAGCAAGAAGTTCACAGCATCCGTATAACGCTCCGATACATCATTGAAATCTTTAGCATCTGCAGAAGCTGGAGCCGCCATCGCTGCCGCTACAGCTGTAGTCGCAGCTAAAGACGCGACCATTGTTTTGTGAGTTTTCCCCATGTAACTCTACCTCTCTCATGTTATGTATTTAGCCTTTCAAATCATCATTTCCTTAAATTGAAAAGACCATCCAAAACTAGTATATCAAACCGCTTTCACTAGAATCTATGAAATTTACAGAATTATAACAAATTTTACGGAATCGTGATACTTTTTGTCTGACACCCTGCACCTCTCTACAGCACCAAAGCGTGTCTGACACCCTTTAGTTCTGCACAGCACTGATAGGTGTCTGGCACGCTTTAGTTTGATGAAGGATTTTAGGCTGTATGATTGGAGTATAAGTGCAGTGGCTCGACTCATACTAATGCTAAAGGAGTTGATCCTAATGGATTTTGATTACGCTAATTTGCCCAAGGAAAAGCTACAGGAACTGAAGAAACTTGAAGAAGAACTGGATGTCGTTCTTATCGCTTTTGATTCCAAATACTTAGACCAGCCTGAAATCAACGAGTAATATACAAAACGTGCCAGACACCCACCTTTGCTTTAACGTAGCAAAGGGTGTCTGGCACGCTTTTGTTCTTTACTGCAGTACAGTGTTTTTATTCGATCCAGTTAATAAGGCTGGCGTCGAATTCGGATAGGAAGCGGGATGGTGTTGTTTCGACTTCCACTTTTTCACCGTCTTCGTTCTTTTCTTGTTTTTTGGCTGGGTAACTAAGATATAAATGGTCTTTTGCCCGGGTAAAGGCTACATAACATATGCGGCGCTCTTCCTCGATTGCGAATGGACTTGCTGCATAAGGGGAAGGAAATCCTTCTTCCTTCATACCGACAACAAACACAACCGGAAATTCAAGTCCTTTTGACGCGTGCACGGTTAATAGCTGTACGCGGTCAAAGTCCTCATCTTCCGTTAACGTCGCATCAACATCAGTACGTTTCACCCGTTCAATAAAGTCATCTAACGTAAGCGCCTCTTCGCTTGCTTCAAACTCTCCAGCCAGTTCAACTAACTTATCAAGATGGATCCGCTTCTCACGTCGCTGCCCTTCTTCAAGCCCTTCAAGCATCTCATCATAACCACTCAGTTGAAGACAAGCTTTCAGCCACTTGGCAACGCCCACTTTAGAAACCCCGTCCTGGAGTCTCGCAGCAAGCTTACCAAAATCACGAGCCCGCTCTAATGATTTTCCTTTCACACCAGGCAAATCACCCTCTACAAGGAGTGAAATAAAATCAACATCCTCTGTCTTAGCCTCGACGATTCGATCTACAGATGCCTTCCCAATGCCTCGTTTTGGAGTATTGATGATCCTTCTTAACGAATACGTATCGTGAGGGTCGGTGACAAATAAGGCGTAGGCAAGAAGATCTTTCACCTCTTCTCGTTCGAAGAAGCTTCCTTCCTTCACAACGGTAAATGGAATCTCCTCTTCAGGAAGAACCACTTCAAAGAGACTTCCGTCAGAATGGCTGCGATAGAAAATGGCAATGTCCTGATAGCTGTATCCCTCTTCATTTACAAGGCGTTTAATCTCACCTGACACCCATTTCGCTTCATCTTGAACGGTTTCACCACGGTACCCCGTGAGCCGCTCCCCTTCTTCCTGGCCAGTGAACAGGGTCTTGTCCTTCTGATCCTGGTTATGAGCAATCAGCTGATTGGCCGCTTCTAAAATGACAGGCGTCGAGCGATAATTCTCTTCAAGCCTTACCGTAAAGGCATCAGGGTAATGCTTATCGAAGTCTAAAATGTTCCGCATGTCACTTCCGCGGAACGCATAGATCGACTGAAAATCATCCCCAACGATTGCTAAATTGCGCGTATGTCCGGAGAGCAACTGAGCTAACACATACTGGGCACGGTTCGTATCCTGAAACTCGTCGATCATAAAGTACTGAAAACGCTCTTGCAGTTCAGTTAATAAATCCTTACTCTCCGTTAAGAACCAGACGCTTTTTAACAAAATATCATCAAGATCCATCTGGCCATATTCATCTAAGATGTATTGATACGTATGATAGACTTTTCGGAACAAATCAAAGCGTCCTCTTGTACCGATCTCATCCCGAATCATACGCTTCACACGACTGCTGTCGATATACTCATCCAGCGTCTCCCCATCGTATAAATACGAAGGCAAAACAAGTTCGCTTTTAAACAAAGAAATAAGAGAAAGAAGCTTAGCCGGGCGCGCAAAGTCTTCGTCCTCTTCGTCCACGTGCATCCCTTCGACGATCTTCTTTAAAACCTGGCGTGATCCAGCAGGGTGAAGGGTCACAAGCGTAGGGTCTGCTTCCCCTGTAATATGGAGCCCAAGACGGTGGAATGTGGATATCCACGCCTGACCTGCCGCTTCTTCTCCTACACGCTTTGCCACTTGTTGCTGCAGTCCGCGCACAGCTTTATTCGTAAACGTTAACATCATAATCGAACGGGGATCTACTCCTGTGTCGATTAGACGCTTCGTTCGATGAGATAAAACGGTCGTCTTTCCACTACCTGCTCCTGCAATAATGAGCATCGGTCCCTGCAAATGCCCCGCTGCTTCTTCCTGTTTGTCGTTTAATCTCATATCCGTTCTCCTTTTACTAGGGTATTGCTTCTATTGTAAAGGTAGGAAGAGAAGGTGTCTACTTGCCTGAGGCACGATGGACCTTTTATCTTTTATTTTCTCCAAAATTCTAGGTCAATAGTTGCGTATTCCATCGTTTCGTTCGAAAAATCCCTAACAAAATGTCGCTCCTTTTTACGCTTAGAAAAAATTAAGACAAAACATGTTTCCTTAGATGATCTGCCAAGTTTTTTCGATACTGCTCAATGTCTGGATGCTTCTTCACATCAAAACAAGAGAAGGTGTCCACCCTCGTCATCCCCGCATACTTATGACTTAAATGGAGATGAAACAAGATATCATCCACACCTTTCCCTTCAAAGAATTGATCCTTGTCGTGGAATGCTCGTTCAGGGGCGTTCCATGTTGTTGAGAACATGTAGCGCTTCCCACCTAATAAACCTCCTCCAATTCCATACTCTTTTGTGCCCCCACTAAAGTACACTCCGTGCTCATGTGTAACATCAATGTACTTTTTAAAAAGCGCAGGCACGCTGTAATTGTAAATGGGCGTTTGATAAATGATGAGATCCGCCCAGAATACTTTATTCTGCTCTTCCTCTTTATCGAAACCCTCTTTAAGGACGCTTGTTTCCACTTGAAAGTCAGACTGGAAGAGGTGGATTAACTCTTCAAACATCGTATCATTCAACCGTCCCTTTGAATGCTCATAGTACTCATGCCCGTTAATAATGAGAACGTTCATCTTCTCCCTCCTCTCATGTTTTTAAAACGCAAACGCCGACTCTTCATCATTCTCTTTCACAAAAGCAACTAACAGCTGCTCTACAGCCTTCAAATCTTCCATATCTATCACTTCTACCGGCGCATGAGAGTAGCGAGAGGGGATAGATAGGACACCAGTCGGTACTCCTTTATTCGCAAGCGCAACTGCCCCTCCATCTGTCCCAATACCTGTGAACAGCTCAGGTTGATAAGGAATGCTCTCTTTCTCAGCAAGCTCTATAAAATGATCTTTTACAGTTGGGTGAGCAATTAAGCTCATGTCCAGAATTTTAATGCCTGCTCCACCTCCAAGTTGAAGTGTGTCATCGAGCAATGCCTCTGGAGTATCACTTGTTACTGTGGCATCAAGGGCAATCGCTACGTCACAATCAATGGGTGCTAAACCGACTTGAGCTCCCCGAAGTCCAACCTCTTCCTGAACAGTAAAGAGGGCAACAACTTCTCCAGCAAAATCACGATCCCGAAGCGACTCAACCAGTTTCATTAACACCGCACAACCAGCCCGGTCATCAAGCGACTTTCCAACAAACCGACCCGTCTCTTCGTCCCCTAAATACTCTAGCTCAGACGCCCACGTCACCGTACTCCCCACATCAATTCCAAGCTTTGCGACCTCTTCTTTCGAACGAGCCCCAACATCAATATACAGTTCATGATGCTTCCGGACGCGTCCTGCATCATCAAACTTTTGGTAATGCGCAGGGATGGTCCCAATCACTCCACGCTTTAACCCATAACGACCTTTGACTCGTACTTTCTGAGCTAGTAAAATCCGGTCATCATGCCCGCCAAGCTTCTCAAACCTTAGAAGACCATTCGGTTCGATCTTCTTCACAATAAACCCAACCTCGTCCATATGAGCCGTCACTAAAACGGTAGGACCTGGCTTATTTCCCTTCATGCGAGCCGTCACGTTACCAATACCGTCCACATTCACCTCATCAAGCACAGACCTCATCTTCTCTTGTATATAGTACGAAACCTCCTGCTCATACCCACTAGGACCATGCAGTTCCGTTAACGTCTTCAACAACTTCTCCATACTCTCACCCCTTCACAAAATGAATTCGAAAAAAGTATAAACTTTCTGACTACTCACCGCAACACAAACGCCCCATCCCTGCACAGCGCTAAAGCGTGTCTGACACCCTGCTTCTCTCTACAGCACTAAAGCGTGTCTGGCACCCTGCTTCTCTGCACAGCATTAAAGGAATGTTTCTCCTTAAAGTAAGAAACTCGTTATGACGAGTGTCATAACGAGTACGGGATTCTTACATATTGGCACTGTTGTTGTTGTCATTTGTCTTTCCGAACAGGATGAAGATGAGAACGAGAGACACGACGTACATATATACATTCCAGTCGTCATCCGCGAATTCAAATGCATCCACAAACAATTCAAACGCAAACGCCAGAGCTAGTATAATCACACTGTATGCTAAGCCGATCCATCTTGCAAAATATAAAACTAGCAGTACACCAATAATGAGAGCCGTAGAGGCATTCCACGGTTCTTCAATTTTGATTAGTGTCCCACCAAGTGCCTGGTCTGTATAATAAGTACCAATGATCATCACAATCGGTAACAGTCTAACCGCATAGTAACCAGCAGATTTACCTGCCTCACTCCCCGATGCTTTACGCCCAGCCCATGCAAAGAAAATTGCAGCAAGCGGGTATCCAATACACTCATAGATTGAAAGTTTAATCGTTCCATCAAGCGCCGCGGATACAAACAATATACCAATTACGCCCATAAATACGTTTACAAATTTGGTAAACCA
The DNA here is from genome assembly GCF_000770675.1 of Pontibacillus chungwhensis BH030062. GTDB lineage: Bacteria > Bacillota > Bacilli > Bacillales > BH030062 > Pontibacillus > Pontibacillus chungwhensis. Next base: position 85,763 of record NZ_AVBG01000007.1, read on the forward strand.
ATCTCCCTCATTTGTTAATGCCATAAGCATGCTCCTCCTCAATATATAACCAGCCATTCCTTTGAAATCCATCAGACTCCCTACAAGAGAGCCTCATCTTTTCATTAGAGAGCCAGTCTACCGATACAACCTTATCTTTTTTTGTCTGATTGTAAATGTGTATAACCATCTCTACAGAACGATTCTATTAAACAAGGTACATACAAATTATAAAGAGGAAGATCTTGTATGACAAGATCCATTTTCCACCGCTAAATAGTCAGACAACAGGAAAAGCCTTTTCACACTAGCATTAATATCAACCGACCTAAAACACATGAATACTAGGAGACAAAAAATAGACAACACTTCTTAACAAAAAACTCCGATTCTAATGATAGAATCGAAGCTTCCTGAGTGAATGGTAGTTTTAATACCTAGTGTTAGAACGAAGAGCACTTTCTTAAGCGTTCAAATTTTGGTGGCGAGATACCCGGGGAAAGTGGCTGGATCACTAACCAGAGTGATGGGACACCGCACCATAGTGGCCGGACCCCTAAACAGAGTGACGGGACAACGCGCTAAAGTGGCTGGACCACTTAACAAAGTGACGGGACAACGCGCTAAAGTGGCTGGACCACTAGCCAGAGTGGCGGGACGCCGTACTAAAGCGGACGGACCACTAGCCAGAGTGGCGAGACACCGAACTAAAGCGGCCGGACCACTAAACAGAGTGACGAGACACCGCGCTAAAGCGACCAGACCACACCCCAGAGCGTCTAGACGCCCAACTTACTAACTCTTCACTGCCCCAACCCCAACATGCTGCTCAAAAAACTCCAGTACTTTCCGGTACACCATCATTTCATTTTCCTTCTTCGAAAACCCATGCCCCTCATCTTCTAACACCATATACTCCACATCGCGTCCTTTTTCTTTTAAAGCAGCGACAAGCTGATCCGATTCTGCCTGCACGACACGAGGGTCCTTACCCCCTTGAATCACAAGCATAGGCTTCGTCATTGTATCAACATACTGAATCGGAGAATCTTCTGTTAACTTCTCCTTATCCTTCACTGGGTCTCCAACAATTTGGGCCATCGCCGGCTTCCAATGTTCAGGGACAGAATCAATAAAGCTAAATAAGTCACTAGGCCCAAAGATATCGACCACAGCTTTAAAATAGTCTCCGTTCCGGCCATGAAGCAATAATGCCATATAACCTCCGTAGCTCCCACCCATTAACAAGATCTTGTCACGAGAAGCGTAGCCTTGCTCGAGCAGCCACTCTAATCCAGCTACGTTATCAAGACGTGGGCCGTGACCCCAGTCTCCTTCAACTTTTTTCATAAATTCTAGCCCATATCCTGTTGAACCTCTGAAATTAGGAGCAAATAACGTATATCCAGAGTACACAAGGAACGAGAATAAGGAACGGAATTTGGCCTGCTCCGCTGCCTGAGGCCCTCCGTGTGGCCAAAGGATCGTGTGCCCATTATCTACTTCTTTTTTCGGTCGATATAAAAGCGCCTCAATCGGAAGCCCGTCAAAGGACGGATAGGTCACAACTTCTGGGGCAACCAATTCTTCTTCTTTTACTCCAGGAACACCGAAATTAGTAAGCGTAACCCAGTTCTCCCCTTCCCTCTTATAGATATTCATAGGAACCGTAGCATCATTCCCGCGCACGTAAATGCTACCAGAACGGGCGACGACGATCTCATCTATAATGCTGACAGGTGCTTCTATTCGCTCTACGCGTTGGTTCTTTATATCGTAGTTGTACAAATAAGTCCTGACACCTTTTTGACTAACGAGATACAAAGAGTCCGTTTTTTGATCAAACTTCACATCCACTAAATCTTCCTTCTCAAGCTTAAGTACTCTTTCGAAAGTCTTCGTATCTATGTTATATCTACTTAAATAAGAGAAGTCACTTTCGTAATTCGTAAGCAGATAAATTTCAGATTCTGACACAAACACGCCTCCAGAGACCGTATGCTGATCTTCTGTTTCTGGTGTAAGAAGTAAGTCCTCTTCGTCAGATTTCACATAGGCAAGGCTATAGGTATTAGCGAAAAATTTAAAATAAAGGAAGCGCTTCTCTGAAGGACTCTTATCAATGAGGGCTGTCGATCCTTTATCCCCGTGTAAAATGATTTCTTCCTTATCTGTGTCAAGATGATACACGTACGATTTCATAAAGGTAGGATCATCTTTGGTCGATGTGTAGTATAGGCGCTTCCCGTCCTCCGAAAGCATAGGGTCAAAATGCTTGGCACCTTCAACACTGCGAACAGGCTTAAGCTCTCCCCCTTGTGAGGGGATGGCATAAATCTGACCGTTTTCATCTCCATCTTCATCACTAACGGCCAACATATAGTCTCCATTCCCATCATAAAGAAGCACATCCGTACTTTGATTATGAAACGTTAACGGGTAAGGAAATGTATTCGGTAAATCCATCCCCCATACGTTATACTTACCGTTTAAGTTCGTACTAAAGACAAGCTGCGTTTCATCCGGACTTACAGCAAACGTTTGAATTCCGTACGTTTGAAAAAATTGCTCAACATCTGGCTTTTGAAATTGCATCAGTCGACTCCTCCTTAAAAATTCCATTTCGTTACTCCTACACATTTCAACTTAAGGATACCGAATTCCTCTTTATTACCAGGTCTCCACTTCGATTCACAAAAAAAAGATCACAAACGTAAACAGGACCAGGGCCCGCTCCATCCTCGACCTATTTTTCCACCATAACCTAACAAAAACCCAGATAAGGCAATCAGCCCCATCTGGGTTCAGCTTCCAATCTTACACTCTCACAGGCTTCTTCAATCGATCCTTCTCAACTTTCCCGTCTTTCATCACAAACGCAATATTCTCTTGCTCCTCTAAATTCCGAACGTTTTTCAACGGATTTGTCTTCGTAACAATCAAGTCAGCGAGCTTGCCTTCTTCTAACGTGCCAAGCTCATCCCCCCAGCCCATGCACTCGGCTGCAACTTTCGTCGTTGCTTTAATCGTGTCTTCAGGGGACATACCCGCATCGACCATAAGGCCAAGTTCACGAAGATTCGTTCCGTGCCGCATCACACCAGCATCCGTTCCCATCGCAATCTTCACGCCGGCCTGATACGCTTTTGCGATACTCTCTTTATGCTGCTCGTACACATCTTTTGCTTTTTGAGCTGCGTATTCCGGGATCTTATCAGAGCGTTCGCTCGCTTCGATCACAGATAGCGGCGCGAGTAACGTCGGTACAAGATACGTCCCGTTCGCAAGCATCAGCTCGATTGCTTCATCGTCTAAGAAGATGCCGTGTTCAATCGAATGAATCCCTGCCCGGACAGCGTTCTTAATCCCTTCTGCCCCTTGAGCGTGGGCCATCACTTTTGTACCGCGGCGGTATTGCCCTTCTTGTACCATAACGCGAAGCTCTTCTTCCGTGTACTGCGTGAATTCAGGATGATCGGTAGGGCTGAACACACCACCTGTTGCGTGTACTTTTAGCACATCTGCTCCAGCACGCAAGATCTCGCGAGATTTCTTCCGGACTTCTTCCACACCGTCACAGCGGCCATCCGGCATACCTGGATAGCTGCGCTGTGAATTATCAATTCCTGATAGCATCCATTTATCCCCGTGACCGCCTGTAATCGTCATCGGCACAATGCTTAGCTGCATGCGAGGCCCCTGTGCGAGACCTTTTTGCACCGCATCTTTCACACCTGCATCAGTGAAGCCGCAATCCCGAACCGTTGTAATCCCAGCGTCGAGCGTTTTCTTCATATTGTGAACCGTTTTGTAAAATTTAAGTGAAAACGGCTCCTCGACTGTGTCATTGCCGTCCTCTAGCTCAAACATTAAATGAACGTGGGTATCAATAAGCCCCGGAAGAACATAACCCCCTTCTGCATCCACGACATTACCATCACTCGGTTCAGGTAGTTCGCTAGGTTGTCCTAGCGCTTCGATACGATTATCGCGGATGAGAATGTCTTTCTTTACAGGTTCTCCGCCCGTTCCATCTATGACTGTTCCATTCTTGATTAGCGTTAATTCCATTTCAAGACACTCCTCTTACAGTAATTTCACTAACACACTCGCGATGATGATCGAAGCAGATGATACGGATACAAACCCGCCGATCAACATCGGAGATAAAATATCATCAAAGATTGCATTTTGTTCCTCTTCCGTTTCCCCAACACTACGACTGACTTCTTGAGCTAAAAGATAATCCGCCGGGAATCCGTAAAGCGCTGTTAACGCAACAGAGATCCCTTTGTACGGATGCCATTTCAGGAATTTTGATGCGATAAAGCCACCAACAACAAGTCCTGCCGTACCGATTGCAATAACAGAGAAGATCACCGGAAGCACGTCCCAGATTTGAGCTGGCGTCACATCAGCCAGTGAACCAAGCACAATTAAGAGTAAGCTCACCATCGCAAGCCCAAATGCGTTCGCACGCTCTAGCGCTTTTGGCGGGAAGATGCCAAAGTAAGAACCAGCAATACCGATGATCAAGCCATAAATACTTTGGTGAATGCCTGTCACTTCCCCAAGCCCATAAGCGATTGTACCAGCGATCAAGATCATGAATAATAAGATAAACGGACTGTCTAAATAGTGCTGCGGTAACAGATAGCGTTTAGAAGATTCCTGATCTGTTGCTTCTGCTTCCTCATCTTCATAGCTCGCATCCGCTACAACAGAAGCCGCCATGTGCCGCTCTGCTGCGCCTGACTCTTTAAAGTAATACGCGTATTTTCTAAGTAGGTAAGACGTCACCGGCATACCCATAATCTTTTGTAAAATATACACACAAATCGCGATCGTCACGAGATTCTCAAAGCCCATCTCCTTCAGCGCATCTGATGTGACAAGATAAGCAATTAAGCCACCCGTCAGAGGCCCTGCACCTGCTACGGCTGATTCAAAATCAAAGAAGATTGGGATCACAAACAAGATTAATAGAACCGAAAACACAAGACCTGTCAATGAAATGATGACTGCTTTATATTGTTGCTTTAACCCTTCAAGCGGAACCGTCGTCCCAAGATGCACAAGCAAGATCGGGATCATCACCGTACCGATTGCGGTTAGTGTCGTGGATTCAATAATATTCGATGGAACCACTCCGGATTGAACTAATATATAGAAGAGAACCGATGCCACCAACAAACTCGGAAGCTTTGCCCGTGTCTTAAACGACACCATCTCTCCAACGGCTAAAACGCCAACCATGATTAAACTTGCAACTACTGCGTTCATTTGTTCCACCTACTTTCAAAAATATGTATAAAGACGCTTCTTTGGAATCCTTCTCAATGGAAGTTCCGTAAAGAGAATGTGATGATGAGTATACGAGTTTAAAAGTTGTGTGGCAATACATAATATTCAGAAAAGAAAGAGAAAAAATAAATTTGAAGAGATCGTCTGGGTTGGGCGGATGGCTCAAATCAGCACCATTACGGGCCCAGTCTAGACCAGCTCCAACTATCTACCCGCCTCACCACTAAAAAAGAGGTGACCCCCACTATGGCATCACCTCTAAACCTCTTATCTATTCAATTTAGAAATCTCTCGTTCAGCTCGCTTATATATTTTCTCATAATCCAAATCTACAAGAGGCTCATCATGGACGATTCTCTTACGAATCCCGTCCACCAATTCTTCCTCTTTCTCACTTCTATTCTCAGGTGCCCATTTCTTTTGAAAAACGGTATAAAGCTCAATATCACGAAGCTTCAAGAAATACGGAATTCTCTTGATCCACTCCAGGTCCAGATGGTTTTCCTGAAGGTATCCTACTAAGAAATGATACAGCACCTTTTCCCCGTATTCTGAGCGCACCGAAAGAGACTCGCCGCGATGTTTCCACCACACTGAATAATAGACAGGAATCGCTACATCGCTCACATAAAAATGATACGTACTATCATCAAAATCAAAGATATGGATATCCCCTTCGTGATAAAAGAAGTTGCCCGGATGAATATCGGAATGAATCAGACCAAAGCTCTCTTCTGTTTCAGGGAGACGTTTAAGATCATGTACAACTTTCTCCCCTTCACGTATAATCCTCTCATCCTTGCTGTGATCTAGGTACTTCTGGAAGTTCAGAAGGTCATCCTCTTCCCACCTGTCTCTCTTATGTTCTCCTGCCTGGTAGCCCCTCGTCACATGGTGCATATGCCCCACGGCTCTCCCCCAACCCTCAAACAGGTCAGGTCCAAACCGCTCATCATCCATTTTCACCAGTGAACCTGGAGCCTTATCGAATAGACAAATATAGAAGGAAGACCCCTCCACAGGAATCTCTTCCACAAGGACTCCATTAACCGATGTGTAAGCAACGGATACATGGGCTCCGTTCTTATGTAAAAAGTTCACCCACTCCAACTCTGCCTGAATGTCCTCATGTTTACGGTGAGAGCTATGAGTTAAACGCAAGATATAAGGCTTGCCGTCTTTATGTACCTCATAGACATAATTCTCGAAATCCCCAAGCTTTTTCGCTTCAGCACTCGTTGTCCCAAAGCGATTCGCTGCCTCTTCTAGCAGAGGATCACTAAATAATGCGTCAATCCATTGTTCCATCACGATCACCTTTTCCACAAGATTCTTCACTCTACCTATTCGATTCTCTAGAGAGAATCCCTTTTTAAGTTGCAGGTTAAATATCGGACTAATGTCTCTATTTTTGAAACTAAAAGTAAGCAGGAACGTAACAAATAATGGATAATCACCGAAATTTCAAAAAGGAGGATAACGTTTATGGAAGATAAAAAATGCCTTAAATGTGGAGGTACTGAATTTTCAGAGGGGACAGATTATACGCCCATCAGGAAAAGCAAATCATCGTTCAAAAGCTCAAATAAAATTTATACATTTTGTATGAAGTGCGGAGAAGTTGATTCGATACGTATTGAAAATCCAGCCATCTTCAAGCAATAAATCATGCCCCCAATTTATAATCCTGAAGCAACCTGGGGTGATGAGGGTACGAACAAAGGCCAAGCACCTCTCATCACCCATAACTTATTCCATTTCTTTCCCCGTCCTAACCGCCGCTTCACTAACCTTCAGCGTCATCCTCATCCGACTTAACCACTTCTCACTTTCCGTCATACTCCCAAGAACCCCATTCGTATCTTCATGGTATTCAAGCCCTTCTACGAGGCGGTGACCAATGGAGAGGTGTGCGAATCGATGAACAATCATAGGCCACTCCGCATCGGTCATGTCGGCATGGGAGTGTTCATTTATGTAGTGAGCACTTCTTTTAGAAAACATACAAGAACCTGCTGTGACATCGATCTCCTCACCTATTTCTAGGGAAAAGATTTTGTTCGCAATTCGTTCTGTTGCCTTCCACTCTTCTGGGTGGGTCTCAAATGCTCGTTCTGTTCTTCCTAAAATGACGTAATCTTTCTCATCCATTCCCTCTAACAAAGAAGTAAGCTCGTCTGGGTGATTCTCGAGCCACGTTAACAACCGGTCGAGATCACAATAATGAAAGACGTCACTCTCCCCCGTTAACCCAAAACAAACCACCTCTCGCCGCGCATGAGCTGCCCCTTTCTTCGGAATTACTTTCACACGGAAAGCGCTAGCCTTTAGATCTTCGATGAATGCAGGCTCTGTTTCCTCACTGACGGTTATAAACAACTCGGGGTATAGCTCCTCTAATCTTGACTTCCATTTCTTCCATAGCTGATGATGGTCTCCATCTGGATCATGGGTTACCGTTACTAGTGCTACATTGGTCATACGACAGCCTCCTATATTATACTGATAACGTCTCTACTGGACAGGGGGACAGGTTCATCGTCCCTTCGTTTCCCGAAATATCACCTTTTCGATAAAAAAATGAGCCATGGAAGCAGCCCGTGGCTCATTTTTTATGCTGGTCAGTGACCTTTTTCTTGCGGAGATAGCTCAAAAGGTCCCAGAAACCTCCTATCTACGCCCTTATGACTTATTACTCTACAAAAAAGGTAACAGAAAGCTCTTATCTGTGACATTTTGCAAGGAACTATGCTTCAAAAGGTCATAGACGAACCATTATTACCTCTCATAGAACCGCTTCTCACGTCCCCGTCCCCTCAAACGTAGGAGTCTGGTTCCTCCTACTATCTAATAGATCATAGGTGATCAATGCTGGTCGTCCGGTCCTTGGATCTTCTACCACCTCTGCATCAATTTGAAAAACGTTTCTCAATACCTCCGGTGTCATCACCTCAGAGGCACTGCCTTCTTTGACGACTTCTCCACTGTTCAACGCTAGCAAATAATCCGCAAAGCGAGCGGCGTGATTTAAGTCGTGAAGCACCATCACGATCGTTCGGTTTTCTTCCCTGTTTAAACGATCTAAGAGCTTCAACACTTCAAGCTGGTGAGCAAGGTCTAAGTAGGTCGTAGGTTCATCTAGTAGAAGCAGCTCTGTCTCTTGCGCAAGTGCCATCGCAATCCATACTTTTTGACGCTGTCCACCAGATAAAGCATCAATTGAACGATTAGCAAAGGCAGCGACACCTGTCACATCAAGGGCCCACCGGACGATATCCTTGTCTTCATGGGTTAACTTTCCGAACCCTCGTTGATGGGGAGAGCGTCCGTAGGAGACGAGCTCATAGACGGTTAATCCACTTGGCGCTTCTGGCGTCTGAGGTAAGATTGCCATTTTCTTAGCAATCTCTTTCGTAGACTGTTTGTGAATGGCCTTCCCATCTAAATAAACAGCGCCACTTTTCGGCTGCAGGAGACGGGCCATCGTCTGAAGGATTGTAGATTTGCCGCATCCGTTTGGTCCTATAATCATGGTGATTTGCCCGTTTGGAATGTGGACGTTTAAATCGTCAACGATCGTCACATCCCCGTATCCAATTCGCAGCTTTTCTGTTGATAAACTAGACATCCGTTCGTTCCTCCTTTAATTCGTTCTCATGAGTAAATAGATAAAGTACGGGGCGCCGAGTGCTGACACGACGATCCCAACCGGAATCTCAGAAGGAGCCAGAAGATTGCGTCCGATCATATCAGCCACAAGCAACAGCAACGCTCCCATTAAAGCAGATGTAGGAATAAGCAGTTGATGCCTTGGGCCTACTAACCTTCTAGCTAAGTGCGGGGCCACTAACCCTAAGAAGGCAATTCCACCCGCTACAGCCACACTCGCACCGGCTAAACAAACCGCAATAAATAGTAGAATCCTTCTCTCAGATTCAACGCGGGTTCCAAGCCCTGTCGCTAACCGATCTCCGAGGTTAAGAACATTTAAGAAACGTGCTTTATACATCGCTAAAGGAATCAAGATCACGATCCATGGCAGTGTTGCGAGAACATATTTCCAGTTCGTCCCCCAGATGCTCCCTGATAGCCAAATCGTCGCTTGCATAAAATCACGAGGGTTCATTTTTAATTGAAAAATAATTAACGCCGCACCAAAGGCCGCGTTCACTCCGATCCCGACTAAAATCAGTCGGATAGGCGTGACGCCATTTCTCCAAGCCAATAGGTAAATGAGCACAGCAGCAAGTGTAGCACCAAGTAAGGCCATAAAGGGCATAATGAAAATCGACATCGCCCCAAGAGATGTATTCAATCCATCAGAGAAATACATATATAACACAACAGCAAGTCCGGCCCCTGCGTTTATACCTAAGATCCCCGGGTCCGCCAGTCCATTTTGGGAGACCCCTTGTAAAATAGCCCCTGAGACCGCTAATCCAGCCCCTACTAAAATGGCGATAACAAGCCTTGGCAAACGGAAGTCAAATAACACTAACTCCTGTCGATCCGTCCCGGCACCAAAGATCGTCTTCATCACATCGACAGGGCCAATTTGAATGACTCCTGTGTGTAAACTGACGAGGAGGCTTGCAATGATAAGAGCCCCTAACAAGGCCATAATCCATAAGGCTTTCTTTTGCTTCTTCTGTAACGTATGGTTCATTACAACCCTCTCCCTTCTTTACGTGCTAAATACAGGAAGAAGGGGACGCCTACTAAAGCTGTGATCGCACCAAGCGGCGTCTCGTATGGAGGGTTAATCATGCGAGCTCCGATATCCGCCATGACTAACAAAAGCCCTCCTAACACCGCTGAGCACGGAAGAATCCATTTATAATCTAACCCCACTAAGAAGCGCGTGATGTGAGGGACAACAAGCCCAACAAAGCCAACACTCCCTGCAACAGAAACAGCCGCTCCTGTCATGAGTAATACGACAATCGTTCCCAGTACTTTCACCGTTCCCGTCCGTTGTCCTAACCCTTTAGCAACACTTTCCCCAAGACTTAAGATCGTTACAGACCGAGCAATGAAAAACGCCAGGGCTAATCCAATAATCGCAACTGGGAACACAAACTTCACTTGCAGCCACTGCGTTCCAGCGACTCCGCCAGCATACCAAAAGCTCATGTCCTGAGCCACTTCATAATGAATGGCAATACCTGATGATAGCGCGCTCAGTAAAGCACCAACAGCTGTCCCGGCTAGCGCAAGTTTCACAGGAGATAGTCCTCCTTTAGAGAACGCCCCAACAAGGAAAACTATCCCCGCCCCAAGGCCAGCACCAACAAAGGAAAACGACATGAGTCCTAAGTAAGTCATACCTGGGAAGAAAGCGAACGCAATCGCAATCATAAAGGTGGACCCATCTGTTACGCCCATAATAGAAGGGGACGCTAAAGGATTCCTGGTCATCCCTTGCATAATCGAGCCCGATACAGCCAGGAAACCACCCACCAAGGCAGCTACGATCGCTCTTGGCATACGTAGTTCTTGTATAATTTGGTGAGACGTGAGCTCTTCATTATAATGAAACACTCCGTCCCACACAGTCTTTAAATCAATATCAGCAGCTCCAAGTGACACAGACGCTGCCATTCCAAGAAGCATAGCGATCGTACCAGCTATAATAATCAATGAAGCGACGACCGGTCGACCCTTGGCTTCTTGTTTTTCATACTCTTGTTTATTTATCTTTTGTGCTCCAACTGACATTTTACATTCAACCCCAAACTAGCTTTATAACCTCGTATGAGCGTATTATGATTTCTACCATTCGTCAACGATATCCGCGATGTAAGACTAGATTTGTATTCGTCATCTCTTTAATTTATAATTGAAAACGATTATCATAATCATAGTTATAGATCGATAGATTCATTTAGGAGGAATTCTATGAGTACAGACCACAAGCAACAACTATACGCATTCCTGGCAGAGAAAGCCTTTATACATATAGAATCAAATTTTGGTGACAAAATCGACTATCGCATCAGTGACATTATTAACGATCAAGAACAAGCTCAAGAATTTGTTGACGTTCAAAAGGAGCATAGAGAAACACTCAACTCCACGATCGTTGGAACGTTGTTTGGAAAACGTTACTCTGTTCTCGGCATGGGAATTTTCACGTTGCTTGTTGATTATGGACTCCTGATCGATACAACTCCTGAGCTCGTGGGCATCAAATTAGAAGCAGGTAAGCCGAATCGATATTATATCGAAGAAACAGCTGTTAAAGAGGTGAACGAACTTTCAACTGAAGAAGTCGAACGTCTTATCCGAGTGTGTATTAAGGAGCATCATGAACCACTCTTCGATCAAGTAGCCAAGGCTTCTAAAAGCAAGTCCAGCCACCTCCATTCCCTTGTCTCCCACAACCTATTTCAACGCAGTCTTGTGCTAGGCCGTCAAGAAGGGGCAGACTTAGAGAGGATTCAACATTACTTAGACCTATTCACGACCGACCTTTTATTTAAAGACAATGAAACAAACCCACTTCAATTTACATTCGAACTCCATACCCCTGAAGAAGGAGACCCCTTTTATATTCGCAAACATTGCTGCCTCTCCTACTTAATCCATAAAGGAGATAAATCGCAGTGTTGCGGAACGTGTCCGCACTTGTTCTCCTCCTGATTGTAAGAAAGGCTAAACCATTTGAAACGGTTTAGCCTTTTTTTGATTACTTATTGATATACTCCATCGCTTCATCAACCATTTGGTCGCGACCAATCGCTCCCCACGCTTTGTAAATCCAGAAGTCTGTCTTCAGAACATTTCCGTTCTCGACAGCATCAAGATCTTTCCATAAGCTGCTTTCTTGAATGGAAGAGTAATTCTCTGGCCCACCGGATGAATCCACTTGTAAGAAGATATGGTCAGCATTCATTTCAGGAATAACTTCCATAGACAAGTCACCACGCTCTTTCGGGTCCGTTAAGTCAGAAGGCTCAAATCCAAGATCCGTATATAAAAAATCGACCATTGGGTGTGTCGTCTCAGGGTAAATTTGAATCACTTTCTCACGGATACGCAAGAAGGCTAATTTTTTGTTATCCAGCTTAGCCACTTCTTCTTGTGCCTTAGCTACTTTCTCTTCAAGCTCTGCAATCTTTTCTTCTGCTAGTGCTTCCTTATCAAAGATCTTTGCAATCTTCATAAGGTCCTGCTTCCAGAACTCAGGGTCATTGCGGTCCTCTTCAGATTCAGCACCAAGAACGATCGTTGGAGCAATCTTCTCCAGGTCTTCATAGATTTTTGAAGCAATATAATCATCGGCAAGAATTAAGTCAGGATTAATTTCTAAAATCTTCTCAAGGTTTACTTCTGCTGCAGATCCTACAATCTCAGCCCCCTGAAGCTGATCAGATAAGTAAGGGATGTAGTCGCCCCCATATTGAGGCTGTGCTGTAACACCAGCTGGCTTCTCATCAATCGTTAGCATGTGATCAAAGTAACTAGGACGAAGCGCAACCACCTTATCAACATTCTCAGGAATTTCCGTTTCTCCCTTTAAGTGCGTAATCGTTTTCGTTTCAGACTGCTTTTTCTCTTCCTCTTTAGACGCTCCCTCATCCTTTTGTCCTTCCGTCTCAGAACAAGCAGCTAGAAGGAATAAGCAAGCAACCATCGCAAACATTATGTATGATTTTAATTTCATGTCATGACCTCTCCTTATGTAGTATTAAATTATTATAGTGATAATGATAACTATTTTCAATTACGGAATCAAGACTTTTTTGGACAGGGGGACAGGTTCATCGTCCCTTCGTTTCTCGAAATATTATTCTCTTCGCAAAAAAGAAGAATGAGCCACGGCAGCAGACCGGAGCTCATTCTTTATGTTGATCTCTTACTTTTTATTGTGTGTAAAGCTCTTAAAGGTAAGAGATTACCTTGATCTGTGACCTTTTCATCATTAGAACACGTTAAAAAGTCACAGAAAACTCCTATCTCTTCCCTTTTGACTCGTTATAGTACCAAAAAGGTGAAAGAATGCCAGTATCTGTGACGTTTCCAAGTCACTAAGCTACAAGAATGTCACAGATCAACATGCTTTGTACGCTCAAATCTTCCTCCGCACTTCGTTCTTCAACCATTCACAGCCTCTTTCACATAAGCACGCCCTTCTTCCGTAATCGTACATCCACGTACGCCCTTATTCACCTCAACCCACCCTTTATCTTTCAAAGAATGAATAATCGACTTCACTTTCCCTTCCCCGATCAGAATGCCTTTTTGTCTCAATTCCTCCACGATCTTTCTTCTTCCAATGCCAAACTTTCGATGAATCATCAACAGGACTTCCTCTTCTTCTGAAAGACCTGAAGAATGCAAAGCTTTCCCCACTGCCTGCGGGGAAGCCCCTTCTCTCTTTAAATATCTAGGTAGCTCACCATAGCTAAGTTTACCGCTTACAGAGCGCATGTTCACAATGTATTCCACCGCATTCATTAACTCCCGCACGTTGCCCGGCCACGGATGATACTCCAAGAAAGAAATCGCCCCTTCATCTAAGTACTGACTCAAGTCATACACTTCTTCTTCCGCATAATGATTCAAATAATAGTGAAGAAGTGGAGGAATGTCTTCCCGTCGCTCTCTAATAGGAATGGTTTCAATCGGCAAGATATTGAGGCGGTAGTATAGATCCTCCCGAAAGGCCCCATCTCTCACCTGTTGTTCTAGATCTTTATTTGTTGCAGCGATAATCCTGACGTCAATCGGGATCTGCTCGGTGCCCCCTACTTTACGCACCGCCCCTTCCTGAAGCACGCGTAATAATTTCACCTGTAACGCAAGAGGAGCGTCACCGATCTCATCCATAAAAATCGTACCCGTATGAGCTTCTTCAAACAGCCCTTTCTTGCCACCTTTATGCGCTCCTGTGAACGCACCACTCTCATACCCAAACAATTCGCTTTCTAAAATCGAAGAAGACAAAGCTGCAAGATTCACAGCAACAAAAGGCCGCTTCGATCTCGCTGATTCATTATGAATGGATTGAGCCAGGATCTCTTTCCCTGTTCCGCTCTCTCCTTGAATAAGAATCGTTGATTGCCCACGAGCCATTTTTCTAGCCAGCCCAATCATTTCCTTCATAGAAGCATTCCGTGTATGGAGATGCTCGAAATTATATTGCGCTGTATAGGTACTGGACTTCATTTTCTTTCGCAGCTCACGGTCCACCTGTTGAAAGGTGTCATAGTTTTCAATCTCTAATAGATAGGTAATCACTTGTTCATGATCCTCAATCTTCTCAACGGATGTGATCAACGTCTTGTCGCGCACATGTACAATATGATCCCTTTCTGAATAGGCTTCTGACAGATCAAAGTCTCCCCCGAATAAGTCTTGTATACCAAACTCCTTCATCTCCCGTTCAGGAAAGATGTGAGTCATTTTCTCATTAAAATAGGTAATCCGCCCTGCCTCATCACAGAATAAAAGGGCTTTAGGAAATTTATCGAGAATCGTCATGTTAAGGAAGTTTGAGTAATCTAAACGCTGGTTCAATGATGATAGCTGTTTCGTCACGTTCATGATATCTTTCACATATTCAGCAGAAGCGAGCGAACCAGACGTCTCAAGCATGCCTAACTCCACTAGGACCTCGGTAATCGAGGTTATATCCACTTGTCTCGTGCCAATATCGATGACTTCTTGAACACGCTTTGGAATAAGATGAGGCTCACCTGGCGTAATCGCTACAGGGCAAGACGCATAGTGGCTCATCCCCGGGTAATAAGGATGGTAGGTGAATGAATCAAATCCGTGCCTTTTCAGTTGATCAATCGCTTCAGCACAACTGTCTTCTGTATCGTTCACAAGAAGAACGTGCTCATTCTCTTTTATGGATAATAGGGGCTCGATAAACTCATATCGAAGCGCTCTTCTTGCGATTATCACTTTCTTAGCCGTTTGAACCCTCTCATATACAAGGCGGTAAATGGTATCTCCGGTCAGCACGACTATGTCATCATCAAACGTTTCATCAAATCCCCTCTCAACAGAGAAACCACGAACGTTTACTTCTTCTCCTAAGTATCTGCTTAACTGTTCTACGACACTATGTAATGTATTCTCCCCTAATGAAATCACGCTGACTGTTCTCATAAGATGCCTGTCCCTCCACCCTTTTTCTTCTAGTATGAAAGAGCCCCTAGCCTTTGTCTAGTTTCCTAGATAAGCTTAGGGGCTCTCCATTATTCAAACGTTCCTTTTCGAACCGTATCTCCTTGGTGAACGAAGGAGACTCCGTTAATCATCACATCCGATATCGATAAATCTTCTTCATTTAACACCAACAAATCCGCATAGCTTCCTTCTTCAATTAAACCACGCTGACCGAGTCCAAGCCCTTGAGCTGGGTTCGTTGTAAATGGTTTAATCGCATCTTCTACAGAAATGCTTTCATCTCTAATGAGAAAGCGAAGGGCTTCTAGTGTAGGCTCAAAGCCAGCAACTTTCATCCCTGTTAACTGTCCGCCCTCGTCAAACACTGGCAAACTTCCATTTGCATCTGAACTTACCGTAATTTGATTAATACTCACTCCTTGATTTAGTAAATAAAGGAGGCTCTCAGCCGGGGTTAGGCTCTTGCTGTTACCTTTCATTCCAACATTCGAAGTAATATCTACAAGCCCCCCACGATTGGCAAATTCAACAGAAGCCTCTAGCAAATCAAACGTACGGTTCACATGCGTCGGGCTAAATAGACCAATAGGAAGATCCGTTTCTTCAAGAATTTGATAGAGCTGTTCGTAATGCCCCTTGCCGCTTCCCATATGCAGATGGATAAAGCCTTTCTTCTTCGCAAGCATAGAAGACACGCGTATGTAAGAGGCGAGCCGCTTTAACTCTTCCGTCGTTACATATGAGGAACGATGGTCTTCGATCGCAAGTTTTAACCCAAGAATCTCTTCTATAAATAAAAGATCTTCCCGAACCTCGCCTGTGATCGTATTCGAAGGATAGCCATATCCTCCTGTAAGCATATACGCATTCAACCCCTCTTCCCGCAGGGCCTTCGCTTTTGCTAAGAGGCTTTTAGGAGTTCTCCCTACGTCATTTGTACCAAGCAATCCAACAACCGTTGTAATCCCGCTTTCCACAACGTGACTCAGCTGAACCTCTGGTGTGCTCGACGCGAATCCTCCTTCTCCTCCTCCACCCGTTATATGAACGTGGCGATCGACAAGGCCAGGCATAACAATCGCGTTCGAACGATCCAACACCTCAACGTCCACGCCTGTTACATCGATGGAATCTTTGATTTCTATTATTTTGCCACCAGCAAGAAGAATATCTTTCTTGCCGATGGATTGTGGTGTATATACGTGTGCATGTTTTAGTAATCGCAGCAATTTCTAGTCCCTCCAGCATCTATTAAGCTTTGTATTGTGGTTGTTCTTGATTTTCTGCAGTCTGTTGTGTAGACGGTGTAATCTTTTCAATGGAAAACCCTGTAAACCCAAAGAGTATGGCAAAAATAAATCCAACGTAACACATCACCGCCCAAGGTAAGTACTCAATAACCGGAACACCAAGTGTCGTAGACATATAAACCCCTGCTAGTGACCAAGGAACAATTGGCACAACCACGGTTCCTGAGTCTTCTAATGTACGGGATAAGTTCTTCGCATGAAGGCCACGTTCCTGGTACACTTTTTGGAACAGTTCACCTGGAACAAGTATCGATAAGTAAGAGCTTCCGGTTGTAATCGCCATCGTTAAACAAGATAGAACAGTAGATAAAACAAGGCTACCTGTTGATTTCGCTACTTCATTCACTTTCTCAAGAACGACTTCAAGAGATCCAGTTTTACTCAAGATTCCCGCAAATGAGAATGCACAAAAGGCAATAAGCGTTGTGCCCATCATCGATTCCATTCCACCACGGTTTAACAGCCCGGAAACATCTTCTGATATAGAAGAAAGAGAAGAAGCTCCGCCCATCATCGTCACATCAAATCCACTTACACTCGCTACAAAAGCACTCTCAAGCGTCACGCCTTGCATCGTAACCCCGATGATAATGGCCGTTATAACAGAAGCTAACATAACAGGAATGGTAGGAAACTTCATAATTGATCCGGCTAGAACAATAATCACCGGAAGAATTAAAAGAATGTTCCAGTCATATAACGCATTTAACGTCTCAGTCATCATAGCTAATTTCTCATCTGCTCCTGCACTCGCATCAGCTGCCCCGCTTCCGGCAAATAAGTAAATGATGATTCCAACAAGAGCGGCCGGTATGGTGGTGTAAAGCATGTGCTTAATGTGTTCATATAAGTTACTCCCAGCAGCTGCTGGAGCTAAATTCGTTGTATCTGATAATGGAGACAGCTTATCTCCGAAATAAGAACCCGCCACTACAGCACCTGCTGTCATTGGAAGAGAAACTCCTTGTACGAGCGCAATTCCCATAATCGCAACACCCATCGTACCTGCTGACCCCCAAGAAGTCCCCGTAAACACAGAAACAACAGCTGTTACCGCGAATGCCGTTACCACTAAGAAATCTGGATTAATTAATTTCATTCCGTAATAAATCATGACAGGGATCGTCCCCGAGATCATCCACGTCCCAATCAGAATCCCAACTGTAATTAAAATCAATATCGCCGGCAGCGCTTTTGCCGTTGTTTCGACAATCCCCTGCTGCATTTCTTCCCATTTCACGCCAACTTTTAGGCCAACAAGAGCCGCAATAATCGCCGCAATAATAAGCAACGGCTCTGCCTCCATATGGAATACACCATACCCGATACCTAAAAGAAGCAGCATCGATACAATCGGCGTAATCGCTAATAAAAAACTCGGTCTTTGTTTCATCCTTTTTCCCCCTCAAAAGATTTTAAGCTTGTTTATGATTCTATGTGCAAATTTCATGCCAACTTTTAAAATGACTGAATTTTTCGACGTATATCGGGTTTAGCACATTTTGTCGGGTAGGTATTACTGGGATAAAAAGGGATGATAACGGGATTGGTTCTGTTTATATCCCACAAAAAAAGGACAAATCCATTTTCGGTTTGTCCTTTTCTAATTCATTCACAACCAAAGTGTTCGCAAATAAATCATTCATGCTTTGTTAATTCATAAATACGATCTTTAAAACTAACGAGGAACTCATCTTCACGATTCTTTTTATAAAAGATCTCCGTCCCTACTGGAAATAGAGTCGCCTCTTTATTATTCTGAGGCATCGTGCTAGGAGAATTGTACTTCACTTTTCCGTAGCTTTTTCCTAGATCTTCTTTAGAATAGTCCGAGACTTCTGCTCGGTACACTTCCCCATCTAATTTAATAAGGTTCAAGTTCTCTCCGTCACAACCAAATAGCAGTATTGTGGTTATAAAGATTAAACCAATGCTCATTCCTTTTTTCATTATCATACCTCTTTTTAGTCGTTTAGCTTCATTACAAACACATCCTCGCGACCGGACTCTCTACGCGCGCAAATCAGGATACCCTTGTTCGACGACGCTTCCCCAATGTTTCTTCAAGAATGGAATAACTTTCTGTACGATACACATTTCATTTGGTTTCATTTACCTGGACCATGGGGACAAGATTCCTGGTTGCGCCCCTCGCTCTTCTCTCTGACCTTTTACAAGACAAAGAGATGAAAAAGGGAAAAGATCCGCTTCCTCTGCGCCCTTCCCGCTCCACTACATAAGAAAAGGGCACGTATTCCGCGTATCCGTGCCCTTTTTTCCTTATAAAACTGTTTAAAATGTCATTGAGAAGCACTTGTGTGTGACATGCTCGAGCAATCAAGCCACGAAAAGGTCACTGAGCGTCTAACCTTACTGGCATAAGGGCGTGACCGCTCCCTATCAGTTAAGCTTTTCAGTGTCTGAAACAACGAACCCACAGTCATAATCAGCTTTGAATGTAACAAGAAATTCTTCCCGCTTCAGATCTGGTTTATTGTCCACCACCCGCTGAAGCCGAACCAATAGATCGATGAAGGTAAAGCCGTGCTCATCATTTCGAATATCTATAATTTTAAAAGGTTCCATATAGTAACCGTTCTCTTTCCTGCCTTCTATATACTTCCTCTCAAGAGCTGCAAACGTTTTTCCCTGTAGCGCCAGCGTTAAGGCATGCTCTATTTGGTCCTCTCGGGTTTTCGAGATCTTTATACCCGCAACCCATTCAATCGTGTCATTGGCTTTTTCACACTTTGGCGCCTCATCTTCAGCATAGATGGGTGTACCAACATTCAAAAAGATACCATTTACTATACATGCGAAAAGGATTTGCTTTTCCATCTCCATCATCCTACGTTTTAGTTACCATTAGGATTCCCAGCACATACACCACTATGCGGGAAGGTATGGGACAGTCCTCTTCGGCACCCTCTAGTGCATGTGGAAAAGTTCGCTCTTCTTCATACTACCGAAAGCAACCGAACCAAACCTGCACTCTAATTCAAAACACCTTTTTCTCATAAATCCGGATCGACACTATCCAAGAGAAGCCATACAAGCATCCAACCAAAACCACCATTCCCACATACAAGGAGGGAGTAGTGGTTGTCAGGATTATGTATACTTTCTCCCGAATTAGGTCGTTCAAATTCGGAATGAGCGTATTAACCAATAGCATATAGGCGCCGAATGCCACGATAGAGGCCACAAATAAATACTGACTTTTATATTGATAGCTAAACGGCAAGATAAATGAAGCTGCTATAAACACAAGAATCATCATAATCAGCAGGTGCTTCCAAAGCGTGATCTCACCATGGAAGACGAGGTTTCCCACAAATAGCGCCAAAGCCACTAGAAGAGTAAACAAAACGGCCACCACGTATTTTGAACTGACGATTTGTTTCCTTGTGTATGGCAAAGAGTTTAGCAACATATGTACATTCGACTTCTCATCCAAAGAGAATGTATTCGTAATCATCACGATGCTAAAGATAAGTCCGACCCAAATAGAAGAAACTCCAAGTGCCAGGTAGACACATAAAGCGAGCGCAAGAATGGCGAGCGTCTTCTTTTGCATCACAATATCTTTACGAATTAAGTTGAACATAGTCCGCCGCCCCCTTCTTCGTATAGAACATAATATCTTCAAGACTTGGTTCCTCAATTAGAACGGTGTCCCCAAATACATCTTCCACCCTTTCTTTGTGATCCGTTAAAGCAACAAATCCAAAGGAGTTTCTCTGAATCCCGATAAATTCCTGTTCCGTCTCTTCATCCAGCAACTCTAGCTCTCCTTTGACAAGGGCATAGTCTTCATTCATTTCAAAAAGATCCTTCGTGAAGATATGCTCACCGTTATGAATAAACGTTATATAATCGGCAATCGAATCTAAATCCGTAGTGATATGAGTAGAGAAAAAGATGGTCTTCCCTCCGTCCTCCATCAGGCTCCGAAGAACCTCAAGCAGCTCCCTTCTGAATATCGGATCAAGTCCAGAGGTCGGCTCATCCATGATAATCAGTTCTGCGTGATGGGACAGAGCAATGGTTAAGGAAGCTTTCATCATCATACCTTTTGAAAAAGTCTTCATCGGTTTCTTAAGAGGCAGCTGAAAGGTGTTCACATACTCATAAAAAAGATCATCATCCCATGTCTTATAGGCGCGTTTCACTATATCTTTCATTTCTGCTAAAGATAGGTGCTCATAGAAAACAAACTCATCATACACAAAGCCGATTCGTTGCTTAATCTCTTTTTCGTGATCCTTATAAGATAAGCCAAACACAGACACCTCTCCGCGATCTGGCTCGAGTAAGTTCATTATCAGCTTAATCGTCGTAGACTTCCCCACTCCATTTCCACCAATAAAACCGTGCACAAATCCTTTTCTCACGGTTAGCGAGAAATCCTTCAAAGTAAATCCTTTAAACGATTTCGAAACGTTATTCAGTTCCACCACCGGTTCCATCATTCTTCCTCCCTGTACAAAATAGTAAGCAACTCTTGTAATTCAGTAAGGGTAAGACCAACGTCTTTGCTGTTGTGGACCGCCGCTGCTAATTGCTCTTCAATCCCCTTCATCTTGCTTTCCTTAATCATTTCTTCATTCTGATCGGATACAAATGAACCTCTCCCTACAACAGAATAGATAAATCCATCTTTTTCTAATTCCTCGTAAGCCCGCTTCGACGTAATCAGACTGACGTTTAGTTCTTTCGCTAGCTGACGCATAGAAGGTAGAGAATACCCCGGCTTCAGCTCATGCGAGAGGATCTGATCTCGAATTTGTTCGTAAATTTGTTCATAAATCGGTTGCTTCCCCCGATTCGAAAGTATGATGTTCATTCCAAAACCTTCCTCTTCGTATATGTACATTATTATATACAATATACACAATATACACAATAGAGAATGGTAAAAAATAGGGCGAGGATAAGTGCAGGTTTCTTACACAAGGGACTAGGTGGGGGTTTCAAGCGGGTGCTCTGTTACCTTTTTTTAGTTCGGATAGGCTAGAAAGGTAAACGATCCATTCGCTCTATAACCTCCCCCTCCACTAAACTAGAAAAAGGGCACAGATCCCGCGTATCTGTGCCCTTTTAACTTGTGACAGAGTCAAAAAAGTAAACGATCTCTTCTATCTGTGACATTTCCGAGCCAGACCCCCACGAAAAGGTCCCACACCCCCTCTAACAAAAGCTCGAGAACGATCCAGCGCTTTCGTTATAACTCTTCTCCATTTCTTTTCACAACCGATTTTGATATAGTTGTAGAAGTATGAACTTGAACGGACATCATAAGGAGGAACGAAGTCGTGCTCATAGCGATTATTATACTGATCTTCGTCTCTGCTTTCTTCTCAGGGAGCGAGACCGCCTTGACGGCAACGAATCGAATGAAGTTGCAGACAAGGGCAAATAACCATGACAAAAAGGCCGAAAAATTATTGTACCTTGTCTCAAGGCCTAGTGAGTTTATCACCACCATCCTAATTGGAAACAACATAGCCAACATTCTATTGCCGACTCTTGTGACCATACTCGCTGTCGAATATGGCATTAACGTCGGAATTGCGTCCGCTGTCCTGACCATTACAATCATTATCTTTGCAGAAGTAATTCCGAAATCGGTCGCGGCCACTTATCCGGATCGCATTGCGACGACGGTGGCTCCCATTATCCGCTTCTTTATTATTATTTTTAAGCCGATTACGATCGTCTTAAATAAACTGACGGACTACTTAAACAATGTGCTCTCAAATGGGCAACAAGAAGAAGCATCGATCTCTAAAGAAGAGCTTCGAACGATGATTGACATCGCTGGGTCTGAGGGGACATTTAACGAAGAGGAATCGAACCGAATTAAAGGTGTGTTCGACTTTCAGAACTTAAATGTGAAAGATGTGCTCCAAACCCCACGCGTGGATGTAGAAGCCATCCCTCATACCGCAAGATTTGAAGAAGTACGAGAAATTGTGATGCAGCACCCTTATACGCGTTACCCTGTCTTTCGGGATGACATGGACGACATCATTGCTGTCTTCCATTCGAAGTATCTCCTGAACTGGGACGCAGATCGTGAACAGTCATTAAAAACATTTTGTTCCAATGAGCCGTTAATTGTGTATGAGTTCCAAAAGGTGGAGTGGGTATTGCGGAAGATGAGCCTCGAGAAGCAGCATATGGCCATTGTGCTCGATGAATACGGCGGCACTGAAGGAATCATTACACACGAGGATATTATCGAAGCGATGATCGGACTCGAAATTGAAGATGAACTAGACCCGGATGATGACGCGATTGTTGAGAAACTATCTGATACAGAACTCATCTGTGACGGGAAAGCCACCTTGTACAAGGTCAACTCCATTTTCGACACCGATATCCCGGAAGATGAGGACGTACTCGCTGCATACATTTTGAATGAGTTAGATGATCACCCTGAAGAAGGAACCGTTCTTGAGCGAAACAACCTAACGTTTAAGATTCTTGAAATGGACGGACGTTCCATTTCACGAGTTCAGATTATTAAGTAAAAATAGCTATAAGACCCCCCTTACAGTCTTATTAGCACTAAAAAAAGAAAAATTTATATGTAGAGGTTGCCTATAACATGAATTACTGTATAGTAGTTAAAGGAACTGTTGAATGGGCAGACTAATGAGCATTAATGAAATTCTGAAATTAGAGGTGTTTATATGAATTTTAACAATATAAAAAGCAAGCTCGATAGCTTAGGCGCGATCCAGTCGATCACGATTTCTTACCTTGAAACGAGAGAAGACGATGACTCGGCATTTGATGTTTATGTAAACGTCAAACACAACACGAACGCAAAAAACGATTTTGAATCCATTATCGTAAAAGAAGAAGCTTCATTAGAAGAAGCAGAGAGCATTGCTCAACGCCTGACGAATTCTCTAGGCCGTTATTATAAGAACGTTCAATATTTAGGACATGAATTACAGTAGAAAAAAAGCGACTCTATTAAGAGTCGCTTTTTTATTTATTATCCAATCGTACCTATTGCTTGTAAAATCATCACACCAATGCCACAAGAGATCACTCCCACCAAAAAGGTGACTAAAGTGAATCCCCACCCCTTTGACTCGGTCTTTTTAAGATATAAGCTATAGACAAGTGAGAGAATAATACCTATTATAAGTGCTCCAGACGTTGTGTTAGGAAGAAATGTCTCCATACTCAAAACGATCACCTCAGTTCAATCATCTTACTTTATTGGAGCCGGGTCAAGGGGACAGGTACCTTGTCCCGCCCAAGCAGCCGATCTCTTACCTTTCACTTGCGCACAGCTTTTAAAAGGTAAGAGATAAGCTTGATCAGTAACCTTTTCCAAACCTCACTGACTAAAAAGGGTAGCGAAGCACCGGCTCTCTTACCTTTTGAAGCATCATTACCCCAAAAAGGTAAGAAAGCACTAAATTCTGCGACGTTTCTAAGCTAGCAATAGCCAAAAAGGTCACAGATCCACAACCTCTCCGTTCACATACAACGGCAAAGTGATTACAAAAGTACTCCCTTGACCTGATTCGCTCTCTACATCTATCTCCCCATCATGAGCTTTAACGATCGATTTCACAATGGAAAGTCCAAGACCCGACCCACCATGCTGAGTCGAGCGTGACTTTTCAGCACGGTAAAAGGAAGTAAAAATATAAGGCAGGTCCTCTTTGTCGATCCCTTGACCATTATCCACGACACGAATTATTACATTTCGTTCTGACTGATCCGGGCGCACCTCGATCCAGATTCGAGTCCCCCCATACCTACACGCATTATCAATCAGGTTACTCATCACCTGTTCAATACGAATCGGATCAAGGAGAATGCTCCTGGGCTGAGGTTCAATTGTATAGCTTAGCTCCACCTCTTGTTCTTGGAGGTCAAATTGATATTTGATAAGTTGTTTCTCAAAGTACTCCACAACGTTGACAACTTCCTTCTCAATCGCGAGCTGATCGGCTTCTGACTTCGAGAACTCAAATAAATCTTCTATTAAATGATCAAGATGCGTCGTTTTATCATGAATTACCTGAAGATACCGCTGTTTCATTTCTTCATTCCGCACAACACCATCCCGAAGCCCTTCGACATAGCCTTTAATGGAAGACAAAGGAGTGCGTAAATCATGAGAGATGCTTGCAATTAATTGCTTTCTCGCATCTTCATATTGCTTCTGCTTCGTAAAGGAATCCTTCACATGCTGCCTCATGACGTTGAATCCTTGAATAAATCGTCCGATCTCATCTCTTTTCTTATACTGAATCGGATAATCAAGGTTGCCGTTTCTCATTTCTTCTGTAGCCTGATAGATTTGTTTTAAAGGAGTCAGCACGGTCCGGGAGATATAGGTCGTCCAGATGACCACCATTAGAAGCAACGTGAGCACTCCGATCCCCACACTTAGAAGAAGAATATGAACAATGTCCGTCATTCTTTTAAAAGGTTCACTTTGAGCAGAGTTGGCGCGAATGGTTACGCCCCATTTCCTATCTTCCTCTCCCGCCACTTGAATGGTGAACGTATTGAGATTAGGTAAGAAGCTATTTAGTTCCTCTACCTCTATATAAGTTCTGGAATCAAAAAGGACTTCATCACCTTCTCCTTCGATCGTGATATTCATTTGATAACGATCAAGAAGGGTTTTGATTTCCTGGTAGAAGGCGTCCTGATTCGGAAGCTTTTCCTCATTCATTCGAATTTCTCTTCGTACATCTGTGAATAACTGGTCCAGCTCATCCTCATCATTCGCTATTTGGTTGGCCCCAAGGTAAAAGGTTAAGATCGCTGCAAGAATGGGAACGAGAATCGTTGACAAAAAAGCAAAGACAAGCCGCTTTTTCAAACTAGATTTCATAAAGAATCGTTGAATTTATATCCAACGCCCCATACCGTTTCTATATATTGCGGCTTCGTTGATTCGCTTTCAATCTTGTCTCTTAGTTTACTCATATAGACCGTTACTGTATTGAGATCCCCAAAGTCTGTATACCCCCAGACCTTCTCATAGAGTTGTTCCTTGGAGAATACCTGTCCCTTGTTGGATAACAACACATAAAGCAGCTTAAATTCCTTCGCTGTTAAAGTCACTTTTTCGCCTTTCACATACAACTCATGCCGCTTCACATCTAGCTTCAAGTCTTTATACTCCATGATGTCTTGATTCTCTTCTTCACTTTGATTCGAGAAATGTTTATACCGACGCAAATGAGCTTTGATACGTGCCACTAATTCTCCAGGGCTAAAGGGCTTCGTGATATAATCATCCGCCCCGATCCCGAGTCCGATGATTTTATCGGTGTCACTTTTCTTCGCACTCATCATTAAAATCGGGATCGTTGATTCCTTTCGAATCCTACGGCAAACCTCAATGCCGTCCATATTCGGAAGCATAATATCCAACACTGCTAAAATAGGTTTCTCTTGATGAAATTGAGCAAGGCCCTCCTCCCCGTCATGGGCAAGGATCGTCGTGTACCCTTCTACATATAGGTAATCCCTCACTAACTCCCCAAGTTCCTTCTCATCTTCCACTACTAATATTTTATCTCCGTTCATAACACCCCGCCTTTATACGTCCTACATCACGCAGCAACATCCCGTTTCTTGAACACGACCCACGTTAATGTAGTAAAGATTACAAAATAAACCAGTAATACCGTTATTGAAAACGTCATCGTCATCCCCTCAACTAATGGAGTACCATTTGTGTATTGCTGAAGGTTTGTATTAGCAAACAACACATACTTCACCCATTCATAGCTGCTTAACAATTGGGTGATCTGTGGCCCAGTGAACATTAAAAAGATCGCAATGCCAATCGCGAGTGAACTGCTTCTGAAAACGGTCGAAATCATAAACGCCAGCGTCACCATCATAAGCAAATCAACGCTATTGAACCCGAATAATTGAATAATGTGAGTAATCATATTAGTCTCTTCTACGCTGCCATTGTTATACACGAGATAAGGTTGATCCACACCCCCGAGCCCAAAGAGCACGCTACCTACCAAAAAGGAAAACAGGAATAATAA
Source organism: Pontibacillus chungwhensis BH030062 (assembly GCF_000770675.1). Taxonomy (GTDB): domain Bacteria; phylum Bacillota; class Bacilli; order Bacillales; family BH030062; genus Pontibacillus; species Pontibacillus chungwhensis. The sequence continues at coordinate 112,554 of NZ_AVBG01000007.1, forward strand.
GACCAAGCTGAACAACGCAAACAAAATCGTTGCGATATATTTTGATAGGATAATCTTCGTACGATTAACAGGCCTAATCAACAACAACTTAATCGTACCCCAGGAGAATTCACTTGCAACCATACTACTCGCAACCACTATCGTAAATAGCGCAATAATACCTGTGAAGTTCGTCGCGTCTATCATGAAGCCTAGCACAGACTGGGACTCAACAGGAGGAATATCTTCGTCGATTCGGTACTCATTAATTGCAACTTGTTGCTGAACGTACGTTTCACCCGCTCCTTTTAAGGGACTTTCCTCTAGCTGCTTTTGTAACTGAGCATTTTCTATTTGCAGGGTTTCTTTCCAATTCGTATTTTCATTTGATTCCATTATAAAAGCAGTGAAGGCCCCTAACCCTAAAACAGCGAAGAGAATTAATCCAATCATCACCCATGTTCCTAATCGTTTATACAGCTTCATATGTTCATTTTGAATTAAATTCATCATTTTAACCATTTACTTTTCACCGCCTGTCATTTCTAAGAATTTCTCTTCTAGCGTCGATTGGATACTCGAAATGCCATATACCCTGATGCGATGCTCAACAAATAACTCTGTCACATCCGCAATTTCCTCGTAGGAAACGGTCGTATCTATGAAACCATCTCCCACGCTTTCTACTACGGAATCATACGTAGACCGCAGCAATTCGACCGCCTGATCTAGTGGAGACACGTGGTAACGCATCTTGTGTTTCGAAGATGAGCCAACAAAGTCCCTAACGGATTCCACACTAATTAATCTACCGTTTTGAATAATTCCAATACGGTCACACATCAACTGCATCTCAGACAGAAGATGACTCGACACAAACACAGCCATGTTCTCTTCATGAGCGATTCGACGGATATAATTTCGAATCTCACGAATCCCAGCAGGGTCGAGGCCATTTGTAGGCTCATCGAGAATTAATAAAGAAGGCGAATGAAGCAAAGCTTGGGCTAATCCTAATCGTTGCCTCATGCCAAGTGAATAGTTCCCAACTTTATGTTTAATCCTTTCTTCTAAACCTACTAACTTCACCACCTCACGAATCCGGTCCTTTGAGATCTTCTTCGGAACCATCCTCGCGTAATGAATCAAATTGTCATAACCAGAAAGAAATTTATACATCTCCGGATTCTCAATAATCCCTCCAACATGAGCAATTGCCTTCTCGAAATTCTCTTCAATACTATGATTGTGAATCAGGATTTCTCCTTCTGTGATATCCATTAGCCCGACCATCATGCGAATCGTCGTCGTCTTCCCCGCCCCATTAGGACCGAGGAACCCAAACACCTCGCCAGGAAACACCTGCAGATTGAGATCGTCAATTATGGTGGACTTGCCGATCCTTTTTGTTACATGATTCAACTCAACGACTGGCTTCTTACTCATAACCATACCTCCCTTTCAAGCTAAACCCATTATGACAACAAGGTCTTATCAATCACTTATAAAAGTATTAAAAAAGTATTAAAAGTGGTCCAGGGGGACAGTGGGCCGCGGGGACGGGTTCCTTGTCCCAGTTGGGCCGCGGGGACTGGGCCGCGGGGACGGGTCCCCCGTCCCGCCGCACAAGCAGAAGATGTCTTACCTTTCTCTTGCGTGGCCACCTTAAAAGGTAAGAGAGCAGCTTGATCTGTGACCTTCCAACAGTCTTACCAGCTAAAAAAGGAAGAGAAGCACCGAATCAATTCCCTTTTGACGTATCTTCACCCCTGAAAGGTAAGAGAGCCCCCGTATCAGTGACGTTTCCGGGATAGAAATAACCAAAAAGGTCACAGATCCTCTTATAAAGAAAAAAAGGACTTAAAGGGAGCGCTCCCATTAAGTCCTTTTTCTTATCCGACCTTCATTTGTTCAGCTAAATGATGGATGCTCGCCACAAGCATGTCGAGTTTTCCTTCCATTCGATGCAACAGATAAAACGTCACAAGAACCGGAAAGCCAACCTCAGGTACCCACGTCATCCATTCCTCCATCGCTCCTCACCCCTTGCCTTACCCAAAAAGGGAGAGGATCCCCTCTCCCTTTTTCAGATTATAGTTCGATATCCGCTACGTTTCGCTCGACGATTCTAGCCTCTTTCTTACTGACAAGGTCGCCACCGCTTGAAGTGAAGCAGTTCTGCGTCACGATCTCATCCATGGCTGCATTTAATGCCACCACATCCACCGGTTCGATCGGATCATCAAGTGATATCGTTACTGTACGGCCGTCCTGATTTTCAAATTTCATTTCAAGTTTCTTCGCCATCTTTACCTCCCCTTTCGTTTCCGTTTAATCATTAAGCACCAAGAATTAGGCTTGAGTCATTGCGTTCGATGCCAGATAATTTGCGCTGTTGAAGCGGATGAAGGGCATTCGCTACCGCAAATAGCTGATCAGCCGTTGCTTCTGTCTTCACGTTGTTGAAGTTCTTGTTCTTGTAAGTCATGTTCCCCTTCTCATCAAGACCATCTTCTAACACAATCTGTAGCTGAGATCGGAATGTGTTTGTGATTGCCATGTCGATCACCTCCTTTCACTTCTATAATCGTTCAGAAGCGAAAGGTGGGTGCCTATGGTTTAGAAAATAATTTGAGTCAGGGGGACAGGTTCTTTGTCCCGTCGCCAATCGGGGTGCAAGGATCAGTCGAACTGATCTGTGACCTTTTATAAAAGAAGCATGCCTAAACTGGCAGTGATCACCCTTCTCTATGACCTTTCCACCTCATAAAACGCAAAAAAAGTCACAGATAGCCAGTATCTGTGACCCTTTTATAGAGATAAGACTCCAAAAGGGAAGAGAAACGTACTATCAGTGACTTTTTAACTGCAAATAGTCATGAAAAGGTCACTGATAACTGATCTACTTTCTAAGAGGAGCAGGTAGCCCCTGTTTCTTATTCCTCTCCTCTGTCTTCAAGCACATAATGAAGGTTGAATCGTTCCCTAGCCAGCCTCACAAAATCATCATACGCCAACTCTTCCTTCATTTTCTCCCCGTCTTCCCACGTAGTCATCGATGAAGAGGTTAGTGTCTGACTCCCGCCTTCAAGAAGCTGGACGGCGAGAGGGCTTTTATTAAACTTAGATTTCTCATGCGTCTCGATCAAGTGCTGAATCTCATTCATTTCATCTTCCACGTGAACAAGAGGCACTGCGCTAAACGCATAGCCAATTCGCCTCGTATCATCTTTATCCTTTACCTTCACTTCAAGGACATGGTCACCATAATCCGTATCGAGCTGGCTTACTTTAAACTCCCCGTTACTTGATGTAACAAGCTCCCCTGTCATGGGAACGAGGGTTAACGGCAGGTTCCCCCCAAATCCAACATCCATCAAGTAATCCCCTGACTCGTCATGGACAATGACCGCTGCATGAGTTCTGCCAGTATCAGACCACTGATCCTCGGCCGCGTTATACACCTCACCGCGCACAAGTGAAACCTTAAATCCATTGTCATGCAGAAAATAATACAAGAGAGGGTTCAGTTCATAGCAAAGCCCTCCCTCCTGTTGGTCAAGAATCTTGTGACGAAGATTCTCCTTAGAGATCTCCAGACTGTTTTTGTTCAGAATCCGAAAGTTCTCAAACGGAACCGCCCAGGCTGTTTTCTCAAGCACTTCAGAGAGGTTTGTGATTGTAAGTCTTGTTTCGACTGGCAATCCAATTCGCTCTCTATAAGCCTCATTGAATGACTTCAATCTGCTTCACGCCCTTTTTTATTTGTTACTGTTTATTATGGCACAAACGTATATGGAGAAGAAGAATCCTGCTCCTGTTAGAACACAATCATCTGCCCCTTGTAACGGGTGGTCACTGATTCTGTGAGTGGTGGTGTATTCACTAAGTTATCTGGTTATTTATGTTAAAATGAAATCAACAGTACCAGTGAGTTTATAAAAAACTGTACTTTCATTCTTCGATATTCCGTATTCATTTATATTAAAAAGAGATATAAAGGAGCCAATCATATGACCGAGGTCGATAGTGCAATGACTCTATATATTTTGTTTATGATTATAGCGACTTTTGTAAGCTTTACATATGGTTCGATCATGATTCGAAAAACGGGACTGTTTCAACAAGGAGTCCTCATTGCCGGAACGCTTAACTTCCTATTAGGTTTAGGTGCCCTCATGGGTTGGTTTTTCTTTGCAGGTGCTATCAATGAATTTTTATTATTTGGAGGTTTGGTTTTAGGTATTGGATTATTAATAGCAGGCGAGGCTGTGTTGGTGGCAATTTTATTACTGAAACGGAAGAAGTGGCTACAAATCTACCATGATAGTTAAAATCTGCAGAATAATAGTAACCACTAACAAACGAGCGCATGAGATGAAGAAGAAATTTATAAACTACAAAAAGCAGGGTGCTCTTCTCCATCTCACGCGCTCCCCAAGGAAGAAACACCCACATATTTCATTTTCCGTTTATACTGAAACTTCCATCGTGTAAAATCGTACTTGATAGAGAAAGGAGTTGATTCGGATGGGATCAGGCATAAACCAGGGACCTTCAGATCTAATATTTTCAATCGGGCCTTATTTTATCGCTATTGTGTTTATCATCGTCATCGGCAGTTTTCTCTTTGCCGTTTTCTCTTCCATTAAGCAGTGGAGTTACAACAATAAGCAACCGATATTATCTGTGAATGCGAAAATAATTGGTAAAAGGACGGAAGTTAAAAAACGTGGCAGCGCTGGCGATGATCACGGATCTAGCACTCGTACATACTATTACACAACATTCGAGGTCGAAAGCGGCGACCGGATGGAGTTACCGATGGACGGACGCGAGCAAGGCTTATTAGCTGAAGGTGATGTAGGAACGCTTACCTTTCAAGGGACACGATACAAAGGATTTGAACGCATGGCGGGCTAAGGGGACAGGCGGGATAAGGGGACAGGTACCTTGTCCCGCCCACACTTCTTGGAATGTTTTCGCACAGGGATGGGTTCACTTACCTTTTACAGTCACCAGCAGATCTTATATCAAGAGAGGCGCTCAGTGATCTTTTCCTATAAAAAAATCGAGAAAAAGGGCAGAGATGAGCCTCATCTCTGCCCTTTTGGCTATATGTATAGATTGAAATGTAAGGGAGAGCACTAATCAGTGACCTTTTGATGCCTTGGAGCGCTTAAAAGGTCAGAGATCAGCACTCCTTTTCTCAGAGGAAGCACGGAGCACCCTCATGTTGATCCCTCGTCATGTAATAATCAAACGATATGTAACTGCTATCCATTATTTCGACTCCAGGTTCTTAATGAGTCGGATCGCCCAGTATAAAACAATCCACGGAAGAATATACTTCGTCACCCACTCTACCATACCAAACATAAAGATAATAATAGAATCAGGGTTCACCCCAAAATAGGGTGCCGTAAAGTAGAGGACCACTATGGCCACCACAACTAACAACATGTCTTTCCAAGAAAGATCACTTAGCTTCATAGAAATGTTATACACTCCCTTCTAAAAAAATTAACAGGGACGGGTTCACTGGCACTTCCAATCCTGTGCCAAGGGACCCGTCCCCGTGGTACAAACACCTTATGTATGATTATATTTTTCCGCTACTTTACGCTCTGCTTTATGGACAATGTAAAAACAAAACTCTGCTACAAGAATTCCAAAGATAGAAACCAAGATATTGCTACCTATGTAAAAGGCTATCGCAGCTAACAAACCATCCATGAATAAAAGGAAACCTACTGTAACAAGAACGGACACTATCAAAATGTGGATAACGTTAAGCATTCTGAAATAGAGTCTTAACAGGATGCTTAACGAAAACACAACAACTTGAGGTAAAAGTAAATACACAAGAGTGAAAAGGCCAACTCCCACTCTTCCACCTCCTTATGTGATCTTTATAATAATCTTATTATTAGTTTAGCACATTGGACATGGGGGCAGGTTCCTTGTCCCGCTTCTTCTTCGAGGCTAGGGGTTAGGCACCTCCCCACTTGAATAATTAGTTATGCAATACGGAGGATTATTGGAATATTTATGGTAAAATGAATTAAAAGTTCCTGCTATTTTTCACAACTAAGAGTTGCATTTTGACAATCTTGAAAACCCATAAGGGACATTACATCCGCACTGCGTTTTTGTCGTTGTGTCATCAATACAAACAGGAGGTGAATGCTATGGGTATCGTTATTGAAATTTTATTAAATCTGGGCGTAAATCTCCTTTCTTTGCTTTTCCCAAGTAAGGAAGAAAGAGAAGAAAAAAAGCTAAAGAAAGCGTACTACAAACGGTTGAAAGAGGAACAGGAAGAGGAGCAGAAACGAAAAGACTACTAGGGGATAGACCCTTGCCCCTCCTCCTGAGTTACACCACCCACTTTTTTAATATCTCTAAATTAACTTCCAAAAATGAAGCATTGTCCTCCACCCCTCTACGCTTACACCACCCAATACTATTAAAAGCGTCCGTAAATTGATAGAAAGGTAGCACCTTTTCTAAATCAATCAGCGGTCTCACGGACTTATAACCATCTTGATAAGCCTGGAATAAACGATCATCACAACTCAAAAAATCTCGATGAAGCTTCGTGAAGTCGATTTCGGTGGAACCAAATCGCACGCTTTCAAAATCGATAACTCCTGACACGGTTTCTTCATCCACTATAATATTGCCCGGCCGAAAATCCATATGTACAAAGCTTGGCCCGTCTGGCGCTGGGAGCTCGTGCTTCATCTGTTCGAATTTCTTCAACGCTTTCCTATATAAGGATTCATCAAGAACGTCACGAACATCCTCTGCAAAACTATAAAACTGCTTTTCAAGAAAAGTGGACCAGTTCGGAAATTCATTTTTAATTCCCTTCAATGACTTTTCAGGCGGACGAATAGAATGCATCTCTGCATGAAGAACCCCGACCTGGTAAGCGATATTTGGTGTAGCTGCCGTAGTTAGAGGCTTCCCTTTTAATTCAGACAAAACGAATGCTCCAGGACACTCCTCATCCCCTTCCCAATGATCCAATAGGCTAGGAATGGCAACTTTCCCTTTTAAGATCTCATACGCTTCCAATTCTCTCTGAAATTTTAATTTAGAAAAAGGAATTTTCAGATAGACCCGTTCCCCCGTAGACAACACACATTGATAAACTGTAGAGCTAAAAGAATCCTCTACCTCATTCATAGATTCCACTTGTAATCCTAACTGTTGGATGACGCGATTCAACATTACCTTACCCTCGCTTTCATGATAAATTTCTTCCCCTAAACTTTGAGATGCCTGTAATGCACATCGTACAAAACCTTTCTTTTTTGGTAATGGTTGGATCCCAAACTCTATCTTTTACCTTAATAAAGATAACCTGAAAGAGCAAACCGCGGGATAAGGGGACAGGTACCTCGTCCCACCTTAGCAAAGGACGAAAGATCTCTTACCTTTTACAGTCATCCATTTCCTAAAGGTAAAGGAGACCCTCAATCTATGACTTTTCATAGGGAAATGTAACAAAAACGGCAGAGAAGCGCTTGATCTCTGACGTTATCTATTAAAAAATATTTAAGATGTAACTGATCCCCACTATTTTCCTAAGGAACCACAAGAAGCCCCCCTGCATCACACTCTCTCGGAATTGAAACCTTTCCCCATCATTTTCGTACAATATAAGAGTTGATAGGAGGGCCTTTGATTGAAACAAAAACAAGAAGCAATTGCAGAACGGATGAAAAGGAAGTTTGGACTTGAGGATTATAGCCTAGAGCGCACACATCTTCACAGAGAAGTCGAAGCGTTTGAACAAACACAATATATATATAACATGGAATGGTTTCCGGAAGGCTCAGGGCCCGTTGAAGACGACTTGAACCCAGAAGGAACGGCATCCATCGATGTTGACTTACATACTGGAGAATTAAGAAGTCTGATTTTTGTAGGTGGTGTGAGTGAGGCAAAGACCCCAACATTGCATGATGAACAAGACGTCATCCATTGGGTTGAAAAGGAGACAGGACTCACACGCGGGGAGCATTTCATTTTAAAAAGTAAACAGGATCGAATATACATGTTCTCCTCGGCAGTAAACGGGATTCAAACCAACCCACCGGGCATCATTTCAGTTGAGTTGAATGACAAAGATGAGCTCGTGTTCTTCACCATTCACGGCTATTTTCCAGAAGTGCATGAGGTACAGGATGAATCTTTTTCTTTATCTCTAGAAGACATTCCTAATCTCATCACGGACCAATTAATGCTTGTAAACTTTCCTATAATGGAAGCCAAACGTTTTGAATCGGTCTATGCATTAGAAGAGATCTACATAACGAACGACGGCAAAAAGACTCGTCCTTTTTACATTACCGATTCGGTTCATCTTGTTCCCATTGGCGAAAGGATGACCTATGAACCACGTGTAGATGAGCGTTTTCATGAAGAAAAGATCGATTTATCTGATGAGGTGACCGTTGAACAGGCAGAAAAGCGTGAGCCCCATCCTGATCTGATTCCTATATCAGAAGAAATGGTTGAAAACACACGGGTTGCAGTACACCGATTCTTACAAGTGGTGTACCTGGGTGATTCCGGTAACTGGACCTTACAATCTGTGGAACGCGAAAATGGCTATCTACTAGCACGAATTGAAATCGCGAAGAAAACGAATGACTTTTATAAGAGAAAGTTACATCTCTTCCTAAACACGAACGGCACTAAAGTACTTACCTACGTTGAGAATGATATCTTCAGTGAAATGACAGCCGATTTCGAAGAAGCAGAAGCAGCAACCGTAACAAAACAAGAAGCCTTGAATCTCCTAAACGATAAAATCACGCTCACCCCTGTATACGTATTAGATCACACGAAAAAACAATATACGTTATACGGGAAGCTCGACTGTAAGTATGGAGTAGACGCACATAGCGGTGAAATAAAACGTTTATCTGACGTTGGTGCGGGATGAGGGGACATGGGGATGAGGGGACAGGTCCCTTGTCCCACAACTTCTCGCTTCAAAGAAAACGACACCAAGCTCTCTAATCTCTTACGTATCCATGGACGCTCTAAGCCTCAACCTGATCAGTCTTTCTATAATCATTTACACACTATACAATAAACTTATTAATCCTAATGAAATCTCAAGGAGGTATGAACATATGGACGCCAACAAAATAACGAAATTCAAACAAGTCAAAGACGTTCGCAACCCGAGCACTATCGTATTCTTCGATTTCGACGAGACGTACTACCCCCATGAACTTAACCCACATCGATACGATAAGCTCCGTGAATTAGAAAACTACTTATTGAACCAATCAGAAGAAGGAAAGCTTGTGTTTGGCTGGGTGACAGGGAGCAGCGTGGAATCCGCAATGGATAAAATGGAAACTGGTGGCTTATCACTACTCCCCCACTTTATAGCAAGTAGCTTAGGGACAGAGATCACCTACTTTCATGAAAACTCCTTCAATAAGAAAGATAGAGAATGGAAGGGATTCTTAGATCAAACTATATTCTCACCTGCCCTAGTTGACCGCATTGTAAAAAGCCTAGAGGAAGAACACAGCATTTTCTTAAAAGCCCAAACGAATTTGGGCGATGCTCCCTATAAGAAAAACTTCTACTACCAGGAAGAGTCTTCATCAGTCGATGAAATCAACCTTGATACGATCCGAAAAAACGCCTATCACAATGGCATCGCTGTAAATATAAACAAGTGTAACCCTTTGGCAGGTGACCCCGAAGATAGCTATGATATTGACTTTATCCCGCTTGGAACGGGTAAGGAAGAAATTGTGGCATTTATGCTTCGTAAATACCAGGTGAATAAAGCGAATGCATTTGCTTTTGGAGACAGCGGGAATGATTTACGCATGCTCCACGCGGTGGGGAACGGATTCTTGGTGGCAAACGCTACAGAAGAGGCCAAATCGAAGTATTCCAAACAATCGCTCGGCAGCTATTCAGAAGGCATCCTTCACACATTACGCTCGTTGAACTAAACAACCACAGGTAAGTCAATTATGATTCGACAAGACACAACCTCATACAATAAAATCAATTTTTTTTGATTAATACAATTGACTTTCCAATCTCTGCATGCAATACTTATATTAATCAAAATAATTTGATTAAGGAGATGGAGCCTCATGAAAGAACTGCCTATCATAGAAGTCAATGAAACTACAGACTTTGCCCCTTATGTCCAAAAGTTTAAAGCCTTAGCCGATGAACAGCGTTTAAAAATCATGAACATTCTCACCACTAACGGCAGATCATGTGTGTGTGATTTAGCTGAAGAAATGCAGTTACCACAATCGAAGCTCTCTTATCACTTGAAAATCCTTTGGAAAGCCAATGTAATCACAAAGGACACCGAGGGAACCTGGAGTTATTATGCAATAAATGAAAACGAAATAGACGCTTTGTTGTCCGAACAATTGTGTTGTTTATTTAAACCTAGTAAATAAGCGAATGATTACTAGGTTTTTAAATACTTAATAAATCAAATTTATTTGATTAAGGAGGAAGATCGTATGTTTTATGAATTTGAATACTATGTGTTAAAAAATCATCACATGCAGCAAAAGAAACTTCAAAATGTCAGCCCGCCACGTAAAACTCGGAGCTATAATCCCTTCAACTCCATGAAGAACATATTTACATTCGGATCAAAACCATCACCTAAATGTTGCTCTGTTAAATGTTGTTAGGAGGGGAATGAGACATGATCATGGAAACCCTGAAGAGCTTTATTATGATTGGATTTGAATTAGTTGCCTTATTTGTGGGAGTTTCATTTCTAATGAATTACCTGCAAAAATACATTCCCTACGAAAAAATAGACCAATACTTTTCTGGCAGGAATAAATTTCTGGGTTCTGTATTTGCCGTTGTCTTTGCGTTTGTTACACCCTTTTGTTCTTGTTCCACTATACCGCTTGTTGTGAATATGCTTCAAAAGAAACTTAACTTTGGATTCGTTATGATCTTCCTTTTCGCCTCTCCTTTATTAGATCCAACGATTCTCACCGTAATGGGTGTCATTTTAGGATGGAAGGTCACGATTATTTATACGATCATTACCACCGTTTTCTCTATTCTCATTGGGTTGGCTATAGAATATATGAAATTTGATAAATACGTAAAGAATGTGGTGATGACAGGATTCTCCTTACAAAATAAAATGGACTCTTCCTTTAAATCAGCCTGGAGAGAAACAGTCGGGTTAATGAAGACTGTATTCCCCTACCTTCTTATAGGAGCTCTGATCGGTTCATTGATTCATGGAGTCGTGCCTACTGAAGTCGTGTCGAATGTGTTTGGGGGAGATGCCTGGTGGCTCATTCCAATTGCAGCCGTTATCGGTATCCCGTTATATATAAGGTTGTCTAGCATGATCCCTATTTCTCAAATCTTAGTGATGAAGGGCATGGCACTTGGTCCTGTAATGGCCATGTTAATTAGCTCAGCCGGAGCCAGCCTGCCAGAAGTTATCTTACTAAAGTCTATATTCAAGAAACCCTTAGTCATTACGTTTGTCGTATCCGTTATCCTAATGTCCACAGTCTCAGGATTTATTTTCTATATGATATAAGTACGCTCAATTAATCAAAAAAAGTTGATTAATCGAAAAAGGAGGTGATCCCATGAAAAAACTACTCCAAGCCCTAACAGGTAAGAACAAAAAGAAAGGTTCAGACTGCTGTAAAGTTGAAATTAAAGAAACCAAATAAACGGGATGAGGGGACAGGTACCTTGTCCCGCAATGTAAGGCTAACAGAAGTAAGTTCAAGAGAAGGGCTGATTTGAGAAGTCTTTCGATCATTAAACCAGAAAAGGGCCGGGATCTACCGCATCCCAGCCCTTCGTTTTATCACACACAATATTCAAAGATAAGCTCCCCATTCGGATCGCGCTCATGTATGTACTCAAACCCCAAACTTTCATACAAGTACCGTGCCCCTCTATTCTCCTCTATAATACTTAAGTAAAGCACATTCACCCCGTAGTCCCTCGTGACAACATCGATCAGCTTCGTCATCACCAATCTCCCCAGCCCTTTTCCCTGCTCATCTTGGTCAATAATCACCCGATCAATCCACGTTTCACCATTTCGACCCACACACCCATACATCGCAAACCCGACTACCTTGTCATCAGAATAGATAGCAACAGGATGCCACTCCGGATAAGCCGCCGCTTCCTCCAAGCATTCATCGACTGTTTCGATAAAATGTTCCTGCTCGGGCTTCACCCTTACGCCTCGAACAATTCTTTCATTCTTTTCATCAATCTCCTGAAAATAGACCTGGCTCATGCCCATCCCCCATCATTTCACAAACATATCTCTTAAAATGCCCCCATGTTCCGGACGCAACACGCCATATCGCCGCCCTTCTTCCTCACTCATGATCACAGCGAACACTGGCTTATCAGTAAACCAAATATCATATTCCACTAACCGCTCCGGCATATCTTCTTCTTGTTCATAGTAATACACCGCCCTCACATCGGCCTTTCTCACCATACTGGCATTTTTATCCTCCCATTGAATCTCCTTCATAACGTCACGAATGGTTTGGATCGAGTCGGCATCTGTAATCATGTCTACACCTGTGTTGTCCTCCCCTGGAGTTACGTGTTGAACATCTACTCTCGTGAGCTCCCCGAACCTCCCAGAACAAGCTGTTGTCACGAATAATACAAAAAGAACAAGCAGAATGCGCTTATTCATATTCCATGCACCTCCAAAGATATAGACATTTCGACCGCAGAAAGGTTAAATCTAACAAATGATAGATGAGCCATCTGCCTTGCTTTTTTTGTAAGTCGTTTACTGGATATTTGTGTTAAAATGTAACCATTATACATAAGGTCGTTGAATAAAATAAGTAAAAACACAAAGGAGAAATCTAACGATGTACGGTAACCTAAACCTTGCAAGCCTCTTTCTAGGACTCCTTGCTTGGGGCCTTCCCATGATCAGCCTCATGCGTGACCATTCAAAAGCAACGAACAACTGGATGATATTATCCCTCATAAGTCTTAGCGCTTGCGGGATTTCACTAGTCTGCCAGATTCTATACATCTATCACAAGGTGTCGGTTGGAGATCTGGCGGCTCTTATGGACACCATGTATGCCGTGGCTATTGTCTCTTCCATTCTACTTATTGTAACGATTCTACTAAATGCCATTACACTGAACGTGTATCGCAAAGCAAAAACATTCTAATATTCGATTGGGAGGAAAGAAATGAAGTTTTTAAAGAAGTGGCTCAGACTTGAGTTAATCGTCATTGTAGTCATTGGATTAGCAGCACTAGGGGGCCAGTATATGAACGCGTACTACGAGGACAAAGAAGAAATGGAAACGTTCCTAGATGAATATTATAATCAGGTCCTCCTCACGTCTAGCTCTGCCTCTTATGTATTAGCGAATACAGATGACCCTGAGCAGCTGGAGAAAGGGATAGATGAATTAGCCAAGAGGATCGATAAGCTCGATACCTTGCTCTCCACGGGTCACACCTACGTGGATGACCATATTTCAGTGAAAGGTTTCGCCGAATCTGTTGAGCTACAAGAGATCGAGAACAGCACACCATCAGAATCACAACTAAACAACATCGAGAATTTGAAAAAAGCTATGGATCACATAGCCGGCGAACTGCGTTCAGATGATCCGGCTCGTGACAATAAAACGGTTAGTGTAGAAACGTTTAATGACATTTTGTCTGAGGGTATCGATTACTTATTGTAAGCTCTAAGGAGTAAGAAACAAGGGCTCTGTAACCTTTTGAAGCAAGACGTTTATCCAGGTTACAGAGCCCTTCCTTTCTGGCTATCCCGCTCTTTTCTTGGCCAAATAAAATACGTAATCGCGATCAAAAGGTCAACCCCTAACGCAACGGTCCATATTCGTAACACGTTCCCTAACGCTTCTGTTCTAGAAGCGTCGTCTATGAAGAAAATCATCCCCAATAAAAGGCCCGCACCAATCATGTAAGAGAAGACATGTCTCCCCCATCCTTTTAGGTAATGAATGGAGAGCTCATACCCAGTCCGCTTTGTTGGTTTTGACCCTTCTTTTGTTATATAGTATTGAAATCTCTTGTCCGCCCATTCGATCATACTTTTCCCAAAGCCAATGGAAACGCCTATATAAACGGCAGCAACAGCATGTGCCGTTGTGGCGGTCGCTCCTCGGTATAAATCGAACCCGGTCATGAGTAATAACAGTAAATCAATGACAGGGGTTAGCGCTAAGAGAAATAATCCCAGCTTATCTTTCTTCAGCATATACCTTGTGAATAATCCTAAACCAATGACGACCCAAAACCCAATTTCACAGGCCACGATCATCCAAGCAATAACGTTCAAAAAGCCACCCCCCAAATAGAACGAGAACGTTTTATACGATCTGCACTCTCCCACCGATAAACTACGCTAAGATCATCCACTGTATGACAACAAACCAGTTAATGCAAAACCATCGCCATCATGACAGCGGTCAGAACAGTAACTACAAAAGACCCGACAATCATCCATTGCGGTACGGCTTTGTTTCTCACTTTCGCTATAAATAATTCACTCCCATTAACAAGTAAAAATAAAAGCAACGCGGGAATGCCTAATGAATCAACCGTTATTTCTTTACCCATAACAACCATCAAAGGCACAAACAAGAGCCCATATATAATCGCCATGTTAAACCCATTGCTCCTCGGACCTAAGACCCCATCCCTAGACTTGTTTACTTTAGGTGTAGCAGATGTCGACACCTTTCATCCCTCCCCTTTCAAATAAACTTAGGGGTAATGTAAGCACTTAACTACCGTAAGAGTCATGATCCCCCTCTTTGCCGTTCGCCTTTTTAGTTTGATTCTTTCTAAGTCTGTAATAGACCACCCAGAATAAAATAACGACTCCAATACCACAAAAGGCTGCAGATTCCACCGGAAGAAAATAAATAAGTGACATAGCAGCTATTAAAAATGGAGGCATCAGCATCCAGTAAAGTTTGTTTTTTAAGTGACTCACCCTAAGCCTCCCCATTTATCTTAACTAGCATAATTTACCATTATTTTAACACACTCCTATTCAATATGGTGAATACGATATCTTTTTAAAAAACGAACCTCCAATTAGTATGGAAGTTCGCTTCTCTATGATCTCGGGTTTCACCAAAGACGTTTATTTACATTTTCTTATGTAGAGTTACCTCGCAACTTGCTGTCTGCTTACGTATATAAAACAGAATTTAGCTTTAAGAATGCCGATTTTATAGCCCCTGATCACTCTGCTCTTCTCTTATCAAGCGGGATTCTTCCTTTTTTATTTCCAAATCAATCTTCTTTTCCTCTATCTCTAACTCTTTCTTTTTTAGGTCTGCTTCTAATTTCTTCACATATCCATAATAGATCAGTGCCAAGCCCGTCATAACGGTAATATAAAAAAACAAACTCATATGATTCCCTCCTCTCATGGGGACAGGCCCCTTGTCCCACTGCCATTCAATTAACGTGCTTCTTGATATACTTCAATCCTTCACGTCTACTTAATTTTGATAACGAATCGTTCCTATCCATAAAATCCTGCACCCAATCGGCATCTGTTTTTGAATATTCTCTTAGAATCCAGCCAATCGCCTTATTGATAAAAAACTCATCAGATCCCGTGTTTTCTCTAATGATATCCTCAAGTAATTGAAGATCAGTCTTTTCTTTATATTTCAGCTGGAATAAGATCATTACGCGGCGCAACCAAATATTTGGCGACGCTCTCCACTCTTTCCCCACTGTTTGCAAAAGGTGAGGATATTCCGCAAACAAACGAGAGGCATGCTTGCCGGCGATATGGTCCACCGTGTCCCACCAGGATTTATGAACGGTCATGTATTCAATCAGCGCGGCTTCCTGTTCTCTGATGCCGTATTTCTTTATGTATTCATCCACTAGTCTCAAGGCTACCATTTGGTATTCTCGTTCTTCTTTTGACCAAAGCACCTTTACCACAGCAGGGATCTCATCTGGTGAAGGGATACCTTCTTGTTTGATATGCTCCTTCATAATGACTTTCAATGGCTCAGCCTGGATGCCGTAGAATGAGAATTGGTTACGCATGTATTGGGCCATCTTTTGGGCTTTTTCTTCGTTCTGATTGTCTTCCATGCGTTCTTGTAATGGTTCGATCGAATACATATCATTCGCCCCCTTTTATGTATTGGCTTCATCATCTATAAGTTTCATTATAACAGCGATTTGAGAACCTGTTTGACAGTTGCTACTAATCTGCCCTGTCATTACTAGAAGACCACATTTGAAGTTTTATAAAAATAAGGTAAAATTAACTAATATTTAGAAAAAAGATTGGAGCTTTCAACATGTCTATCGTTTCGTATTCCAAATTCAATATTTTCAAAGACCACATACAGTCACGATCTAAGCCAATCAACACATGTATCCCATACCCTATACAGAAAGGTGGATTCTAGTTGAACGAAAAATATCTTGGTTTGACTCTTCTTTCTTTTATACTCATCTTTTCACTAGGCACTATGGTAGTAGAAACACTAGAAGGCACAAAAATTACGACGTCAGAATACGTTGGATTAACTGACGACCTTGGCTTGATACTCTTCTTTGCTTTCTATTGGTTCATCGCTTACTTTCTCTTCTGTTTAGTTGGGTTCTTAGTGAATCGGTACTTTCACTCGTTCCTTTTAAAAATGGTTTTGTTCCTAGCAATATCCTTAGGCATTGCACATTGGTTTTTCAACCATTTATATGGGTATGGAGATTTTATACATGAATATGACCTTAATATTGGGACGTTTTATATTATTTTCTTTTTGTGTGGTTTAGCCTATTCTGTTTTAGAGCATGTGATCTACCGTATGCAAAGTAAATAGGCTACAACTTTGGTTAGTTGCAGCCTATAATTCTTATATATCCTTCTATCCTCTTTCGTGAACCGCTGGGTTGTTTTGCCGAATTAATTTCCCTTGGACAACCCTGATCTATTAATCTAAATAAGCTAGAACCATCCCTACGCTTCTTAGAGCTTCTCTAAACTTTCTTTAATGAATCACACCCTCACAAGCAACGCCTTAAACTCACTATTCTTCTCGTCATCAAGAATCAAAAAGGGAACCCACTCTAGCTGATATTCCTCCCCCAATGACAGTACTCCTTCACGAGCTACCATCGTTCCCGTAGAAGCTTCCACCTTCCAAGCAAGATCTCCTGTTAGCGTTCTCCCTTCATGAATACGAAAATCAGAATCTACCGTATCCGTATTCACCGGTTTCTCCCAATATAATTTATCGTTCGTGATTATTAGCGCATAGGCACTCACATCACGTCTATCTTTCGTTATATCCTCTAACTTACTGAGATCACGCAGGTAATCGTACCTCCCTTGATCCTGAGCTCCCTGGTGTTTTAAATCAATATGTATATCATTATGAAGGGTGTTAAGCTTCGCTGTTTTATATCGGACTTCAATCGCTAAGACCTCCAGACCTTTTTCCGCCCACAGATCCACCTTTTCATTTCCTACCTGCTTATTCAAATCTACAGAGTATCCGATTGATTCTAAGTGCGCAGTCAATTTACTCGTAAGATCCTGTTGAGAGGTGGGTACTTGTTCTAAATGGGTGAACGAGTTGAACCACTCTTTTTCATCTTTGGATACCTTCTGAATCATATATTGAAAATCTCCACCACGGTTAGGGAATTGACTATAGGAATGCCAGTTCATCGTATAATTCCCTTTTAGTGAAAGGGCCTCTTCTCTTCCCTTCATCGTCCCTTTTCCAGTTTGCTCACCCCAGCTTAACGTTCCATGGATCTCTTTTCCTTCATGAATTCTAAACTTACGGTCAATTGCATCTACATTCTCGTTAATAGAATAATAGGAAGAGTCATTGGTAAGGAAGATAAGGAACCCTTCATCTGCCACACCTTCTGAAACCATCTTCTCCAACCGCACTAGATCTTTTAACACGTCATACCTTCCTGTATCTTGTGCCCCTTGCGTAATGAGAGAGAATTCTTCCTCTTCTAGCATGTGGTCAAACTGTTTTGTTTTGTACTTTAGTTCAATAGCATACTTATACCCATCGATAACAGCCAATATATCTAAGTACACTTTCGTACCCACTCCATGAACCTTCATTTCTAAACGAATTTTAGCATCAGGATAGCTCTCTTTAATTTCCCAGGCTAACGCATGCTGGAAATCTGCTTCGTTATGAAATAGAGGTCGTTTCTGGGACAGTTCTTTAATGATACGTTCTATGTTCATGAAATCCCCCCTAAGCATAAATATCCCTCGTCACCATTATACATCATATTTTTAACTAGTCTTGAGGTAGCACCACAGGGCCTGGTTCATACAAGGGACCTGTCCAGTCTTCCGAAAAATTTTTTGCTTCATTCCATATACTTTTGTAAGAAATATTTTACAATATTAAACAGAGGTGGGCAAATGTTACAAAATAAGTTAGTAGTTTACCGAGCAGAGAAAGGATGGACACAAGAACAACTTGCAAAAAGGGTTGGGGTTAGTCGTCAAACCATTGCAACTCTCGAAAAACAAAAATATAACCCTTCACTTATTCTTGCTTTCAAAATAGCAAATGCTTTTAAGAAGCCATTAACTGAAGTTTTTGATTATAAGGAGGACGTGTAGAATGCTAATGTTAAAGTTTCTATTCATTGCTTTAATATTTCTTGGTCAGATGTATTTATTGAAGTTCCAATCGAGTGATGAAGCAAAAGATGAAAGAGGTAAGGAAATTAAGTACAAAACAAATAATATGCTATTTATTACGTTGTATGTAGGTATTGTTTTATTAGTTGTACTCCATTTGCTTGAAATTGTTTCAACCAAATATATACCTGATATATTATTGTATTTTACACTCTTACTAAGTGTTTTTGGGAGTGTGTTTCTTTATATCAACAAGACCAAGCAAAATTATTAAACGCGGACCATGGGGACAGGTTCCTTGTCCCGCTTTCTTATATCAAGTAAAGAGGCTTAGACACAAGTTTAAAATAGCTGGTTATCAGTTCAAGTCATTAAAAACGCAGGAAATCATGATTTTCCAATCAGATTTCCTGCGTACTATTCATTTTAAGAGAGGTGTGTCCCAGCCTCATATTTATTTAAGCCTTTTCGACACTATCCTCTTCTTCTATTTGATTTAAACGAGCCTGCACATCTTTCTCACTAAGTCCATGCTCTTCCACATAACGATTACGCGGATGTGTACGGCACTCGTGACTACAGCTACGCATATATTTGTGCTCATTCTCTTCCGTCATAATCATACGACGGTCACAATCAGGGTTGCCACAGTTAGCAAAGTGTTCAGCTGGTTCGCCTGTGAAGTAATCCTCACCAACGATAGTATGCTCGACCTGATTAACCGGTACAGTCAGACGATCGTCAAAGACAAACATTTGACCATCCCATAGCTGTCCTTTTACTTCAGGATCTTTTCCGTAGGTAGCAATACCGCCTTTAAGCTGTGCTACCTCAAATCCTTCTTTCATCATCCAGCCAGAGAACTTCTCACAGCGAATTCCGCCTGTGCAGTACATCATGACTTTCTTGCCTTCAAACATTTCTTGGTTATCGCGAACCCAATCAGGCAGATCCTTGAACGTCTCTACATCTGGACGAACGGCTCCGCGAAAGTGTCCGAGGTCATATTCATAATCATTGCGCGCGTCAAGAACGATTGTGTCCTCACGCTGCATTTGTTCCATCCAGTCTTTCGGCTCTAAGTGCTCGCCTGTAATTTCATTTGGATTATGGTTATCTTCTAAACGAAGCGTCACAAGCTCCGGACGATGGCGCACATGCATCTTCTGAAATGCATGATCGTCTGCTGCGTCTACCTTAAACGGCATCTCCGCAAAACGCTCATCCGCATGCATCGCATCCATATACGCTTGAGTCGCCTCAACCGTTCCAGAAACGGTACCATTAATCCCTTCTTCTGCTACGAGAATACGGCCTTTTAAGCCTAACTCGTTACAGAACTTTAAGTGATCCTTTGCGAACTGCTCTGGATCTTCGATTGTGACGTACTGGTAATACAGTAGTACACGGTAATCTTGATTTTCCATATTCATTTCCACCTCTTCTTTATATTTCCCAGATATAAAAAATAAGGCATTGATGTAGCTATAAGAGCTACATTCACTTACCATCATTTATTACAACATATAATTGTAATGGGGATGGGGGTAGGAAATCAAGGTTATTCTTTCTTCCATTTTCGTTCAAAGTAGTATTTCAAGCGGTATTCGCATATCTCTTCGGTCATCTTTTTTAAAAGTGCTCGATCTTTAGTCGGTACTTCAAAATTAAGAGAAAATACATTGTTTTCATACACAAGTAGCCCCTTGCTACTTCCGCTCCACTTCGTCAGCGGCATTTCACTTACGAGGTTCGCTACTTTTTTCTTGTCGTACTCAATAAGTGCCTTGGTATTTTTACTTGTGAAATCTATGTTTTTACGGTAAGGCTTTTCTGTTAAATAGGAATGGAAATAAGGAGCTATCTCCTCTGGTGTTACAGACTGGACCCAATCCACTTCACCCCGGTCCAACATATACTTCAATACAACCATCTTGTAACTCTTCGTCATAGGTGTTCGTTCTACTTCCTCTATCCAGTCCTTGTAGGTTTCATATATCGTCTGTTCTTCTATTGTTAATTCATCGTTTGCGCTAAGGAAACCAGCATAACTCTTCCATATCTGCTTGAATTCCTTGACAGATACAGTGCTGTTCAGATGCATTTCCCAGTAGGTTGGGCGTCTGCCAAGCTGTTCTTTCACTTGATCATAAGCCAACTTCACACGGTCTTTTCTCGGGCTTCGCTTCTTAAGTAGCTCTTCCAACAGTTGAACAGCCTTAACGTCTAAGTTGATCTCACAATTAGCAGGTGTTACCGGGTGAACTTGTCCCTTTTTCTTACCTTCACCCTCTTCTGTGCCGAGAAGTTTCAGTTTCACATCTGCATTCCGATAATTACCGATTAAGTCAATAACCGTACAATGCGTTTTTTCAATATGCTTACGTAAACCACGACCAATTTGCTGAGTAAAGACGACAAGTGATTCTGTAGGCCTAGCAAATAACAGTGTATCAACAGAAGGGATATCAACGCCCTCATTAAATAAATCAACCGTAAAAATCACATCAATTTCTTTTCTATCAAGCTTATCGATCGCTTCTTTACGTGACATTCCCTCCGTTTTGGAATGCAGACTAATCGTTTGATAGCCATGAGAATTAAAGTAACGCGATAAGAAATTTGCTTGTTTAATAGACGAACAAAAACCGATCGTCCTCGTTTGTTTATGTTTCTCCCAGTTACTCAGAATGTTATCAGCCGTGTGTTCTTGGAGCTGGGCTTGTGCCAATTCCTCCTCATCATAGCGACCTCCAAGCCAGGTTATCTCTGAATAATCAATATCATCATAGACACCGTAGTAATGGAAAGGAGACAACCATCCTCCTTGAATCGCCTGGATAAAGTTCATTTCATAAGCTACGTTTCCATCACAAAGGGCAAAGATATCCTGACCATCGGTACGTTCAGGAGTTGCGGTTATTCCCATCAGGAATTTAGGAGAAAAATAGTCTAACACCTTTTGGTAAGAGCGGCTTGAAGCATGGTGAAACTCATCGACAATAATTAAATCAAAATCATCTGGATTAAATCTCTTCAAATGGTCTTGAATACTTAACGTAAAGATCGATGCAAAAATCATATCCGCATCTGCATTTTTCTCTTTCCCGTTGTAGATCCCAGCAAGCTTTCCTACATTCACATGTTCGAATGAAGCTTTAGCCTGATGTAGAATCTCTTCTCGGTGAGCAACGAAAAGGATTCTGTTAAAATGTTCAGCAAAAAAAGCAGCCAGATATGTTTTTCCTAACCCAGTCGCCATTACAACCATCGCTTTGTCGTATCCTTCTTCATACGTCGTTTGTAATGAGTCAAGGGCTTCAGGTTGAGCAAACCTTGGGCTCGGTTTTTGTTGCGTTGTTATGTAGGGTTCTGATGGTTCATTTATCTCTTCGGGGTGAGTATCTGGTCCAAGCGTGAGTTCTACCTCCTCCTTCGCAGACCACTTCTGAGCAAGATCAGGGTATTTCTGTCTAAAAGCAGCATGTTGCTCCCTATAGGTTTTTAAAGTCTCATGATTTACTTTCATTGTATTCTCTGCATAGAAAAGATGTATATACTGCTCCAAGGCGTCTTTATACACCTCACCTGAAACTTCATTTGGTATGGAAACATTCCACTCCACCCCTGAAGTAAGAGCAGATTTAGATAGATTCGAAGATCCCACAATTAATGAACCTTGATCCTTAACATTAAACAAAAATGCTTTCGGGTGAAAAGATCGACCATTGCTTTGCCAAAGACGAACTTCCACCTGGTCATGAGGTAATTCGCTAAGTAGAGACAATGCCTCGGGCTGTGTGACGTATAAGTAATCCCCTGTAAGAATTTTAATATCCGCTCCTCGAGCAGCTGCTTCTTTAAGTGCAGGGAGCACCATCTTAACTCCTGACTTCATCACAAAAGCACTTAAGAGATAGATGGTAGAAGAAAGTTGGATATGGTGTAATACTTCATCTATCAAGTTGCTTGTTAGTAACTTTGGTTCCCGGCTAGTCTTCAACACTTATTAAAAACACCTTATCGTAGAATGAGCCACGCTTCTCAGCTTTTTCTTTACGCACCTTTTCCACTTCCTCCATTGAAGAGCCATGTTGTTCCGCTAGGACATTCATAAGTTCCAGCATATCAGCAAGTTCCTCAAGAGCATCTTTGTCGTTATCAGCATTTAGGTATTCTTCTGTTTCTTCCTCTAGTTTCTTTCTAAGTTCAGAATGGTACTCTTCATCTGGTAGTATATTGGTTTTAAATGATTTTCCAGTCTTCTCTATGACTTGTGGGATTAGGTCTCTTACTAGTTTATTATATGTAGGCATTCTATTACCTCCGCATTATATTTGATACTATGTTAGCACTATTGTTAGTTCTGCTAAAAGAAAAGCCACCGGGAAAGTGACTTTTCTTTTACTTTTTATACACTTGTAACTTCTGGATAAAATAGGGTTCTTAAAGGGATTTTTGCTTTGGACCCCATTGATTCCAAAAGAGCTTCAGCAATAGCTCTTGCCAATAATGGAGGTACAGCATTCCCGACTTGCTGATATTGGGCATCCTTACTTCCG
Organism: Pontibacillus chungwhensis BH030062; assembly: GCF_000770675.1. Taxonomy (GTDB): domain Bacteria; phylum Bacillota; class Bacilli; order Bacillales; family BH030062; genus Pontibacillus; species Pontibacillus chungwhensis. Next base: position 135,813 of record NZ_AVBG01000007.1, read on the forward strand.
CAAAAGATATAGCTATCAGGGAAAGACTGCAGGCGTGCTGCTTCCCTAATACTCAACGCCCGATCTTTCTTTGGATGAATCCACATTGATTTACGTACATTAACCACAGTTCGGGACGTTGTATTATAATCCAATCTTTTATAAACCGTATTCTGCGTCCTTTCTTGGTTGCTGTAAGATGACTTTAATTTATCTTCTAAGTCATGAAAATTTTGACCAGGTGTTAAACTTTTATATCTTTCCTCAACCAATGCAGTACTTTTTGTTCTTATATGATTATATAAATCGTCTTGCTTGTCATTTAAATAAATATTTAGAGGGTTCTCCTGAAGATCATTATATAATTTTTCATACTCTTGTTTATTAACAGAAGTGGTGGTGATCGACTCTGATGGCTCTATTCCCTCTAAATCTCCAATCGCTTCGTATATTGTTTTAAAGTCACTCTTGTCGTAGAGAAGTGGAGGGATTTCAATAGTGTCCTTTTTTAGGTGATCCTTCTTCACACCCATCAAAACAAGTCGATTTCTCTCTTGAGGAACCCCATAGTGTGCAGCATTAAAAATATAACTTTTATCATTAATTATATAGCCTAGTGTATTAAGCTTGGTTATAACATATTCAAATACATTGAATGTATGAACTTTAAGAATAACCCTTCCGTTATATACAGTATATTGTTGGCCTGTTAGTTGATTTTCCTTCACTTCATCCATCTTCATTATTAGCTTTTGAGCTTCAGTGATTTGATATAAAAAGCTATCTAAATTATTTTTAATTATTTGTTCCTCAATACTTCCGGCCAATGTATCAATTAGCGATGAGTAAGCATCCTTATACAACTGGTTCACATAGCTTACGTGGTTTAATCTGTCGTTTATCATTTTTTTAAATACTCTTAAGTTAGTAGGTTTATTAAGGTATCCTAGAGCTTTACCGGGAGAATCCTTTAATTTTTTTTGTAATGCTAACAACTTCCCTAAGAATTCTTCCTGCATAATGTAACTACTTAAATCACTTTGTTTCAGTATTTCATTGTTTAGTGCTGTCGAATTTCCAATAGCAATTTCTTCTTCTTGAATATTAATACCAAGATCAAAAATTTCTTGTTTCTCTTTTTCCGTTAAGAAAAATTTATGCTTTTCAGATACCATTGTTTTTACGTTTTCCATAGCAAAAGCTCTTGGATTTATCATCTCAATAGCTCTAATATATTGCTTAACTAATTCATTATTATTTGAAATCAAAGTATTTTTTTGTCGGTTTGCATTAGAAAATCCCTGACATGGAGGACCTCCTATTACTACGTCGATATCTTGAAATTCGTTTTTTAAAGATCCATTTTCATCGCAATAGACTACCTTCCTTATATCCCTTTTAATATAAGGTGTGTCGTGTTGCTTCCTTTCCGCATTTAACTTTAACGTTTCAATAGCACTTTCATTGTTTTCTATAATGGTCTTCACACGGAAGTTTCCAGTTTGTTCAAAACCTTCACTCATTCCGCCAGCTCCTGCAAATAAGTCTAGTACTTTAAACATCTTTTAGCTCCTAGTATTAATTTACTTCTATTTTACTAAACAGATTGTACATTAGCAGCACTTAAATCCTGGCAATATACAATAAATAAGTACCCTGCCTGAATAGACAGAGTACTATTTATATATGGAAGGCTATAGTAAATCAACATTCACTTTTTCATAGTCAGTATTAGTCAGATCAACCTCAAATGTCAGAGACTTAACAGATGGATCATCCAAGCTTTTTATAAATTCCATGACCTCTTGACCAGGAAATTTATCATCTACAGGGTACTTCCTCATCTCGAGAAGTTTGTACTTTTCACTCCTGGCTAGTGAACCTTCAGCGAAACCAACAGCTTCAACCTCTCTATCAAGTTCTCCTCGATCATATCCGATGGTTATTAAATCCTCTATTAACATATCAACACTGACTCCTAGAGGAGATTTTTCAAAGCGACATAGAATAAGGTGCATATCATCACGTGCACTCGTAATTTGAAATTGACTGTTTACACTAATAATCTGCTGATACTTTGAGGTAGTAGATTTCACTTCATACGCAACGGTATCTGATTCCAAATCATGTGTAGAAAAATCAGTTGGCTTCCATTTTACATGGGTTCCTTCCTGCGCTAGATGTTTAACACTGAACATTTCACCCAAAATGCTGTGAACCAAAGGATTCTTCACAGCATTTCCAAGCAATTCTCTCCAACTCATCCACCATGTGAATGGGTCCTCAAGTATCATTTGTCTATTAACATCTTGTAACCCCAAGTCAATAAAGTCTGCACAAACCGATGCGAATTCATTTCTTAAACCTATGAGGGAAGAGGTTAATAGTAGAAACTTTTGTTGTTCATCTCCCAGTTCCAGTTCTGTCGTATAAAACTTTACATTCGCAAAATCTTCAGCTACTTTCTGTTCCTTTTCAAATCTGATACCTACACCGTAACTACCATCCATAAACATAAAAGTTCTCGCATCACATTCTTCAATATATCTTGATTGTCCTTTTTGAAGACTCGCAAATGCATCCTTGATTTCATCTAAGATATTCATTATTCCACCCTCTTCTATACAGAAACACTTTCCTGTTTAGTGCGTTCCAAATCTTGATATATTTGCTCTGCGATAGCATTTGACAGAAGTGGAGGTACTGCATTACCTATTTGTCTGAATGCCTCCCCCATAGTCCCCGGAAAATGGAAATGATCAGGGAAGGATTGAATCCTAGCTGCTTCTCTTACACTTATCCCTCTTGGTTCCCACGGATGGATGTGACTATACGTGTCTGTGGATAAATGAGCTACAAGGGTATGAGAGGGTAATGTTCGTATTAACTTCTGCCACTTATTTAAAAATTTCTCTGTGCTATATGGAGGGACAATTTTTTTTCTAAGTTTTTTATATTCTTCACTATCGGAGGATCGGATACCAAGCATTTCGCATTGTTTATTAAACATTTCTTCTGCTACCAGAGAAGCATTGTAATAATTGTCTCCTTCTTTCATTCGCTCAAAAATTTTAAAGTCCCTTTGGGTTTTCCTGAAAGAATGACCATTTACCATCCCAGCATCTATTCCGGACCAAGTCCTCATTTTAGTTTGAAATACATTCTGTGCTTCTGAAACATATGGAAATTTTAAATGTAAAGGATAAAGTTGATACTTACTCTTAGACGTTTTAAATAAATGCGGCAAATCCGATATGCTCTCTTCAACGGTTACCCATTCTGGTAAATCATCACCAGGTAAAGGAGCTGGTATAAAATGCTTGTTGGTTGCAAACTTTTTAGCCCTTCTGATACCAGGTGTTTCCTTTCCATTAATAGGTTTATGAGTAGGGAGGGGGAATGAAGAAGCAGTTACTTCCTCATCTCTATACCCAATAACAAACACTCTCTCCCTAAGCTGTGGTACTCCATAATTAGCTGAATTTAAAACAGTCCACTTCGCACTGTAATTGTTATCCTCCAGAATTTCACACACGACTTGCGGTACGTTCATGCCATCATAATTAACCGACTCCATGACATTTTCCATGACAACGACCTTAGCGTTAAGTTCAAGAGCAATACTAAGATAATCTTGAAATAAGAAACCTCTTTTATCATTTGTGTGAACTCTCTCTTCACCTAAAGAGCGTAATTTTGCCCGGCCTATTTGCGAATAGGCCTGACAAGGTGGCCCGCCTATTACAACAACGTCCTCATCTTCTAATTCTTTTTTCAAAGGTTGAAAGTCCATCTTTGTTATATCCCCGCAATGATGGTCTCTGTTCACCCCATCCTTCCAATGCAAATTATAGGATGCAGTATCTACGGCACTCTTTTCTTGATCAACACCAGAAATGATGTCATATCCTGCTTGTTTAAAGCCGTAGGAAAACCCTCCGCAACCTGAAAATAAATCAACTACTTTTAACTTCTTCTCTTGCATTTTCAAAATAATCAAATAGCTCCTTCACATATGATTGTTGTCCACCAGGATGTAAATCTGGTTCGACTGTTTTGGCTCTGGCTGTGTTTAATTTCATCACTTTACGAAAGATTTGATTATTTCTTCCTTTCTGTTCTTTGGTTAAAGAACCATAATGTCTGATAATTTCTCTGGTCAAGGTGACACGATATCCCAACGAACCTGCTCTTTCCACTAATTGAACGATATCATCCGTTGTATTACTTTTAAGCACTTCTCTGGTTGCTTCTTCGCTCCCCTGCCAAGATAAGTGAATATACCACCAAATGGCTTTTAACCATATACGTCGAGGATCTTTCCAAAAACGCCCTTCTCTCATGCCCCAACGATAATAAACAATATCAGGTATAACTTCTAAAGATAAATACCTCCAAACATTATTGTTTGAGGCCGTTCTAACATTAAAACTAGGATATTGGTTAAAGATTTGATAAACTTTCAAACCATATTCCATATCAAATCGATAGTTCCCTTTAATCAAGTCTTCTTTATTTATTTCTAAGAAACTCAAAGTGTCTTCAAATGCAGCCATCAACTCACTTCTTAAGTTCAAGTCATTTGACTTTTCATTGACCTTAGGAAAGCCATTCCATCCTGACATAATGAATTCAGCTTTTTGTTTACTTAATTCTTCCCATTTCATTTTTCAATTCTCCCCTTACATGTGATCCTCTAGATACTGCCTTATTGAAAAACTTAGACTTTCCGGCGATGATACGTCCCACCCAAAAGTAGTAATGAAGTAATGTATGGCTGCTCCAATACTCCCCGGGACCAAATCATCTCCAGATTTAACGTTTTGCCATGAACCAGATTCTTGGGCTTTATGAATGATCGTCTGTAACGAGGAAGCCATTATCTCGAGGAATAAAGGAGAGTCTTGAATCTTTTTCCCACTGTATACTTGATCGAAATTTTTATGAGCAGTATTTATACAGATCTTAACGTTTTCTTCATCAAATCCATCTTCAAGTATATCGGTCCAAGCACACACAACCCACCAAAGCGGCATCGTTTCTTCTGCTACCTCGACAATAGGGAATACGGATCCATTCCCTTCCAAAACTATTCTTGTCGTATCAATCGTACCTAAAATAAGTCCCGGCTGATTCCCAAGGTGAGTTTCATTATCTCCCGCATTACCTGGTTTAGATATATATACAATCATTTCAAGATATAGTTCATGCTTCAAATTACCAGGTGAGAAATCTAAATCCAGATCAATTTGAACAGGCGAAGCAGAGGCAGCATTAAATGTCGTTAATTTCTGCGCTCCTCGCATGTTTACAGATTTAGAGCTCCACAGAACCCCTACTGCCAATTCCGCATCTTTAGGCACTACACCATATTGGCCAAACAAAAATGCAGGGTTACTAATGTATGAGGTTCTTCTAACTATTAAGTTTTTATTGTCCGGGTCCCATTGGTAACCCGGATCTTCAAACTTAATTAAGGAGACTGATGAATTCACATCAAGATACTGAGTCTCCATATCTTGTACTACATCCGTTGTATAAGAAAATTTAAAAGGGCCTGGTTCAAAGCCCAATTTTGTAGTTAGTTGTTCGTCTATAGTTGGATATAACGCTATCGCTTGGCTCATTTGTCATCCCCCACATTATCTTTCGAAGCCAATGATCCTTGAATATTAGATTGAGTAGATTTAAAGGTAATGCTTCCATTTAAAGTAACCGGAGCGCCAGATTTGTTACTAACATTCATTCCAAAAGGCACATTAAAACGAGTTGTAACATTACGATTAATAGAAAACTCGTCGTGTTCAACCGTCTGTTCGCCTAATAGTTGAATAGGTTCTTGATTTTTTACAATATTATTTTTACCTACTTTCACGCTATCTAGATTGGCTGAAATAAAGTTTAATGGAAACGCTGAGCCTATGGTATCTTCTTTCTCCCATTTATCAGCTTGGATATCTCCACCCTCTGAAACTACTTTAAGCTCCAATAAACTAGATTTAACCTTACTACCAATAGTTAAAGTGAAAGGTAAGCTAACGGAACCAGCAGTGAAACTTGGATTCCCAGTAATCTTTAAAGTCGATTTTATCCTCGGGTCCTTCTGGTTACCAGGCTTCGTTCCACCTCCTGGTTTAGGACCTGATTGTTTCCCAAAGTTTTCAGGAGGAAGTAAAATTTCCGCTATAGCTTTTCCGACACTTGCATTTTTCCGCTCATGTTTGTCTTTATTTTTGTCCTTATATTTATCACTAATTTTTCTTCCAACATGTCCTTTAATTTTATTTACAATTAAAGGATTGCGATCATTGATGGTCCAATCCCCCCATGAAGTATGGTCAGCTTTTTCACTCTTCCTTAAATATTCCTCAAGAAGTACGCCGTTATATTCCGATTTAAGCTGGTTCTGTGAGTTAGGGATAAATAAACCTATTAGGAATTCATCTTCTTTAGTACTTGGTATGTTTTTCACCCAGCTGCCACTAGCATCGTAATTAACTATCATTCCCGGCTTTCTTATGTAGCTCATTAGAGGGGGATTCATGTCAGTTTCCTCTTGGTAGCTCACATTAGCATGCAGTAATGGATTAGCATTGTTATGCGGATAGGACATTAGAAGTTGATCTTTTGTTAGTTTAGCGAACGCTATAACTCCCGCGTTACCACTAGATGTAAATACGTTTCTTAACGAGATATCTTCTTTATAGATCTGCTCCTCACTTGTTAATAAAAGACCTTTCTTCTTTTTAAGTGAGAAAGATGTAGAGTTATATAAATCTTGGATTACTTTAAACGCTGGTAACATATCCTCAGCATTTATTCTCTTTCCATTTATACTCGTTACTAAAGGAAGGTTATAACGATAATTAACGTTTGTTATTCTTGGAGCATACCAACGCTGAATACAAATGCTCAGATAGTCTTCTAATGAAGATGTCCACCAATTTTGTCCGGTAGTTGTTGCCTTAGCATTTTTAATTAATTTATCTTCGTTTATATAAGGTATAATAATTGAGGTTCCTGTTTCTTCCCCCTTATAAGGTTCAACATTCAGATCACCAAGGAGCTCTTCAATTTCTTCATCATTTGTTAAAGGAATAGTCGTACTATGCTTGTCATTTAATGCTTCAGAAGAGTTATCCAGTTTTTTACCCCACCAGGCTATTCCTCGCTTAGGTCCTTTATCAGGAGATTCTAATAAAGTCTTTTTAGCCTTTTCATCCTCAATAAGACAAGCAGCTATGCGGGATTCGTATGCACCTGATTCTGTCTTTACGCGGCTGTAATAGATAACTAATCCGATGCCAATCCGGAAGTACACTGTTTTCCCAAGGCCCCATGAGCCCCCTGCTCCTTCTTTTTGTTGTGGTTTACTAATCTCATAGATTAAATTGATTAAATTACCGAAATTCATATCTTCAGCATCTTCATAAGTCAAGGGGCCTTCCAAACCCGTAGTATGGCCGTCTCTTACTTCCAGTAGCTTAGGTTTCTGACCTTGATACGCATGGTTTAATTTCTCTTCAATGTCTTCAAAATGGCGATTTACAGCTTCGGGAGTAAACTCTTTCACATTGTAATCAACCTTAACACTTTCAACACCATCTCTTGCTGCATCCGAACTATTCTGTATGGATTCACGGACAAGAAGATCAATAGTAGGAAGCTCATTATTTTGAATGAGTCTCATTAATGAACTTCCACTCTCAGACATTCTTTCATGTTTCGCTATTTCTATCTTCATTCTTCTTCTAAACCACCTTTATCTTTCATTTTATCAACGGGAATATCAATTTGAAGCCCTCCGTAGGAAGCACCTGTCTTGGGATTAATACCTGGGATACGAACACTGATACCTATGATGTCCTCTGGAGCGTCCAAATTGATTCTTCTGTCCCCTTCTTTGTTAATGTTTTCAGATTGTTTTTCGCCCACTGTTGAACCTTGATCAATGCAATAAATAAGGAGTTGTGGGGTACTTCCCAATTCAGCTTCTTGTCTAATCTGGGTTACATTCGGATTACTGGATGATAATTTTTTCTTAGATTCTTCTGTCAACTTTTCTTGTTTAACATCAGCTAACAAGTCTTTAGGAGCCCTTAGCACCCCAATGTTGAATGTTGTTTCATCAGAACTGTTCTTTTTCTTATTACGTGTAACCTTCCCGACACTTAGTCCATTAGAGAAACTCCACTCATTCTCTTTTTCATTGTTAACATTGCCCTTACCAGAAACAACCACATTCCAGTCACCTAAATCACCATTCTCGGTGACATTTTTAATCCAATCAATGAATGCTGGTAATTCATCTTTACCGAATGTTCTGGTCTTTTGATGGAATGAGAACTTCTCTAATAACTTAGAGGCTATATCATTAAACTTCACATTTCTATAAACATAGGAGTTCTTGAAATCAGAAACTTCTTCACCACTCAATTCTGATAAGAACGATTCCGTAAGTTCTTTATTATGTCTCATCTTTTCTTCATCATTTTCAAAGAAAATCGTTTGTGGACTGGTACCTGTGAAGTCCAGTTGTACTTTCAGTGCTGATTGTTGTTTATCATTCGAAGTAACGCGTAACCATGTTGGCCTTGGTGTGTTTTTCACACGTGGACCGAATGTACTGGGATCAGCAGAACCTATCGAGAACTGTTGAAGAGTGTCTCTAAGTTCATATTCTAAAGTCGCAAGGAACTCAAACTTTTCTTTCGTATCTTCCGTCATCCAAATTCGAGGATATAATTCGTATTTTGGTCTATATCCAAACCATCTTCCCATTTGCATTAGTGTATCAGCTTGAAGGGAACCTCTTAGGAAATAAGTACTTACAAGCCCCTCAATAGTTAATCCCCTGGAAAGAGTCGTACCACCAACGACTATAAAGGCAGTAGCATGCCCCAATTCTTCATTCTTCTTTTCGTCAGGGTAAGCTAATCTTACATACATCCCTTCATCATTCAAGCCATTGTTTGCACTATTATCCACACATAGATGTATATTTTGGTGATAATCCAGTTCTTCATTATCATCCAAAGGGATATGAGTAACATCTTTAATTAAGGTTGCTATAGAAGCTTCAATCTTATTAAATGGCATGAACCCGTACATTTTTTCGTGGTTCCCTGAATAATCCGGATATGCTTCAGTAAAATCATCGTAATTAAATCTATTAGTCTCTCGTTTCCAGACTTTCTCACAATGGCGCAAAAGATTCCGTTGACTTTCTTTTTTGAGCCATTCTCTGATTGAATTGGCAACATGAGTATGATGCTCTTGCTTTTGGCTTGTATGAACCATCATACTTATTGGTTTTTTATACCCATTCAATTTCATCGAGGCTGTAGCACATAAAAACCAGCATATTGAGTCTTTTAGTGAATCCGGCAGCTTGTTGTGCTCCCCTTTTTGCATCGTTTTAATCTCGTTGTAATCGTTATCATCGATTTCACGCACAATATCCATACCTTGGTGTTTTTCATTACCTTCAACACCGAAAATTTCTTTAGGCCCAAAATATTGAGTCACGGTACTTAGAGTCTTTATAAAACTGCTTGGGTAAAGTGATTCATCAGAATACTCGTTTAAGAAATTCGCGTATGGAGTAGCCGTGTAACTAATATAGTTCATCGCTTTCGGCTGCGCATAACTCACTTTGTCATTTTTGGTCTTTCCTGCTACCAAGTTTACAATTAGGCGGTTAATCGCTTTTCTTTCATCAGTTGTAACGTCAGCCGTGTTAATGCTCCCCTGGTCAGCCTCATCATCGATAACGAGAACCTTCATCTGTTTATATTTGTTCGGGTCCTTTTGCATCCAATCGATTAAACCTTCTAATCTTTTTTTGTTCTTTAAACAAACATACAAATGAGCGTTTTTTGAGTCGTGTAAATGTAGATTTGCTGTCTGTGAGCTAAACGGTGCATGGGCGTTGACATTCTCTAAAGGCCTCCAGTGGATGTTACCAGGATGGTTCAAATCTTGTATTAAACGTTCTTGAGTCTGTTTCCTCAAGTTTTCTACCATACCTGATAATACAATAAACATATTCCACCCATGATCTGCAGCCATTGCCATAAGAGCAGCCATATTCGCTGTTTTTCCTGATTGCACATTACCTACAACCATTCCTTTAACAGGTTCTACATCTCTTGTATCATTGCTAAGGCGTTTAAGTATAGATACACTTGATTTTTCAATCTCATCAATAGCCGTTTCCTTAAACCCTTTCTCCTTTAATTGTGATTTATACAATTGCCATGATGACTTCTCGTCCATCGGTATTTCACTTCCGTTATTTTGTGTAGAATCTGTTATCATTGCACTTTTACTACGCGCTTGGAAGTATTCAGACTCTTCTTCATTGCGTTTGATTCTTTTAACAATTTCCTTCCATTCTTCATTCTCCAAATGTTCGTACAAAAAAGTGAACTCAAGATTATTAAGAAAAGCCCTGAGACCTTCTTCATCTTCACTTCTTCCCATTTCAATTTCAGACCACTTTAGGCCCTTTTTCCGCACATCCCTTATCCAATTTCTATAACCATCATAACAAGGCATACTTAGATCTTTCATTTTGCCACTCCCCATTTATGTATTGCTATTAAATTCTTTATATTCGAAAATTCTTTAACTACATTTGTAACTTTTTCTATTAATACTTCATTTTACAAGTATATGTAATTTTAATACCAGTAATATTTTATCATACATGGAAGAATAAATTGAACACTCCAAGCATAAGTGATATAGGTAAATACTACCTAGTCCCCATATATTGACCATACAAAAAAAGGTGTACAAAAATATGTACACCTTTCGAAAGTTCTATATTTTAATGAGCAGTTAATTAATAGTTTATTGAAATAACTCCATCTGAACCTGACTCTTACTCAATCTGTCTAAATACCCTTTAATCACAGAAGCAAACGCCCTAGCCATCAACGGAGGCACAGCATTCCCAATCTGCATATACGTTTTCAAATAAGGCCCTAAGAACACAAAGTCATCAGGAAATGACTGCACCCTCGCTGCTTCTCTTGGAGTCAGGCTCCTTACTTGAGTCGGATGAATATGAGAATGGCAATCCATTTTCATATGAGCCGTAATCGTTCGGGAAGGTCTGTCAGCAATGAGCTTAAAGTATTTATCCTTGAAGATGTGACTCCTGTGCTGGTATGGCATAATGTCAGCGATTCGTTCGCTTGTACTGTCATCGCCTTGAGCCATTCGTCTGTAGATCTCCAAGTTATTCTCATTGTTGTAACGTGCTTTATGATTGAAGACGAGTGGTGAAATTGTTTGTTGATTGATGATATCGAGGTAAGTGTTCGAGCCGTAGTCATTGCGGTCTACCTTTTTACCGGATATTTCACTGTCTACTTCTGTCATGTTCTTCATTTCACCAGATTCAAGAGGTTTAATTTCCTCAAGAGCATCTGACAGAGTAAACTTCGGCTTTCCTTCTGTCTGTTCCATCACGTCTGCTACAATCTTATCGTAATCAATCTCGATGGTCTCTTCCACATCGCTTCTGACACCAATGTAAATTAACCGTTCACGGTTTTGAGGTACGCCGAAATCGTGAGAATTAAATACTTTGTAATCGATATTGTAATGGACTTCCTCACCATTTACATCTGCCTTTATACGGTTAAAGTCCTCCACAACCTGATCCGCCACTTTCCTCATACCTTTAACGTTTTCCATCACGACAAACTTTGGCTTAAGTTTTTCTACCGCACGAATGAAATACTTATACAGTACGTTTCGGGGATCATCGATAATACGCTGCTGGTTGGCTGTGCTGAAAGATTGGCAAGGAGGGCCGCCGATTACGACATCAATGTCTGTATCCACGTAGTCTTCTATATGGTCTACTACATTTTTAATATCATCATTTACAATTTTGTGACTCGGCACTTCCGGGTGATTAAACTCATAGCTTTTGGCGCTCAGTTCATCTATTTCATTAACAAGCTCTATTCGGAACCCCTTCTGTGAGAATCCAAGACTGAGCCCCCCCGCTCCTGCGAAGAAATCTGCCACAGTGAATGGGTGTGTTTCTTTAACCTGTTGTTGCAATTCAGCTCGATAACTGTTGTAGAACTTCTTTAACAAGTAACCAGTTTCAGCTTTCTGCTCATGGTAGAACGTTAAGACCTGTAGAAGACGTTCAAAATCCGATGTCCCAATGGTCTTTTTTACTAAAGGTAACTCTTCTTCTGAATTAATAATCCCCATATCTATTAGCTCTGCAGCTGCTTTAGCTGAATCAGCTTGAACATCTTCTAACGAGAGTTGACGAAGGCTTGAATATTCTTCGATCATACGGATGATCAACTGAACTTTTTCAAGGAAGAATTTCTTTCTCTCCTTCAATGATTCTTCGGAGATATTCTTAAAAAGCATGAGTCTTGCTCCTTACATCTTGAGTTTCTTGAATCTGAATTAAATAGTGTTTAATGGTGTTGGCAATTTGTTTAGCCATCAGAGGTGGCACTGCATTGCCTACTTGTTTGTACTGTTGAGTACGAGAGCCCATAAATTTAAAGTCGTCAGGGAATGATTGAATCCGGGCTGCTTCCCTCACGGTAAAGGTTCGGGCCTGAGCAGGGTCAGGGTGGATAAATTGGTTCCCATCTTTATATAGGTGAGCAATGATGGTTCGCCCCGGTTTATCCGCACGCTGAACGACATAACTGTTATTAAACAAACGCTTTTTAGCATGAACTAAATGCGGGGCATTCTCATACAGTTCGCTTAAGGTCCATAAGTTCTGACTCATCAACCTGTATCGCTCCATGTCCTCTTCATTGTGCCCACGCGCATGGTGATTATAAAGGTATCCAAAATCCGGATTCCTCAATTCACTCGTATACCGGTTCAGATCCGAATTGTAGAATTCAATCTGGTCTTTCCCCTCACCTGGATGAAGCTTAGGCAAATCACTAATCGCTTCTCCTACTGTAACGTAAGGAGTCAGATTCTCATCAGGAAAGCCATTTATATCGTGGTGAGTATAAGGAATCGACTCATAAATCTCTTCTGGAGTAACATCAAGATCTTTACGTACTCCGATAATAATGACACGCTCACGTGTTTGCGGAACGCCGTAATTTACAGAGTTCAATACAATCTTTTTCAGATCCTTTGTTACCTGATAATTCTCAGACATACGGTCCAGGATTGTGTCTATGATTCGCTTGTCCTCAACATGAGCATTCAAAATCCCTTTTACATTCTCAAAAACGAAAATTTTCGGGTTAAAGTAGTTGATGATATCAATGTAATTCTCAAACAAGTAATTACGAGGATCATTCTTCATTGAATCAGGATCTTTGGCTCGTCCAAGTGAAGAAAAGGACTGACACGGAGGACCTCCGACGACAATGTCTACTTCTTCTTCACCGACAAGATTTGCCACCTTATTCGGGATCTCTGGATTCGTCATATCCTCGTTAAGTACAGAAGCCTGAATTTCTTCTTCACTATAGTTGTAGTAGCGCATCCGCTCTTTTAACGTCTCACAGGCATGAGAATCAATTTCCACGTGTGCCATAGCTCTGAAGCCAGCTTGGTAGAACCCTTCACTGAATCCTCCGCAGCCTGCGAATAAATCTATAAAATTAAATTGCTGTTCTTGAAGATCCATTCAACAGCACCTCCATACTTATCTATTCATCTATAGTTGTTATTATTTATCTGATCGTTTATCAATTCTAGAACATTATGATATTATAACCGATTTCGCTATATAATTTAAGTGGCCTAACTATTAAATTATTTCCTTTTCTACTATTTCGATTATACCACACAAAACGTATGTTCGCTTAAGAGTTGCCTCGTTTAATGACTACCAATTGCAGGAATACTATACCTATACAACCTTTCATATAAAGGAGATAAACCATGAGTGATGTCCATTCTCCACAAGTACGCAGAAAGAATATGAAAGCCATTAAAGGAAAAGATACCTCAATCGAAACCAATGTTACAAAGGAGTTATGGAAACGGGGATACAGGTTCAGAAAGAATGTGAAAGATCTATACGGAAGCCCCGATATAGCCATTAAAAGATATAAGATTGTCATCTTCCTGGACTCCTGCTTCTGGCATGGCTGCGAGATTCACGGGAACATGCCGAAGAATAACCAAGAGTTTTGGTTTCACAAGTTACAACGCAACAAGGAAAGAGATGAAGAAGTGAACAGTTACTACTTTAATAAAGGTTGGCACGTCCTTCGTATTTGGGAACATGATATCAAATCCAACCTATTGTCCACCGTGGATTCCATTGTGGATTTTATTGAGGATGCTAAAGAGCGTGAACAAATAAAGAAATTTATACGATAAAGGTCCTGCCGGAAGATTGGCAGGACCTTTATTATTTATTGAAGAGAATATACACTGTCGGCGTGGAAAGTATTATTTGTGTTATCTCTCATCATAAACGAGTGAAAGATTGAACTCAGATTGATTCAAGTAAGATCTATACACTTCTTTGGTATTTAACCTTACTAATTGAATATCTTTCATATCTCCCATGAATGGCAGCCGAACAGACCCAAATACTTCGCTTTGCATATAAGACGGCATTAAGAATACATTCTCCCATTGATAGCCATCAAATTCAGGAGATAGCTTCAACGCTTGCTCGTACAAATATTGCTTGGAGACGTCTCCCACTCCCGGAACGTTGTTTTTTAATTTTCCCCGATGATCAAACGTTGTCGTGTAATATTTGGCATCCATAATATAGAACCGCTTATGTTCTTTATCATTTCGGAGAATGTCAGGAATGATTGTCTCTGTTTCAGTCCCCCTACCTGTTCTGGCATCTGTCCAGATAGGTTTTGGAATATAGGATTTGTAATCATCATATTGGTTATGGAGCACGTAACCGAGAACCTTTTCCCAGACGACATGGAACGTTCTGGTTCCAAATAGTTTTAAGTGGTCCCAGGCGTTTGCTCCCTTTTCTCTTGCCAGGAAGAAGTATAATGTTTTAAGAATGGACAGCTTCTGATCTGAGAACTGTTGGTGCATTTCATTTTCAATATGATATAAAGCATACTCCAAGCTCCCAATCTCTTCCCACTCCACTTCAAAGTCCAGAGGAGGATAATTGAAATAATCCAAGAAAGACAGCTCACGCATATATAAACTGCATTCTGTCAGGACGTATTTGTGAATCAGCCTTACAAAATCTTCTTCATCATTAAAGGTCGCTTCTGTAACCAGATCAAGATAGAAGGGCTGCCCGTTACTCATGTACGCATCATGCTCTTCTATTGTCTTATTCCAGTTAATCTCGCCTTCACCATTCAGTTCATACAACTTTTTCTCATTTGAATAAAGTCCATTCTCGAAATAATCCCCAAGAATAAAATCTGCCGTAGCAAGATAGTTAAAGTTCTCCTCTGTCACTTCATCTCCCATGGTATCCAATTCATATTCATCAAGGTTCTCGCGTTTCGCATATTCCATAAAAAGAGACATCAGCGCGTTAGCATGGCTTTTATCTGATACATCTTCAACATACTTTGGCAAGCAGAAGACAAACTTCTCGTGCCATTCCATGAAGCCAACATAGGAGACACTGCACACATCACTCCGCTTCCACTCTAGCATTCTTAATCGTTGCATTTCTGCGAGAAAGTCTTCCCACTCATTCGAGTTTAGTTCCAGTTTTTGTTTCAATTCACTTGTCGTGTATGGCTTCAATTCCTTTAAGAATACCACCTGATTACTCCTGTTCTGCTAAGGCTTCTGTGAATGCGTCTGAGAACACATTTTCCTCGTCCTCAATGTACGCTGTCACAATTTGCGAGAATGATGGGTATTTGAATAGTTTCGTCTTATCCGTTTTAAGGATATCCTCAGCCAGATACATCAGCAATTTGTTTTGGAAGACTTTCTGAAAATGCTTGTCAGAGGCTTCTAAATCCGTCTTCTTAATAAAGAATGGACCAATTAATTTATCCTCTTTAATATTTCGGACATGCTGTAGTAAGTAATCATTCAGGGTTCTGCGGAAATGATTCCACTTCATCGTGCCGATTCCCTTAATGGTAATGTCGATGTCTCCAATCTTTTCTTCACTCGCATTAATGCTAATAAATTCAAAATCAAATCGGCGTTTGAATGCACTATCTAGTGGAAAAACTCCTTGGTCTGAGGTGTTCATCGTCGCCCAGATATATAGGTTAGAAGGAAGATGGATCTCATAGTTTACTAGATCCGCATCTGTCTGAGATTCAATATATTCCTTCACCTCTTCTGAGGCAACAATATTGTATTCACTCTTCCCATCCTCGTTCCGATCTAGTAACTGAAAGATATCGCCAAAGACAGCCGCTGTATTCGCGCGGTTGATTTCTTCTATAATCAAAACGTAATTTCTTTCCGGATGGTTCATGGCTTTAGTGACCGTACGTAACAAAGGACCGGCAACAAGATCATATGTAATCTTACTCTTATCCTCTTTCATCGGGCGAGGTTTATAGGCGCCTACAAACTGTCCATAGGAGAAATTAGGATGGAAGGTAACCCGTTCATAATTCGAGCCGAAATATGTCTTTCTTTGCTGGTCGATTTGATAACTCTTTCCTGTGCCTGGTGCACCAAATACGATCCAGTTATGAGGTAGATGTTCATCCTGAGGGTTCTTCTCAGGTGCTACATAATCTTCTTTCGTTTCATGAATCACGGGTTGTTCAGTTTTCACTTCATAACGATTTGAAAAGTCTTCAAACATATGTGAGAACAACGTGTTAAATGATGCTTCAGATATTTGATGCAATTGTCGATGATTATTACTTTCTAACAGATTATAAGTTTCTTCATCTACTTGCTGCATCTTTCGCATAGTAAGCCCATAACCCGTTTCATAGCTTTTGTGCAACACTAAGTGAGTATGATCAACACCAGTCACTTCAAGCATATACCTGATTTCACCTACTGGCTTGTCAATAAAAACAAGTATCTTATCACCTGCGTTTATGGACTGTTCATCAAGTATGTTTCCTCGTTCACTCGTTGAATCCAGACTCATCTTAAAGCGTATGTCCGATTTAGATTCTATTATGGAAAATGTGTTCATTATTGCTTCGATTGATAATATCCAATAATTCATGTGCGGTCTCCTTTAGTGTGTTTAGGTTTCAGTATCTATTTCGTGAAATTTCCAATCATATGGTTTCGCCATTCTAAACGTTCCATCTTCTTCTCTTTCCAAGATGATCACTTTCAGCGGTCTATCTTCATAAAAATGTTCAATTCCTTCAAATTGATACACCGGTGTTTTCTTAGTAGATCCACTTCTAAGGAAAACATCTTCCTTATAGTTTATATCAATTGCAACAAAGACATTATTGTCCTTAATTTGAATAGAGCTCTCGTTTGATAGAAACCGTTCGAAACGTTCCGGGTGCCAAGTGTAATAAGCATTTGTTTTATTATGATAACGGAGAATCATTCTTTGATCATATTTAATATAATCCATAAAGTACTGCGGCTCTTCGCCGTCCATAAATCGTTTCTCCAATATGACCTCATCACCTGCATCAAGTGCCTTGTTCCTTACATATTCTGCGAACTCTTTTACAATGCGGCATTCTGCACCGCTTCTGGGAAAGGTCACTTTCATGCTGTATTTATCACCAGTCTCTTTATCAGTAACATCAAATTCTTCCGCATGGTTTTTAGTGAAGAAAGCATTTATTACTTCATCTCCCCGTTTAGGAAAATACAAATAATAATCGTTTGTCCCTGATTTCCCTACATTTGTTAAGCTTAACTGGCTTATAAATGAAATTACTCTCATCTTGAGTCTCCCTTTACTTTGATCTCTCTATTATTATACCCCTTGCCTGACATACCTCACTCTATAATGATCCAGGGGCGCTTGCCAACATGTGGAAGCTTTAAAGTAGCGTGGGGACGCTGCTCCCTTATGTTTATGTATGGATGATCTGTTACCTTTTCAATACTCTTTCATGCAAAAACGTCAGAGAACATGCGTTTCTCTGACGTTTTTTTGTGTTTGTTCTCTATAAAAAGTCATAGATTTGCGCTATCTCTACCTTATGCCCATGTAAACAGATGAAATCGTAATAGATCGACCTTCTCTAACTTTCATTGCTATTATGTGAGAATAAAACGTCAGATATGAAGGCGGCGGGACAAGGGACCTGTCCCCATATCCCATAGCTTTTTATCTAATCCTCTTTAAAATACTCCTCAATCTCCTGCCCCATAACATCCCACTTCGACTTCAGCGAAGCTTTAGGGACATCATAGTGCTTCTCATATTTACACATCTTACAAGAACAATTCATTCTCGCTTTATCCAAACGACCAGGTTCTTTAGCCCATGGGTGGTCTTCATTCCCATCCACGGCCCCCCATACGTTTTTCACGATGTTTAATTTTCTTTGAATCACTCTGTTTCGTTGATGCCTGTAATACGCTTGACTACGTTCCATGTTTCCACGTCCTCTCCTTGAGATCAATACCATCCCGCAGAGAGACCCAAGGAATCACTACATCTCTACAGGAAGGTATTAAATGACGTGGTTAGAACAACAGGAACAATAATATTGATTAATTCCATATATTCAAACCTCCCGTGTGTCTATCATATCATTTTGCCCCTATTTAAGTCATATCTGTTAAACTTCTAGACTCTTCTTGGTCATTAAAATATAGCTATATATGAATCATTCGTACTCCTCTAAACCATACCCCTCACACATAGCCAGAACTTCCTCCCGAATCTCTTCCTTCAACTCTTCAGGCGAAACGACCTTAGCCTTCCGCCCCCACTGCATAATCCAAGCAACTAACCCCGTACTCATCTTCGCCTTCGTTGAAAGCAAAAAGTGCTCTTCATCGACTTGCTGGATGGAGGCTTCTAGGCCGAATCGGTCGAGGACGACGTTTAGGAGCGAGGCGTGGAATTGAACCTTGATCCAGGTGTTCTCGCCTGCGAACATGTGGAAGCTTTGGTCAACGTAGTCCTGGACGTTGAAGTCTTCTTTTCTGAAGCGTTCTTCTGAAAGCCGAATGTTTCGTATGCGGTCTAGGCGGTAGTGGCGCATTTCTCCAGTGCCGCGGAACCGGCCTATTAAATAGTAGAAATCATTTTGCCAGATCAGGGCATAGGGTTCGACTTCATACGTGCTGCCTTCTCGGTTGTATTCGAACTCTTTCTTCATATTGTATTTTCCGTACTGGTAGTGGAGGACCTTTTGTTCAG
This sequence comes from Pontibacillus chungwhensis BH030062, assembly GCF_000770675.1. Lineage (GTDB taxonomy): Bacteria > Bacillota > Bacilli > Bacillales > BH030062 > Pontibacillus > Pontibacillus chungwhensis. Next base: position 155,053 of record NZ_AVBG01000007.1, read on the forward strand.
CGATGGCTCTATGTACATGATCGATGTTTAGCTTCACAAGCTGATAGCCATCATCTGCTGATTGGTTGAACAACACAGGGTCGGGTAATTGCTTGGCGATATGTTTACTCGTCAGCTGCTTGATCCGCGGGATTAAATCCTTCTTCTCTTTCTCTGTAATGAACTTGGCTGAGAGAACAGCGTCGATCAACAGACGCAAGTGGTACGTTTCAAAGACTCGGTCCTGGTAGCTGTACATCATCTTCCCGAATTCGCCCTGGTTCTGGATCACTTCGACCCCTGCTTCCGCAAGGACTTCCATGTCACGTTTTAACGTTCGGTTATCAAACTTAGCCTCTGAGCCAAAGACTACCTTCAGTTTTTCTTTAATCTCTTTAATGCTTAGTTCGTGATATTCGTCGGTTTCTTGGGATAGGATCTCTTGAAGCTGCAATAACCTGGTATTGTTGTTTAGTTCCAAATGTGAGACCTCCTCTTTCCTTTTCCAAATTCTATTGTAATGCTCTATTTCTTCCAAAACTACCCTTTGAAAGAGATTCCTTGTTTTGGCAATCCTCTCCCCACTTATGATCGGCATTTCTTTCAGTTTGAGATTCTACTATTCAATTGTTTTATTTATCCAGATTAGGGTACTAACCTATAACGAATGCACGCATACACTTGGAAGGATTGCTTCCTTTTTATAGTTTTTCACCTCAGAGCTCTACCTACATACATGTCGACCTTTCATTTAGCTCTTGAACAATTCTGGGAGGGGTAAGATGGTAAATGGTTTGATGCTGGTATTGTCACTGATCGGGCTCTCCATTGTTCTGAATGGGATCGCGATGGTTAAGACTGAGGTGAGAAAGAGTCCCGTGAAGAGTATCATGATGATCTGCTTAGGTGTGTTAACCCTCGTTTTCCTTTATCTCGTTCCTTACAGCTTCTGGCGCCTAACAGGTTCCCACGTCAATTGGGGTGGTATGCTAGCCGTTGCTGCAGCTGGGATCAGTGTTATCGTATATGTTCGCTGGCTTTACATGGTGAGAATCAATAAGACTTCATGATAAAAATAAGCCCGATCCCGCCACTTGGGAGGAGCGGGCTTTTCGTTAGTTCAAATTAATGTTCACACTCTTCGTTCCCCAGAAACCTGCGTCAGCTTTGAGTGTTAGATCACTCATTTGTACGTCAGATCCTACCTCAAATACAATCATTCCTTCTTTCTTTAGACCTGGGTTGATCTCTTCAAAGAACAACATCTTATCTGTTGGAATGACCATCATAAGATCTCCATCGTTCTTCGGGCTGTATTCTGTTCCATCATTACTTACAAGGGTAAAGAACTCTGAGTCTGTCGTAATGGCTTCGCTCTTGCCGTTGTTAATTGTTACGTCTAACACGATAAACTGATTGTCTGTTGTGACAGGTTCTGTGTACTCATCGCTACCTTCAATCGTTGTTTTAGACTCGGCATTCGTTACCGTGAAGCCAATATCATCGATCGTTGCCGTTTCACCGATTCCGATCGTTTCTGTTTGTTCTTCTTTCGTCTTTTCTTTTGGCTGGTCATTCGATGTACCTTCTGTTGATGTCGTTGTGGAGTCATCCCCACCGGTTGCAACAGCGATAATAATTCCAATCACTACAATCGCTCCAATAATTGTTAAGCACCCTGAGAATAGTTTCTTCATCATTCATTCCTCCTGTTTCTTTGTTACCCTCATCATATAAAAAAGGGTGAGCAAAAATATGCTCACCCAACACGTGTTCTCTTTCTTTCATTTTTATTCGGATATCAGGGATTCAACCAACGAACGTAAGTCGATTCGACAAGTACCTATTCGATCTGATGCTCATCGTTGTTCGAGGCGTTCCATTTCTTGTCGCGCATCAACATGATGTCGGATACGATCGCCCATAACGTAAGAAGCAATACTCCTCCTATAATATAGAAGTTAGGGCCGAGCGTAATGGATGGCACAATCAAACCTCCGATACCTACCTTCAGAGCAAATTCGGTGAACTTCCACTTCGAGTTTGAACGTTTTCTCATTTTCCTTACTCCTTTCTTCAATATGTAGAATAGGAAGAGCCGGAACGGATTTAATCTGACCTCGTTTTATATATAAGTAGTACGTTACGGAATTCACTAATATCTACAACCATAACATGTAAATAGGAGGCACTCTATATAGCGATGAGTAGGGTGGTCGTTTAGTAAAAGGGATTACCCTAGCTACTCAAAGTGCCTCACTTTATGACCAATGACCTATGAGTTTGTATGACCATCGAAAAGTTCGGGTATAGATTACTAGCTAAAGGAGTGGTTGTTTTGGAAAATCGTGAGTCTGTTACCGTGAGCGGAACCATTACATTGGATGAATTCAAGAAATACCAGGCCTATCATGTACGGAGGATCAACCTGTCCTTTTTCTTCGTGCTTCTGGTGATGTTTACATTTATGTTCGTAAGTGTGATTGATGCGATATGGTTTGTAAGCATCTGGTTTGCGGCTTTGTTCGCTCTTGTTCCATCAGGTCTCTTTCTCCTTTCCGTAAAGGTGTTTAACCGGAACCGTGCGAAGAAAGAGTTCGACAGTGATGCTGTCGCGCATAAAGAGATGACTTACACGTTCAGTGAGGAGGGGGTTCAGCAGAAAGGGAGACGCTCTGATAATTATTATGAATGGAGTGACTTCTCCTCATTTCAGGAGACCCCCGAGTTGTTCCTCCTGTATGTATCGAAGCGTAAAGCGATTGTTTTGCCGAAGCGATTTTTTGAGAACCAAGAGCAGCAGGAGCAGTTTAAACAAATCGCGCGAGAGCATGGATCCAGGTAAATAACGTTTCCAACTTAAGCGGCACAATAACAGACCCGTGCCGCTTCTCTCTTCCCATTAAAAACTCATCTCCCAAATCTGATAAAACATCACGAGTATAAATACGATAGGTACAAGAACGGCAAGGGGAACAATCACCTTTCGATACTTGTACACGAATGAAGATTTGTAGTGACTCCGATCATTAAACTTCTCTCTTGATTCCTTATGGAAAGCTGTGCGGAGCATGTATACGAACCCTGGGATAAAAAACGAGATGAGTACGGCCACGAACAGGTAAGGCCTGATCTCCTCAAGTGTCAATCCGTTCCGTCTCAAGTTCTCACTGATTAAAAGGATTGCTGTGATTGGAACCATTAAGACGACCCGGATCATATGTCTGTGCTTCGTTTTCTTCTCTTCCTTCGTACTGCTTTTATAATCGTTGAACACATAGATCCCGTATAAGAGCAGCGCTATAAAAGCTATGAATGAACCGATGATGAAAAGCATAACCTCTCCCCTTTCCCTCTTCCTCTACGATGCTCTCCCGTTATACGTTTCACCCGGATTAAGCTTCATCTAACCAATTATAGTAAACAGAACCACTGCACTGAATCGTTTCCCTCCGCTTCTCTTGACGCAAAGACTCAAGAACACAGCTATACAAATACCCACAGAATTCCTTCTTAATCTTGCCTTGTTTGTAAAGGAAGATCGCTTGCTTGAATGTACGCGTGATGCCCTCCAGGTACGCCTCAATGCTCTGATGCATCTGTTCTCTTTTGTAAGCTCTATAAATGCATTCCCATACCCGGTCGACTTCTACAGGTGTGAAGAATGGCTTTGCCTCTTCAACAAAGGATGTTGGGATGTAAGAAGGCAAAAAGGTGTAATCCATATCGAACCTGAAGCCGGCTCTTCCTTCGATCTTCTTAGTCTTTAAAGATTGTTTCTCTCCCTGCTTATTCTCTGCTTCCTTGTGAAATTCAGGCGTAGATCCGTTGGGAGACGTGAATTCCGCCTCGACCGGTACCGTATCAACTGCCGTGTCAGGTAGGGTGTCATCGCACGGTGTAAGAAATGCTTCTTGAGGCTGAAAGAGTAATAGATTCACGCCACGTTTACCGTTTGGGCGGATGGTCGCCACTCTTTTAATCAAATTCATGTTCTCAAAACGATTGATCGTGCGAATGACCGTACTGCGGCTGCGTCCGGTCGTTGAGACAATCGTGTTTACTTTGGCGAATGAGACACCAGGATATTTGACCGAATGACGCCATATGTATGTCAGGATCTCGAGATTCCCCTCAGATAGCTCCCATTTATATCGACGAAGAAACCCTCTTACGTGTTGGTCTAATTCCGCAACGGATGAGAATGTTTGGTACTTTTTAAGATGATTGATGTTCATCGACTCCACCTACTTTGTCCTTTTACATCTATAATCATCTTCAGGGGGCAGTTCGGTGTCTATTCTTTGAATCTTTTTTATAGAGTTAGCAAGAAGAAAATAGGAATATATGGTAAAATAAACCTCATTGTGGGCAAAATCGTAACCGAAAAGCCTGCATGAGTTAATGAAGGGGGCAGGAATATGGGAAAGATCCGCAAAGGAGGTCTTTTTTCTACGGGACTTCTTATCGCATTCGTCTTTTTGCTTACATCATGTGATGAGGGAACAAAGAATACGGATGGCACTTCCACTGAACATCAGGAGAACCAAACCTTAGCTCAGACTGAACAAGAAGACAAAGAGCAAGAAACAGAAGCAGAGAGCGCGAACACAGAAACACCTGTGAAAGAGACATCCGATAAGACAGAGAAGACAGAACAGGAAACAACGGTCACAGAAAGTACCTCTGATACAACAAACAAACAGTCGATGCTAAAAGACATGTATGTGGAAAAAATCGAGGAGGCCAGAGCCGAAGTGGCGAATCTAGAACCAACAGATTCCTCGACCTATGCTCTGAAAAAAACGGAAAACGACAGATGGAAGATTTGGGATAATTTATTGAATGAGACCTACCGCGTCCTTGAGGAACAATTGCCTCCTGAAGAAATGGAGCGTTTAAGAGAAAAACAACGCGAGTGGCTTACATACAGAGACAATAGCGCCCTTGAAGCGTCGGAAAAGTTTAAAGGCGGCACACAGGAACAGCTGGAATATGTGAGTGTGTTGGCAAACTTGACTGAGGAAAGGTGCATTGAACTTGTGGAAGGGTATATGAGTTGAGGAGAAGCGCGGGGACGGTTCTGATCCTTCCTTATATTAATAGATGGAGGATCTATTACCTTTTCAATCCCGTTTCATACAAAAACGTCAGAGAACATGCGTTTCTCTGACGTTTTTTGTGTTTGTTCTTTATAAAAGGTTACAGAGAAGGGCTATCTCTTACCTAATGCCCCCTGTATACAAATGAAATCGTCATAGAACGATCAGAAGTCGTCATAAGATAAATAACTTTCAACCCTTTAGTCCATATTAACCTTAAGCATCGTAAGATTAATATGATGGAGGAATAACGTTGAAAGATGAAGTATTTAGCAACCAATCAATTATTAATGATTTACATATGGAAGAGAATTTAGAAAAGGTTCTGACTGCTGATTTTCTAACACAACAAAGTCAATACAATAATTTTGAGGAATTTAAATATTACTTCCCTTTCCATATTTCCGAGTTACAAATCCCCTACAAAAACTTTCAAGGAGCAGTTTTAGACAATCACATCAGTGATACAACAGATTTTGATAACTGGGAGGAATTTATATACGCAGCAACCCAAACATACTATTTGTATTGACCCACTTAAACACCCGTTGTACTTGTCTTTATAGAACATTTATAAACAAGGTCTCCAAATGAGCGGATGTCTTTGAGATAATCGTATCCTCCTGAAGAACCATACCGATTGAACATTCTCACTGCTACTATGTTTTCCTCTGGGATGACTAGCAGAGCTACATTTGTGTAGCCAAGTAATTGATAGGAACCCCTTGGCACTGCATCACCTATTTGGTTAAAGCTATGATTCGTATCTTTTACAAACCATAAACATCCATTCTTATGGATAGGAAGTTCCGGGTTAGGCGTCTGTATGGATGTTGCCAATTGAATGATCTCTTTCGGAATAAGCTGTTGATCTCCCCATTTTCCTTCTTTTAAATGAAGATATCCCCATAACGCCAGCTCCTGGGCAGACACATACATATTCATTCCAGAACCATCCACTACATCAGTTACAGTCCAATAGATGTTATCAGAATCTCGGATGGTGTTCGTAATTTTTGAGTGAGGCTGACTCATCTTAATCCACTCTGTTGATTGGAAACCAACTGGATCAAAGACCTCATCTTTAACAATATCAGCAACGGACTTCCCTGTAGTTTTTTTAATTATCATGGTCAGTAAATCAATACTAGGGCCTCGGTATGCCCATGATTCACCTGGATGAAAGTCACTAACTAATTGGCCGTCAACTATATGTAATCCATGTGTGTGAGTTAACAAGTGACGAATGGTTACCCCTTCATATGGGGATAGATGAGAATCTTCCACAAACTGTGCTACCGGATCATCCATAGAAAAATAGCCATGATATATAGCATAAGCCGCTGCAAATCCGATATAAGCTTTTCGGACAGATGCGATGTGGAATTGAGTATCTACTTGAACCTCTCGAGCATCACTTGCATGTGACTGTTTACCAAAATAAGACTCTGTTACGACTTTGTCATTTTGGATAATAAAAAGCGCGCCACCACTTGCTCCTAGTTTTTCAGCACTTTCTTTTACATGAGTATGTACATCCTCAAACAAGTTTGTGTAATCATGGTTTAACTGCAAATCATTCGCTCCCCTTCAAAATTAATAAATGCCTTTTATGATTGGAGACACTGGCCCCTTGAAGCGTGGGGACGGTTCTAGTGCTTCCTCAAGTTAATAAATATCAGCTCCGTTACCTTTTCAGTACTGCTTCATTTAAAAACGTCACAGATGGATGCCGCGGGACAAGGGACCTGTCCCCCTATCCCTTGCTGTAGACGATTTAGAATCGGAAATCCCCATCCTCCATTAGCAAGTCATCAGTCCCATCTTCTTGAATGCCCACTACTCTCATATCTTCGCTACCAAAGGTCACATTGACTGCTAATAGTGAAGTATTCAGACCGGCAGCCTTCAACTCTTCCTCAGATTGGTTAGAGCTATTTTGAAGATTGGAGGGAGATGCATTTCCGATGCCGATGTGACAGGACGTATTTTCATCAAACAATGTATTGAAGAATAGATTATCTGCCTGAGCAAGTGGAGATTGATTAGAGACCAAAGCGATTTCACCTAGATAATGTGAACCTTCGTCTGTTTCGATCAGATTTTGTAACACTTCTTGGCCCTTTTCGGCATAATAGTCTGTAATCCGTCCATCTTTAAAAATAAGATAAAATCCATCGATGATACTTCCTTCATAGATAAGAGGTTTAGTCCCTACCAATTTGCCATTCACCTTATTTTTATGAGGAGCCGTAAATATCTCTTCCGTAGGAATGTTCGGAAAGAAAGGGATACCTTCTTGATCTATGACAGCTCCTCCGATATAGAGATGGTTATCAGGCAGCCCCACTAATAAATCTGTTCCCCGGCTATTTGTAAAATGCAGAGCTTTGTATTGGCTCTCGTTTAAGGTTTCTTTTCGAGATTCGAAGGCTCTATGATGATTCTTCCAATCTTTTATAGGATCTTCCCCGTCTGCGCGAGATCCTTTAAAAATCAAGTTCCATAATGAGTGTAAAGCTTCTTCCTTGCTTAGGCTCGGGAATACGTTCGTTGCCCATACTACGTTTGGGACCGCTAGAAGACACCAGCGTATTTCATGGGATCTAATTTTCGCATGATAATCTCTTAATTGGGTCCGAGAAGCTTTTTGGAACCGATTTATCCGGTCTGCAGAAACCTCCTTAAAGACATCTAGGTTTTCAGAAATAATATGGATGTAAGCAGCACCTTCATCCTCCCACTCTTTAAAACGGGCAGCCTGCCAATCAGGGTAGTGATCGATGAACCGATCTGCTGAATGTATGTAAAATTCTTTGGTAGATTGTTCATCTTTCCAATCTATATATACATTTGAAGCTCCTGTCTCGTAAGCTACCGTTTGGATGAGGCGTGCAAATGGAGCATTTTGTATATCACTATGAATAATCAACAATTGATCTTTCTGCAGATTTACACCAGCTCGTACAGCAAGTTCTGCATACTTTCTTAACTGTGCTTCCCTTATATGTTCGTATATTCCTTTTGTCATTTACTATCTCCCCTGTGAGGTTCTTATAATTACACCGTGAAATCCTTGCATACTTAAACGGACCTGCTCTTTTACTTCAATAAGAAAGGTGCGTTCTCCTTGTTAAGAAGCGCACCCTTTAGTGAATAAGTTATTTGGTTCTAATTATGTAAATGCCTAATAAACTGTAACTATTATCCAGCGAAATGCTAGGAAAGAGTATGCCCTAGCTTTAACAACCATCGCACTCTTTTTCAGTTTTCGTTTAAAATCTCTTTTAAACGACGAACAATATCCACTTCGTGTGAGTCATCTAAATCTTCCATATTCACTTCAAGATTGGAAAGGATCTGTTCAAATTCAGTCAGTTTGGCACTTTGTTGAATCAACACAATTCCCATAATTACATTTGAAAGTAAAATTAGAATTAATATAATATTATACGGCTTTTTCATAATTGCTTAACTCCTTCGAAACTTGCCCCTCACTTAATAAGATAAGGCTAACATCCTTATTGAATGAAAGAAGCGATTGTTCTTGTCCACAATCGCACCCATTGAAGAAAGGTAGCTTTATTTAGATACAATGAGAGATTGTATTTCTTCGTCCTCAATTACTTTTCCGTCGACCGAATACGCCTTTACTTTATAAGTAATTGAGCTTGTAGGTTCTGGTACTGATAAAAAGTAAAAATGTTTACCATCGCTCTCGACTGTTTTAGCTTGGTTTACCATTCTGCACACCTATGTTTTTCGGAGACATTTACTACAATTAAAGCGTCTCATCCAATTTTTGAATCTTTGAGTTAGAAATTAAAAATACATTGCCAAAAATATCAATCTTGTCTCCCTTTACACGGATCGCACAATCTTTGTTCGAGGCATAAATATCTATTTCTTCCGATAGGGGAGAAAGTTCGCGTTGGACCAGTGAAAAATTATTTTCAAGATCAAAATGAGACAAGACGGAAAAATGATCGAGACCGATTCCGGTATAAACAGAGTTCTCTTCCACTTCATCTCCAAAGTTACTTGAGCTTAACCATTTAGCGGACATATTGATAGCACCTGCGCTTGCTCCCATCACAACCGCGCTGCTTTCTTTTATAGATTCGGATAATTCATATTCCAACAAAAAACCGTTTTGTTCCAGGATGTTTCCACCCAACAAAAAAATGACTGAAGCATTTCTGATTTTCGCTTGGGCTTCTTCCTTATGTACGCGATAATTAATTAAATGGTATTCATCAAACCTAATGCCAGCTTGGTCAAGCCAGGAACGTTCAGTAGCGCCATCATCTTCATAAACGGATGGATTCGAGCTAATCATAGCAATCGATTTTCTATCAGTTATATCATCCCGTAACAGCCTGCTCAAAGTCTCTGGAAAGAAATTGTTAAACCAACCTAAATAATAGTGAGTTTTCATAAGTACCTCCGTAGAAAAGTGTCAAAGCATTTAGTCCTTGCGTCACTTATTCTGTTTACTTGTTACGAACAAAATAGTATCAATATGGACTCGTTGTTTCACACAAGTTAAACAACGTTCTTCGATTTATTCGCTCCATATATGTAATACCAATTATTTCAAAACGCCTCAAAGCTTACAATAATTTTTTCATAAAAAAACGCGATATCTGGTCACCGCGTTCATTAGTTAGGAACTTAAAATATTATCTTCAACAAACCCACCCTTTAGGAGAAGAACTTACTTTTGGTTTGAAATTAACTCTCTCAATTCATCAATCTTTTTATCCATTTCATCGAGCTTTGTCTTTGTATTGTTGAAAAAATGAGCAACTCTTGAAATTAAGAAAATAATTATTAATAAAACCATAATATTTAAAATACTACCAACTATACCCACTATACCCCGCCTTGAAAAATTTTTCTTACTCCATAATCCTGCCGCCTTAACGAAAGAAGCGACTGCTCTTATTCAACAAACACACAGGCTTGTTCAATAGTTATTACTAAATTATTCTGACGTCATAACTGGTGACTCTTGCTTTTCCCATTCCGTTGGTCCTTCGTTTGGCTCGACAAATTTCCGCCAATAATTACCTGTTTTCTTATCAAATATGATTATATTTTGTTCATTTGCTGAGATAAATTCATATCTATATTGCTCTTCCGATACTGGGCTTACCTTATTATCGCTTTCAAATGATTGAGAAATAAACCAAGAACCTAAAAGAATACATACACCTAAAAAGATGACAGATATAGATTGTATATTTTTGCTCATACTTCCCCTCCAACATTTTCATTACTTGCTTGTTCCACTAACCTACTTATTAGTGAAAAAGCCATTGTTCTTATTGAACAATCGCACCCTTTAGTTGCATTAAAACTACTTACATTACCCTTAAAAGAACGTCCCTAATGCCGAAAAAAGCATAACAAATGCACCAAAAATATACTTATAGCCACGCTTATCTTGGCGACCTTTGATGATTTCCACTGCCGTTAGTGTATGTGTAACAGATGCAAGGGCGAGAACAATATAGATAGGTATATTGAAGTCCAAAAATAAGTAAGATACAGCAAGTCCAATTACTACGACTAAAAGGATACTATTTACTCTTTTTAATATATTTATTTTTTCTCCCTCCTTAAAAGCCTCTTAAACTATCCTGCCTCGTTAGTCTAGCTAATTCTCAACCTTTATATCTGGATTTTCAGATGTCAATAACTGTATAAACTCTTCTTTATTCTCAGGTGAAATGCCAATGACCTTATAATCACCATAGAGTATAGAGAGTCTATCAATTGAAAGAGCAGGTGCAGTAATAGGACTTCTTTCATTACTTACTTTGATTATATCTCTACTTTCAATATTCCTCTTAATAGGGCCAAATCTAATTGTTAATTTTCCATTTTCGATACTGTATCCTGTCCTAAACCAAATCCATGTAATGCCCCCTAATAACACCCCTGTTAGAATATAGCCGAATATGCTGTTATAAGTAATAAGCTGGAATCCAAAAGGTTCTGAACCAAATCTGTAAATAAGTACAATAAACACTAAAAAACCATAGTACAATAATCTTGACCAAATATCCTTTTTAGAAGAAAAATACATCCACCCATCTCCTTATTAAAATAAAGAATTAAAAGTCTCTCCCGTATTAGAATAACTCCAAGAAACATATTTATTTTTTTCTCCTTCATATACATAGAAGAAGTAAATTTACAACTTAATAAAATCTACGATTAATGACAAGAAAAGTTTCAAAATTATACCAATATCTCGAAACTGAATCTTCTTCAATCCTATCCGTTAGTAAGAAGTGATCGTTCATTAACGAACAATGGCAACCCTTTAGTTGAACAAGTGAAAAGATCTCTAGCCTAAATAGGCTAGAGATCTTCTTTTTTCTTTTATCAACTTTCCTTTTTGCAAATCTTTCAGCATTCCATGTTCTAATCGTCTCTCTTACCTTTTGGCCATTATATGATGGGAAAACTTCTCAAATAGCCTGTCCCCATATCCCTTGTTAATCTGCTCCTAATGGAATAAGAGTTCTAAAACTATTGTACCGTTTACGCAATAAGGTTTATTATAGAATCTTTGACATATAGTATTCATCTACATATTCACCATCAATAAACAAGGAATCTCTTTTTGTTCCTTCTATTTCGAACCCTTGCTTTTTATACAAAGATAGTCCTGCTTTATTTTCAGTAACAACTGTTAATTCTAAGCGATGGATATTATGGTCCTTCGCCCATACTTCTAATTCTTTAAATAATTTTGTTCCTATTCCATGCCCTCTATAATCTCTTAATATCCCTATAATAATATATACAGAATGCTTGTTTCGTGTTGCGTTGCCGCCAATAGCAAACAAGAATCCAACAAGTTCATTCGCTTGTTCTCCAACGAATATAGTTGAATTCTCACTTTCTTTAATAGCCTCTATTTTTTTAGATTGTTGTTCAAAATCAACTTTTCTTTCCCCAGCTTCCCAAAGCATATATTGTGAGCTTGCTTCGATTTCCTCTGTTAAAAGGGCAAATTTTTCAGCATCACTACCTTTTATTTCTCTTATTTCCATATAGCTATTCTCCTTGTTAACTACGTTTATTTTTTGTTAAAGCACCCGTTAGCTTAATAAGCCGCCCCCCACCTTACTGTTATCCTGAGTTTAATTTAATCAATGATTTCTCCACTTAAAAACTTTGTATCACAATAAGGGCAACGATATATATCATTTAAATCAGTGTCCACATCAAATCGTAATGGTAGTCTCCTTTTGCATACTGGACATCTCCATAAAGTAAAAGCCATTATAAAAAAGATTGCTAATAATGATATACCAAGGATAGTTAGCCATCTAAAACCTAAAAATATATTTATTACATTAAGAGGTATGGCGATGAATAAACATATTAACGAAATTTCTCTATATTTCATTATGTCTTTTACCTTTCGTGACATAGTTATCCCCCTTTTACAAACACTTACGTATAATATTGGTAATGGTTCCTTATAGTCATAACTTTAATATAAATTGCAATGAGCGATTGATTTCCTTCTTAAAAATTACTGCACCGTTAGTTTAAGTGCTTCCTTTCTCAAACTCCACCTATGTACTTTAACATTATTCATTTCAAAAATATTACATTTAACTATACGAAATAACATCAGTTTTGACTATGGTTTTAACTTGCTTTCCATGGAAGCGCCGGGATAGTTCGCACACTTCCTGATTGTAATATATGAAGGAACTGTTACTTTTTCAAAACTGTATCGTGCAAAAACATCAGAGAAAATTTGTTTCTCTGATGTTTTTTGTGTTTGTTCTCTATAAAAGGGCACAGATAGAGGCGGCCGGACAAGGGACCCGTCCCCTATCCCACTACTCTGTCACTTAATCAAATGAAGCATTCAAGGATGTCGCTTTCCCTAAAGCGGCGAGACAAGAAACTACTCCCCATACCATTGAAAAAACAGCTTTCATCATTCAATCGTTCCTTCATGATATTACGCATTATGTAACTGTTCACTAATAACTATTGTCATCACAATTATAATTAATTGCTGCATTTCTGTTATCTGTTTATTACTAGTAATGGAATATTGATCTCCTAGCACTAAAGATTCTTTTAAAGTTGGATTAGGAACTGAGCGCTTCTTAATGCTTGAAAGCACTAATTCACTTGCTTCCTTCTCTTTTACAAAAAAGTCCAATGAACCATTTCTACCTCTTGCAATAAGAAAGTCATCTCCATCAGGGGAGACAGCAAGTATTTTTTGAGACGTCATTTTTAATTCTTGTTGTAGTATAGAGAGTTTATTCCATTCTGCATCAAAGATATCTATTTTCTTATTGAAACCTCTCTTTTTACTTATATAGGCCATGACCTTTGCTTTGGGATTCGTTATGCACAGGAGCTTACTCCCTACGGAATGTAAATGAATTAAATTCAGCAATTGATTTTTCCAATCTCCCGAAGTATCTATGGTTTCCTCAATCATTCCTATTAATTTCCCATCAGAACGTATGGAGTACTGATGACTCTGACTTTTCATTATGGACTCTTGTTTTATCTGCAAGTTGGAATATGTTGAAAACAATGGATGAATCACTTCCTACATTAGATGCTTATTTACCTTAATCTGTTTTAGTTGATTAATTTTACTTTAATCAAAAAAGCAGAGATACTATTCATAGATCTGCCCAGGTTACCAACAAAACGCTTGCTCACAATGAACAATCGCGTCCGTTATTGGAACAGTATTAGTAAGCAGATTTATTTTTCTTTAGATTTTGATATTAAATAATTTAATGGTCCAACAAAAATGAATCCCCCAGCAGCTATACCTAAAAAACCGCAGAGTATGATAGCAGTTCAACATCCTTGCCTACACTATATTCTATAATCATAAGAAGGATAGTCATAATGGTTGGAGCTACGAGCGTCCAAAATAACATTACTTTGATAATCTTTGGCATCTTTCTCCTCCCATAAACAATAGCCACTATACAGCTATCGCCACCAATAGTAAAAACCCTTTAAAATCTTCTATTTAACTTTACTGTCTTTCTTTCTATTTGATAATGTCAACCAGTTATATAATAGTAAGATTAAGAACATTAAAATAAATATCCCTATATTATCAACCCACTTAATCTCTTTATCAAAAACTAACTGCCAAATAATTGATACTACAAAAAATATAAAGGGAAAACTAATGCTATTCCTCAACATATTACTACCCCCTGCACTTATAAAGATTCCAATATACACCCTGTTAAGATAATACCTCCTTCGGTTTTATTGCATTCTTTTCACAAATTCCACCTATGTACTTCATTCCAGTTTTCAAAAATATTACATTTAACTATACTAAATAACACAGGTTTTGACCATGGTTTTAACTATCTTCCCACGGAAGCGCCGGGACAGTTCTCACGCTTCTTGATTGCAATATATGAAGGAGCTTTTACCTTTTAAGTACTGTTTTTTGTGTTTGTTCTCTATAAAAGGGCACAGATAGCGGCGGCCGGACAAGGGACCTGTCCCCCTATCCCATACGGTGATCAAAACCAAATCACAAGAGGGGTATTTCAGTTGTTCAAGGCCCAAAGCAAAGTCATCAAAAATCTATTCCGAATGTCTGGCATTGCGCTTGCCTTAGGTTTAGTGCTTTTGGTTAGTATACTTTGGAAGGAATATGAAGTGAAGACCGTTGACCAAACCGTCAGTAGTGTGATCATGACGATTGAAGACAGTAGCTTGTCTGAGCAGAAGACTAAACAGATTACTTCCCTTGTTGAAGGAAAAGATGCCATCGAGTATTTTGTAGTATATAAAAATCCAAACGCTTCCGCATTGCAAGAAGAGGGAGGTCGAGAGATTGCCATAGAATATGGAGATACTTCAGTTAAACACTCCGAAGGCTACGGTGCTGTGGTCAAAGGAGTTCATCAAGATAAATACCGTACGGTTGCAGTCTATGAAAGCAGTGATAAGACAGGTCTTTATTCTATTTCAATTGGATCATTTATAGTGTTTGTCGTACTTAGTCTATTCGCATTAATCTTAAGAGCAAAGCCAAGTCGTTAACATAAAGAGGAACTGTTACCTTTTCCATACTGTTTCATGCAAAAACGTCAGAGAACATGCGTGTCTCTGACGTTTTTTGTATTTTGTTCTCTATAAAAGGGCACAGATAAGTGCTATCTCTTACATTTTGCCCATGTGGCCCAGTAAAAGTGTCATAGATTGGTCGCCTTTGTTACTTTTTAGTCATTAGGTAATGAGTAAACGTCACAGATAGAGGCGGCGGGACAAGGGACCTGTCCCCCTATCCCACAATGACAACTTCCTCAGCAAAGCATATTACTGGTAGCTGCTCTAAACAGCTGTCCTTAATGTTAGCTTTTAATTCAATGTTTGGCTGTAAATCTTCAAAGCTCAAAGGTTCTTTATTTTCATTCATCACCTTTGTTCCTTCTTCAATTGTCACCCACATTTGTTCATCATCTTCTTCTGTTTCTTGTTTTAAATCTAGTAACACTCTTTTCGTTTTGATATCTACTTCGGTTATAACCCCTGCAATGTGGTAATCTTCTTCGGTTGTTTCCTCATCATGTGTTGAACCACTCGTGTTTTGACTTTCATCATTACTAGTTTGTTGACAGCCAAACAGCCCGATTAATAAGATCAAGAAAGACAAACTTACCATTCTCTTTTTCAAGACCGTCCCTCCTTTATATAGTTAGACGACCTATCAAAATAAAAGTTACATGCCACAAGCAATGAATGGATTCACTAAACTACCGTTATGATTTTTCTCTCAACATGGAATACTTCACATAAGCTTTATAGTAACTTCCAGCAAAGATGCCAGCCATAAGTATAGGAAGCAGCTTCAAGAGAACAAATGGAGTTTCAAAAATAAGTGCTTTCCAAAATAGTGCACCGTTCATATCCCAAAGGCCTTCATGGTATAATCTCGTGTCCTTGTAAATCATAAAAGAAAACACTAAACAGAGCATCCCGAACCACAGTGAATAATTCATTAATCGTTTATAATAATTGCCTTGTGATTGGCGATCGGAGAAGATTTCATTTTGGCCATTATCTTCTTTTTGCCAATATCGGATCCCAAGCCCGGCGCCCTTAATATAGTTCCAGCCGAAATCCTCGTAGATTCCAATGTATTCTTCAAGCTTTTCCTTGGGTAAATATTCTTGATAATCAAGTCGCATCACATATTTCTGATCCGTTTTTTCGAAGGTGTACAATCCTAAACTATTAATATGTGTGCAGCGATATCCTTTTTGTAACTGTTCGTTCAGCCATTCCTCTTCTTTCTCAATATTAATAAACACCTTAAACCTCTTCATTCACTTCACCTTCTTCATATAAAGATAAAATATGCGAGAGCCTCTCTTGTTCCATCTTCAGAATCGTGCTTCCTTCTTCGGTAATCTTATAGATCTTTCTCCGACCTGAATGTCCAACCGGTTCAATCCAACCATGTTTACTCAAGTTTTCAATCGCCCCGTATAATGTACCAGCTGCTAAGCTAACGGAACCCTTACTCATATGTTCGATCTTCTGCATGACCGCGTAGCCGTGGAGAGGCTCGCGTAGTGCTAATAAAATGTAATGCATGGTTTCAGACAACGGCAATAATTTGTGTTTCATTTCCTCATCCTTTATTCAGTTCAACTATATAGTGTAACTTAGTAATAACATAATACAGTTGAACTGAATAATCAATACTATTTTATATTTTTTTCCAAAGGACTTGCAGTACCCTTTCGAATTAGACCAATACATAAAAAGAGTCGATTTCCTTTACGTTCGGAAATCGACTCTTTCCACCTATCTTGTGAGGTGAACTTTTAAGTAGCGCTATGGGTTCTTTTTCTCGAAAAGCTAACTAATGCAAGGGATAAACAAAGCATGCTCAACGCCCACACAACGCCAGAGATCCCGATCTGGAGCGAGATTTCTTCTGAAGCCATTGGATGAGTGTAGTCAAAAGCGATTCCCTTTAATGCGAAATAGACAGCAATCGAAACGAATAGCAGATGCAATAACGTCCATATGTAACCTGATTGATTTTGTTTATTTCTTATCCATAGAAAGATTGTGACCAAAATAGCGATCCCCATAACAATCGAAAAACCACCAATTAACAGACTCATAACTTCTTGTTCTAATGGCATAAGATACCACCTCCAAAATAATTTGTTTGTTTAAAAAGTAAGGACTGCGGTTGAATTGTAATAGGATCCAAAATGTTCTTGAACTTCCTCGTTCTCATCTAAAGCTTTTATTGGCCCCCAAGCGTTACGTTTATAAAAGTAACGGCCTGAGTTGGTAGAGATAATTTCTATTGTTTCAACTTCGTTATTTACTTCTGCTGTAATAGAAGATATACGTTTGTCCTTCACCTTTCCAAATACGACCGGTATTTCTTTTGCTTTTCCGCTCTCATCTTCAGTGTGCAAAATTTTGTGATGTGCAGCGAATGAATTGTTTCTTACTGAGTCTACTGACGTATCAATTACTTCCCAGTTAGAATCACTATGTTTAGTCAATATAGCAATCCCTACTCTTTCATATGGATCCTTTTCATCTGCATTGTAGGCAGAGAAGAGGACTAGTGTTCCATAGGTTGTTTCCTGTTTGGATATAGTCTTTTGTACTTCTACTGCGTCTGCCCAGTGATTGTTTATTGCCTCTTTGGGTGATTCGTTGCTACACCCTAGAAGTATAAAAACGAAAGATAGTATGATTATGTGCTTCATAAATTGGTAGTGTATTTTTCTGAACAAGGGAAGAATCCTCCTCAATGGTGATACACAGTTGTTATAAAAAGGGAATTTCCCTTTAAGTGAAACTAAGAATCAGCGCCCTATAAACCTCTTCACTCCAAAGCTTACGACTTTTGATGCTTGATCCTTTTCTTTTCATTAACCTTTTGTTTCACCCCAAGCAAATACAGAACCAGTTCAAATATAACGTAAATGACAATTACTGTTACGAACAGTAAAACGCTTCGTTCAATGATTAAACAATATAATGAAATAAAGGAAAGGGTGGATACGATTAATTGATACAGTTTAGGGTTCATAGTTCCATCACTCCTACTATTTAAATTCACACGGAATTTATAGTTGTTATATATCTTTTTTATCGGTTTCCTTCTTTCACTCAAAATACCTTTCCTAAATTTATTTGTTATCTCTTCCCTGTCTACGAGCAGAAATCCTGTCCGCGATGTAATAAAAACCGGTACCAATTAAAACGGAAATGACTAAACCTAACATGGTAGCCTTTGAGTGATATTCATTTCCGGTTACTTGTATGGAATATAATTTGGCATTCATCCATTCGGGCTGTGAAGAAAAGGTAGTATTTCCAGTAAAACGAATAATGAAAGGTGTAATAAAAATAATGGCGATATACAGCAGTGCCACGCTAAAGCCCCTCAAGAGTGCTTTACTCAATTTAATCAATCCTATTCCCCATTTCTTTCATAGATTGAATCAAGTTCCTACACCCCGACAAGTTTGAAAGCCTAAGAAATCGTAAAATGAGAAAGTAAGGAGACATTTTATTTTTAGTTATTTTCAATGGTTCTCGTGAAGTTATGAATCAACTCTCCATCCTGCCAGTCATACCAACCCCAATACTCTGTGTTCTCTCCCCCAATGGTATAATGAACCAGATAGGCATTTTCATTCTTCTCTATTCTTTCAAAATAATCTATTGTAAAATCCTCATCCCCTACTTTGTCTTCTATTGCTTCATACACAGCATTTTCGATTTTGTTTTCTTGCAAATACAGAAATACCGATGCGGCCAAAACAATTAAAGCGAGCAAGGTGCCGATCCAGTCAATCACACTAGTATTCTTTTTCTCTTTCTTGTTGTACCACATGATCTTGATTAGGGACATAATCAGCACCAGCATAAATACAAGGACAAATAGAACGAACAGAGAAACTTGGAAGACGGTCGTTATATATAAGGTTGCAAAATAAAGGAGCAACAGGAGAAGAAATTTCTCTAATCTATACTTTTTCTCATTAAACAAGAACTCAACAACGCCTTTACGCAAAATTCCACTCCTTCATTTACTTAACTAACATTCGTACAACAGCAAAGGAGCTGCCGCTACGACAACTCCTTAACCCATTTAATTGATAAGAAAATTACCGATTAACCCAAATAGAAACATTAAAATAACGCCTCCGACCAGAAAATACCCTATTAGCTTAATAGGTAAGGGCAACTTGCCTCCCCTGGTTTTAGGGAAACCTTCGATATCTTGCTTATGAGCAATGGCATCGTTAAACGGTTTGTTATGGTTTTCATGGTTCATAAACGATTTAACACCTCCGTTGTAGAAGCTTTTTCGTTCACTATTCTGAGAATCCTTATAGTATACATACGGTTTAAACCACAGTTAGTTTCAAATTCTAGTAGCCTCGAATAGGAGTGTGCCACAATGTTCTAGTGTTTTATTCTAAAGAAATTTGACGATACCAACATAAGTACCCCTACAACCATTAGGGGTATCGATAACGTCTCTAATAATTCTGGCGTACCTTCGATCCCCAATAAATCACTAAAGGCAAAACCAGCGGCAAAAACCCATAACCCTACATAAGCAAGCACTTTCCCTGCGGTGCTCTTCCCTCTTCCTAACATCTACATCATCCTCCTCAGTTGTTTTTATGTATAACGTGTTCTTTTTATCCATTAACAAATAAAGGAAACCAACTAAAGCATACCAAATCCACACTTGCATGGGAACCATAAAAAAAGAAGCCAGGATCCGCTAATCCTGGCTTCTCTCTCTATTCTACTATGCCGGCTGTGCTACGTTCCACGTATCAACCATGTTCACGCCAGCTGCTTTCATCATTGTATAAATCGGGCAACGAGCTTCTACTTTTTCCTGTAGTTCTTTCAGACGCTCATCTGATTCACTTGTTGTAATGTCAGCCTCGATCGTTACCGTTTCGAAGTATGGCTGAACATCCGCTTTGCCCATGAAACCGCTAGGATCGAACTCTCCTGAGATGTTGAAGGAAATGTCCTGCAGATCAAATCCGATCTCTCTTGCAACCATGCGTGCTGTCACGTTTTCACAAGCGGCCAGGGAACCAAGTACACTTTGAAGAGGGTTCGGCCCAGAATCTTGACCGCCCATGTGTTTGCCCTCATCTATCATAAATTCGTGCTTTCCTGCATTAGCTTTTACAGTAATGCCTTCTGTTTGTGCTGTTACGTTCATTGTCATTTTATTTGCCATGGTAATCTCTCCTCTATATTATAAATCGATTTTAGTTGTGAATGTGTTTCTTTTTATTTATTGGAATTACATTTATATTTGCGTTTCTAATTACACCCCAAATACCCTAAGGGGTACAAAACATACTATACTAGGTATCTTTGACATTGTCAATGGTTTGGGTTTTTCCCTTGATTAAGAAGGAGTTTCAGGCTGTACAAACGAACTTTATTAAGTACTATAAATGTTATTGGAAGGAGTAACGTTCATGCCTTATAGAGCAAAGACGCAAAAATTTCCATTGCTTTTACTCTTATTGTTAATAGTGAGTTCCTTATTAAGTCGGAATAGCCTTTCTATTGAATATACCGTGTTCGGCATTCTATTATGCATTTGTATTGCCTTGGCACTTTTTATCCGCTACGAATGCAAAGTTAACCATGATCATGTAACTTATAGAGTGTTGTTCTTTTCCTGGCCTATTTATAAAAGAACCTTAACCCCAAATGAAATGAAGCAGATCAAGTTCAAACGTGTCGGCTGGAATACCAAAGGGGCTATAATCAAAACGAAAAAAGGGATCCCTGTCCGAATCACCCATTTTACTCCTGATGACGTCTATACGGATTTAGCAGACTTTGCAAGCAAACATAATCTTTCCATCTACAAGTCCAAGGATTACCTAATTCTAGAGGGATAACTCATATAAAAAAGGAGAAGAACCGCCAACTTGCGTTTCTCCCCCCTGACTTATGTATGGGTTCTGATTGACTTTTCTGTAACGACTTCCTCTTGATGTTTCCAATACGTCTTATACCCCTTGTTGCGCACAACCGCTTCTTTTGGTACTTGAGTATAAATCATGATCATCGCAAGAAGATCAACACAGGCACATATGGCATTTAGAAAAGCGATATCAAACAGAAATAAGGAAGAAATCCCTGTCACTGCCATGAACACGATCGGCAGGAAAGATAGCACCAGAAAAGGTGTCATGTAAACAGCCAGAGCCCTGTTCCGACTCATCTTTTTCGTATAAAAAGCAAAAAACACCAAGTACTTCATCAGCACTCCAACATAGATATCATCTGACTTTAATTTATCGGGAAACACCATCGCATGTAGCCATTCATGAATGGGCACGAGAACTATATAAGCCAAAAGAAGATTCCAGCCAAACCGGAATTGATACAACTCTTCAATTCCTACTACAACAGCTAACGCATATACCAGGAAGATCGCAAACAGCCCAATCGGTAAAGCGAGCCATTGAGCAAGGGCTGCCTTTGGTTCCTTGAGCATTGTCCACCCTTGCTCTTCCGGACGGAACTGCTCTAACACAGGAAGCTTTGTAGAAACCTTCACTCTCTCACCTCATCATCACTTGTATAATTCCCTTCATTGAACCCCCACATGGTATAACCGAATAGCAGACCACCTAACAGAAATGATCCAATCGCAATGGCAAGCTCAAGTACCCAGCCCCCAGTGAAGTAACCCCTAAACGCCAGCTTATGATCCATCACTTCACCAACCAAGAAGAAGAGTACCCCTGTGGATAATCCCCAGCCAAGCACACCGTAATATAAAATGTAATGCTTTTTCCCTTT
The DNA here is from genome assembly GCF_000770675.1 of Pontibacillus chungwhensis BH030062. Classification (GTDB taxonomy): domain Bacteria; phylum Bacillota; class Bacilli; order Bacillales; family BH030062; genus Pontibacillus; species Pontibacillus chungwhensis. Next base: position 177,027 of record NZ_AVBG01000007.1, read on the forward strand.
CTCACGAATCTTGCTCCATTTTTGGTTCTCATTCTTGTGACGTTCGTTCATCAAATCCTCTCCTTTTGAACCACCACACATTTTATCATATTTCTTCCAGTATTCTTGTAAAAAATTAATATGGTTCACTTGTTGAATATGGTAGTCTTGTACCAAATGTATCGATTGGCGGGATTAGAATGAAACACCGTTCAGCTTTGGTGTCTATTGGTGTAGGGGCTGCTTTGTGGGGGATCATCGGGGTATTTGTTACATACTTATACGACTTGGGCTTCAGTCCTGTTCAGGTCGTGGCTTTACGTGTGTTTATGGCTACGGTGTTCATGAGTGTGTATGTCGCTTGGAAAGATCGCCGTCTATTCCGGATCAAGCCTTCAGATAGCCGTTATTTTGTTGGAACGGGCATTATCAGCATCGTGTTCTTCAACTGGTGCCTCTTTAGCGCCATGGAAGAAACGTCTATATCAATCGCTTTTGTTCTATTGTACACGGCTCCTGCTTTCGTCACTATCTTATCGAAGTTCTTATTCCAGGAACCTCTCACGACGCGTAAGATCAGTGCCTTATTCACAACCCTTATAGGTTGTACGTTAGTAATTGGGTTGTTACCAAATATGAGCGGAACGATTTCCTTGTATGGACTCTTGCTCGGTCTTGGTTCAGGCTTATTCTATGCCCTTTATAGCATCTTTGGAAAATACGCCCTTCAGAAACACAACTCACTGACCGTTACCGTGTATACATTTCTATTCGCAGCACTTGCTGTGGTCCCGTTTAGCGGTTTAGTGGAAATGCTACCGGTTCTCCTCGATTGGAAAGTATGGGGATTCATCGCAGGCCTCGGCTTCTTATGTACGATGCTTCCGTTTATCTTGTACACCAAAGGTCTAGAACGCGTAGAATCAAGTCGCGCTTCCATCATTGCCACGATCGAGCCAGTGGTGGCTTCTCTTACAGGATTCCTGTTGTTTAATGAGACGTTAACGCTGTGGCAGTATATAGGGATTGCCTTTGTTATTGGTTCGGTTATTATGGTTCAGGAAACGAGAAAGGAAACTAGTGTTCAAGGTTTAGAGGAAGCGAAGGTTTAAGTGAGGCAGGAAGCTGAGATCACAACGCAGTATGTTTCCAGTTTGTGAAAAGGTGTACTTAAACTAAAGGGGCAGGTTTGTTAAATACCATTTAGAGGTGAAGAAAATGAATGAATTGCTTATAGTCTCGATTTTTGTGTTTATTTTGTTGACTATTAAACAACTGAGAGTTCTAAAAAACAAAGAAGTTCCACGAAGCAACCGAAGAATTGCTTCGTCATTGTATATCTTTTCGATAATAGCCCTAGTAGGTGTAAACATTTATTTTTCATGAATCTCTTATTAAAGTAAAGGGTGCGATAGTTGCACAAGAACAGTCGGTTCTTTCGTTAACGAGGGATGTATCGAGAAGGTGGTAATAAATGAGTAAAAATAAAAAGATCGAAAATAATCTTACTGCCCTTATATTTTTGAGTATTGCATTCACGATGCTAGGAATAGGTGGGGTTATTAGCTTAATAAATCTCGAAAGCACGTTTGATATAATAATAGGAATAGCACAGACTTTCGGATTAGTTGTAGGGGGTATAGGTTTTTACAATATTTCACTTGCGAAAAGTAGAAAGTGATAAATAGTTAAATTAAACCAAGGGTGCAATAGTGGAACAAGTAATTGTCGATACAACAGCTACTATTGCATTAATGAAGCAGGTTTAATAAATAACACAAAGTCAAAAGGAGGTTTAAGAATGGGAGCTATAATCGCAATATTGTCTACATTAGCAACCGCAGGGGTTTTGTATTATATGGGTAAGTCAGGTTTTAAATGGGGCGAACAAAAGGATGAAAATGCAGACAAGTAATTGATGGCTTGGCAAAAATTACTTATACAATTCCTTCTCCAATGCATATTGTAATGCCAGTTCAGGAACTAAGTATTTCACACTCAACCCATCTTCAATGCGAGATCGAATTAACGTAGAACTTGTTTCTACATTCACACCTTTACTCAGACAATCGAATCGGTGTTCATGCTTCGTCAAAAATGAATTCCTCGCTATAATTTGAGGCATATCATACCCTTCTCGTCCCATGACGATGAATTTATTGTTCTCGATTAGTTCATGCCCCTTATGCCATTTTGTAACGTTGGCTAGATTATCAGCGCCCATCACAAAGAACAACTCATCGTTAGCGTATTCTTTTTTTAACTTTTCCATCGTGTTATACGTATACGTCTCCCAGCCATGGGCCCTAAGCTCAATGTCGTTGACATGAAAATGAGGATTGTCTTCAATCGCTAATTGAATCATGCTCAATCGATCCTCATTCGGCGATAGGTCCCGCTCCTTATCAGCCCTTATATCCGAAGACGGGATGAGAATAATTCCATCTAACCCTCTCCTGTCTCTTACCATTTCCATTGTTACAAGATGACCGATTGTAATGGGGTCAAATGCCGAACCAAACACTCCATAACGTTTTCTCTCCATGTTGATCTTCCTCCCTTATTTATAAACTTCTCAACTTTCCGAGGTCTTTTCCTTCTATAATTATGTAATCACCTTCCGAGCCATTATTCATGATCTTTACAATACGGTGAACTTTCTTCAGACTCAAAGAAGGCTTGATCCCCATCCCTATATACGATGAGTATTCCGGAATCCATTTATCCCTATAAATAGTCTCTCACAAAACTGTATTCCTTGCCTCCCTCAGAGCTTTTTATTTCTCTTCAAACTCCACCGCACACACCTGCATCGGGTTAATGATGATATCCTCCTCAATTTCAACAAGTCCGCTATCCTCCAACAAGTCTAGAAACTCATCCCTGTCCTGGCACTCGATTACATACGCCTTACCGTTTGTTAAGAAAACCTTCGCATACGTCGTCATCTTAGACCCCACTCCTTTATTGGAACCTATGTAGCGAGACAATGGATTATGTACAAGCCCTTGATTGGAATCTCCTCTATTCGCTTCTTTTCTTTTTTCGTTTCAAAGGCAATACTTACTTTTCAAAAGTTTGTTTATAAAACAATCATTTTGATGTCTATTTCCCCCTTCAAATCCAAATTTTAACCCCCTTTAGGAAGGTTGAACACTCTTAAAGAATGGTATATTATCAATAAAAAAGAGGAGGTGAACAAAAATGGATCAAGAAACATTGCTTCTGAAATTATCCGAACAAATCGAATCCCTTTCAGACCAAATGGATAGTGGCTTCAAACGTGTAGATGAGCGGTTTGAAAGTATAGATAGACGCTTTGAAAGTATAGATAGTCGCTTTGAAAATGTAGATAATCAGTTCGTGAGTATAGACAACCGTTTTGAACGCATGGATCAACGTTTTGATCATATGGATAGCCGCTTGGATGGTATGGATCAACGCTTTGATGATATGGACAGACAATTTGGAGATATGGAGCAGCGCTTTGATGATATGGACAGACAATTTGGAGATATGGAGCAGCGTTTTAGGGATGTGGATCAGCGTTTCGGCGAAATGGACACTCGTTTTGATAACCTAATCTCCTATATGGACAAACGATTTGACCGTATTGAATATGCTCAGCAGCATGATATTAAAGCTATGTTGGACATTATTGATCAAAAAGTAAGCCGCACCCTAGTGGATATTGATTTTTTAAGTGAAAAGACAGGCGTGCATGATGTAAAGTTAAATAATTTGGCCAAGCGTCTTGATGAATAAGAACACCCTCTCCTATTATCCCACCTCCAATAAAAAAGCACCTGGCCCAAGACCAGATGCTTCCTTCATCTATATTAACGTTCAATTTTTTCCCCTGCATACGACTCAATCGCAAGTGGAGCTGTTAAGAACTGTGGCGCTTTCTCAACGAAAGCTGTGAAGTGGCTGCTCTTACCGTGCGCTTCTACAGATTCTTGATCCTGCCATACTTCTACCATTGTATACGCGTTCTCCTCTTCGGTGCTTTTCATTAAGTCATACGAAATGTTGCCCTCTTCTTTTCTTGAATCCGCAATAAGTGAACGGATTTCTTCTAAGAAAGCTTGTTCTTTCTCAGGGTTTACTTGAAAATGTGCGTGAGTAATGATCATGAATAAGTCCCTCTTTCTAAAGTTTAGTTTATTTCCAGTCTGCGATTGTATCAATCGGAAGACGTACAGACTCGTACCCATCTTCTGCTGCTTTACCGATAGAGATCAGCATCACTGGGTAGTAACGGTCTTTATCTAATCCGTAAGCTTCCGCGATTTGGTCTTTCTCATAGCCACCAATTGGGTTCGTGTCATAGCCATGAGCACGAGCTGCTAGCATAAACTGCATCGATACAAGACCACCGTCGATTAGGTTCATCTCTCGGTACGCATCTTCTGAAAGTTGTTCAACTAGCCCTTGAATGGCAGGAACTTGACGATCGCGTACTTCTTGTGGCATTTTCCCTTGTTCTACGGCACTATCGAATATTGTCTCAAGGTATTCTGTGCTGTTCATATCTACAAACACAGCGACTACGGCTGCAGATGTTTCGACTTGATTTTGATTGAACATGGCTAGAGGCTTAAGGGTTTCTTTCCCTTCTTCGCTGTCGATCACAACAAAGCGCCAAGGCTGTAAGTTAACAGAAGAAGGAGCCATTGTTGCTTCTCTTAGAATTTCAGTCATCTCTTCTTTACTGATTTTCACGGATGGGTCGTAGTTCCGAATAGAACGGCGACCTGAGATAATTTGGTTGAAATCGTTGATGGTTGCTTTCGTCATGGTGTATTCTCCTCTACTCTATAGGTTGTTCGTCTTCAATATCCTTCACGTTGCTCTCCACTCTTGATAATAAATCTGATAAGACAGCACGCTCTTGGTCTGTAATTCCTTTGAAGACTTGTGTTATAAAGTTTTCTTTTTCTTTGCAATAACGCTCGATCTTACTTCGCCCAGCTTCTGTGAGCTTGACGAATGTGACCCGGTTATCTTCAGGGTTTTTGCGACGAGAGACGACCCCTTTCTCATCCAACTGCTTTAGGTGTCTCGTCACGGCAGCACTGTCAATGTTTACCTGACGACGAAGCTCAGTCTGATTAATTTCATCCACTTCCATTAATTTATGAAGCAACTCTAGTCGTGACTGGCTTATTCCTGTGCAGCGTTCAAATTTCGGGCTCATCTGTCTATAGATCTCATTTAATTGAAGAATGAGCTTCTCTTGTTCCTGATATGAATTCGTCAACAAATCCCCCTCCTCACCTAATTAATTGATGCATCAATAATTGACCCGTCAACTAATTTAGTATAGATCTTTATATTTTGTCAACTAGAGCGCATCTATTCATTGACCCATCAATCATTGAGGCATCAATTACTATAAAACACATGATAGTTAACAGTCAACAAAAGTACATTTTCCTTATTCCCTCTCAGCCATCTCTACATTCACGCGGGATTCAAATGTATGCTACAATTGTTGAATCAGATAGGTTACAGAAAGGATTTTTTGATGTGGTATGATGAGGATTTCACTTATTACCATGAAGGATTTGAGATCGACAAAGCTGGATTTAGTGTGGTAGCGAAAATTCAAGAAGGCATCATTCATATGGTTGACTTTGGATTTAACGATGTCGCTCCTTTATATCCAAAAATGAGTCGTGGATTTATTGATACGCTAATGTCTTTTGTACCTAAAGAAGTGGCGAACGCCCTGCCCCGATACAGAGGAAAAAATGCAGATTTGGTCTACTACTTTATGAACCGTGAAGGAAAATGGTTCGAGTTCAATTATCATGCGGATCGAATTGACCCGGTTAAAGGGTTAGACAAATACAATATGAACGATACCGAAATGATCCCATGGGTCGGCGAAACCCTAAAGCGCCAAAAAGCAGACCATTGCCCAAGCTGCCGCGCCCTTTATTTAGAAAAAGGCAAAGTCGAATGCTTGCCGTGTAAAACCATCGGCCCCAACCACCCGCACAGAATGGCTGAGGCTGACAAGGTAGAATAGAAATGCTTGAGGACGGGCTGAACCGTCCTTTTTTAATGTCTTATATTCCAGTTAGCGCTGCCTGGCTTGAGCCAGTTCGTCCAAGACTTGAGCCAACTTGTGCCTGCATCGTCAGCTCACCCTTCTTACTTGAGTCAGTTTTCTTAAAACTTGAGCCGCTTCACTCTTTCTTGAGCCAGACTGCTCTGGCTTGAGTCGGTGGCCGCTAGCTTGAGTCGGTTTTTTGACTACTTGAGTCAATTTTCTTCTAACTTGAGCCGCTTCACTCTTTCTTGAGCCAGACTGCTCTGACTTGAGTCGTCGGCCGCTGGCTTGAGTCGGTTTTTTGATTACTTGAGTCAGTTTTCTTCTAACTTGAGCCGCTAGAGCCACAGCTTGAGCCTCTACTCCCAAACTTGAGCCTCTCGCCAGGGGCATGCGCCTGCACCGTCAGCTCCCCCTTCTTACTTGAGTCAATTTTTTTAAAACTTGAGCCGCTTCACTCTTTCTTGAGCCAGACTGCTCTGACTTGAGTCGTCGGCCGCTGGCTTGAGTCGGTTTTTTGAATACTTGAGTCAGTTTTCTTCTAACTTGAGCCGCTAGAGCCACAGCTTGAGCCTCTACTCCCAAACTTGAGCCTCTCGCCAGGGGCATGCGCCTGCACCGTCAGCTCCCCCTTCTTACTTGAGTCAATTTTTTTAAAACTTGAGCCGCTTCACTCTTTCTTGAGCCAGACTGCTCTGACTTGAGTCGTCGGCCGCTGGCTTGAGTCGGTTTTTTGAATACTTGAGTCAATTTCCTTCTAACTTGAGCCGCTCTCGCCACAGCTTGAGCCTCTACTCCCAAACTTGAGCCACTCGCCAGGGGCATGCGCCTGCACCGTCAGCAGCTTGAGCCACTCTCCCCCCAAAAATTAAGACGCCCCCCATCATCCAATACATGTCAAGACTAGTAATAACCCGACTTTTTATCTATTATTTTACATATACCTATTTCTTAAGGAGTGGCTTTGATGACGACGGAGACGAAGGAAATAAGCCAGGAGTGGCTCGAGATACAAAAGACGGTAAAACGCGATTTTCTGAAACATGTTTCAAAAAAAGAGATGGCCAGAATTGCGCAGGTGTTCGACCTAAAAGTACAAGGGTTCTCAAAGAAACGATTGGTTTCTGCCCCACCTCCTATGCTAAAACAAGCGATCACAAAATTTATGGATTCACTTACGGACCTCAGAATCTTCTTCCGGGGATTTACAGGACCATTTATAGAGGATATGGAAGAGTACGAGTTTTCTGAGCTGATCTTACAAGCTTCCTTGCAAGAAAGCATGACCGATACGCAAAAAATGATGATTGTGGCTGTGCTTTTCCCTGAGCGATATGAAGACAACCGAAAGAGGATGATCGAGAATTTAGAGAACGGAGAAGATGTATACACAGGGCTTCAGGAATTCTCCTTAGAAGAAATCCTAAAAGGCCATGCGCAGAAACACGAAACAACGCTTCCTTCTCTCATCGGTTCATTCCTTGAGAAGCACACAGACATGGAAGATCTGCCTGAGGAGTTAGATCTTGTAACGTTTTTCGAGAAAGAGTATGAAGAGGATCACGACACACAAGCCTTACAAATTATAAGCGAATACGATTTGAACAATGAGGACTATTCTTCTGAAGAATTATACCCTTTATATAAACTTGCGCTCCATGAACTTATTACGCTTGCTGAGAGAACCATTACTAAGGCTGATGGAGAGCGTCAGGAAGCGCTCCATGAGAAGGCTTCTGCTGAACGGAAAGCAAGTCGGTATTATAAGCGACGCGATGATCTCCTTCGTCAGCTGAAAGAGAAAGAACAGGATCGGCAAGCTCGTGAAGAAGACCAAAGAGAAGAACGACTCGAGCTTCAAAGACAGAATGAATCGCTTGAACGTGAACTTGATAAAGTGCGCCAGGAGTATCAGGAGGCTACGAAGAAGCAAAAGATGGCCGAGGTAGATGTGTTCTCTGATGAGGATGATTTCTTATTTATTACGAACGATCTTGCCGAGCGGTACCAGTCTTTCATCCCAGAGAAGAAGCTGCTTACATACAATACAGATCGATCCTTTTCTGAGCAGTTTAAGTTCATCCCAGAGAACAAGTTAATCTTTATTGACACGAACGCCCTTTCATCTAAGTCGCAGCTTGAAGTCAGGAAGTATTTGCAACAGAAACCGTACAGCTATAAATTCGTCAGCGGATCTCCTCAGAGCGTGTTCCGCAAAATTATTTTCTACCTAGAAGGAGATGCAACCTATGAAGCTATCAACTAAACTCCCACATATCGTAAGAAGACAACTCGATGACAGCATCTTCGTTGGTCGATTAGCTACATCATCTGAAATTCATACCCAAACGTTTCAAGATTCACCGATTGTTTTAAGCGAACATTCAGACCGATTAACCTTTTATATTAAACCGTTGTCTCCTATCCCAAATGGACTGGCCCGTTATTTCGGTAAGATGAGTGATCTCTTAACAGGAAATACCAACTCGATGAACAATGTGCGCCTGTTGAATGATTTGATCAACTATGATCGTCTTCCCTATCCCGATATTAAGCCTCGTGTTGAAGCACTGTTTCAGGACAAGCTTGTTCTTTTTAAGTTGACCCATGCGAATGACAATATCTACGTTGAGTTGATTAAGCTTGAGCCCATCCAACCTGAAGAGGGATATGTTGTGATCCCTTCTCCTGATTTGCGTATCGGGGAGACGAATGAGGATCTTGAATCGAAGTTAACGAACGAGAAGCGTCCGATTACATTAAAGAAGTACCCGAACCTTTTCCCGTCTCCATCCATGGTTCTGTTCGAAAACACGCTCTATGAAGTCGACCTTGAGTCTAAGAGTAACTCGACAACGTATTTCCAGAAAGATGAAGCTTCTGTTCGGTATGCTTCTCTTGATCCGGATGAACTGATCGAACATGTTGATGCGGTATACGAACATCACTTGTATTTCTTGTCTAAACAAAAGTTTGCTAGTTTGTGTGAGCTTTTTGAAACGAAGAAAAAAGAGCTCTCGATTCACCCACAGCCTGAGGAAGAACCACCAGCAGCGCCTGTTGTTTCAAACGAGGAGCATTCTAAAGATCCGGCTCATGCTACTTCTGAGATGGAGTTTCTTCACCGTTTGCTCCATAAAGCAGGGTATGAGCACAAGATGTTTTACCGAGAAGAAGATCTGTATGCATTTCATATGAGTGTGAAGACGAATCCGCTTACGATTCTCGGTGGCATGTCTGGTACAGGGAAATCCCAACTCGCTCGCATATACGGGGAAACGTTAGGGTTAGTAGAAGGAGAGACGATGCTTTTCTTACCCATCTCCCCTTCTTACCAGGATCCAAATGATATACTTGGCTACTTGAATCCAACAACAGAGCTATTTCATGAGAGCGATACGGGGCTTGTGAGTCTGCTTCAACATGCTGCTAATTATCCGGATCAGCTACATATGGTTATTTTTGATGAGATGAATTTGTCGCAAGTCGAGCACTGGTTCAGCCCGTTTCTTTCGCTTCTTGAGATTAATGGGGACAAGCACTTACAGATCTTTAACGATCACGTGACGGAACAAAGTGGCCGCTACGGGTCTCGTATTAAACTTGGTGACAATTTAATCTTTGTTGGAACCGTGAACTTCGATGAGACGACGAAGTCATTCTCTGATCGGCTTCTTGACCGGACGAATATCATTACACCGAAGAAGCCGCCTTTTAAAGATACAATCGCTTTCTATGAAAAGGTTCACCGTTCTGTTCCTATTTCTCCTGAGGCGAGAAAGGTGAGCGCTTCTCATTTGAGAAAGGAATGGCGCTTTGCTCCTCAGGAGGTCGGACTTCATCTGTTGAATGAGTACGAGGTTCATACGCTTGATGCGATCCATACCCTTATGAATGAGAACGATCCCCAAAAGGGAGTCTCCTTCCGTGTGGCACTAGCGATTGCCGATTACTTGTGTAACGTACCGCATGAGAATGGACAGCCTTTACTTTCTAGACGCGAGCTGTTTGATTTCCAGATTAATCAGAGGATCTTAACGAAGATTAAGGGAATAGATACGTTTGCAGGGCCTATGGTTGGTGAAATGAGTACGCCTACAGATTATGTGGACGGCTCCCTTGCCCAACTCTTTAAATCCGACCGCGCTCAAATGGCTTCTGATTTTACCTTGTCTCTGAAAACCCTTCAGAACAAAGCAAAAGAGTTGATGATGTATGGCTTTACCAATTAATGAGCAAGAGACGGTCATGCTTGAGACTTTAGGAATTGGGCTTTATTTTCAGACAGGACGAAATGAAGTCAAAATCCATTCCCTAAGCCCTGACCAGAAACGACATAACCTTATGGAAACCATCGTGGAGGTTTATGAATATCAGAGGTGGAGTGTGTTACTGATTGACTGGAAGGCGAACCGTTCCGTTACCGTGCGCCTTCCTTCTAAGGAGGGCGAAGGGAGTTCACTTGAGATTTCGTTAGGGAAACACCAACAAGTGCAGCCATTATTTGATCCGGCAAAAGAAGACACCTTCCCTTGGCCGTGCGGGACGTTTCTGTTCGAAGTCGACATGGAAGGCCAAACGTATTACGGTGCTGTCCGCATCATTCCGCACCACTTCTCGAAGCAGCAGTTTAATAGAATTGCGGAGTATCTAGAAAAGGCATTAGATGGGCTGACCACAAACTACTATCAGGATGTAAGTCTATCTCTTAGCCCTGAACAGTTGATGGGAGAAAGCGACCTACGCTTTCTCCGCTGGCTAGATCGTTCCTTCCGAAAGTTGACGATCGCACTGGATTGGATTGAGAAAGAAAACCAAATGAACGTTAGGCGTCACTACCAGGTAGAATCTCATCCAGGTAGGATGGACCGGCAAAGTGTGAAATGGGAGCACTCCTTTAAAGGAGCTGTTATGAGCGGGACAAAGTTTTATAACCGGAAACATCGCCATGACGCCAACCTTCCTGAGAATCAACTCGTTAAATTGCGTACAAAAGCGATTCTACAGCGAATGGACACCCTTATTCAGTCACTCGAACATGAACGACTCGTCTTCTTGGATGAACATGAGAAACTTAAGGGTGAGATCAGACAAATTCAATCCGATCGTAGAAGCCCGCTTCACCATGTTACTTCTCATGATCAGACGTTGTTAAAGAACATGCAGAAGAGTAAAGAAAAGACAAAAGAAGCCCATGGATTGAAAATATCTAGTATGGATCAGATGCTTCAGAAGGTGAAGCCGTACAGGGAACAGCTCCGCTACGTCATCCGGCAGGGCTTCTGGAGTGATGTGGATGATGTGCATCCAAGGGTGCCTCGTTCTGTCCAAAGCCGTGGGTATATTTCGTTCCATAAGCTGTGGCATGAACTAGAAGAATCCGGAGGTCGGAAAGTTGCACCGCCGGCACCATCTTCAGGCTCTCCTTTGTTTCACTCTACTGGGAAAATGTATGAGTATTACACGCTCTTAACAATCGTCCAACTCATAACAGAGCGCGGCTTTTCTTTTAAGCAGGATACGCTAATGGGTCAGCTGCAAAAAGGATATCTACATTCAGAGCTCCAGGGCGGAACCACGGTCGTTTTAGCAAATGACGATGCGGAACTGCATGTCGTGTATGAACAAGAGCTTGAACATCGGTCCCGGGATGCGATTGCTAATGGAACGTATTTCTTCTCCAAGTTCAGAAGAAAAAAGCCAGATATCCGCATGGACTATTATAAGAAACAAGAGGGCGTCCCCCTCTATCATTCATCGATTGCCGTAGAAGTGAAGTATAGCCCCCTTCGTAATATCTACTCGCCTGATGGGAATACGAAAGCTGCTGAGCAAATGAACGAATACGTCGGCATTAAATATTATTGTCCGGTACGGAAGTCGTTCTATAACCGAATCCGTGAAGTACTCTGCGTCTACCCTGGAAGTCGCGCAGAACCTGTGCTGCTTGATACGGAAGCCGGTAAATTTATTCAGCTTTATCCTACAGAAGACGGGGCTGTTGGAATGGAAGCATTGGGGGCGGTGCTTGATGGGTGGTTAGATCTTGAGGTGTGGTGAGAACCAACTATTTAACGAATTCGCATACATCTAGTAAAAAACGGCTCAAGGTTTCGTATGAAACCTGAGCCGTTTTTCTGCTGATTCCTCCTATGCGGGAAGAATGCCTTCAACCATTTTTCTTCGCTAATTAAATAGGATTACTGGAAAATACCGATAACCCAAACAATCAAATAGATTGGAACTGCGACCATTAGCATACCTGAGAGTAAATAACTAATCGACCTAATCATAAATTTAAAAATATCATATAGAGCACCTGCTAGATCATCCACAAATCTCAACACATTAAACCTCTCCTTACTTAGGAATAACAGTTCTTTAGGGTTATTTATTTGTCCTAGACAAGAAATAGCCATTTAAGGGAATGCTTTTTAGTCCTGAGTTATTGAGCCATTCCTTTTCTTTGTTGATAACATATAGACACCTACAGCAATAAGCATTAAAAAGACTAAATTAATTAAACGATAAATCAATTCAACTCCGTCAAATAGATCTAGAACACCGTGTATAAATACAGCGAAGAATATGAAATACATTACTATGTTTTTCATAGTACTCCTCCTTTTTTTAGTGTTTACGTACAGTCCTTCAACCCCTCACGCCTGCTAATCAGCTGATTGTTCCTTCAATTGCTCGTTCAACTGCTTCATTTGTTCAATTAACTGCTCATTTTGCTTAATCTGTGCCTCTGAGTTCTTACTTAAGATGCGCAGCCATCTGAAGATGAACGCGATGGCTAGTACAATGATCATCCATAAAGCTGTTGCGATTTCCATACAGCGTGATCCCTCCTTAACCTTTTTAAACTAACTAGCACTTTTCTATGCCAAAACCGATTCAGACCTGCGTCTTCTCAAAATCTCATCTGTCACAAAGAATAGAGCTGCAACGGGTACCGCGTAGACAAAAAAGAAAGGGTTTACTATAACCGGAATGGTAAGGCCCATATGAAAGATAAAAGAGAACATTACACGCGCATCTCCAAAGTTTCTGGTCATCTTCTCAATCCCCATGGAGCCTAATCCTCCAAGGAGCGTTCCACCACCAATATAAATCATATAAATGAATACGTTCGATAGGACCCCGTCACTTTCAAATAACGGAAACTGAACACCAAAGAACAAGGAAGTGACGATTGTCGTAATCAGTGCTGTAAAAATTTTCCTAAGTATCATGGCGACCCCTTCTTTTTCTCATAAATAGTTTCGTATTTCTTATCCATTTTTCGAATAAGAGCTCTTACCCCAAAACTGATCCACATGAACACAGCCAAAAAGAGAGCATGCATACTATTCTCCACCCATGCGATCCCATCAGCCCATAAGAGATCGAGAACGACCCTAATGGAAAACAAGCCTAGGAACACAAAGGCACATACACGAAATACCCGTGACACTCGATCAACTCCCTCCTGTGTTTTTAACCGCTCACGAAATCCATTTCTTTATCATTCATATCATTCTATGTAACTTATTTTCCCTTTTTATACGGATTCTAGCTTCTGTAGGTTTCATATCTCAACAAATCTCAATGGGTTATTTTTCAATTATGACTCCCTAATCCATTTGAAAACATAACGAACCGTTAATGCTGAGAACGGGAAGTTAGCCAATACCGCCACCCAGCTTAAGAAGTACGTAACATGATTTGATGGCAGTATGTTATAAAACAGAAACACGATCACCCGCCAATAAAACACTAAAAAGACAATAAACAAGAAAAAGCCAAGGACCTGCTCTTTATCAGGAAGATACTTATCCGCTGCTTTCATCACCCATCACCCCTATCAGCTTAACTGTAAAATAACCCCAGTAAAATGTAAATATTTTTATACAGTAAAGGAATGAAGGGTGTCTGGCACGCGTTACTCCTTTACTGTATTAAAAAAGCACTTCTGCTTTGAGCAGAAGTGCTTGATAGGGTTAGGGTGTTGTTTGGGTGCGGATTCTTTTCTTCAGTGAGCGGGCGTTCCATGCACAGACAATGGCTGCAACCCCGTCTATGATTGGTATGGTACCTGCCGTAAAGATTGAAAAGAAAAAGGAAATCGCAAATATAGCAGCTAACACAATCATGAGGTAGAATAAGAATTTTATCATAAGTAAACTGGATTCCTCCCTGTCATTTCCTCCCCCAATGGTAACACATCTGTGTCTACTCAACTATCGTCTTTGAGCAGGAACAGTCAGATGAAAATCACCCTAAAAGCAAGCCATAATCTTTTTTTAACTAAAATGATTCTCAAAGTCCATTACTAGGATGTTTTTCAGTTGATTGTTCCCATCAGGAAAACTATCATAATAAATAAGGGGGATAAGACCATGACGACCACAACAGATATTCAAACAAATATTCATGATTACCACGTGGTGCAAGCGATCGAGGATAACCTCGCCACAATCCGTTTTGATTTAAATCGCCGAGTTCAATTTGTGAACGATAACTTCGCTAAAGGCCTTGGGTATACAAGAGATGAGATGTACGGAATGCTTCATAGTGAGCTTTGCTTTCCTGAGTTCAGCCAAGGTCAAAGCTATGAGTCATTTTGGCGCGACTTGGCGAAAGGGAAGTCTTTTCAAGATAAAATTAAGCGAAAAGATGCGAGTGGTGAAGCCATTTGGTTAGAGGCTACATATATGCCCGTTAAAGATGATTCCAACCGAGTAGTCGGTGTTTTTAAAGTTGCTACGAACATTACAGCACGTCAGAACACCATCCACACAGTAGCAAGCAAATTGGAAGCGATGTCAGAAGACCTGACTTCAAAATCACAGTTTGGGATCGAACGCAGCCAGGACGTTTTGAAAACGATTGAAAGCATCTCAAAAGTCTCGACTTCAAATATCCAGACACTAAACAATCTCCAACAAGATGCAAAAAGCATTCAAGGAATTGTGAAGACGATTAAAGATATCGCCGCGCAGACCAACTTACTTGCCTTAAACGCCGGTATCGAAGCAGCGAGGGCTGGGGAGCATGGAAGAGGATTTGACGTGGTGGCCAAAGAAGTAAAGAAACTATCAGAGAAGGTAGACGGCTCGATTAAAGAGGTTAAGACGAGCATCGAGTCTATTTCAAATGAAATCAATACCATCACGACTGGCACCGAACAAGCTCAATCGAGCATTCAAGATAGCCAAAAGCAAATTCAAGAGGCTCTCGAGGACTTCGCTAATATTCTTAAAGCTGCACATTCTCTAGAAAATCAAGCCAAAGATTTCTCTACTATTCTATAACTAGCAAAGCTACCGCATTTGGCGGTAGCTTTGTGTATAAATGAACCCTAATCATTACCTACGATTTCAGAAGGCTTCACTAAGCGGAAAGCACTCAGAAACACGACAAGACCGTTCACGAAATATGGAACAGAAGCTAGAACTCCAATCGTTCCGGCAAGTCCTTCACCTTTGTCCAGTAACTGAATTCCCATACTAAGGGCAAACATAAAGAGTGGGGTGGAGAAAACAAACAACATCCCCGCCCAAAGGCGCTTCTTAAAATCGCTCCCTGCATAATGAAAAGCAAATCGATTCACTGCGTAAAACACACCTACAACCATAATAGCTAATAGAACCCATGTAAGGATTTCCAAATTCGGTCCCTCCTTTCCAAAATCAGCACACCCAAACTCTACCACATCTCTTCTCCTTCTATCACCTCAAAATGACAGAGAATTGTCCGACCCCATGCTTTATGCCCATTTTTGTATGATTTTACCACTAATAGTGTTATAATGGAATAAGATGAATTGGAACAAAATGGGGTGGAAAGATGATCTATATCCTATATTTGATTCCTATAATTTTAGGAATCTATTATATCGCGAATGGCATCCGCCACATCGGCGTTTCTCATTTTCTCGCACCTTTAATACTCGGTCCAATCTCTCTTATTGTTATACTTTGGCGTATTTTTGGTGAATTCGAGAACGATGGGGCCAAAATGCTCCTTTTCGTGATCGCCGTCGTACTCAGCTCTTCTTTTATGTTTACTTCGATGGTCCCTACAGAAAAGGTATTTTCCGCCCAGTCTGAAAATCAGAAGATCGATTAAGGAAAACTCTAAGTGATGGAACTTAGAGTTTTTTCTTGTTTCAATGCCTAATCGTTTTCATATGGAGCACAAACGTTTAACATGAGTATAGCTACATAACCACCAAGAAAGGTCGTGTTCCATATGTTTCCACACCACTGGTCTGTGGACAAAATCCCTTCGATGCAGGGTCAAGTCGTCATCGTAACAGGCGGAAATAGCGGATTGGGTCTAGAAGCTGTCCGCGTCTATGCTACAAAAGGAGCGACAGTAATTCTAGCTTGTCGTTCTCTCGATAAAGGCTACGAAGCCGCTCACCACATCTTAGCCATGTTCCCTCAAGCCAACATTGATGTGATGAAGCTTGATCTGGCTAGCCTTCAATCGGTTCATACTTTCTGTGAACAATTCAAAATGAAATACAACAAACTAGACATCTTAATGAACAACGCAGGAGTCATGACAACCCCATATGGAAAAACAGAAGACGGATTCGAGCAACAGCTTGGCATTAACCACCTCGGCCATTTCGCTCTCACTTCCCTTCTGTTTGATCACTTGAAAAAAGGAGATCACGCTCGAATTGTGAACATCAGCAGCAATGCTCACAAACAAGGTGACCTTGATTTTGATAACTTAATGTACGAAGGCGGCAAAGGCTATTCTCCTATGAAAGCCTACTCCCGTTCCAAGTTAGCGAATCTATTATTCACCTTCGAGCTACAGCGCCGCATTGAACAGGCAGGCTTAGACATTAAAGTCCTCGCTGCTCACCCAGGTGGTGCCAATACGAACCTAGCAAGACACATTGAAAATAAGTTCTTATTTAAGATGCTTCGTGGTGTGCTTGAACGGATTACGCAAAGCGCGTACGACGGAGCCCTTCCAGGCATTCGCGCCGCGACAGACCGGGATGCAAAGGGAGGCCAGTACTACGGCCCATCAGGGAAGTGGGAAATGAAAGGCGACCCTGTTCTCGTTGAACCGAAGACGCGAGCTCTTGATGTGAACGATGCGGACCTCTTATGGAAAGAATCAGAGCGACTGACGGGTGTTCCGTTTACAGTATAATCACACAGGAAAGGGACTTGTTCTTCGTGAACAAGTCCCTTTTTTATACTACTCACCGTAATTAGCAAGCGTAATCGCGATTCTATCTTCAATGTCTTGAGCAGAATCTAAATAGTTGTTTAGGATGATAGAAAAGATCAACTCTTCCCCGTTCTCCGCCGTTACATATCCAGACAGAGACGTCACACCGGTTAACGAACCTGTTTTCGCTTGGACATTCCCTTCTGCTGAGGTATCTCCCATCCGATATCGCAGCGTCCCTCCTTCAAATCGATCACCGTCACCAGCTACAGGTAAGGACGTTAAGTACTCATCAAACCACTCTTCCTTTTTCACTTTATATAAAAGGTCTGAGATTTCATTAGCCGGAACCATGTTGACGTGCGACATGCCTGATCCATCGCGGAGACGCATCGTATCTGCATTAACGCCAATGTCTGACAGGTAGGCTTCTACCACATTCAACCCTTCTTCCCAGCTTCCTTCACCATGGGTGATTTTCCCCATTTCTTTCACTAACACTTCAGCATGTCCATTGTTACTCAGCTTCATAAACGGAATAAGCAGTTCTTCAAGCGGCATAGACTCTTTAGAAACGAGCAGTTCAGCTCCATCTGGCGCCTTACCATCCAGATGTTGCTCCCCTTTCACTTTAATGCCCTCATTCTCTAAAGCCTGATGGAAAATATCTAATGCCAAGCCTGATGGTTCAGACACCGCCACCCAAGAACGGGAACGACTTCCGTCCACTGGGATCGTGCCTTCCACAACAATTTGATTCGTCCCATGCTCCCTTTCGATTGAAATGTCCTTTTCCTCATCAGCAGCTACTGTTTCTGTTCTATTGATAATATCAATGTAATCCGTCTCAGGCGTTACTTGAACGTCAGCTTGTTCCCCTTCTTTATCTGAAGGATAGGCAGCAACGATAACCGTACCGGCATCATAGTCTTCATTAGGCGCTGCTGTTAGCGCGGATACTTGAGCCGCATAGTAGTTCGTTTCATCATTCCAAGAAATATCCTCTGACAATCGTACATCATCATACCATGTATCATCAGCAATCAGGTCGCCTTTAATTTCGCGAACCCCAGACTCTCTTAAAGACTCAGCCATCTCCTCGAAATCTTCCTTCATTAAAGTAGGATCTCCCTTACCTTTCAGATACAAGTCACCGTGCAACTTGCCCCCTTTCATTTCCCCATCAGCCAAAACCTCTGTCGGAAAACGGTATTCAGACCCTAACGTGTCAAGCGCGGCTGCGGCGGTCAACAGTTTCATATTCGAAGCCGGCTTTAAGCGAAGATCTTCATTGTATTCATACAACACTTCCCCCGTCTCCGCCGAACGCACACTAACCCCAGCAAGCGCCCCATCCAAACTTTCATCACTTAAGATCTCAGTCAGCTTAGAAGACAACGCATCCTCTTCATCTGTTGCGTTAATCTCAGTGACTGGAGCAGATTGATACGGAGCCAGTAACAAAAACGAAGCAAGAAACAGGACAATGACTTGTTTACCTTTTTTCGAAAACATATGTATGGATATTCCTCCTTGTGTTCTGTAGTAGTCCCAACACTACCAAAGAATACAGAAAATTCAATCATTTATAAGGGGATTTATGGAAAACAGAACCATTGTATGACATTTTTTATGACTTTAGCCTTATTCAGGATGCCCTGCGGTATTGAGTTCATTCAGTTAGGAAGATGTATATGGAAGCTGGTGGGGGGCCGGCCAGGGGGGGGCTTGAGCCGGTTTTCGCTGACTTGAGCCGCTGATCGCGAGCCTGAGCCACTTGTCTGCTACTTGAGCCAGTTAATCCAGAACCAGACCTCCGCTACCTAATTAGCTGACTGACTTGAGCCGGATTTTTCTAATCTTGAGCCATTATGTCGCAACTTAAGTCAGTTCTCCCCTACTTGAGCCAGTATCCCTTGACTTGAGCTGGTATTTTCATGTCTTGAGCCGTTTTTCTCAAATCTTGAGTCGGTACGCTCTCTTCTTGAGCCGTTTGAGCCCAACTTGAGCCGGTATCCACTAACTTGAGCCATTAAGCTTAAAACCAGACCTCCCTCCCCTAATTAACGAGCTGACTTGAGCCGATTTCTTCTCATCTTGAGCCAGTATGACGTAACTTAAGCCAGTTCTCCCCTACTTGAGCCAGTATTCCTTGACTTGAGCTGTTATTTTCTCGTCTTGAGCCGATTCTTCCAAATCTTGAGCCGATCCGCTCTCTTCTTGAGCCGTTTGAGCCCAACTTGAGCCGATGCGCCCACACTTGAGCCGCTACATCACAGCTCGAGTCGTTGACCTCCAACTCGAGCCACTACGCATCCACAGTGATCTTCCTAACTCGTACCACACAAAAAACTGCAAAGGTCACATAGACCTTTGCAGCTTTAACTCTATCTTCAATTTTAGAATTCAACTAGCGCCTCAATGACTTTCTGAGCTGTGCTTTCAGATGACATTGGGTTTTGACCAGTCACGAGTTTGCCGTCGCGGACAGAGTAGTCGGTCCAGTCTTCGCCTCGTTCGAATTCTGCGCCTTGTTCGCGTAGTTTGCTTTCAAGTAAGAATGGCATATGGTCTTCTAGCTCCATGCCGCGTTCTTCTGAATCTGTGAAGGCGTTGACTTTCTTGCCTTTCACGATAGGGGTGCCGTCTTCGTACGTTGCGTTAACAAGTCCAGCTGGGCCGTGGCATACGGAGCCGATGACTTTGTCATTTTCAGCAAACTGTTGAAGGGCATATTGCAATGTTTCGCTATCTGGGAAGTCGAACATCGCGCCGTGGCCACCTGGTAAGAAGATGGCGTCATAGCCTTCGTCGACAATGTCTTTCGTTAGTTCTTCTGTATCTTCAAGTTGCAAGCGTGCTTCTGTCCATTTTGGTGTTTCCTCATCAGGTACACTATTTGGATCTAGCTCGACTTTACCTCCTGAAATAGAAGTTACACGAACATTGTAGCCCTGTTCTCTGAACATATTGTAAGGGGCTGCGAATTCTTCAAGCCATAAGCCTGTTTTATGTTGATCCGTTAATTTAGTGTGATTGGTTACGACCATTAGTATATCTTTAGACATGATTGTTCCTCCTCTAAAAATCTTAATACTTTTATATCGTCTCACATCCTCCTCTATACCCTCTTCATCTCAAAAATACTCATTTTTTATCAAAATTTTTTTCTGTTCGATCTGCGGTAGGTTCTTAAAACCCGTCTATTGACGCTTGCAAAATTCCCAGAAAACCTTCATATTTGAGGAAAAGGAGGCCGAAAATGCGACACGACATACAACAAAATGAACGAGCGTTTTCCACGAAAGAAGTGGCCGAAGAAGTAGGAATCGCTACCACGACCGTACGTCGATATGGCCAAATCCTGGAACGGAACGGTTATGAATTTTTTAAAGATGGCGACAGACGGATTTTCGTAAAATCAGATGTGGAATCGATTCGCGCGATCAAAGAAACCTCCCTCACCCAAGATGAAGCAGCCCAGGAGGTTGTAGCCAAACAAAAGGAAATGTTAAGCGGTTATAATGAACGAGCGATCGCGACGGCAGGTACATATAACCAAAATCTATCGGATCCGAAGCAGACTCAGGAACTGTTGCAACTTCTAGCGACTGAACTAGCAGCATCTCGTGAAATGAATGTGCAGCTTAAACAAGATATGGATGATTTGAAGACGACTGTCTCCCGCCTCCAGCAAGACCACCACGTCATTAGCTCCGGAGTCGGCAACTTCTCTCAAAAAACCCATACAAAGATGGATAAAATGATCGAAGAACAGAAAACTCAATATGAAACATTACTCCAACAAGAGCGTGAAAAAAGCGAAGCCTTACAGCAAGAACTGCGCCAAATCCGCGAAGATCAGCAAAAGGAATGGGAAGCGCAGAACGCATTTAACCAGCAACTTGAAGTAACGGTGAAGAACTCTAAAAGCCCATTAGAGCGATTGCTCGACTTGTTCCGTAAATAACTCATCCAGACTTCTACATCAGGCGAACGCCTCCCTGAGCCGGGAGTCTTTTTTATTTTTCTAGATTTTTTTCAGAAACAAGGTGATCCAAATCGATTCTTCTCTCGATAGCTATGTGAACAGAAAAAAACCTCACATACACAACTTTCAAAAAGGAGAGAATCGATTTATGAAAAAAGTATTCGCCCTGACGATGGCCTTTCTTCTTCTCGTGCCATCGGTATCCATGGCCCAAACGAACTCAGGACCAACGGCTAAGACACCAGCTGCTGATTTACGAGCTACACTAAGCCAACTTCTATCCAATCACTTTGTTTATCAAACGATATCGATGACGAAAACGTATGACGGCGCTAAAGATGTCGAGGCGGTTAATGAGGCGCTTGAACGAAATGCGAATGATTTAAAGAAAGCCATTGAATCGATTTATGGAAAAGAAGGCGCAGAGCAATTTGAGAAGATCTTTGACTCTCAGTACGAGAACACACCAGGGCTTGCTGAAGCAGTGAAGAATGGAAATAAGGAAGCTGCGGAGCAAGCGAAGCAACAGCTCACCCAAGAATTTCCGAAAGAACTAGGGAACTTCTTAAGCGAAGCAACTGGCGGCAACCTGCCTGCTGACACGGCAGAAAAAGTATTACGCGCCCATGAACAAGATGTACAAGATGTATTCAACGCTTATGTTGATGGGGATTATAAAAAGGCCTATCAAACATTCCGTACCGGATTTGATCGCATGTTTGATATCAGTAAAGCTTTATCAGGTGCGATCGTCACACAGAACAAAGAGCAATTTAATCACACCATGGTCGACACGAAAGCGGCTGACCTTCGTTCTTCTCTAAATCAGCTTGCTTCTGAACACTTCGCATTGGCCACACTTGAGATGCAAAAAGGATTTGACCAGGCTGAAGATTATGATTTTGTAACTTGGGCTGAAGACCAGCAAACCGCCGATTTTAAATCGGCTATCCAATCCATTTATGGAGAAGAAGCTGCTGATCAGTTTGAGAAAGTGTGGCAGAAAGACCACATTGCAGCTCAATCACAAGTTGTAGCAGCTACCCTCCAAGACAATAAAGAGGAGAGAGAACAAGCTGAAGAACGCCTGCAAGATTTCTCACAAGAATTTGGGATGTTCTTATCTCAAGCAACAGATGGCGAACTTCCAGAGGATAGAGCGAAAGAGACGGTTTGGATGCATGAAGAAGATGTGCTCATGACCTTTGACCACTATGTGAACGAAGATTATGCTTCCACTTATAAATCTTTTGATAAAGGATTTGCTTACATGTACAACGTCGGCGAAACGTTAAGTGAAGCCATTGTAAAGCAAATGCCAGACACCTATAAAATGATGCCATCTGAAATGCCAGATACAGGTCTTGGCACGAGTGAGCAAACTGGCTCAACTTGGATTTGGGTCACCTTCTTAAGCCTCGCTCTTCTATCAGGCGGCGTGCTAGCGACTAGAAAGCGTGCATAGTCCCTACACACATTCGGATTAATTGAGGGGCCATTCGCCTCTCTTTTTTTCCGTTGTGCTATCATGAAAACAAGGTAAAGGAAAGAAAGGTGATGGGTATGAAATGGAAAACGTACTTCGGAATCGTAGGCATTGCTTTCCTTCTCCTTCTCGGCTATGAAAATAATGTGTTCGCCAACCTTCTTAATCAAGGAGAGCAGATGAAACAGGGAGAGGAAGTCGAACAGGTAGCGAGTCTGGAGGAATCGACTTATTTAAACGAAGAAGAGGATCAAATGAATGACCCGCTCGCGCAGGAGTTTACGGTTCTTAACCAAACCGAAAACATGAACTCTTCGAACGTGAATACCGATGATCCTGAGGAACGAAAAGATGAAGGAATTGTCCCTACTCACCTATCAATCCCAGCTATTGACGTGGACACTCAGATTGAAAAGGTCGGGATTCTCGACAACGGACAAATGGGCGTACCAGACAGCACGAAGACCGTTGGCTGGTTTGAACCCAGCACAAAGCCTGGCAACACGGGTAACTCCGTCATCGCAGGGCACGTTGACAGTTACAAAGGTCCAGCTGTTTTCTTCTATCTAAAAGATCTTGAAAAAGGGGATGAGGTAACGGTCACAGACAAGGATGGAGAAAAACGCACCTATATCGTGAAAGCGTTAGAGAGCTATCCGTATGACAATTCCCCGATAGAAGAGATCTTCGGTACAACCGATAAAAAGCGACTGAATCTGATTACATGTACCGGAACATTTGATCAGGAAACAAACAATCACTTAGAACGATTGGTCGTCTATACGGAGCTAAAAGAAACGGAGCAGCAAACGAAGGAAAAACAAGTGGAGAAGGAACTAGAAGCTCCTCAGAAAGTCGAAGTAAATGGTACGTTCGTAACGTGGCATGCTGTGCGTGATAAAGATGTAATCGGGTACCGCGTCTACCGCAGCGCTGACGGGGAAACGTTTGAAAAAGTAGCAAGCGTATCTTCATTTGAACGTAAGAATTACACAGACCCAGATGCCTCAGAGTACACGTATTACGTCACCGCGGTTGATGAGAACGGAAATGAATCAGAGCCTTCAAAGAAAGCAACAGCCAACTAAATAGAAAAAGCCCATCCCTTTTAAAACTCTCCCTTAGCGGAGAGTTTTTTGTAGGAGGTGTTGGAATCTATCCCCTTTATATTCGAATGTCTCATGCCACGTTTCACCCTGCCCCCTCAAGGGTATTTTTATTGACAACCACAATTCTAACAATCTTTAAGGGAGGTTATTATGCAGAAACCTATTCTACTATCCGATCGAGCCAAACCATCTGCCTTGTGGGGGCCTGCCCTTTTATTCGTCCTTATCTTTCTCTCATCGATCTTCATTATTGGTGAGATGGCGATGGCTTCAGGAAAATTGTCCATCGATCAGTGGGCATTCAATGTAGCAAGTCAAGCTCCATCCTGGATGACTGCTGCCATGCTCTCGGTCACAAAAGCAGGCTCTGTCCTGTGGCTAAGCGTTCTCTCCGTTCTTACCCTCCTCTACCTACTATTCTTCTCCCCATTTAGTCGTTGGGTTGGAGTGTACTTTGCGGTTAATATGATTGGTGTTAGTTCGCTTACGAAACTATTGAAGATCTCCTATAATCGAGAACGTCCTGAACAGACGCAATACGCAGGCGAGTCGTCGAGCTTCCCAAGCGGTCACACCTCAGGAGCCGTTGCCTTTTATGGATTTCTTATTTATCTGATTTCAATTAGCCACCTATCCAGCATGATGAAATGGTCGTTGAACATTGTGCTGACTCTCTTCATGCTCGCAATCGGCATCAGCCGCATCTTCGGTAGCATCCACTTCTTCACCGACGTCCTAGCCGGCTTCGCCATCGGGTTCGGATGGCTGATGATGTGTATAGCAGGTATTGAAGTGACATTGAAAAAACGTAAACAAAAACAAGCATCACAAGAAACAAACGTCCAGGCTTAGAGGCCTGGGCGTTTTTTGTATGGTGGAGGTTTTGTTAGGAATGAGCCTGCGATGGGCTGCGAATATGATGCGGGTAGGGAGATAGCTTGGGCACGGCGACTTGAGCCGCTTTTTCTTCAACTTAAGCCGTTCCTGCGTCCACTTAAGCCGTCCCGTGCTAACTTGGGCCGCTATGCGCTGACTTGAGCCGTTATTTTTTCCTCTTGAGCCGATTTCTTTTAAACTTGAGTCGTTTCGCAACGAACTTGAGCCGGTCTCCCCAAACTTGAGTCACTCCGCCCCGACTTGAGCCATAATTCAAAGCCCCGCCAGATCACCTGCGGGGCTTGAGCCGTTTTTTCTTCAACTTGAGCCAGTTCTCTTTCTTTTGAGCCATTATCTGGCTGACTTGAGCCGTTTCGCCCGAACTTGAGCCGCGATTTTCAGCTCTTGAGCCGATTTCTTTTAAACTTGAGTCATTTTCCAACGAACTTGAGTCACTTCGCCCAAACTTGAGCCACTCCGCCCAACTTGAGCCGGTCTCCCCAAACTTGAGCCACCCCGCCCCGACTTGAGCCATAATTCAAAGCCCCGCCAGATAACCCGCGGGGCTTGAGCCGTTTTTTCTTCAACTTGAGCCAGTTCTCTTTCTTT
>NZ_AVBG01000024.1 GCF_000770675.1 Pontibacillus chungwhensis BH030062
AAAGACATTGACGTTACATGTTGTTTCGTTCAGTTTTCAAAGATCAAATTGTTTCGCTGTGTTTCAGCGACAGAAACTAATATAACATTTTATCTTAGTTTCGTCAATCACTTTTTTTAAAAAGTTAATTTGTTATTGTTTAACCATTTATTTCGAAGTGCTTGTCTCGCTGACAACAAAAAATATCTTACCACGATATGAATTACTTTTGCAATAGTTTTGCATAAAAAAATTAAAAATCCCTCTAAAAAATTTTAGAGGGGCCGTTAAAGTCTACCCTAAATGCCCTCGTAGCGCCTTTAGCGTCAGTTGTGAAGGATGATCTATAATCCAATCTGCTTTGGCCATAGCATTTTTACTCCCCACTCCTACCGCATACATTCCTGCGGCTTTAATAGACTCTACACCGGCTTCAGCATCTTCTACTCCAACACATTCCTCAGGGTTAACAGCTAATTGATCTGCAGCCTTTAGAAATATCTCAGGATCCGGCTTACCATGTTTAACGGCAGCTGCGTCTACTATTGTATCTAAAAAGGATTCAATCTTAAGCTGTCGAACAACAGGGCGAGCATTCTTACTAGCGGAAGCTAACGCTGTTGGAATTTCCGCGGCTTTTATCTCATTCAAGAACGGTAAAATTCCAGGCAGAAGATCATTTGGAGTAATTTGCTGTATAAAGCTTTTATAATGTTCATTCTTTTTATGAGCTAATTCATTCATCTCATGTTCAGAAAGGACCAGGCCTCCATGATCTAAAATCATATGTAAGGAGTCCATTCGACTAACACCTTTTAAACGTTCGTTAAACGTACGGTCGAAATGTACTCCCAATTCTTCAGCTAGTTGTTTCCAAGCTAGATAATGATATTCAGCGGTATCCGTAATGACACCATCTAAATCAAATATAATGGCTCCTATTTCCCTCATTCTTTCTCCACCCCTATGTAAAAGCGATTTCATATATACACTATATCATACATAGGAGATGTCTAACTATTGATGTTTACGCTTTGGCAGTACATACCGAATACAGTCATGTTTGCTTGCTAATCTCTTGAACAATTGGTATAGGATTTTATAGCGTTCTTCCATAGCTCTTTTTACAACGTGATCAATCCGGTGGTCTTCTAAGTCCATTAAAAGTTCGTCCATCTCCCGCTTCAATAGATATTCTATTTCTTTTTGTTCCATATCTTTTAATAAAAGTCCTAGCATGTACTCACCTCTTTGTATTTGTTCCCTTCTATCATGTCCATTTATATCCAATTTATGAAATGAATCATCTGCTTGTTCATATTTGTCCACTCCGCTCATAAGTTGTACTATGCAGGGATTTCTGAATGGATAAGGAGAGGTGTATGATGCAACACTTTTACGCATGGAACGGAAATCGAATAAAAAAGTGGGGACTAGTTGTTATTGCCGCTCTTTTCTGCTCAATCTTTTTGTGGGTGGAAAGAGACAATGCCTTCTCTGTCTTTTCAACCGACAAAGGGCCAAGGGCACTCATTAGCAGCAATACCAAGAGCAAGGATGTAGCCATTACATTTAATATTAGCTGGGGACAAGAAGAAGTCTTTCCTATTCTTGAATCATTAAAGAAAAATAATGTAAAGGCTACATTTTTCGTAAGCGGAGAATGGGCTGAAAAGCACCCGGATATCTTAAAAGAAATTACGGAAAGCAAACATGATTTAGGAATGATGGGGTATCGTTATAAAAGTTATGCCAAGCAAGACATAGCTCAAGTAAAGAAAGACCTTTTGTACGCCCGGGAAGTGTTTAAAAAACTGGGGTATGAAGAAATGGACCTTTTAAGGCCTCCGCACGGACATTTCAATAAAGAGGTATTAACGCTTGCAGAGGATCTTGGATTTAAGGTTGTACAATGGAGCATAAACCCTGAAGACTACAAGAACCCTGGAACACAATCCATTGTAGACGAAATCATGAAAGAAACATCAGGCGGGGATATTATCGTTTTACATGCTTCTGACTCTGTAAAACAAACAAACGAAGCATTAAAAACAGTTCTTCCAGGATTAAAACAAAAAGGGTACGAATTTGTCTCCATATCTGAGATGATCTCGAAAACAGAGGCAAAGTCATCTGCTGTGAAATAAGAAAAGAGCAAACGGATTAACGTTTGCTCTTCTTCTTTCTGTTCTTCTTTTTCTTCTGGGCTTTATGGGACGTTTTAGATGGTGATACCGCTTCTGTTTTCATTCCCCCATCATTCAGGCGATGAAGAACCAATAACTGATACGTATTACAGAAGAGAACTGCAGGTAACATAAGCATAACCCAATCAGAATCGTCGGCTTGGAAAGCTGGAACGAGCTCTACTGAAGTTATAACGATCATAAAGAATAGCGCCGGTATGAAAGCTTTAGAATTCGTTTCTTTAGCCTTCAAGTATGCTACAGCCCAGCCAAAGAGAAGAAGAGCTGCGGGTAAGACAAAAAATGGAGCAACATCCGCTTCTTCAGCTACAGACTTATAGCGGAAGTACACCAAATCAAACAAAGTAAACAGAATCAGAACAATTTGGATGGGTGCCCATAACTTCCTGAATATCCCCAAACCAAATTGGTGAACCGTTAGATAAGCAAAGAACGCCATCTGACTAATTACACTAAAGATAAAACCTAACCCTAAATACATGAGCATTAAAATAATGACTTCCCATATACTAAAAGGATTAAAAGCTGTTACATAATGTTCATTCTGTACAAAAAAACTAACGAAGAGGGTAATAACCCCTCCCCACAATAAAGTCGTCAGAAACAATTTCACCCATTTGCGACTTGTCACGTTGGATCCCCCTACTTTCATTGCCGTAAATCAATCCTATGGTATTTTACCATAAAAACAAGCGTTTTCACTTCAAAACCTGTGTATATTTTCTTTCGATTATCTCATATTAAGTATATGTAAGGTGATTGAAAGGAGCGTTCTCATGAATAGGATGAAGGGTTTAGCAATCCTACTCGTACTAATTGCAGTATTGACAGCTTGTTCTGGCAACTCCTCATCTGGCGGAGAACAAGCCGATTATGATAAAATCAAGAAAATGGTTGTAGATATATTGAAAACCGATGATGGAAAAAAGGCGATCACAGAAGTCTTATCTGATAAAGAAATGAAACAGCAAGTGGTTTTAGAATCAGATGTTGTTAAAACAAGCATTGAAGAGACCATCACGTCTGACAAAGGGAAGAAATTTTGGGAAGAGTTATTCCAAAATCCTCAGTTC
Organism: Pontibacillus chungwhensis BH030062; assembly: GCF_000770675.1. Taxonomy (GTDB): domain Bacteria; phylum Bacillota; class Bacilli; order Bacillales; family BH030062; genus Pontibacillus; species Pontibacillus chungwhensis. The sequence continues at coordinate 3,260 of NZ_AVBG01000024.1, forward strand.
TCTAAAAAGTTCGCTGAATCACTCTCGGAAGAACAGAAAAAAATTATGAAGTCTCTTATGAAGGATTCTCAGTACCAAAAAAGCATGTTAGAGCTTTTGCAAAATCCTGAAATGGAAAAACAGATGCTTACTGTCATGAAAAGTCAGCAATTCCGTGAAGAATTGGAAAAGACCATCCAAGAAACCATGGAAACCCCTATGTTTAAAGCCAAAATGAGCGAAATTGTTCTGAAAGCTGCTGAAGAGATGAAATCAGGACAATCTCAGTCAGAGGGTGGCGGCTCCCAAGGCGAAAAGAGTTCCGGTGGCAGCAGTGGTTCTAAACAAGATCAACAATCGTCTGGTGGCGGAAGTGAATAATAAAAAAGGGTACCTTTTACAGGCACCCTTTTTTATTAGTTTTAACTCATCTTTTTTATCATTTTGTTCGCAATGGATAAAAAGATCTTTCCTGTTGGGTGATCTGCTTGATACACACCAGGAGCAAAGATATCCTCTTCTTCGTAAGGTTGTTGAAGAGGGAGTTGTCCAAGAACTTCTGTCTGAAGTTGTTCAGCTAACTTCGGACCTCCACCTTGGCCAAATACAAATTCCTTCTGACCAGTTAACGCACTTTGGAAATAAGCCATATTTTCGATTACACCTAAAATTTCATGCTCTGTCTTAATAGCCATTTGGCCAGCACGGGCTGCCACAAATGCTGCTGTTGGATGAGGTGTCGTGACGATCACTTCTTTACAAGATGGCAGCATGGAATGAAGGTCTAGTGCTACGTCCCCTGTACCTGGTGGCAGATCAATGAGTAAATAATCTAAATCTCCCCACTCCACTTCTTTAAAGAAGCTTGTTAACATTTTACCTAACATTGGACCTCTCCAGATGATTGGGGAATTATCCTCAACGAAAAAGCCCATTGAAATAACTTTCACACCAAATCGTTCAACAGGGATAATTTGTTCACCACGTACAACCGGTCTTTCTTCTATCCCCATCATGTCTGGTACACTAAATCCGTAAATATCAGCATCAATAATTCCTACTTTTTTACCTAAGCGAGCTAAAGAAGTAGCGAGGTTAACCGTAACAGTAGATTTCCCTACGCCGCCTTTCCCACTAGCGATCCCAATGAATGTTGTTCCTGTATTTCCTTCTAATAAAGATTCACTTTCCTCACTAGCACCAGCATACTGCTGTAGAATCTCATCCGATAACTGGTTAAATCTCAACCCTACTGTAGCAACACCAGCACCTTTTAAAACGTTTACAATTTCTTGTTGAAATTGCATTTGCTCAGCTGTGTTTGGTTGGGCTATAGCAATCTTAACACTTACATGATTCTTCTCTTCTTTAATTTTAATCTCTTCTATTCCGTCTGTTTCTTCTAATGTTCTATGTAAATGAGGATCTTGCAAGGGATGTAGCAGATCCACCACTTGTTCTTTTGTAATCATATTCTGTCACCAACCTTCTAAAGTGTCTATGTTGTAGTATAACATAAAAAGTCAGAAAGCTTGGATGACAGTGCTTGATTATTACAAATTTTCAGTTACTCTGGAATCTCATCTTCTGTAACGTAGCGCAACATCCCTTCATATACCGAGGCAGCCACTTTGTTTTGATACTCCTCCGTCTTCAGCAATTCTCGCTCATGTGCATTTGATAAGAAGCCAATTTCTACAAGCGCTCCAGGAGAATCCGTGCTGCGAAGCAAGTACATGTTACTAATAGCTAATGCACTACGATTCGTATTTTCTAAGTTCCGCTTAATTTCACTTTGAATAAGCTTCGCAAGCTGTTCACTTTCTGGCGAAGATGCATTATAAAAAGATTGGGCGCCGTGCCATTTTGGCGAAGGAATAGCATTCAGATGAACACTTACATAGAAATCCGCTTCTTTATCATTGATAAATTCCACACGCCTTTTTAAATCCTGGGATTTTCGCTTAGAGATGCTTTTTTCGTCCTCATCAGCCAAATCAACATCTTTTTCCCTTGTCAAATAAACTAACGCCCCTGCTTGTTGTAAGTAATCCCGAAGCTTTTTAGAGACCTCAAGTGTTATTTCCTTCTCTAGCGTTTCATCGCTCCCTACCGCTCCACCATCAACCCCTCCATGGCCCGGGTCAATGACAATAACCTTACCAGCAAGGGGAAGGGACCATGTTTGCCAAGAATCATTTGTTTCGATTGGATAACGTATAAGTACAATTAGGACCACTAAACCAATAAACCAGCTTGAAATTTTAAAAGCTTTCCCCATCCTTGTCTCCTCCTCATCCTAGCTACTTCTCAATATATGGGACAAGGAAGGAGATTATGCGTATCAATCAAGCTTTAGGCGCCTACGTCGTTCACCTCGTTCTAAACCAATCTTCCACCATGTATCTACAAATTCCTCACAGCTTTTTTCTGCCTTTACAACAAACCATCCATTAATACCTGATGCTTGCTGCCAATACTCCAGGTAATCAAAGAAATCAAGTGCAATCGTGCCAAGTTCAGCTTCATAACGTTTCTGAATGTCCTCAATGCCTTCCCCCATTAGTATAAATTGACTCGCTTCAGCACCTAATAGATAAGCTTCCATCGCTTGCTCAACCGCTTCTTCCTTAATAGCGGACTCATATACTTGAAACGAGTGAAAAAAACGCTGAAACCTTTTAGACACATCGTTTTGAACTTCTGTAAATGTTAACTCACGTAATAAGTTTCGTTCAAAAGCTAACTGTTTATTTAAACGGAGCCGATCTATAGATACAACCGACATACCGAATCACCTCCATATTGCTTATTAGTGTATTCGGTATGTAGCTCTATCATTCTGAGCTATAACACTTCCCTCGAATGGAAGAAATACGTACACATAAAAAGGCCCACCAACTTAAGAGATGTGGGCACTGATTAAAAATCACCGAACAATTGAAGTGAAGTCATATAACGAACAAATCCATTTATGATTTATTAGACGACAAAAAAACCCCCGGTCCAAAAGACCAGGGGTTTTGAAAACGTAAATAAAAATTAACGTTTTGAGAATTGTGGAGCACGACGAGCAGCTTTAAGACCGTATTTCTTACGCTCTTTCTTACGAGGGTCACGTGTAAGTAGACCTGCACGCTTAAGAGTCGTACGGTATTCTGGATCTGCTTCTAACAACGCGCGTGCAATTCCGTGACGGATTGCACCAGCTTGACCTGTGAAGCCACCACCATCAACGTTTACATAAACGTCATAGTTGCCTTCGTTTTCAGTCACAGCTAAAGGTTGTTTAGTGATCACACGTAGCGTTTCATATGGGAAATAATCTTCTGAGTCACGTTTGTTAATAACGATACGGCCTGTACCTGGAACTAAACGTACACGCGCTACAGAAGTTTTACGACGTCCGGTACCGTTGTATTGTACTTGTGCCATCTGTAGTCAACCTCCTTATTAATTAACCGCGAAGCTCGTATGCTTCTGGTTTTTGTGCTTGGTGCTTGTGTTCAGGACCTGCATAAACATGTAGCTTTTTGCCCATTTTGCGTCCTAGGCTTCCGTTTGGTAGCATACCTTTAACGGCTAGCTCGAGCATTTGTTGTGGATAGTTCGTACGCATTTCTAGAGCGTTACGTTCTTTAAGTCCACCAACATAATTTGTGTGACGGTAGTACATCTTGTCCGTCAGTTTTTTACCTGTAAGTTGGATCTTCTCAGCGTTTACGATAATGACATGGTCGCCAGTATCAACGTGAGGAGTGTAAGTTGCTTTATGCTTACCGCGAAGGATTGCTGCAACTTCACTAGCCAAACGACCTAGTGTTTGACCTTCAGCATCAACAACATACCATTTGCGTTCAACGTTGTTTTCGTTTGCCATAAAAGTTGTGCGCATGGTCAGTTCCCTCCTGATTTTCGTTATCTCGTTAACGTATATTTTATTCTCAACACAATTAGATTCCGGGGCTAATCGTGGTATAGAAATAAAATGCCATAGATCATATTATAATACTTTACTATTTAATGTCAAGGGTATGTTACACCTGGGGACGTTGTTTTTACAAATAATCCACATTCCACAGAAACAACCCTTGTGGTGGCGCCGTTTTGCCAGCCTGGTCTCGATCTTTAGCTGCCAATATTTCTTTTAAGTCTGTTACGTCTTTTCTTCCGGAACCGATCTCAAGAAACGTTCCGATTAAAATACGAACCATATTATAAAGAAAACCGCTCCCGATAAACGTAAATACCAATTCATCCTCTACTACGTCGCAGCGGACAGAATATAGAGTACGCACATAATCACCTTTCATCGTCGTTTTCTTCGAACAAAAGGATGTAAAGTCATGAGTGCCTTCTACTAAAGCACATGCCTCTTGTATGGCCTCTATATTTAATTTACAAGGATAGTGAAAGGTTACGCCTCTCCGGAAAACATCGGGGATGTCACGGTTTAAGACACGGTACCGATATTCTTTCTTTTTTGTACTATAGCGTGAATGAAAATCATCAGATACAGGGTAAGCACGTTGTATGACCACGTCATCCGGCATTAAAGATTGCAGGGCCTTTCTCCAATCCATATTAGGATTATCTAAATCAGAATCGAAATGAAGGACTTGTCCACGTGCGTGAACACCTGCATCCGTTCGCCCAGACGGGTGTAAACGTATTTCTTTCCCTTTATGAATTTTCCTCAACGCTTTCTCAATCTCTTCCTGAACAGTTCTTCCATTTGGTTGAACTTGAAACCCAGAAAAATGAGTACCATCGTAGCTTACCACACAAGCAATACGAACCATAGTGCAGACACCTCTATGCTCTAGTTAAAAATACAGCGATGATCACAAAGGTGAACAGAACGAGAACCGCATAGTCAACCTTACGTAAAGCAAGCTCACGAAGCTTAGTCCGTCCTTCGCCACCTTGATAGCCTCTAGCTTCCATAGCCATAGCCAGTTCTTCAGCACGCTTAAACGCGCTCACAAAGAGAGGAACCAATAAGGGAACAATGGCTTTTAACCGTTCTTTGATAGGACCTGTCCTGAAGTCAACTCCTCGTGAGGCCTGCGCCTTTGAGATCTTCTCTGTCTCTTGCATAAGCGTAGGAATAAAGCGTAGAGAGATCGACATCATCAACGCTAGCTCATGTACAGGAAACTTGACCTTTTTTAAGGGGTGAAGAATACTCTCGATGGCGTCAGTAATCGCAATAGGTGTGGTTGTCAATGTAAGCAAGGATGTAATAAGAATTAACAAAAAGAACCTTAAAGATATAGCCACACCTTGAATAAGGGCTCCTGAATATACATCAAAACCTAGTACCGAAAAAAGTACGTTTCCTTCTTTCGTAACGACCAGGTGTAATATAAACGTAAATATAATCAAAAACCAAACAGGCTTTAACCCCTTTGCAATAAAACGAGGAGGGATCTTTGTAATTCCAACGCTTAATAAAGCGAATAACGCAAGAGATCCATAACTCGCTACAGAGTTAGCGAAAAAGACCACAATAACAAAGAAGAAGATGATTGTAATCTTTGCTCTCGGGTCCATACGGTGTACAGGAGAATCTCCAGGTACATATTGCCCGATTACCATGGAACTGTTCATACAGAGGCCCCCTTTAACTTCTGAGCGGCTTCTGCAGCCAATTCTTCAATGGATTGCTTCTTGTATTCCAGACTTAGACCGAAACGCTTATTCATCTTGTCGGTCAATTCAATAATTTCAGGTACATCTAATCCCACTTTATTCAAAGCATCCTTCTCTTTAAATACTTCTAGTGGTTTCCCCTGCATATACATATGGCCATTGTGCATCACAATAACGTAATCAGCATAGGCAAGAGCATCCTCCATACTGTGCGTAACATGAACCGTTGTGAGATTTTTTTCATGATGAAGCTTATAAAACATGTCCATAATCTCACGTTGTCCTTTAGGGTCTAAGCCAGCGGTTGGTTCATCTAATACGAGTACTTGAGGATTCATAGCAAGCACTCCCGCAATAGCGACACGGCGCATTTGTCCACCACTCAAATCGAATGGAGAACGCTCTAACATATCTGATGACAACCCTACTGCTTCAATTGTTTCTTGTACTCTTTGTTTAATTTCTTCTTTTTGAACCCCAAAGTTGAGAGGTCCAAATGAAATATCTTTTTCAATTGTTTCTTCGAATAATTGGTGTTCTGGGTACTGAAAAACAACACCTACTTTTTTTCTAAGTGCTTTTAGGTTTTTCGGTTTAGACCCAGCTTGTAACGTAACGTCACCAACTGTGACACTCCCGTGGGTAGGAGCTAGCAAGCCATTTAGGTGTTGAATGAGTGTAGACTTCCCTGACCCTGTATGTCCAATCACAGCCACAAAGGATCCAGATGGGATTTGAAAAGAGAGATTTTCGAGCGCTCGATGTTCAAACGGACTATTTGGTTGATAGATATAACTTACGTTGTCGAATGTAATGTCCATAATTCATCCATCAATTCTTCATGATTTAAAGGTTGTGTCTTTACATCAAGTCCGAGCCCTTTTAACTCATGGGCGAACTTTGAGACGAGTGGAATATCTAGTCCAATGGATTGAAGATCCTCTTTTTGCTCAAACAGCTCTCTCGGTGTGCCTTCAAACCAAACATTTCCCTTATTCATAACAATAACCCGATCAGCGAGCGTTACCTCATTTAAGTCATGTGTGATGGTTACAACTGAAACATCACGTTCCTGTCGAACCTGGTTCACCGTATGCATAATCTCTTTTCTTCCCTTGGGGTCTAACATAGCTGTCGCTTCGTCAAGAATAACCATAGAAGGAGCCACGGCCAAAACACTTGCAATGGCGACACGTTGTTTCTGACCACCTGAAAGCCGGTGCGGCTCATGATCTTCATACTCTTCCATTCCGACAGCTTTTAAACTATGGGCAATCCTTTTCACCATCTCTTCTCGAGGTATCCCGTGGTTTTCAAGCCCAAACGCCACATCATCTTTAACCGTTGTCCCCACAAACTGGTTATCTGGATTTTGGAATACCATACCGACTTTACGACGGATCTCCCATATATTCTCTTCAGAAAGCAGTAAGCCATCCACGTATACATAGCCTTCGTTTGGAGAAAGCAATCCGTTCATTAGTTTGGCCATGGTTGATTTGCCTGAACCATTATGACCAATGACAGCTACCCATTCATTTTGGTTCACTTGAATAGAGACATCATCCAACACAATAGGGCTGTCTTCTCGATACTGGAAAGAGACGTTTTGAAATTCTAAGAAACTCTGCTCCATCTCTTACCTCCTCTGCTCTACTCTCATATTTCCCCGGAAATACGACAAATTAACGCACCGTATTTATATAAAAGGTCGAATTAGGTTGTCTCCGGAATTTGTTATAAACGTATAAAAAAAGGGCTGGGATAACCTCTAAAGAGATTCTGTCCTGCCCTTTTTCCAAGTGGGATTATACTAATTCGATAATCGCAGTTTTTGCACCGTCACCTTTACGGGCACCAAGTTTCATGATGCGAGTGTAACCGCCTTGACGGTCTTCGTAACGTGGACCGATGTCTGTGAATAGCTTCTGAAGCGCAGTTTGACCGCTCTCATCATCAGCTTGTGCTTTGTATAGGAAAGATTCAGCTTGGCGACGAGCATGAAGATCTCCACGCTTACCAAGTGTAATCATTTTCTCCACAACAGAACGAAGCTCTTTCGCTTTCGCTTCAGTAGTTTCGATACGTTCATGAATAATTAGGTCAGTTGCTAAGTTGCGTAGCAATGCCATACGTACGTCAGTTGTACGACCTAGTTTTCTAGCCATGTCAGTTCCCCTCCTTTGCAGAGTTTCTCTCTATCGACGAATGATTAATCGTCTTTACGTAAGCCTAAGCCAAGTTCTTCGAGCTTATGCTTAACTTCCTCAAGGGATTTACGTCCAAGGTTACGAACTTTCATCATATCCTCTTCCGATTTTTGCGCAAGTTCTTGTACCGTGTTGATACCTGCACGCTTGAGGCAGTTGTAAGAACGCACGGATAAATCAAGTTCTTCGATTGTCATTTCAAGGACTTTTTCTTTCTGGTCTTCTTCTTTCTCAACCATGATTTCAGCGTTTTGCGCCTCATCAGTGAGTCCAACGAAAATGTTTAAGTGTTCCATATAGATTTTAGCACCTAATGAAACTGCTTCTTCTGGTCGAATGCTTCCGTCAGTCCAAATGTCTAACGTAAGCTTATCAAAATTTGTCACCTGGCCTACACGAGTGTTTTCCACTTGGTAGGTAACACGTGAAATTGGAGTGAAGATAGAATCAACTGGGATGACGCCGATAGGCTGTTCATCAAATTTGTTCGCTTCTGCAGGACGATAGCCGCGTCCTTTTTCTGCCGTAATTTTCATACGCAGATTTGCATTAGATTGTAACGTAGCAATGTGGATCTCAGGGTTTAAGATCTCCACATCAGAATCATGCGTGATGTCTGCAGCTGTTACTGCTCCTTGTCCTGATACATCAATCTCTAAAGTTTTAGTCTCTTCAGAGTAAATCTTAAGAGCTAATTGCTTAAGATTTAGGACGATCGTTGTTACATCTTCGACTACACCATCAACTGTTGAAAATTCATGAAGTGCGCCTTCAATCTGGACAGAGGTTACAGCAGAGCCCGGTAGTGAGGATAATAGAATACGACGTAAGGAGTTCCCTAGTGTTGTACCATATCCACGTTCAAGCGGTTCGACGACCAACTTACCAAACGTTGCATCATCGCTGATCTCAACCAGTTCAATTTTTGGCTTTTCAATTTCGATCATTAATTAAAACCCTCCTTCAAAACGTCGAAACCCCGGTTAGACAAAGTCTAACCGAAATTCCTCAGGTAGGCAGTCCCCGTTTATACATAGTTTATTCGTTCATAAGCTAAAATGCTTTTATACTGCTTTTTTAGCTATCATAACCCATTATAGACAGGGTGACAAATTCTATACAGGTAAATTACACACGACGACGTTTTGGTGGGCGGCAACCATTGTGAGGTACTGGAGTTACATCAACAATGGCTGTAACTTCTAGTCCTGCTGCTTGAAGTGCGCGAATCGCAGCTTCACGGCCAGCACCTGGGCCTTTAACCGTTACTTCTACGGATTTTAGTCCGTGTTCCATACCAGCTTTTGCAGCTGCTTCAGAGCACATTTGTGCAGCGAATGGAGTAGATTTACGAGAACCTTTGAAACCAAGGGCACCAGCACTACTCCAAGATACTGCGTTACCTTGAACGTCAGTAATCGTAACGATAGTGTTGTTAAACGTAGAACGGATGTGTGCTACACCCGTGTCAATATTCTTTTTCACACGGCGCTTACGAGTGTTTGTTTTACGAGCCATAGGGTTAGCTTACCTCCTTTATACCTTATTTTTTCTTGTTTGCAACTGTACGACGTGGACCTTTACGCGTACGAGAGTTGTTTTTCGTTTTCTGACCTCGTAGTGGAAGACTACGACGGTGACGGATTCCACGGTAGGAACCGATCTCGATCAGGCGCTTCACGTTAAGAGAGTTCTCACGACGAAGATCACCTTCAACAGTGTAGTTCTCAAGAGCTGTACGAATCTTAGCTAATTCATCTTCTGTTAGGTCACGAACACGAGTATCCTCAGATACGCCTGCATCCGCTAAAACTGATTTAGCAGTTGTGTGTCCAATGCCGTATACATACGTTAATGAAATGACAATACGTTTGTCACGTGGAATGTCAATACCAGCAATACGTGCCATTCAGCAGTGCACCTCCTTTAGTACTTATCCTTGTTTTTGTTTATGCTTAGGATTATCGCAAATTACCATTACTTTACCTTTACGGCGGATAACTTTGCACTTTTCGCAAATTGGTTTTACAGATGGTCTTACCTTCATCATCCATACCTCCTTTTAGATCGGAGCATTCCCGCATTATTATTTGTAGCGGTAGGTAATACGTCCTCTACTTAAATCATATGGAGAAAGTTCAACCGTTACTTTATCTCCTGGAAGAATACGAATGAAATGCATACGAATCTTTCCGGAGACGTGAGCAAGTACGGTATGCCCGTTCTCTAACTCAACTTTAAACATTGCATTAGGCAATGTGTCAACGATTGTTCCTTCTACTTCAATTACATCTTCTTTCGCCATCGAGTTGATCTCCCTTCTTTAAATCAGTCACTGCTTCATCTACAAATTTTGATAAGGCAAAACGAAGTTTGCCATTCGTTACGCGACCAGTTTCTAGAAGGCTATTTTCGACCTCAGGAGAAACATACTCAGTACATTCAATGTGTTGAATATTCTTCTTCTTCGGCCTGTCGTACTTTCGTTTTTCTCCGTCTGCGAGCATCACAAAACGATCATCAACAAATCCGATGATAATCATATATTGTTCTACCTCACGTCCTTGCAAAACACGAACAACCTGACCTATTCGTGGACTCGAATCCGCTTCGTTCAAAAACGATCACCTTCACTTAGGCTTTAGTTAAAATCTCATAACCTTCATCCGTTATTGCAATAGTATGCTCGAAGTGGGCACACATCTTACCATCTTCCGTAACTACTGTCCAATTATCAGCTAGCGTACGTACATAACGTTCACCAGCGTTAACCATTGGTTCAACGGCTAAAACCATTCCTGGTCTAAGTCGCGGTCCTTTATTCGGAGGACCGTAGTGAGGAATTTGTGGATCTTCATGAAGTTCTTGCCCAACTCCGTGGCCTACATATTCTCTAACAATAGAAAAACCTTTAGGTTCTACGAATGATTGGATAGCATGAGAAATATTTGATAAGCGAACGCCTGGCTTTGCTTCATCCAGGCCTTTAAACAAGGACTCTTCAGTTACATCAAGAAGTTCCTGTGTTGCTTCATCGATTTCCCCTACTGGGTAAGTCCAGGCAGAATCTCCATGATAGCCTTTATATTTAGCACCAATATCTATAGAGATAATATCTCCGTTATTCAATTGGCGATCACTTGGAATTCCATGTACCAGCTCTTCATTGACAGATACACAAATACTGCCACGGAATCCATTATAACCTTTGAAAGAAGGAATTGCATCCATACTGAGGATGAATTCTTCCGCAATCTCATCAAGTTTATTGGTAGTGATACCAGGTTCAATATGCTTTGCTAGTTCCTGGTGCGTGAGTGCGACTATTCTGCCGGCTTCACGCATGATATCTAATTCGCGTGGCGTCTTTGTAATAATCATTTAGATAAGCCTCCGAGCTTTTGGTCGATATCATGGAAAACTTGATCAATTTCTTGATCTCCATTGATCGAAGCTAAATATCCTTTACCTTCATAGAAGTCTAATAGTGGTTTAGTGTTTTCAAGGTTTACTTCAACACGCTTGCGCACGGTTTCTGGTTTGTCGTCATCACGTTGAATGAGTTCGCTACCATCATTGTCGCATTTCCCTTCAACTTTAGGAGGGTTGAATGTGACATGGTACGTAGCGCCACATGTTGGACAAATTCTACGTCCAGTCAAACGCTCGACAAGCTGATCTTGGTCTACATCAATATGAAGAACATAGTCTAATGTAGAGCCTAAATCAGATAGAACTGTTTCAAGCGCTTCTGCTTGTGCGATTGTTCTCGGGAAACCGTCTAAAAGAAAGCCTTCTGTAGCATCTTCTTTACCAAGACGCTCGCGAACTATACCGATGGTTACTTCATCTGGTACTAGTGCACCTTGATCCATATAGGACTTAGCTTCTTTTCCTAGATCAGTTCCTTCCTTGATCGCAGCACGAAACATATCTCCTGTTGAGATATGAGGGATTTGGTATTTTTCAACGATCTTCTCTGCCTGGGTACCTTTACCAGCACCTGGTAGACCCATTAAGATTAAGTTCAAAATGTTCCCCTCGCTCTCATTTGGTGGATTAGCACCTAATCCTTTTATTTAATGAAGCCTTTGTAGTGACGTTTCACTAACTGACTTTCTAATTGTTTCATCGTTTCTAGTGCAACACCAACTACGATGAGTAGACTAGTACCACCAATTTGAACACTTTGTGGTAGTCCAGCAAAGTTCCCTAAAATAATTGGCAATACAGCAATTACAGCTAGGAAAATAGAACCCACAAATGTTAAACGGTAAAGTACACGAGTCAAATAAGTTTCGGTGTTTTTACCAGGACGAATTCCTGGGATATATCCACCTTGCTTCTTCAAGTTTTCCGCCATTTGCTCTGGATTAACCTGAACAAATGTGTAGAAATACGTGAAAGCAATAATTAAAGCTACATATATAATCATTCCAGTCCAGTTTTGATAATCAAATATATACTGGATTGTGGATGCCACTTCACTATCACCGAAGAACCCTGCGACAGTACGCGGTGCAACGATAAATGAGATGGCAAAGATTACTGGGATAACCCCTGCAGCATTTACTTTTATCGGAAGGTGCGTAGAATGACCACCCACTGGAGAACGATTGACTAATCGCTTCGCATATTGGATAGGAATTTTACGCAACGCTTGTTGAATGAATATAACTCCAACGACAATTCCAACTGTAACAAGTGCAATCAATGCAACAATTACGAGATTGAGAAATAGTTGATCACCTGCTCCGGAGATATATTTCTCATAAAGCTGGTTCACTCCACCTGGAATACCAGCAGCAATACCTGCAAAGATTAAGATGGAAATTCCGTTACCTACGCCATGTGCTGTGATTTGTTCACCTAACCACATTAAAAACGTTGTTCCACTTGTTAGTACGAGTGCAATTACAAGGAACTTCATAGCACCCGGATCCATAATTAATTGTCCGCCAGTCATTGCATTAAAGCCGACTGACATACCAATTGCTTGAATAAAAGCAAGAACGACTGTTCCATAGCGGGTAAACTGAGCTAATTTACGACGGCCAACTTCACCTTGTTTCTTCCATTCGGTGAACTTAGGAACAACATCCATTTGCAAGAGCTGCATAATGATGCTGGCCGTAATGTACGGCATGATTCCCATTGCAAAAATGGAGAACTGTTGAAGGGCTCCGCCCCCAAACGTATTTAAGAAGCCAAAAACATTATTTTCATTCATAAAGTTAATGGCGTTCTTATCAGTAAATGGAACAGGTATAAATGTTCCAAGTCGGAATACGACTAACATTAAAAGAGTGAAGATGATCTTTTGTCGTATATCACTCACGCGCATAAAATTGGAGATTGTCCGGAACATTAAATCACCTCAGTTTGACCGCCCGCTGCTTCGATAGCTTCTTTCGCGGAAGCAGAGAACTTATGAGCTTTTACAGTTAGTTTCTTCTCAATGTTACCTTTACCAAGTACCTTGATGCCAGAATTAAGTTTGCTAACCACGCCTGTTTCAAGCAAAAGCTCAGGAGTGACTTCTGTTCCTTCTTCGAAACGATTCAACGCGTCAAGGTTTACAACTGCAAACTCTTTGCGGTGAATGTTTGTGAATCCACGCTTTGGTAGGCGTTGGAATAGAGGCATTTGACCTCCCTCGAAACCTGGGCGTACACCGCCACCGGAACGAGCTTTTTGTCCTTTATGACCACGTCCAGAAGTTTTACCGTTACCAGTAGCCATACCACGGCCTACACGATTACGTGTTTTACGAGTACCTTCTGTTGACTTCAGTTCATGAAGTTTCATTGTAGCACCTCCTCTTTTACGTTATTCGATCGTTATACTTCTTTTACCGTCACTAGGTGAGATACTTTGTTCGCCATACCACGTACAGCTGGAGTATCTTCGTGAACTACGGTTTGGCGAATTTTCTTAAGACCAAGCGCCTTAACAGTAGCACGCTGTGGTTCTGGTCTGCCAATCACACTGCGAGTGAGGGTAATTTCTAATTTTTTAGACATACTATTTCCCTCCTTATCCTAACAGTTCTTCTACAGACTTTCCACGAAGTTTCGCAACGTCTTCCGCACGCTTAAGTTCGCTAAGTCCGCTTAGTGTAGCACGTACCATGTTAATTGGTGTGTTTGAACCTAATGATTTAGATAGGATGTCACCTACACCTGCAAGTTCAAGTACCGCACGTACGGGACCACCTGCGATAACTCCAGTACCTTCTGCAGCAGGTTTCATAAGGATGTTTCCAGCACCGAAACGTCCGATGATTTCGTGTGGAATTGTAGTACCAACTGTTGGTACAGTGATTAGATTTTTCTTCGCATCTTCAATTGCTTTACGAATCGCTTCTGGTACCTCTTGGGCTTTACCAGTACCGAATCCAACATGACCATTTTTGTCTCCTACTACAACCAATGCAGCAAAACGGAAGCGGCGTCCACCTTTAACAACCTTTGCTACACGGTTGACAGTAACAACGCGTTCTTCTAGATCTAATTTATTAGGATCTACTACGTTTGTACTCATTTCTGTCCCTCCTTTTTCTATTAAAATTCTAGTCCTGCTTCGCGAGCAGCGTCAGCTAGAGCTTTTACACGTCCGTGATATAAATAACCTCCGCGGTCGAATACAATAGCAGAAACGCCATTATTCTTCGCACGATCAGCTACCATCTGACCAACTTTTGTTGCAGCTTCAACGTTTCCAGTAGTATCAAGGTTGAACTCGTTATCTACTGTAGAAGCGCTAGCTAGTGTAACACCATTTACATCGTCAATGATTTGAGCGTAAATGTGTTTGTTTGAACGATAAACGTTTAAACGTGGACGTTCCGGAGTACCAGCTACTTTTTTACGCACGCGTGCATGTCTTCTCTTACGCACAGCATTTTTGTCAGCTTTTGTGATCATTCAGGTCACTCCTTTCTGTTCCCTAAAGAGACTTATTTAGCAGTTTTACCTTCTTTACGACGAACATGTTCGCCTTCGTAACGAATACCTTTACCTTTGTAAGGTTCTGGTGGGCGAATTGCGCGGATGTTTGCTGCAACAGCGCCAACTAGTTCTTTATCGATACCTCTAATAGTTAATTTCGCGTTAGATGGTACTTCGATTTCGATACCTTCACGCTGTTCAACCTCAACTGGGTGAGAGTAACCAGCGTTAATGATGATCTTTTCACCTTGCTTTTGCGCACGGTAACCTACACCTTGAATTTCAAGGCTCTTTTCGAAACCTTTAGAAACACCTTCTACCATGTTTCCGATAAGACTACGAGTAGTTCCGTGTAAAGAACGGTGTTCTTTATTATCGCTTGGGCGAGCAACGGTTAAAATATTGTCTTCAATATTGATCGTCATGTCTGGATGGAAAGTACGAGTTAATTCACCTTTAGGACCCTTAACTGTAATTTCGTCCCCATTCATGTTGATTTCAACACCCTCAGGGATTTGTAGTTGTTTTAAACCTACGCGGGACATACTGTGCACCTCCTGTCATTCAATTGTTTATTACCAAACGTAAGCAAGCACTTCGCCGCCAATAGCTTGTTGGCGTGCTTCCTTGTCCGTTAAAACACCATTTGAAGTAGATACGACTGCTACTCCAAGTCCGTTTAATACGCGTGGAAGCTCATCAGCTTTTGCGTACACACGAAGACCAGGTTTACTGATTCGTTTTAATCCAGTGATAACACGTTCGTTGTTAGCACCGTATTTAAGGAAAATACGTAAGATTCCTTGTTTATCATCTTCGACCATTTCGTAATCGCGAACGAAGCCTTCACGTTTAAGAATGTCCGCAACTTCTTTTTTAAGCTTAGAAGCAGGTACTTCAAGCTTTTCGTGACGTACCATGTTCGCATTACGAATGCGAGTTAGCATATCTGCAATTGGATCTGTCATGACCATTTGTGATTACCTCCTTCCCTAATTGGGGATTACCAGCTTGCTTTTTTGACACCAGGAATTTGACCTTTGTATGCAAGTTCACGGAAACAAATACGGCAAAGCTTAAACTTACGTAGTACAGAATGTGGGCGACCACAACGTTCGCAACGTGTGTACTCTTGTACTTTAAACTTTTGTTTACGCTGTTGTTTCGCGATCATTGATTTTTTAGCCACAATTTTCCCTCCTTATTAAAGCTTGAGTAGCTTATTTCTGGAAAGGCATACCGAATTGAGTTAATAATTCGCTCGCTTCTTCGTCATTGTTAGCAGTTGTAACAATAACAATGTCCATTCCGCGTACTTTGCTTACTTTATCGTAATTGATCTCTGGGAAAATTAATTGCTCTTTAACACCTAGAGTGTAGTTACCGCGACCGTCAAACGCTTTGTTAGAGATACCGCGGAAGTCACGTACACGTGGTAAAGAAACAGCGATTAATTTTTGTAGGAATTGATACATACGCTCACCACGAAGGGTTACTTTCGCGCCAATCGGCATTCCTTCACGTAGACGGAAACCAGCAATTGATTTCTTCGCTTTTGTGATTAGTGGTTTTTGACCAGAGATTAATTCTAACTCTTCAACAGCGTTGTCTAACGCTTTTGCGTTTTGTACAGCGTCACCAACACCCATGTTGATGATGATCTTCTCGACCTTTGGTACTTCCATCACAGAGTCATATTCGAATTTATTCATCAAGCTTGATACGATCTCATCTTGATATTGTTGTTTAAGTTGATTCATCACGTAGCCCTCCTTTCATCGCTATTTATTTATCTAAAGCTTCACCTGATTTTTTAGCGATACGAACTTTCTTTCCATCACGCACTTCATAACCGACGCGTGTAGCATTCCCTGATTTAGGGTCAACTGGTAAAACGTTCGACACATGAATCGGTGCTTCTTGGCTAAGGATACCGCCCTGAGGGTTGTCTTGTGATGGCTTCGCATGTTTTTTAACAACATTTACGCCTTCAACAAGGACACGCTCTTTTTTAGGGTAAGCTTCTAGGATCGTTCCCTGCTTGCCTTTATCCTTACCAGTGATCACCATGACTTTGTCACCTTTTTTTACATGCATTGTTGTGGCACCTCCTTACAAGGCAATAGTTCGAGTATTTATAATACTTCTGGAGCAAGTGAAACGATCTTCATGAATTTCTTATCACGAAGTTCACGTGCAACAGGTCCGAAAATACGAGTACCACGTGGGCCTTTGTCGTCACGGATGATTACTGCAGCATTTTCATCGAAACGGATATAAGATCCATCTTTACGGCGAACACCGCTCTTTGTACGTACGATAACCGCGCG
This sequence comes from Pontibacillus chungwhensis BH030062, assembly GCF_000770675.1. GTDB lineage: Bacteria > Bacillota > Bacilli > Bacillales > BH030062 > Pontibacillus > Pontibacillus chungwhensis. Next base: position 20,384 of record NZ_AVBG01000024.1, read on the forward strand.
TACTACTTCACCTTTTTTGACAACGCCTCCTGGTGTTGCTTGTTTCACTGAACAAACAATAATATCACCAATATTGGCAGTCTTACGGCCAGATCCACCTAGTACTTTGATGGTTTGAACTTCACGTGCACCAGAGTTGTCTGCAACTTTTAAAGAAGTTTCCTGTTGAATCATACCGTTGTTACCTCCCTTCGGGTTTTATCCCCTACGAACAATATTAGATAATAACTGATTCTTCAACGATTTCAACTAAACGGAAACGTTTGCTAGCGGATAGCGGACGAGTTTCCATAATTTTAACGACATCGCCAAGTTTTGCAGCATTTTGCTCGTCGTGAGTTTTGAATTTCTTAGAATATTTAACACGCTTACCATATAGTTGGTGGAACTTATACGTTTCAACTAGTACAGTAATCGTTTTGTCCATTTTATCTGAAACAACACGGCCAGTGTAAACCTTACGATTATTGCGTTCACTCATTTGAGGCTAACCTCCTCTCGGTTTATCGATTATTTAGCGCCTAGCTCTCTTTCGCGAACAACGGTTTTCATACTCGCGATTGACTTACGTACTTGACGGATGCGAGCAGTGTTTTCAAGTTGACCAGTTGCTAGCTGGAAGCGTAGGTTAAATAGCTCTTCTTTAAGAGACGTAACTTTTTGTTCAATTTCGGCAGTGGTTAGTTCTCTGATTTCATTAGCCTTCATTGATCTCACCACCAATTTCTTCACGTTTTACAAACTTCGTTTTGATCGGCAGTTTGTGAGAAGCAAGACGTAATGCTTCGCGTGCTACTTCTTCTGAAACTCCAGCAACTTCAAACATGATCTTGCCTGGTTTCGTAACTGCTACCCAACCTTCAGGTGCACCTTTACCGGAACCCATACGTACTTCTAGGGGCTTCGCTGTGTAAGGCTTATCTGGGAAGATTTTAATCCATACTTTACCGCCACGTTTCATGTAACGAGTCATTGCAATACGAGCTGCCTCGATTTGACGGCTAGTGATACGTGCTGGTTCAACAGCTTGTAGTCCGAATTCACCGAAAGCTACTGTAGTACCGCCTTTCGCGCGGCCTGCTAAACTATCACGGTGTTGCTTACGATATTTTACGCGTTTTGGCATTAACATTATGCTTTTCCCCCTTCCTTAGTTTCGTTTTGATGGAAGGACTTCTCCACGGTAGATCCACACTTTGACACCTAGTTTACCGTATGTTGTGTCAGCTTCTGCAGTACCGTAATCGATGTCTGCGCGAAGTGTGTGTAGTGGTACAGTACCTTCACTGTAAGATTCTGCGCGAGCAATGTCAGCTCCGCCTAGACGACCAGATACCTGAGTACGAATTCCTTTCGCTCCTCCACGCATAGCACGTTGGATAGTTTGTTTCTGAGCGCGACGGAATGATACACGGTTTTCTAGTTGACGTGCAATATTCTCAGCAACTAATGCTGCGTCTAAATCAGCTTTTTTCACTTCAACGATGTTGATGTGAACACGTTTGCCAGATAGATCATTTAGAGATTTACGAAGTGCTTCAACCTCAGAACCACCTTTACCAATTACCATACCTGGCTTCGCAGTGTGGATAGTAACGTTAACGCGGTTCGCAGCACGTTCGATTTCAATAGTAGATACAGAAGCATCTTGTAGACGCTGTTCTACATATTCACGAATCTTAATGTCTTCATGAAGTAAATCTGCATAGTCTTTGCCAGCGTACCATTTTGACTCCCAGTCACGAATGACACCAATACGCAGACCTACTGGATTAACTTTTTGACCCACTGATTATCCCTCCTTCTTTTCTGATACAACGACCGTGATATGACTAGTACGTTTGTTGATCTGACTTGCGCGTCCCATCGCACGTGGACGGAAACGTTTAAGAGTTACGCCTTCGTTAACAAAAGCTTCAGATACTACTAGACTATCCGGGTCCATTTCATAGTTATGCTCCGCATTTGCAATAGCAGAGTTTAGTACTTTTTCAATCTCTGGTGAAGCTCCACGCTCTGTGTGACGCAGAATTGCAATTGCTTCCCCAACCTTTTTTCCTCGAATTAAATCAATAACCAAACGAGCTTTACGAGGAGCAATACGAACGGATTTCGCAACGGCTTTGGCTTGCATCTTGTGTGCCTCCTCTCATTTAGCGTTTTGTTTTCTTATCATCGCCACTGTGGCCTTTGAACGTACGTGTTGGTGCGAACTCACCAAGTTTGTGGCCTACCATGTCTTCTGTAACATATACAGGTACATGTTTGCGTCCATCATAAATTGCGATAGTATGACCCACAAAGTTAGGGAAGATTGTAGAACGACGAGACCAAGTTTTAATAACCTGATGTTGCCCGCTCTCATTCAAACCTTCAACTTTTTTCATTAAATGATCATCAACGAAAGGTCCCTTTTTTAGGCTACGACCCATGCATAAACCTCCCTTCGTGATTGACAGTCGAGTTAACTCACCCGACGTCTATCCCGATTATTTTTTACGACGACGTACGATATATTTATCAGACGACTTGTTGCGTTTGCGTGTTTTCTTTCCAAGTGTAGGTTTGCCCCATGGTGACATTGGAGATGGAAGACCGATTGGTGCACGTCCTTCACCACCACCGTGTGGGTGATCTACTGGGTTCATAACAGAACCACGAACTGTTGGGCGGATACCTTTCCAACGAGAACGACCAGCTTTACCTACGTTGATAAGTTCATGCTCAAGGTTACCTACTTGACCTACTGTAGCGCGGCAAGTACCAAGAACTAAGCGAACCTCACCAGATTTAAGACGAACTAGAGTGTATTTACCTTCACGTCCAAGAATTTGTGCAGATGCACCAGCTGAACGAGCGATTTGTCCACCGCGTCCTGGTTTAAGTTCAATGTTGTGAACTGTTGTACCAACTGGGATATCTTGAAGTGTTAACGCGTTACCTACCTTGATATCTGCTTCAGAACCAGAAATAATTTCAGTTCCTACTTTAAGACCTTTAGGAGCTAGGATATAACGTTTTTCACCATCCACATAGTTGATTAGAGCAATGTTAGCGGAACGGTTAGGGTCGTACTCAACTGTAGCAACGCGTCCTGGTATTCCATCTTTGTCGCGTTTGAAGTCGATCATACGGTATTGACGCTTGTGACCTCCGCCTTGATGACGAACTGTTAACCGACCTTGGTTGTTACGTCCACCTTTTCCGTGTAGTGGAGTTAGCAAGGATTTTTCTGGTTGATCAGTAGTGATCTCAGCGAAATCAGAACCTGACATGCTGCGACGACCGTTTGTAGTTGGTCTAAACTTTTTAATCGCCATCTTTATTTCCCTCCTTTATTTATCAATTTTTAATTTATGCACCTTCGAAGAATTCAAGGTCTTGGCTGTCTGGAGTTAACTTAACGACTGCTTTTTTGCGGTCGGCACGGTAACCTCCATAACGTCCCATACGCTTGAATTTACCATTAAGGTTCATTGTGTTTACTTTTTCAACTTTAACACCAAAGATAACTTCGATAGCTTCTTTGATTTCAGTTTTATTAGCTTTAGGGCTAACTTCAAACGTGTATTTTTTCTCAGCCATTAGATCCGCAGATCTTTCTGTAATTACAGGGCGCTTTATAATATCACGTGGGTTCTTCATTATGCAAGCACCTCCCCTGCTTTTTCAGCTGCTTCTTTAGTTAAGATCAGCTTGTCATGCGTTAACAAGTCAAGAACGTTAACTTGTTCAACAGTTAGTACTTTAACATCTTGGATGTTATTAGCTGATAGTACTACGTTTTCTTCGACGTTAGCAGTAACAATGATTGCTTCTTTAGCGTCTAAACCTTTAAGCATGTTAACAACTTCTTTTGTTTTAGGAGCATCAAAAGAAAGGCTCTCTAGAACGATTAGATCGTTGTCAGCAGCTTTTTGGGAAAGAGCAGATTTTAAAGCTAAACGACGAACTTTTTTAGGTAGTTTGTAGCTGTAGCTACGTGGAGTTGGACCGAATACAGTTCCTCCGCCTACCCATTGTGGTGAACGTATTGAACCTTGACGCGCACGTCCAGTTCCTTTTTGACGCCATGGTTTGCGTCCTCCGCCACTTACTTCAGAGCGATTTTTAACTAAATGAGTACCTTGACGTAATGAAGCACGCTGCATTAATACTGCTTCGTTCATTACATGTGTGTTTGGCTCAATACCGAAAACGGACTCATTCAACTCTAGATCGCCTACTTGAGAACCGCTTTGGTTAAATAGTGCTACTTTAGGCATGACATATCCTCCCTTCGTATTGTATTAGTTAGCCTTATTTGCACTTGTGATTTTCACGTAAGACTTCTTAGCACCAGGTACGTTACCTTTGATAAGAAGAAGGTTACGTTCTTCATCAACTTTAACTACTTCAAGGTTTTGGATTGTGACTTGTTCGCCACCCATTTGACCTGGAAGGTTCATACCCTTGAAAACGTGTCCTGGGTCCATTTGTCCCATAGAACCTGGACGACGGTGGTAACGAGAACCGTGAGTTTCAGGTCCGCGACCTTGATTGTGGCGCTTGATAGCACCTTGGAAACCTTTACCCTTCGAAATACCAGTAACGTTGATTACATCACCAGCTGCAAATACGTTTACAGAAACCTCTTGACCTAAATCGAAGTCTTCAAGGTTTGCATCACGGAATTCACGAACGAAGCGCTTAGGAGCAGCCTCAGCTTTACCAGCATGGCCTTTCTCAGCTTTGTTAGCTAATTTATCTCGTTTGTCCGCAAAACCGATCTGAACAGCTTCATAACCGTCATTTTCAGAAGTCTTCTTCTGTAGTACAACGTTTTGATCAGCTTGAACAACTGTTACTGGTACTAATTCGCCAGTTTCATCAAAAAGCTGTGTCATACCGACTTTACGACCTAAGATTCCTTTCGTCATCCGTCACACCTCCTATTTATTCATATAGTTTTATAATTTAATTTCGATGTCCACACCAGATGGTAAATCTAAACGCATTAGCGAGTCAACCGTTTGTGGTGTTGGATTTACGATATCGATTAGACGTTTGTGTGTACGCATTTCAAATTGCTCACGAGCATCTTTGTATTTGTGTACCGCACGAAGCACTGTGTAGATTGAACGCTCTGTCGGAAGCGGGATTGGACCAGAAACATTAGCTCCTGAACGCTTAGCAGTGTCCACAATCTTTTCAGCGGATTGATCTAGAATACGGTGATCATACGCCTTTAAACGAATACGAATCTTCTCTTTTGCCATTATTTTCCCTCCTTTTTCGCCTATTTTAGTAACAGACATTCTCCACGAAAATTTAGCCTGAAGTACCCGCCATGGCAAAGGGGCCGGGTGTTTCAGCAACCTTTCGCTTCATCGCCTTTTATGACCAACATTACTTATTATAATAAATAATGGGCACAAATGCAATAACAAATTATTTTTTCCGTATGTGATTGCACTTTTATTATTATACAAAGGTATTTCCTTGTTTTCAAGGGGACATACCTTATTTATTAGGTTTCTTTGTAATTTATCTTCCATAACACAAGAGTTTAGCAGTATAAGTCATGTTTGATCGTAAAACACATATATATAGTAGAAACTCGTTTTGACTTAAACTTACAAAAGAAATAAAAAAAGCAGCGAGCTTTTTGAGCTCACTGCTTTATTCATTAAATAAGACTATTCAATGATTGTAGATACAACGCCAGCGCCTACTGTACGGCCACCTTCACGGATAGAGAACTTAGTTCCATCTTCGATAGCGATTTTAGAAATAAGTTCAACTTCCATTTCTACGTTGTCCCCAGGCATAACCATTTCTACGCCTTCAGGAAGTTGGATAACGCCAGTTACGTCCGTAGTACGGAAGTAGAACTGTGGGCGGTAGTTGTTGAAGAATGGAGTGTGACGTCCACCTTCTTCTTTAGAAAGTACATAAACTTCTGCTTTGTACTTATGGTGAGGTGTGATTGTACCAGGCTTAGCTAGTACTTGACCACGGTTGATGTCGTCACGGTTAACACCACGAAGTAGTGCACCGATGTTGTCACCAGCTTCAGCATAGTCAAGAAGCTTACGGAACATTTCAACACCAGTTACTGTAGTCTTGAATGCTTCTTCTGCCATACCGATGATTTCAATTTCATCGCCAACTTTAACAGAACCACGCTCAACACGACCAGTTGCAACTGTACCACGGCCAGTGATTGAGAATACGTCCTCAACTGGCATCATGAATGGCTTGTCGTTGTCACGCTCTGGAGTTGGGATGTACTCGTCAACAGCATCCATTAGTTCGTAGATTGCGTTAACGTATTGCTCTTCGCCTTCAAGAGCTTTAAGAGCAGAACCTTTAACTACTGGTACATCATCACCAGGGAAGTCGTATTCGCCAAGAAGGTCACGTACTTCCATTTCTACTAGTTCAAGTAGCTCTTCGTCGTCTACCATGTCGCACTTGTTAAGGAATACTACGATCGCAGGTACACCAACCTGACGAGAAAGTAGGATGTGCTCACGAGTTTGTGGCATTGGACCGTCAGCTGCAGATACAACTAGGATCGCGCCGTCCATTTGTGCCGCACCAGTGATCATGTTCTTAACGTAGTCAGCGTGACCTGGGCAGTCAACGTGTGCATAGTGACGAGATTCTGTTTCGTACTCAACGTGAGCTGTTGCGATTGTAATACCGCGCTCGCGCTCTTCTGGAGCACCGTCAATTTGGTCGTACGCCATTGCTGTACCAGAACCAGAACGCTGGTGTAAGCAAGTAGTGATTGCTGCAGTTAATGTAGTTTTACCATGGTCAACGTGTCCAATAGTCCCAATGTTAACGTGGGACTTGGAACGGTCAAATTTCTCTTTACCCATTCTAAAACTTCCTCCTTTAAATATAAGAAAATGTTATTGTAAATATATTTGTTGTACAAGAGCTAACTGCCAAATGACAACTAGCTCCTATACGTACAATACAAGTTATACTTGAGATTTACGAAAAAATCAATTACTGACCAGAATTTTTCTTGATAATCTCTTCAGAAATGCTCTTCGGTACTTCTTCATAATGAGAGAAGTGCATCGTGTACGTTCCGCGACCTTGTGTGTTAGAACGAAGACTTGTTGCATAACCGAACATTTCAGATAGAGGTACGAATGCTTTAACAAGTTGAGCAGTACCACGAGTATCCATACCTTCTACACGTCCACGACGGGAAGTTACGTCACCCATGATGTCTCCCATGTATTCTTCTGGGATTACGATCTCAACTTTCATCATTGGTTCAAGAAGAACTGGTTTACATTTATTTTTCGCTTCTTTAAGTGCCATAGAAGCGGCAACTTTATAAGCCATTTCGTTGGAGTCTACATCGTGGTATGATCCATCGAATAGAGTTGCTTTAATGTCGATTAGTGGATAACCGGCAACAACACCGTTTTCCATAGCTTCTTCGACACCTTGTTGTACTGATGCGATGTATTCACGAGGAATTACACCACCAACAATTTTGTTTTGGAATTCAAAGCCAGCGCCTTCTTCGTTTGGCTCGAATGTCATCCATACGTGACCGTATTGTCCACGACCACCAGACTGACGTACGAACTTACCTTCAACGTTTGCAGATCCGCGGAACGTTTCACGGTAAGCAACCTGTGGGTTACCAATGTTCGCTTCTACTTTGAACTCGCGACGAAGACGGTCAACGATGATGTCTAGGTGTAATTCACCCATACCAGAGATGATCGTTTGACCAGTCTCAACGTTTGTTTCCGTCTTGAATGTTGGATCTTCTTCAGCCAACTTACCAAGAGCGATAGACATCTTATCTTGGTCAGCTTTAGACTTCGGTTCGATCGCAACAGAGATTACTGGCTCAGGGAATTCCATGGATTCTAAGATAACAAGGTTCTTTTCATCACATAGAGTGTCACCTGTAGCTGTATCTTTAAGACCAACACCAGCTGCAATATCTCCTGTGTATACTTCAGAGATCTCTTCACGAGAGTTTGCGTGCATTTGTAGGATACGTCCTACGCGCTCACGCTTGTCTTTTGTAGAGTTCTTAACGTATGAACCAGAAGATAATACACCAGAGTATACGCGGAAGAATGTTAACTTACCAACGTATGGGTCTGTCATTACCTTAAAGGCAAGAGCTGAGAATGGCTCTTTATCGTCTGCTTTACGAACTACTTGTTCCTCAGTACGTGGAACGAAACCTTCGATTGGAGGTACGTCCAATGGAGATGGAAGGTAGTCAAGTACAGCATCGATTAATAATTGAACACCTTTGTTCTTAAAGGCAGAACCACATAGAACTGGGTAGAAGTCTACGTTTAAAGTAGCTTGACGGATTGCAGTCATAAGCTCTTCGTTTGTGAACTCTTCACCCTCAAGGTATCTCATCATTAATTCTTCATCAGATTCCGCAACAGCTTCAATTAGCTTGCCACGGTATTCTTCAGCTTGTTCCTTGTATTCCTCAGGGATTTCACGTGCTTCAAGACGTGTACCTAAGTCATCTTCGTAGAAATAAGCTTGCATACCGATTAAATCGATAATTCCTTCAAACTCATCTTCTGCACCAATTGGTAATTGGATTGGATGAGCGTTCGCACCAAGGCGATCCTGAAGTGTACCAGTAGAGTATAGGAAGTCAGCTCCTACTTTGTCCATCTTGTTAATGAAAACAATACGCGGAACACCGTAGGTAGTAGCCTGACGCCATACTGTTTCTGTTTGTGGTTCTACACCAGACTGAGCGTCTAGTACAGCCACAGAACCATCAAGTACACGTAGAGAACGTTCAACTTCTACTGTGAAGTCTACGTGTCCAGGTGTATCAATGATATTGATGCGGTGGTCTTTCCACTGTGCAGTTGTTGCTGCAGAAGTGATTGTGATACCACGGTCTTGTTCCTGCTCCATCCAGTCCATTTGAGACGCACCTTCGTGCGTTTCACCTAGCTTGTGGATACGACCTGTATAGAACAAGATACGTTCTGTAGCAGTGGTTTTACCAGCATCGATGTGAGCCATGATACCGATATTACGTGTCTTTTCCAAGGAGAACTCTCTAGGCATGCGTTCTTCTCCTCCCTATTGGGTGATATAGTTTGACGTTCGTTATTACCAACGGTAGTGAGCAAATGCTTTGTTTGCTTCAGCCATTTTGTGAACATCTTCGCGCTTCTTAACAGAAGCTCCAGTGTTGTTTGCT
>NZ_AVBG01000023.1 GCF_000770675.1 Pontibacillus chungwhensis BH030062
CATTGTTTTCTCACCGCGTAGACGAGAATAGTTAACAACCCAACGAAGTCCAAGTGCTTGACGGCGCTCTGGACGTACTTCAACAGGTACTTGGTAGTTAGATCCACCTACACGACGTGCTCTAACCTCTAGTACTGGCATTACGTTCTTAAGAGCTTGTTCGAAAGTTTCCATTGCGTCGTTTCCACTACGCTCTTGAACTAGTTCGAATGCTTTATAAAGAATTTTTTGTGCTTTACCGCGTTTACCATCCACCATGATTTGGTTGATCAGGCGAGTTACAAGCTTAGAGTTGTACATTGGGTCTGGCAATACATCACGCTTTGGTACTGGTCCTTTACGTGGCATACGGTCCCCTCCTTTCAATCTTACTAAAGTTTTATTAAGTGCAAGTTAACTTGCCTTATTTTTTAGGTTTTTTCGTTCCGTACTTAGAACGACCTTGCATGCGGCCTTCAACACCAGCAGTGTCAAGAGCACCACGTACAATGTGGTAACGTACACCCGGTAAGTCTTTAACACGTCCACCACGGATAAGAACAACACTGTGCTCTTGTAGGTTGTGGCCGATACCAGGGATATACGCAGTTACTTCGATGCTGTTCGTTAAACGAACACGAGCATATTTACGAAGTGCAGAGTTCGGTTTCTTTGGTGTTAGCGTACCAACACGTGTACAAACACCACGCTTTTGTGGAGAAGACTGATCTGTGAACTTCTTCTTGTAGCTGTTATAGCCTTTGTTAAGCGCTGGAGAGTCTGACATTTTCTTCTTAGAAACGCGACCTTTACGTACTAATTGATTAATAGTAGGCATTTAATTTTCCTCCCTTCAAACTAAGGATTGTAATACCACACATCCAGGTGGTTCATAAATAAGCAAAAAACAAAGCTTTCGCGAAAGTTTGCCTTTCCGCCAAAACTTTATTGCTTTATCGCTACTACAGCTGCTCCCACATCAATCCCACAAGCTTTACCCAATTTATCCATTGAATCTACTCGTGCGAAAGGAGTTTCAAACTCTTCTGCGAGTCGCAGTACTTTAGCCGTTACATGCTGATCAGCATCATCAGCAACAATAACTTCTTGAACTTGACCATGCTTTATAGCTTTCATGGTTTGCTTTGTTCCAATTACTACATTCGACTTAGCCTGTGCTACTTTTTCATAAGACATTTAACTATATCCTCCAAAGTAACAAGGATAAATGGAAGCACCTAGAATATAGTATCACCCGCATCACATAATGTCAACGTGGTTAGAATATTTTTTCTAGATGCTCCCTAGATTATCACTTGCTTCATCAGCTTACTATTACAAAATTAAGACTGTGTGATCTCTTCAGGCTCTTCAGCTTTAATCATATCTTCTGTTAATTCATCGGATGCTGGTTGAACTGAACGGTAGCGAGGCATACCTGTACCGGCCGGAACCAACTTACCAATAATAACATTTTCTTTAAGTCCTAGCAATTCGTCACGTTTTCCTTTAATAGCAGCATCAGTTAGGACACGAGTAGTCTCCTGGAAGGATGCGGCAGATAGGAAGGAATCCGTTTCTAGTGATGCTTTCGTAATTCCAAGTAGAACCGGACGGCCCACCGCTGGTTGGCTTCCTTCTACAAGTGATTGACGGTTTGCATCACGGAATTGGTGGATCTCAAGTAGTGAGCCAGGAAGAACATCCGTATCACCTGCATCAAGTACACGCACTTTGCGAAGCATCTGGCGCACCATTACTTCAACGTGCTTATCCCCGATTTCTACACCCTGCATACGGTAAACTTTCTGAACTTCACGTAGAAGATACATTTCAACGCCTTCTACACCTTGAATTTTCAGTAATTCTTTTGGATCTACAGAACCTTCTGTTAGCTCTTCACCAGCTTGAACAGTGTCTCCAACTGTAACTTTCATACGAGCACCATATGGGGCTGTGTAGCTACGTTTTTCAACTTCGCCTTGTACTGTGATTTCGAGCTTTTCTTTTACTTCATTAACTTCTTCTACTGTACCATGGATCTCACTGATTACAGCTTGACCTTTAGGGTTACGAGCTTCAAATAACTCTTGAATACGAGGTAGACCTTGTGTGATATCATCTCCTGCAACACCACCAGTGTGGAAGGTACGCATTGTAAGCTGTGTACCTGGTTCACCGATCGATTGTGCAGCAATGATTCCAACAGCTTCTCCTACTTCTACTTCTGAGCCAGTTGCTAAGTTACGGCCGTAACATTTCTTACATACACCATGGCGTGTGTTACATGTAAATGCTGAACGGATGGTTGCTTTTTCAACACCCGCATCCACAATAGAGCGCGCCATATCTTCAGTTATGATTTGATCACGAGTAGCCATCACTTCGCCTGTTTCTGGGTTACGGATCGTCTTGAATGCTGTACGACCTATTAGACGATCGATAAGCGGTTCAATCATTTCCGTACCTTCAGTAAGGGAAGCCACTTCTAAGCCACGGTCAGTGCCACAGTCATCTTCACGAACGATAACATCTTGTGCTACGTCAACTAGACGACGTGTAAGGTAACCTGAGTCGGCTGTTTTCAGTGCTGTATCGGCAAGACCTTTACGAGCACCGTGTGTAGAGATGAAGTACTCTAGAACCGTCAGACCTTCACGGAAACTTGATTTGATTGGAAGTTCGATGATCTTACCAGCCGGGTTGGCCATAAGACCACGCATACCAGCTAACTGTGTGAAGTTAGATGCGTTACCACGAGCTCCGGAATCACTCATCATGAAGATTGGGTTGGCAGGATCAAGTGTGTGCATTAAACGATCTTGAATATCGTCTTTGGCCGCTGACCAAATAGCAATAACGCGATCATAACGCTCATCATCTGTAATCAAACCACGACGGAACTGTTTCATAACTTTGTCTACTTTACCTTGAGCTTCTTCAAGGATGGTTTGTTTCTCTGGAAGTACCACGATGTCAGAAACACCTACAGTGATACCAGCTTTAGTTGAATAAGCGAAACCTAAGTCCTTCATACGGTCAAGCATTTTAGACGTTTCACTAATCTTAAAGCGTTTAAAGACTTCTGCGATAATGTTCCCAAGAATCTTCTTCTTGAACGGAGAAACTAATTCGCGTTTTTTGATTTCCTCTTTAACATCTGTACCTTTCTCAATGAAGTACATTTCAGGCGTTTTGCCTTCAAGGTTACTTTGAGTCGGTTCATTAATGTAAGGGAAAGATTCAGGTAGAATTTCGTTGAAGATTAACTTACCAACAGTTGTTAGTAACAGCTGGTTGTTTTGTTCTTCAGTGAATGTCCCATTATTTAATGAGCGAGCATGCACAGCTACACGTGTGTGTAAGTGAACATATCCATTCTGATAAGCAATTAAAGCTTCATCAGTATCCTTAAATACTTTACCTTCACCAACTGCGTCCACGCGCTCTAGTGTTAGATAATAGTTACCTAAAACCATGTCCTGGGAAGGTGTAACTACTGGCTTTCCATCCTTAGGGTTCAGGATGTTTTGCGCAGCAAGCATTAAGATACGAGCTTCTGCTTGGGCCTCTGCAGATAGTGGTACGTGAACAGCCATTTGGTCACCATCAAAGTCAGCGTTATACGCTGTACATACTAGTGGGTGCAGGCGAATTGCACGTCCTTCTACAAGTGTTGGTTCGAATGCTTGGATTCCAAGACGGTGAAGTGTAGGGGCACGGTTTAGAAGAACCGGGTGCTCTTTAATCACTTCTTCTAGAACATCCCAAACCTCTGGGTGAATGCGTTCTATTTTGCGTTTAGCAGACTTTATGTTGTGCGCAAGTCCGCGATCAACTAGTTCACGCATTACGAATGGTTTGAATAGTTCTAAAGCCATTTCTTTCGGTAAACCACACTGATACATCTTTAGGCTAGGCCCAACGACGATTACAGAACGACCAGAGTAGTCTACACGCTTACCAAGCAAGTTCTGACGGAAACGACCTTGTTTACCTTTCAGCATATGAGAAAGAGACTTAAGAGGTCTGTTTCCTGGTCCGGTAACCGGACGGCCACGTCGACCGTTATCAATCAAAGCATCTACAGCTTCTTGAAGCATACGCTTTTCGTTTTGAACGATAATCGTAGGAGCTCCAAGATCTAATAGACGCTTCAAGCGGTTATTACGGTTAATTACACGACGATATAGGTCGTTTAAATCAGACGTTGCAAAACGTCCACCGTCAAGTTGTACCATCGGGCGAAGTTCTGGCGGAATTACAGGTAGTACATCTAGAATCATCCAAGATGGATTGTTACCTGATCCACGGAACGCCTCAAGTACTTCTAAACGTTTAATAGCGCGTGTACGACGCTGTCCTTGAGCTGTTTTCAATTCTTCTTTAAGAGTTTCTACTTCTTTCTCTAGATCGATATCTTGAAGCAACTTACGAATCGCCTCAGCACCCATTAGAGCTTGGAAGGACTTTCCGTACTTCTCACGATACGTACGGTATTCTTTCTCAGAAAGTAACTGCTTTCTCTCAAGAGCCGTATCACCTTGATCTGTAACGACATATGCCGCGAAGTAGATAACTTCTTCTAAAGCACGAGGTGACATATCAAGAACAAGTCCCATACGACTTGGAATTCCTTTGAAGTACCAAATGTGAGAGACAGGGGCAGCTAATTCTAAGTGCCCCATACGCTCACGACGTACTTTTGCTTTGGTTACTTCTACGCCACAACGATCACAAACGATTCCTTTGTAACGAACACGCTTGTATTTACCACAATGACATTCCCAGTCTTTTGTAGGACCGAAAATGCGTTCACAGAACAAACCGTCTTTCTCCGGCTTTAACGTACGATAGTTAATGGTTTCTGGTTTCTTAACTTCACCAAATGACCAAGAACGAATCTTATCAGGCGAAGCTAAACCAATCTTCATATATTCAAAGTTGTTTACATCTAGCAAGGGGCCTACCTCCCTTATAATCTCCAGGTTTTACCCTAAGCTTAGAGTCCAGTGTCATAAGCTCTTACTCTATTTCGTCTTTAGGATCGCCATCAACGTTCAGCTTCTCAGCTGATTGCGCTTCTTCTTCTTCAATATCACGTAAATCAATTTCAGATTCATCCGCTGTTAGCATCTTAACGTCCATACCTAAACTTTGTAACTCTTTAATCAATACTTTAAATGATTCTGGCACGCCTGGTTCAGGTACGTTAGAGCCTTTGACAATTGATTCATACGTTTTAACACGCCCAACAACGTCATCAGACTTAACAGTTAAGATTTCTTGAAGTGTATATGCAGCACCGTATGCTTCAAGTGCCCATACCTCCATCTCACCGAAACGCTGACCACCAAATTGAGCTTTACCACCCAACGGTTGTTGCGTAACAAGAGAGTATGGTCCAGTAGAACGCGCGTGAAGTTTGTCATCAACCATGTGTGCAAGTTTAATCATGTACATAACACCTACAGATACACGGTTGTCAAACGGTTCACCAGTACGTCCATCATAAAGAATTGTCTTCGCATCTCTTGCCATGCCAGCTTCTTGTAATGTTTCCCAAACGTCTTCCTCACGTGCACCATCAAATACTGGTGTAGCCATACGAACACCTAATAGGCGAGAAGCCATACCTAAGTGTAGCTCTAGTACCTGACCAATGTTCATACGTGAAGGTACACCTAATGGGTTTAACATGACATCGACTGGTGTGCCGTCTGGCAGGTAAGGCATATCTTCCTCAGGAAGGATCTTAGAGATTACACCTTTGTTACCGTGACGACCGGCCATTTTGTCACCTTCAGATATCTTACGCTTTTGAACGATGTAAACGCGAACCAACTGATTTACACCAGGAGGCAGTTCATCTCCATCTTCACGATTGAAGATCTTAACATCAAGAACGATACCGCCAGCGCCGTGTGGCACGCGCAAGGAAGTGTCACGTACTTCACGTGCTTTCTCACCAAAGATCGCATGTAATAAACGCTCTTCTGCTGAAAGCTCTGTCACACCCTTAGGTGTCACTTTACCTACTAACAGATCGCTATCACTTACCTCAGCACCGACACGAATAATTCCGCGGTCGTCTAGATCTTTAAGCGCATCTTCACCTACGTTCGGGATATCACGTGTAATTTCTTCTGGTCCTAATTTCGTATCACGAGCTTCTGATTCATACTCTTCAATATGAATAGAAGTGTAAACGTCGTCTTTTACAAGGCGTTCACTCATGATAATCGCATCCTCATAGTTATAACCATCCCATGTCATAAAGGCAACAAGCGGGTTTTTACCTAGTGCAAGTTCACCTTTTTCCATCGAAGGTCCATCAGCAAGGATTTCTCCTTTTTCAACACGATCACCAGCGCTAACGATTGGCTTCTGGTTGTAACAAGTACCTTGGTTTGAACGGATAAATTTCTGGAAACGGTAGCGATCTAAGTCGCCTTCTACTTCTTTTCCGTCTACCACTGAGATACGACGAACAAGAACTTCCTTAGCATCTACACGTTCTACGATACCTTCATGATGCGCCACAACAGCAGCACCAGAGTCTTTACCAGATACATATTCCATACCAGTACCCACTAATGGAGATTCAGGTTCCATTAAAGGTACAGCTTGACGTTGCATGTTCGCACCCATTAGGGAACGGTTGGAGTCATCGTTTTCTAAGAAAGGAATACACGCTGTCGCAGCAGAAACAACCTGTTTCGGCGATACGTCCATATAGTCAATACGTTCACGTTTAACTGCAGTGTTCTCACCACGGAAACGTGCGATTACTTCCTCATCTTGGAATGATCCATCTTCTTCTAACTTTGCGTTTGCCTGAGCCACCACATAGTTGTCCTCTTCATCAGCAGTCAAGTAATCAATTTGAGCTGTTACTTTCCCTGTTTCAGGGTCAACACGACGATATGGTGTTTCAATAAAGCCAAATTTGTTTACTTTTGCATATGAGGAAAGAGAGTTAATAAGACCAATGTTTGGTCCCTCTGGCGTCTCGATTGGACACATACGTCCATAGTGGGAATAGTGAACGTCACGTACTTCAAAACCTGCACGCTCACGTGTCAAACCACCAGGTCCTAATGCAGAAAGACGGCGTTTGTGCGTTAATTCTGCAAGCGGGTTCGTTTGGTCCATGAACTGGGATAACTGAGAGCTACCAAAGAACTCTTTGATAGAAGCAATAACTGGGCGAATGTTGATCAGCTGTTGTGGTGTAATAGAAGCAGTGTCTTGGATCGACATACGCTCACGTACTACACGCTCCATACGAGATAGACCAATACGGAATTGGTTCTGCAGAAGCTCACCAACCGAACGAAGACGACGGTTACCTAAGTGGTCAATATCGTCCGTGCCACCAACATTATGAAGTAAGTTAAAGAAGTAACTTACTGCAGATAGAATGTCAGAAGGCGTGATGTTCTTAGTACTGTCATCAACATTTGCATTGCTGATTACATTAAGAGTTTTCTCCCCTTCAGGGTCTGTAGGATCTACAATCTTAATGTTTTGGATCTTCATAGGGTCATCTAGCACACCGTCATGAGGTTCTACGTATTCATCTCCAAGATTCTCTTCAGAACCTTCAAGATATGGTAGAATCTTGTCTAATAAGCGGCGATCTAGTTTATCCCCTTTGTTTGCAAGGATTTCACCTGTTTCCGGATCAGCTAATGACTCAGCTAACACTTGGTTAAATAGGCGATTCTTGATGTGTAACTTCTTATTAATCTTGTAACGACCTACGTGTGCAAGATCATACCTTTTTGGATCAAAGAAGCGTGAAACAAGTAAACTCTTCGCATTTTCTACCGTTGGTGGTTCACCAGGGCGAAGTCGCTCGTAAATTTCTAAAAGAGCTTTTTCACTGTTTTCCGTATTATCTTTCTCAAGCGTATTCTTAAGGTATTGGTTCTCACCAATAAGATCAATGATCTCTTGGTCTGTTCCAAATCCTAGAGCACGCAATAAGACTGTAATCGGAAGTTTACGGGTACGATCAATACGTACGTGAACTACGTCTTTTGCGTCTGTTTCGAATTCTAACCAAGCACCACGGTTAGGGATTACAGTAGCTGTATACCCTCTCTTACCGTTCTTATCAACTTTAGGATTAAAGTAGACACTTGGAGAACGAACTAACTGAGATACGATTACACGCTCTGCACCATTAATGACGAAAGTACCTGTACCAGTCATTAGTGGGAAATCGCCCATAAACACTTCCTGCTCTTTAACTTCGCCAGTTTCTTTATTAAGCAAGCGTACTTTAACGCGAAGAGGAGCTGAATATGTGACATCTCGATCTTTTGATTCATCTACAGGATACTTTGGCTCTCCGAGTGTGTAATCTACAAACTCTAAAGAAAGATTGCCTGTAAAGTCCTCAATTGGTGAAATGTCTTGGAACATCTCCCTCAAACCTTCTTCTAAGAACCAATCATAAGAAGCAGTTTGAATTTCAATTAAATTTGGTAATTCGAGTACTTCGCTGATACGCGCATAACTTCTGCGCTGGCGGTGTCGTCCATACTGAACTAGTTGACCTGTCAACTGATTCACCCCTCAAATCAAGCATTTTAATAAAGAAAAAATTGTCCGGCAAAAATGGCATGCCGAACTAGCTAGTACAGAAAGATCTCTCCTGCACCAGGTTAATCTATAGTTACACTCGTACAAGACGAGTGTAATTGAACAATTCCGTTTTCCTTAACGTTAGACAAAAGAAAAAAGGGTTTCTAGAAGAAAACCACAATATACGATTTGTTTATTCGATTTTACCATTCTTGCCTAACGAAAGGCTTTTATACGCAAAAAGTTTAAAAAAACTCTTGACATAGAAACTTATATATTGGCATTTTTCAATACTATCACAACTAAATTTCGGAGTCAAACTTTTTCGCCTTAAGAATGAAGTAACCCTTCGCCTTCTTTTCAATCGTTACCTGGTCGAATAGTTCTTCTAAATGTTGCTTAGCAGATGGAGCACCTTGTTTCTTTTGAATGACAACCCACAATTCGCCTCCTGGGAGAAGAGCCCGGTGACTTTGATCGAACATGGAATGAACAACTTTCTTTCCTGCTCTAATTGGTGGATTCGTTACGATTGCCGCAAAGCTCTGATGTTGTATAGCAGAAAATTGGTCACTTTGGATAATGTCTGCATTCTTTACGTTGTTCTTTGCTGCGTTGTTTTGAGCTAATTGAGTCGCTCGCTCGTTAACATCTACCATAACAACTTTACGATCTGGGAAATCCAGAGCGAGGGAAAGACCTATGGGGCCATATCCACAGCCCAGATCAAGAAATTCTCCATTGATCTCTGGTTCAGCAAACGTTTCTATTAAGGTTCTAGACCCAAAATCTACTTCGTCTTTAGAAAATACTCCTTGATCTGTGCTAAAGTTAAGCGTTCTTCCTCGTAAGTTGAACGTCCATGACTTTGGAGCACTCTTAGATTCAGGATTTCTTGAATAATAGTGTTCTGCCATCCATAACACCTACCCATCTTGCAATATGCTTTACATAAGATTTTTTGAGTAAATTGCCCAAAAACTAATGTATAACAAAAAGCAAAGCTCGCCGTTATCCAGCGAGCTTTTTGTGCTTTCTCTTACTTAAGTTCGATCTTAGCGCCTGCTTCTTCAAGCTTAGTTTTCATTTCTTCAGCTTCTTCTTTAGCAATGCCCTCTTTAACTGGTTTTGGAGCGTTGTCTACTAAGTCTTTAGCATCCTTAAGTCCAAGTCCAGTGATTTCGCGAACTGCTTTAACTACTTTGATCTTAGAAGAACCAGCGTCTTCAAGAACAACGTCAAATTCAGTTTGCTCTTCAGCAGCTTCTTCAGCGCCGCCACCTACAGCTACAGGTGCTGCAGCAGTTACTCCAAATTCTTCTTCAATTGCTTTTACTAAATCATTAAGTTCAAGAACGTTCATTTCTTTGATCGCGTCGATAATTTGTTCTTTAGTCATGATATATCCTCCTTGTAATAAATATAATTATTAGACGTGCCTATTAGGCTATTAAGCGCCTTGTTCTTCTTTTTGGTCTGCAACAGCTTTTGTTGCAAGTGCGAAGTTGCGCATTGGAGCTTGTAGTACAGAAAGTAGCATAGATACAAGTCCGTTTGCGTCCGGAAGTTCTGCAAGTTCTTTGATTTGCTCAACGCTTGCAACACTACCTTCGATTACGCCACCTTTAATTTCAAGAGCGTCGTTTTCTTTAACGAAGCTGTTGATGATTTTAGCAGGGGATACAGCGTCGTCCTCGCTGAATGCAAGTGCTGTTGGTCCAACTAATACCTCATCAAGCTCAGTTAAGTTCGCTTCTGCTGTCGCACGGCGAGTCATTGTGTTTTTGTACACTTTGAAGTCTACGCCAGCTTCACGAAGTTGTTGACGAAGATTCGTTACCGTATCAACGTCTAGCCCGCGGTAATCTACAAGTACTGTAGATTTACTGTTCTGAAGTTTATCAGCAATTTCAGAAACAAGCTGTTTCTTGTGTTCAATAATTCTGCTCATCGTTCCACCTCCTATTGACTTTTCATCATACCGTTAGGGTGCCAAGGTTCATAAAAGGCTCGCGATATAAGTCATAAAAAATGTGCCTTCAAGGTAGACAAGAAGGCACATGAGTTGATGATAGCTATCGGCGAACAACTATCACGTATATCAACACACCTCGGTAGGAAATTAAGCGACAAGCGCACCTACTGTCTACGGTATAACGTATTCATATTTGCAACATTGAATATTATAGCTAAGCGCTATTGAAAAGTCAATGCCAAATTAGCTTTTGAAAGAAGAAATGTCTACGCGTACACCAGGTCCCATAGTGGAAGCTACTGATGCGTTACGCATGTAAGTTCCTTTAGCAGCCTGAGGCTTCGCCTTCATTAGCGTTTCAGTGATCGCTGTGAAGTTCTCAACTAATTTGTCATTTTCAAAGGAAACTTTACCAATTGGTACATGGATGTTTCCTGCTTTATCAACGCGGTATTCAACTTTACCTGCTTTGATTTCGTTAACAGCTTTTTCAACATCGAATGTTACAGTTCCTGTTTTAGGGTTAGGCATTAGACCTTTTGGTCCAAGTACGCGACCTAGTTTACCAACTTCAGCCATCATGTCTGGAGTCGCTACAACTACATCAAATTCAAACCAACCTTGGTTGATCTGGTTGATTAGGTCTTGTTCACCTACGAAGTCTGCACCCGCTGCTTCTGCTTCTTTCGCTTTATCACCTTTAGCGAAAACTAGAACACGTTGGGATTTACCAGTTCCGTGTGGTAGTACCATAGCGCCACGGATTTGTTGGTCCGCTTTCTTAGGGTCTACCCCTAGACGGAAAGCAGCTTCAACTGTTTCATCAAAGTTTGCTTTCGATGTTTCTTTAACTAGCTTGACTGCTTCTTGAGAGTCATAAGCTTTTGATTTATCTACTAATTTTAAAGCTTCTTCGTATCTTTTGCTTCTTTTAGCCATTTCATTTTCCTCCTCGTTGTGGTTTTAACGGTTTTACCTCCCACGAATAAAGGTTGCGAAATGCGGAAAACCCCCACCTCGCAACCTTACTCAATCCAGAGCCGCTGTGGGATTAGTCCTCGATAACAAGTCCCATGCTACGCGCTGTACCTTCAACCATGCGCATAGCTGCATCCACGTCAGCAGCATTTAGGTCAGGCATTTTTGTTTCAGCAATTTCGCGTACTTTGTCGCGCTTAATTGTTGCAACTTTATTGCGGTTCGGTTCGCCTGATCCGGATTTAATGCCAGCCGCATCTTTAAGAAGAACGGCAGCAGGCGGAGTTTTAGTGACGAATGTAAATGAACGGTCTTCAAACACCGTAATTTCAACCGGAATGATCATACCAGCTTGATCTGCTGTACGTGCGTTAAATTCCTTACAGAAACCCATGATGTTAACACCTGCTTGACCTAGTGCTGGTCCAACTGGTGGAGCCGGGTTGGCTTTACCTGCAGGGATCTGTAGTTTTACAACTTTAATAACTTTTTTAGCCACGAGACACACCTCCTTAAGTCCGTGATGTGGTTACAGGGGCTTTTCCCCTCCCACTCAATCATATACACATAAATCCTCTTTCTCGAGGCATTAAGAACATAAAAATTCTAGCATTTTTCCAGAAAGAATGCAAGGGGTCCCCATTATAATTTTTCAATTTGAGAAAACTCAAGCTCAACAGGGGTTTCGCGCCCAAACATATTAACGTGTACTTTTACCTTTTGCTTATCCAAGTCAATAGATTCAATAGAGCCAGTAAAGTTCGCGAAAGGCCCTTCGGTTACACGGACACTTTCTTTTACTTCAAAGCCAATGTCTTGGAGCGGTTCGTCCATTCCCATTCGCTTAAGAACTGTTTCCATTTCTTCTTCCAAGAGAGGGGTAGGCTTCGAACCTGAACCAGTAGATCCAACGAAACCTGTTACTCCTGGTGTATTACGTACAACATACCACGAATCATCCGTCATTACCATTTCCGCCAACACATAGCCGGGGAAAGTCTTCTTTTTAACGGTCTTACGTTTACCGTTTTTAATTTCCGTTTCTTCATCTTCAGGGACAATTACACGGAAGATCTTATCTTCCATCCCCATAGAATCCACACGTTTCTCTAAATTTGTTTTCACTTTATTCTCGTAACCAGAATAAGTGTGTACAACATACCATCTTTTTTCCATAGTTTCAGGACAAACGGTTTGCCCTTCCCTCCCTCATTGTTAAGTTTCGTTTTTTGATCAACATGAAAAAACCCGTTAAACGGGTTTTTTGAGCAAGAAACGTATTAATAACATTATAACATAAACATAAGTGCTTTATTCGGTAATCAATTCAAGAATCCACGAAATCCCTAAGTCTACTACCGCAAAGAAGACAGCAACAAAAGCCACGGTTGAAATAACCGTTACAGTGTATTTAGAAAGTTCTTTCCCTTTAGGCCAACTGACTTTTTGCATTTCTCGAGAAACGTTTTTGAAAAACTTGAACATGCTAGTACCCCCAAACTTTCACCCGTAAGGCTTCCTCGTTATTTTGTCTCCCGGTGCAGGGTGTGTTTGCCGCAATTCTTACAATACTTTCGTGCTTCAAGTCGCTCAGGATTGATGCTCGAGTTCTTATTTGTTGAGTAGTTACGACTTGCACATTCAACACACGCTAAGACTACCTTTTTCCGCATTTTTCTCCGCCCCATTTCAGGGTTTTAGTCACTTCCATTAATGTACCATGGGATTATAAGGCTGTCAACGTAGTGTTAGAGCGTTATTTCACTGATTTCAAGGTATCGTTCAAGCTTCCTCTTCACCCGTTGCAGTGCATTATCAATGGACTTAACATGACGGTTTAAATCTACCGAAATCTCCTGATAGGATCTGCCATCTAAATATAAACTCAGTACCTTTCTTTCTAAATCACTTAACAATTCTGACATTTTATATTCCATGTCACCAAACCGTTCCTGGTTTATAATCAATTCCTCGGGATCTAATGCTTTTGCACCGGCTATTACGTCCAACAATGTTCGATCGGACTCTTCATCATAGATGGGTTTGTCTAAAGAAACATATGAGTTAAGCGGTATATGCTTCTGTCTAGTGGCGGTTTTAATGGCAGTAATTATTTGGCGAGTTACACAAAGTTCTGCGAAGGCTTTAAACGAGGAAAGCTTGTCCTCTTGATAATCTCGAATTGCTTTATACAACCCGATCATTCCTTCCTGCACAATATCTTCTCGGTCTGCGCCAATTAAAAAATATGTGCGGGCTTTAGCACGTACAAAATTCTTATACTTATTAATCAAATGTTCTAAAGCTCGACTATCTCCTTTATGCACATAAACAACGACATCTTCGTCTGACATTTGTTCAAAATCCAAATCCTTGATGTCCTTCTCCACTTGTCCGATGATCACGTAAGGATTCCCCCCGACCGTACTACACTCGATATATAGAAATATTATACAGTAAGCGTTTCAGAAGCGTCAACACAAGCCGGCATTACTTTTCGCCTCTTCTCCACTTTTCGAAGACATCTAACACTTCTTTTTTTATCGGTATTTTAGACCTGTTTTGAACCTGATTATAAGACTTTACCTCGTTTTGAATCTCTTTTTCTATATTTTTCATCTCGATTTGAAGTTCTCTTGCTGATAAACGTAATGCGCCTTGAGCAAATATCGTTCGTTGTTCCGTGTAGTCCGAAGTTGCCACATATACTTGCGTTCTGATGTTTTTAACTTCCTGTACAAGCTTTTCTATTCGCTCATCTGCTGTTTCATTTTCTCTCGTAAAGACAATTTCTACGTCATAATTTTTTCGCTTTTTCTCTATACCTTGCACATAATATGCATCAAAGACCACAATCACTCTGTATTTGGAGAAAGCCCGATATTCAGCCATCTTTTCGATTAATAGATCACGGGCTTGGCCAAGGTCATGATCTTTTAAAGATTGAAGCTCTGGCCAAGCCCCTATAATGTTGTATCCATCTACAATGAGAACTACCATTACTACTCACCCAATGGGTGGCGCTTCCTGTGTATTTCATACATAAGCAAACTAGCCGAAACAGATGCATTAAGAGATGTGACGTGTCCAACCATTGGTAAACGAACAGACCAGTCGCATTTTTCTTTTACTAAACGGCTAATCCCTTTTCCTTCACTACCAATGACAAGTGCAATCGGCATGTCCCCTTTTAGTTGTCGGTAGTCCTCTTCTCCTTTAGCATCTGTTCCTACCACCCATACATGTTCTTTCTTCAAATCTTCAATTGTACGTGCTAAATTCGTCACTCGTACGACCGGAATATATTCAATTGCTCCTGTAGATGTTTTCGCTACAGTAGCCGTTAATCCTACAGAACGTCTCTTTGGAATGATAATCCCATGTACACCAGCGGCATCTGCTGTTCGAAGGATGGAACCTAAATTATGAGGATCTTCAATTTCATCTAGAATTAAGAAGAAAGGGGCCTCTCCCTTCTGGTGCGCATGATCAAACAAATCTTCTAGTTCACTGTAGCTATATGCCGCTACTGAAGCTATAACACCTTGGTGGCTTCCATCTACTAATTGATCAATTTTTTTCTTAGGTACTTTTTGAACTTGAACTCCGTTTTCTTTAGCGATCTTTTGGAGAGTTTGAGTTGCTTTATGTTGAAGTTGATCAGAGACCATTACTTTATTAATTGAACGCCCTGATTTTAATGCTTCTGAAACGGCATTTTTCCCTATAATCCATTCTTCTTTCATGTTGTCGCGCTCCTTTCTTCTACGTATTGTATCGCTTGGTCAACTAACTCGATTAGCCGGTCCTTTTGCTCCATGAAATACAGATACCCTAAAAGGGCTTCAAAAGCTGTACTATAACGATAGGTTTGTACATCTGTGTTCTTAGGTGTTGAACCGCTCTTAGCGTTTCGTCCCCTTCTCGCAATTCCTTCTTCCGCTTCTGTTAACAGCTGTTCGTCCAGCCAATAGCGAATGACAGCTGCCTGAGATTTCGCGGAGACAAAGCGTACCGCAGCTTGGTGCAATTGCTGCGGTTTCACACTCCCGCTCCGAATTAAGTGCTCTCTGACAAATTGTTCATATACAACATCACCCATGTAGGCGAGGGTTAGACTCTTCATTTGCCTAACGTCGACTTTTTGATGATTCATATTACCCTCTCTTCCAGCGTGTACCTTGAGGTGTATCCTCTAAAATGATGCCGCGTTCTTTTAAGTCATCTCGTATTTCATCAGC
This sequence comes from Pontibacillus chungwhensis BH030062, assembly GCF_000770675.1. Lineage (GTDB taxonomy): Bacteria > Bacillota > Bacilli > Bacillales > BH030062 > Pontibacillus > Pontibacillus chungwhensis. The sequence goes on from NZ_AVBG01000023.1 coordinate 15,769, forward strand.
TCTTTGGAAATTACGATTCTTTCTTGCATCAATTCGCTCTTGAATTAATGCGTCAATTTCTTCATCAAGTAACTCATCTTCTCCAGCTACATGAATTCCTAACACTTCAGCTAATTCAGACAATGTTTGTTGGAATGAAGTAATAACACCTTCGGATGTGTGAGTCGATTGTAAATAAACGTTTGCATCTTTCGTAAGATCAAACAGTACAGAAATAGCATTAGCTGTATTGAAATCATCGTTCATTTCTTCAATAAATGTGTTCTTGTACGCTTCTACCTTTTGGATCCACTCTTCGTCATCTTCTGTTTGATTCGTAGCCGACTGTTTACGATGCTCTAGGTTTTCATAAGCATTCTTTATACGGTCTAAGCTGTTCTTAGCTCCTTCAAGTAATGCTTCACTAAAGTTGATTGGATGACGGTAATGAACGCTTAGCATAAAGAAGCGAATAACCTGAGGATCGTGGTGTTTAATGATATCATGAACGAGCACAAAGTTACCGAGAGATTTAGACATTTTCTCGTTCTCAATTTTGATATAGCCGTTGTGCATCCAATAGTTTGCAAATTGCTTTTCGTTTAATGCCTCAGATTGAGCAATTTCATTTTCGTGGTGAGGGAATGTTAAGTCTTGCCCCCCTGCGTGAATGTCAATCGTATCTCCCAAGTATTTCTTCGCCATAGCGGAACACTCTATGTGCCAACCAGGTCTTCCTTCTCCCCAAGGGCTTTCCCAAGCAATCTCGCCATCCTTCGTCGTTTTCCATAGGGTGAAATCAAGCGGATCTTCTTTCTTCTCCCCTACTTCAATACGCGCTCCTGTTCTGAGCTCATCAATGGATTGCTGAGATAATTTACCGTAAGAATCAAATGATCGAGTCCGGAAATAAACATCTCCTCCTGATTCATAAGCATGACCTTTGTCCACTAACGTATTGATAAATTCAATGATTTCAGACATGTTTTCCGTTACACGAGGATGATCCACGGCTTCTTCCACACCGAATGCTCCTACATCCTCTTTATAGGCCTCAATGAATCGCTCTGCAATTTCCGGCACTTCAGAACCAAGTTCGTTAGCTGCTTTAATTAACTTGTCATCTACATCTGTAAAGTTCAAAACGTAATGTACGTCATAATTCTGATACTGGAAGTACTTACGAACCGTATCAAAAACAATAGCAGGTCGGGCATTTCCTATGTGAATGTAGTTGTAAACCGTTGGGCCACACACATACATACGTACCTTACCTTCTTCAATTGGTTTGAACGCTTCTTTCTGACGTGTAAGGGTATTATAAATCTGAATCCCCATTATTGTTCACTCCTTGTTTCATATCTTCTATTTGTTTTTGTAAGCGAGTAATTTCTTCATCCATCTTTTTAAATCGGTCAGCGACCGGATCAGGCATTTTATGATGATCTAAGTCTTTACGTACTTTCTTTCCATTACGTATAACAATGGTTCCAGGGATCCCTACAACAGTTGAGTGATCAGGTACGTCGTTAAGTACAACAGATCCCGCTCCTACTTTAGAGTTCTCACCAATCGTAATGGATCCAAGTACTTTCGCTCCTGTGGCCACAAGGGCATGATCCTTGAGAGTTGGGTGACGTTTGCCCTTCTCTTTACCCGTTCCACCTAACGTTACGCCTTGGAATATGGTGACATTATCACCGATTTCACATGTTTCCCCGATGACAACACCCATGCCGTGATCAATAAAGAATCGACGGCCAATCTTGGCACCTGGATGGATTTCAATCCCTGTGAAAAACCGACTTAGTTGCGAGATGACTCTTGCTAAAAAGAAGAACTTTTTTATATAACAGGCATGTGCAAGTCGGTGCCCCCATATCGCATGTAATCCTGAGTAGGTTAAAATTACTTCAAACCGACTTCTAGCAGCCGGGTCTTGATCAAATACAACATCAACATCTTCCTTGAGCATTTGGAAAAGCCCCATTCATATCCCTCCATTACATCATCATGAGAAAAAGGTGAGTAGGCGATAAACCCTTATGCGAGACAGAAAAAAAAGCGCCTCTGTGCTTATAAAACACAGAGACGCTTCATGCGCGGTTCCACTCTGTTTGAGATAAAACGTACTTATCTCCAACTCGCCTCTCATAACGGGAGAGTACCGCTCTTGTTTACTACAATTCAACAAGAGACTCAGAGGTGCATTTCAAAAGAGCTCCTTCAACCACTTTCAGCCTGGGTGATTGTCTCTGCAAGAAAGGAGCGATCCCTTTACTTCTCCTCTTCAACGTTCTAGGTTATTAATGCTAATATATTATATTTCACGGAAAATGTGAACTTCTATGCTTGAAGCTGCTCTACAGCATTTTTTAAACGCTTCTTAACCGTCTCTTTTCCAAGTAGGTGAATAGCGTTTGGTAGCTCAGGCCCATGAGTCTGACCAGTTGTCGCCACACGAATTGGCATGAAGAGCTTCTTCCCTTTATGACCCGTTTCTTTTTGCACAGCTTTAACTGCCTTTTTAATGGCATCCGGTTCAAAAGCTTCTAATTCATCAAGTTTGGCACTATAGGTTTCAAGCACTTCTGGCACTTGCTCTTCTTTCAAGACAGCCATAGCTTCTTCGTCATAATCAATTTCCTCTTTGAAGAATAGTTCTGTCAGCTCCACAATCTCAGCTGCATAGTTTAACTGTTCTTGATATAAGGAAACTAACTCGCGTGCCCAGGCACGTTGGTCTTCACTCATGTCTTCAGAAAGGCGTCCCGCTTCAACAAGATGAGGAAGTGCAAGGTCTACAATACGGTCTAAACTTGAAGCTTTAATGTATTGGTTGTTAATCCACTTTAACTTCTGTGGGTCGAATACTGCTGGTGAAGACGATAGACGAGAAGGATCAAAGATCTCTATAAGTTGTTCATCAGTAAAGATTTCTTCCTCCCCTACCGGAGACCAACCAAGTAATGTAATGAAATTGAATAATGCTTCAGGTAGGTAGCCTAATTTCTCATACTGACCAATAAACTGAAGAATATGCTCATCGCGTTTACTTAGCTTCTTACGTTGTTCATTTAAGATTAGAGCCATATGACCAAAGCGAGGTGCTTCCCAACCAAGAGCATCATAGACCATCATTTGTTTTGGCGTATTGGAAATGTGCTCTTCACCACGTAAGACATCCGTAATCTTCATAAGATAATCATCGACAGCTACTGCAAAATTATACGTTGGCGTTCCGTTTTTCTTCGCAATAACCCAATCACCAAAGTCGCTTGATTCAAACGTAATCTCCCCACGAACAAGGTCATTAAATTTATAAGTAACCCCTTCTGGAACTCTAATACGAATGCTCGGCTGACGACCTTCCGCTTCAAACTGTTTGATCTGCTCTTCTGTAAGGTCACGATGCGCACCTGAATACTTCGGTACCTCGCCACGAGCGCGCTGTGCCTCACGCTCTGCCTCTAATTCTTCTTCTGTCACATAACATTTATATGCAAGGTTTTTCTCCAATAGTTCATCAATGTATTTCTGGTACAAGTCTAAACGTTCCATTTGACGATAAGGGCCGTAGTCTCCACCAACGTCAACGCTCTCATCCCAGTCAATCCCTAGCCATTTCAAGTATTCCATCTGGCTCTGTTCTCCACCAGCAACGTTACGCTTCTCATCCGTATCCTCAATACGAATAATAAATTTACCACCAAGGTGGCGTGCATATAAATAATTGAAAAGTGCTGTACGCGCATTCCCGATATGTAAATGCCCTGTCGGACTAGGCGCATAACGCACACGAATTTCATTTGTCATGGTTAATTCCCCTTCTTTCTACCGAATGATAGTCTACTTTCATTTTATCATCTCAAGCACGTGCTTGATAAACGAATTTTGATATTTACTTTGCTCATTATAGCGATTTTGAGCGTGTAAGTAAAACTGTTGCTTGTGCAGCTACTCCTTCTTTACGGCCAGGAAAACCTAGTTTTTCCGTAGTTGTGGCTTTTACGTTAACTTGTGACGTTTCTGCCTCTAGTATGCGCGCGATGTTGGATTGCATAGCTGTTGTATAAGGTGACATTCTTGGCGCCTGTGCGATGATGGTACAATCGATATTCCCTAGTTCATATCCATGACCCTTTACAATACTCCATACATGTTCAAGCAACTTCATAGAGTCGGCATCCTTAAATTCAGGTTCTGTATCCGGAAAGTGCTTCCCAATATCACCTTCTCCAATAGCTCCTAAACAGGCATCTGCTACCGTATGAAGTAAAACATCTGCGTCTGAATGACCGAGTAGACCTTTCTCATAAGGGATCTCAATACCCCCAATAATACAAGGTCTTCCTTCTACTAATTGGTGAACATCAAATCCTTGCCCCACACGAAACATATCTTTTTCCTCCTTCGCTTCTAATGCGGCCGAACGCTTATGAATAATCGTTTCAGCCTTTTCGATATCTTCAGGCGTCGTGAGCTTAATGTTATCATAACTTCCTTGGACAACTTCGACGTTCTCTCCTAGCCTTTCAACCAGAGAGGCATCGTCTGTACCAAGGTACTGTTCATCTTTTGCATGCTCATGGGCTGCCATAATGAGTCCATAACGGAAAGCCTGCGGCGTTTGAGCCGCAAAGAGCTCGTCTCGTTTTAACGTTTTAAGGCTACCCGCTTGATATTGCTTGATCGTATCCGTCACCGGTACAGCTAAAAGCGCCGCTCCATGTTCACCAGCCTCTTCTACCAGCTTCCGAATCGACTCTTTCGTAACAAAAGGTCTCGCTCCATCATGGATAAGAACGATAGAGTCCCCATCAACAGCCTGAAGACCCGCGTACACACTGTCTTGGCGCTCTTGGCCTCCATCAATAAGTGTAATTAGACTTGAATATCCAAACCTCTCTAATAAACTTTCTATCTGTGTACGTTCATCTGGATTAATGACTACAATTCGCTGTTCACATGAATCATCCTGCATAAAAGCTTCAATTGTATGAATGAGAAGCGGCTTCCCGTTTATAGATAAAAACTGTTTATTTACCCCAGCCTTCATCCGCTTCCCCTGACCAGCAGCTAGTATTATAACTTGATACGAACTCATAGATCCCATCCTAAATGTGTAATAATAAATGTTTTAAACAAAACAAAAGCGATAACATCGCTGTTATCACTTTTGAGAAACTCTATTTTGTTTATACTCTACTTACAAGGCTTTTTCAAGTAGTTTAGGCTTGGCAAAAATCATTCGCCCTGCAGAAGTTTGAAGTACACTTGTAACAAGAACTTCAATAGTACGACCAATATAATCTTTACCTTCTTCAACAACGATCATGGTTCCGTCATCAAGGTACGCAACACCTTGATTCTGTTCTTTTCCGTCCTTAATAACTTGAACCGTAAGTTCCTCACCAGGTAACACAACTGGCTTAACAGCATTAGCTAAGTCATTGATATTCAGTACTTGAACATTTTGAAACTCGCAAACTTTATTTAAGTTAAAGTCGTTGGTAACGACTATTCCGTTAATGAGTTTCGCTAGCTTCACGAGCTTACTATCCACTTCCTGAACATCTTCAATATCGCCTTCATAGATTTCCACATTGACCGGAAGTTCCTTCTGCATTCGGTTAAGAACATCCAAACCTCGACGTCCTCTATTTCGCTTTAGCACATCTGAAGAATCCGCAATATGCTGTAATTCCTCTAGCACGAACTGTGGAATTAAAATCGTACCCTCAAGAAAATGAGTCTGGCAAATATCAGCGATTCGGCCATCAATAATAACACTTGTGTCTAAGATCTTTGTCTTAGGGGCAAAATCTGATTCTTCATCATCATACTGACCAGCTTCTTTCTTGCGGTCTTTCTCCTTTTCCTTTTTGTTGGCTAATGAAAGGAGATTAATGAATTCGTCGCGTCGTTTAAAACCTACTTGGAATCCTAAATAACCTAATATAACCGTTAGGAAAATCGGCAACACCTGCGATACTACTAATATAGGGTTATCCTGAAGAGGAATGTTAACCAAGAATGCTACGATTAACCCCACAATAAGACCTAAACTTCCAAACAACAGATCTGCCACAGGAACTTTGACAAGCGTTTCTTCTACCCACATGAAGAAATTGACGATATAATCGACAAACCAAAATGTTAATAAATATAATATTATGGCTCCTAGCACCATCCCGATGTACTCATTGGCCATCCAGGAATCTTGCGGTACGTCTGACAGACCGACAATCAAGTCTGGTATAAACAAAAATCCTATGGTACCACCTGCGATAACAATAAATAATTGGACCACTTTCTTAAGCACCACGGTCACCTCCTAACATGCAGTATTACCAAGTTTTCTAAAAAATATAATAAAAGAATAAAATCCACTTATATAGTCGAAACCGCATCACACCTTACAAATATAGTCAATTAAATGAACGTTACATAGTAGCAGACATAACCAAACGTGTCAATTGTGTGATTAAATATGTCGATCTATAAACAACTGCTCTTGGATGCGGTTTAGCCCTTCTTTGATCTTGCCAGCCCTAACCTCACCAATACCATCAACTTTAACAAGTTCCTTCGCGGAAGCCTTGACGACATCGTTTAACGTTCCAAACTCTTCTACCATCGATTCGACAATTAAGAAAGGCAAACGAGGTATTTTATCCAGAATTCTATATCCTCTAGGTGTCACTGGATCATCTACCTTTGTAGAGGAAGGATATCCAAGCAGTTTCAAAATCTTCGCATCTTCCATTAGTTCTGTATTGGTAACCTCTTGAAGTTTCTTTAAAATATAATGGGGTTCATAATCTCCGTACTTGCTATAATCCTTTAGCAACAGACGTGCTTCATTCTCAATATTAGATACAAGTTCTGTTAGCTGTAGCTGAATCAAGCGCCCTTCGGTTCCTAATTCATTTACATACCCTAAAATTTCGTTTTTTATGCGTAAAACCATTTCTATGCGGTGTATAACTTGTAACACCTCTGAAAATGTAACCATTTCTTCAAATTCCAAAGCACCCAGGTTCGTAACCCCCTGGTCCAAGACATTTTTGTATTTCTCCAAAGTTTGCATAGCTTGGTTTGCCTTTGTGAGAATAACTCCTATATCTTTTAAGGAATACTTTAGGTTACTTTTATATAGCGTAATGACATTTCGTCTTTGAGAAATAGCAATCACAAGTTCGCCTGTTTGCTTAGCCACACGTTCTGCAGTTCTATGGCGCATTCCTGTTTCTGTAGAGGAAATAGATGGGTCAGGAATTAACTGCGCATTAGCAAAGAGTATTTCTGAAGCCTTCTCATTTAAGATCAGGGCTCCATCCATTTTCGCAAGTTCATACAGATGTGCAGGCGTAAACGACGACTGAATATGAAAGCCACCATCTACCAGTTGTTGCACTTTGTCATTATACCCCAGAACAATAAGCCCCCCTGTGTTGGCACGAAGAACATTATCGATCCCTTCACGCAAGGGCGTACCTGGGGCTACAAATTTTAATATGTCTCCAATCATGGATTCTCTTCCTTCAACCCATTCCATCTAAGCGCCTCCCAACGTAGCTTTTAAAGCTTCTTGAACTGAGTTAACTCCAATAATCTCGATATCGTCAGGGAGAGTCCAACCGCTTAGATTCTTCTTTGGAACGATCGCGCGTTTAAAACCTAACTTAGCCGCTTCTTGTACACGTTGTTCTATACGGGCAACACGTCGAATCTCTCCTGTCAGCCCCACTTCTCCAACCAAGACATCATCAGGCTTAGATGGACGATCTTGAAAGCTTGAGGCAATACTCACAGCCACCGCAAGATCAATAGCTGGTTCATCAAGTTTCACTCCACCTGCTACTTTCACATATGCATCTTGATTCTGTAAGAGTAAGCCTACACGCTTCTCTAAAACAGCCATTAGTAGCGGCACCCGGTTATGATCTAAACCTGTAGCCATCCTTCTTGGATTTCCATAACTCGTTGGGGATATGAGTGACTGAATCTCAACCAATACAGGTCGAGTACCCTCCATAGAAGCAACAACTGTAGAACCTGCCGCTCCTTGAGACCGCTCTTCTAAGAATATTTCAGATGGGTTCGCTACTTCTTTTAGTCCTTCTTCCTTCATCTCGAAAATACCCATTTCGTGTGTACTTCCAAATCGGTTCTTCACGCTTCGAAGAATCCTGAATGTATGGTGTCGCTCCCCTTCAAAATAAAGTACAGCGTCTACCATATGTTCAAGTAACCTTGGACCTGCAATGGATCCTTCTTTCGTGACGTGTCCTACGATAAAGATTGGAATCCCTTTATTCTTAGCAATGCGCATGAGCTCACTTGTACATTCACGAACTTGCGAAACACTGCCAGGTGCAGAATTCACTTCTTCCTTATAAATGGTTTGTATCGAATCAATAACAACGAAGGAAGGTTGAATCTGATCAATATGATGAGCAACATCCATCATATTCGTTTCAGCTAGTACATAGAGATCATCAGAGAGTACACCTAAACGGTCAGCTCTTAATTTCGTCTGTCTTGTCGATTCCTCACCCGATATATAAAGTACACTTACATCCTTTGTATGAGCAAGTTGAGACGACACCTGTAACAACAAGGTTGATTTCCCTATTCCCGGATCACCGCCAATTAAGACGAGGGAGCCTGGTACAATGCCCCCACCTAACACCCGATTCACTTCTGGCATACCAGTTTTTATTCGAGGCTCTTCTTTTGTTTCGATTGCTGTTATTTTTTCTGGTTTCTTGCTAGTTTGTGCATCACTTGTTACAAATGTATGCCTTCCAGTAGATTTCGATGCCACTCGTTCCTCAACAAGTGTATTCCATTGATGGCAACTTGGACATTTCCCCATCCACTTAGCGGTTTCATACCCACATTCCTGACATACAAACTTTGACTTTTGTTTCGCCAAAAAGATCTCTCCCTTATATCAAAGAAGAGTATGTACTCTCCTTATTATCTCATACGTTTTAATAAATTATCAGTTACAATGTTTTTACAATACCATTACGTATTTTACCTAATAACCTTGCTTATATATATTATTCTTCACTAAAATTCTTCTGTTTTATCCAAATAAATCAACCTTCCACATATTTGTGTCAGATTCAAAACCATATACTAAAAAATCGGAAGGCTCTCACCTTCCGATTTTAAATGATTATCTATTTATGAGCTATCGTTTTGAATTACTATTGTGTGGAAACAGTAAATTCGCCTTTATTATCCACATCGATAACAACATTCTGTCCTGTTGCAATGTTCTCTCTTAATAGCTCTTCTGATAGAAGATCTTCAACGTTCTTCTGAAGAGAGCGACGTAATGGACGGGCACCATATTCAGGATCGAATCCTTCATCCGCAATTTTCTCAAGAGCCTTATCTGTAAGGGTGAAGTCAACATCTAATTCAGTAAGACGTTTCTGTAGCTGATCCACCATTAGAGTAACAATTTGCTTCATGTGTTTTTTCTCAAGAGAATGGAAGACAATGATTTCATCTATACGGTTTAAGAACTCAGGTCTGAAAGCACGTTTCATTTCTTCCATAACTTTGGATTTCATATCTTTGTAATCCTGACTTGCGTCTCCCATTGTAAAACCAGCATATTTGTTCGTTTTCAGTTCAGTTGCTCCAACGTTTGAAGTCATAATGATAACTGTATTACGGAAGTCAACCGTACGACCTTTAGAATCCGTTAATCGTCCGTCTTCTAGAACCTGTAAAAGGGTATTGAAGACATCTGGGTGAGCTTTTTCAATCTCATCTAATAGGATAACAGAATAAGGCTTTTGGCGAACTTTTTCCGTTAATTGTCCACCCTCATCGTATCCAACATAACCAGGAGGCGAACCAACTAGACGAGAAGTAGAGTGTTTCTCCATGTATTCAGACATATCGATCCGAATCATTGCATCTTCTTCACCAAACATAGACTCAGCAACTGCCCGAGCTAATTCTGTTTTACCAACACCCGTTGGCCCTAGGAAGATGAATGACCCAATTGGACGTTTTGGATCCTTCAATCCTGCGCGAGCACGTCGAATGGCTTTGGAAATAGATTTAACAGCTTCTGACTGGCCAATAACACGGTTATGCAAGACATCTTCCATGTTCAGAAGACGCTCAGTCTCGTCTTTAGCAAGCTTTGAAACAGGCACTCCGGTCCAAATAGATACAACAGATGCAATGTCCTCTACGGTTACCTCAGAGTTTTCTTGGCCTTGTTTTTCTTTCCACTCATCTTTAGTCTTATCTAATTCTTCTCGAAGTTTCTGTTCATTATCCCGTAAAGAAGCGGCTTTCTCGAATTCTTGACTTTGTACTGCTGCGTCTTTTTCTTTACGTACTTCTTCTAATTTTTGCTCAAGTTCTTTCAGGTTTGGTGGAGCTGTGTAAGAACGTAAGCGTACTTTAGAAGCTGCTTCATCAATAAGATCAATCGCTTTATCCGGTAAGAAACGATCTTGAATATAGCGATCTGAGAACTTAACAGCTGCTTTAATCGCTTCGTCAGTGATCGTCACGCGGTGGTGAGCTTCATAGCGATCACGAAGTCCTTCAAGGATCTGTTCAGATTCTTCTAAATTTGGTTCATCAACTTGAATTGGTTGGAAGCGGCGCTCTAACGCGGCATCTTTTTCGATGTACTTACGATACTCTTCTAAGGTTGTCGCACCAATACACTGCAAGTCACCTCGAGCTAGAGATGGTTTCAAGATGTTAGAAGCGTCGATCGCGCCTTCTGCACCACCAGCTCCGATTAGTGTGTGAAGTTCATCAATAAATAGAATGATATTTCCGGCTTGGCGAATCTCTTCCATTACTTTTTTCAAGCGATCTTCAAATTCACCGCGGTATTTTGTTCCTGCTACTACCGTTCCCATATCAAGTGTCATAACTCGCTTATCCCGTAAGATTTCAGGAACCTCATTGTTGATGATTTGCTGAGCTAACCCCTCTGCAATCGCAGTCTTACCTACACCTGGCTCACCAATAAGAACAGGGTTGTTTTTCGTACGGCGGCTTAATACTTGAATGACACGCTCAATTTCTTTACCACGACCAATGACCGGGTCAATGTTTCCTTCTTTCGCCACGGTTGTTAAGTCTCGTGCAAGTGAATCAAGGGTTGGAGTATTAGCACTAGCAGACTGTCGGCTACCACCCTGACCATTAGAAGTAGATTCATTGCTTCCAAGCAACTGAAGAACTTGTTGACGTGCTTTGTTAAGACTAACACCTAAGTTATTTAGTACACGTGCAGCAACGCCTTCTCCTTCTCTAATCAGACCAAGTAGAATGTGTTCAGTACCTACGTAAGAATGACCTAATTTCCTTGCTTCATCCATTGATAATTCAATAACCTTTTTAGCCCGAGGAGTATAGTGAATCGTTTGCGATACCTTATCTCCTGTTCCGATTAACTGTTCTACTTCTTCTTGGATTTTATCGGCCGCCAGACCTAAAGCACCTAGCGCTTTTGCTGCAATTCCTTCTCCCTCACGAACTAAACCAAGAAGAATATGTTCTGTTCCAATATTATTATGACCAAGTCGTACGGCTTCTTCTTGAGCTAATGCTAATACTTTCTGTGCTCTTTCAGTAAAACGCCCAAACATCATCGGGCACCCCTCCTAGTCTAATTATATTTCTAAGTTTAGTCTTTCCCGAATTAAGGCTGCTCTTCGAACATCCCTTTCATCAGGAGATAGATTCTGCTGTGCATACTGTTGTAAAAATCCAGGCTGAGTTAAGATCATTAATTCATTCAAGATGGTTTTCGATAAACTGTTTATATACCCTAGGTCTATTCCTAATCGTACATCAGAGAGACATTTAGCAGCTTCTTTAGACTCTATAATACGACTATTAGCCAACACTCCATATGAACGAAAGATCTTATCTTCTAATTGTATGCCGTTTTGTTGAACAATTTGTTGGCGAGCATTTCTTTCTTGCTCAATTAATTGTTCAACAACGCTTTTTAAATCATCTACTATATCTTTCTCAGATTTACCTAACGTAATCTGATTCGAGATTTGAAAGATGTTTCCTATTGCTTCGCTACCTTCCCCATAAATTCCTCTAACTACTAAACCTAATTGATTGATAGCTGGTATTAACCGACTCATTTGTTGAGTCATAGTTAACGCAGGAAGGTGCATCATGACGGAGGCTCTTAACCCAGTACCTACATTTGTTGGACAACTAGTTAAATAGCCACGCTTTTCGTCAAATGCAAAGTTAATCTTTTCTTCTAGCCAATCATCGAAATCAGATGCTTGCTCTAAAGCTTTCTCTAACTGAAACCCCGGAAAGTACAGCTGTACACGGATATGATCTTCCTCATTAACCATGACAGATACTTGCTCATTCTGAGAGATTAAAGTTGCTCCATTCTTAGCATGATCAGACAAATGAGGACTAATTAAGTGTTTCTCTACCAACACTCTCTTCTCAGTAGGATTCAGTTTACTCATATGAATAAATTCAAAGTCTTTATACGGACCAAAAGAATGATCTTCATATTCTTCTTTAAAAAATTCCACCACTTGCTCTAACTCTTCCTGGCCAGCAAGTATCGGAAATGGAATATGATCAAAGTTTCTGGCTAATCGAATCCGACTACTCATGACGATATCACTGTCAGGCCCTTCTTCTTTCAACCATGGACTAATGGCTTCATTCATAAACTGCTCGAGGGACATTACTGATCACCCTCCCTTTGTTCTGAATCCAACTGTCTTTCAAGGGTGCGAATTTGGTCGCGAACCTTAGCTGCTTCTTCAAATTCTTCTTGGTGAATTAATGCTTGGAGTTCGGAACGCTTTTGATCCATTTCTCTTTGGACATGCAATTGTCCACCTTTTCGTTTTGGAACTTTGCCATTGTGAATAGTGTTACCGCTGTGAACCCTTCTGAATATAGGATTTAATCTCTCGTCAAAAGTCTTGTAACAATTTGCACAACCAAACTTACCAACGCGTTTAAATTCATCGTAAGTCAAACCACAATGGCCACATTTTAATGATTGAGGCTCTCTGTGTGAAGCTGAAGGTGACTTGGAATCAGATAGCTGAAAAGAATCAAAGTTAAATAATCCAGATAATAAGTTATGCAAAGAAAGTGAGTCTTGCTCTTGTGACATATAACCCTTATCATAAGCACATTTCTCACAAACATAAACTTCTGTTTTATGCCCATTTACCACTTGAGTAAAATGTAAAGATGCAGGACGCTCATGGCACTCTTGGCACTCCATTTTCCGTCCCCTCCTTTTAATCTTTGTACTTAACGATTGATATCATAGAAGATAGTATCCTTGACCTAAGTTCGTCACGAAGAGTAATTGGAACAGCTAATACATCTTTTGAGATAGCACTTACCATCAGTCTAGCCTCGCGCTCGGAAATTAATTCCTCTTCTAACAAACGTTCTATAACATCAATGGCTCCTTGTTGTGTGACGCGTGGTTGAATAAGTAAAATTAGCTCGTTTAACAACTTCATCTTATCGTGGTGTTGTACACGACTTATTCTTATGTAGCCGCCACCACCACGTTTACTCTCTACTATATAACCTTTTTCCACTGTAAACCGTGTTTTAATCACGTAATTAATCTGCGAGGGAACACATTGAAATGATTCTGCTATTTCACTACGCTTAATCTCGATAACATTGTGATTACTACTCTCAATGATCTCTTTCAAATGCGCTTCAATGATATCGGATATATTCCGCATAGCCCCCCTCCTCAATAATCTTTTTTGACTTTGACTATCTTTGACTATACTTACATTATACAAATTTAAATCTGGTTTGCAACTAAAATGCACTATAAACATTGTTGCCAGATCAACACGTCTTTATCACTTACAAAGTTCTACATTTTTTGAGTTTACTTACGCTGATAAACACACTTCACATGCGGGACAGTAGATAGACGATCAAAAAGCTCTATTTCTTTAAAACGAGCATTATGAGCGAGTTCAATTAAAATATTCCTTTGACCATTCATCTCATTTTCGATTTGAACATGGTTAATATTCAACTCGAAGTGCTCAAAAGCTTCCATAAGCTTTGACATTTCTAACCCTTCAAACACCACGATCTGAATATGATGTTTACTTTTTCGCTTAAAGATTCGTTCTGTATTATTAAGTACAATTAAGCTTATTAACACCACTACAGTCGTAAGAATAGCAGGCCCATACATACCAGCTCCAATAACAAGTCCAAGCCCTGCTACGACCCATATAGATGCAGCAGTGGTCAAACCTCGAATCGTCACACCATGCACCATGATGGTACCAGCACCAAGAAAGCCAATACCACTAATTACATATGAAGGTATACGCGCGGGGTCAAAACGAATCCCGTCATGCTTATTTAAGTAAGGGTCAAATCCGTATAAGGATAGCAGCATCATCATACAAGCCCCTACACCTACTAAAATATGTGTTCGGAACCCTGCTGAATGATTTTTAATCTCCCTTTCAAACCCAATCAATCCACATAATATGACCGCGGTTACAAGCCGAACCGTCATTAACAATAAGTAATCATTAAAAAAGGTCTCCATCGACATCAAATCCCTCCGATGTTCTTATAACTAATATACGTAGATGTGCTTCTAGGTTATGATTAAACCACAGCTAAATTATATTAAGTCGAGAGGAGGATCTTTTTCTTTTACCCTTTTTCACAATGGATTAATCAAATATATGGAGGAGAATTTAGTGCAAATTAAACACAAAAAACCTCAAAGGATATTAATCCTTTGAGGCTACGTTGCATGGCGGCGTCCTACTCTTGCGGGGGTGAAACCCCGACTAC
>NZ_AVBG01000028.1 GCF_000770675.1 Pontibacillus chungwhensis BH030062
TGTAAGAAATATCTTGGCGAAAACTGTCAATTTTATTCTAGCGTTTACATTCTGAAGGTACAGTAACAGTTAATCTTGGTGAATTCACTGGTGAAGAAGAGTTTGACTTCACTGTTTCTGGAATCCAAGGTGCTCTTGATTTAGTAAATGGAAACACAACGAATCCTGACAACGTAGTTGAACGTTTAGAGGTTGCGGAACTTGACATTCAAAACGTTAACCCTAATTACGCTTCTTTATATGTAATTTAAATAAATAACAGTTTCACTAACACGGTAGAACGCCTGCAGAGTGCAATCGATCGTGCAAATGCTGAAGCTGTTGAAACAGCTGTTAGTGATGTAAATGATGCTTATAGCACAGAGGAGTCTGTGACTGATGCTGATAATGAAGCTAATTTATTTGCAGCAATCTCAAATAACAGAGTAGCACTTGAATTAGATGAAGAAGCTGTTATTACTGGAAATAGTGATGACTATCTAGATGCTTATGAAGCACTTCTTGAAGCAGACGAAGATTTCGAATTCTCTTCTGTACAAGAAATCAATGATTTTGTAGAAGGCGTTAACGCTGAAGTACTAGAAGGTCTTGTTTCTGACGTAAATGACGCTCTAGGTGAAGGTGAACTTATTTCAGCTCTAGCTGCAATCAACATTGAGAATGTAATTCCTACAACTACTGGTGGAGTAGACTTCCCTCTTGAATACTTCGATGCAATTCAAGCTGAAAATCCATCTACAGTTGCTGAAGTACAAGCTGTTGTAGATCTAGTTAACTCTAATGAAGCAGAAGAAGCAGTAGCTGAAGCTGAAGTTGAGACAACTAATGCAAACATCACTGATGCTCAAGCTGTTATTAATGCACTACCAGCTGATGAAGAAGATGAAACAACTGTTGCAGACTTCCAAGATCGTCTTGATGCATTAGCACCACTAGCTGGAGTTAACCAAGTTATTCTAGATGCAACTTATGATGAAAATGCTGAAGAGTACACATTCAATGGACTTCAAACTGCTCTTGAAAATGAAGATCTTTCAGTGGACAGTGTGATTGCGACAGCTATCTCTGACTATGAAGATGCATTAAGCGTTCTTTTAGAAGAAGATGAAGACTTCCTATTCTCTAGCGAAGAAGAAGTTCAAACTTTCATCAATGAACAGAACCAATCCTTCATTGACGAAGTAAATGCAGCTGTAGCAGATGCAGAAGAGGGAAGCGAAGCTGCTGATCTATTTACTGCATTAGATGCTGATGCATTGAACTTGACTGGTGTTACTTCTGCTAACACAGATGCTTATTACGCTCAGTATGAACTACTTCTAGAAGGAGACGCTGATTTCGAATTTACTTCTGTACAAGAAATTCAAGACTTTGTCAACGATACTAACCTTCTAGTTGCAGCTAATGCTGGTAGTGACTCAGCTCTATTCGATATCGCTGCTCAAAACGATGTTGAATCTTACCTTAACCTTTCTTCTGCTCAACGTACAGAGGTTGCAGCTGATGTTGAAGCATTAATCAACAGCGAAGATGGTGGAGAGTTCACTACACTAGCTGGAGTAATTAGTGAATTAGATTCTCAATCAACAACTTATGATAATCTACTGTCTGCTCTTAACGATGCAGAGACAACAACTCAAATGGATGTAGCTCTAGAAGCACTTGAAAATGACGATTACGAAGGTTTATCTTCATCAGAACAGTTTGCTCTAGCTGAAGATATTCTTAATAACCAACGTCCTGACACTGGATTTGCAACTCTTGGACAAGTCCAAGCTCTTGACTTAGGTGCAGATTTGGTGGCTCCTGATGCACCATTTATTGGAACGGATATTGAAACTGTAAACAACGAAATTGCTGATTCAGTAGACTTTAATGGTACAGCTGAAGCAGGATCTACTGTAGCTATTTCAGTCGATGATGAAGATGCGGGCACTGCTGCTGTAACTTACACCACAGTAGAAACAAGTGAAGATGGTTCTTTCAGTCAAGTACTTAATGTTTCAGGTCTAACTGATGGAAATATCACTGTTACAGTAACTGCGGAAGATGCTTCTAACAATACAAGTGCAGAAAGCACTGAAACTTTTGTTCTAGATACTGTCACAACAGTTACAGCTGATGCAGTTACTAGCGAAGACACAACGGTTACAGGTACTGGTGAAGCAGGATCAACAGTAGTTGTTACAGATGGTAGTGACAACGAACTAGGGACAGCAGTTATTGATGAAACTGGCTCTTTCTCATTAGATATCCCAGCGCAATCTGCTACTACTGAGCTTACTTTCACTTCCACTGATGTTGCGGGCAACACAGCTACAGATAATGTTACTGTAACTGATGCTCAATAATTTAACGAAACATTAAATTACACATTCATGGATCTAAAAGAGGCACGGGGACGAATCCCGTGCCTCTTTTTAGTAGCTATTTATACATATAATTTTATTATTTTCCAGGCTCTAAAATATTTGTTGGGGTATTAGAAAATTTGGCATAAAAAACACGCAAGCTCCAATCTTTACTACACTTGAATTGACGAGAAACA
>NZ_AVBG01000020.1 GCF_000770675.1 Pontibacillus chungwhensis BH030062
AAGAAGTAAAGGAGTTGCGTGTACGTGTATTCTAACATGCCAGTACCAGGACTACAAAATGTAATTATAAAGAAAAGTGATGAAGTGAATGGGGACTTTCATCTTCATGTGGAAGTGCCGTAAAAGAAGCATAGATGTAAACAATGTGTATCGAACTTAGAAAATCCAACACCTCAAGATCTTTGAACGCACAACTTATCTCTTTTACCGGAAGCGTCGCTATATCTGTAAATGTGGAAAGCGTTTCTTTGAAGATAACCATCTCGTAAAACGATATCAACGGCACTCAAAGGAGTGGAATCAAGCTGTAGGTCTTCGGGTTATACAGGGCAAAAATTTCAAAGATACAGCCGCACTGTTTCGTACCTCGCCAACCACAGGGATGCGACGGTTTGATGAGCTAGCCACTCCAATGTTGAAAAAAGTAGAAACCCTCCCGCCAGTCATCGCGATTGATGAGTATAAGGGCGATACAAGTGCAGGGGAATATCAAGTCGTTATCGCCGACGGAGACACTGGCCAACTCCTAGATATCCTTCCTGATCGCTCGGTAGATACTGTGAAAGAATACCTTCGGGAGAAGGGATCTGAGGTAGAGATGGTCAATATGGACATGAGTCACGCCTTTAAATCTGCGGTAAAGAAAGCCCTGAGGAGTCCTGTTATCGTGGCAGATCGTTTTCACTGCTGTCGATATATCTATTGGGCCCTTGAAGGTGTGAGGAGGCGGGTTCAAAGCGAATTTGATGACTATAATCGGAAGAAATGTAAACGCAAGAAACACATCTTTTACAAACGCGAAGAGAACTTAACTGAGAATCAGAGATGGCACCTAGAGCGTTATTAAGTATGTCTCCAGGTATGATTTAAAGTAAGCTTTTCGATTCGTGAGTGGTTTGAGAGGGCGAAAGGGATTGGTGTAGAACAACTTTCGAGGGTGAAGGATGAGTTACATAGCTTCTATCAAAAGGTACATGAAGCTGTATTACCCAAGTTTATACTGGGAATTAAGACCCTTAAAAACTGGCAGAAGGAAATCCTGAAACAGTTTTGCATTTGATTATAGCAATGGTTTCGTAGAAGGAATTAATAATCAAACTAAGGTTATTAAGCGAAACGCATTTGGATTCAGAAGGTATGATTGCCTTCGTCTAAAAGTACTTCTTCACCATCAGGACAAGAATACAAAAGATTTTCAAGTTGGATAAAGATAAAGGGGGGAGGAGCTTGCCTCCTACCCCAACAATTGACTTAGAACCATTTTCCAATCTTTCACCGTTTATAACATAAATTCATTACCTGAATAATCCTTAAGCAATCTATAAATACTTTAAGCATACCTTTCTCTCACGGGGGAAAAGGTGTTGTCGCCTTCTAAAATTAAAATCCATGAAAAATCTGGTTCAATTCTATCAACATTAGTCGCAGTACATAGAAGTTTACTTTACTATAGTCAATTAAAAGGTCAAGGAGTAAGTAAATATGTGGAAGAAGCTCTGGATGCTGATTAGAGTTTTCCTTAAAGTTATTAATTGTAATCGTTGAGTCTTTGCATCATCTAGATTCTACAAATGGTAAATATATCTTCAACATCTATAAAAAGCAACCGATAAAATAAGTGGGAAAATGTGCTTACTTAGTATTTTTCTTAAACTTGATAGTATATGGAGGGAATACGGTATGGTGATAAAGAATCCTTTTATGGATAATTTTATTATTCATTTTGTATGTGTAGTAGCAGGTATTTTAACCGAAGGTGTTTTATTGATTCCTTACATCGGAATTCTGATTTATTTGAAGAAAAAACGTGAGAAAAATGCATCTGAAGAAATTAGAAGAGAATTAAATGAAGAACCCAAAATCCAAATAAGATCATACATGGAAGAAATAGGATTTGGGCAGTTGGGGGTTACAGAAAACTATCTCTTCTTTATACCTAAGCGTAAGAGAGAGGGATCAGTAATAGTTAATTTTAAGTATATTAATTATTATGATGCAAAAACAGTAGCCACATTAACTACAAATAAAACAACAGATTTTGATGGATCAGAGGAATCCTCTCCAAGAAAAGCACCTGTGTTTATGGTTCAAGGAATCTCTCATGATCAGGTAGAATTCAATTATATATGGATTACGGGACCTGGCATAAGTAAAGCAAACAAAAAATTATTTGATGTTGTAAATTCGCTAAGCAGTGCTCCTAAAAAAGTACATGTTGCTAGAAAGCAATTATGAGTTATAGGTAAACTAATAAAGAACTTAATCCTCATTTTTTACAAGGGTAAATTAGTTCCAAAATTATTACTATATTCAGTAAGTGCGGTTAACGATACTTTACTAGAAGTTACTACGTCCAAACGTGAGATTACTGAAGTAACTCTTGAAGAAGCTCCTGCTAGTGATGGCTTTTGCCTTAGGAGAACCTCGTGCCGCTATTGTAAAAGTCCCTTCTGATTTAGAAGATAAGGAAGGGCCTAATATTTTCGAGGTTATTGGAAGGTTTATTGAGTGTTAAAGTTGTAAATAATGTTTTAGTTGCTGACTCTATAAGTCAAATTAGTCTTTTAGCTTCATTAAATGATAACGGCTTTGAAAAAATGTGAATGCTAATCTAATTGCTTAGTATGATGCAGAATAGTTGGTTCTGAATATACACTTGAAGACATTCAAGCTGATATCACGCTTGTAAAATCAAATGTCGCAGCTGAACGAGCAGTAGCTGCTCTTAAATTACTAGATACAGACGAAGCAATAGAAGTTTACTCAAGAGTAAAGTAAACTTATCTTAATAAAAGGTTAAACATACATTATATTCATGATGGATCATTTGAGTCTTAATGCCTTCGCGTGTTAGGGCTATTTTTATGGGAAGGAAATAATGAACTTTAAGTATAAAGTGTTTCATATTATGTTGTGGGAAGAAAATGAGAGAAAAGTATTAATCATTCAAAGCGCAGATGGGTTAATTGGTATCTAATTGAAAGATTGATTGTTCAATTTCTTTCCGCTTCTAAAACCTATAACGTGGTAAAATTGAACTAATTGTCTTTTTGGTCAAACAATCCAAAATTTTATAAGAAAGGAGATGTACTCAGAAAATAGGGTGAAGAGGTTGTTGCCATATCAACAAAGATAATTGAACAAAACATGTAGTGAAAGAAACATATAAAATCGTCGAAGGGAAGTAGTTTTTTGGGAAAGAAAATTGTCAAGCAATTATTTAAGTTATTATTAGTTTTTACATTAGTGTTCACCCTGGTTGTAGGTACCAACATAACTCATGTAAAAGCATACACTGGAGATTCATTTGAATTACATAATAGAACCGGAATAAATATATCATATAGCTGGGGTTCCTCTTTGCCAAGCTTTGTTAATGATTTTGGATACGAAGATATCCACCCCTATTACACCATACAGATTTCAGATCCTAAGAAGTGGCGGATTATAAGGCATGTTCCTCTAGGTACAACTGCGTATAATGTTGTTTATGGGGACATCAATTGGAATACGTTATTAGAGGCCGAACTTGAGGTAGTTACAGGTGCTGTAGGCAAGGGAGTTAAAAAATTTAACCGGAATATAGTTGATAAAGCAGCAGAATTACTAGATCATTATGAAGAAGGGTACGCGTACAAGGATTTTAATAATGTTACTACTTTCTATGATAATATCTTAAGCAAAGATGGAGAAACCAAAGATGTGGAGGAACTCATAACTAAGTGGTATCAAGTCAACCAGGGTGACATAGATGTAGAATCAAAGACAATAAGTATGGTAGCTTATGCGATTGGTTCAACCTACCGACAATTTGACACGAAGGAAAGTTGGGAAATGTTAATCCCTCCATTTGATACTAGGTTTATAACGGGTGGTTTTGGGTCGCAGTTTGTGCTTATGGATGATAAAATCCAACTTTACCATTTGACGAGTGTGGGTGAAGGGGCTAAATATAAAGAGAATAATAAGTTATCCATATATTTGCGATCTTACAGTAAAACATTGAAGCCTAAGAATGCTCCTGAATTGCGGATGATGGTACATGATTTATACAATTTAATCGAAAATAAAGGAAAAGGCTACAGGGTACAGACCCCTTATGGGGATTATGCTCAAAACCTTTATTGGGATTACGTGACAACGGAAATAGATATGCAGATGTCTGAAATGCTAAACAACATGGAGAAGAGAAGTACTCCGGTGGAACAACCTACTACAAATACTGACACTCCAGAAATATCAGAACCCACATACGATTACCTGGAGACGGGCGACCGTGGCCAGAGAGTTGTGAAGGTACAGCAACAACTGAACTTGGTCGGATATCCTTTAGTCGTCGATGGAGTGTATGGTCCTAACACGAGAAATAAAGTAAAGGAGTTTCAAGGGGATCATTCTTTGTCTGATGATGGTGTCATTGGACCAAATACAGAAGATAAATTGAACTTGTTAAGTAAGAAAGCACCTTATGATCAGATATCTAAAGCAAAATCCCTCATGAAAGCAAATGATACGAGGCTTGAGAGTATCCAATTGCTAAGCAAATTAAGCCAATATCCCAACGTACCGAATGATGTTCAAGTAGAAGCGAAAAAATTACTAGCAGAGATCAAAAAGTCTTCTAGATACGGTGAAGCTGAATGGTACTACAAAGAAGGCAACTATCTCAACGCTCTCATCATAAGCGAGGAAGCTATGGAATACGGCTACCAAACAGAAGAAGCTCTTAATTTTGCAGAAAAAGCTGCAAGAAAAGTGTTGAGCGAAGCGTATAAGCTTAATGAAAATGGGGAAAACAAAGCAGCGTTAAAATTGTTTGAACGAGTAGAAGAGAATAGTACGTATTTGAACGCTATCCAAGAAGAAGCGAAAAGGGCAATAAAAACCATATATGAAGGTTCTAGTTTAGGAGAAGCCAAATGGTATTATAATAATGAGGATTACACGAACGCCCTAAGACTGGGAGATAAAGCCATACAATACGGATTCGATACAGATGAATCGAGAGCCTTTATTGATAAAGCAGCGCAAAGAGTGTTAGACAAAGCCTATAAGGTGAATGAAAACGGGCAGAAGGCACAAGCCTTGAACTTATTTAAGTTTGTCGAGCACTATACTGAAGTGACCGAAAAGATACGAGAGGAAGCTTCAGGAGGAGTCCGAACAATTCGAGAAGGCTCAAAGATTGGTGAAGCTACCTGGTATTTTGAACAAGGTAATTATGTCAATGCTTTGAAGATGAGTGATGCAACCATTGAGTATGGCTATGATACGAAGGAAACGAGAGAGTTAGCGAATCAGTCAGCACGTAAGCTGTTGGATCAAGCATACCAACTCAACAAAGATGGGAAAAGAAATGAAGGTTTGAATAAAATTAACTTTATCTTAGAGTACACGATTTTATCTGCACCGATTCAGGAAGAGGCTGAAAAAGCTCTAAAAGCCATTAAGGAGGGGTCTACCTTTGGTGAGGCGGAGTGGTATTATGAGCAAGAAAACTTTATCAATGCCTTACTATTGAGCCAAGAAGCGATTCAGTATGGATACGATACGAAAGAATCACGTGATCTGGCAAACCAGGCTGGGCGACAACTGTTAGATCAAGCACAGCAACTGAAAGCTGATGGCAGCATAAAAGAAGCACTGAAGTCATTTGAAATGTTAGAAGGGTATTCCATTTTAGAAAATTCTTTGCACCAAGAAATTGGTCTAGCTATCAAAACGATTCGAGAAGATTCAAAGGTAGGGGAAGCCACATGGTACTTTGAAAAGGGTGATTACACAAATGGTCTCATACTAAGTGATGAAGCTATCGAATATGGGTATGATACAGAAGAATCTCGCAATCTTGCCAATAAATCAGCGGAGAAACTATTGAATGAGGCATACCATTTGAATAGTTCAGGTGAAACGAAGAAAGCATTGGATTTATTCGGGTTCTTGAAAGAGTACAGTAGTATAGCAGAGAACCTTCAACAAGAGATCAATGATGCTATACAAACGATCCGGAGAGAATCAAGGATAGGCGAAGCGAAATGGTACTTTGAGAATGGGAACTTTATCAATGGTCTCATCTTGAGTGATGATGCGGTTGAATATGGGTATGATACGAAAGAATCCCGAGACCTTATCAACCAGTCCGCAAGAAAGTTACTAGATGAGGCTGCCCAATTAAGTACGGACAAAAAGCCAAAAGAGGCCCTCGAACTATTAGAGCTTATTGAGAGTCAAGAATATGTACCAGCTGCTCTTTTGGAAGAGACGAAAGAATCTGTACAATCCACATTAGCAGCATCTAAAGTCATGGATCATAGTGAAGCGGTAGATCAAAACAAGACTTGGACAATTAAGTTCAATAAGGAACTGGATGTATCCGACTTAAAGAAAGCGGGAATCAAGGTTCTTGATCAAGATGGGATAGGAGTAGAAGTAGCTATTACAAAAGGAAAGAATGGCGAAATTGTCGTCCACCCACCTGAAAGCGGCTACGAAAAAGGAACAGAATACAAATTGATGATCAGTAGCGAAATTACGACTTATGGCTTGAAAGAGCCTGTTATTTTTACATTTAAGATAAACTAGGATTGCCTATGAGGATATAAGTAGGCTGAGGATTAGGTGAGTAAGCATAAAATAATCTATTAGGCTACCAGGATACCAAAATTGATTGGTTGAACGGTAGCCTATTTTTTTAAATAGTTCAATATGGTTTTACATGTTTAAATGTCGGGCAAATCCCCCGATATACTACATGTGAGAAGCTCCGCATATCTAGCTAAATATCTTTATTGGAGGAAGTATAATGAAAATAATAAGGTATGGTATATCTGCATTAACGTTTATGTTCTTGTTGTTATATGTCTCAAGTATTACTGCTGCATCTACTAGCTTTAAAGAGTTCGATCCCGTAACAGAAGTTAAACCCTATAAAGATTGGACGATCCAGTTTAACACCGCAATGGATGGATCGACCTTTAACAAGATTAGAGTTGAAGATTCAAATGAGAACGCAGTTGACGTAGTAGTCTCCATTGACGATGACAACATGAGAGCTATTGTTGGAGCTCCAATGGAAGGATATTTAGGGGGAGAAACATATACATTAATCATTAGTAGTGATATAGCATCCATAAGAAATAAAAAGTTACAAGAAGAAGTTCGTATTGATTTCAAGATTAAAAAGGGTCCAGAGATGAACAATACAAAGGAAGAGGTTGCGACGAAATGGAACTCATATAAGCCTCTATTTCAAGGTGATCCATTTGCGGTAGCTCCCAGTATATCGTCCCCTTATGCTATGGGAGAAATAAAAGATGGATTTTTACAGGATGGTGTTAGGATGTCTAATTTCGTCAGGTATCTTTCGGGTTTACCGGATGATTTAGAGCTCAGCCCATCTTTAAACGAACAAGCCCAATATGGTTCCGTTGTCACAGCAGCAAACGGTTATTTAAGTCATCACCCGTCAAAGCCAGATGGTATGAGTGAGGAATTCTTTGATATTGGATATACATCGACTTCAAGTAGTAATTTGAGTCAACAATACACAAAAGAAGACTATACCTCTTCATATGAAGTGGAAGATACCATTCAAATGGGGACGTTGGAAGGTTCAGTGTATAGTTATATGATGGATGAAGATGCTTATAACATTGGTGGAGTTGGTCATCGCCGTTGGATATTAAATCCTCCGCTTAAAAAGATAGGATTTGGCTTTGCAATCAATGAAAATATGAATGATTATTATCACTATACTTACTCAGCTATGCAAATTTTCGACAAAAGTAGAGTGGAAGAGGTCGAGTATGATTTCATAGGGTGGCCAGGCAATAATAGATATTTCCCTAATGAATTCTTTAAAAGTGATGTACCTTGGTCCGTATCTTTAAATCCTAATAACTATCAACCTCCAAATATGAATGAAGTAGAAGTCCGCTTAAAGAGATTATCAGATGGTGAATCTTGGACTCTGGATAAGAACGATACTGATTTTGATGAAAACGAGCGTAATGTACCTGGAGAATATTTTAATGTGAACAATCAATGGATGGGAATTCCTTATTGTATTATATTCAGACCTGATCCAGAAGAGATAAAGGAGTATACTGGCTTGTATGAAGTTACGATAGAAGGATTGAAAGATCGTAACGGTAATGATAAATCTCTTCAATACACGGTCAGTTTCTTTGATATGTTGAAATAATCTAGTAAAAAAGATCACCTTTATGATTGTAAAGGTGATCTTTCTTTTTATTCTGGCTTAGTTTGCGAGTCTACTGTATTTTATATACCGCTATGCTTGCTTAAAACATACAAGGACTGCTTAGGACTAATAACAATATCGTAGACAATATCGTGACTATCAAGCTCCACTTCCCATTTTTTCGTTCCATCAGGACTCAGAGCATAGATCTTTCCACTTTCGTTCCCTACATATGAGTTGCCTTCCTTATCGACTGCAATGGCTTTGACCCAATCTCCTGTTTGAAAAGACCAGGAATCTTTATTCATAAAGGTATCAAAATCATATAGATCATGTAGTTTTTCATTCTCATAGTCTAGCCTAGAAGATGGAGGTACTTCATCAACTTCGTCTAATTCAAGCTTGTATAGATTCCCAGCTTCTCCACCTATATAGAGAGCGTTATTTCTCGTGATAATAGGCTTAACGGAAATTATTTCCCCTGTTCTTGATGATACGTACTTAGAAGAACTGGTCGTTGTTGTCTCGAACTCCATTTCCCATTTTGGTGTTCCGTCAGGCTTCATGGCTCCGACTTCACCGACATAACCACCAAAGTATATGGTTTCGTCTGGCCCTACAACAGGTGTAGAGTAGGCTGTGTTTAAATGAGGGTACCTCGTGAGAAAATTATCGTTATGGAAGTATAAATTATGTGCGAATAAATAGCCGCTAGATGTAAGTGTTGGGGTGGTAATAAATCCATTGAGGGTAAACTGGCCCTCATCACCAAGAGTATCGATGATCACCCCGTTTTGACTCACTTAATAAAGCTTTCCTTTTTGATCTCCTGAAAACGAAGATTCAGTTCCAATATATATGGACCCGCCAGGACTTATAGTAGGCCCGGAATAGGTAACCACTTCATCTAATAGGACTTTCCAAGCTTCTGTTCCATCTGGATTGAGGGCGAACAGACCTCCCTTGTAGCAAGAAGTCTCATCACATAGCTTTGTCTCTCCTTCAGCAAATTGTCCTGAAACTCCGAAAAATATTCGACCATCTTCTGCAATTACTGGGGCGGTACGGATTTCTGCACCTTCTCCGATCTTAAAGTTCCATTCCAGCGTTCCATCTGGAGAAAGGGCATACAAGATTCCGCTAGAATTACTAAAGTACATCGTTCCGTCTTCAGCAACAGCAAGCTTGGAATCCGCCCAGTTTCTTGAATCAGATAACTCGGTTACTTGACGTACTTCGTCTGGCCCTTTGAAGGTCGAATGTCCTGTCCAACTACGTGGTGCAGGCAGGATAGCGCTTTTGTCATATGCTCCATCTGCATATCCCTTTCCTTGTTGGAAGGGTTCATTATTAAAATCAGGCTGATCGGTTTCTGATTCAGTAGTAAATGTCATGTGTACTTGGCTATCTAATGACACTCCCCTTGCTGAGGGAATTGTAGGTTCCATTGTTAAATGGTATGTAGTGTTCGGAGTATATGAAGAGGTGGGGGCTACAATTATCTTGTTTTTTCTTGATCTACTGTAATAGGTATATTAGCTCCTCGATCACTGATCACATACACAGATTTTGTATGTACCGTATTTGGATTTACATTCACGTTAAACTCAATGGTCCATTCTTTTTCAAGAGAGACATTTTCAAACGTGTACTCTGAAGTAGCATGCACTGATGTAAGGTTACTTTCGAGGATCATAAGGTAATGTGTGCTCCGATAAGAAATATAGTTCTTCTCACAAAATTCCTCCCGTAAAATTGTCTTTCATTTTGCAATTTTAGTTGGATAGGATAAAAGTTTCAATAAATCTACTATATTCCTGAAGATTTTTGTGGGTAGTTTTAAAAATATTTAGGTATAACTTCTCATTTATATGTTATATCGGTATAATCGGTAGGTATTACCTTTAAAAGAATAAGGAGGAATTATAGTAAAATATGAGAAATGTTGAATTGGTGAGGAAGACTCTGATCTCCTTTATTTTCTTTATGCTCATTCTAAGTTTAACGGCATACTCTGTTAGTGCAGAGGCAACTAGAATGAAAGATCAAGGTATAAAGAGTTTTCAAGAAATGATTAACGTTCCAAATGACAAAGAATGGACAATTACATTTAATGAGAGTATGGATGTATCAAGCATAAATCGAAACACGGTCTACGTAAGAGATGAGAGCGGCAAGCCCGTCGAAACGATTCTCCGTATCGACGATGATAAATCGATTAAAGTAAAACCACCAATAAATGGATACATCCCAGGTGAAGTCTATACACTGTATGTCTCTAAAGCATTGAAAGCAAAGGGTGGTGGTTCCCTTAGAAAACCTGTAGAGCTCGTCTTTGTAGTTGAAGAAACAAAGAAGAATATCCCTCTCCAAACCATAGAGATTGGTCAGGATTCAGTATCTATGAATCTGGGTGATATTCAAGAACTAACCGCTAAAGTATCCCCATCTGATGCGACGAATAAAGAGCTAACCTGGAGGTCAGACACCCCTTCGGTTGTTGATGTTCAAAATGGTATGGCCATTGCAGTATCAGAAGGAACCGCAACCATCACGGTAACGAATCATGAAGGAAGCATAGATGATTCCATTCAGGTTGAAGTTGGTGAACGAACGGAAGTCTACAAAGTTTATGACGGACAAGAGTTTATGAAAGACCTAACAGATCAAGAGGAAGCGGTTAATTATGCTCGTACTCTTGAGCATGGGAAAGTGCTTGAAGAGGACTCTCTGGATTTGATTTGGGAGAAAGAGAAGGACGAATCTACCGAATTGGAATTAGGAGAGAGAGCTACGTTATATGGGGAACCAAGCTACCTATCAACAACGTACGGCACGCTATCCCCTCAAAAGGTAGCGGCGCTACAAAAGAAAGAAAATGGTTGGTATAAGGTCAAAACCTATTTAGGAGAGAAGTGGGTTGCTCCTGAAGGAATGACAGTAAAGGTAGAAGGGGAATGGTCTCTATACAACGAACCAACGATTACTTCTGAATCTGTAGGTGTGGTTAAAAATCAAGAGGTCATAGCAATTGGAGCAAAGAGTGATGGCTGGCTAAAGATAAACACACCAACAGGCGATAGGTGGCTCAATCAAATGATTAAGAAGACTCCTGAGAGGGAGCTAAACTTGATAGAACGCACAGTTCTGTATGGACAACCCGATGAGTCCTCGACTACATATGGTTCGTTATCTCCTCAATCGGTAACGGTAGTAGATCAAAATGGGGATTGGTATCAAATTAACACCTATTTGGGCCAAAAGTGGGTTCTAGTTAAAGAACCTCAGTTATCTTCTGATGAAGAAACAACAAGCACGTTGAAAACCATTCAATTGGAAGAAAGAGTAAAGCTTTATAAGGAATCAAATTATATGTCCGAGACCTATGGTACGTTATCACCGCAAGAAGTCAGTGTAGTTGAAGAAAAATCAAACGGTTGGGTTAAAATCGATACATATTTAGGTCAGAAGTGGGTCGCACCGCAAGGCCAAACGATGAATCTATCTGAAACTCATAACGTATATATGGATCCTGCATTCACATCAGAAACGATTTCAGAAGTTCCCGCTCAGGAAATAGTCATTACTCATGAGAAAGTAGGGCAATGGTTTAAAGTAAGCACGAGTAATGGAGATGGCTGGATTAACCTGAGTGGTAAACAGCCGTTACCTAATGAGGAGACTCAGATTACGTTGGAAGAGAGAGTCAACTTTTATGAAGAGGCCAGTTTCTTATCCGATTCGTACGGTTCCCTATCGCCGCAAACGGTAACAGTATTAGAAGATAAGGGGAATGGTTGGTACAGGATTCAGACATGGACCGGGGATAAGTGGATTGCCCCTGATGGAATCAAGCTGTCTGTTGAAGAGTCTACTAAGCTATTTAATGAACCTCATTTAAATGCCAAGACATTTGGCCAAGTATCGCCGCAAGAAGTAACAGTTATTGGTGCTGCGCCAGGCGGTTGGTATCAGATCAAATCTTGGGTGGGGGATAAGTGGATCGCGCCTAATGGTGTAGATTTTATACTTAGAGAACAGACTTTCCTTTATGAAGAACCATCCAAAGATACGAAGATGAGTGCGAACCTATCCCCTCAAACCGTTAAAGTTTTGGAGAAGACGGGGGGAGAATGGTATAAGGTAAGCACATGGTTAGGAGATAAATGGATTTTCTTGGGTGAAGAGTTACCTGACGGTGAAGAGTCCTATCAATCCGCTATTTCGTTTGCAGCTAAATGGGAAGGTGGTTATTCTAATCACCCAAATGATTATGGTGGTTCTACTTATAAGGGAATTACTCAACGAACTTATGATGCGTACAGGAAATCTGTAGGCAAATCAACAAGGGGTGTCAAGTACTTAACAGACAGCGAATATACATCGATCAGCTATAATAACTATTTCGTACCTGTGCATGCAGATGAAATGGATGAAGCGTTAGCAATAGTGATGTTTGATACAGCCTTTAATTTTGGGACAGGGGGAGCAATACAATTTCTCCAACGATCCCTTGGTGTAGCAGCAGACGGAGCCTGGGGTCCAATTACAGACGGAGCGTTTAAAGATATACCAGTTTCCGAGCATAAGGATATAGCATTAGACATCGTTCAACAAAGAATCGATCACCGACATCGATTTGTGAGCAGAGATCCAGATCAAGAAGTATTCCTGGATGGGTGGTTGAATCGAGACAATGACCTAAAAAGCCATATTGAAGGCTTATAAAGAGAAGAGAATGAAAAGTCAGGATATGCATCAAAAAAGAGGTAACTGAAGTCAGTTACCTCTTTTGTTTACTTTACTTTTCAATAACAAAGTCCATTTTCACGTTTTCACCGAGAACAACACCATTCGTACCTTTGATATCTTTCATCCAAAGTGTATACTTTTGGCCTCTCTTGTACTCATTAACAGGTGAAATCGTTAGTTTTGTAGCATTGTCTTTCCGATCGATGATATAAAGCATCGGAACAATCTTATTATCCTCGTTTACGATGTACACGTTTTTCTCGATGATTGTTTCAACATCCATAGGAACATTAAACTCTACGTTCCATTCTTTTTCAATGCCTACATTTGTTTTTGTTTCCCATTGTTTGTATTCGCGAATGTCTTCCTCAGGATTGCTATTGGTTAGAATTGGGGAAGAAAAGATAATTGCGTGATTATCTATACCTGCGCTATTACCGTCGCCGTCATTCATATTTGCTTTTAATCGTAAGTATTGAGTTCCTGGTGGGATCGTTACCTCTATGTTATCTTCTGTTCGGTTATTTGTGAAATCTTCACTGTAAATGACTTGATCATCAGCAAGGATCGAAGCGGTAGTAGTCCCCAGGTCACCAGTAAGGTATTTGGAATCAAGGCTGATTTTTGTTCTTAGTTTGGAGTACGTATAATCCCCTATATAGAAATCAGCGTACATATTATTATCTTCACCATAATAAGAAGGTTCAAATCCATAACCGTGGGAAATCAGTTCACCATCTACTTCGAAAGGACGGCCAAAATCCCAATCTCCCATATGGAAGTCATCCGAATAGCTAGTACTTGAAGACCCTATGGAAGTTAAAGCTGTATAATCTCCAACAGATATAAGAGGGAGCTCATTGGTCAGTATAGGATCCTCAAATATTAAGCCATGAGTTCCTTGTTCTCCTCCATCTTGAACTACATAGAGATAAAGATATGTTGTGTCCTTTGGTATTTGTACTTTTACATCTTTAGAAGAAGTATTGTTTTTAAACTGGGCGCTATAGATTTTTTCATCATCAGCATAGATAATAGCTTGCGTTTTACCTAGATCGCCTTTTGTCCATTTTTTGTCGATGGAAATAGTGGTCTCAAGAGTAGTGTAAGAATAGTCTTTTATATAGAAGCTACTATACATTCTATCTTTATTGGCACTATAGTAACTTGGATCAAAACCATATCCGCGCGCTAAAAGACTCCCGTTACTACGCTGAAAAGGCAAATTGGACCAGCTGCTAAGGAAAGAATCGTCACTATCAGATGATGCAGCAGTACCGATAGTAGTTAAACTTAATTGATCTTTCTTCTTTTTCGGTGCTAATGAGTTAGTAAGCCTTGGATTATCATAAATAAGTGCGTGGTTACCTTGATTCCCTCCATCTTGTATAGCGTACAAAGTGATAGAGCTCGTGCCCTTAGGAACGGGGAGCTTTACAGTTTCTACACCTGATGTGTTCTCGAAGGTCCTGGAGTAGATTTTTTCATCGTCAGCATAAATGACAGCTTCAGTAACTCCATTATCTCCTGAGGTCATAGATTTATCTAATGAAATGGTAGCTTCAAATGTAGTGAAGTCTTGCTCTTTTATGTAATATTCAGCGAACATTCTTTCTTGTGAATTTGAGTAATAACTAGGTTCAAAGCCAATTCCGTTTGTTGACTTTTCCCCATTCGCTAATTCAAAAGGGTGATCATTCGACCATTCATTATAGTAAACGTCATCAGAATCATTAACCCCGATTTCCATACTTGAATTGAATTGGACTGAATTAGAAGCTGCATTTGTTCGGGTAGAGATCGTAACAATAGTTAATAAGACCAGTAAACTTACAAAAATTCCTTTTATAGGATATTTAAACAAGTTTTCAACACTCCTTTTATTATATTTTGTATCGGGTTTTCTAAATTCTCCTTTCTAGTAATTTAGACTTATAAACCGCTTCTATTAGAATAGTTAATTTTTACTTAAAAAACAACCTTTATATGGTGTGATTTCTATATTAATCTAATTTTCGGAGCAGGTGAATAACGTAGAGAAGTGTATCCTTTTAATTATTGGAAATCCTCTATTACAAAAATCTACCACATGTTATACTATAATTTAGCATGTAAAGAAACTTAAAGAAGTAGGAGGAGTTAGCATTGCTAAAGAAGTTCTTAACCCCGATGCTTTTAACATTAGTGATTATTGTAGCGGGATGCAGCTCTGATAGTAGTAAAGAAGCAGAAGAAGCTGGCGAAGCGGGAGAAAGTACAAAAGTCGGTAACGAAAAAGAAACACAAAAAGATGGTAAGAGTAACGAAGAGGAAAATAATAAAGAAGAAAATAATAAAGACCAAGACCAAAAAGATCAGGACAAAGAATCCTCTGATGATCAACAAAAAGAGGGTGAGTCCATAGAGAAAGAAGATGGACAAGATTCGTCCACGTATGAAGACGGAGATTCTTCTGAATCAGATCAAGGTTCTGATGCTTCTGGTACGAATGAAGGTTCTGAAGCGGATGCTTCTAAATCCAGTTCATCAGACTCTAACAATCAAAGTGGAAAGCAAGAAGATGAGGAATCCAACGACACAAAGGACAATTCCAAAGAGAGTTCCTCAGAGGTGAAGACTTATACATTTAATGAGGTAAATGGAACTGCTGAAGAAATCCTCGCTGGAGTTACCGGTGTAGAAATTAAAGTGAATGAACTAAATGGTGCTACGAAGAACTCTAAAGTCTCTCTTGAGGCTGATGGACAAAACATAGAACTGTCCTATGACAAGGAAACAAATAGCTTTTTAAATCTTCAAGTTACAGCCTTGGAATTAGCTAAGATTAAGAAATCAAAAGTCCTTGTAGAAGGCTAAATCAACGTTGAGATAAGAAGGATTTTCCTTCATAATAAAGTATGGAAAGATAACCTTAAGGGGGATTCAACATGAGTGTAACGGTAAAAGACCACAATCCAGTTGTTAAAAATGTAGCAGGCGTTGCGAATGCATTAAAAATCGATGCATCTTCACTAGAAGAGCTGAAAGGTGAAGAAAACTTATACTTAAGCATGGAACTCGCTGGCGAAGAGAAACTAGTTAAACTAGATTACGATGAAGAAGTAAATGAATTCCACGCTCTTCAAATACCTCTAGTCTTTTCAGAGGAAGACATTTTAAACGCTCAAATTGTACAAGTTCAAATTCAAGATTAATCTAGAGCCCCTTCGTATTATACGGAGGGTTTTTTATGGATTAGAAAATAGCACGGGGAGGGTCTCCGTGCTTCTTTTGTGTATCTATTTATTCATATAAGTCTACTACCTAACCAATTATGGAGGATATATATCATGAAGCTATTACCGTAATAATCAATTGCAAAATGAGAATCTCCTAAAAAATTACTGCATCATAATAGTTCTCGCTTTCAATCTACGAACTTATTTATTATAATTATAATCTAAGAACATATTTAATTTTTTCACAAATAGAAAGGAGCGTCATCTATGGACAAGAATGAAATGCAACATAGCCAGGCAGAAGGGTGCCCGTTTTCGGGGAATGGACAGGTTAAGCAGGAGGAGACGAGTGCGATTACTCCGGTTAAGGTCGGTACGAAGAACAAGGATTGGTGGCCGAATCAGCTGAACTTGGACATTCTTCACCAGCACGACCGAAAGCCGAACCCTATGGGGGAAGACTTCGACTATCGTGAAGCGTTCCAGAAGCTTGATTTCAAAGCAGTGAAGGAAGATTTGAAAGAAGTGATGAAGGACAGTCAGGATTGGTGGCCTGCTGATTATGGACACTATGGCCCGCTTTTCATTCGCATGTCTTGGCACGCGGCTGGTACATATCGTACCGCGGACGGCCGTGGCGGTGGCTCTACAGGTCAGCAGCGCTTCGCTCCATTGAACAGCTGGCCGGACAATGGCAACTTAGATAAGGCGCGGCGCCTGCTTTGGCCCGTTAAACAAAAATATGGCAATAAACTATCCTGGGCAGACTTACTAGTTTTAGCTGGTAACGTTGCGCTAGAAGACATGGGTCTTGAGACGGTCGGCTTCGGCGGAGGTCGCGAGGATGTTTGGCATCCCGAGCATGACATTTACTGGGGAAGTGAAACGGAGTGGCTTGGCAACGTAGACCGTTACAATGAAGGTCGTGAGCTAGAGCAGCCGCTTGCAGCCGTGCAGATGGGGCTGATCTATGTAAACCCTGAAGGTCCAGATGGTAACCCTGATCCTCTGGCGAGTGCAAGAGACATTAGGGAAACGTTTGGTCGTATGGGCATGAACGATGAGGAAACGGTAGCCCTGACCGCCGGTGGTCACACATTCGGTAAGGCCCACGGTGCAGGGGATGCGGTCGCTCATGTTGGTGCCTCACCTGAAGCTGCGGACATCGAAGAACAAGGTTTTGGCTGGAACAGTACGCACGGAAGCGGTAAAGGCCGCGATGCGATCACAAGTGGGATACACGGTGCGTGGACGCCAACACCGACGAAATGGGACACGAGCTACTTTGACCTTTTATTCGGCTACGAGTGGGAGCTAACGAAGAGCCCGGCTGGCGCTTACCAGTGGAAAGCGGTCGATATGAAAGAAGAACACATGGTGCCAGACCCTGAAGATCCTTCTAGAAAAGAAGAACCAATGATGATGACAGCAGACTTAGCGCTGCGCGAAGATCCGGTGTACGAAGAGATTTCCCGTCGCTTCCACCAGCGTCCGGAAGAGTTTGCCGATGCGTTTGCGAAAGCTTGGTTCAAGCTGCTTCACCGCGACATGGGGCCGAAGTCTCGCTATCTAGGACCAGAAGTGCCGAAAGAAGAATTTATCTGGCAGGACCCTATTCCAGCGGTTGATTACAAGCTGACAGGTTCCGAGATTGAAGACTTGAAAGCTCAAATCCTCGACTCTGAACTGACGGTAAGTGAACTTGTCAAAACCGCTTGGGCTGCAGCGAGCACATACCGCCAGTCTGATAAACGTGGCGGTGCAAACGGTGGACGCATCCGTCTGTCTCCGCAGCGTAACTGGGAAGTGAACGAGCCTGAGAAGCTTGAGAAGGTTCTATCGGTCTATGAAAACATCCAAACGAACTTTCATAAAAACGTAAGCCTGGCTGATTTGATCGTGCTCGGTGGCTCAGTAGCGGTGGAGAAAGCCGCACATAAGGCTGGGGTAGAGGTGAAGGTACCATTCACCCAAGGCCGCGGAGACGCAACAGAGGAAATGACAGACGAAGAAAGCTTCGAATTCCTTGAGCCGATGGCCGATGGATTCCGGAACTACGAGAAGGCAGAATACACGCTCAGTCCTGAAGAGATTCTCGTCGACAAATCTCAGTTACTCGGCCTGACTGCACCTGAGATGACTGTACTCGTTGGCGGTATGCGCGTGCTCGGTGCCAACTATGGGAATAAGAAGCACGGGGTATTCACAGACAACGTCGGAACACTTTCTAACGACTTCTTCGTAAACCTATTAGACATGGGCATCAAATGGGAGCCGGTTGATTACAACGAATACGAAGGTCACGACCGTAAGACTGGAGATCTGCTTCGTACGGCATCACGCGTTGACCTTGTCTTCGGCTCGAATTCCACTCTTCGTTCTTATGCGGAAGTGTATGCCCAAGCGGACAACAGGGAGAAGTTTGTGCGTGACTTCGTAGATGCTTGGGTGAAAGTAATGGACGCCGATCGTTTTGATGTGAAATAGAGTGTATTCATGAATAAGGAAGGTGCTCGCTAAAATCTAGCGAGCACCTTTTTCTATAGAATGAAAGCCAGAAAACAGTCGGCTTCCTGGCTCGGAGGAAGGGGGATGAAGCGGGGGAGGCTGACCTTAATACGTCGCTATTGCTCGGCTATGGCCATCTTGTATTTAAAGTAAATCTCACACGTACGCTGGTATTGTTTGTTTAATACATAATAAGAAATCGGGAACTCCATGCGAACCTGATTCCGGAAAATGATGTACGAACGATTCTTGTCCCCGCCTTTTTTCCAAACGTGACGCGGAAAGATCCAATAGCATCCGAATTGCTCTGGTGATATGGTCGGAAAACCGAAAAGGTCCAACTCGGGTTGGATCGCAAGTGGTGACTTTTTGTGAAAACCCAACTGAAACCTCATCGCCCTCCGAATCCCCTCTGGTGCACTTGACCAGTGCAGACAAGACGATTCAATGATTTTAGACGTTGTTTCCTCAGAATAAATTTCTCCAGCATAGCGATCGATAATTGTTGCTTGGTACCAT
This sequence comes from Pontibacillus chungwhensis BH030062, assembly GCF_000770675.1. Classification (GTDB taxonomy): domain Bacteria; phylum Bacillota; class Bacilli; order Bacillales; family BH030062; genus Pontibacillus; species Pontibacillus chungwhensis. The sequence goes on from NZ_AVBG01000020.1 coordinate 19,201, forward strand.
TCATGATGGTAAGGTGCGAGCACCATTGTCGATGGAGTCACAATGTCTTTCTCCAGTGTAAGAATCTCGTTATTTTTATTCATTTTTCTGTTTCCCCCATATTTTATTTTCTATAAGCCTACTCATTACACGGTGTTTATAAAAAGGAACACCGATCCTCCTCCCGTCATTCATTGGTCACTCACATCTGTATTCGCCAGAGGTCAATTACTAGAGAGATTCTGAAGGCCTTTCATCATGGGGAATTTATGCACTCACCTCAACATTACCTATATTATAGTTATATAATTCCAAATATTTCAACTATAAATGTCAAAATACCTATAAATTTTACATTTCATATACAGAAAACGCTGAAAATTATATGCAAACTAGAAGAACCCTTGTCCATTTTTGACGTTTCAGGGTGGGAAACGTAACGTTTGAGCGCTGGAACGCTACGTATGTCGAAATGATGAGAAATGAATCTCGTTATATGATTCTCTTACCGGCGGAATAAAAGGAAAAAGCGCGCTTTTTGGAAACGAGGAGCAAGTGGCTAGAGAAGATTTAGAATTTGAGGGAATGATGGCGCAGTTCACACCTATGATTCATCATATCATTCATAAACTACGCATTCGTGATCCTTACGGGGAGTTTTACCAGGAAGGAGTCCTTGCGCTGTGGGAAGCGGTGCAATCTTTTCAAGAAGACAAAGGGAAGTTATCGTCCTATGTTTATTTTATTGTACGTAATCGACTCATCTCTAAGATGAGTAAGGACAACCGCATTTCAGAGAAAGATGAGCAGTGTGCTCTTCTTTTGGAAGAAGAAGCTGTGTATTATGACCAACTATCCTTTAATCTCATCGATCCTTATGTATATAAAGAGATCAGTCGGGTTTTAACGGATAACCAAATTAAATGGTTCGATGGCTTCATTCTGCGTGAGCAATCGTTACAAGAAATCGCTGATAAAGAGAACACCACCCTGAACGCCGTCAAGAACTGGGGCAGGCTTGCAAGGGAGAAATTACGAAACTGCCCGGCTTTGATAGACTACCTAACTGCGTAGCACGGGAGTCGACATAGGTCTAATAATATTGTAGGGAATTTAACGGACCATCATCGCACGCGGATTGATGGTCTTGTTATTCGTGACTTATCGGTGAAAGCCATTACGAAAAGAGAGCGGACGACCGTGTGGCCGTTGGAGAACTGGTCATAGAAAGCGAGAACAACTTTCCTTTAATGGGGAGCTCTTTTTTTGTGCGTTGACTGACCTAGAGTCATATCTACCTTAGGAGGAACGGGTAATTATTAGAGAATGGTTTTTACACCTCCGTTGAGCGTATCCTACTTACTCATCCCTTGAGAAAAACATTTTTATAGCAAGTTATCCCCTGAATTCGATGCTATTTATGTTAGAGATCCAATCCACAAAGCATATTGAAGAATTAATTCAATGTGAATGCAGGCTATGTACATGGTATTGTCTTCGGAGCTTCCAAGCATTTGCCTAGCAATGAAACGAACCATAAGTGTAAGCTCCTCGTTATGCCTTATGATTATGTGTAATATTAATCTCTGAACGATCAATGTAACCTTAATGTAAGTGTAAAGTAAATTCAGTTACGGTCTAAAAACTTTGAAGCAGGAGGGCGGTTCTGGTCCTCTCTTTATAAAAAGAGCTAGTATCGATGCCTTATTATACAGTTTCTATTGAATTGAGATATTAAAAAGCGTCTCTTTTGTGGTAAAATCTTACATAAGTTAGTGGAGGTGTATACTAATATTAAGGGGGAATTGAATTTAATGATGAAAACAATTTGGTTCTTAGGAGTTATGGTGATGCTAATATGTATTTTACCGACGGAGGTGAGCGCTGAAGTATCGGAAAGTAAAAAGTGGAATGTTCTCTTTAGTACCGATATGGATGAACGTACGATTAATGGTGAAACGGTAAAGGTGAAGAAACTTAACGGGGATAGATTAGAAGTTGAACTACATATGAAAGCGCCTGATAAATTAGAAGTACGTCCTCCAGCTAATGGATACACTTCTGGAGAGAACTATATCTTATATGTATCTAGTGAAGTTGAGTCTATCGATGGAGTTCCTTTAAAGGAAGAGGTTTTCCTTGATTTCACCATCGAGCAAGAAAACAATACTTCAAAATCTGGAAACATGAAAACCTATAATCACGAGTTGGTAAGTCCGATCGATGCATTTGAACCATCTGTGTTATTGGGTGATTACTCTATCGTAGAGGAAGATATAGATTTGATGGGCGTTGCAAGAGACGGTGAGAATCTTTCGCGTACATTAAAGGTCGATGGTAAGGGATTGAGTATTGGTACCGAGAATGGATTGCTTCCTTTAGAACTTAATACTTCGTACTTGCTTAAGATTTATATGAAATCTGGAGATAGACATTATATAAATTTTGCTACGGATGGTCTCCCTGCTCTTCCTCAGGATAGTGAGGGAAGTGTTGTGATGATTCCGGCTGATCCGGCAGAAGGGTTTTATTATCCTTATTTTCTCCGTTTGCCCTCTGAACGGTATAAAGAAAAAAATGAGGGGGAGACAAGGCGACTAATGGTTGTTTCAAATAATACAGGTCCAACCAACAATTATTTAGATACATTGAAGAGCACGAGGGAAGAGCTAAATCGCTATATGTTGTCCCGACATGTACCTGATAAATTATGGGTTCCAACTCTTATGCCAGCCTTTCCGAGGTATCGGGCCGGGTATAATGGTGGTTATTTCTATACCCATGCCTTGGACCGGTACACAATGAATCTTAAGAATATGTTACCTATTATGAAATCAGATGAACGATTCCTGCGTCAAATTGAAGCGGAAGATTTGGCGGTAAAGGATTTCCGAAATTTAACCCGTGTCGATTTGCAATTAGAAGCTATGATTGATCATGCCATAAATTATCTAAATGACCGTGGCGAAGGAATTGCTACTGATAAAGTGTTTCTATCCGGCTATTCTGCGGAAGGAAATTTTACCAACAGATGGGCTGCTTTACATCCTGACCGAGTAAAAGCTGTAGCTTCCGGTGGAGTTAATAGTACAGCAATTATTCCTATGAAGGAATACAAAGGAGAAGAGCTGATCTATCCAATTGGTGTTGGAGACTTGGAGGAGCTCACTGGTGAATCATTTAATCTTGATGCCTACAATCGTGTTGCGAATTTCATGTATCAGGGCGAAGAAGACCGAAACGATACGTATCAATACGGAGACACATTCGGACCTGAGGAGAAACGTTTAATTAAGAAATTGATGGGTGAAGAAATGTATCCAACGAGATGGGAAAACAACAAGAGGTTATATTTCGAGTCAGGTGCAAATGGTGCTTTTGGGTTGTATCTTGATACTGGACACGAGATTACAGATGAGGCTGAACGTGATTTGATAGAGTTCTTCAAGAAAAATCGCGCTTCTAACGCACTGTGGCTGCCTTCTTCGTCAAGCTATGTAGATGTTGATAAACAAACTTCTGATTAGAGGATTTGGAAGGGGGGCGGGGTTGGTTTCCGTGGTTCTCATATATAGTTATAAATTATGAAGAGATTGGATGGTAAGGCGCGGATTATGCGTCTTACTTTTTTTATACATCTATGAAAAAATACTTTTTAACGATTGTTATAAGAAAACAATAGGATTAAGTTGTTCTTTATAAAGAACAACAAAGATTTAAATTTTAAAGGAGGAAAAGAGATGGATGGGGGTAGGATTAGGAGACTGAGAAAAACTTAGGGAATCACTCTGTCAGAGCTTGCAAAAACGGCAAATGTTTCAAAGTCCTATATTAGTCAAATTGAAAGGGGGCAGAAAGAGAATCCAAGCATTACGATCCTGACAGATTTTATTATTTCAAAAACAGTCCCACCGCAACGGGAAGAGGGTAAAGGATACCGGGTTAATTTGAACACTAAAGCATATCTTAAATGAATTTAAAGTAAAGTAAACGGTCCCTAGAGTAAATTTTTGTTCGTTATAAAAAACAAAAATTTTAAGGAAAATGAAGGGAAATGAAGGAAATTAAAGATATTTGTTCGTTATAACGAAAAAATAGACGTATATGAAGGTTTGCAATAATCACAAGAGAAGCTATACTTCTATTTGTAAGTTCTTTAAAACGAACAAAAGAACAACGGATAGTTCTTTTTAAAGAATATCGTTAGGGAAGAGGGTGATCCTTATTCGAAAATCCAGGACCAGAACATATCGAGGTACCAAACATAAACAAACGTTTATAATCTTTCAAGTTGCTGTGCTAAATTGCTCCATTTTCGTGTCGAGTATGTACGTAAGCACACCGACCAATGCTTCATTTATTGATGTAGAGACTGCGAGGACTCACATACAAGCAGGAGTGTGGGAGGTTGACGATGATAGTGATTGGGATAAAAGCTCATTAGAGTTTCTTAACTCAGGTACTAAGGAAGAGCCCTCTTTGATGATTTATGCAGTTATTGGAAATGGAGAAGACTCAGGTTCCATGGAAGGACCAGTGTCTTATGAAGTCTATTATTCTCCAGAAGGAAATCCTAAAAATGGTGAAATTAAATACACTGGTGAAATATCTCCATTAAAAATCGGAGAGGAAGCAACCCTTGAATTCACTCCTGCTCAATCTGGTAACTATAAGTTTAAAGCTTATCAGCGGACGGGTCATCCGGGTACGGGAGAGCTTTGGAGTGAAACCATTGTCATAAATCTTACGGATGCCTCTGAGGAAACAGTTACAACAAATTCAGTTGAATCTGAATCGCTCACGGAGCTGGAGGAATCAGAGTCAAAATCTCAGGAAGATAATAAAAATAAAGAGAACGCATCAGTGCCCAAGAATTCTTCAGAAGAAGACGGTAACTCTGGGGAGCAATCAAAAAATGAAGTCGATACCCAAAAAGACAATGCTGACGATCAAGTAAAGGGACAAGAGCCGACAAAGAAAAAATCAAAACAAAAAGAACAACCTCAAAAAGCTTCTACCTCTGAAGAAGACAAGAAGGATACAAAAGATAAGAAACAAACAATGGAAACAAAAGGTGATAAGACAGAAACGAATGGTGAAGCAGAACAAGCGAGCACACCAACTTCTAAGTATCCCAAGGAGAAACAGGAGACCTCATTAGAAAATAAAGAAGAGGTAACAGAAGCTACCAAAAAAACTTCTTCCAAAAATTCAAAGGAATCTAACGGAAAATAAAATGATGGAGGACGAATTTGTGAAGTTCAAAAAAGTGCTTAAACTGTTTAGTAATGTGCTAAATGCAGCTTTATTTCTGTCTTTAGTGCTTATGACTTTTGTTGTGATATCAGCCAAAGCTTCTGGCGGAGAACCTCAAGTAGTTGGTTATCAAATAAAAAATGTCCTATCTGGCTCCATGGAGCCTGAGATACAAACCGGATCGATCATTGCTGTGAAACCACTAGAGGAAGTAGAGAAATCATCTCTGATTAAGGGAGATGTTATTACCTTTAAGAACAAAGACGAGTCACTAGTTACTCACCGCATTATTGAGGTACAACAAGTCGGAACATCGACTACCTATCAAACCAAAGGGGATAACAACAATGCTCCAGATACTGAACCTGTTCTTGCACAAAACGTCGTAGGCAAATACGCCGATTTCACTATCCCTTATGCGGGCTATCTGATGAACTATGCTGGTTCAAGAGCTGGAAGTATTGCCTTAATGATTTTGCCAGGTATTCTGTTACTCATGTACTCTGGTTATCTAATCTGGAATGCCATTAAGCAATTCGAGAAAAACCTGATCCGAAAGAATTCATCAACCAAAATCGTTGAAACTCCTTACATAAGTGAGGATTCAAAATAAAAACTACTTAATTTTTAGAGGAGGAAGAAATTATGAGTTTGAAAGCGAAACTAGCAATGGGCGTAATGACTGGAGCACTTGGATTATCACTAGTAGGTGGGGGAACGTATGCGGCATTTACGGATACTGAGTCGGTATCTAATACGTTTGCAGCGGGTGAGTTGGACATTAAACTTAAGCAACAAGATGGAACAACTAATCTTGGAAGTGAGCTTTTCACTACAAACCTTAAGAATTTAAAGCCAGGGGATTCTATTACTAAGACAATTCGTGTGAAAAACGCAGGAACTTTATCTGTCAATCAAGTATTTGTGAAAGCTGATTATGATGACTTCGTTGATGGTGGTGCAAATATAGATGGTGATCCTGACTTAGGTGGGGAGAATGGCCCTCATGCATTTGCTGACCAAATTGACGTTAAGATTACAGGGAAAAGCGGTCATGTTGTTTATAATAATACTCTGAAACATTTAAAAGATAATTCTAGCAGTGATATCACAGATTCTACCACAAATGGTGCTTTACCTGCTATGCCGTCAAAAGATACTGACCCAGTTACAATAACTTTGACGTTTAATGGTGAAGCAGATAACACATACATGAAGGACTCCATGAACATTAACTTCCACTTCGAAGCAACTCAACATGCAGGAACTAATTTCAATGACGGTGATGACATTAATTTCCTAAACGGTAGTCAAGAATAGAAACTGAAATAAAAGGTGGGTTCTGCACCCACCTTTTTTATAAATTAAACCAGGAAGAAGGTCTCGGATGATGCACATTCCCTTCAAACGTATTATCCTCGTCTCAATATGCCTATGGATGTTTATGGCTACAACCTTCCATTACTCTACTCTCGCAGAAGAAGCTGATCAAGAGATTGATTTTTCCCTATCTCCAGCTGTTACCTTTATCGATGTTAAGAATCTAAAACCAGGAGATACGATTACGAAGACTTTAACCGTGTCAAATAGTGGACTTATGGATTTTTCTTATTTAATGAATTCCTATAAAGATTCAGGCTCAGATTTATTCTACAATCAGCTCCATTTACAAGTTTCTATAGATGATACCCAACTCTATAACGGCCCTTTGTATAGCTTTTCCGGTATGGAAGCTAGGGATCTTGTGAAATCCACATCAGAAGAAATGAAGCTAAAGGTCACTTTTCCGTGGGAATCAGGGAACGAATTTCAAGGATTGGCTACTAAAGTAATCTTCCAATTCATTGCTGAAAGGGATTATGCTACAGATGGAATACCAACAGGTGGAGGTATGTTACCTCAAACGGGTGAAGAGGGACCGGGTATGTACTACATGCTTGGTGGAGTACTTGTTTGTGCTGGTTTAGCTCTATATGCAACTTCACGTTATATTAGAAGAGAATGAAGGTATATGAAGCATCTTTCTTTGAGTATAAATGGAGGGGATTCGAAATGAAGTGGATATCGGTGATCCTCTTTGTCGTTGGAATAGCCTTTGTAAGCTATCCTAAACTACAAAACTATCAGGTTACTAATCATCAAGAGAAGATTATTGACGAATTTGAAAATCGTGATTTACCTCAATCTTTATCATATACAGCAGATTCGGTGAATACAATGAATGGTGCTCTTGAGATTGGTCCTAAAGTAGGGGGAATCGAAGATTCTTCTGAACAATCTGTTGATCCCGTAGTTTCAAATAAAGTCCTTGGAACATTGGAAATAAAAAAAATAAACGTAAAGCTCCCAATTCTTCAAGGAGCTACTCAAGAACATTTAGAGTATGGTATTGGTCAACTTATGGGGGATTCGCAAATTGGTGCGGCAGGAAATGTTGCCCTGGCAGCTCATCGAGGGTATACCTACGGAAGGTTGTTTAACCGCCTTGATGAATTAAGGGTTGGAGATGAGTTAATTGCAACAACGAGCAAAGGCGCCTATCGTTATCACGTAATAGATACTTTTCTTGTTTTACCTAATGATCTTTCTGTTCTTGAAGAGGATGGTAAAGAATCTTTTATCACCTTAATTACATGCCATCCTATAAAAGACCCGACTCATCGGTTAATAGTTCAGGCAGTTCTTGTGAATGATTCTGATCTTTAATAAAGTTTATAAAACTACCAAATATAGGGTTTGTTAGTATGAAGAAGTAGGTATATGTATTTATTGCTAAAATATTCCTTTGGTGTCTGGTTTTCGCAGCTATATTTACTAAAGTTACACACAATCGACAAAAGTAGTAATCGTTTGCAACACAATCCTACAATGTTAACACTTTGTCTATAGTACTATTGAATTGGGTAAATCATAATAATTCTTCAGCAAAGGGCAAACTTATTCGAAAGATGAGGACGCAAAGTTACAGATCTAACGCTCAAGCTATGATGGCTGAACTACCTGGGATAAGAAGGGGCGAAGAATGTTTATGTTGACTGACAAGCAAATGGAAAGTACGGCTGATTATGTGGATCAAGAGTGGGTAAATCTTATGAGGGAAGCTAAGAAATTAGGTTTTGATCGGGAACAAGTAAAAGAGTTTTTGGACTCTAAGACAAATAATGAGAAGCAGCGTACCAAAAAGAATGAGAGTAGGCTACAAAAAGAAGCCGGAGCATTGGTTCAACCTATCCCATTTCTTCAATCTGCTATGGTTTCATTTACAATCTTGCCATGAAATTCTTTTCGACACTCTCTTTCGTTGTGTTATAATTTTTCACAAAGAGGGTGGATAACATGGTAGGTCAACGCATAAAACAATATCGTATAAATAAAGATATGTCTCTATCAGAACTTGCGGACCGAGCGGGAGTGGCCAAGTCCTATTTAAGCTCCATTGAGCGTGAATTACAATCAAATCCATCCATTCAATTTTTAGAAAAGGTTTCTAAAGTGTTGGACGTGTCTGTAAATGTTCTTCTTAACGGTGAGGAAGACGGAGATGTGGAACAGTTGGACAAGGATTGGATGGACCTTGTAAGGGAAGCTCAAGATTCAGGAGTGTCTAAAGAGCAATTCCGTGAATTTTTGGAGTTCAATAGATGGAGAAATAAGAAATAGGTGTAAATGTTTGATTATTCAGCGTGTACCTTTACATAAGTATGAGCTTTAAAAGCTTGAGTTAGTTTAAGGACTAGTACTCAATCTTTTTTGTTGTAATTGTTTTTTCCTGAGGAAGTACTGGGATGGTTCCCGCGCTTCTGGAAAGGTAGAGATTTATTAGAGAGAGCGAAAAAAGGAGCACAGCTGTGCTTCTTTTTTTATGTCTATTCGATCAAATAGAGCAATAGAAGCGCCTTCATGCTCCCTTCTAGAGCATTAGTCTCATTATATATAGGTGGAAAAATGTCGATGAAAAGAAGAAGTAGAACGAGAGAAAGGGGAATGAGAGATGCGCAGCTGGATCCTGTTTTTTGCCATTATTCTTTTATTTATGGGAACGACAGCACAAGTGAATGCAGAATCCTATGAGTACCGTACTTCTATCAGCACATGGTTGTGGGACACTTCAATGATTATGAACGAACCAGATGAGGTTCTTCAGGATTTAAAAGCCAAACATGTACAAAAGCTCTATCTTCAAGTGAACCGTGATGTCCCTGAGCATGACTACAAATCTTTCATTAAGAAGGCAAGCCAACAAGGCATCGATGTTATGCGTTAGGCGGATCAACCAAATTGCTAAATAGAGGAGACCAACGACTTCCTTTATTCAAGCAATGGGTCATTGAGTATCAAAAAGAAGCCCATAAGACCGAACAGTTTGATGACTTTCATTTGGACATTGAACCACATGCCAGTAATGGTTGGGATACCGACCAACAGAAAATGATCCTTCGCTTTCAAAAAATTATAGCAGACTTTATGCTGCTAGCTAACGAGCTTCAACTATCTCTTGAGTTAGATCAGCCCTGTTGGTTTGATTCGGGGAACTATGATAACGAATCTTTTGGTAAAGGGGTCTTAGGCGAGTGGTTAATTCAGCAAGTGGATGGCGTCACGATATCCTTGCTTATCGTAATTTTTCAGAAGGAAACAACGGGATTAATAAGCTAATCGAAAAGGAAATGGCTTATGCAGACCAATTGAATCGCAAGGTTGAAGTTGCCATCGAAACAAAGAAGACGGAGTTAGACTATTTATCCTTTTATGGCTTCACCCAAAAAGATATGGACCAAGTGTTTGCGGAAGTATCCACTCAATACGAAAGCTACCCTAGTTTCAATGGCTTTGCGGTTCACAGATTCGAAAGCTGGAGACCATTCGGAAGTTCAACCGTAAATCTCGAGGAGAAAGCTTGGAAGTTATATAAGGCAAAAGAAAACGTAAATACAGACCACAACTGGACGATGCAGTTTAATACCGCCATTGTCCCAAAGTACACGAATATTTATGTGAAAAATAGTGAGGGAAGCGTAGTCGATACGAGGGTGAAGTTGTCCTCAGAAAATGTTCTTCACGTGGAATCCCCAGTGGAAGGGTATTAAAAAGGGGAGGCTTATACGTTATACATTGAGGAGATTCGATCAAGGGGTGGAAAGAGTCTGTCCGGGAAACTATTTATGCCTTTTTATGTGGAGTAAATGGAACATGGAGGAAGTACGGGCGCGCTTTCTGGAAAGATAAATATAAGCACAATTGTTCATATAGTTTGTCCAGATGCTATGATAAAGTTGTAATTAACTAATTGTTGTTCGGATAATAATCATGAGTATTTGAAGCATCTTAAGAAATTGGTAGAGCAAGAATGGTAATATTCGTGCTACGCGCACTGGAGGAATTTAAATGAATAACGGTACAGTAAAATGGTTTAACGCAGACAAAGGTTTCGGATTTATTGAAGTAGAAGGTGGAGACGATGTATTCGTTCACTTCTCTGCAATTAATGAAGAAGGCTTCAAAACTCTAGAAGAAGGTCAAGCCGTTTCTTTCGATACAGAAGAAGGAAGCCGTGGACCACAAGCAGCTAACGTTGTGAAAAAATAAATCGTACAAAAGCTCTTTCCTTATAGGAAAGAGCTTTTTTTGGTTAGGTATATTGTATATGAAACGCTAGAACCTTAGCCGGGTTTCCTATGCGTGATATCATAAAAGACGATCTTTACTCTTAAAGGAACTAAAGATCGTCTTTTATGATTTGTGGGTTAGTTTGTATTGCGGCGACTCACCCTTGGTCAGGTTGGACCATAAGAGATCCTGATTTTTTTGAGACACATTCTTGTCTATAAAGCGCACAGTCATAATAGTGAAAAATACAATTCCTCCTATTAGACCAGACTGAACAATGCCTGGTGGAACAAATAAGACGATCAGAATAAAGGGAATGAGATATAAAACAATCGACAAAAGTATACGTTTGCTGTGGCTCATATATAGTGAATCCTCCCTTGGGCTAAAAGGTATCATTGAGCGGAAGCATAGGGGCGGTTTCTGTGCTTCTTTTTTAGTTGAATTAATTGCTTCGAAGGAAGCGCCAGAACCGTCCTCGCGCTTCCAACAGCTTCTTGTTATTCAAATGTTTGAGGTTGTGGACAGAAAACCTATCTCAAGTTACACCAACCCATCGGTTATTCCATTCCCATCTAAATCCACATTCAGATCATTTGTATCTTGAATTCCATCATGGTCCATATCAAATCCAACGTCATATTCATCGTCAATCCCGTTTTCATCAAAGTCTAGAGTGATGTCACTGTGATCTGGAACACCGTCTTTATCCAAATCTAAAGCTAGTTGTCTCTCATCAGCCATGCCATTTTGATCTACGTCTTCAAATAGGTCGTGTTGATCAGGGATATGATTTTGATTCATATCAAGAAAAGGGTCTGTTTGTTGCCATCCTTCTGGTCTGAAGGGGTTTCTGTTAATCATACTCATTCATTCCTCCTCCATTTTCTAAGCGGCTGCTTCTCTTCCTGATTTGTTACCATGAGACTCTTCAATATGTCATTTAAATAGAGGTCCTCCTGTAGATCTAACGGGAAGTGTTTCAATGCATAAGCATCAGCGAGTTTATTGAAAATGACTTGCTTCCTCGTTTCGAGATCAGTAATACTTCCATTTAATATAAAGGGACCGTTGTTCTTTGTAGTCTGATAGAAAGATTTACTAACCTGTGACACATAGTAAGGAAGCATTGTGTCTACTAGGTGATCAAAGGCATCAAGCGCTTGATGAAGGTGAAAGTCGGTCTTAAGCTGATCGCTCAGTTTTTGGTGCTGTTCTTTCTTTTCATTTTCTCTATTAGATTGATATGTCTTATAAGCCGTTATTGCAGCTGCTGCATAACCTAATCCGCCAGTGGAGAGTCCTATTCCATGTGTGGCAAGACCAAGTCCTCCCCAGGCTAGAGCTGGCCCATAACTTTTCTTTTTGTGCGGATTGTAATCATCAATCTCTGGTTTTGGAATAATAGCAGAAGATAGAGGCCTCAAAGCCGATTGGACTTCTACTAGATGACGGCGATACTGGGATGTTAAAGCCAATAAACGATACTGGAGTTGCTCATAATGTTCAGTTGGCATTTGATTTAAGAGACTCTTATCCTCGTGGAAAACCATCTCAGGGAACTCTATTGAAACCCGATCAATGGAGCGGTTATATTCTGTCATGCCATAATATAGAACGTGTAAGAGCTGTTCCCTTTTGGTAGATGAAGGTAGCCCCTCATTCTCTTGGATGGAATGAATTTCTCTTTGAAGGATGACTAAATCACCAAAAAAGTTATAGAGCAAGACGTCATTTATGTGCCTGCTCCAGCTCGTATATAAATCATTTAGAGTCGCTTTGGATAATAGTGATGACTTGCACTGTCTATACTGGGTTCTCAGCAATGTTTGTGCTTGATTGGCGGCACATTCAAGTTGGATTGTACTGTTCCCGATTAATGGTTGGAGAGCCATTGGTGCGACCGTAACGGCTGTATGTTTTATTGGTGCTGTTGCTAGACCCTGATGAGAGTAGCAATGGATTTCTAACAAACAACGATTCTCGTCCGGCTGTCTTAGGACCTTAATTTCTCGAATGTTAGAATAGGGAATCTTATCATAGGAGTTACTCGATTGAACAAATACCCATCCCGTCTCTTTGGTTGTTACTTGATAAGGTTGGTTTTGGATATGAATAAGATCTGTTTCTGTATCATGATCTAAATTTAGTATCTGATCCATTCCTTCGGGCGGAAGAGCCACGTTGATAAAGGATACATTTCCGTCATTAGATGTAACAGCAAGCGTTAATTCGCATCCTCTTTGTTCGCAAATGTGTAGCTGGTCGTAGTAGTACTTGTAGATTTCATAATAATCCTTAATAAATAGAATCTCTTCTTCCTTAAAAAAGATGCTCACCTGCTGATTTTTCATTTTTTCAGTACCTAGAGATCCATTTAGTAAGCAACTATTATGGAAATAGATATTCTGATTAATGGCAAACATACTTAAATCGAAAGGGATGGAATCTCCTTTAAATACTATGTAATAGGGGGACCCGATATAGTCAAAAGCCAAAAGAATATTTCCACTCTGATAAAGTGTTTTAGTAGTGTTAAGCACAAGAAGGGATTTCTTTGTCTCCAAGGATTTCACTTCTAACATGGTTTCACTGTATGTAACGGACTTCTTTATCTCTACTTCCATCTGCTCAGTATTTTCCCCGGGGCCTTTTATCAATCTTCCTTGCACTGATTCGGTTAATAGGCCGACATCTTGGATAAATGTATGACGAACCTTGTCATTTGAAATAATTATATGTATTTCATCAATAAACTGGTCTTTTTGATAGAAAGAACCTTTCAAACAGCACCCTGCAGAAGAGTTCACCATTTCATCAATGGAGGATATAGGAATACGATTCCATTCAGGGTGGGTGAGGTAAATATACCCATTTTCCACAGAGAAAAACATGTATTCAGAACGTGCTATTTTAGGGATGGAAACCAAGCATCTTCCTTGGATCTTTTTACTGGGGGGTTGGACATAACTCATATAAAACGCTCCTAACAGTAACATAAGTTAGCTTCAGCTAGAATTAAAGTGTATCATGTAGATTTTACCATAAACTTTCAAGCGTGGGGGAGAGAGGTCCGGTGCTTCTTTTTTATGTGGAATGCTGATACGGTGGGTTCTTGGCACTTGGTTCAAAGACCCAGGGAACCCGTCTCTCGGCACGCATGTTACACTAGTACCACAACAAGTGTGTAAGGAGCGGTTCCATGTCGATCGGACGAAATGATCTATGCCACTGCGGGAGTGGCAAGAAATATAAGAAATGCTGTATGCAGAAGGATGAGCAGCAAGAGACTTTAGAAATGAAAGAGGAGCAGTTTAATAAGCAGAAGGAGAAACTCGTCTTTGCCGTTGATCGTTTTTTACAGAACCAAGCATCTTCTTCTGAAATACGGAAATTAGAGGATGAGTTTACGGAGCGTGCAGAGTATAGTAGAAAAGATTCCGGCTTCGCTATGTTCTGGAGGATCTTCTTCTTACGATATAAGAATGGACTTCGTGGGATTGAGTGGTTTTGGGAAGTAGAAGGTCATGATTTAAAAGACGAACTGAAGGAAATGGCCGAAAGATGGGTAGAGATGAAGCCGCGTTTAGTAATGGCTGTGGATCTTCAAGAGGATGTCATTGTATATGAGGACATGCATACAAAAGAACAGTTCCCTTGTGCTAAAGAAAAGCAAGGACCGGATCGGATAGCGTGGAATAGTACAATTGGTTTGTTAGAACCTATGTTTGATCGGTATTACTTTAATGGTCTCCGTGGCATGTATGGGCCGGAGGAGCTGTATGAAACGTATGACAAGATTCAGTCTTGGATGATAGAAGAGGGAATTTCTTTTGATGAAGCACTCCTTCGCTATTATCCTGAAATCCTTGCATCTCTAAGCGAAGATGAGTCCCCTAAAAGGGAACAAGAAGCTATTCCAGTCACGGAGTTCACCTATATATACGATGTCGTGGACCCGGAAGCGTCGTACGCTCTCATACAGAATGAGCCTGAGTTTACAATTGATCATTGGGATGAAAAGAAGATGAATTTTTCGTGGACGAAGAATTGGCAGGGATATACCGATAGCGAGGCCCCAGGAGTTGTGCGGATTGCGGATGAGTATGCCTCATTCACATGGAACAGGGTGACAGAAACCATTACGATGACGGCCTTTCACTTGAGGTATGTGAACCCGATGCTAAGAAAGTTGATGGAGTCAGACGGTGCCATTAAGCTACGTGAGGACCGGGAGAAACATTTGGGGGATTTACCAGGAGCCATTTATATGAGGCAATCATTGAAAGTGGAACACGGCACCCCGAAGTTGTTTGGCACCCTTGCTCAGCAGCGACGATTAATTCCTCTTGATGACCCGATTTTCCTATATGGAAACCGGTCACTACGAGAATTAGTGCAGCAGGGTGAAGGTCAACTAGCTGAGCGGTGGTTAAAGAGGTCTGAGAACCAGTCCCATGTTATGCTTTGGCAAGACCACCATGACCTTTCCGTCACGCCGGATTATAATACGGTCAGGCGAGAGCTTGGGTTGCAGCTCTCTCCCTTTGTGACATCGGGTGAAAGTAGGCGCACTACGCTCGAGTCTATTGAATCACATGACGAGAGAGAAACGGTTGTAATCGAAGCAGAAGTTCCGTACTATGAAGACCTTGGCTTTACGGATGAGACAAAGAATGCCTTTTACGCTAGAGACTTAGTTCGCTTCTATCGAGAGAAAGTGGATGGGAAATCGGATTCTACGAAACGGAAGTATAAGAAGGCGCTCTTTGCTATTCGTGGGGTATTAGAACGGAAGGGAAGCCAAGTCCGGAGTTGGGAGGAGCTTGGGGCTGACTTTTGGACGGTGGATCTTTTTGAAGATGAAGAGGTTCTGGCTCAGTATCCGCGGTTGGTTCAAGTTCATGAGTTTTCTTCTGTTGTGAAGGCGCTCTTTAAATGGTTGCGGAGCAAAGGGGATCTCTGACTTCTTTAGAAATAAATACGTGAAAAGGTCACAGATAGGTGGTATCTGTGACCTTTTTTGTAGATATAGGGGTAGAAAGGTCACAGATCATCTATTTTCAGGCCTTTTAGCCTTCTAATACTAGTGAAAATGAGGAAGCGCCTGGATTCACGCCTATTTAAAGGAAAGGGAGCTTTTCAAGACATAGGGGCAGATTTCTTTAAAATAAGAGATTTATACGTAAAAAGGTCACAGCGCAACAGTCTCTGTGACTTTTTAGTGGAGAATGGGATAGAAAAGTCACTGATCGTTCTCTTCAATGACCTTTACTGTAGTTTTGCGATGAAAAGGTCATTGGTTATCCTGCTCAGTGACTTTTTGAAGATTAAATCCCCCCAAAAGGTCATTGATCGCTCTCTTCAGTGACCTTTCAGAGCTCTTATACTGTTGAAATGTAAGAGACGCCAGCGCAAGAGCCGTGCCGTGTGCACTGTGAACGAAGGAAACGCGGGAACCGTCCCCGCGCTTCCCGAGAAACGCCCCTGCGTATCCCCTCCTTTAGAAGTAAGGCTATATTCATGATCCTTTCCTCCTTAACTTCTACATAATCCTTCCAATAGTCCGATAATAAAAGGAAGTGTATATTTTTATGCAACAATAGGTCTAGGATAAAGGGGGGCAAGGATGATCGCGAGTACTTTAAAGGAGAGAATCACCGTGGCTGTGCCTGTGCTGAAAGCCAGGGTGAAGGTCGTGTCCCAACAGCTGAATGAGTTAGGGCAGTTCTCTCAATATATCCTATTTGCTTTTGGAAACGGATATCGTCTTGAGGATATCTTAGCGGTTGTTAAACTCGAACCTCACGTCATTCAAGAAGAGATTCGTTATCTTAATAGAATTGGGTTGATAACGGAAGAGGACGGAAGTAGTGAAATTAGACTTACTTCAAAAGGGCAAGGGCTCTTTCAAATCATGGGAGTCGTGAAGCGGTTTAACCATCAAGGTGAAGGGGTTCTGATTAACGGTGTTACAGGGCTTATTGAACCTTTAGAGGAAGGGGAGATTTATCATTCTTCAGAACTAAGTGGTAAAGCGTGTAAGGTCAAAGAAAAGATTGTACGCACCCTTTACCGTAATCCGAACCCTTCGAATTCAAAGAAGTTTGTCTTGTCCCACTTCCCACTTGGTGATTTAGATGACGAGCAAAAGGAAGAGCTTCAAATTGAGCTTCGTTATGAATCTGTTCCTTATTACATAGAGAAACAGATTGAACAGCTTCCATCTCCCCAAGCGAATGTAAGTTTAGCCAATCAAGGTGTAGTTCAGGAAGACGAAATCAATCAATTAGAGAGCTACCTTCATGTAGAACGTGTCCTTCATAAAATCAACATAGATCTGAAAAGGACCGAACTTGATCCGTATCGTACGGTTTTGGATTCTTTGGAGAAATTAAGGCAGTTCGACCAAGGGTTAATAAGCCAAAAGGCTGAACATGTATTGCTGCAGGCGGAAGAAGAGTTGCAAAAGAATAAGGAGGATCACCTATTCTTTTTCGACCCGGTAACAGGCCAACACTTCTTGGATAGGCCCCAGTACCCTTATGAACATGCGAAACCGTGGACAGATTTGACTCCTGCTAGGTTTTACCAGGAGGATAAAATGCCTGATCATCATTCGCTCTATCTTTTATTTGGTGAGCAGGACCGGAGAGGAGAGGTGAAACGTGAGGAAGCATATACCATTCGTCAGAGGATACCGTATGATGTTCTTTTTCAGAAGGTGACGGAAACATCAACTGTTGAGGAGGAAGGGGCTGAAAGGACTTGGACCAAGAAAGAGCGTTTCGTTTTTTCGGATCCGCTAAAAAAAATGTACAACACGTAGCAGCCAGCAAAACGATGACAAAGTCAAATGTAGTCTTTCTGGCAATTGATACAGCTGTTGAAGTCATACAGGCGGGGATCAGTTATGTCAATTTGCAATATGAAAGGCAACATACAAAAGATCTTGAAGAAGAGTTAAATCATGCAAGGATAGCTCAGGATGAGGTGTATCAGGAGCAACTCAAGCAATATCAAACAAAAATACATGAGGCTAAGGAAAGAATGAAAGCCGATTTAAATCAGTATAAAGTCGAACTAGAGCTCGAGTCTCAGAGAATCAGAAGTGAATTAGAGCACATGAGGAAGAGCTCTGACTATGACGTTGAAGCATATATAAAGAGATTGGGCATTAATGATCGTCTGAGAAAGCCGCTGCTTGATGCTCTCCAATATATTGCAGAAATGATCGATAAGGAAAAGGAAAAAGGAACAGACTTTCGGGGTTTGGCGAAGCTCCAAGAAGAGTACAGACATGCTTATGCCCGATATAATGAACTTATTCAAGTCTTGGTATAGGAGGAATGAATGATGAAAAAAGGGTTAGATGGTTTAAGGAAGCCGGGTGGACGGCCGAAGGGAAACAAATCGGAAGTCTTCTCACAAGAGAATGGGAACATAGAAGTCATGACATCAAAGGAAAAACCTGATAAAGACGTACAGCTTGGGAAGATGGATATGGCAAGCAGTGTAGTGGATACAGTAGGAGATGTCGTATCCCAAGTATCACGGTCAATCGAGAATGTGAAATTGGCCTCAATGGAGCTAGACAAGATTAGGGAAACATCACGGCGGGACGTAAAGGTTGCGAAGGAGTCAACGAAAACGACGAAAATAGAAGAGCGTGAGAAAACAAAACGATTTGTACAAGAAACTGAGAAAGAGATCCGAGAGATTGAGAAGGAATCAACAAAGCTCGCGAATACGCACATGGAGACGATGAAGAAACAAGATCAAGAACACGAAAGAAAAATGAAGCAATTGCAACTGGCTGAGGATCACTTGGGACAACTTAGCGATCATTTGCAAGTATTAATGGATAAAGTTAAGCAATGTCATGCGGAAGGTATTGAAGTTCCAGAAGAATTAACGCTCCAAATACAAGAGCACAGTAAGGTTCTGACTGAACGCACGATTCAGCTACAGCAATCTTAATGGGGTTAAAAAAAGCAAAGAAGGGGGGATTCTATGCCTCATCCAGCACTCGTTATAGGTCTTGCTGCTGTAGGGATTGCAGCCGCAACTTTTCGCTTTGTTTGTGATGAACTGTCAGATGAAGAGAAGAGAAAACGTGAGAGAATGCGGGAGGAGTATAAGAAGTACGAGCAAGAAAGGAACAAGTATAGCGAATGGCGCCACCGTCAGGATGTCCATGATATTAAGGCGGACCATGATGGAGCAAAGCAACGTGCGATGTACGAGGAAGAGGGGAAACGAGAGACCGCACGAAAGGCTTATTACCATCATATGCAAGACAGCCTCGAGCAGATGAAAGCCCAGCGTGAGGACCTATTAGGGGAACTCAAGCAAGCGATTCAAACAACAAGAAGTCAAATGACGGGAGAGCAAAACACGCATTTAAGGAAGCACTCACTTGTACAGTTGCACCAGTCACTTGAAGAGGCAAAAGAGAAGCTTCATGCGTATTTGTACTACCTTCATAAGTATGAGAAATACTTACACCGGTGTGAAAGCCAAGGGATGGAACTACCGGCACCTTTTGAGTTGTTGTTACCAGAGCTGTTTCCATACATTGGGAAGTTAATTACCTATAAGAAGAAAGATTTATTTGCAAAAGGCTCTTTGGCAATTGACCAGGGGATAACTCTCCAGTATGCGTGCCCTGACTTAAAGGTGATAGAAGATTATGATGAAGAAGCTGACATTCACCTATTCGTGGAGTCTTCGCGGAATAATACGTGCACCTACTCCATTTCGAAAGGGCTTTTTAAATATACAGCACTTTACGAACCGGGGATCGGAATCGAAGCCAAAGTCTTACGTCATGATAAGAGTTTTATTCATTTAGATTTTAAAGGTCTCCTATTAAGGATGTATAAAAGTGACTTCGAGAATCCGTTCAGAACTCCTCCTAGAAATGTGGACATTCGAGTGTTTCCTAAGGAGTGGACGTACAACTTGCGTCACAGGGAGCCGCTCGTTACGGAGAAGTATCAAGAAAGCTTTGCCGTTTGTCAGTTCAACAGTGTACCCCTTGTGTTCGATTATGATGACTATGAAGATTTTTATAAATGGGTTGAGCACAATGAGCACGTATGGAGCCAAACGAGTGAGTGGAAGATTGCTCCGCTTGATGAGGGAGATATCCCTTATGCTGAAGAGGTCATTCTTCAGCTTGGAACAGATCTGGTAATGAAAGCTAGAGTTATGAATAGTGAAGACGGTCGGTCGTTTCTTTATTATAGAGGGATGCTTGATTTATCAGATAACCTTCTACAGCCGGAAGATATCTTCGTGGCTTTGAAAGGAAGCTTTTCTGTTGCGTTCTCGGAGGAATTTGACCTCCTGCCTGAAGAAGATTTCATCGAAATGGAACAGTTCTCATTATTATTGTTTAATGAATTTAGGGAGCAAAAAGTCATTAAAGAAAGCTATGTGGGAAGTCGCTTTTTTAATAGGTGGGCAGAAGTCACGGACGCTTTAATTACCTATTTATATAAGGGAGATGCTGAGGTGTGTGTAACAGGCCCTGTTCGTTACACTGGGTTCAATCATGAATTGAAGTTAAAGAAATATGAGGCTGAAGTGAGGAATGATCAGGACATACACGCTTTTCTTAGTGAATCGATGACCTCTTATCAACAATATTGCTTCATTGTTGCCGATGACGGTAGGTATTTACCTGTAGAATTCTCGCCAACTGCTGAGTGGGTAACCGTTTATGGCGATTTCAAGGAAGTTAATGAAGATCAAGAGCTTACCGTATACATAAAAAATTTTCCTTATCCTGAAGTACAACAGAAGAAGGCGTTGAATCAGTTTCGAGAAGGGTTACTTAAGAATTCAAGGCTAAAGAGTGGTTTGTTGAACCCGGCATCGATTCAGACTAAACAGAGGGAGATTGGTGAACTTTCCTTCTATAACCGTTTGCTGAGTGAGAACACAACGCAGCGAACAATCGTTCATGAAGCACTACAAGAAGAGGATATTTATTTCATCCAAGGCCCGCCTGGAAGCGGGAAGACGACAGTCATTCAAGAGATCATTCATCAGCACCTGCAGCATCATCCAGATGACCGGGTACTAGTCGTTTCTCAAGCGAATGTAGCCGTCGATAATGTGATGGTCGATCTGGTTGATCGTTACGATGAAGAGTACATGATTCGCTGTGGGAAGACGCGAGAGGGAGACGTGCTGCCAATTAGCTTCGATAAGCGGTACGAAGAGTATTTGGAAGGAATACGCTCTATTGACCCGGAGACGGTTCCAATAGGGCTTCTTGAAGAGTGGAAAGAAATCGTCATGCCTGAAGATTCTCATGGGAACAATTCTGAGGTAGGAGAGCTTATTCTTAAAGGGAATCGAATCGTAGGCGCTACATGTGTAGGCCTGGCTCAAAAACGAATAGGATTAGACCGCTTATCATTTGACCTCGTCATTATAGATGAAGCAGGTAAAGCGTTACCTGCAGAAATTCTCATTCCAGTGAATCGTGCTAAGAAAGTAGTCATGATTGGGGACCATAAACAGCTTCCTCCTACCGTTAATACGGCATTGTTTGACCCTGAGAAGATTGAATTAGAAGACCGGGAGTACTGCACGAACGAAATGTTTGAGAAGAGTTTATTTCAGCGATTATATGAAGATTGCCCGGATCGTAATAAGAGTATGTTGGACACGCAGTATCGAATGCCAGCTGTCATTGGAAGCATGATCAGTACTTTCTTCTATAGAGGTCGCTTAATGAATGGAGCGCCCACCTATGACAAACGACCAGTATTCTTCAACAAGCATTTGAATTGGCTAGATATGTCACAAGATGTGTTCTTTAAGGAAGATGCGGCACATGGATCGCCTCAAAATAAACGGGAAGCGGAGATTGTTTGCAGACTAGTAGATAAGATCAAAGAAAGTCTATCGAATGATCAAAGGATTGCTGTAATTACGCCATATAAAGGACAGAAGAGATTAATTGAGCAAGCGTTTCGAAAGAACAAGGTTGCCCTGGAGGGACGCGTTGCGATTAATACGATCGATGCTTTCCAAGGGGATGAAGCCGAACTGGTCCTTTATTGCACAACCCGTGCTGAACGAAAAACAAAATTCTTCTCCGACTACGCAAGGTTAAACGTAGCACTCTCAAGGACCAAATCGGATTTACTCATTATAGGATCACGTGACTACTTTAAAACGTACGGGGAAGACAGCATGCTTTATCAGATATCGTCTTATATTGAGGAATACGGAGATATGTGGCGGTATAAAGAATTGCTAGACTTTCTACCTGAGACGTTGGAAGGAAGGAATACTCTGCTTCAGAGATAAGGTGTGATCCTTTCTGTTATATAGCTTCGGATAGTAAAGCTTTGCGTAGTTGTATTTAAATTTCCTGGAAAGGGGTGGAGGAATGGGAGTGGATGTAATAAGAAACTCTTATTCATATGATGATGTCCAGCACGGGGAAGACTTCTTCTTGAAGCAGTTGGAACAAGCAGAAGGGTTAGAAGGATGGACCGTTTATGAGCAACCTCATTTGAACGGGGATCGGCCTGATTTCGTGCTGTGCCATCCAGAAAAGGGAGTCATTATAGTAGAGGTGAAAGATTTCAATTTGAAGTCATCTAGCTATAAAACCCCGGGCCTAGTAAAGGGGGAGGATGGTCGATATATTGATCAAAATCCGGTTAAACAAGTAAAAAGGTATAAAGATAATCTGCTGCAGTATATATCAAGGCAGTACTTAAACGCAGAAGAGAAATACTATGCTCATTCCTATGCCATGATTGAAACCATAGTCTATTTTCATAATGCAACAAGAGAAGAAGGCGAAGCGTACTGCCAGCCCAATGATTATACGAAAATACTAGGTCGTCAAGAGGCGCTGTCTTTAGGCAACAACGACTTCCGTGCATCAAATATAGCTACACTTAACTATTCAAAATCAAAATTCTCTAAAGACGGTATTCTCCAAAACTTCGTGAAAGATTTAGAGGCGTGGATGAATCCCTCTGATTACCACAAAGATCGGTTAGAGCCGATTAAGCTGTATCCAGACCAACAGAGGTACATAAAGGTCAAGCCTGGATCCTTCAGGAGATTGAGTGGAGTGGCGGGATCGGGGAAGTCATTAATTCTAGCGACTAAAGCTGCTGAAATGTTAAAGCAACATAAACGGGTATTACTCCTAACCTATAATATTACGCTAAGACATTATTTAAGAGATTTAGTTAGCCAGCAGTTTGGTGAAGGTGACCGTAGACTCATTCGGGATCATTTAGTGATCAAGCACTTTCACGACTTCGTTAGTGGTGTAGCGGATGAGCATGGAATTGAACTTCCAGAATCGAAGGGCGATGATTTTGAATTGGTGTGGTTAGACAAAATTAATGCCAAGTTGAATCAAACGTCCATTCATGACGACTATAGGTTCGATACGATTCTCATAGATGAAGGACAAGACTTCAAACATCAGTGGGTGCGCTTCTTGAAACAATTCTATACTGGGAACACGGATTTCTATTTATTTTATGATGTTCAACAAGATCTGTATGGCAGGCAGAAGGAAGTCTGGATAGAAGACCCGGACGTGATTATAGGGATGGGTTTTAAAGGGAGCCCGGGAAGGTTGAAGATCTCTCGTCGTTTACCTGGTTCAGCAGTGCAGATGATTAATAAGATAAGAGAGCATTTCAACGATGCTCAAGAAGAAATTCTCGTTCCCTCAGCTCAAATGGATCTGTTCACTACCCTTCACTGGGAAAACGTCGATTTAATATGGGAAGAAAAAGACGAAGCCATAGAAAGACATATCCAGTCGCTCATAGATAACGGTGTCCATGTTGATGACATTGCTGTATTAACAACCCATGAGAAGACCGGAATGCTCATCGTAAAGACCATGCAAAGCAAGGGTTACACGCTCTCTCATGTTTATGACAGAAAGGGCGAGGCGGATCAGAGCGCACGACGGGCAGAAAAGTGGAAGTTCCAACCGGGCAATGGAAGATTGAAAGTATGTTCCATTCATAGCTTCAAAGGATGGGAAGCTTCTCATATTATTTTGGCTTTAGACAGACCTGCTCGCACTTTTAGTAGTTCAGAGGTCTCTTCCTCTAACAACCAATCATCCGAAACTGCGGCACAACTGGAGGATGAAGTGAAGAGATATTTGTTTATGGCCCTATCCAGAGTTCGATATTATCCTAAAATGGTGACATGTAGCTTTACATGCTTGAACTTTATAGAAGAATACAACGGGTTAGAGGAGCTATTCCGAACATAGGGGAGCTTTCTCGAACACTATAAGAGATGTATACGTGAAAAGGTCACAGAGCGAGAGAGTCTGTGACCTTTTTCGTGGTGAAAGGGAGAGAAAAGTCATTGAGCAGCGCGACTATTGATTTATTGAAGCTTCGTTCCTTTAAAAGAAGCACAGGGAAGGTTCCCGTGCTTCTTTTTATTTGATTCGAATAAAGCACTAGAACCATACTCGACCTCCTCACGAAGCCCGTGTCGCTCCACCTGATTTTTTGACAGCACCGTATTTATTAGTGAACCAAAAAATGAGCGGTAAGAAAATGATGGTTGGCAAAAACCATAGTAAGATGTGACTGGAATCAACACCAATAAGTCGTGGAGCGCCAAAGACAGTAAATGCCGTCACCGTGGAGATTGAGCATGTTAACATACCAGTAATGTGTTCAACGATCCAGCTCTTTTTCGTCGTCATTGGTTTAAGCCAATAACGCAGTTGTCCAGCGCCTAGAAATACACCCAATAGAGGAAAAAAGGTGATGAGCGAATTGCCGATTATCATACCGTAGACGACACATCCTAAACCGGCGAGGAATAGCAACGCGGATGCTGCAAGGTCTAGAGGTTGGCGATGTCTTGGTTCTTTTTTCTTAAACTTTAGCACCCGAATGCCATAGTACGCCGAAACAGCACTTAACGTTGCGATAAATAACAAGAAGATTGAGAATTGCATACGCTCAGGTGTAGTATCCGGCTGAACAAAAATTCTGATGGAGGCCATGCCTACAGCTGATACGCTAACCAAACTCATTCCATACACGAACAACCAGCCGACCCGGTTGTGCCACTTCCCGCCTTTTTTTGTTAAAAGAGGAATCCACAACAATAGTAGTGAACTAAATCCACCAATTAAATGAGCAATCAAAAACAAGGTAAACATGTCAATCTCACTCCTTTTGATCAAGTACTTTAATTATACACCCCGTGTACTGTATATGGTGGGAAAAGAAGTGTAGGGAAGGTTCCTGTGAAGATGAATATAAGCACAATTGTTCATATCGTTCATTCCAAAGCTTTGATATAGTTGTAGTTAACTAATTGTTGTTCGGAATCATAAACATGAGAATGTGTAACATCTTAAGAAATTGGTAGAGCAAGAATGGTAATATTCGTGCAAACAGCACGTGGAGGAATTTTAAATGAATAACGGTACAGTAAAATGGTTTAACGCAGACAAAGGTTTCGGATTTATTGAAGTAGAAGGTGGAGATGACGTATTCGTTCACTTCTCTGCGATTAATGAAGAAGGCTTCAAAACGCTAGAAGAAGGTCAAGCCGTTTCTTTCGATACAGAAGAAGGAAGCCGTGGGCCACAAGCAGCTAACGTTGTGAAAAAATAAGTCATAGAAAAAGCTCTTTCCTATAGTAGGGAAGAGCTTTTTTTAGTTCTGAGAGTTATAGTGAATGGTTGTATTAATTCCTATTTACGGATTAGGGTAAGATCCATGCTTACATTTAGAGAATTAGTCTCATTTATATAGGGTGGAAAAATGTCGATGAAAAGAAGAAGTAGAACGAGAGAAAAGGGGAATTAAATGCGAATCTGGCTCATATTTTTTGCTATTATTCTTTTATTTGTAGGAACTACATCACAAGTAGATGCAGAATCCTATGAGTACCGTACTTCTATCAGCACATGGTTGTGGGACACTCCAACTATTATGAACGAACCAGACGAGGTTCTTCAGGATTTAAGAGCCAAACATGTACAAAAGCTCTATCTTCAAGTAAACCGTGATGTCCCTAAGCATTACTACAAATCTTTTATTAAGAAGGCAGACCAACAAGGCATCGATGTTTATGCTTTAGGCGGATCAACCAAGTGGCTAAAAACAGGAGACCAAAGACTTCCTTTATTCAAGCAATGGGTCATTGAGTTTCAAACAGAAGCCAATAAAACCGAACAGTTTGATGGCTTTCATTTGGACATTGAACCACATGCCGCTGACGCTTGGGATACCGACCAACATAATATGATCCTTCGTTTTCAAAAAATCATAGCAGACTTTAAAGTGCTAGCCAACGAGCTTCAGCTACCTCTTGAGTCAGATCAGCCCTTTTGGTTTGATTCGGTGAAGTATGGTAATGAATCTTTTGGTAAAGGTATCTTAAGCGAGTGGTTGATTCAGCAAGTGGATGGGATCACGTTACTAGCTTATCGTAATTTTTCAGAAGGAAACAACGGGATTAATAAGCTAATTGAAAAGGAAATGGCTTATGCAGAACAAGTAGATCGCAAGGTTGAAGTTGCTATCGAGACAAAGAAGACGGGGCTGGACTATTTATCCTTTTATGGCTTCACCCAAAAAGATATCGACCAAGTCTTTGCGGAGGTGGCCACTCGATACGAAGGCTCCCCTAGTTTCAATGGCTTTGCGGTTCACAGATTCGAAAGCTGGCGACCATTCGGATCCCCAACCGTTAACGAAAAAGGTTGGAAGTTGTATAAAGCAAAAGAAAACGTCAATAAAGATTACAACTGGACGGTTCAGTTTAATACCGCCATTGACCCAACGTACACGAAGATTTATGTGGAGAATAGTGAAGGAATCGTAGTCGATACGAGGGTGAAAATGTCCTCAGAACATGTTCTTCACGTGGAAGCCCCAGTGGAAGGTTATCAAAAAGGGGAGGATTATACGTTATACATTGAGGAGATTCGATCAAGGGCGGGAAAGAGTATGGCCGGGAAATTATTTATGCCTTTTTATGTGGAGTAAATGGGAAGAAGCACAGGGACGGTTCCCGTGCTTCTTTTTAGACTTATTATGAAGCACCAGAACCGTCCCGGGCTTCTAGGGTACGAGTATAAATAATAGTTGGAAATTTAAGAGAAAACAGTTAGACTAATACTGGTGCGATTTTCCTATACATGTACATAAAAAAGTATGGAGGTTTTGAAATTGAGCGTAAGTAAAAATTGGTTAGCAATGTTGGTGGTAATTAGTGCTCTAATGATCTTAGGCGCATGTGGAAATGAGGAGGCTAATTCTGAGGAGGCACCTGTACAAGACGGCCAACAAGATTCCTCCCCAAAAGAATTAATGGCTATGAGTGAAGGACTTAAGGAATATTCTGTTTGGTTTAGAACGAGTAACAATCCAAGCAGAAATTCTAATGTGAGTGACGTATATATCTTCGGGGACGGGGAAGTGAAGAGGTATAGTAACTTTTCAGATCTTTCTATCGAGGAGATTTATGAGCTTTCAGATGAGGATATTATTCAATATGTAAGTGAAAATGCAGAGTCGAGAAAAGAAGGGAAATTTACTTTGGATATTTCGCTTGATCAATTAGGGCAAAATACAGAAGAAATGAATGTGGCATTGGCAAGTGGTAAAAGTGTCAGGACGTTTGATTTAGAGGCTGCAGCATCTGAACATTATCATACATACTATGGCGAAGGTTCTGGTGAATTTTTTGATAAGTATCCGGAGTTTAATACGTATCTATCGGCAGTAAAAAATGGTGAAGTCGAGTTACCGAAAAATTCTGATGCTCAAACAAATGAGATTGATGGTGATAAAGTCATCGCTACTCAACCTATCGAGGATGGAAATCTAGTTACGTTTCAGCCAAACATAACTCACCAAACTATTTTCGATACAACTTTCTCAGGGCTAAAAGTGAGTGATAATTATAGTCTATTAACGCGTGTGAATAGTTCATTTGTGGGCTTTAAGGTAGATGATCCAGATACCAAAAGTAAAAACGTAACTGTTGAAGGGGAGTAAAGAGGAGGAATCACCAGAAACATCTCCGCGCTTTCGTCGAGACAGAAGTTCTAATGTCAATCGAGGAAGGACGGGGACGGTACCCGTATTTCCTTGTAAAGTGAATCTAAGCACCAGAAGCACAAGGACGGAAGGGTTTCGGATTTATTGAAGTAGAAGGTGGAGACGATGTATTCGTTCACTTCTCTGCAATTAATGAAGAAGGCTTCAAAACGCTAGAAGAAGGTCAAGCCGTTTCTTTCGATACAGAAGAAGGAAGCCGTGGACCACAAGCAGCTAACGTTGTAAAAAAATAAATCATACAAAAAGCTCTTTCCTTATAGGAAAGAGCTTTTTTTGGTGTTAGAAGAAGCACATCAATAGTTCCTGAGGATCCTCAATACCTTCCTTCCATACATCTCTAAGTGCCAATTGAGGAATCATCGCGATTATTAAGAATCAAACACTATTCTAAAGTAGATTGAAATATGTAAAATAATGTTTCTTTTTTACTTATTTTGGTTACTAGAATATCATGAGCCGGTTTGGTTGTTTTGAAGACTTGCTCATATCAATAAAATTCTAGGAGGTAATAAAGTTGAAAAAATTTCTGGTTTCTATGATGACTTTAATTGTAGTTTCTATGGGTGGTCTTTTTACAAGCCAAAGCGTAGAAGCAACAAGAACAGTGGAAGGGCCGTTTTACACTACTTTTACAGGGGCAGAATTGACATCTTCTTATTATGGTACTCTAGCTAGGAGATGTGAATCAGCCGTAGAAGATTACGGTAGCACAATTAGATCCGATTCTAAATATACATGCCAATGGTATAATCGAATAGACAGAGGCAGGTCTTCTACTATAGGTGTAATAATTGATGTGACGTACTCTCCATACTATATCTATTACTAAATGCAAACGGCACATACGTTTTTATTGAAAATATCCTTGTCTGGAAATGACCATATCAACACATAGAATAATAGATTTCTACGAAGGGAACGGTCCATTGGCATAAGTTATGAAAGCCAAGGGAGCCTCTAGTAATGTTAGAAGCACGGGGAGAATTCCTGTGCTTTTTTTATTGGTCAGGGGAAGCGGAGAGACGGTTGCTGCGTTTCCGTTTTACATTAAAAGCTTATGAACCATCTTTCTTGAAGCGCAAGAACCGTCCCCGTGCTTCAAAAAGAGAGGCAATAGCGCCCCTGCGGAAGCATTTCTATTCTACGAAGAATTCCGTATCAATATTTCTCTTTTTGATCTTATATGTTTTGTGAAGGGAGCGCTAGAACAGTCGAGTCGCTTTTAAATAACTAAACAGTTAATTAACAAAATATTGGCCATATTTTCCTTTGACTTTTTAACGGGTGAGAATAACAAGACTAATTTCAGGGTGAGGAAGTCCTGAATTTTTTGTCATCTTTATTAATCTAAGTGTTAAAATTACTTTCTATTAGGATGTTTGACTTATTTTTGGTCATGACTTCCATATTAACCTTTACTTTACATCCCCTTAAAATTAAGTTGCTATCATAATTGTGTAAAAAACTTGACTTGAAAGGGGAGCTATTCATGTTTAAAAAAATGGCTACAGTTGCACTATGTGCAGGAGTGTTACTATCAGGAATGTACGTTAATGTAGGGTTTAATGAGGCTGAAGCAGATCATAAGGAAAAGGCCGGTAACGCTAACAGTAACGAGAAAGTCAAAAATGTAATCTATATGATTCCGGACGGTTACAACGCAGATTATGCAACAAACTATCGTTGGTTTAAAGGAGAAAAGTCTTCTTTCGATCCGTACGTTAAAGGATTAATTCAAACCTATTCTGCTAACTCTGAAGTTACAGATTCCGCCGCAGCAGGTACAGCCATGGCAACAGGCGTAAAAACAAACAATGGAATGGTTAGTGTATCACCTGAAAAGGAAGAAGTAGATTCAATCCTCGATGCTGCCGAAGGTTCTAAGAAATCTACTGGATTGGTCGCAACTTCAACTATTACACACGCAACTCCAGCATCTTTTGGGGCAAGCGTGGTAGATCGTGGTGATCAAACAAAGATTGCTCCACAATATTTTGATAATGATGTTGACGTCATCCTTGGGGGAGGTAGAGATTATTTCTTATCAACATCCGAAGGTGGAAAACAAACAGAAGGTAATTTAATTGAAGAAGCACAAAAGGATGGGTATGAATACGTAACCAATACGGATGAACTTTCTAAAGCTAGAGGAGAGAAAGTTCTTGGTTTATTTTCTGATGGAGCGATGGCCAGTGAACTTGAACGCCCGGAAACATCTCAACCTAGTCTGGCGGATATGACAGATGCTGCAATCAATGCCTTAGACCAAGATAAAGATGGCTTCTTCTTAATGGTTGAGGGTTCTCAAATTGACTGGGCTGGACATGCTAATGATGCAGCGTGGGCCATGCACGATTCAAAAGCTTTTGATGAAGCAGTAGCAGAAGCCATTGAGTTTGCGAAAAAAGACGGTAAAACACTAGTTGTTGTAGCTGGTGACCACGAAACTGGCGGGATGTCAGTAGGAGCTAACGGCGAGTATGATGTGAAGACTGAAATTTTACGTGATGTTACGGCATCTGGTGCTTATATGGCTGAACAATTAAACGATAAACGCAGCAATGTAAAAGATGTTGTAAAAGAATATACAGGTCTTGAATTAACAGATAAAGAGGTTAAGCAAATTAAAGATGCTAGTGCTGCTGATAGCGCAATAAATAAAGTGATTAGCGACCGTGCTTTAATCGGCTGGACAAGCGGTGGACATACAGGTGTTGATCTCCCTATATATGCTTATGGTCCTCAATCCGAAAAATTTAATGGATTACTTAATAACGTTGATATTCCAATGATCATGGCAGAAGCAATGAAAATAGAACTTGAAAACTAATAGGAAGCACAGCAGAAGCACGGGGACGTTTCCTGTGCTTCTTTTTTATATGGAGTGCCGAGAAGGTGGTTTCTTGACCCATAGTTGAAAGGGCCGTGGAACCCGTCCCTTGGCACACATGCAGAGATATGCAAAAAGGTCACAGATAGCTGGTATGAAGTGCCCCCTGTCAAGTAGACAGTGGAAATAATATAAAGACTTAA
>NZ_AVBG01000019.1 GCF_000770675.1 Pontibacillus chungwhensis BH030062
GACGTTACATGTTGTTTCGTTCAGTTTTCAAAGATCAAATGTTTCTTTTTTGTGTTGCCCGCTGTTTTAACAGCGACTTAAACATTATATCATGTGGTTGGTTTTGAGTCAATAACTTTTTTAAGTTTTTTTCTCTTCCCTCAACCCGATCTCTTTCTATTGAATAGGAAGACGTTGTGTTTCGTGAACACTGCCTCAAGATCGTTTTGTTGTTCGTGTCGTTTAACAGCGACTTAAACATCTTATCATGTGGTTGGTTTTGAGTCAATAACTTTTTTAAAGTTATTTTGCTCTCTTTCCTCAACCCGATCTCTTTCTATTAAATAGGAAGGCGTTGTGTTTCGTGAACACTGCCTCAAGATCGTTTTGTTGTTTGCGTTGTTGTTAACGCAACGTTTAATAATGTACCATGGTTCGCTTTATTTATGCAAGACATTTTAATAACTTTTTAGTTGAAAGTTAATTCAAATGAATCTGACATTTGCGTTATAAACTTACATGACGGTGTTTTTGCTACCACCCCGACTAAATATTGCTACCTTTATCCTTAATAAAAATTCCCCACTGCACACGCAGAGGGGAATTTTTAGTTATTAGTCACGGCTTCTCATTTGCGGGAATAGCAGTACATCACGAATAGACGGTGAGTTTGTGAGTAGCATTACAAGGCGATCAATACCAATACCTAAGCCACCTGTTGGGGGTAAACCATACTCAAGTGCTTCTAAGAAGTCCTCATCCATAAGGTGAGCTTCGTCATTACCTTCTTCCCTTTCTTTAACTTGCGCTTCAAAACGTTGACGTTGATCAATAGGATCATTAAGCTCAGAAAATGCGTTAGCATGTTCGCGACCTACTATAAACAGTTCGAAACGATCCGTGAAACGACCGTCATCTTTATTCTTCTTCGCTAAAGGAGAGATTTCCAATGGATGTCCATACACAAACGTTGGTTGGATTAACTTATCTTCCACTCGCTGTTCAAAGAATTCATTCACAATGTGCCCGTAAGTCATGTTATCTTCAATATCAATGCCATTTTCTTTAGCAAGAGCTTTTGCTTCTTCGTCAGACATCTCCTGCCAGAAATCTACACCCGTATAATCTTTAATAGCATCGACCATATGAAGACGAGTCCATCTTGGCTCAAGGTTCACTTCATAATCTCCATATTGTACGGTTGTTGTACCTAAGACATCCTTAGCTATATGAGCAATAACTTCTTCCGTTAGAGCCATTACATCATGGAAGTCAGCATACGCTTCATATAGTTCTAGCATAGTGAACTCAGGATTGTGCCTTGTAGATACACCTTCATTACGGAAAACGCGACCGATCTCATAAACCTTCTCCATGCCACCAACGATTAGACGCTTCAGATGCAATTCAATAGCAATGCGCATATATAACGGCATGTCTAATGCGTTGTGATGTGTAATAAACGGACGAGCAGATGCTCCACCAGGGATAGCATGCATGGTTGGTGTCTCGACTTCCAAGAAACCTAAATCATCGAAGTAACGACGCATAGACTGAATAATTTTACTGCGAGTAACAAATGTATCACGGCTTGTTGGGTTTGTAATCAAATCTAAATAACGCTGACGATAACGTTGTTCTACGTCCTTCAGTCCATGGAATTTCTCAGGTAACGGACGTAGAGACTTGGTCAGCATGTGAAATTCTGTTGCTTTAACAGAAAGTTCACCCACTTTTGTCTTAAACATCTTACCAGTAACCCCTACAATATCTCCCATGTCTGCGGTACCGAAAAGTTCATATGGTTCTTCGCCTACTGTGTCTTTTCGAACATAAATTTGAATCTGTCCTTTCAGATCTTGCAAGTGAGCGAAACCAGCTTTCCCTTTTCCGCGTTTAGTCATAATACGGCCAGCTATGGTTACTTCGATCGCTTTCTCTTCCAGTTCTTCTTTAGAAAACTGATCGTACGATTCTTTTAAGTCTTCTGATGAGTGCGTACGTTCATATTTATCACCGAAAGGATCAATACCTTGTTCAGCATATGACGCTAGTTTCTCGCGGCGTACGCGCATATGGTCATTCAATTCTTCTGTCATGTTTATCACTCCATTTTATAGCTTGTCTAAACAAAAAGTATAAGTATCCATAAGCTTCATATATAGAATAGGGTCATGGATGATATACTTCTTCTTTGTAACATTACGAAACCACCATTCGTGCTTTTTTTAGATCTTCTACATATTTGTTAAGGGTAGCAAAAAGCTGTAACCGGGAAGTAGCTTCATCTATACGTATATGAACCTTCCCTTTCATGTTAGACCTTCACTTCTATTTAATCTCTCGGGGCTAATTCTTGTAATGGTATCCTCAGTTCGATCGAGATTTTGTTAATGACTCTTTCATTTGGTAATCGAGCCCCTCTTTCAATCTCACCTAAAACAGATACCGATATCCCCAATGTCTTAGCAAAGCCAGCTTGAGTATAACCTTTCAGCTTCCTATAGGCTCTTATTCGTTTCCCCCATTTTTCGGCTTCCATTTTGCAATTCCTTCTTTCTCCTCATCTGCTAATGCAGCTAGTAAATCTGAAACAGATTTATGGATGACAGGAACGATTAAGTTTGGATCAAGCTCTGCCAATGGCACGAGTACAAAAGCTCGTTCATGTAATCTAGGATGTGGTATAACTAATTGTTCTGTTTCAATATTTTCTTGATTATATAATAAAATGTCAAGATCGATTGTACGAGGCCCCCATTTAATCGTTCGTTCACGACCAAGTTCCTGTTCAATCTCCTGGCATACTTCCAATAGTTTAAAAGCAGATAATGAAGTTTGAATATGAGCTACCATATTTAGAAAATCACTTTGTTCAGTATAACCCACAGGGACTGTTTCATAAATAGGAGAAGCTTGTAAAACTTCAATATCCTCATGCTCTTGCAATCTGCTCAGGGACTTTTCAAGGTAATCAGCTTTAGGGGAAATATTGGAACCTAGCGCAATATATGCTTCCTTCATCTGGTTGTTCGCTCCCTATAAATTTCAATTGCCACAGATTCGTAGTGACCCGGAATTGGTGGGTCCGGTTTAATTACCGTTACCGTACAAGCTTGAAGCTTATCAAAACGTGAAAGCAATTCTGAAGCAATGGTTTCGGCCACAGTTTCTACTAATTGCTTGGCTTCTCCTTCAACCACATCTTTTGTTACCTCATATATGCGGCCATAATTAATACTCTTTTCCATATTATCCGTTTGACCCGCTTCTTTTAAATCCAACTCCAAAGCAAGATCTACCTTAAAGCGTTGTCCTAACTTATTCTCTTCCGGAAATAAACCGTGGTAGCCATAAAACGCCATCTGCTTCATAAGTATCTTATCCATCATCGCTTCTCCCCTTCTCAAGCATTTTATCCATCATCTTCGTCATTCTAGCAATTGATTTCACATCGTGAACTCTCACAAGTTTAATACCTTGGGTTATACCATAACAAACCGTAGCCCCTGTACCTTCCATGCGTTCCTCAACAGGTAGATCTAGAGCTTGACCAATAAAGGATTTTCTTGAAGTCCCAAGTAGAACAGGGTATCCAAGCGACGTGATTTCTCTTAAGTGGTTCATTACAAATAGGTTTTGATCGGGAGTCTTCGCAAATCCTACACCAGGGTCTAATAGGATGTTTTCTTCCTTCACCCCAGCACCCATAACTAACTCAACGCTTTCTTTCAGATCTGTTTTCATATCTTCTATTAGATTTGTATAGTTTCGATCTTTCCGGTTGTGCATAAGAATAATGGGGGCTTGATATGCTGCGGCAACTTGAGCCATTTGCGGATCCTTCTTAGCCCCCCATACATCATTAATAATAGAAGCTCCTGCTTCTAACGCTTGTCTAGCTACTTCCGCTTTATACGTATCAATCGAAATTGGAATCGTAACTTCTTTCTGTAATGCTTGAATAATGGGAATAACCCTTCTCAGCTCTTCGCTTTCAGTTACTGGCTCATGACCAGGCCTCGTAGATTCACCGCCAATATCTATGATGTGAGCTCCGTCTTCTTGCATTTGTTTGGCCTGCTGCACTGCTGCATCAATTTCATCATACTGCCCGCCATCCGAAAAAGAGTCAGGGGTAGCATTTAAGATTCCCATAACAAGCGTTTCTTTCGTCATATCATATGTCTTCTGTTTAGTGCGAAGAATGGTCACTTTTTCATAGCTCCTTTTAATGCCGTTCTTGATTTCTATTCTATTGTACACAATCTAAGCAAGATAATCACACCGATAAAGTTTACCCATCTAAAAATCCCCCTCCGCATATGGAGGGGGATGAGGAATATTAAGATTGATCATCAAACTGATATAAAGGAGTGGACAAATAGCGTTCTCCGTTACTCGGCACAATAGCGAGCACTTTCTTGCCTTTACCTAACTTTTTAGCTACTTCTTTAGCTGCATAGATGGCTGCTCCGGTGGAAACCCCGCCAAGAACACCTTCTGTTTTAGCTACTTCTCTAGCTGTTTCATAAGCTTGGTCGTTCGTTACTTGAATAATATGATCGTACACCTCTGTATTTAACACCTTAGGGACAAACCCAGCCCCAATTCCTTGTATTTTATGAGGACCCGGAGATCCTCCCGATAGTACAGGGGAGCTATCAGGTTCAACAGCATAGATTTGAATATCTTTATAAGCATCCTTCAGTACCTTTCCTGCTCCGGTGATTGTACCACCTGTTCCAATCCCGGCAATGAAGGCATCTAACTGCTCTCCCATTTGTTCTACAATTTCAGGACCTGTTGTCTTTTCGTGCACTTTAGGATTAGCCTCATTGTTAAACTGCTGAGGCATAAAGTAGCCGTGCTCCTTCTGTAATTCTTCCGCCTTCTGGATTGCACCCTTCATACCATCACTACCTGGTGTCAATACTAATTCTGCGCCATAGGCACGCAAAAGGTTTCTTCGTTCTTCACTCATCGTATCAGGCATCACAAGAATGGATCGATATCCCTTAGCAGCCGCTACCATCGCAAGACCGATACCTGTATTACCGCTAGTGGGCTCAATGATGGTATCACCTTCACTCAAGCCCCCCTCTTGCTCTGCCGCTTCAATCATCGCAAGAGCGATACGGTCTTTTACAGAGCTCCCCGGATTCATGTATTCCAACTTTACATAGATATCCGCACTTTCTTCATCCGAAATACGATTTAACTTTACGATAGGCGTTTTCCCGATAAGGTCGGCTACCGAATTTCCTATTCTCATCATTAACACTCCCAATCCCAAGTAATATTATAGGCTTACCATTAATTTAAAAAGAATTATCTAAAAAGTCAAATAAAAGGAACCTCTATAAAGTATATCAGTCTTCCTAAAAAAAAGAAGCGATTCGTTAATCGCCATATATCCAATCCACTCCAACTTCTTTCCAGAGGGGACGCGCCGATAACGAATCACTCACGTAATCAAGAGCAATTTCTCTTTTTATCTGTTTCTTTATTTCTTTATAGGTGAAAGTAATGGAAGGAAGCGTTCGGTGCATTTGCAACAGAACATAACCCTGGTCGGTACGGAAAGGTTCACTAAAAGATCCAGGGGATAAGCTTTCCGCCTGATCATAATATAAAGAAGGTAGGTACTGGCTCTCATCTGAGAAGTAGCCAAGATACCCTCCTTTACCTTTGGTAAACTTATCTTCGGTATACTCACGGGCTAACATGCTAAATTTCGCCCCACCATCAAGTTCTTTCTTTATTTTCAATGCCGTTTCCTTTGAGGGAACGACGATATGAGAGAACTGATAAGTGGTACGGAATTCATATTGATCCTTATGATCTTCATAGAACGTTTTGATTTCTTTTTCGCTAATCCCAATGTCTTTTGTTAAGAGATCTTCTAAATAATAGCGATAGCGAACATCATCTTCCCACTGTTTTCGCTTTTCTTCTATTTCTTTCTCTTCCATTACAGGAAGCATCGTCTCCATTAGCGCAAGCTCACGTTGGATGAGCTTGCTTGAAACCTCTATCTCATATTCATTGGCTAGATTAAAAACCACTTGTTTGTCGATCATATTCATCAATATGTCTTTGCCATATTTCTCTTGAAGAGTAGCCATCCACTCTCCATGATGAACCTTTTCTTCCCCAACAAGAGCTACCGGTTCTTCTGTTGCCTCTACAACCGGAGTCAGCTTATTCGTGGAGCTTGTTAAACTTTGTTCCTTAGTACTCACCCAAACCAACAGTGATGTTAAATTTGTGATAAATAGAACTACAATAATTCCCCACAAAAGCTTTCTCGTCATCCCAACCACCTTTCCCTAGTTGTCTACCTTATTCAGTTATAAGTTCGCGGAGTTGATCCTCTGTGAAATGATAAGCTTCATTACAGAAATGACAATGCGCTTCGGCTCCATGATCTTCTTCAATCATAGCTTGAAGTTCATCATTACCTAGTCCTTGAAGAGCCTGCTCTAAGCGTTCGCGTGAACATTGACATTTAAATTGAACTGGCGTTTTACTTAATACCTTCATTTCGCCACCATCTAGAAGTTTTTCTAGCATCTCTTCAGGTGTATGGCCTTCATCGATTAAGCGAGAAACCTGAGGAAGTTCATTAATCTGTTGCTCAATCTTTGAAATGGTTTCATCATCAGCACCTGGCATGATCTGAATAATGAAACCGCCAGAAGCTTTGATGGTTTGATCCGGGTTTACTAACACACCAGCACCTACTGCTGATGGAATCTGTTCAGAATTAGCGAAGTAATAGGTAAAGTCTTCCCCAATCTCCCCAGATACAATCGGTACTTCCCCTGTAAAGTTATTTTTTAGACCTAAATCTTTTACAACACTTAGTGTTCCTGTTGTACCTACCGCACTCCGAACATCTAGCTTTCCGTTAGTATTTAAATCAAAATCTACGTGAGGGTTGGATACATACCCGCGTACATCACCATGAGCTGTAGCATCTGCAATGATTGCGCCGATCGGCCCTCCACCTTCTATTTTAATCGTAAGCTTATCGTCACCTTTCATCATAGAACCCATCATCGCTGAGATGGTTAAGGTGCGTCCAAGTGCAGCTGAAGCTGTTGCATACGTATCTTGACGACGTACCGCTTCCCCTACTGTTTCCGTTGATTGTATTCCATATGCACGAACCATACCATTATAGGCGGTTGCTCGAATTAAATAATCGCTCATATTATTTCATTCTCCTTTTCATTTTCGTTATCCTGCTTAATGCAGTAAATCCACATACCCTAAACAGATATGTACGAGTTAATCTATAAATGGTTTATCATTATTTATTTAAAATAAACGATATTGATCATTCATTTCAACAAACGTACTCACTACTATTGTAAACGAAGGGAAAGAACTTAGTCACTTATAGTGATTCTGCCACTCCATTACTTCACCACACACAAAAGCTGCTTCAGCCATGGTAGGCTGAAGCAGCTTATGAGTGATTAGTCGTTTTTCTTATCGTTTTCTTCCTCATCCGTTTCAGATGGTTCAGATTTACTTAAGTCAGTTGGTTGTTTCTTATTAAGATCCGCTTTAGGCTCTTCCTCTTCTTTAGACTGAATGTTGACTTTTACGTCTTCTCCAGACTCCGATTTAGAAGAATAAGTTGGATCATCATAACCTTCTGGTAAAACGCCTTTATCAAATAGAGAACGAATTTGTGCTGCATCTAACGTTTCAACCTCAAGAAGCGTCTTAGCAATTACATCAAGCTGCTCCTTGTGTTCTGTCAGGATGCCTTTAGCACGGTCATACTGTTCTTTAATAATACGTTGAACTTCTTGATCAATTTCATACGCAATCTTGTCACTGTAATTCTGCTCATTCTGGATGTCACGGCCTAAGAACACTTGTCCTCCGCCGCCTCCTCCGAATTGAAGCGGTCCAAGCTTAGAGCTCATACCGTATTCAGTAACCATTTTGCGCGCAATACTTGTCGCACGTTGGAAGTCGTTTGAGGCACCAGTACTTACTTCGCCAAACATGATTTCCTCTGCGACACGTCCACCAAGTAGACCTGCGATCTTATCTAGAAGCTCAGGTTGAGTCATCATGAAGCGATCTTCCTTAGGAAGCATAACTGCATAACCACCAGCTTGACCACGAGGCACGATCGTTACTTTGTGTACCATATCGGCCTCATCTAACACCATACCAATAATGGTGTGTCCACTCTCGTGGTGAGCAACAATATTACGTTCTTTTTGAGAGACCACACGGCTCTTCTTAGCAGGACCCGCAATGACACGATCAATTGCTTCGTCTACTGATACCATATCGATCTTTTCTTTGTCGGCACGAGCAGCTACTAATGCAGCTTCGTTTAACAAGTTCTCAAGATCCGCCCCAGAAAATCCTGGAGTACGCATGGCGATTGTATGAAGATCAATTGATTCCTCATCAAGCGGCTTATTACGAGCATGTACTTGTAGCACTTCTTCGCGTCCTTTTAAGTCCGGACGGTTTACGGTAATTTGACGGTCGAAACGTCCTGGACGGAGTAAGGCTGGGTCAAGAATATCAGGTCGGTTGGTCGCAGATATGATAATGATTCCTTCATTTGCGCCGAAACCATCCATTTCAACGAGTAATTGGTTAAGCGTTTGTTCACGTTCATCGTGACCTCCGCCTAAGCCTGCTCCACGTTGACGACCCACAGCATCAATTTCATCGATAAAGATAATACATGGTGCGTTCTTCTTCGCGTTTTCGAAAAGATCACGTACACGAGAAGCACCAACACCAACGAACATTTCTACGAAGTCTGAACCACTGATTGAGAAGAACGGTACGCCCGCTTCTCCGGCTACAGCGCGTGCTAGTAACGTTTTACCTGTTCCTGGTGGTCCTACTAGTAGAACACCTTTTGGAATACGTGCACCAATGGAGGCAAATTTACGAGGGTCTTTTAGGAAATCAACAACTTCAACAAGTTCTTGTTTCTCCTCATCTGCTCCGGCTACATCTTTAAAACGTACTTTCTTCTTCTCTTCATTAAATAATTTAGCCTTACTTTTACCAAAGTTCATTACTTTGCTTCCGCCACCTTGAGCTTGGTTCAGTAAGAAGAAGAATAAAATGAAGATAATTACAAACGGAATAATGGAAGTGAAGAATGTCACCCATCCACTAGGCTCTTCCGCTTTCTCAAAATCAACTGTTTCAATTCCTTGTTGCTGTGCAGCATCTGTAACTCGGTTAACGATTTGTTCGTTATCCGGGATTGTAGCTGTATAGCTTTGCTTTTCCTCTTCGCCAGACGAAACCAAGTCACCAGTTACCTTGTAAGCATGGTTCGTATATTGAATGTTCATGGTCTCTATTTGACCATCGTTAAGCTGCTGAACAAATTGACTGTATTTTAATTGTTCATCTTGAGAAGTATCTCCTTTGAATAGACCAACAACTCCTATTACCACTAAAAAGATTAGCGCATAGAAGATGGTATTACGAAATATTCGGTTCATTGCCTACCTCCTCCCAGGCGAGAAAACTATAGTAAATAGTACCATATGTGAAAGAACTTACACAACTAATTACCCTTACAGAGTAAACGTTGTCAACAGATTGTCATCCTTTACTAAAGGAACAACCCAGTTTGGTGCATTATATGAATAAAACAAGGGTTTATTCTTACTGATCCCCACCGTAAACGGCTGGTTTTAAGACACCAATGTATGGCAGGTTACGATACCTCTCTTGGTAGTCTAACCCATAACCTACTACAAATTCATCAGGTACCTCAAATCCTGCAAGATCCGCTTTAACATCACCTTTACGCCCTGATGGTTTATCAAGAAGGGTCACAATCTTGATGGACTTAGCTTTACGGTATTTAAACAAATCAACAAGGTAGCTTAAAGTCAAGCCACTATCGATAATATCTTCGATAATGAGAAGGTCCCTTCCTTCTACCTGTGTGTCTAAATCTTTAACAATTTTCACTTCACCTGATGACTGCATTGTACCGTTATAACTAGATACATCCATAAAGTCCATTTCCAAGTATGTGTCCATACGCTTTAATAGGTCAGACATAAATGGCATGGCACCTTTTAGAACACCAATTGCTAGAGGGAACTTGCCTTCATAATCTTCAGACAGTTGTGCTGCGAGTTCTTTAACTTTTGATTGTAGTTCCTCCTCGGAAATTAAGACTTTTTCGATATCATTATGCATTTTCCATCCTCCTAGAAGTTCTTGTGATTCTCATAAGTAAGATGTAACCAGATCGGGTGTTGTTGATTAACTGGAATGTTTGCTTCTTTTAATGAAACGACCCACAGAATTTGACCATTCGCATCTGTAACAATTGGCCAATTGCTGCGTTGTTCATGAGGGATCTTTTCATCAATAAATAAGTCTTTCACCTTTTTACGCCCTTTCATTCCTTTAGGAATAAATTTATCGCCCGGCTTTCTCGTCCGAACGATGAGAGGTAAGGTTACGTTACTTATATCACAAGCAAAATGATGGCTTTCTTGACCCCTATTATAGTCGTCATAATCGGCATAAATATAAGCTCCATCAGGCAAAACCAATTCCCCTGGCACGTTTAGCAAATAATGAAAAGGGACCGCTTCCTGCTTCTTAAATGTAAAAGCGATATTCTCATAAGAACGAACAACAGACAGACCTCTCGGCAAATGCATCATTGCTTGCGGGGTCTCATCTTTCACTATTCGTATGTATTGCTCCCAATGATGATAAGTTACATCAAAAGAGGGTTCTTGATACAGATAGTTTAATATTAAGTGAAAGGTCCTCCTTTGTAAAGGTGAAGGAACGTTTAAAAAATCACTTCGATTAAACCTGATCTCCTGATTTTTTTTATGAAGAAGAGATGAGTCAAAAATCTTTTTAGCTTCCTGCATCAAATACGCCTCATCATCACTCTGATATTCTTGAAAATATTGCATATGTTCATGAACCTTGGGGTTGTGAGACTTTAATACAGGCAATACATGTGCACGGAACGAGTTCCTTGTATAAGCAGTTGTTTGATTCGACTCATCTATACGAGGCCTAATTTCGTTTTTCTCACAGTAAGATTCAATTTCCTGTTTCGTCACACACAAGAGTGGGCGAACAATACGACCTTCGCTAAACGATCGATAAACGGGAATTCCGCTTATGCTGCTTGGCTCTGCTCCCCTGGTCATCTCCATCAGAAGTGTCTCTACTTGATCGTCCCCATGGTGGCCCATTGCAAGATAATCAGCGTTGTGCTTTTCCATCTGACCCTCAAAGTACTGATATCTAAGCTTTCTTGCAGCTTCCTGTGTTCCAACCCCGTATTTCTCCTTATAAGCCGGCACATCTAACGTTACTGCCTCACATTCAATATCCCACTTCTTACAGATTGAAGTTACATAATGAACATCCTCCTTCGAGTCTACCCCTCTCAAAGAATGATCAATCGTTAAAACAACAATATGAAACCCAAAGCGATCCATTCTGCTTTTTAAATAATGCAGAAGAGCCATGGAATCAGGCCCTCCAGATACAGCTACTAATACGGTAGAATTCAATGAAAAAAGCTGATGCCTTTGGACAAATTGATCGACCTTCTGGCTAAACAACTTCCCCAACTCCGTTCTATTTATTCTTTATATGCCATTTCTATCCTACCATTTATAATTCAAAGACTGCAAAACGTAAGATTTATTCTATTAAATCCACTGCATTACTACATACATCATATAAAATAAACAAACCGTCATGACGATTCCAACTATTTCCCACCTTTGCGCTGATTTAGAAGAGCTAGAGGATGGGACGGTTGCAGGTGGTTTCTTCCGAGACGGTTGAACAGAAGGTTTTTGTTTTCGAGCTGCTCTTGTATTTCGTGTACGTTGAGTAGGGGAGGCTAATAACATAGATGTTACCTCATCTTTCATTTCTGCAGCAGAGTTGTACTCCGAACGTAACGCTTTCCTAAGGATATCCTGATATGGGGCTAGATTATTCGCCTGCTTTACTTTCATAAATAAGGTTCTCTCAGGATGGGACCCTCTTTCAAAACGAGAAGGATACTCGATTTGTAGAATAACCATGGCAAATGCGAATAGATCGTATTGAGGATCAGCTTTCCTGGATCCCATTCCCCAATAACCTCGATCATAAAATTCGGTGTACTCTTTAATGGCTCTTCCTACTTGAGTTGTGCCGCCAACATCTAGCCAGCGCAACCGTGCAGGTGGGAACGTAACAAGAAGATTATCAGTTTTAAGATCCCCGAACACCCATCCAAATTGATGGAGGTGCTCTAAATCTTCTAATAGTTGAATCGCAAGAATACCTACCCACTCAAATCCGTGTTCCTGAACAAAACGATTTAGTTCTTTACCTTTAAGATATTCCATGACATAAAAGGATACCTGAGACCCATCTTTTAAAACCCAGTCATCTACATCTAACAAAGAAGGTCCAAGTTTATGGTCCTGGACCTTCTGTAATGTCCGTAACACATTGACCTCAGTCGTAATAGAAGAACTATTGTGCCCGAATTTTATGGCTACCGATTGCCCATGATCAGTAGCTAAATAAACAGTACCCATAGCCCCGGAACCTAACTTCTTTACAATGGTATACGAGCGGTAATGCCATTTTCCTTTAATGACAGTTCCAGGGGATAGATTAATACCCTGACTCTTCCACATCGGTGTCTTCACGACCTATAAGGTTACGTAGGCTTCGCTTCTTGGTGAATTGTTGCATTGCTTCTCTTAAGGCCGGACCGGTTGGTGTAATCCCCCCGCTCGTCAGTTTTGGAAAGACAGAGGATATAGAGTCAAGCTTAGGCGTCCAATCCATAATCTTATCCATCTCTTTACGTTTGCCAGGGAATGTATAGATTGAGAAACGATTCTTCCCCATCCGAGCGTTTAGGCTAAGCGATAAATCAAACAATGAATCTTGAACCGTCGGCAGTTTATTATGCATACTCGCACTTGTATCAACCAATACCAACACTTCTAAATCACATGTTTCACCTAAATCCTCGACAACTTCCATGATTTCTCCGCGCTTTTCAGGAGGGAGATCTTCCATCTCTTGTTTGGCCCCAAGGATTTGTTGCAATTCTTGATTCACAACCCCTTGAAGAGTCTGGGTCATAGCTTGTTTGGTTACCATTTGGACGGTCTGAGACAAAGATTTAGCATATACAATTTGGCTTACGCCTCCTCCGCTCATGGCTATTTCCTCGACCTCTTCTAACCCTTCAGGTTGCTCAGACTGCTGATCCTCTAGAATTCCTATTACATTTACTGTCACCCCTTGCTGATAAGCCAAAGTTGCTACAGCAGCAGGATCTTCGCCTTGATTTGAACACCCATCAGTTATCAAAAGAATTTGCTTCAATGTTCCTTTATTCATGAGATATCTCCTCCTCCATAAATTACTACCATCTTCGACTAGATTCATTGCTTTTATACTAGTAAGTTACAAAAGCGAAATCGCCACGATAGCCCCTAGTTGAAGACGACATGCTCATGGAGAAGCCGCCTCCCCCTATACAGCAGATTAACTCATGTCTTGAGGCGAG
The DNA here is from genome assembly GCF_000770675.1 of Pontibacillus chungwhensis BH030062. GTDB lineage: Bacteria > Bacillota > Bacilli > Bacillales > BH030062 > Pontibacillus > Pontibacillus chungwhensis. The sequence goes on from NZ_AVBG01000019.1 coordinate 13,574, forward strand.
TGGCACTTGAAAGACTGTTTCAAAAGTATGTTAGATATGGTATCTAGCAAAAAAAGAGTACCTTGCCAAAGGTACTCTTTTTCATTTATTGCGCCCGCCCCATTATGGGAATGTTAGCCCACTGAGGAACATTGTGACTTATTTTCGCAACGACGACTGTCATATCGTCCTCAATTGCACCTGAACGTGTTCTAACCACTTCCTCTAGTAGTAAGTCAGCTACATCCTGAGGATCTTCGGTTCTCATATCCCTAATTTTTCGTTTTAACCACATATCAATATTCTCTACGTGCTTAGGACCTTCAAAAATTCCATCACTCATCATGATGAGTAAATCTCCTGGCTTCAGTTGGTCACTGACCACATCGACATCAAATTCTTGAATAATCCCCATAGGTAAATTACTTGCTTCTATTTTGCTCAACTGATCTCCCCTCTTAATAAAACTAGGTGTAGAACCGATCTTCAGAAACTTTACAGCTGCATCTTGAAGATCAATGACCGCTAGATCTAGAGTAGAAAAAATTTCATCCGTTGTTCGGAGTGAAAGGATTGAATTAATAGATTTAATCGCTACCTTCTCCTCAATTCCAGATTGTAAAATTTGTTGTAGTAATCGTAGCGTTTCCATACTTTCTACATGAGCCCTTTCTCCGTTACCCATTCCATCACTAATCGCAACGGCATACTTGCCCGCTCCAAGTTCCATAGTGGAGTAACTGTCTCCAGAAACTAAACCTCCGTCTTTTGCAGCATGAGCCACCCCTGTATCAATAACAAATTTTTTGGTAGAACCAAAAGAAAATGATCCATATCCATTAGGGAAAGGGGAGATCTCCTCATGCTTAACCATAATCGTTTCATTTAATATCTCGGATAACACCGGGGCTATAATCTTCGCCCCTTCACCTTTATAATCATAGAAAGAAAGGGTCATATCGATATCAATATTCCCCGCCTCCAAGCTATAGATCTCAAGCTGTTCAATCTCGAACCCCATTCCTTTTAAAGCTTGGACAATCTCTTCTTCTTGTAATTCATGATTTTCTCGTTCTTTCAATATTTCTTTAGCGAAATCTCCCATGACTTCCGATACACCATTAAGCTGGTCTGCAACGAACCTTCTACTCTCTAATACTTGTTTTTTCAAGCGTTGATTGGCTTGAAAAAATGATAATTCATGGTTCATCGTTTCAATAACCTTTTTAGACTTCACACAATGCTTCTCAAAATCTGCTTGAAGTTTCCGTTTGTGTTGGAAAGTCCCCGCATCTAATTCTGTCATCATCTCCTTCATATAACCGTAAGTCTGATCAAACTGCTGAGCCCAGCATTTATCCTTTTTAAAACATGATTGGCACGTTTTCTCAGTAACATTGCTCAGGAAATAATCGGTTTCTTTGCTCTCTTGTTCTTCATCCATATGGTGCTGAACTTGCGCAAAGCTCTTCGAAAGCGCCTGAAATACACTCGAGAATTGCTCCACTCGATTGGCCGTTACGTTACGGATCTTCTGTAAGTATTGCTCCTGTTCTTGCGAATGTTCATTAGTACCAGGGATATACCTGGCTAAATTACGAATCCATTTTTCAGGTGTTATAAAAAAGAGGAGAACAGCTACAGAGGATTCAAGCATCGATGGAGCAAGGGACCCTAACCCTTCTCCATATATACCGATAAGCATCGTACCAACAAATAAGCCGACCCCTACGCCGATTTTTTTCCCGTCTTTTAACAAGCCACCTAATAAGCCTGAAAAAGCCAATAGACTCATTTGATATAAACTTGCTACATTTGCAAGACTTAAAATTAAACCAGTTACTACACCGACAGTTGAACCAATAGCAGCTCCTCCGATATACGCCAACCAAAGCACCAGGTACCTAGACAACGTCTGCTCAAGTGAAATATTGTATATTTGCCAACCAATCGTTCCCGTAAGCACAGAAGCTAATAATATAATCATGCATACAATTTCTTCGTTTTTTAACGATTGTTTATACCGTTTCGGTGATAATAATGGGATGCTTTGCATAAAGATAAGTACTAAGATTGCACTCAGACTTGCTTCCACAATCGCTAGCATCCAATCATAAGGTTCAGCCGGTTGAATAAGGGTGTACGCTCCGACTCTTGGAGCTAGACTCGCTATAAATACAACAAATGGTAGAAACTCTTGTTGTTTCTTCATTCGCTGAAGCACAAAAGCTAACAAAAAGAAACTGAGCATAGCAGCAAATACGTACAGACTGTGTTGCCAATGATAGGTTAACGATCCGCAAAGGACAGCGGTCATAACTTTTAACGACTTATCTTTTCTCATTAGCCAAACAGAAGCGAGAAAAGAAAGGGCAAAAGGCGATACTGACGAAAGAACAATTGCTCGTCCCAATAAGAAGCCAACAATCCATAAAAGCCAGCCGCGCTCAATCATGAAAATTTTCGCCTGCTCCCCCATCCTCCGCTTCCAATTTTCTAAGGTGGCTATTCCCATCCCACTCATTTCCTTAACTGCCCGTTTTGTTAAGATCTCCATTTAAACACTCCCCCTTAGTGATTTATTTAATCACACAGGACTAGCTTTTTTTGTCAAAACATCAGAAAGAAGTTAATAAAAGTTTCGACGGCTTTCTATACAGGCAGGCTTGTTTCGGCAAATTGTTTAATCCTTTCTCACAGCCCTTCTTATAACCCTGTCGGATTCCCTTACCTTATTTCAAAATGAAGCGGTAAATATTCAAAAAATAATGACATTAATAAAATCCGTTGACACTTCGACAATGGTCGTGTAATATATTGCTTGTGACTTCGGGATAAACATCTTGAAAGAACAAACTAAACATTCTTTACTATATAGTAAAAACATGGCGGTGTAGCTCAGCTGGCGAGAGCGTACGGTTCATACCCGTGAGGTCGGGGGTTCGATCCCCTCCGCCGCTACCATATTTTTTTACTGTATAAACCAACGGCCCGTTGGTCAAGTGGTTAAGACACCGCCCTTTCACGGCGGTAACACGGGTTCGAATCCCGTACGGGTCATCATCCGAATTCTTGTCCTACCACACAGCGGTGTGGATTTTTTTACATTTATGTGAAATAGGATGACAGAGAAAAGCTGCTTCTTTTTAAGAAGCAGCTTTTTTTATGGGTTTTGCTGAACTTTCTCTAGAGCATCCTTCACGGATGAAAAAGATTGTATGGAACCTAAGTTAACCCCCATACGGGCTGACTTCATAGCAAACTCAGGTGAAATTCCGGCAATAACAAGGTCTGTTCCGAGTAGTTGCAATAAGTCATTTAGTTTGTAAATCCCATGAATAACTTCTTCATCAAAATCTACGAGTCCAGATAACTCCACAATTAATTTCTTATGTTTTAACGTAGCCATTTTATCAGCGATACGATCAGAAATTAAGGCAAGTCGGTCTCCATCCATATTCCCTATGAGAGGTAAAACGGATATACCATCTGTAAGAGGGACAATAGGGGTTGAGAGCGCTGTAATTTCATTCATTGAAGTTAATAGGTCTTCCTCAGCCTTTTTCTTCTCTGACACATCTTTTTGAATCCCTATAAAATAATATCGACCTTTCTCTTTCACATAAACCGGGTCTATATGTAGTTCATTCCAAAAAGGCTCCCCGTTTTTCCTATGGTTTAATACGGTTACAGCAACAGACTCTTCATTGGAAATGGCTTTTCTTAATTGATTAATCTGCTCTTCCTGCGTTCCCTCTCCCTGAAGAAATCTGCAGTTACGTCCTAAGATTTCGCTTTTATGATAACCAGTAATATGTTCAAAGCCTTTATTGGCATAAATAATAGGATTATCGGGCTGTCCAGGGTCTGTTATAGTAACACCGACACGTGTGTGATCAATGGCGTCTTCTAACAGCTTGTTGAATATATGTTCTTCTACTATGTCTTCCACCTGTAAAACCTCACTCTCATCGTTTTATGTACCTTAATAGTATCAAAACTTTACATTAAGAACCAAATAAACATCCTCTTTCCCTTTTCCATATAAGCTCCCTTATATGGAAAACTTGAAGTTGAGGTACTTTTGTGTGGATAGGGCCGTTACGTTTATGAGTGCTTGGGCTTGCTCGGGGACAACTCGCTTTCCTGCGGGGAGCTGGGAAGCCTCCTCGTTCGCTTTTGCTCTCTGTGGGGTCTTCCCTAGGCTCCTTTGCCCGCGGGAGAAAGAGGTAGACGAGACCCTGGAGCGAACGAAGTGAGTGAGGACGCTCGACAGCTCGCCCGCGGAAAGCGAGTAGTTTCCCGGACCTCCTTACTCAACACTAACGTTAACGGAAACATTCTCTCAACTTCGAGTCTTCAACAATCCTGCCCTCTTCTTGAACAACCCTTTTATAGACAATAAAAAGTGACCAGCTCTATTGAGCTGGTCACTTCCTCTATATAAGAACATTCAATTCATAATGGTTGCTCATAGACAGCAAGTTAGCCTCGTTTAGCACCTCGACCTCCACGTTTTGATTCCGTGTGCTTTTTTAAAGATGCTAGCTTTTCGTCGCTATCTTTAAGGAAACGATTCATTAACGAATCAAAATTCTCAGGGCGCTGGTTACCTTTGTTGCCTTTGCCTTTTCCGCCGCCTTTGTTATGGTTATTGTTGCGACGCTCACGGTCACCTTTGTAGTTGTCTTTAGCTTTCTTAATAGACAAACCAATCTTACCGTCTTTCTCCACATTAATTACTTTCACTTCTACTTGGTCGCCTTCACTTAAGTGATCATTAATGTCTTTTACATAATTATCAGCAACCTCACTAATGTGAACCAAACCTGTTGAACCATTAGGTAATTCAACGAATGCTCCGAAATTAGTGATACCTGTTACCTTGCCCTGCAACTTGCTGCCTACTTCAATTGACATAAAAAAATTGCTCCTCCTTATGAATTTCAAAAAGTATCATTCTTATATATTATATATAAGCCTTAAAAAGAGTGTCAATATGAGGGACCGTTATCAGGGATTTTAAAGATAATTTCGCCTTCTTTTGAGAAGAAATAATTGGTCCTGGCTATCTGCAAGACATATTCTTCATCATTTAAGAGCTTAATTTCTTCTTTAAAATCTTTTTCCTGCTTCTCTAAAAGATTCATTTGCTCCTGCAATTCTTCATACTTGGCTTGCTTCTCAGCATAAAGTGTCCGTTGTTGAATATGGTAAGTCAGTAATCCGCCCAATAAAAGAAGGGATGCGATTGTAAACAAAGCTAATCGGCGAATGAGCCGCTTCTTCTTCTTATGTTGACGCTCTACGTATGCATCGTACTGCTTCACATATCCTGAATCTATCTTTGCAACCGAATCACGTTGATCCTGCACGATGATAAGCTACCTCCTTTTTTGCTGGATAATTCCCCACCATTTTAGTATTATATTCTTCATTTTACTATAAAACCCTGCTACGTCTAGTAAGTATTTTTTCACATTTTTCGGCATCAACTTCCACGTTATGCGCCCGATCAACTGAAATGGATATAGTAAAATTTTAAATAGGAAAAGAATAATGGCTAGTAAGGTTGTCCACAAAAGGAGAATTAGCTTCATTATTGTAATGATAATAAAACGAATTGGACGTACAATAAACACCGCCACGACCCGTGTAATAAAGCGAATGAGCCCTGAGATGATCTTAATTAACCTCTCTAATACTTTTTTATAAGTTTCCCTAAACAAGGCTTGGTATGCAGCATAACCACACACCACAGCCAGTACAATATAAAGACGTAATTCTCCCTGATTCGCTAAGAATAGAAAATAAAACAAAACCAACCCTTGTAGAATCCAAAATAAAATCTCGAAGGAATACCTCATGATTAGATTAGATTTCCATAAGGGCTCAAATCTTTTAAATGTATCCATAACTATACCCAGATATACGCCACTACTAAACATAATAACCATTGTTAAAAACTGTGTATCTAAACTCATTTAAACATTTTGCTAAAGAATCCTTTAGCTTTCTCCTGTTGCTGTTCGTCTAAATAGGAGAGTTCATACACCTTTCCTTTAATCGATACAATCCCTTGCTCCACATCTAAATTCTTCATTTGAAGATTCTGTCCTCGTACTACTAAATATCCCATATTTGTTTGTAATAAAAATTCCTCAGCATCGAAACTATCTACCTCTTTTACTCCGGTAATTTCTAAGTTGCGTCTATTATTCATCTTCACATGATGATCACCTTGCCCACGAGTTCCCGTTCCTTGTACATCTTTTTCATAATACTCCATATATCCACCCCTCCCCTTATCGTTACCAATCTATGAGTGAGAGATTTCAAATATGTACAATCCCTTATAAAAAGTTCAGAGCAGAATATTTTTGGAGAGGAAGCCTATCGTACTTCCTTTTTTAAGTGTTAGCTCCTCCCATCCACAACTCCCGTAAAGATATACAAAAAAAAGACACTTCACTCCTCAACAGGAGTGAAGTGCCTTTTTTCGTTCAAATTACATGACTACACTTCTTGTTCACTAATGATTTTATAAAGAGATGATGCTTCGTCTTTCTTTACATTTTCTCGTAAAGATGTGACCTCAAGCGTCAATTGCTTTTGTCCAAAACGGATGGAAAGCTCGTCTCCAACAGACACATCTGTAGACGCCTTCGCTGTATTACCGTTTAATTGGATACGGCCTTGATCCGCCACTTCTTTCGCTAATGTACGTCGTTTTATCAAACGAGATATCTTAAGGAATTTATCTAGCCTCATGTTATTTCTCCCCCTTCTCTCTATTCTTCGCTTGAACCCAGTAATAATCCAACTGTTCTAGTGTCATATCCTGCATTTCTTGACCCTCGGAAGTAATCACCGCTTCCATCTCTTTAAAGCGTCGTTCAAATTTATCGTTGGTTCTTTGAATTGCGAGTTCTGGATTTATTTTATAGTAACGGGCAAGATTTACAAACGCAAACAAGACGTCTCCATACTCTAATTCTTGATCAGAAAATGCCTCAGACCGCAGGCTCTCTTCGAACTCATCCATTTCTTCTTTCACTTTCTCCCACATGGGTTGCGGATCGTCCCAATCGAATCCTACCTTCTTCGCCTTCTTCTGTAATTCCTGAGCTCTCATAAGTCCAGGCAACGCCTCTACGACACCGTCTAATACCGAGGGTCTTTCCAAACCTTTTTCATCTTTCTTGATCTCGTCCCAGTTCCTCATAACCTGATCAACATCATCAGCCTGTCGATCTGAGAAAACATGCGGATGACGACGGATCATTTTCTCCGTTAAAGATAGAATTACGTCATCGATCGTGAAAAATCCTTCATCCTCGCCAATTTGACTGTGCAGGAGGACCTGTAAAAGCACATCTCCCAGTTCTTCTATGATCCCTTCATCATCTTGGTCATCAATGGCCTGGATAAGCTCATATGCTTCCTCTATTAAATAAGGCCGTAAGCTTTCATGCGTTTGCTTACGATCCCAAGGACATCCATCTGGTGCACGCAGTGCTGCTATTACGTCCCGAACCCTGAAAAACTGATGAGCGAGCTGATCTTCTGAAACGGGCGGCACATATACGCTTGTTAAATTACTCAGTTCTACTTGATGATCAAGTTCAAATAGAGGCACTTGTTCTATTCGCTCTTGTTTACTACCTACAGCATCTACAATATATACAGGAAACTCAGGAGGTAGATCTTCGAGCAACGATACCTTCACCTCTGAAGCAATCATTTCATCATATACTTGACAAAAGACTGTGTGCTGACGATGTTCTACCATGCTTCTACTAAAACCTGTTGCATCAATAAATTGAAAACCTTCAATAGGATCAATTTGTAGACTTGTGAATAAATCATCTAAGTAGCTTTGCCCACCCTGAATGGATACTGATACTCGTTCATTTTTTTCAGCTATTAATAAAAGCTGTACGGTTTTCTCAGCAAGCATCGGGTGACCAGGAACCACATATATAATATCTCGACCTTCCGCTTCCTTAATAAGTTGTTCCACAATCGTTTCATATACATCACCAAATTGCTCCTGTTCTTCATATACATGATCAAACGATTCGAACGTAACACCTTCATCTTCCAACGCCTTAATGACCGGATGATCCAACGTGCGTGCATATCGGACCCCCTCGCCTTTTACAAGGGTTCTGTATACTCCTAATGGCAATTGCTCAAGGTCGGCCGCACCAAGACCCATAACTTTAATATGATTTGTCATCATCATGACCTCCTTTTAGTGAGTCGTTTTAATTTCGTTGACTTTGGAAAGTAATCTAATTCTTTATCCGTAAAAGCGCCTGATTTAAGTAAACTCACACCATAACTTAAGGCACCTAATGCAATTGTAAGGAAGCAATATCCTACATAATCCTGTCTGTGTTGCATTTCTATAAATTGACTATATGCTCCTCCTGCAACGACTATAGTCACCGTCATCACCACTAAGGAGAAGAAGGTGGCCCTCCAAGGTATGTAAGCTCTTAAAGAAAAAGGGATTCGTTTCTTAAAGACCATTATATTACTTAAAAATACGACGCAAATACTGACTAACGTCGCAAGACCACTCCCTGTAATACCAAGAGCGGGAGTAAATACAGTGTTTAAAATGACTTTCACAATGACTCCGATCGCCACAGCAAACGCTGGCAAGAAAACAATCCCAAACCCTTGCAATAATGAAGATAGAGTCAAAGTCATAGATGCGAAGACAATGGCAACCGACAATACCCTTAAAGCAATAACTCCTTCATTGCTTGTAAAGAGCAACACATTTACTTCAGGCATCAGTATAAACAAGCCGACTGAAGCTGCAATAGAGATCAAAAAAGAAAGCTTCATTGCCTGCCCGGCATTCTCCTGCACCTCCGTTGTTTTGTTCTCTAAGCGCTTCTTTGTAACAGAAGGAACAATGGCAAGGGCTAGTGATGATGCAAGAACGGTCCCTAACTGCAACAGCGGATATCCCCGATCAAAGACTCCCTTCATTTCTTGCGCTTCCTTTAATGAAAGTCCATATATCTTCAAGGAAGAGATCATGGTGAACGCATCAGCAAATTGCATCAGTAACAACAGCATGTAATTCACGCAAAGAAACAAGCCCGACAGGACCATCGTTCGTATGATGTCGCCAATCGGAATAAAAGAGGCAGAAGGTTTAAGGAGCACGGATCTATGCTTTGTGATATAGAAAGATAACACCAGACATGCCGCAAGCCCTCCTAAAATGGAACCAAAAGCTGCTCCAGATCCTACATAATAGTAGTTATATCCATTACCTACGAAGAACAAAGTAGCTGAAATAATGACAAGGACTCTTACTACCTGTTCTATCATTTGGGACACAGCTGTCGGAGTCATTTCATCTATCCCTTGAAACACACCTCTTCCTATTGAAGTAAACGGAAGTAGTAAAAATACCGTAGCTGTCACACGTAAGGGCATGCGTAGCCTCTGATCTCCCATAAATGAAGCAATAGCCGAGGACCCAAAGTAAAAGATCGAAAAGAGCACAAGGCTAACCCCAATCATAACCATAAAAACCGGCGCATAGAAGCGCCGAACTGAAAGTGATCCCCCTCGAGCCTGGGCCCTTGCTACAAGGGAGGATATTGCCATCGGAAACCCATATATTGAAATCATCCAAGCCATCCCCAATATCGGATACACTTGTTGGTAAATATAAAACCCTATATCCCCCGCTATATTTTGAAGGGGGACACGATAACCAGCACTTAACACCTTTCCAAATAATCCAGCTAAAGTTAGTAAAAGTGCCCCTCTCATCAATCGTTGTTGCTTACTATGTACTGCCATGAATGTATCCTTTCTAAACCTTTCCATTCTCATTATATAAGTATGTATGAAAAAAGGAGCCTACGCAAATGAGGCTCCTCGCTTTCATTCTATTCCATTTGTTTTGCTAAAAAGCTTGCGGCTGTTTCAACCGCTTTTTGTTCAACATTGGTTAACGCTTCTCCTTCTTTCGAAAGAATCATTACGCATCCAATTGGATCTCCACCAGAGATAATAGGACCTATTACATACGAGGAGATCGTCTCATCAATACCATCTGCAATTTCAATGGTTGATTCATTTGATTCTGTTAAGACGACGCGATCTTGAATGGCTTGTTCAACTTTTTGCCCTATGCTTTTATTCAGATACTCTTTTCTCGACCCACCTGAAACGGCAATAAATTCGTCACGATCACAAATAAGGACAGGATGACCAAGTGAGTCAAATAGTGCATCAGCATATTCCTTTGCAAAATCTCCAAGCTCGCTAATGGGTGAATACTTCTTTAAAATAACTTCTCCTTCACGATCAACAAAGATTTCTAAAGGATCCCCTTCTCTAATGCGCAGGGTTCTACGAATTTCTTTCGGGATTACTACCCGACCTAAATCATCAATACGTCTTACGATACCAGTTGCTTTCATTCCATGAAGCCTCACTTTCATCTGATGATTATTCTCTTGGTGATGTGTTATCGCTTCCTGTAAAGAACAAAAATCACCATTTGATGGGTATAGTATTTTTCTCAAAGTCAGAACTATACATTTTTCCTTCATATTTGTAGTAGAAAACATCAAAATCTTCAAAGTGAGGCTCATTTTGTACAGTAAAGTTACGTATATTGCTTCACATTTTTATCAAGCAGAACCCTTGGCTTCTGGCAATTGTTGCAGGAATTCTTCTATCGTCTTATAACGTTGATGCGCTGTATTACGATCCCATTTAAAGGCCACTTTTAATTGCTGACCTTCTGTGCCAAGTTGAATCATACGTCCATATTGATTGGCCAATTCAAATAATTTAGCACCATCGATACGTTGACTCGCTTCCGCTTCCATAAGCAGTTCAATTTTTTGCTTCTTCTCACTAATCGATTCCACACGTTCCTTTTTAGCTGCAAGCTTTAAGACAGCGACTTGGAATAAATTCTCGACTTGTTCAGGGTAATCACTGAAGCGATCAATCATCTCTTCCCGTAAATCATGGAGGTCTTCTTGTGATTCAATGGATTGGAATCGTTTGTACATATCAATCTTTTGTTTCTCATCTGAAATATAAGAGTCTGGAATATAAGCATCTAAATTAAGAGTAAGCTCAGGTTCGAATGGTTTGGTTTCCTCCACTTCTTTCCCTTGCTGTTTTGCTTCTATCGCATCATTTAACATTTGAGAGTACATATCAAATCCAACGGAATCAATAAATCCGTGCTGCTGTGATCCAAGTAGGTTACCTGCTCCACGTATTGATAAGTCCCGCATCGCAATCTTAAAGCCTGAACCAAGCTCTGTGAATTCCTTGATTGCCTGAAGTCGCTTTTCTGCCACTTCTGACAAGACTTTATCTTTCTGATAAGTAAAGTAAGCGTAGGCCACACGATTCGAACGACCCACACGACCTCTCAATTGATAAAGCTGACTAAGTCCCATGCGGTCTGCATCATAAACAATTAGCGTGTTTGTGTTCGGAATGTCTACTCCGGTCTCAATAATGGTGGTAGATACGAGCACATCTGACTCACCTTCAAGGAAGCTGAACATTACATTTTCAAGTTCTGATTCATTCATTTGGCCATGAGCATATGTCACACGTGCTTCATCAACTAACGCTGATATTTCTTCTGCCATCCGCTCAATATTTTCTACACGGTTGTATAAGAAGAAGACTTGTCCTCCGCGGGCTAATTCCCGTTCAATGGCTTCCCGTATAAACACATGATTGTATTCAAGCACATACGTCTGAATTGGGAAGCGGTTCTCAGGAGGCGTTTCTATAACCGATAAATCACGAACGCCTAACATCGACATATGAAGCGTTCTTGGAATCGGGGTGGCTGTAAGTGTTAAGACATCCACATTGGTCTTCATTTGCTTAATTTTCTCTTTATGCTTTACTCCAAAGCGCTGTTCTTCATCGACAATCAATAACCCTAATTCTTTCACCTTAATATCTTTAGATAAAATACGGTGGGTTCCGACCACAAGATCAACAGTGCCATTTTCTAAGCCTTCTGTTGTTTCTTTTTGCTGTTTACGGGTCCTAAATCGACTTAACAAACCAATTTCAATTGGGAACTCCTGAAATCGTTCGCGAATCGTTTCATAGTGCTGTTGGGCTAATATCGTTGTCGGAACTAGAATAACGACTTGCTTACCATCTGCAATGGCCTTGAAAGCTGCACGAATAGCTACTTCTGTTTTTCCGTACCCAACATCTCCACATAGAAGACGATCCATAGGGCGTACCTTCTCCATGTCGGTTTTGATTTCTTCAATACAGCGGATTTGGTCTTCTGTTTCCTGATAAGGGAACGCTGCTTCAAACTCTCTCTGCATCTCTGTGTCTTCCCCGAAAGCATAACCTTTAGTCGCTTCTCGTTCTGCATACAGCTTAATTAAGTCATCTGCGATATCTTCAACAGATGATTGAACACGACTCTTTACCTTTTTCCACTCGCTTCCACCTAGTTTATAGAGTTTAGGTTCTTTACTTTCTGAACCTACGTATTTCTGCACTAGGTCGATTTGGTCAATAGGAACGTAGAGCTTGTCATCCCCCGAGTACTTTACGAGCATATAGTCTTTATGTAGCCCGTTCAACTCAAGCGTCTCGATTCCTAAGTACTTTCCTATACCGTGGTGAGCATGAACAACATAGTCACCAACTTTTAAGTCTTGATAACTCTTAATGCGTTCAGCATTTGAAATCTTTTTCTTTCTCTTAGGTCGTGTAGAACGCTTTTTAAATAGTTCATTTTCTGTCAATACGGCTACTTTATGCATCGGCAGCTCAAATCCTGTAGTAAGGTGACCCACTACAATGGTTGCATGTGTCAAAGGTAGGGACGGTTCTCTTTCAGAAACAACAGCTTCCATATCATAGTCTTCCAAAACAGCTTGAATTTTCTCAGCTCGACTTTCATTTGGCGCCACTACTAAAACAGAATAGTCCCCTTTTTGCCATCGTTCCATCTCTGTTTGCAATAAATTCATTTGTCCATGGAATTGTTGCATGGCTCTACAGGAAATGTTCACGATATTTTCTGGTTGGGTATTAGGGATATGACGTAAGAATACAGACATATATAGACGCGGGTGGTGTATGGAATGCCAAACATCAGACCAATTGTAAGAGATCGATAAATCTCTAACCATTTGCCCTGATTCCAACAGACTGCTATACCATTCAGCCTCTTCTTCATCTAAACGTGTAGCGGTTTCTTGGATACGACTCATTTCATCAAAGACCATTAACCCATTATCAGGTAAATAATCTAGTAAACTAGCAGACTCCTCATAGTAGAGAGAAATATACTTATACATCTCCTGAAAACGCTCGCGTTGCTTCAGTCTTTCGATATCTCTCTCAATATTCTCAGATAAAGTTTCTTTAAGTTCAGGTGATTTAAGATTCTTAAGGGAATCCGCAAAAGCTCTTTCAAGGTTCTCGGCAGCTCTTGCCAAATCTTCATCTGTTAACAAGAGTTCACTAGCTGGACCAATCGTTACATTATTCACCTTTTCTAAAGAGCGTTGACTCTCAGAATCGAAATATCGTATGGAATCTACTTCATCATCGAAGAATTCGATCCGTAATGGGTTAGGTTGAGTTAATGGATAAATATCCATAATGCCACCACGCATACTAAACTCTCCTGGAGCAGATACCATATCAGCACGCTCATAACCCATGTCGATCAATTGCTTCATATAATGATCTATTTCAATGACTTCGCCTACTTTAAACGGGAGTTGGTAGTTCTCCCAATAAGATGTTGGCGGCAAAATTCGTTTAAGTGCTGCAACAGGGGCAATTAGAATTCCTGATTTACTTTGTGACCAATGATTTAACGCCTCTATTCGTTCACTTCTAAGCTCAGGACTAGCCACTGCGATTTCTGAGGCAATTAATTCATTCACTGGATATAAGTGAACTTGATCAGCCTCCGTTAAGCCCAATAAATCTTCGTATAACTGCTGTGCTTGCATGAGCTGATGAGTAACAACTAAAACAGGGCGCTTAGCAGATTCTTCAAGGAGTGAAATTAACACTCCTCTTGAAGAACCTGACAGCCCCGAAACAAACTGTTCTTTCATGCCTGATGAAAACCCCGATATAATGGAGTGGATATCATCTTGTTGTGTTAGAAATTGCTTAAGTCCTTGCAATCTGTACCCCCCTTAATCCTCACACTCCATACAAAAATGCTTTGGCTCATTTACCAAAGCGAACATGTAAACTTAATGAATAAAGAAATCAAGTTCATGATAGTGAGGATTTTCTTCTAACGATTCTTGGCAATCTTCACATATAGTGCGTACCATCACATCACCGTTCTCGTGATAGCTCACCATATCTAAAAGCTCCTCCTCATTTAGAGAATTAAGCCCAAGTTCAACGGAATCAAGCACGTCTTGTGACAGCTCTCCTAATTCCTTCTTACAATGACGACATTGGTATTTAACGGCCATTTATATCCTCCTAAAACTAGTTATTTGCCACTAGTTTGCCCGAAATATAAAGGCCATATACGAGTTCACACCAGCCCTGTCGTCCTAGGTTATTTATTAAACTCATTCATAACTTCTAAGAAACCCTTCTCCATCCAAGCTTCACACGCATCAGCAGCTTTTTGAATACTCTCTTCAGCCGCGGCTTTATCTTCCCCTTGGAATTTCCCCAAAACATAATCAGGTACTGGCATCGGTCCACTAGGGCGCCCAACGCCAATTCTTATCCGCGGGAACTCTTTCGTATCTAATTGGTCAATGGTAGATCGAATGCCGTTATGGCCTCCATGACCACCTTTTTGACGTAAACGAACCTTACCAGGTGGTAAGTCTAAATCATCATAGATGACCACTATATCTTCTGGGTCCAAATCATAGTACTCCATTAAAGGGCGTATAGCCTCTCCAGAAAGATTCATGTAAGTAAGGGGTTTAAGAAGCATAACCTTCTCACCACCAAGACGTTCGACTGTATGCTGCCCTTTATACTTTTCTTTATCTAACTTCCAATTATGTCGTCTTAACAGTTCATCAATAACCATAAAACCAATATTATGACGCGTGTCTTCAAATTTAGGCCCTGGATTCCCAAGTCCAATAATACATTTCATCTAATCACTCTCTTCTTTTGTACATCTTGATTCGTTCTTCTTATATCTTATTATAAGCGAAAAAGAAGAGTCTAAAGCATTGCTCTTTTACTTCTTCAATTCTTTCATAGAATCCTTCTTTACGTGTAAAAAGAGACGTAACCTTTTGGGTTACGCCTCATATCTAACCGAAGAATGTTAGGATTCTTTGCTCTCTTCTTCTTCGTCATCATCTTTTTGATTAATGACTTCTGGTTCAACATCTCCATCTTGAGTTTCGCCTGGCTCGACAACTTCCTCAGTTTGTGGAGGTAAGATGGTAACAATCGTTGTGGTCTCATCTTGTGTGATTTCATAGTTATTACCAGCTTTCACATCACTTACAAGAAGACTGTCCCCAACTTCTAGGTTTGATACATCTAAAGTAATCTCTTCAGGAATATTATTCGGCTTAGCGCGAATTGCTAGTTCATGAAGTGGTTGAGATAGAATCCCACCATCTTTCACGCCCTGTGCATCCCCTTCTAAATGAATCGCTACCTCTACATCAATTTCTTGACTCATATCAACCATATAGAAGTCAGCATGATATAGTTCGTTACGAATCGGCTCAATTTGATAATCATGTAACATTACGTCTACTGGCTTTTTACCTTCTATATCAAGGGAAATAATAGCGTTTTTCCCTTCATCACGTACTGTCATTAATAATTCTAAGCTGTTCACCGATACCGCAATTGGTTCTTTGTCTTTTCCATAAACAACTGCTGGAACCAGTCCGGACTTACGAAGCTCATTTTTAGTCGAACGTTTGAAATCATTTCTCGTATTCGCTTTAACTGTTACTGCCACGTTTATCACCCTCCAAAGAATTATAAAGCTTCTAATGATTTATAATTCCCTTTTCAAGAGGGCGTAAACCTTATTTTTAGAAAAAAGGTAAATTAATCAAATAATACACTGATTGATTTACGCTCGTGAACGCGAGTGATCGCTTCACTGATAAGCTCCCCTACAGAAAGCTCCGTAATCTTATCAATTCGTTTTTCATCTTTTAGAGGAATCGTATTGGTTACAACAAGCTCTTTAATTTTAGAGTTGTCGATTCGCTCAATTGCCGGTCCTGATAGAACAGGGTGTGTACAACAAGCATATACTTCTTTTGCTCCATTTTCGATAAGAGCGTTTGCTGCTAGCGTAATCGTACCTGCTGTATCAATAATATCATCAATTAAAATCGCTGTTTTTCCTTCAATATTACCAACAATGTTCATGACTTCAGAAACGTTTGGACGAGGACGTCGCTTATCAATAATCGCAATTGGAGCTTTCAAACGGTCTGCCATCTTACGCGCACGCGTCACGCCACCATGGTCAGGGGAAACGATGACAACATCGTCAAAGTTCTTCTCTTCGAAGTAGTCAGAAAGAAGCGGCACACCTACTAGATGATCAATTGGAACATCGAAGAAACCTTGGATCTGAGGAGCGTGTAAGTCTAGCATGATGACACGGCTTGCTCCAGCAGTTTGAAGAAGGTTCGCGACTAGCTTGGATGTAATTGGCTCACGAGAGCGTGCTTTACGATCCTGACGCGCATAACCATAGTATGGCATTACGATGTTGATTGAGCGAGCAGAGGCACGCTTCAATGCATCAATCATAATGAGTAACTCCATAATATGTTGGTTTACTGGCTCTGAAGTTGATTGAATAACGTATACGTCACACCCACGTACACTTTCTTCAATATTAATTTGTACTTCTCCATCACTAAAACTTGTTACTGTACACTTTCCTAATTCTGTACCAATGTTTTCTGCAATTTCTTGAGCAAGAGTTGGGTTTGAATTAAGTGAAAAAACCTTTAAAGCTGGATCCTTATATTGAGAAGTAGCCATCGCTAAAAAACCTCCATTAATCTTTTTTCGCTTGATTTATTTTATCTGCGTAGCCATCCTTGTTCGTCTGACGAGAGCGAGCAATAGATAAAGCGCGGTCCGGTACATCATCTGTGATGGTGGAACCCGCCGCTACATAAGCACCGTTACCCACCGTAACAGGTGCAACTAAATTAGAGTTACATCCAATAAATGCGTCATCTTGAATTGTTGTTAAATGTTTATTCTGACCATCATAATTTACAGTAATGGTGCCACAGCCGATATTCACACCACTACCAACCTCGGCATCTCCGATATAACTTAAGTGCGAGGCCTTACTACCTTCACCAAAGGAAACTTTCTTTAACTCTACAAAGTTCCCGACCTTTACATCATCAGAAAGAGTTGACGCCGGACGAATGTGAGCGTATGGGCCAATTTGTACACGATTGCCAATATGACTCTCGTGAGCCACACTTTGTTTAATAGTTGTATCTTGTCCAACTGTACAATTATTAATTTCAGAATGAGGACCAATCTCAGCTCCTGTAGCTATATAGGTATTACCTTCAAGTACACTACCAGGATAGAGAATAGCATCTTGTTCAATTTTAACATCTAGCCCAATATACGTTTGATCGGGATCAATTAGAGTTACACCATTACGCATATGACCTTCATTAATACGACGGCGCATAGCTTTCTCAGCACGCGATAAAGCAACACGGTCATTTACACCTAATGTTTCATCGAAGTTTTTCGATTGATAGGCTGCAATCTTTTCACCATTGTTCTTTAAGATTTCAATAACATCTGGCAGGTAGTACTCTCCCTGGGCATTGTCATTCGAAACGTTTTGAAGAGATTCAAATAGAGCCTCGTTATCAAAACAATAGATTGCCGTATTAATCTCTTGAACCTCTTGCTCTTTTGGAGAAGCATCTTTATGTTCAACAATACGAGCAACATCACCTTGTTCATCGCGGATTACTCGTCCGTACCCACTTGGGTCTTCAGCATGAGCTGTTAGAACGGTTACTTTAGCTTGCTCTTGTTCATGATATTGGAAAACGGACTCAAGTGTTTCAGCCGTGAGTAATGGGGTGTCAGCCGCTACAACAAGTGTTGTACCTTTGTTAGTTCCAAGGATTGGCTCAGCTTGTTGAACCGCATGTCCTGTTCCTAGTTGCTCCTCTTGAACAACAAATTGGCTTTTTGTACCGATTTGGTTCCGAACCTCATCAGCACTACGCCCAACTACTGTTATAATTTCATCTAGTTGAAGTGACGATAATTGATCAATTACATGTTGTACCATAGGCTTACCGCATACAGGATGCAATACTTTCGTTAGAGACGATTTCATACGTGTCCCTTGCCCGGCTGCCAATACAATAGCATAGCGATTATTCATGAAGAAACCTCCATCCTTTTTATCCATTACGAATATATCTTAAAACCGTACTATTTTCAACAAAGAAAAGATTATGAGAACGGCTTCACAGCTTATTATGCAGGACTTTTAGAGGGATCAGCACAACTACTCTCCTATATCCACCACATATATGTAATAAATTTCCATAACAATATTCTATCATAAAAAAGAAGCCTAATCTGTGATTAGACTCCTGGTGTTTCTTGCAAAGCATTAGGAAGCTCCAGCTTCTTCATACTCCACTTCTTCTTCAACTTGTCCCGCTCGATGATACTCTTCTAACACAGCGTCTTGAATCTTTCCACGTGTGCCAGAGTTAATTGGATGGGCAATATCACGAAATTCTCCATCTGGAGTACGTTTGCTCGGCATCGCTACAAACAAACCATTGTTGCCATCAATTACTCGAATGTCGTGAACAACAAATTCACCATCCAACGTAATAGAAGCAATTGCTCGCATTCTTCCTTCAGTATTAACGCGTCGTAGTCTCACGTCAGTTACTTCCATTATTAGTCACCACCTTTATCCATAGGAACTTATTTACCAATATTCAACAAAACTACTTAAATTCCTTCTTAAATATAAAAAAAATTAAGTTTTTCTAACAATATCCAAAATATTAATTCCTTTGTATGAACATTAAGCTCTTTTTGTCCTTATTCAACCGAATTTACTCTATTATACAAAAAGAAGAATGCACGATGTGCATTCTTCTTTTATCACGATTTGAATATGGTACCTCTGTGAACTTCGATTTTCTTCTCTTTAATATCTACGTTATTTATTTGAAGTAAAGAAACATAATCCTGCACCACGCGTTCCTCGTCTTCATCTTCTGCTTCAGCCAGAACGCCGATTCCTGCTACGTTGGCTTCAAATTCAGCCAACAAGCTCTTCATCCCGTCTATTGTGCCCCCAGCTTTCATAAAGTCATCAATAATCAAGACATTAGCACCTTTTTGAAGGCTACGCTTAGGTAAAACCATCGTTTGAATCTTTCTTGATGAGCCTGATACATAATTAATACTCACCGTTGATCCTTCTGTAACTTTCGGATCACGTCGCACAATAACCACAGGAACATTTAGGAATGATGCAACAGCATAAGCTAACGGAATCCCTTTGGTTGCGACTGTCATGATAACATCCACATTTTGATCCGAAAAATGCGTAGCAAACAAGCGACCGATATTTCGAATCGTTTCCGGATCCCCTAAGAGATCGCTCATAAATAAGTATCCACCTGGCAATAAACGCTCAGGATCTTCTAATTGCTTTGCCAATAGATCCGCAAAACTTTCACTATTTTCCTGAGAGTTAAACGGGATGAATTTCACTCCTCCCGCAGCACCAGCTACAGTCAGCAACTCTCCAATGCCCTGCTTTTGAAACATTTGATTAATAATTCCCAGATCCTCACTCACTGAGGATTTTGCTGCATCATAAGCCTCTGTAAAGAAGGGCAAAGAAACAAGTTGTTGGGGATGTTCCAATAAATAATATGTCATTCCGACCAATCGTTCACTTCTTTTCATATCCACACCTCAAAAACCGAATATTTTCATTTAATATAACAGTTTTATACGGTTTTAATCAAGGGGAACTCGGCCTCCAAGCATACGAACAACGTACACTTCATCACAAAATCCTCGCAAACCATTGTAAATACGCTGAGCACGAGATTCATGTTGAACCAATCCAAACACCGTCGGTCCACTACCGCTCATAAGAACCGCATCTGCTCCAAATTCATGCATATGCTCTTTGATCTGTTGAACATCACTGTGCAATTGGACCGTAACAGGCTCTAACACATTCCCAACTCGATCACAGATCCCCTGATAATCTTCCTGCTTTAGCGCCTCTATCATGGCAGGTATATCAGGATGACTTGCTTGATCTAAGTTTAAATTTTCGTAAATGGCTTGAGTAGAAACACCAATAGTTGGTTTGGCTAACACCACCCAGCAAGCCGGAGGAGCCGGTAACTTCTCGATCTTCTCACCTCTCCCTGTCGCCCTTGCTGTCCCACCATGAACACAAAACGAGACATCAGAACCAATACGAGCGCCAATATCCGCTAGTTCTTCCAAACTTAAATCCAACTGCCACAACCGGTTCAGCCCTCTCAGAACTGCCGCAGCATCACTACTACCACCCGCAAGACCAGCAGCTACAGGAATCTGTTTTTCAATATAAATCTCCACACCTTCCCTGATGCCATACATATCTTTCAATACTTGAGCAGCCTGAAAAGCAAGATTACGATGATCACTCGGAACAAACCGATTTTCCGAAACAATCAGAATCTCATCAGTTCTCAAAGGACTTAACTCAATGCGATCAGACAAATCAATCGTCGTCATAATCATATCCACTTCATGATACTGATCCGGACGCTTATACAAAACATCCAACGCTAAATTAATCTTAGCCGGCGCCTTCTCCAAAAAACGCATACCATCACCTGCTTCTTCGCATTAATTATGGATAAATTGTATCATAATTAAATGAAAAGCGCAGGCGACTGTTCAGCCCCGTACGGATAAGACAGCTTTTCGGAAAAGGCGGTTAGCCTTTGGAGAAAAGATGGCTTATCTCGCTAGGGGCTAGGAGCCGGAGCTGGACACCATGAAAAGCGCAGGCGGGTCGGTCAGGGCCGTACGGATAAGCAAGCTGCCGGAAGTGGCGATCAGCCACTGCAGGTGGTTTGCTTATCGCGCTAGCCTCTACCCGCCGGAGCTAGACATCATGAAAAGCGCTAGCGACTGCAGAAAGTTTAATCTGTGACGTTTCATCTAATAAATACCTCAGAAAGGTTAGCGATCCCCTTTGTCTGTGACCCTTTACATAATAAAGACCTCTAAAAGGTCAGTGACCCCCTCAATCAGTGACCTTTTGCTTGGTAAACTTCTTAAAAAGGACTCAGAGCCTCTATATCTATGACCTTTTTGTATATACAAAGCTTTAAAAAGCCTCAGATCAATCTATTCGCCCCGTACAACAAAAGGGGGACAAGCCCCTGTCGTTAGGTCTTGTCCCTCATCATTTGTTCTTGTGCTTTTTGGATGGCGCGTTTGGTGATGTTTCCAGCATCTCGTGCTGTAATTCCACCCCAGCCTTCCTTTTCAATTGTGTCGTAAAAACCTAACTCCCTTGCGATTTCCTCTTTAAGCCTGTCAGACATGTAGCCTCGACGTTTACCCAAGGAAAACAGCTCCCTTCATTATGTTTGTACGACACGTTTAGCATATGTATATTCCGATGGTGTAGTCTAGATGAATAATGGCAATGAAAGCAATCTTTGCTATTGTCTTCTCCATCAGAAAGAAAAAAGTTATGTTATGTTTAGTTTAAGGGCAAGTAAAAAGCAGTAAACCAAGGTTTACTGCTCCCCTAACATCATTCTGCTTAGATCCTCACCAAAGTTTAGCTCTACTGTTTCAGTAAGTACATCAGCATAGCTATAAGAGACGCGTTCATAAGCGTTCTCTTCTTGGTCAAGTTCTACAATAAAAACAGAAGGATATGTTTCAGCTAATACACCACTTCGTTCGATGGTTTTACGTCTACCACCATTAGCTTTCAATGTTAACCGTTTCCCAATTTGCCCATCGAGAGACTGTTTGATTTCTGCTAACGTTTTTGCCACTACACTCCACCTCACTAATTATACTATAACATACGCTTGTCTTTTCAGTCAATAAAACTTTATATTATAGCAGTATGTTATTTTTAATGTCAATGAAATACGACCTTTTCTTTTTATCTATTTGTAGTGTTTCTTTGATCTGACAAAATTATGTATGAAAGTGGCAAGATTCGACTCGATTCTCTCTGCTCGCACCTTTTCTCATGCTATTCCAACCTAACTCAAAATCATTCCAGGGATTTTATTCAATCAAAAAACACCCATTATGATAATGGGTGTTGAAAAGGATTATCTTGTTCTTCCTCATCCTCAGATTCATAAGGCATCCCCGTTCTCATGAGTCCACGTGTATCGACTCCCCCAATACCTTTTTCCCCTGTTAAGGTGTTACGAATAACATCCCAAACATTTACTTTATCCATGAATGAGGTGTAGCTGATCTTAGCTACTATATAGACAGGGTCCAGGGCATGAATATTGATACGGGAAGGGGAACTTGCGAAATTCGCTCCCGCCCTTATTAAAGATTCAAAGTGAGACTGACAAGCACCTGCAAAGATCACCAATTGATCAAGGTGAGGTACCTTCCTTCTTGCCTCTCTCACTGCCTCGGCATAATATTTCGAGTTTCTATAAGCACGTAAATCATGCTTGTTCCCTTTACTTTTCGAATAAGAATCATGCCCCGTAATGACGACAACATCTGGATTGATTTTATCGATTAAATCCCCAATCTCATGTGCCATATCTTTCTCACTTAAATGAACGCCGTGAACCTGCAAGCCGAGCTGTTGGTACAAATCGATGCATTTCTTTAAATAGAGACGATCTCCATCTAAGTGAAGAACGCGCGATGGAAGTTGAAAATACGCATTTTGGTGTTGGTATCCACCAGAGGCTTCATAGTCACGCTTCTGGCGCATTAATTGATAATCTTGCCGAAATAAACGATATGAATAGTCTTCCTTTTCTTTCGCTTCCTTTTTACGACGCTTTAAGTCATCTGATTTCACTCTTACTAAATCAGACAGTGGAGCATCAGCTTCAAGACGAATTTCTTCCCCGTACAAAAGAACTCTATTCTCTTGAATATCCTGAACTCGAAATAAAACATCATGTTTGTAGGAGGTTCGTGTAACTAAATCTCCCCTGTTTATCATCTTCCTGCCTCCTCACACAAACCATTCTAAAATAGCCTATGTGGAAAGGAAGGAAATGTGCCCGATTACAATGCTCTATAAAATGTATTTGCTAAACGAGCGAACTCTTCTATAGACAGAGATTCACCTCTACGTCTTCCCTCAATATCACTTTTCTCTAAGACATCTCTAATATCATCTTTACTGAACCGATCTTTAAAGTGACGACTTAAGTTGTTCATGATCGTTTTGCGGCGTTGCCCAAACGAAGCCCGAACAAGATCAAAGAAGAATGGCTCATTGTCTACTGACACAGGTGGTTCATCTCTCATTGCTAAACGTAGAACAGCTGAACCGACATTTGGCTGAGGCATGAATACCGTTCTTGGAACATCCATAACCACCTTAGCTTCCGTGTAATATTGAACAGCAATGGATAAAGAACCATAAGCCTTACTATTTGGAGAGGCGGCCATGCGATCAGCTACTTCCTTTTGAATCATAACCGTTATACTCTCAATCGGTAAGCGTTCCATTAATAAGTTCATTAATATTGGTGTCGTAATGTAATAAGGTAAATTGGCTACCACATGAACAGGCTGACCTTCCTTGAAATATTCCCGTATGGTCTCTTGAACATTAGCCTGCAAAATATCCTGGTGAATGACAGATACATTATCATAGTCATGTAAAGTATCGTCTAAAATCGGTAAAAGGCGTTGATCAATTTCAAACGCTAGCACTTTATCCGCCTTACGAGCCAACTGTTCTGTTAAAGCACCGATCCCCGGCCCAATTTCAATAGCACCACTTTCTCTTGTGACACCTGCATGGTTAACGATATTTTCCAACGTATTCGCATCAATTAAGAAGTTTTGACCCAGGCTCTTTTTAAAAGAAAACCCATACTTCTCTAAAATCGCCTTCGTTCGGACGGGTGTTGCTATTGCTTTATAATCGCTCATTCTTCTTCCTCCTGAATAATAACTTCCATTGCTGCAATAAATTCCTCTCTTGTAATCTGAAACATAACAAGACGTTTATACAATTGCTTTCCATTTGTGTAGCCAATCTTTAGCTTTGTCCCTAACCGTTCGCGCCTTGCTTTAGCTCCCTTGCCTCCAAGAAGGCCATAACGAACCAAATCCGCTTGTTCTATGGTCGTCTCATAGGTATCCGTTATACTATAAACGCTCTTTAAGGCTTCACGAATATCTTCAGGTGTGGCATGCTCCACACCAACACCTTTGCTATGTTTAGCTAGTGCTTGCTCTTTAGGTAGAAAAGCATGTTTACAACCAGGTACAGACTGAGAAACAATTGTCCGGATTCGCTCTCCCGGGGAGTCAGGATCTGTAAAAATAATAACCCCACGTTTTTCTTGAGCATGACGAATCTTTGTAATCGTATCCTCGTTAACAGCTGAACCATTCGTTTCGATTGTATCCGCTTCTACCGCTCTTTTTATGTTGACGGTGTCATCTCTTCCCTCAACCACAATTACTTCTTTTATTATCATTGTATCCTCCCGATTACGGTATCTTTTTTAGTTATAACACGTCCATGCATTAAAATAAAACACAATCTGTTTGTCCTCTCCCATGTTTAGACAAAATGATTCACGTGAAACAATTTTTAGAATACTTTAATTTTTTTGTTCGACAAGAGGAGAAAATAGCCATAATGAGCATATAATATGGATACGTACATACTAAGCACTTCAATAAAAAAAGCAGAGGTATAATCCTCTGCTTTAATTCCCATATACTTTAACTTGCACACCACGGCGACCATAATTTAGGGCAGCACCCTTATCAGACATAAATAGATCAATGCGATTCCCCTTAATTGCTGACCCTTGGTCTCCCGCTATTGCATATCCATACCCTTCAACCCATACCTTTGATCCTAATGGAATTACATTAGGGTCAACGGCAATAACCTTTTGATTTGGGTTAGCACGAAGGTTAATTCCTGTAGATGTCACACCACTACACCCTGTGCAGTAAGCTGTATACGCTGTTGCTTGCATGTATAATGTTTTTTGCACTCCCGATGAACTGTTACTGCGGGAAGGTTGAGATTGTGCTTGTTGCGATGGTTGAGCCTGTTGAACTTGTTGTACTTTAGTCCCAACAGCAACAATTTTATCTTTGCTATCCTTCTTATTCTCTTCTTTAATTAGTTTTCGCTCTACTTCTTCGCCATTTTCTAACGTCACTTCATAGTGCTTTACAACTTGGCCCTCTTCACCGTCTTGAACGACCTTTTCTTTCCCCTTAGCCAAGGATTTGTCGTTACGTTTGACGACTGCATAATCCACCTGTTCTTCTATAACATCTGTAACCTTCTCTACTCGAGTGATCGTGACTTCATTTTGCTCTTTTGACAATGAAGCCGTATCTTTCTGTTTTAACCGATCAAGTTCTTTAAGAGAGATCTTCTGCTGTTTTAAGAAATCACTTACGGTGTTTGCCGTCGTCCAGACCTCAGAAGTTTCACCACCATCATTTAAAGCGACCTGAAACGCCTTTTGAACCTGAATCTCCATGCCGTCTTGAATAGAGGATGCTTGTTCATGAGACATTTCATCTCGTTCTTCAATGGAGATGCCTTCTGCTTCGAAGAATTGTTGTACGGTATCGGCTGTTGTGTAATATTGCTCGGTGTTATCATCCACTTTCACAGTAACTTGTTTAGCAGATTGATAGTCTATTTGCATTCCTGTTGTAATTGTATCGTCAAGGTTGTGTGATAATTCATCATGTGGTTCCACTTTAATTCCTTGGTCATCTAAGAGATCTTCCACTGTACTGGCATGAGTACGCACGGACTTCGTTTCTTTTTCAGTGCTCAATTGTACTTCCGCCTTTGTGGATTCAAACCCTAAGCTCCCAAGTAAGGCAAAAAACATAACGGCACTTGCGACCAACGCGATTAATTTTTTCACGCTTCTGCCTCCTTTTTTCTACGCAGTGTATTATATCCACCGCACCAACATCTGTCAAATCATTAGCAGCAGAAATGGAAAAAGGACCCACATAACCCCCTTGGCTCCCTTTACTATACCTGCTCCCTTTTCAAAAAGAAACGGAAAAATCGCGACAGATGTGTACAAAACCTGCCACGATTTTTCCGTTATTTTATGCTTTTCCATTTTATTGGTCAAGTTTAAATAGTTTAAAGGCATTTCTTGTCGTTGTTTGTCCAACTTCTTCGAGCGAAATTCCTTTTAATTCAGCCACTTGCTCCGCAACAAGTTTAACGTAAGCTGGTTCATTACGAGTTCCGCGATTTGGATGTGGGGCAAGAAACGGACAATCTGTCTCTACTAATAGGTGATCAAGATCAATAGCTTCTGCTACTTCTTTTGGTTTCTTAGCATTCTTAAAAGTAACAGGGCCGCCTAAAGAGATGTAGAAGTTCATCTCTATACATTCCCTAGCAATCTCGACAGATCCACTGTAACAGTGCATGATGCCCCCAACTTCTTCTGCGTTCTCTTCCTTTAGAATATCAACGATATCTTGTGTCGCTTCACGGTTGTGAATAATAATAGGCATTTGGACTTTCTTCGCAAGTTCAATTTGCTTTCGGAAGACTTCTTTTTGTACATCCACCGGAGATTTGTCCCAATGATAATCTAATCCCATCTCACCAATCGCAACCACTTTTGGGTGAGCAGAAAGTTCTTCAATCCAGTCTAAATCCGCTTCTTCCATGTCAATCGCATCTACAGGGTGCCAACCAACAGCAGCATAAATGTTGTCATGAGATTCAGCAATTTCAATAGCTAATGGAATCGTTTCCCGGTCAAAGCCTACAACAACCATATAGTCAACCCCGGCTTCGCGGGCTCGTTTAATGACTTCTTCTCGATCTTCATCAAATTGTCTGGCATTTAAATGCACGTGTGTATCAAACAGCATGTCACTGACTCCTTTATTACGTTCTTTTAGTTGTATTGTAACACCAGTCCATATGTGTTCAAAATTATCACACTTCACTATGATAATGTTTCCGTTTGCACTAATTGAGCGTAAGGTGGTTCGGGAAATCACTCGCTTTCCGCGGAAAGCGAGCCGTTCCCAAGACACACCAACCACTTAACAAATTTAACGGCCACTCACATCCCAGCTTCAAGTCTTCCATATAAATAAAAAAGGGTACTCTATACCATAGAGTACCCTTAATTTTTATTTAACTTGTGTTCCGTTTGGAAGGTTTTGATCAACTGATGCAAGAGATAGTGTTCCTTCTTTGTCTTCTCCAGCTAACACCATGCCTTGAGATAGTTCTCCACGTAACTTCACAGGTTTAAGATTCGTTACACAGATCACCTTTCTCCCAATTAAATCTTCAGGAGCATAATGTTTCGCTATTCCAGAAACCACTTGGCGTTGCTCATTTCCTAGATCAAGCTGTAAACGAAGTAGTTTGTCTGCTTTAGGATGCTTATCCGCTTCTACAACTTCAGCGACTCGTAAATCAACTTTTAGGAAATCATCGATGCCAATTTCTTCGGCTTCTTCTTCTGATTCCTCTTTCTCTTCCTCTTCAGGAGCAGGAGTGCCGCCCTTCATCATATTCTTAATGATCTGCGTTTCTTCCTCTGTCTCAAGACGAGGGAAGATTGGCTGACCTTTTTGCACTTTCGTTCCTGCTGGAATCATGCCAAGGTTATCTAGGCTTCCCCATTCTGCAAAGCGATCATCTTCAATACCTAATTGCTCTAACATAAGCTTAGGTGTTCTCGTCATGAACGGTTGCAGCATAACTGCTATATGGCGAAGGGATTCCGCTAAATGAGCCATAACGTTACCTAAACGATCTTTCTTAGCCTCATCTTTTGCAAGAACCCAAGGAGTCGTTTCATCAATGTACTTATTCGTACGACTGACAAACGCCCAAAGGTTTGAAAGGGCAACAGAGAATTCCATATGATCCATCGCATGTTCAACTTTCTCTCTTGTTTCTTTAGCGAAAGTCTCTAACTCAACGTCAACATCTTCTTCGCTGGCGCTGAAAGCTGGAATCTCCCCATCAAAGTATTTACTAATCATAGCAACTGTACGGTTCAGAAGGTTACCAAGGTCATTTGCTAAATCATAGTTTGTGCGTTCCACAAATCCTTCTGGAGTGAAGACTCCATCCGAACCAAATGGCACTTCACGAAGCAAGTAGTAACGCAGGGAATCTAAACCATAACGGTCAATTAAATCAACAGGGTCTACTACGTTCCCTTTTGACTTAGACATCTTCCCATCCTTCATAAGGATCCAACCGTGAGCGAATACCTGCTTTGGTAATGGTAGATCAAGAGCCATTAACATAATTGGCCAATAAATGGTGTGGAAACGAACGATTTCCTTACTCATTAAGTGGACATTAGCTGGCCAGTATTTTTGGTAGCGTTGATCATTTTCTGTTCCGTAACCTAATGCTGTAATGTAGTTACTTAGCGCATCAATCCAAACATAGATAACGTGCTTTGGATCTCCTGGCACTTTAACTCCCCAGTCGAAGGTTGTACGAGAAATCGCTAAGTCTTCAAGACCTGGCTTAATAAAGTTATTAATCATTTCATTCTTTCTGCTTTCAGGCTGTATGAAATGAGGGTTGTCTTCGTAGAATTTTAATAAATCATCTACGTATTTACTCATTTTGAAGAAATAAGATTCTTCTTTTACTTTCTCTACTTTATTACCACAATCAGGACAATGGCCATCATCTAACTGACGCTCTGTAAAGAAGGATTCACAAGATGTACAATACCAGCCTTCATATTCATCAAGGTAGATATCTCCCTTCTCAAGAAGGCGGTTGAAAATCTTTTCAACTACATCTGTGTGGCGTTTCTCCGTTGTA
Source organism: Pontibacillus chungwhensis BH030062 (assembly GCF_000770675.1). Classification (GTDB taxonomy): domain Bacteria; phylum Bacillota; class Bacilli; order Bacillales; family BH030062; genus Pontibacillus; species Pontibacillus chungwhensis. The sequence goes on from NZ_AVBG01000019.1 coordinate 42,669, forward strand.
CGAATAAAATCATCAATAGAAATATCCATCTTATCCCACAAACTCTGAATCCCGCTTACAATATCATCTACGTAAGCTTGTGGAGTGACTCCTTGTTCATCAGCTTTTCGTTGAATTTTTTGCCCATGTTCATCAGTACCGGTTAAGTACATAACATCGTAACCTTGTAATCGTTTATAACGCGCAATCGCATCACCCGCTACTGTAGTGTAGGCGTGACCAATATGCAGATTCCCACTAGGATAATAGATCGGTGTGGTGATATAAAAGGTCTTGTTTTCTTCCGTCATGGAATTCCCTCCTATTAAATATATGTAATACAACTCTCAAACTAACGAGAGTAATCACTTTTAGTATCTAGTTCATGCATCCCCTCTATTTTATCGGTTCATAAGCATTATTTCCATTCCTAACAAAAAACTATACAAAATCAATGCTTATTAAATCAAGAGATGAACTTAATTAAACGCTTCGGTTGAGAGGAAAACCCTCCGGGTATAGTTACTATAAGTTAGTTCTTACACTCCAAATAAAGGAGGTGAATTTTTAGTTACATCTTTTTTATTCCACCCCCCTAAAAAGGTCGGATAATGTCGAAAGATTGTAGTAGCTGTATGCGAAATCACTTCCTTTTAATTGAAAAAGTTAAGAAACAATAACAGCTTTAGGAAATTTCTCCTGAACCGTGATTCACCTGCTTTATATTTTGTTAAATTCTTGTTGGATTTGGCAAATAAAAGAATTGACACCGATGGGAATCACTGGTACTATATGAGGTATAGAATGTCGAAACATGACGAAGATAAAGAAAATATTTTTGAGTGAGAGGAGCAATACACATGAAATCAACTGGTATTGTACGTAAGGTAGACGAACTGGGTCGCGTTGTAATTCCAATCGAATTACGCCGTACTCTTGGAATTAATGAGAAAGATGCTCTAGAAATCTATGTAGATGACGATCGCATCGTACTAAAAAAATATAAGCCAAACATGACTTGTCATGTTACAGGTGAGGTTTCTGAGAGTAACATGAGCCTTGCAAATGGCAAATTAGTTCTTAGCCCAGAAGGTGCAAAAGAATTAATGAACGAAATTCAAAATAGCTTAAACAACAAAGTAGACTAATAAAGAGATAAAAAAAGAGACGACAAACCCCCGCCAAAAGCGGGGGTTTTTTATTACGTATGGTAGGCTTGGTAAACCTCTCTCTTTGGCATCTTTCGATCAACAGAAACTTGTTTAATAGCATCCTTTGACGATTGACCCCGTTCAATATAATGCTCTACGTGCTCTATAAGGGATAAATCATCCCACCAGCTAGCCTCATTCTCTACTTCTTCACTTTGTCTGCCTTCTACAATAATACAGAATTCTCCACGTACTTGCTCTGTATGTGCCCATTCTAAGACCTCAGAAGCTGTTCCCCTGATATATTCCTCATATTTCTTAGTCAGTTCGCGAGCTAATACAACTTGGCGATTACCTAACCCTTCATGCAGAGCCTTTAGCATTTCTTTTAACCGATGAGGTGATTCGTAAAATACCAATGTTCCTGAATCTTTACTTAACCTCTCCAGTTCTTCTTTGCGCTCTTTCTTCTTACGTGGCAAAAAACCATAGAAAGAGAATCGCGTCGTGTCTAATCCAGAACCTACCAGGGCACAAAGAGCAGCATTAGCACCGGGTAGTACAACGACTGAAATGTCTTCTTCAATAGCACGCTTTACTATCTCAAAACCAGGATCAGACACCCCTGGCATACCTGCATCACTTACAATGGCTATTTTTTTTCCACTTTGTAAAGCATGTAATAAGTAATCTTCCCGGTTATATTTATTATGTTCATGATAACTAGTTAAAGGCGTATGCAAATCAAAATGCGTTAATAACTTCTTCGTCTGCCTTGTATCTTCAGCTGCTATTTCATCCACTTCACTTAAAATACGTAAAGCCCTATAAGTAATGTCTTCTAAATTGCCAATCGGTGTTGGGACAATGTACAACTCGCCCTGATGATCTTCACGAGTTTCGAAGCTTTTTTGAATCTTCATGATTTGCCATACCTTTCTGACCTGAATGAATAAGACGCTCCTTTTGGGAACGCGTTAGTCGTTTAATTCGATATTCTTCTTGCATTGCTTCACGCTTGGTTGAGTAATGAGCACAATAAACGAGAGTAAACGGGCCTCTACCTCTTGTATATTTCGCCCCTTTCCCAGATTCATGCATACTCAAGCGTTTCGCTAAGTCGTTCGTGTACCCTGTGTAGATTGTAGCATCCTTACAACGAAGCATGTACACCACGTGTTCATCAGTTTCCATAGAGAAGGTGCCTCATCTCATCAGAGTAAAGTCCATTCTCTTGATAAATATAAAGAGGAGGGAGGACTTTCAGGTCTGGTTTCCCATCTCTTGTACCTTCGATCAGTACCATATTCGCCTCTTTTCCAGGCTTAGGGTACACAAGCTGTATGCGTTTAGGTTCTACCTGATATTTTCGGAAGAGAGTAATAAGGTCTGGGAGACGACCCGGGCGATGGACCATTGAGACCTTTCCTCCTGATTTCGTTAAGCGGCTGCAAGACCATACGACATCTTCTAATGTACAATAAATCTCATGACGAGCAATCGCTAAGTGTTCATTTTCATTTTTATAATCCTCTTTTGGGGTAGGAAAATAAGGGGGGTTACAAGTAACTAAATCAAACTTACCGTTTCCTAATGTCTTGGGCATTTCTTTTAGATCGCCATGAATGAATTGAATTTGATCTTCTAAGTCATTCAGCTTCGTATTTCGAAGTGCCATATCATATAAACGCTCTTGTAATTCCACACCTGTAATACTAGCCCTTGAACGATTACTTAGAAAGAATGGAATAACCCCATTGCCTGTACATAAATCCAATATATTTCCTCTTTTTATAGGAACATACGTAAATTTAGCTAGTAAAACAGCATCCAATGAAAAGGCAAAAACACTATTGCTTTGTATTATACGTAGGTTTTCTTCTGCTAATAAATAATCAATTCTCTCATCTCCATGTAATTCTACCATGGATCATTCACTCCCTCATTCAACCGTCAAGATAAATAGAGAGGCTGTCCATATGGAACAGCCTCTAACATTACTTCTTTTTATTTAAAAATGATAGGCAAAATAAGCAATCTTCATCCCTGGGACTCCCAAAATGGAGGTTACAGATATGGAATCCCTCTTCGTACAAACGAGCGAGATTATCATATCCTTCACCCACCAAAGCTCCCTTTGCTTCGGATTGTTTTGACTCGCTTTGTTCAGAATGTTCATGATCTTGCTCAAGACGTTGCCTTAGGTGGTGGTTCTCTACGGATAGATGTTGATTCTCTTCCAACAGCTCCACCAGTTGCTTTTTTAGATCCCCTAATTGTTGATAGAGTTGTCCGATTTGCTCTTCCATATGTGATACTTGTTCAAAAATTTCTTTTTTATTCACGCTTACATCCACCCCATTATTCTGTGGCTTGCGTTGGTACTGCACCTTCTTGAATGAGTTCTTCTAGTGTATATTCAATAACTCGTTCTTGATCAGGGATTTCTATTTGAATGACACGTTCAAGGATGTTTAAGCCAACGACCTTGCCGGGGCCTTGTGGTGTCCTGATATCTTCTCCAATATCCGGAAGTTCTTTTTTGGCTGTTTCATAATCATCGTTCTCATATTTCAAACAGCACATAAGGCGACCACATAAGCCTTAAATTTTCGCAGGATTAAGCGATAGATTTTGATCTTTAGCCATCTTTATGGAAACCGGTTCAAAATCCCCTAAAAAGGTAGAACAACACAACATACGGCCACATGGACCTATGCCACCTAACATTTTCGCCTCGTCACGTACGCCGATTTGACGCAACTCAATCCGTGTTTTAAACACAGATGCCAGATCTTTCACAAGGTTACGGAAGTCTACACGACCGTCAGCCGTAAAATAAAAGATTACTTTATTTCGATCAAATGTATATTCCACATCAACAAGCTTCATATCTAGCTTATGTTGTATAATCTTATCAGCACAAACATTAAATGCTTCTTTCGCATTTTGCTTGTTCTCTGTTACAACTAACTTATCTTTTTCATCCGCAATTCGGATGACTTTCTTAAGCGGTAAGACAATATCTTCTTCATCTACTTGTTTACTCGAAATCACAACTTTACCGAACTCAATTCCTCGTACGGTCTCAACTATTACATAATCGTCGTCTGTAATTTGGTAAGTATCTGGATCGAAATAATAAATCTTTCCCGCCTGTTTGAAACGTACACCAACTACTTCAACCATTCAATCACCTCTGTATTTGAAGCGTGAGTTGTTCCATCACCAGGGTTGGGTGAACATTTGAGATTAGCTTACGTTTTGCCTCTAAAATATGGGACAGAGCATTTGTTGCAAATTGCTTGGACCATGTATAGGAGCTTGTACGAATGCGCTCCCTTTCTGTAATAAAAACAATAGATGACTCCATACCAACATGTTCGTACACTAAATCCTTAAACCATAAGGAAAGAAGATCTAAACCTTGGTTCATGGCATCTCGGTCTTTAAAATGAGGCATCCATTGATTGTTCACGAATAATAAAGCCTCGCTGGGTTTTTCCTGAAGGACTTCAATTAATTGTATCACTAACTTTCTCGCGTTCGCAAACCAGTCATCACGATTCATTTCGAGCGCATCCTCTAAATTATTCGTTAAGGCACTTAATAAACGGGCTGAAGACTCCGAAACACCCTCTTCAATCAAGCGCTTTGTCACATTCTCTGTATTGAGTGGCTGAAACGCCATTATCTGACACCTAGAGCGAATTGTGTCCAGAAGTGCTTGCCCGTTTTCTGTTAGAAGCATTGCCACTGTTTGACGGTTTGGTTCCTCAAGAAACTTTAACAACCTGTTAGAGGCATTAGCCGTCATTTTATCTGCATCTTCTACAATGTATACCTTTTGATTTGACTCTAATCCAGTATAGGTGAACTCTTTTTGTAAATGAAGAATTTGCTCTTTCTTAATTGACTGTCCTTCTGGCTGAATAACGTGTACATCAGGATGATTACCAGAGTCAATTCGGATGCAATCTTTACAGGTCTGGCAAGGTTCCACGCCTTCCCGAAAGCGACAGAAGAAGCTTTTTGCAAATAATAAACTCATAGCAAGCTTCCCCGTTCCCTTTGAGCCTTGAAATAAATAAGCGTGAGAGATGCGATCTTTTTGAATACTATTGGTTAACATTTTTGTAACCATAGGCTGAATGTCGATCATATCGGCCCACTTGTTCATTACTGTCACTACCTTACATATATAAGTTCACTAATAGTCCCTTTATCTCCCCAATGATGTCTAATACATCAATGGACTTCTTCTCTTGATTCATGACTTCATCGGTTAATTCCGCTAACTTTTCATCTACTGACTGCACAAGTGTAAGTTTTCGGCTCTGACCGTCCATACTCCAACTATGGGATTGCTTTAAGTCCATCCCATACTGAACAGATTCCTGTACAAATGATTTTACAAGTCGCTTATACTTGGCTAAATCCTTGAAAGAGCGAAAGCGAGCAACTTTCTCTCCCTGCTTCGTAATATCTCCCATAAGGCGATGTAATTCCTGCTGACGCATCTTTTGTGATTCAGATTGCACCATCTGACCAAAGCCTTGGGGGCCAGTAGAATTCGGCCTTATATTCTTTTGAGCTGAATCAAGCTGTGACCTTAAGTCTTGACCGATCTTCATGCCATCATCCCCCTATGCTAGAATTGAAAAAAAGATTCCACAGGGAGCACAAAAACAGTAGCCCCTCCTACTTCCACCTTAACAGGCTTTGGTATATAGGAATCTGCATTCCCCCCCATAGGGGATATTGGTGCAACCATTTGTTCACGTTGACTGCAATTATCACGGATAATATCTAGGACATCATCAACATCATGGTCTTCGCAACCAATCATCAAGGTGGTATTGCCTTCTTTCAGAAAGCCACCTGTAGTGGATAATTTAGTTGTTTTATATTGATGATCAGCTAATGCGTTCGTTAGTCGGTTGCTATCTTTATCTTGTATAACCGCCACAATCATTTTCATGACGATCTCCTCCTTATTAAAGCCCATTTGTACCTTATTATAACAAGAATTTATCAAGTTACGAAGACCATCTGTTAAATAGCGGAAGAAACTTTTTGAAATGCATCTTCTATAACGATCTCTACTGAATGATCCGCATCTATTGATTGAATTCGATCAGGAAACTTATGAAGCAGCCACTGGTAAGCTTCATAGACAGTATGATGGAATTTGATATGCTCTAAGTCTAAACGGTTTTGTTCTCTACCTTTATTCTGATCAATCCGCTCTAATCCTCTTTCAGGTGAAATATCAAAAAATAACGTTAAATGAGGCATGTATCCCTCAATAGCGAATTCATTAATACGTAACACTTCTTCCATCCCTAAACCTCTTGCGTGACCTTGGTAAGCAAGGCTGCTATCCAAAAAACGATCGCAAAGTACGATCTTGCCTTCTTCTAGGGCTGGTATAACCTTCTCAACCAGATGCTGTCTTCTTGCAGCAGCATACAATAAAGCTTCTGTTCGACCATCCATTGATGTGTGCGTCGGATCGAGTATGACTTGGCGAATTTTTTCAGCAATATCGATCCCTCCTGGTTCCCTGGTCATCACAACGTCATGCCCTTCCTTAAGGAGACGTTGACCTACGGCTTGCAGTACAGTTGATTTGCCAGCTCCCTCTCCACCTTCAAATGTAATAAATGTTCCTTCCACATCCATTCTCCTTTATCCTCTTTCTATATAAACGTGCATACCTTTCTGATAAAAGGGTTCTTTCGTTTGAATATGTTTATCTTTTCTCAGTAAATCCACGATCCGATCTACGTGTTCTCTTTGAATGCGCTCCCCCTTCATGATTAATGGAATCCCAGGGGGATATGGAGTAACAGAAGCGCTTGCTACTCGTCCAATACTCTCTTGCCAATACACAAATTCTTGATTCATGCTATCTAGTTCATAGTAAGAATAAGGGTTCGACTGAACCGTATTAAAAACAGGAGAACTCACTCCCTCTATTGTAGCACGGTTAAATTCTGACTTGGTTTTTAATTTAGACTCTACTTTTTCAAATATACACTTTAGTTGATATATTGAATAATTAGGAGTTAGTGCTAGCGTGAATAGAATGTGTTGATTATCGACTAGTTCAGGATAAAGCCCCTCCTTCTCTAAATAAGAAGCCACGATCTGTGAGTCGACATGATCTTCAATACGGAGGGTTAACTTAAATGGATCATCTACACCTTCTTCTAAAGGCACAAGTGTCCATACCAAACCATTCGTCAAAGATGAACGCAGTTTAGTAATCCACTCTATACTTGTTTGAAGGTCCTCTTTAGAATAGTTTGCCATAAAGTATCTTGCCAAATCTAATGAAGCTAATATTGGATACGAGGGACTGCTTGATTGAAAAACCTGTAAGTAGTGAGTGATTTGCCTTGGATCTATCCGTTCGGAATTTAAGTGAAGATATGCCCCCATTGTCATTGCCGGGGCCATTTTATGAGCGGATTGCACCACTACGTCAGCACCCAAAGACAGAGCAGACTTAGGTAATAAAGGGTCATTTAATGAAAAATGTACACCATGAGCCTCATCGACTAAAACAGGTACATTGTAAGAGTGAGCAAGATCAATAATTTCTTTCAAGTGAGTCGTACGTCCATAATAATCAGGATACGTTAAGATAATCCCAGAAATACTAGAGTACATTTTAAGTGCCTTTTTTATATCTTCTTTATGAACACCTGTAAAGCGTTCATATTTCTCTTCATAGTGAGGGGAAAGAAAAATAGGTTTAGATCCTGATAGTTCTAATGCATGTATAATGGATTTATGACTGTTGCGTTGCACTAGAAAAGGCTTCCCCTTTTTTTGAGTTGCTAGAATCATAGCGAGGTTCCCTGAAGTACTGCCCCCTACTAAGAAGTATGAAGCTCTAGTTCTAAACCACTCCGTAGCTAATTGTTGTGCTTTCTCAATAATCCCCTCTGGTTGATGTAAATCGTCGAGGCCTGTAATCTCTGTCATATCAATAGATAATATATCTTTAAATAATTGCTTACCCGTTTTTGGAAATACAGTTCCATTCTTGTGACCTGGAACATGCATAGAATAATGAGGTTGTTTAGTCATTTCCACTAATGCTGAGTATAAAGGGGTTTGTGATTGCGACATAATGATCCTCCTGTTATATGTATAAAAAAAGGTGTTAAAAAGGAAAAACGCTCCCTTTTAAACACCTTTCTATCACTATACTATGAAAATTGCTTTGTTTGGGTTATATTTCTTAGTTTCTTTAAGAAATAATGATACTGCTGATCTTCCGGTGCTGTTTGTATAATTTCCTTTTCACAATCCCTACATATAAATAGGTTGTATAAGTGGATCCCATGCTCTCTTTTGCAATCACATACTCCACAAGTTTCATAGATTGATTGTTCTTTCCTCACATTCTCCACCTCCGTAGTAGTATTGTTTCCCATGTATCTTTTTTTATACAAAGCGTAAATAAATCTATGTGTTTTATAATATACGACAGAAGAGGGTGTCTCGTGTTTGTACGTTTACTATTTCTTTGCACAAAAAAACCTCAAAGGATCAATATCCTTTGAGGTTACGTTGCATGGCGGCGTCCTACTCTTGCGGGGGTGAAACCCCGACTAC
>NZ_AVBG01000022.1 GCF_000770675.1 Pontibacillus chungwhensis BH030062
GAAGAGCAGGAAGAACCTGTAACAGATGAAGAGGAAGAGCAGGAAGAACTTGTAACAGATGAAGAGGAAGAGCAGGAAGAACCCGTAATAGATGAAGAAGAAGAGGAAGAAGAAGAAGTAGTAGTAACAGATGAAAAAGAGCAAGAAGAGGAAGAAGAACTAGAAAATTATGATGCTAAAGCAGATAGTTTTAGTGGGAAGCTTCAAGCTCAGCATAACAAATTAGATGCGGTGGAACGATACATAGATCATCTATCGGTATGGTCAGAAAAGAGATTGGGTTTAAATCACAGTTATACGGATCAGTTTAAAGAATTATACGTCGATTTAGAAGAGTTGCGTCAAACTGTGAATGAAATGGAAGAGAAGCTTAAGAAGAAAGAAAAAGAAGTGACAGAGAGAGTAAAGGAAGAAGTTAAAGAAGATTTTGGATCGAAAGAAAACATCAATTCAGATAAAGTATGGAATATACAATTTAACGCAGACCTTTCAGCACAGGCGGTTGATCAGCTGAATTTCATTGTCTTTGATGAGGAAATGAAAGTAGTTCCAGTTCAAGTTTCGTACGATGAAGTAAGTCAATCTGTGTCCTTGGCTCCCGAGAAATCATACAATTCAGGTGAAACGTATACCTTATTTATTGCGAAAGATATTACAAGTGAGCAAGGAATAGGCTTAAAACAAGCGGTGCAGATGAATTTTACAATTGAATAAAAAGTAACCTCCTGAATTAGTACTTTTAACGTCTATCCTATAGGATGTATGACATACTATTCTTTGAAAGATAATTAATGTTAAAAGTGTAAGTATTAGGATGTGCATATGTGTTTTATATAGTAAAATAATCATAGGACACATGAATTGGTTCTCATTTGTCTATATTATTGTACATATACTACTTCTAAGAAAAGGGAGGGCTCTTATGGAAAGCAAACCATTGCATTATGACGGTAGCGCGCCCGTGAGTGGAGAATTAGTCGAACACCAGAAGGTTGAGCTAACTGATGAAATGATAAAACAAATTTCAGCAAACCCTTATACACATTACGTCGATGAAACAGAATAAAGGGCAGAAGACGAAAATCAATTTGATTTTCGTCTTTTTTTTACGTTTTAAATTCATAGAAACGGATACTGAATAAGTAGTGCTATATATCACAAAATATTAACAGCAGAAGAAAGACTAAAGGAATATATTCTAATGCAAATCTCTTGCTGGAATAAGAAAATAATAATATAATTAATCTCGAAATAAAGATACTTTAATTCAAAGTAAATGCTAGGGATGTAGTTATAGTGCAAACTATGTCTACGAAAAGATTTGAAAGGTGAGATTAGAAATGGCAAAAGTATTATATATTACTGCGCATCCACACGATGAAGCAGCCTCTTTCAGTATGAGTGTAGGGAAGGAATTTATTAATGCATACAAAGAGGCAAACCCTGAGGATGAAATTGTTCATGTTGATCTTTATAAGGAAGATATTCCTCAAATTGATGCAGATATCTTTAGTGGTTGGGGGAAATTACAATCAGGCGATCAACTAAGCGATGCTGAGCAAGCGAAAGTAGATCGTTTAGGTGAACTTAGTGATCAATTTGTTAATGCTGATAAATATGTGTTTGTAAACCCAATGTGGAACTTCTCTTTCCCACCTGTTATGAAGGCATACATTGATTCTGTAGCAGTGGCTGGGAAATCATTTAAATATACAGAGCATGGCCCTGTTGGTCTTCTCACAGATAAGAAAGCTTTCCATATTCAAGCGAATGGTGGGATTTATTCTGAAGGTCCTGCAGCTGGAATGGAAATGGGTCACCGCTACTTGAATGTAATCATGCAATTGTTTGGTGTGCCATCATTCGAGGGGGTATTTGTAGAAGGGCAAGCCGCAATGCCTGAAAAAGCAGAAGAAATCAAAGCAAATGCAATTGCTAGAGCAAAGGACGCAGCGCAAACATTCTAATTAAGCATAAAAAAGGAGACGATCTTAAGATCGTCTCCTTTTTTGCTCGTACGCCCAGCAACTAGTAGGCTTCCCTCACCTCCGGTCAATCAGTCAACATCGATTCGCTGCTGCTCATCGTGTTTCCTTGATCTCACTGCGGTTCAGTCCAGCCTATACGTTGCTAATCGGCCACTTGCGCTTTTGTTTCGTCTAGCTCCAGTGCCCAGCAACTAGTAGGCTTCCCTCACCTCTGGTCGATCAGTCAACATCGATTCGCAGGGGCTCATCGTGTTTCCTTGATCTCACTGCGGCTCAGTCCAGCCTATACGTTGCTAAGCGGGCACTTGCGCTTTTGAAACTTACTTGTTCATATATTTGTCTGTTTCCCATTGACTTACTTGTAGGGAATACTCAGTCCATTCTTCTTCTTTCTCTTCAAGGTAAATGCTTGAAGTATGGTCACCTAAAGCGTTCATAAGAACTTTGTCTTTGCGAAGCGCTGTTAAAGCTTCTTTTAGGTTTGTAGGAAGTGTTGGTACGCTGTCGTCATGTACCTCGTAAAGGTTACGTGTTTCAGCTGCACCTGGATCAACTTTATTGCGAATTCCTTCAAGTCCTGCTTGAATAGTTACCGCTAAAGCAAGGTATGGGTTTGCTGTAGGGTCTGGGTTACGAACTTCAAAGCGAGTTCCTTTACCGCGAGTTGAAGGTACGCGAATCATACAACTACGGTTGGAGTGAGACCAAGCAATGCTTACAGGTGCTTCGTAACCAGGAACTAAACGCTTATAAGAGTTGACGTTCGGGTTTGTAATAGCAGCAATACCAGGAGCGTGTTTTAAGATACCGCCCATGAAGTGCTTCATTGTTACAGAAATACCGTCTTCGTCTTTTTCGTCACAGAATACGCTCTCGCCATCTTTGAATAGAGAAAGGTGACAGTGCATACCAGAACCGTTTTCTCCAGCAATTGGCTTTGGCATAAATGTCGCATGATAATCATGGTTTGTTGCTACGTCTTTAACAACGCTTTTGAATGTTTGGATGTTATCTGCAGCACGTAGCATGTCATCAAAACGGAAGTTGATCTCGTGCTGTCCCATAGCTACCTCGTGGTGAGAAGCTTCCATCTCAAAGCCAAATTTCTTAAGTGTGCGAACGATATCACGGCGCACTTTATCACCCTTGTCAATTGGAGAAGCATCGAAATAACCACCACGGTCATTCATCTTCTTGATAGGGTAACCTTCGTCATTCAGTTTGAACAAGAAGAACTCTGGTTCTGGACCTACGTTTACGGTATAGCCCATTTCAGCAGCTTCTTTCATTGCTCGTTTTAGGATATAACGTGGATCACCTTCGAAAGGAGTTCCGTCCGTTGTATAAATGTCGCAAATGAATCGTGCAACAGGATCTTCATCTACTGTTGAAGGTAATACTTTAAACGTGCTTAAGTCTGGATATAGATACATATCACTTTCTTGAATATCAGAGAAACCAGAAATAGAAGAACTGTCGAACATAGCTTCGTTTTCTAGAACACTTTCAAGCTCTTCAATAGGGAGCTCAACGTTTTTTGTGTCTCCAAGCATGTCTGTGAATTCAAGTCGAATAAATTCTACGCCTTTGTCGTGAACTTCTTGCTTAATGGATTCTTTAGTAAAAGTCATTTAATACCCTCGCCTTAATAGTTTGTAGTAGATTACTAGCATTCAAAGTCAAGAATGCATAACCTTTTATTTATCATGTAAGGAATTCTAACACAAAGTTACATGTTAGGAAAGCTTACATGATGTATTTTTGTTAGATCATATACAATGAAGCCTGTTATAGTCGCTCGTAAAAGTAAAAAAATAGATCTTTTTTACTATTCAGATATTATCCAGTTATAACGTCAATCATAACAGCAATGATTAGAATAGGTGCTACATAACGTATTAAGGAATACCATACATTAAAGACCGCTTTCTTTAATGTGCTCCCTCTCTTTAATTCTTCATAGAGGTCAGATTTCTTCATCTTTAACGGAACAAAAATAGAGATCAACAATGCCCCCATAGGCATCAATATATTGCTAACTGCATAATCGGCTAAATCGAAAATAGTTTTGTCCCATAGTGTTACCTCTCCTAGAATTCCAAATGATAATGCAGAAGGAATCCCTGCAATGAAGATGGATAGACCTATAATCCACGCGTATTTCTGACGCAACCTTTCATCCCCTTTTGATAAGACAGACACGATAATCTCAAGCATGGAAAATGCAGAGGTTAAAGCGGCGAATAAGAATAAAAGTAAAAAGGCTGCGAAAAAGCCCATCCCTAAAGGCATTTGGCTGAATACCGTAGGAAGAACGTTGAATAGAAGTACGGGACCAGACCCTGGCTCAAGACCGAAGGAGAACACAGCAGGGAAGATTGCCAAACCAGCTAATAAAACGATTAATATGTTTATCCCTACAATTGATGAAGCTGCCTTTGGTAAACTTTGATCCTTAGGTAGATATGAGCTGTAAGTAACCATTACGGAAACTCCTACGCTTAGTGTGAAGAATGACTGTCCCATTGCTTCTAAAACCGTTTGGGATGTTATTTTTGAGAAATCAGGTTGAAGGAGAAAAACAATCCCCTCACCTGCTCCTTCTAACGTTAACGATCTTACAACCAATACTAAGAATAATACGAATAAAGCAGGCATCATGATACGACTAGCTTTCTCAATTCCCTTTTGAACCCCTCTTGAAACAACAAGAATAGTAATTAAAATAAATAAGAACTGGACGCTGATACTTAGTAGAGGGTTCGAAATCGTTTGACCAAATACTTCGCCATATTGAGCTGAAGAAAGTCCTGCCATACCTCCGGTTATAGTCTTTAATAGGTAAATAATAATCCATCCGCCAACAACGCTATAAAATGATAATAGAATAAAAGATGTGACCATCCCTAGTATCCCTACGTAGTGCCACTTCGTTCCTTTTGCAATCGAGCGATAAGAGTCTACGGCATTATTCTGAGCTGTACGGCCAATTGAAAACTCGGCTAACAATAATGGTAATCCTAACAAAATCGTGAAAGCGATAAAGGTGATAAAGAAAGCACCACCGCCGTTTTCTCCAGCAATGTATGGGAATTTCCATATAGCTCCTAGTCCTATTGCAGAACCAGCTGCTGCTAAAATAAATCCAATCTTTGATGACCATTGTTCTTGCTGACTCATTCTCATCTTCCTCTCAAACGTATAATTCTTAAAAACAAAAAAGTCGCCCCTACAATAATGTAGGGGCGACTTACATCGCGGTACCACCCTAGTTATGAAACAAGAGTTTCATGACTTTACACGTATAACAGTCGTCACCGTCCATGGCTCACGCATAGAAGCTCCAGAAATGAAATTCGCTCTCTCTGTTTGTACCGATTTCACACCACTAATCGGTTCTCTGAGACAGGGACAGAGGAGTTACTTACTTTCCTTCGAAGCAATTCGTTCATATGAAGTTATTCAATTTTTATCATGAACATGAGGGGGTGTCAATAACTAGTTCAAAGTATTTTGCGATCGAAAAAAATTCAGGAGCTTTGAATCCTACTAATATGTTTAGAATGAGACAAGACTTAGCCCCATATTTTTATGAATCGAATTAGTGTATGGAAGAAAAAGGTGTAATTTTGGAAGGGGGTGTTTGGGAGGGTTTGGTTCGTGGAAATTGCCCGGGAAATATGTCGATTGATGGGAAATTGAGTCTGAGGTCAATTTCTTGTAAAATGACAGCGTACAAAGTAAAGATGAAATAGGTGTTAATATGAACTCTTATATAGTAGTTGGATCGGGTATTATGGGAGCTAGCACAGCTTATCACTTAGCGAGGGAAGGAGTCTCGGTGACATTAGTCGATCGTCAAGACACAGGCCAGGCTACGGATGCTGCAGCTGGTATGGTTTGTCCATGGCTTTCTCAGCGAAGAAATAAAGCGTGGTATCAACTAGTGAAAAATGGTGCTCGGTATTATCCGGAATTGGTTCGGGAACTTGAGGAAGACGGACAAACAGATATAGGATATAAGCGTGTGGGTGCGCTAAAGCTCCATACGGAAGATGCTAAGCTTGATAAAATCGTTACGCTTGCTGAAAAGCGGCGTGAGGATGCGCCAGAGATAGGAGAAATCAAGAAATTAACTCGAGATGAGACGAAAGCTATGTTTCCTCCTCTTTCTGATGAGTATGCAGCTGTTTATGTTAGCGGAGGAGCACGTGTGGATGGAAGGGCGCTTCGTAATGCTTTAATAAGTGGTGCACAAAAACATGATGCTCAGATCTTGTACGGAGATGCGACCCTTTCCTTTGAAGGAACAACAGTATCTGGGGTCTACGTGAATGATCATTTCCTAGCTGGAGAGAAAGTGATTGTTACCGGTGGAGCATGGTCTAAAGAGATGCTAGAGCCTCTTGGTGTACAATTCCTTGTTTCTTCTCAAAAGGCTCAGATTGCACACGTCTCTTTATCAGAAACCAATACTAGCGATTGGCCCGTTATCATGCCTCCCACAAATAAATATGTTCTGCCTTTTGAGGATGGAAGGATCGTAATGGGGGCAACACACGAAGAAAATGAAGACTTTAATCACCATGTTACAGCAGGTGGTCTCCATGATATCTTCTCGCAGTTATTACCAATCGCACCTGGCTTAAAGAACGGAACGTTTATTGAAAGTCGTGTAGGATTTCGACCATATACGCCAGGTTTCTTACCTGTCATCGGATATGTTCCTGGGTTTGACAATCTTCTTGTTGCAAATGGATTGGGAGCTTCTGGTTTAACGAGTGGTCCTTATCTTGGTTTAGAATTGGCGAACCTTGCATTAGGCCGTCCATCAGGTATTGATTTAACCCCGTATGACGTGGCAGGAGCTATGGAATAAAACATACATTCAGTGCACAACCCCTATGAATAAGGAGGTTGTGCATCTGTTTGTGGAGAAAGGTGTAGTAAGGATGCGGTACATAATAGCTGTTTTTATTGGGGCATGCTCGTACGGAGTGTTATCAACCATAGTAAAGCTTGCATATGGAGATGGTGCGACCACTTCACTCGTTACTGTGGGGCAATTTCTAATTGGGTGGTTCGTTTTATTCGTGAGTTTTCTCTTTACGAAAAGGAAAGAAGTGATTGGGAAAAAAGATAAAGTGAAACTCATGCTTGCAGGTATTCCGACAGGCTTGGTAGGTGTGTTTTATTATCTCTCATTAGTTACTTTAGAAGCTTCCCTATCTATCATTTTACTCTTTCAGTTTGTATGGATTGGTATTTTATTTGAATTTTTGTTCTACAGACGTACCCCTGATAAGGTTACAACTTTTAGTGTACTTATATTAATGTTCGGAACGACTCTAGCAAGCGGGGTGATGAAGGGGGAGGACCTTGGTGGGAATCTATTTGGAGTTATATATGGTTTGCTTGCGGCGGTTTCATTTGCTTTGTTTATACTAACCAACGCTACTGTCATGCCTAAACTGCCACCTATTCAAAGAAGTTATTATATGGTTACAGGCAGTATGTTAGTGGTTGTAATGATTTTTTCCCCTTTTCTTATTAGAGGTGTAGATCCAAACGTTATTACTTCTTTCGGTCAATATGGAATCCTGCTGGGCCTGTTTGGCGTCGTGATCCCTCCAATCCTCTTCGCTTATGGTATGCCGAAAATTGGATCAGCGCTTGGTAGCATTCTTGGGTCTGCTGAGTTACCCGTAGCCGTGCTATTGTCCATGGTGATTCTCGAGGAGCATGTTACGGTGATTCAATGGTGCGGTGTTGCTATTATCATTTTCGGGATTGTTTATCCTAATATCCAGAATAGAAGTGGGTAGTAATGCAAATTGATATGGTCTACTAGTGATATCCCTTATACTTTTAGTTGGGCATCTCGCCTAATCGGTATAAAGGAGAGATTTTTAATGAAGACAATGCAAGAGCAATATAATGAATATATCGAAAAATTTAAAGCTAATGTTTCACAAGACACTCAAGAAAAAATGCAAAACGCTATTGATGAACTCGAGTCGTCTGACCAAGGAAAAGGCTTAAGTGTAGGAGAGAAGGCCCCGAGGTTTAGCTTACCAGATGCTAAAGGGGATTATGTCGATCTGTATGAACAGCTTCAATCTGGACCTACAATTGTTACTTTCTATCGCGGAGGATGGTGCCCATATTGTAATATGGAACTCCGTACTTACCAGCAATTAATCGATGATATCCACGCTGTAGGAGCACAATTAATTGCCATTAGCCCTGAAACTCCTGATCACTCTCTGACTACTGCAGAGAAAAATGATTTGCAATACCATGTGTTAAGTGATAAGGGTAATCAAGTGGCCGATCAATTTAATTTAGTTTACCAGCTCCCTGACTATCTTGTAGATGTTTATAAAGAGAAAGGTCTTGAGGTAGATAAACATAACGGGGATGATAATTGGACTCTTCCAGTCTCTGCTACTTATATTATCCAACAAGACGGAACAATCGCTTACGAATATACAAAAGCTGATTATAAAGACCGCGTTGAACCTTCTGAAGTCGTAGGGAAGCTTAAAAGCTTATAAGTGAATGACTAGAGCCCTGGGGGAGCATCTCCTGGGGCTCTTATTATAATAGGTCAGTAATCTTGAAGACTCGAAGCTGAGAAACTTTAATGAGTGTGGGGAGCTGTTACGTTTATTGAGTGCTAGTGGGCTGGGGAAGAGCTCGCTTTCTGCAGGTGGCCCCGCGCGATGTGGGTTCGTTCGACGTTAGCTATTGACGGTACGATTTTTTTTAGTCTCCTGAAAAAGTAAAAATATAGGTTTCAGACCGATCCCCAGGGGTAATGAGGACTATAGTACTAGAAATGGGAGGGAGCGGGTGAGAGTGGTACATAGTGAATATACTTTTGAACTGCTACATGAAATACGGAGTTTCAAAATATGGGCGATTGATCATGGTCCTTACGGTGATTGGGAATCAGAATATGATCATTGGGATGATATATGGGAAGCAACTAAAACTGTGATTAAGCGTTTACCGGCCGAGGAGTGGAGTCCAAAGGTTACTACAAGTTTTTTATACATACTAGCGAGAGACCATAAAGAAGGTTACATTATAAGTGAATTAATTAATAAGCCTGATCAACTGCTGCATATTGCTTATCGAGCGTTAACCTTTCCAGCTTATCCCGATTACGAAGCAAGGTGGCAAATTGCTTATGGGCTTGGGAAAATGCGTGAGTATAAGGAACAAGCTCAAAATCTCTTGCACCAGTTAGCGATTAATGACCCTCATGAATATGTCAGGCGAAGGGCAATTATGAGCTATGACAAAAAGAAAGTATCATCCATTACATAAAAGCCCTTTTCTTTAAATAAAGAGAAGGGCTTTTTCACTTTTTTCCCAATGGACTTGCTAGTGTATTATAAGTATAGGAAAATTATAGAACATACATAAACCATGAGGGAGGCAACAATGTGAGCAGTTACAGGAAGTTTGAGGTAGGGTTTCATTCTTTTATGCTTATATTTGCTATTGGACTCATTACATCAGCACTCATTAGTGAGGGGGGACCAATGAGAGAACCCTTATATATTGTGTTAGGGGTTGGATTTGTTCTTACTTCAATGATTAAGCTTTGGAAGCCTAAAATAGATAGGGATGGTAAATGAGATGAATGACTTATTAAAAGTGAAAGACAAAAATTTTGTTGTAATGGGTGTAGCGAACGAACGTAGCATTGCGTGGGGGGTAGCCAAGTCACTTTTTGAGGCTGGTGCTAATGTCATCTTTACTTACCGTAAAGACCGGTCATATAAAAAATTAATTAAAATCCTTAATGATCAACACCTAGAAGCTACTCACATCGTGCAGTGTGATATAAATAATGATGAAAGTATTGATCAAGCATTTCATAGTATTGGCGAGCAGATCGGAACCATTCACGGTATTGTTCATTCAATCGCTTTTGCTCACTCAGAAGATTTAAAAGGAAACTTCCTCGATACAAGTCGAAGTGGTTATGCGTTTGCCCAAGATACAAGTGCGTACTCTATAATTGCTGTGGCAAAAGCGAGTCAACCTTATATGACTGAAGGAGGCTCTATAATTGCAATGAGTTATTTAGGTGCAGAGAGAGTGGTCAAGGGATATAACGTGATGGGTGTTGCGAAAGCCTCTCTAGAAGCAACTGTGAAATATTTAGCATCAGACTTAGGTGAGTATAATATACGAGTGAACGCTGTATCCGCCGGAGCGATCCGTACCCTTGCTGCTAAAGGTGTGCCATCTTTCAATGATATTTTACACAAGATTGAAGAGGAGTCTCCTCTAAGAAGGAATGTCACTCAAGAAGAAGTTGGCGATATGACCCTTTCCTTGCTGAGTCATCTCTCCAGAGGAGTAACAGGAGAAATTATATATGTGGATTCTGGTTATCACATTATGGGATAAAGCTTGAAAAGAGGTTCCTGCAAAAGGAACCTCTTTTTCAATTGGCTCTGTAAAATGTGTCGGTTAAGGTTAACGTTTCTGTTTTACTTTCTATTATGAAGTGGGTTCTGTTGTAGAGTGTTTCGTTTTGTACAACAGAAGGATTCCTGTTAAATAACATAAAGCTGTGATGAAGAATAAAGAGCATGTAATGGGCTCAAATAGGGTGAGTAACCCAAAGCCAACTTGTGTGATGGTAGCGATAATGAGGAAGATCAGTGTACGAGAGTGTCGCCTGTCTGTCCTGATGTAGTGGACTGCAAGAAAAGTCAATACATTTGTGGTTAAGCTGATTACAAGGAATATAGCAGCAAAAACCATAAATAAAATGGCCATTGTACTAACGAATTGCAAGAATTCATTCGCTCCAGGTTCAGGGAACCACTCATATTCAGTAGATATAAAGAAAGACGATCCGCCTATAAAAAACGCAAATAAAAAACCGATTACAGTCCAAACCATGATATACATATTTAGTAAAGCTTGTGCGATCGCACCAATTAAGACAGCGATCAAAGCAGGATTTTTCATTCCGACTCCCTCCTTAACGGTAAACGTTATTATTGAAGGAAGTATATGCTAAAAACACCTCTTAACATGCTATTTTTGTGAAACGAATTGCAGATTGAAACGTAATTGTAGAAAGAGGAAGGAAGTGGGGAAATGAATTTACAAGGTATTAACCATATCACATTTTCTGTTTCAAATTTAGAAACGTCTATAGAATTCTATGAACAAGTATTTGGAGCGACTCTCTTAGTTGAAGGTGAGAAGACTGCTTATTTCGATCTTAATGGTTTGTGGATCGCTCTGAATAAGGAAGAAAACATTCCGCGTTTTGAGATAGAGGAATCTTATACACACATAGCCTTTTCGGTAACAGAAGAAGATTTCAATGAGGTGGTATCTCATTTGAAGTCATTGGAGGTTCGTATTTTAGATGGGCGACAGCGGGGAGAGTTAGACAAGAACTCTGTTTATTTTACAGACCCTGACGGACATAAATTTGAGTTTCATACTGGTACTTTAGAGGATCGGTTATCTTACTATCGACAAGAAAAAGAGAATATGAGATTCTATATTTAGAAAGCGTATTCAATTTGCAGATTGTTAAAAAAGTAAGGATTAAAGTTTGATGGAAAATAAACTAGATCATGATAGAATAATAGGAAACAAAGTTTGAAAGTACATAAAAGGGAGTTTGCTTATTATGAAGCGTTGGGTTAGGAAAACCTTTACGATATTAACCGCAATTGTGACGTTAGGGTTATATGTCCCCCCTACGACACTAGATGCAGATGCAACTGAAAAGAATAAAGCCTTCTCACCGAAAGAAAATATAGAAGAGAAAAAAGCCTCATCGACAAATGCAACTGATTCTGATCATTTCTTAGATTTGCCTGATTTATCGGAAGATGCTCATCAATTAGATTCTGAACAATATCTTTCAAACCTTGGAGAGGTCGCAAAAGAACAAACAATTGCGAAACTTGGCCCTCGTATTGTGGAAAAAATCGATCCAGTTTTTATGGATGATATTCTAAATAATGTTGAAAATGAAGTAAGATATGTGATGGGAAATGTAGAAGAGCACGAGATTTCAAACTATGCTATTACGTTAGATCCAGCACCGGGGTATGGGGAGAAGATCTTCCATGTTTATAATAGCAGTACCAATGCTGAACTTGCCCGTTTCGATGTGAGACGTGACAATCGGCCAGGGGAAGGGTATTGGTTCAACTTCCATTATCACGTAAGCGAAGACCAGTTTGAGAAACACCGTGCAATTGCTGACTTGTATTGGGATAAAAATACTCCCCCTAAATGGATGTCTTAACATAAATCTTTAAATGTGATTTATGGGGAGTGAGTACTTATACAACTGATTGCCAATAGAGATAGAGAAACTATAAAAGGAGCCCAGACAAAACAAAGTCTGGGCTCTTTTTCATTAATTAATCTAACTAGAGACGTTCACTTCCAAAAGGGATTTAGCTTCTTAATCTTTTGCATGAAGTCATCAAATTGAAAGGTGTTATCTTTTGTTTGGTTGTACCATTTACGGCATGTTTCTAAAACCCAAAGGGGGATAGGCCTTTCTCTGATAAGTGGGTAGTATTCTTCATATCCTCTTTTTAACAACTCCCACCTGTAATCATTTCCTTCATGAACATATTCTGATACATCTATTACTTTGGCGCGTCCGTCTTGTAAAAGGATATTCTTTAAATGGATATCTCTTGGGTTTAACCCCTTGTCTTTGACGAACTTACGGGCTCTTTCTACATCTTCTACTGCCTGAGGCGGGATGTTCACCCCTTGTAGAAGGCAATCGTAAAGAGATAATCCTTCTTCAAAGCTAAGAACAATGTAACGATCTCCTGATCCGTAATACATAGAGAAGTATGGGGAAGGTCCAAGCGTTTTGTATACCCTCTCTTCATTTTCCTTTTTATAAAGTTTGTCCTCTCCATAAACTTTATAAGCCAGTTGTGGTTGATCTTTGTGACGAAAAACAGCTGCGTCTGTTCCAACTCCTACGCATTCAAAACTTGGAGGGATATCTTTTATCGTTACGGGCTCATTATGAGGGTTAGATATCACTTGTATATAGTCAATCCTTGCAGGTACGTCAAGTTGTGACATGGCGACAACGCCTTTCTTTAAGGTGTTTGATTAATCTATGATTCCATTCCTTACAATATTCCCTAATGGCAGGACTTTTAAGGGGGATACATGTGCTGTAGGAGAATAACAAATAAACAAAACCGCCCTTGCTTGTCTGTCTAACAAGTCATAAGGCGGTTTACATGTGTTATTGATTTATTATAATTTCTTCTAAATCATCTACCATTTCATTTGCTGCAATATAGCCACCAGCTGTATTCCAAATCGCATCACTTACTTCGTGAACATTTCCTTCTTGAACGACTTCAAGGTTTTGGAATAATGGATCGTTCATCCACTCTTCAGCTAGCTCTGTAGCAGCTCCATCCCCTGTCTCATATGTGAAGTAGAATAAGATATCTCCATCCATAGCAGGGATGCGTTCTTTCGTAGCTTTTTCCATAAATTCGTTTACATCTTGAGATTCCGGACGCTCAAAGCCAATCTGTTCTAGAATAACTCCTGAGAAGGAGTCTTTCTGATAGATACGAGCGTGGTCAGGGAGGAAGCGAACTACAGAAACTTCTTGGTTTAGTTTATCCCCTGCCTGATCCGCAAAGTTGTTTAAGCGCTCATTGTATTCAGTTAGGAGTTCTTCCCCTTTAGCTTCCATATTTAACGCTTTGGCGTATGTTTTAAAGTTATCCTGCCATTCTCCTTTAAGGGTTTCAGAGAAGATGGTTGGGGCAACCTCATTTAACTGGTCATAAATTTTTTCTTGGCGTAATTTATTTCCGATAATTAAGTCAGGGTCTAAAGAAATGATTTTCTCAATGTTGACTTCTGATTCGGTACCGACTACTTCTACATCTTCCATGCGATCACTAATATGTTTGTACCATGGATCGCCAGTCCATGATTGAACTGCTCCAACTGGTGTGACGCCAAGAGCTAGGAGCGCTTCTGTTCCTTCGTTCGTTAAGATTACAACTTTTTCAGGTTTCTCTTTAACGGTTGTTTCTCCCATAGCGTGTTCAACTGTGTAAGGTTCGAAGTCACTAGTGTCGCCATTATCTTCATCATTTGAAGATGAGTCTTCTGAAGATGTTCCGCAGGCAGCCAGTAATCCGATCGTCAATAGTAACATAAAACTAAGTATAAAATGCTTTTTGTTCATCGTTATGTCCTCCTAATTGAGTATGATTATCATTTACAACTAAATTGATCATAGCCTTATTTTGTAACAGAGTCAAGTATAAATGACAATGATTCTCATAATCGTTGACAGCACCTAAAAGAATCCATACACTTGTAAGTAAGAGTAGTATGTAAGTTACGTTAGGTAGGGGAAGAATATGGTTTTGCAGTCGAATAGAACAAAAGGAATCGGTTTTTTGGTAAGTGTTGTTCTGTTAGTGATCTGTATGGGACTGAGTCTTGTTCTTGGATATACAGACGTTTCGTTCAGCGATGCTTGGAAAGCTTTTACGACACAAGAGCAGAATAACACTTTAATCGTAATTCGCTCATTGCGATTGCCAAGAGTTCTTATTGCAGCATGTGTGGGAGGATCACTAGCTTTAGCTGGTGCTTTACTTCAAGCTTTAACCAGAAACCCACTCGCTTCTCCTCAAATCTTTGGAGTGAATGCAGGTGCTTCGTTCTTCGTGGTTATGGCTATTGCTGTCTTTCAATCTCTTCCCCTTGGAATGATGGCTTGGGTATCATTTGCAGGTGCAGCGGTTGCTGCAACTATTGTATATGCAATAGGGTCAATAGGAAAAGAAGGATTAACGCCTGTGCGCTTAACACTAGCGGGAGCAGCTATTGCGGCATTATTTTCATCATTAACCCAAGGTATTCTTGTATTAAATGAAAAAGCCTTAGACGAAGTGCTCTTTTGGCTAGCTGGAAGTGTACAAGGAAGAAATCTTGATTACTTGCAACAACTTTCCCCTTACATTCTTGTAGGCTGGATCGGTACATTTTTAATCGGTAAGCATTTGAATATATTAACAATGGGAGAAGACTTGGCAAAAGGTCTAGGGCAGAAGACAGCCTATATAAAGCTCTCAGCTGGAGTACTTACTGTTCTTCTATCTGGTGGAGCAGTAGCTATTGCAGGACCGATAGGTTTTATCGGAATTGTTGTACCCCACTTTGCTAGATACATCGTCGGGTATGATCATAGGTGGATCTTGCCTTATTGCGCCGTATTAGGTGGAATTCTCTTACTGTTAGCTGATATCAGTGCTAGATATATTATTATGCCAGAAGAAGTACCAGTCGGAGTTATGACGGCAATAATTGGTACTCCATTCTTTATTTATATTGCCCGAAAAGGATTGAAATCAACATGAGTAAATATGTGAAGATACGCTCCAAAAAAGATCGAATATCCTTTTTTCTCGAAAAACGGGCTCTGACGTATTTTAGCCTATTTTTAGGGTTGTTATGCGTATTGTTTATCATGTCTGCTTCATTAGGGGAAACATTTATTCCTCCATTTGATGCGGTCACGGTATTCTTTGGAGGAGGAACGGATGTACAGAATTTAATCATTGAAACATTGAGACTTCCGCGAATCATAGTGGCTCTGTTTGTCGGAATAGGCCTTGCTTTAAGTGGTGCTATTCTTCAGGGGATGATTCGAAACCCTCTTGCGTCTCCTGATATTATTGGAATATCAGGTGGTGGTGCTGTAGCAGTTGTATTATTCTTAACGTTGTTTAGCGATGAGACAGATTCTTTAACGGTCAGTATTCATTGGATGCCAGTTGCAGCCTTTATAGGTGCGAGTCTAGTTGGGATATTTGTTTATTTATTAGCTTATAAAAATGGTGTTTCACCGATGCGAATTATATTAATTGGTATTGGCCTTTCTGCCCTTACTCAAGCCATAACCAACACGTTAATGATTGTAGGGCCTATTTATCGTGCATCGCAAGCCAATGTTTGGTTAACGGGAAGTGTATATGGAGCAAATTGGGAACAAGTGAAGGTCATTGTGCCTTCTATTCTTGTTCTTGTGTTTGTATCCTTGTTACTTTCAAGAAGGATTAACGTACAAGAGCTCGGAGAAGAACTGGCAGCGGGCGTAGGTTCTCATTTGCAACGGGATCGCTTTTTATTCTTATTAGTAAGTACAGCACTAGCTGGAATAGCGGTTTCTTTCGCGGGAGGGGTTGGCTTTGTTGGTTTAATGGCACCGCATATAGCGAGAAGACTTGTAGGATCTTCGTATGGAGCTCTGTTACCCCTTTCCGGTCTTATTGGAGCCATTCTAGTTATAGGTGCTGACCTGATTGGGCGTACACTTTTCTTGCCTAACATTATTCCTGCTGGTGTGTTTACAGCTACAATTGGAGCGCCTTATTTTATCTTTTTATTATTTTCAAATAAGCGGGCTTAAAAGGAGAGGTTCACATGAATAATTTGAAAACGGATCATGTAACGCTTGGCTATGGAGAGAAGACAATTCTGAATGATTTAAATATAGAGATACCAAAGGGAGAGATTACGGTCTTCGTTGGTGGAAATGGTTGTGGAAAATCTACCCTTCTTCGTTCAATGGCTCGTTTATTGAAACCTCACAGTGGTAACGTGGTGTTGGATGGGAAGGCCATTTCCAAAATGTCCACCAAATCAGTAGCACAGCAGCTTGCCATACTTCCTCAAAGTCCTGTTACCCCAGAAGGATTGACGGTTCTGCAGCTCGTTAAGCAAGGTCGTTATCCATATCAGAACTGGTTCAAACAATGGTCACAAGAAGATGAAGATGCAGTAGAGCAAGCCCTTCAAGACACTAATCTTGAAGAATTAAAAGAGAGGACTGTTGATTCGTTATCTGGTGGGCAACGCCAGCGAGCTTGGATTGCGATGACCCTTGCTCAGGATACGGATATTATTTTGCTCGATGAACCGACGACTTACTTGGATATGACGTATCAAATTGAAATATTGGACTTATTGTTTGAGCTAAACGAAAGAGAAGGTAGAACCGTTGTCATGGTGCTTCATGATCTGAATTTAGCCTCCCGATATGCTCATAACATTGTGGCGTTAAAAGATCAGACTGTTTACGCTCAAGGCAAGCCAGAAGAAATCGTGACGTGTAAGTTTGTTCAAGATGTGTTCAGTATGACTTGTAACGTTACGAGCGACCCGATTTTTGGAACTCCAATGTGCATTCCTTATGGGCGTGGTCGTTGTTTAATTAAGGAAAGTGTGATGTCTAATGAACCTAACGTTGGATGAAGTTGATGTACTAGATCATTATTTTCGGTACTATCACCCGACTTATCATGATGGAGAACAACGGGTTGAGGAGATTTCGCTAGATGCTTTTAGGGACGTGAATCAGTTTAAGGAAATACTCGAACAGGTGTCATCATTTATAAATTCTGATTCTCAGAGAGCTACCGCTTCTATGATTACGAAAAGGTTAGGCTATTATTTTGTAACAGGTATGCTTGCTCCTATGACTCTTTACTCAAAGTTGCCTGTAGTAGAAGTGGAGGATAAGAAGTTGATTCGCTTGGATGACCACAAGAAATGGTTTCCGAAATGGAGTAATGAATCCTATCGTAGTCTGTCTATACCAAAGAGCGCAAGAGAAAAGTCAGTAAAACACCATTTCACTGTATTAATCGAAACAATGGTCTTACCGATTTTTACTACAGTTCACCGTGTAACAAGTCTACCCATGAAGATAATGTGGGAAAATTTTGCTACTTATGTATACTGGTTTTATGAACAGTTTGCTTATGAAATCGTTCAGAAAGCACAAGCCAATACAGTTTTGTGTGACTACCAGGCTATACGTGGAATCGAAGGGAAAGTGTTTCAACAAAAACAGAACCCAATTACTCAATTCGCTTTACGTAAAGAAAAGGGAAAGGAGAAGCGGCTGTTCTGTTGTCTTACCTATCAGTTAAATAATGAGCATACCTATTGCAAAGTATGTCCGCTTCTTAAAAACTAAGAAGCGGATTTTTTATGGATTTAGGAATAGATGGGGATAGTGAGAAGGAGTAGTTGCCTGGAAGCTTTAAAGTTAAGCTCAAACAAACTTTCTAAAATGAGGCATAAATGGGTGACTAGGAAGTTCTATGGGATCCTGGTGCATTGTAAAAAAGGGGGACATTAAGGGTGGTATGGTTGTATTTCCGACGTGCTTGTGTCGAACATCCGATATCATGTTAGGGAGCGGGAAGCAATTAGTTTGCTGGTGTTGACCTTAGGGCAACAGCATCTTCATTATTAGTATAATCATGAGGCTTGATCAGGCCTCCCGCATAGGTGAAAATTTAAGCGTAGAACCCTCACGTGCAAAAGGTTGATGGATTATAGAGCTTTCCTCTGCGGGTCATTAGTAGAATAAGGTGAAGGAGGAGTGATGGGATGCGTAGAAGACGCTTTCATTCTTTCGATAATATAACTAGCTACGAATTCCTGGAGCTCCTCTTCTTGGCAATGTTTAACGATTTGCAGTAAATCTTTGTGATCCATTTGCTCAATAATAGAGTGTACAAATAGAGGTAAGTAATCGTCCGTTTCGAAATACTTCTTATAAAGTTCAGATAAGCTATCAGCAAATTTCATAATCAACTTCCTTTCCCTCAATCTCAAAAGTCTATCTTTGTTCATTACCTTATGCGGCTTTTTTTAAATGTTGTTCATAATTCGTTAAATAAGTGCAAAAAGTAAAGAATAGGAGGGTGAAGTTAATGGAAAATAAGAAGCGAACGTTTTATATTAACCTGGGTTCTCAAGAAATATCACAAATTCGTGACGGGAATAATGACGTATTTACTATTCAGGCAACAGAAGAGGAAATGTTCAGATTGCGCCAAGTGCTTAATGAAGTGTTTAGTGCAGATGAGCGATCTTTCTGGAGGTCTCATATCCCTTTTCGCCATTATTCTGAGGACTCACAAAATGATGATTATGACTACTCCATGCGTGAAGCTTACAAAATGATTTATGAGTTGGGCGACGAAGATACAAAGCAGTTTATCAAGTCTATTGGAATGGATCACGATGAAGATTCTGACAAGATCTATGGAGAACGAAATCCTTTAACCTAGTAGCAAACAAGAGGCCGCTTAAACAGCGACCTCTTGTTCTTTGTTATGGAGAGGTTCCTTGCATATTGCTGATGTCTTCTGCGTTTTCCTTTACATCTTCTGGGATGCGAACTGCCTCAATCTCATTGTACTCATCGTAATTTGAATTGATCTCTTGTTTAACGGAAACTGTGTTACCTTGCTGTTCCATAGAGATCTCCATCTCCATATCTAATGATTTGGGATAGTATTGCTCCTTAGTTATTGTAAGGTCAAAGGCCAAGTTATGAATCGTGAACTCACCCATTGCATCTTTTGGGATAGCTCCTCCGTTTGATAAAGCCCTCTCGATGAACTGCTTCATATCTTCCTCGTTAGCTTCTAAATGTATAACATAACCATTATCTGTTTCATCCATGGTTAGACTTTCTGAATAATCTTGAAGCATTTCAAGTTGTTTTTTTGGGTTCTGTTGCATTGTACCTGACTGGCTAAACTGGTTAATTAAGTCTTTCGGGCCTTTGAGCCAGTTTCCGCTGTTTGGATCTTTAAAATAAAGGCCATCCTGAATATAATACATTTCAATGTTTTGTCCCATGGCTTCTGTTACTAAGTGATAAGCAAGAGGATCAAGAGTGAACTCGCCTTCTGAAGACATCTCTATGTTTTGTTCACCTTGTTCGCCCATTTGAACCGACTGTTGAATGTCTGTGGATAACGAAAAGCTTTTCAGGTCCCCTGTAGCTTCTAATGATTTCTCATAAACTTCTACCGCAGAAAGATCTTGGTTCTCTTTATTAATCTCTCCTTCTGCTCCGCTTTCTTCAGACTGACCAGAACATCCTATCGTAATGACCAATATAAAAATTAAGGCTGACCAGATTTGTACATGTTTTTTCATGAATTTTCCCTCCCAGGAATCAAAGTAGTTGATTTTGAGTTTATTTCGTGCTGCAAAAAGGAAATAGGTTACTAACACACCATAAGAAACAGGGGGCAACAGATATGAACCTAGGTAAGTCAATTGCAATCATTCCTATTATTTTGGTAGCGTTACTTGTAGTGATATCAAATCAGCAGCCTGATTTGCTAAATGCGCAGGACCAATTATCTGGATCTGATCACACCGGTCATACAGAATTAACTTTCCACCAAAAACAAGAGAAGAAACACGGATTAACATCTTCTTCCAATAAAGCACAAGAAAAAGAGATCTTAACAGAAGAAATTATAACATCTGTCACTAGTAAATTTATGGATCAACTTGTACAAAAGTCCAATCAAGAGTCCCGTGTAATGGCATATGATAGCAAAAAAGAATTAATTAAGTCGTTCTCATCCATAGCAAATAAATCTGTTGCAAAGGAATATGTTGATTTTTATTATAAAGAATATAATAATGGACTGTATATCCTTCCAACTGATACACCACCTTGGTTTCAAGAAAACGAATCTTACACAACTGAAACGTTAGAGGATGGGCGTATAGCTGTTACTCAACATAATACAAGTGAGCTTTATGGAAAGTACACGGTTTCATTTGTCTTTACGCATACAAATGAAGGTTGGATTATTGATGGAATAAGCCATTCATAGTGAAAAGGAAATGAAGCAATAAAGGCAGTTGATCGTTATTGATTACGTTTTATGATTATTACCATAATGAAGTGAAGCTTTCTTTTACCGATCATCCCTTTTCTGAACACCCAAAACATGTATGGGTCATTAGCCGTTATGATGGAAAATGGCTACTTACAGAGCATAAAGATCGAGGAATTGAATTTCCTGGTGGGAAAGTAGAAGAGGGAGAGACTCCGGAACAAGCGGCTGTTCGTGAAGTCATGGAAGAGACTGGGGGAGAAGTTGAAGCTTTATCCTATATTGGTCAGTATCATGTGGATGGTAAGGGAGGTTGTATTATAAAGAATATTTATTTTGCAACCATTTCGAACCTGACTAAACAGGAGACATATTTCGAAACGAAAGGACCTGTATGCTTGGATACGTTACCGAAAGGGTTAGAGCGAAACTCTCAATTTAGCTTTATGATGAAGGATGAGGTACTGCCTCACAGTTTAGATTACATTAAGAAAACTCAGCTCTTGGATTAGTCTCCGAGATGCTGAGTTTTTTTACGTTACTGGTTTAACGGATTTATCCCCTTATTAACTTCCGCTCCAACCTTTCCACAAGTTGATACATAATAGCAGCGAAGATCGCAATAATCATAAGGCTTGCAAGGACGAGTGTAAAGTCAAATACCTGGAATCCGTAAATGATCAAATACCCTAATCCTTTTTGAGAAACAAGGAATTCACCAACGATTACTCCAACCCATGAAAGTCCCACGTTAACTTTAAAGGTCGATATAATCGTAGGGAAGGAAGCTGGGAGTATAGCTTCTTTAAAGATTTGGAACCTATTCGCACCAAAGCTTCTCAGGACTTTAACGTAATTTCTGTCGACTCCTTGAAATGCTGAATAGACAACAATGGTAGTAATGATAACGGAGATAATAGCTCCCATTGCGATAATAGAGAAATAGCCTGGGCCTAATGCGACAATGATTATGGGTCCGAGCGCTACCTTAGGCATTGCATTTAAAATAACAAGATAAGGGTCAATGATTTTAGATAGTTTTGGAAACCACCATAAAGTAGCCGCTAACAAAATACCTAAAACGGTTCCAAGCAAAAAACCTGCTACTGTTTCTAAGAGTGTGACACGGATATGCATAAAGATTGAGCCATCAGTTGCCTTAGCTAAAAGCAAATCACTAATTTTAGTTGGTGAACTAAAAAGAAGCGGATCGATCCATCTTAGGCGACTGCTCATTTCCCATAGGCTAAAGAAGCTAGCAAATATAATCAATTGCCATATCATTATTGAACGCTTTTCTTTTTGTAGTTTCTTTAAATGCTGCTGAAAACGCGTTTCATCAGTTGATGGACTCTGTTTCAAGCTGATCTAGCTCCTTCCATATGGTTTGAAATAGGTCATTGAAATCAGCGTGCTGCCTTGTTTCAAAAGGTGTTAGTGTACGTAAATGACCAGGAACTTGGAATGTTTTCGCGATTCGACCTGGACGAGCTTTAAGGACATAAACTGTATCACTCATGGCAATTGCCTCTCCAATATCATGAGTAACAAGTAGGGAGGTTTTCCTGTACTGCTTCAGCATTTGAGAGACTAGATTTTCAAGTTTTAATTTGGTCTGATAATCTAAAGCGGAAAAAGGTTCATCAAGAAGTAGTAACTTAGGGTCTGTCATGAGAGTCCTTGCTAATGCTGCCCTTTGGCGCATCCCACCTGAAAGTTGACTAGGGTAGGATTTCACAACACTTTCAAGGCCGATTTCCTCTAAAATCTGAATAGCTTTTTCTTTCTTCATTTCTGTAATGTTCCCTTGAATGTGAGGGCCGAGCAAGACGTTCTCTTGTATGGTCTTCCATGGAAATAAGTAATCCTGTTGTAGCATATATCCAATGTTGGTTTGGGAACGAGGTTGTTGTTGAATGGTTACTGTACCTTCTGTTGGAGTTAATAGACCTGCTATGATGGATAAAAGTGTCGTCTTTCCACAGCCGCTAGGGCCGAGGAAGGAAACGAACTGTCCTTCCTCAATGGAGAGCGAGACGTCTTCAATGGCTTTCGTAAATCCTTGTTTTGAAAAATATTGGTGAGTAATATGGTTAAGGCTGAGGAAAGTCATTTTATACACTCCTCCTTATTTCATTACATCTTCCGCGATTTTTGTATTTACAAGCGTCTTATGGTCCACGTCTGCCGGGAGCTCTCCTGCTTCTTCCATGATGGGTTTTAAGTTGCTCCATTCTTCTTTATCGAGAACTGGATCTTCTGCATAAGAGCCTTGGCTTTTATAGCGATCGACCACAGTTTCAATTAAATCGAGTTCCGTGTCTTCAAAATAGGGTTGAATGACATCAGCAATCTCTCCAGCGGAATGATCCTGAACCCACTGCTGAGCTTTGTAGATAGCGCGTGTAAACTTCTCCATTTCTTCCGGGTTTTCTTCTAAGAAACTGTTCTTTGTCATGAATACTGTGTAAGGCACGTGCCCTGACTCTTCCCCAAAGGAAGCTACGATATGACCTTTCCCTTCTCGTTCGAAAATGCTTGCTGTTGGCTCAAATAACTGTACATAATCACCTGTGCCAGAAGCAAAGGCATTCGGAATGTTAGCGAAATCAACGTTTTGAATTAATGTTAGGTCTTCTTTTGGGTCAATGCCTTGTTCTTTCAACACATATTCTCCAACCATTTGAGGCATTCCGCCTTTACGTTGACCAAGGAAGGTGCTTCCGTTTAGATCTTCCCATTTAAATTCTGGCTGCTCCTCTCTGGCAACAAGAAACGTTCCATCTGTTTGAGTAAGCTGGGCAACGTTAATGACTGGGTCTGAGGCTCCTCTGGCATAAACATAGATGGACGTTTCAGAACCTACAAGAGCAATGTCCGCACCATCAGAAAGAAGGGTCGTCATTGTCTTATCCCCGCCCCAAGTAGTGGTTAACTCCACATCAAGACCTTCATCTTCAAAAAAACCCTTTTCAAGTGCCACATACTGCGGGGCATAGAATATAGACCGCGTCACTTCTGCTACCTTAATCGTTGTTGGTGATTGAGAACATGCGGCTAAGGGGAATGTAAGTAAAGCCACTATCGAAACATATAAAAGCAAACGAATTTTTTTCATTTCGGATAATCCTCCTGTAAGATCAATCTAAATAGATACGTTATCGTATGTGGCTGTTAAATTTGTGTGAATGCCTATAAAGGAGTTTTTTTATGCAAGATGGAACGATTATTTCAAAACAACGATACCCTTCTCCTCACCCTGAGTTGCATG
Source organism: Pontibacillus chungwhensis BH030062 (assembly GCF_000770675.1). Taxonomy (GTDB): domain Bacteria; phylum Bacillota; class Bacilli; order Bacillales; family BH030062; genus Pontibacillus; species Pontibacillus chungwhensis. The sequence goes on from NZ_AVBG01000022.1 coordinate 24,003, forward strand.
TATTTCTTGTTACGTATTGGAGCGATGGGTTAAGGGTGAAAGGTTTCTTAGTAGAACCGAAAGAGAAAGGACAATATCCGGGGTTTTTATATCTCCGCGGCGGTATAAAAGGTGTTGGCAAAGTTCGAATCGGTAGGATTGTTCAATTTGCTTCTTACGGTTTCGTTGTCTTTGCTCCATGCTATCGTGGCAATATGGGAGGAGAAGGTAGAGAAGATTTTGCCTTAAGTGATCGTAAAGATGGCCATAATGGGGCCAGAGTCCTTTTTAATCATCCTAAGGTGAATGAAGAAGTAAATGTATTTGGGTTTTCTCGTGGGGGAGTTATGGGATTATGGACGGCTCTTGAAGTCCCTGGTATTCATAAAGTGGTTTGTTGGGGAGGAGTGACAGATGTAGCCCTAACTTATGAGGAACGTGTTGACTTAAGGAGGATGCTAAAGCGTGTTGTTGGGGGAGGACCTAATAAATTCCCTGAAAGGTTTGCGGCCAGAACACCACTTGCGTCTATAAAAGATCTGGAGACTCCTGTGTGTATTATTCATGGAGCTAAGGATCAAAATGTATCTGTTGAACATGCCAGACTTTTAGAAAAAGAATTACAAGAACATGATTTACCCCATACGAGCTGGATTTATTACGATTTAGATCATTATTTCCCACCAAAAGTAAATCGGCGTACCGTTAAGCAATTAACAGATTGGTTAAAGAAATAGAAACGGCTATCCCGGTATGGGATAGCCGCTATATATATTTGGAGATGTGGGAGCGATAGTTATTTTGTAAATGTAGGGCCTGAATTGCGAATTTCTTCACTGACCCCGTCGAATTTCTTAAAGTTCTCATGAAATTTAGTAGCTAGTTCATGAGCTTTTTCTTCATACTGTGCTTCATCTTTCCACGTGCGTTTCGGAATCAGCACATCGTCTGGAACCCCGGGACAGTGAGCTGGTATTTCCAACCCGAAAATAGGATCTACTACTGTTTCAGTGGAGTTAAGCTCACCCTCAAGTGCAGCATGAATCATAGCGCGGGTGTGAGCTAGTTTCATGCGGTGACCCTCTCCATAAGCACCACCAGTCCATCCTGTATTAACGAGGAAGACGTTAGAGTTAAATTGATCTATTTTCTCCCCAAGCATTTCTGCATACGTGGAAGCATGTCTTGGAAGGAATGGAGAACCAAAGCATGTAGAGAACGTTGCTTCTGGACTAGTAACGCCGCGTTCAGTTCCTGCTAGTTTGCTTGTGTAACCGCTAAGGAAATGGTACATCGCCTGCTCTTTAGTCAGTTTACTAATCGGAGGCAATACACCAAAAGCATCAGCTGTTAAGAATATAATTGTATTAGGGTGACCTGCAATACTAGGTTCAACAATATTATGGATATTCTTGATTGGATAAGCTGCACGTGTATTTTCTGTTAGAGTTGTATCTTCGTAATCCGGTTCGCGTGTACCAGGATGCAAGATTACGTTCTCAAGCACAGACCCAAATCGAATTGCTTTATAGATTTGAGGCTCGTTTTCTTCAGAAAGGTTTATGCACTTTGCGTAGCATCCACCTTCAATGTTGAATACTCCGCGGTTAGACCAACCGTGTTCGTCATCCCCGATTAGTCGACGTTCGGGATCAGCAGACAGAGTAGTTTTCCCTGTACCAGAGAGTCCGAAGAATAATGCTACGTCGCCTTCTTTCCCTACGTTAGCTGAACAGTGCATAGGTAGAACATCGCTCTCTGGTAATAAGTAGTTCATAACTGAAAAGATCGATTTTTTAATTTCCCCCGCATATTCCGTTCCTCCGATAAGAATCACGCGATGTTTAAATGACACCATAATAAAGGCTTCAGAGCGTGTGCCATCTTGAGCAGGATCTGCTTTAAAGGAGGGGGCGGATATAACTGTGAATTCGCTTACATGATCGGCGAATTCGTCCTCAGTAGGGCGTATAAATAATTGATGGGCGAATAAGTTATGCCAAGCAAATTCATTGATCACTTGAATAGGTAATCGGTAGCGTTCGTCTGCCCCGGCAAACCCATTAAAAACAAATACTTCTTCCTTTTCTTTTAGAAAATCTACCACTTTATGATAAAGGTTTTCAAAGATTTCTTCTGATATAGGTTGGTTCACGGTACCCCAATCAACTGTGTCCTTTGATACCTCATCTTTAACGATGAACTTATCTTGAGGGGATCGGCCGGTGTAACGTCCTGTTTCGGCTCTGATCGCTCCTGTAGCAGTTAGTGTACCCTCGTTACGTTGAAGAACTTTTTCAACGAGTTCTCCCACACATAAATTGGTTAACACATTAGGTTGTGTAATTAATTCTTTAATGATGGACGCTTGATTCACCGTATTCATGCTCAAGAACCTGCCTTTATTTAATATTTTTTGACTTTGATAGTGAACGTAACAAAATCATTTTTAATGACGAATCGAAGTTGAGATCAATCCTTTTTGTTCTTAGTTGATACCGTCTTTTGAATAGGATCAGACTCAATGTGTCATTAGTATAACACATTCATTTTATTAGTCCATACTATTTTATAATGAAATTACGGCAAAATTGTGACTGCAAATGTAAAAGAAAAGGTGAAATCTTATAATCAATAGACTTATTGAAATGATGAGATGGACAATGGACAAGCGCTTTACTTCTATTTAATATATTACTTCGATGTTAACCCACCTTTTTCCTTGATTTAATATTTTCGAATTCCAAAGTCAGCTATGAGCAGTACGCCCTTTGTCTGAATTCCATGTTTATACTTAGTGCAAAAGTGGTTCGTGTAGCATACAATAAAGCAATGATAACGCTCTATATTCAGTTGACATAAAAGGGCTAAAACGTTATGATAAGTCGCGAACGGAAACTATCTTATCCAGAGAAGGTGGAGGGACAGGCCCTATGAAACCCAGCAACCGTCATCCTTAGATGAAAAGGTGCTAACCTGATGCAAGGAAGACCTCCTTGAACGATAAGAGCGAATGGACCCTTTCCCTTTGCTCGTTATGGGAAGGGATTTTTTATACTTTCGAAAGGTTTCAAAAAGCTTTCTAAGGTATATTGAAATTCATCGGCATTTGCTAGATATAGCGAATTTCGACGTTTTCTCATGTGTTTTTTTCATTCGTTTACAATATACGAAACTGTTCCAGGTGTATAGAATAGATCAGTGTAAATTCATGTAGGAAAAGATTTTACACGCACTTTGGTTTACTTTTTTTCTGAATAGATAGCTGGGTGATGAGTTCCGTCTCAAAGATAAGAGTATTTTAAAGGAGGAGTTTGAGGGAATGGCTGCAAACCGCCGCTTGTTTACATCAGAATCAGTTACAGGAGGGCACCCTGATAAAATCTGTGACCAAATTTCTGATGCCATACTAGATGAAATCTTAAAAAATGATCCTAACGCTCGTGTAGCATGTGAAACGACAGTTACAACAGGGTTAGTTCTCGTATCAGGAGAAATCTCAACAAATACGTACGTGGATATCCAATCAATCGTCCGTAATACCATAAAGGAAATCGGCTATACACGTGCTAAATATGGTTTTGACGCAGAAACATGTGCAGTACTTACAGCAATTGATGAACAATCACCAGACATTGCAGCAGGGGTGAACGAAGCGCTTGAAGCACGAGAAGGTCAAATGACTGATAAGGAAATTGAGAATATTGGTGCAGGAGACCAGGGCCTCATGTTTGGTTATGCGAATAACGAAACGCCTGAACTTATGCCTCTTCCGATCTCTTTAGCTCACAAATTGGCGAAACGTTTGTCTGACGTGCGTAACGATGAAACCGTTCCTTACCTACGCCCTGATGGCAAAACTCAGGTTACTGTAGAGTATGACGAACATGACCGCCCTGTTCGTATTGACACCATTGTCATTTCCACGCAGCATCACCCAGAAATTACGCTAGAGCAAATTCAAAAGGATCTAAAAGAGCAAGTTATTGCTCCGATTGTTCCTGCAGAACTGCTTGATGAACAAACAAAATACTTCATTAATCCGACAGGTCGTTTTGTAATCGGTGGACCTCAAGGGGATGCTGGTTTGACAGGCCGTAAAATTATAGTAGATACGTATGGCGGGTATGCACGTCACGGTGGTGGAGCCTTCAGTGGTAAGGATGCTACTAAAGTTGACCGTTCTGCTGCATATGCAGCTCGTTACGTAGCTAAAAACATTGTTGCTGCAGAATTAGCAGACTCTTGTGAAGTTCAACTAGCTTATGCTATTGGTGTTGCGCAACCTGTTTCGATTTCAATTAATACGTTTGGGACAGGGAAAGTTTCAGAAGAAGCATTAGTCGAAGCTGTACGTGAGAAATTTGATCTTCGTCCAGCAGGTATTATTAAAATGCTTGATCTGCGCCGTCCGATCTATCGCGACACTGCTGCCTATGGTCACTTTGGCCGCACGGACGTTGAATTCCCGTGGGAGCAAACGGATAAAGCAGAAGAATTAAAACAACTAGCAAACTTATAAGTATAGGTAAGAGCATGGAATTGCATAGCAACTCCGTGCTCTTTTTTGTTAAATTGCCATGGTTTTTTTCATTGAATTGTAATCCTTGCCCTTCCTTATGCGAAAACATGATAAAATGTTAGAGTCTGTCATAATCATGGTATAATTTCAAATTAGATGTTACCGACTATAAATTCACGGGTATACCGAATAGTTGTGAAGTATAGAAACGAATGTAAAGAGAACCAGCCCGGGACCTTAAGAATACCGAGGGGTTGTCTGACAATTATAGCCATTTTGTGATAAACTGAATTAGCAAAGTGAGAATGAAAGTGAGGATCTTCGTATGTGCGGTTTTATTGGTGTTATTCGAGACGTTCCATCTCCAGTAGATGAAGAACAAAAACAGTCTTTTAAGCGAAGAAACGATATTATCACTCATCGTGGCCCTGATGATGAAGGGTATTATCATGATGACTACATATCTTTTGGCTTTCGCCGTTTAAGTATAATCGATATAGAAAGTGGCCATCAGCCTCTTAGCTATGATGATGAAAAAATTTGGATGGTGTTTAACGGAGAAATTTACAATTATGTAGAACTTCGTGAAGACCTTCAAAAACAAGGATATACATTTGAAACAGAATCAGATACAGAGGTTATTGCGGCCTTGTTTAAAGATAAGCAAGAAGGAGCGTTTTCTTATCTGCGCGGTATGTTCGCGATCTTAATATGGGATAAAGAAGAGCAAACATTTTACGGAGCTCGTGATCCATTCGGCATTAAGCCATTATTCTATAGTGAGCAACATAATGGCACTTATTTTGCTTCAGAGAAGAAGAGCATCACGCTGCTTCAGGAGAATGAACTAGTTAATACAGAAGCATTGCAACATTATTTAAGCTATCAATATGTTCCCGAACCTCTAACCCTAACAGATGGAATATCTAAGGTTGAACCCGGGCATTATTTCGTTAAGAAACCAGGCCAAGCCATTAAGTTTCACCGTTATTGGCATGCTACTTTTACACAAGTAGCTGGTAGCGAGAGTGAATGGATTAAACGTATACAAGATGTTATGTATGATTCTGTGAACAAACATATGCGCAGTGATGTACCAGTAGGATCTTTCCTATCAGGAGGGATCGATTCCTCTATCATTGTAGCGATGGCACGCGAGTTTAATCCCAACTTAAAAACATTCTCAGTTGGTTTTGAACGCGACGGATTCTCTGAAGTGGACGTAGCAAAAGAAACAGCAGAGAAACTGGGGGTAGAAAATCACTCCTATATCATTACTCCAGAAGAGTATGTGCAGAAGCTTCCGAAAATTATGTGGCACATGGATGATCCTCTAGCAGATCCGGCTTGTGTACCTCTTTACTTTGTTGCGCGTGAAGCACGCAAACACGTTACTGTTGTGTTATCAGGCGAAGGGTCTGATGAATTATTCGGTGGTTACAATATTTATCGTGAGCCTCAATCTTTAAAAATGTTTGATTCTATGCCTGGTGTAGCTAAGAGTTTGCTTCAACGGGTAGCTAAAGTAATGCCAGAAGGTGTGAAAGGTAAGAGCTTCTTAGAGCGAGGAACTACACCTTTACGTGACCGTTATATCGGTAATGCAAAGATGTTTGAAGAAGCAGAAAAGCAACAATTGCTTAAGGATTATCATAGTAAATCTTCTTATCAATCATTAACGCGTTCACTTTATGATCATGCAGGTGCTTACCATCCTGTGAACCAAATGCAATATGTTGATATTCATACTTGGATGCGTGGAGATATCTTACTGAAGGCTGATAAGATGACGATGGCTCATTCTCTTGAACTTCGTGTTCCATTCTTGGATAAAGAAGTCTTTAACGTGGCCCGCGAAATTCCGGTTGATATGAAGATCGCAGATGGTACGACGAAATCCATTTTACGTAAAGCTTCGAGAGGAATTGTTCCCGATCATGTGCTAGACCGAAAGAAACTTGGCTTCCCAGTTCCGATTCGTCATTGGTTAAAAGATGAATTAAACACATGGGCGAAGACACTTATCCAGGAGAGTGAAACGGATCATCTGATTGAGAAGAAAGCTGTGTCTCAGTTGCTCGAAGATCACGTTCAAGGAAAAGGCGACTATTCTAGGAAGATATGGACCGTTCTTATGTTTATGTTATGGCATCAAATTTTCGTTGAGCGGAAATTTTCTTTTGAAGAATTAATTAGTGAAGACCAAACAAAAAGCAAGCTAACCATTAGTTAATGGTGATTGCTTGCTTCCCCATTTGCACCCAGGCTTCTTTAAAGTCGTTTCTGGGTGCTTTTTTTTGTTGGCCTGTAAGAGGGTCATTAAAGTACATATGTTCCGAATCATAACCAGTAACTACAACAGAGTGCTCTTTCATCGTAATCTTTTGTTTTCCGTTTGGAGTTATCCAATCTTCGAAAAGGTGATCTGGCAGATGTTTGTACATGGTGTTAGTGATGATCCAAACGGGTTGGCCGTTATCGAGGTGCTCAAGAATTTCGTAAAAGCTCCCGCCTGAGAAATCATCAACACGCTTCCCTGCAAACTGACGAGCGAGAGAAGCAATAGGTTTATGATAAACTCCGTATCCGGGTTCATTGAGGTTGTACATATTCCCTACAAACCCCTCATTTGGGTCACCATAATAAATTTGTCCGTCAATGTTTTGATACACCTCTTCAGACTTTTTCACTTTTTTAGCTAACATCATTTTATCAACATCGTAATCATAATGGCTTAAAAGCATGCTTAAAGAAGTGACCTCACATCCTCTTGGAAGTTCTGGATATTGTGTAACGGTAGGAATTTCTATATGGACTTCCTGTTTTAAGTGATAGTCTTCGATTAATGGAGCGCTCCAAAACTCTTTCCCTGTTTTTTCTTGGTTCGCGGATACATGTTTAACGTTTGATGTTTCGTTCCATAAGCTTTGAAGCGTTGTTTTATGTGTTTGAACAGTAATCATTCCTGTAAATAAAGAACAAGTAATAAAAAGAACGCTATACCACTTAAGCAATCGCTTATACGAGTTTCGTAGATTTGGTTTCATACTAATCGTCCAAAGTAGCACTGCCAGAACTACAGAGGTGGAGAAAAGTACAATATACATAAATGCATATGCCTCCTAGTCAATTGAGACTCCTCAACTGGTGAAGTTTAGAGATCGGGACGACTGGGTGTTATCGTTTTATAATATTGCCCTTTTTCAACATACTCTCTTCTTATTCGTTCCATATCCCTAACGTCTTCATCGGTTAATTCACGTATAACTTTAGCCGGACGTCCCAATGCAAGTGTTTTTGGGGGAATTTTTTTATTAGGGGGAACTAAACTGCCTGCTCCAATAAATGCTCCTTCACCGATTTCAGCTCCATCCAATATAATAGAGCCCATTCCAATAAGGGCATTTTGTCGGATGATGCTTGAGTGCAACATAACTTGATGACCTATTGTCACATCATCTCCTATAATAAGGGGATTCCCGGGACTTTGATGCAGCATACTCTGATCTTGGATGTTGGATCGTTTCCCAATATGTACTCGGTCTACATCTCCGCGAATGACGGTTTTAAACCATATGCTTGCTTCCTCTTCTACTACAACATCTCCAGTAATAATAACGTCATCTGCAATGTAAGCTGTGTCATGAATAGTCGGCATATGTCCTTTGTAAGGGTAGATCATTTGAATCCTCCATTCGATTGTGTTGATATTATAAGTATAACAAAAGGGAGAAGACTATAGGAGAGAGGAAGATTGTATGAAGCATATTACTGTAAAAGGTGCTAAAGGGGTCGTGGTGATTGTTCACGGGGCTTTTGAACATTCAGGTCGATATGATGACTTGGCGAATCGTTGGGTGAGAGAAGGATATGAAGTTATATATGGCGATCTTCCTGCTCACGGAGAATACGAGGGGGTTAAAGGGCATATTGACCGTTTTGAAGAATACTTAGAGGAGATTAGCAATTGGGTGGAAGAAGCTCAAAAAACGAACTTACCTATTTTTTTACTTGCCCACAGTATGGGAGGTCTTGCTGCTATTCGATTACTTGAGGAGCAGGAGCTACCTATTAAAGCTGTAGTACTCTCCTCACCGGGATTAGGGATTCAAAACCCTCCTCCTAAGCCTCTTCAGGTGGTTGCTAAGGGGTTAAACATTGTGGCACCTAAATTGCAGCTAAAAGGCAATTTAAACCCTGAGCACGTCACAAGGAATACAAGTGTGCTACAGAGGGATCACGGCGATCGTTTAATGTTAAAGAAAGTTTCTGTACGCTGGTACAAAGAATTTGAGAAGGGGATTGAACTAGCTTTTCGAAATATCGACAAGTATCAAAATGTGCCGACGCTTGTGATGCAAGCTGGAGATGATAAAATAGTAAATAAAGACGCTACACAAAAATGGTTTAATTCACTTCACATTCATGAAAAGTTTTATAAAGAATGGGAAGGATTATATCATGAGATCTTTAACGATCCCGAACAAGATGATGTATTTCAGTATGCTAAATCATTCCTGGAGATGCATCTATAGAATAGTGTAATGAAAAAGGAGGTTGCTTCTTTTGGGCTCCATACCAAAACGGGCCATTCCCTTAATGGCTACGATTTACCGGAATATTTTTCCTAAGGTTCACAAGGAATTAGGTTACTGGAAAGCACGAGCAGAACAGATTCCTAACCAAGAGCTTCGGAGACAAGCTCTCGATGCAATAGAAGACAAAACCTTCCATTGTGAAGGGGGATCGATTTATGCGATTTTGGCAGGGGATAATCGGGATAAAGTCATTCAATTTGTAGTTGCTTATCAGACGATTTCGGATTACTTAGATAACTTGTGTGATAGGAGTACATCTTTAGACCCCAGGGACTTTCGAGCATTACATACTTCTATGAGGGATGCATTAACACCAGGAAATCCTATTGGCGATTATTACAGAGAACGTGAAGAGAAGGATGATGGAGGGTACCTAGAAGACCTAGTGAAAACATGTCAGAACTTACTCGGGCAACTTTCTACTTATTCACAAGTCAAGGATTATGTATATGAATTAGCGGCTCTGTATTGTGATTTGCAAGTTCATAAGCATGTGAAAACGGAAGAACGTTTACCTCGTTTAAAGAGTTGGTTTGATAGCCATCAGGAGCGTTGGAAAGACCTTAGCTGGTATGAGTTTTCTGCTTGCTCTGGTTCAACACTTGGGATCTTTTGCCTTGTTTCCTACGCTCACGGAGAACATTTGACTAAGGAAGTGGCGTTGCAGGTGTATAATGGGTATTTCCCATATATGCAGGGACTCCATATATTGTTGGATTACTATATTGATCAGCAGGAAGATCTCGAAGCGGGGGACTTAAATTTCTGTACATATTATGATCATGAAGATCATATGAAAGAACGTTTCCTGTACTTTATTGATCAAACCAAGTTACATGTTAATTCGCTTCCTCATGCTTCTTTTCATCACATGGTACAAAAAGGGCTTGTTGGGCTTTACTTAGCTGATTCAAAAGTTCAAAAGCTTCAAGGAGCCCGTCCGATAGTGAAAGAACTATTAAGCGTAAGCGGCACAAAAGCAAAATTCTTTTACATGAACTCGAAACTGTATCACAAAATAAAACCCGCCCTCGCGTAGAGGACGGGCTTTATTTTGCTTTCTTATAATAAAGCGTGCCAGACACCCTTTAGTTTGATAAAGGGTGTCTGGCACGCTTTTATGCGTTAATGTGTTACTTCTTTTCGATTGCGAGAATAAATGGAGGTGTATTGACTTGATTCAAAAATCCGTAACGAAGAACGTTGTATTGTTTTTGGTCTAGCTTTGAAAGGGATTTGAGTAGAGCTTCCTTTTCTTCTTGGCCACCTTCATGACCGTGATATACAACAAGTATTAAAAGGCCTTTTTTCTTGAGTCTGTCGAGAATTCCATGAACGGCTTCAAGTGTTGAGGCTGCTTCAGTAACAATCGTTTTGTCGCTGCCTGGAAGGTATCCAAGGTTAAAGATAGCCCCACCTAAAACGGCATCTTCATCTATATACTTTTTGAAGTGAGCATGGTTATCCATTATAAGGTTAACATTATGAATATTATGTTCAACAAGCCTGTCATGCGTGGATTCAATCGCTTGTTCCTGAATGTCAAAGGAAAGGACATTTCCTTTGTCTCCAACGAGCTTACTTAAAAAGACAGTGTCATGGCCGTTTCCGGCTGTACCATCAAGGGCTGTTTCGCCTGGGGCGATGGATTGTTCTAACAAATGATGTGCATAATCTAAGATACGGTACAACATAGTAAGATCTCCTTCTTAAGATGTGTTTCGAAGCATTTTCCTATGATGCATTGTAGCATGTCTATACAAATAGCAAAAGTGAATTGAAAATGCATAGGAATAGGTCTGATGCACATTATAGGAATGAGGTGATAATCATGGCGACACGTGAATCCGTAGAAAACATGGTAGAAGTGGCAAAAAGAAAGATGGAAGCTGCCAGAGAACAATTAGAACAGGCGAACCAAGTCGGTTACCAGCCAAATGATGAGTATAGTCAGGCTCAACTTGGTTTAGAAGAAGCAGAAACTGAAATTCAAAAGCTTATGCATAGCGCCAACCATCAACAGAAAGATGAGCTTCACCGTTTACATTTGCAAGTGACACAAGTTTTAAACGACATGATTTTGGATCACGAAGATCTAGGGGAATATAAGCAGCGATAAGTGAAGTACCCTGCGTATAGAGACGCAGGGTCTCTTTGTGTTCTCGTCAAGAAAAAAATGTAAAAAAATCTAAGAACCTTGGAACTAAATCTGGTTAGTAACGTATAACAAATGAAGTACGAACGATTCTATTTTAGCTTCTGGCATTATTGGCAATAGAGGTACGAATTTTAGTGTGTGCATAGGGGCAGATGGAAAATTATAAGGGGGTAATAACACATGGCCAAATCAGTTGTACAACTTAAAGGGTTGAGAAAAGACATTAAGAGCAAAACGATCATTCATGACTTAGACCTGGACTTATATGAAGGAGAGGTCTTTGGCTTCCTTGGACCGAATGGAGCGGGTAAAACAACAACAATTCGAATGATGGTAGGTCTTATGAAACCTACTGCGGGAAATGTAATCATTGGAGGAACTTCTTTACTTGAGAACTATGAGAAAACAATCAGTCAAGTGGGGGCAATCGTTGAGAACCCAGAATTGTATGATTACATGTCTGGATATAAGAACTTAATCCATTTCTCTAGAATGCACAAAGGAATTACGAAAGAACGCATTCAAGAGGTAATAGATCAAGTTGGGTTAACTTCTCGTATTGGTGAAAAGGTAAAAACATATTCTCTCGGGATGAGACAACGTCTGGGCTTAGCACAAGCACTTTTACATAAACCAAAATTTCTTATTTTGGACGAGCCTACCAATGGATTAGACCCTGCAGGTATTCGGGAGTTTCGTACATACTTACGTAAGATTGCTCAAGAAGAAGGGGTGAGTATTCTCGTTTCAAGTCACCTTTTATCTGAAATCGAATTGATGTGTGATCGAGTTGGAATCATTCAAAAAGGAAAATTGATTGATATTCGTACTGTTAAAGAAGAAACAGAGAAAACGAAGTGGACGTTTACTGTGAAACAACCTATTCAAGCAAAAGATGTTTTGGAGCAAGCGTTTGAAGGAGTGGAGATTGAAGCAAATGAGCAATCTATTTCCCTATCAATATCTCAAGATGAAGTACCAGAGTATAATAAAGTGCTAGTGGAACAAGGGGTCCTCGTTTATGGAATTGCAAACACGAAATCAACATTAGAAGATGAATTCCTGAAAGTAACAGGAGGTGAGCAAGTTGGTTAATTTTGTTAATTTAATTCGTAATGAATGGATGAAACTAATGCAAAGAAAGAGTACATGGATTATGTCTATTATTCTTATCATTGCTGTGTTTAGTATTTTTGGAGTTTTGAAATGGGATTACAGCCATCGGGAAGAATCTGTTGGGCCTAACACTACTGAACAACGACTACAGCAACAAATAAACACTTACGAAGCTCAAAAATCAGAAGCTGATCCTTCGTCTCTTGATTATAAGTATGCTGTTGAGCAAATTGAACTTGCCCAATATCGTCTAGATGAAGGGTTAGCGCCTGCTGAGGTGGGGAGTTTCTGGCATGTTATGAATACTTCCGCTAACTTCTTTTCTTTAATCGTTTTATTTGTCATTATTGTGGCGTCAGGTATTTTAGCTCATGAATTTCAAAAAGGTACAATTAAATTACTGGCTATTCGACCCGCCACGCGGACAAAACTGCTCTACAGTAAATATGTAACGGTACTTCTCTTCTCTGTTGCGATTGCTTTGCTTTTACTTGTTTCCTCACTTGTTGCATCACTCATATACTTCCCGTATGATTCCTACACCCATTTGACTTGGAATGGGGAGTCAGTTTCAGAGTGGCCGGCAATTTTTTGGATCTTACAAAGTTATCTTTATGCCATGGTAAACGTTGTTGTAATGGGGACGATTGCATTTGTAATAGGAGCACTATTTCGTTCAAGCGGATTGGCAATTGGGATTACAATGTTCTTCTCTTTCGCTACGTTACCTGTAATGATGATGTTGAGAAAATATGAATGGGCTAAGTATATTTTGTTTTCACACGTTGAGTTTTCGATGCATCTTAGTCAACCGTTTGTCGATGTAACGCCTTTATTTTCGTTAATGGTCATACTTATGTATTTGGTCATCTTTCATGCACTTATGTACACTTCCTTTAAGAAACGCGACATAGCTGTTTAATTAGGGAGTCGTCTTCTTGACATTGTTAAAAGAATTGCTTACAATTTACTATCATATACTAACGGTCTGAATAACTGTGACAAGGACTAGTAATAAAGATGTCAAGTAAGAAGAGAGGTAGCGGCTGGTGAAAGCTATCCTTGGCCTTTATGAACTCACCTTTGATGTTGCGCACCTGAACGTAAGAGTAAGGTTCGCCGTTCTCCGCGTTAAGGATTCGAGTGAGCGTCAATTGGCGTTAATTTGGGTGGTACCACGGGTATTCAAAACCTCTCGTCCCAGAGTTTGGGGCGAGGGGTTTATTTTTTATACTTAGATCACATTATTCAGTACAAGTTCTAGGAGGTCAAAGGAATGGCATACGATCACAAATCGATCGAAAAGAAATGGCAAGATTACTGGGTTGGTGACAAAGTCTTTAAAGCTGACAGCAGTAGTGATAAAGAAAAATTTTATGCGCTAGATATGTTCCCTTATCCATCAGGAGCCGGTCTTCACGTTGGACACCCTGAGGGAATGACTGCAACAGACATCGTTTCTCGTATGAAGCGCATGCAAGGTTATGAAGTTCTTCATCCAATGGGCTGGGATGCATTTGGTCTTCCAGCTGAGCAATATGCACTTGATACAGGGAATGATCCAGCTGTCTTCACTCAGCAAAATATCGATAACTTCCGTCGTCAAATTCAAGCACTTGGATTTTCTTACGATTGGGATCGTGAAGTAAATACGACAGATCCAAACTATTATAAGTGGACACAGTGGATCTTCACGAAACTGTATGAGAATGGATTAGCCTATGTAGACGAAGTGGCTGTTAACTGGTGTCCTGCACTTGGTACAGTTCTTGCGAATGAAGAGGTTGTAGACGGCGTCAGTGAGCGAGGTGGTCACCCAGTTGTTCGTAAACCGATGAAACAGTGGATGCTTAAAATTACGGCTTACGCTGATCGTTTATTAGAAGACCTTGAAGACCTGGACTGGCCTGAGAGTATTAAAGATATGCAGCGTAACTGGATTGGTAAATCTGAAGGAGCAGATGTTCACTTTGAAGTAGATGGACACGATGAAACGTTCACTGTATTTACGACCCGTCCAGATACGTTGTTCGGCGCAACGTATGCTGTGCTAGCTCCTGAACACCCATTTGTTGAACGAATTGTATCTGCTGAACAAAAAGAAGCGGTGCAAGCTTATATAAATGAAGTGACGAAGAAGAGTGATTTAGAGCGAACGGATCTTGCGAAAGAAAAATCAGGCGTTTTCTCAGGAGCATATGCAATCAACCCTGTAAATGGGGAACGCATCCAGATATGGGTAGCGGACTATGTTCTAATGTCTTACGGCTCAGGTGCAATCATGGCTGTTCCAGCTCACGATGAACGTGATTATGAATTTGCCAAAACGTTTGACCTTCCAATTCGCGCAGTTCTAGAGGGTGGAGACGTTGAAAAAGAAGCGTATACAGAAGATGGGAAACATATTAATTCTGACTTCCTAAATGGTCTTGATAAAAAAGAAGGCATTCAAAAAGCAATTGAATGGCTTGAAGAAGAAGGTAAGGGTGAGAAGAAAACGTCTTACCGTCTGCGCGACTGGCTGTTCAGCCGTCAGCGTTATTGGGGAGAACCAATTCCGGTTATTCATTGGGAAGATGGTTCTGTAACAGCTGAAAAAGTCGAAAATCTTCCTCTTGAACTTCCGAAGACAGAAAACATTAAGCCTTCAGGCACTGGCGAATCTCCGCTTGCTAACATTGAAGATTGGGTAAACGTGGTAGATCCAGAGACAGGCATGAAGGGCCGTCGTGAAACGAATACAATGCCACAATGGGCAGGTAGCTGCTGGTATTTCCTTCGTTACATTGATCCGGACAATAGCGAGCAATTAGCTGATCCGGAAAAACTGAAAGAATGGCTACCGGTTGATATGTATATTGGGGGAGCGGAACATGCTGTACTTCACCTTCTATATGCTCGCTTCTGGCATAAATTCCTTTACGACATTGGCGTGGTGCCGACTAAAGAACCGTTCCAACGTTTGTTCAACCAAGGTATGATCCTGGGAGAAAACAACGAGAAAATGAGTAAGTCGAAAGGAAATGTTGTGAACCCAGATGATATCGTCGAGACACACGGAGCAGACACATTACGTCTCTACGAAATGTTCATGGGGCCTTTAGAAGCATCAGTAGCTTGGTCTACAAATGGTTTAGATGGAGCACGTCGATTCTTAGATCGTGTATACCGCCTTTTTGCTACAGAAGAGGGCAGTCTCTCAGAAAAAGTTAAAAAAGGTAGTCAAAGTACAGATCTTGAACGTAGTTACCATGAGACTGTTAAGAAAGTAACGGAAAACTTTGAAGCGCTTCGCTTCAATACAGCTATTTCACAAATGATGGTCTTCATAAATGATGCATATAAAGCTAATGAAATTCCTGCACAATATGCAGAAGGGTTTGCGAAGCTACTCTCGCCAGTGGCGCCACACCTAGCTGAAGAATTATGGAGTATACTAGGTCATGAAGATACAATTAGTTACGAAGCTTGGCCAGTTCACGACGAAGCGAAGCTAATTGATGACGAAGTCGAAATTGTCCTTCAAGTTATGGGTAAAGTTCGTTCTAAAGTAAGTGCGCCAAAAGATGCTTCTAAAGAAGAACTTGAAAAACTTGCGATGGAAGATGAAACAATTCAAGAATGGATTGAAGGTAAAACCGTACGCAAAGTAATTGCCGTTCCTGGTAAACTTGTAAATATTGTTGCAAACTAAGTGCAAAAAGAGGCTGCTTTAAAAAAGCAGTCTCTTTTTTTATCATATTACGAAGAAAAGGGCTAAAACACAGTATTCTGATCGGATTAAATACCCATAAACGTATCTCTTGACTTCAAGAAAAAATGATATAAAATAAGGCAGTGCATAAGTTAAAAGGGGGAGCTAGCCGTGTACGAAGTGCAAGAAATTACAGCGATGGAATTAGAAAAAATGTTAAATAAAAATGGTCAACCACTGATAATAGATGTACGCGAAAATGAGGAAGTTACACAAGGTATCATTCCTTCTGCTAAGCATATTCCTCTTCAACAAATTCCTGATTCACTAGATTACTTTCGTAAAGATGAAGAATATATTATTGTGTGCCGGGCTGGAATTAGAAGTATGAATGCTTGTTTGTTTTTAGCTCAGCATGGTTTTACGGTTACAAATTTAGCCGGAGGAATGCTCGGTTGGAACGGAGAAGTTATATGATAAATTGCAAGGGGGTTACAGCATGGAAACTTTAGGTCTTATTGCATTATTCATTTTATTAGCTTTATTTATTACGAAGCAGTTTATTTCACCCCTCCTTTATATGAAGAAAATCGATCAGCAGTCGGTTTCCGATGACTATTGTGTAATTGATGTAAGGGACTATGTGTCAGCGCATCGTAGTCCGTATCCGGAAGCGGAAAACATTCCACTATCCTACCTGCCGAGAGCATTGAAGGAACAATTCGAATGCACAAAAGAGATCGTGCTTATTAGTGACGATCTTAGGGGAGTTAGGATGGCTGCTAAAATGATTAGAAAGAAGAAACATCAATCTGTCTATTATATTCAACCTATGTAAGATAAAAGGGTCGCTATCTTTTTGAGTAGATAGCGACCCTTTCATATTTTGTAGAATGATAGATCGTTATTGTCGTATACATAGCAGGATTCTTCATAACCCTAGCATTACTAGAGTCGGTTCGTGTTATGATAAAGTTTTAAAACCTATGTTATTGATTGGATTATAGCTAAGTTTAGTCATATCTAAAATAAATTTAAAAAAATACTATGATTTCATTGACCTTTTTCGTTTAATGCTGTAATATTGTTTTTGCTGTCGCGATAACGCACAGCAAAGTCATCATCGAGTTAAAGAAATATTAAGGAAATGTTAATTTTTCATTGACTCCATGTTAAGACATGTGATAACATATAATTACTTTCCTCGACAAGAGGACAAGTTACATTTGATCTTTGAAAACTGAACGAAACAACATGTAACGTCAATGTCT
>NZ_AVBG01000025.1 GCF_000770675.1 Pontibacillus chungwhensis BH030062
CGATGGTAGTCGGGGTTTCACCCCCGCAAGAGTAGGACGCCGCCATGCATTTTAAAAATAAACCCAGAAGATTAAATCTTCTGGGTTTATTTTTCGTCTAAAGACTTTATTTTAATTTTATTACGTTTTCCCTCTTCTTGAATCATACGATGAAGTTGGATAACGACAATCCCATTGCGGTAGGTCGCCTGCATGCGGTCGCCTCGTACAGGATAAGGAAGTTCTACTTTACGCTCAAACGTACCCTGTAGGATTTCTTCTTGTATGCACTGTTTCTGAGATGATTGAAGAGAAATGATGCCCCTGATTTCTAATATAGAGTAATCTACAAAGATATCTAAATCATCAAGGTTTTCTAATCCGGGGACGTTGACGAGTAGTAAGAGTTCATTATCCGATTTGTAAATGTTGATTTGAGGGATGGTAGGTTTCAGGATTCCCTCAAACTCTCCCCAAAAATCTTCACCAAAAAATCGGTCCATGTTCTGACGCCAGTTATTCATGTTTTGGAAAGGGTTCACCTTCACTCACTCCTTATGTCTATACTGATGATTAAAGTGTCTTCGTTTCCTTCTCTATTCCATTTATGACAAAAAAGAATGTAGAAATTAATTGAGAATTATTAATGGATTGCGCTATAGTGTATGCATAAGATGTAAAGTGGGTGAATGTCCCGTTTTTGGGGAATAAACAAGTATTATGTTCGACGGAGAGGAGTCGGTATAATTTTATGGAAAATCTGTTAGAGAATAGCTGGGCGATGGTATTGATCATTTTAGTGGTTAATATCGTCTATGTTTCGTTTTTAACCATTCGAACGATCTTTACCCTGAAAGGTCAGCGTTACTGGGCAGCATTTATTAGCGTATTTGAAATTACAGTTTATATTGTAGGACTTGGTCTAGTGCTTGATAACCTTGATCAAATCCAGAATGTCGTCGCCTATGCATTAGGCTTTGGTTTAGGGGTTATAGTAGGAATGAAGATTGAAGAAAAACTTGCTCTGGGCTATATTACGGTAAATGTAATTTCATCCAATCCAGATATTGAGTTTACTAAACAATTAAGAGACAAAGGATATGGTGTGACGAGTTGGTTTGCCTATGGCATGGAAGGTGATCGCCTGGCTATGCAGATCCTTACACCTCGTAAGTATGAGCTATCTTTATATGAAACCATTAAGAATATTGATTCTAAAGCCTTTATAGTGGCTTACGAACCGAAGCAAATTCGGGGCGGTTTCTGGGTGAAGCAAGTAAGGAAAGGAAAGTTGAATAAAGATGGGTAAACAAAAAAAGCGATTTACAGTTGAAGAAGGAGATTCCATCGATTCTGTTCTTAATATGATGAAAGAAGAAGGCTATATGCCAGTTCGTCGTGTAGAGGAGCCAATCTTCCAAGAGCGAATCGAAAATGGTGAGAAAAAGGTAGAGCCGATTGGTAGTAAAATCGTGTTCGACGCTGTAAAGCAGGATTGATACGAACGATGTTATAAAAATCAAATAAAACGTTCGGGAAAAAGTTGCTTTTTCCTATGACTATTGATACTATACCAGTAGACAGTCATGGTTTGTCCGAAGATGGGACAAGCTACGAACGTGACAAGTGAGCCTATTATCTTTTTCATCTATAGATAATAGGCACTTTTATTTTATGGGAGGATGATGATTGTGATCGAACGTTATACAAGGCCTGAAATGGGTGCTATTTGGACAGATGAGAACAAGTATAAAGCTTGGCTAGAAGTAGAAATCTTAGCATGTGAAGCATGGAGTGAACTAGGATACATACCATCAGAAGATGTACAAAAGCTTCGGGAACATGCCTCATTTGATATTAACCGAATACTAGAAATTGAGCAGGAAACTCGTCACGATGTTGTCGCTTTCACACGTGCTGTTTCCGAGACCCTTGGGGAAGAGCGTAAGTGGGTTCACTATGGTCTAACTTCGACGGATGTTGTTGATACTGCCTTATCCTATTTATTAAAGCAGGCGAATGATATCATACGTCATGACCTGCAGACGTTTATTGATATCTTAGCTGAAAAAGCTAAGGAACATAAGTATAGCGTAATGATGGGCCGTACTCACGGGGTTCATGCAGAGCCGACTACGTTTGGCTTAAAGCTTGCTCTATGGTACGAGGAAATGAAGCGTAACTTAGAGCGCTTTGAAATGGCAGCTCATAATATTGAATTCGGGAAGCTGTCAGGCGCTGTTGGTACTTATGCAAATATTGATCCATTTGTTGAGGAATACGTTTGTAAGAAGCTTGGATTGACGCCTGCTCCTGTCTCAACTCAAACGCTTCAGCGTGATCGTCATGCTCACTACCTTTCTACGTTATCCTTGATTGCAACATCTATTGAGAAATTTGCTGTTGAGATTCGTGGTTTACAAAAGTCCGAAACCAGAGAAGTTGAAGAGTTCTTTGCTAAAGGACAAAAAGGGTCTTCTGCAATGCCTCATAAGCGAAATCCAATCGGTTCTGAGAACATGACGGGTCTTGCAAGGGTTGTAAGAGGGCATATGCTTACGGCGTATGAGAACGTTCCTCTATGGCATGAAAGAGACATCTCTCATTCATCAGCTGAGCGCATCATTCTACCTGATTCTACGATCGCCCTTAATTATATGTTGAATCGTTTCAGTAAAATCGTGAAGAACCTGACTGTTTATGAAGACAATATGAAGAAGAACATGGATAAGACGTATGGGTTAATTTTCTCTCAACGCGTCTTGTTATCTCTTATTGATACAGGAATGTCTAGAGAAGAGGCATACGATCTTGTGCAGCCAAAAGCTATGGATGCATGGGAAAGAGGCATTCAGTTCCGTGAACTTGTTGAAGGGGATGATCGAATTACTAGCGCTTTAAGTGAAGAGAAGTTGGATGAGTGTTTTGATGCAACGTATCATTTGAAGAATGTTGACCATGTATTTGAACGAATTGGGTTAAGCTAAACCTTTTTACTCGAGTCTAGGAGTAGAAAATCAGGCAAGTATTAAAAAAAGCTATGGCATGTGCCATAGCTTTTTTAGTGTTTATTTCTTTATATTGGCTGCTTTTGCATCCTGATTTAAGGCGATCAGTAAGGACCAGCACATAAATAGGAGTATAAAGCAGAACGGGAAGGCGGAAACAATGGCGGCTGTTTGTAACGCACCGAGGCCTCCGGCTCCAAGTAGTACGGCTGCAGTAGCTGCTTGGATAATCCCCCAGCTCAATTTCACAACGTTAGGTGGGTTTAAGCTACCGTTTGTTGTTTGCATACCTAGAACGAATGTTGCTGAGTCAGCAGATGTAATAAAGAATGTGCTGATTAGTAAAATAGCGACAATTGTCAGGATAATTCCCATTGGCATTGTCTCAAAAGTTCCAAATAGTGCTTGTTCAGCACTTAGATCAGTTAGACCAGTGTTCTGCCCGCTTAGTTCTTGCTTAAGGCTTGTACCACCAAATACTGCGAACCAGAAAGCACTGAAGATACTTGGTCCAATAAGTACTCCCATGATAAATTCACGGATTGTACGTCCCTTTGAAACACGTGCAATAAATGTACCTACGAATGGAGACCAGGAAATAAACCAAGCCCAGTAGAAGACGGTCCAACCTTGAATCCACTCATTCTGATCCGTGCTAAGTGGTGCCATTTGGAAAGTCATCATTGGTAGGTTCTGAACGTAAGACCCTAATGTTGAAGTAAATGTATTCATGATAAATACAGTAGGACCTAATATAAGGGTCATAGCAATTAAACCAATTGCCAATACAATATTAGTATTACTTAAATACTTAATACCTTTACTCAAACCACTCCATGCGGAAATCATGAAGAGTACCGTTACTATTGCAATAATAACAAACTGAGTTAGTTTATTATTTTCAATTGGTGTGATGAAAGCTAGTCCACCAGCGATTTGTGTCGCTCCAAGACCTAGAGATGTTGCAACACCGAAGATCGTTGCAAATACAGCGATTACGTCAATGGTGGTACCAAGTGCGCCTTTCGTTGCTTTCTCCCCTAGTAAAGGTTCGAAAGTAGCACTGATGACACCTGGTGATTTACGACGGAATTTGAAGTAACCAATCGCAAGAGCAATTACAGTGTAGATTGCCCATACGTGGAAGCCCCAGTGGAAGAATGCGTAACGAAGAGCTTTTTTCGCTGCTTCTGCTGTTTCAGCATCTCCTGTAGGTGGTGTTGCATAGTGTGCTAATGGTTCAGCTGATCCCCAGAATACAAGACCAATTCCCATACCAGCACTAAATAACATAGCAAACCATGTAATGGTTTTATATTCTGGCTTTTCGTTCGGTTGCCCTAATTTTAGTTTTCCGTAAGGGCTGACTACTAAGTAAATTGAGAAGATGAGAAATATAGCTACAGTTAGTAAGTAGAACCAACCGAATCTTTCGGTAAGAAATCCTTGGATTTCGCTTGAAACCGCTTGTAAGTTGCTTGGTGATATCGTTCCCCAAAGAACAAAGACGGCTGAAATAGCGAGTGATATCCAAAAAACAGGCGTTACCTTATTCATCGAATCCCCTTCCTGATGCAAATGTAATAATTTGTTTAGTTTAAACTGTACATTTGGTATAAACGTTTTGTTCCGAATATAAGTGTAACATTTTTTTAAGAATCGTCAATAAGTAATTACTTTACTGGTATTTAGGTGGCAGTAATTGAATAAAATGGAAGCTGATTTAGAGGGCATATGGTGTCAGTAAGATAAACATACCCTCCCTAGTAGAATGTAAACCTTCACTATTAATATTATTAAAACGGGTTTGGTGGTTTGCTTGCTATTATCTGAATGTCTTCCATATAAGCTCCCTTATAATGAAAAACTAAATAATAGTAGTTTTCAATGGAAGCGAACGAAAACAGGTAATTAAATTTAAATGTTCGTGTATTGTTGATTTATTTTAGGAGTATTGTTAGAGTATAAGTATAAATTCAATAAACTAAAGTTAATGAACGATGTACCTCATATAATCTCGGGGATAAGGCCCGTAAGTTTCTACCTGACCACCTTAAATGGTCGGACTATGAGGGAAGATTGGACATACGTATACCCATTACGATCGATGTAAATGGATTCATTCGTGCGCCTATTATCTTCTCTCCATAGAGATGAGATAATAGGCGCTTTTTTAATAGGAAGAAACTAGAGTGAAGTAGTCTTTATTTTATAAATAGGAAAGGAAGAGTAGGAATGGCTGATGTAGGGGTAGTGATGGGCAGTTTATCAGACTGGGAAACAATGAAACATGCTTGCTCTATGTTAGAGAAGCTTGAAGTACCTTACGAAAAAGGAATCTTATCGGCTCACCGTACACCGGAGGATATGTTCAGTTATGCAGAAGGAGCGCGGGATAAGGGGCTTAAGGTCATTATTGCTGGGGCTGGGGGAGCGGCGCATTTGCCAGGTATGGTTGCTTCTAAAACCACCCTCCCGGTTATTGGAGTCCCTGTTCAATCGAAGTTAGATGGTTGGGATTCGTTGTTGTCGATCGTTCAAATGCCAGGTGGGATCCCTGTAGCTACCGTTGCTGTAGGTACGGCTGGTGCTAAAAATGCAGGAATTCTGGCCGCTGAAATATTGGCTGTATATGACCAAGAGCTAGCTAACCGATTATTAGCCTATCGGGATGAATTAAAAGAAAACGTTGAAGAGATGAGGGGGCAACTCTATGAATCAAGTAATTTTACCTAACTCCACCATTGGCATACTTGGAGGGGGGCAGCTTGGACGTATGATGGCTGTGGCTGCAAAGCAAATGGGATATAGAATTGCGGTTCAAGATCCTGCGGAAGATGGTCCGTGCGCTCAGCTTGCAGATATCCATATTCCTTATGCTTTAGACAGTCTTGAAGGAGCGAAGCAGCTTGCTGAAGTGAGTGAGGTCATTACGTATGAATTTGAAAATGTAGATCTTTCATTAGCTAAGTATTTAGTTGAACTAGGGAAACTTCCTCAAGGTGTTGAAGCACTAGAAGTTACTCAAAACCGTGGCCGGGAGAAGAAACGTCTAGAGCAAGCAGGCGTTCCTGTAGCTCCGTATCGATTGCTTGATGAAACAGATGATCTTGAAGAAGCGGTCGATACGCTTGGTTTCCCTTGTGTTATTAAAACGGTTGAAGGTGGTTACGACGGTAAGGGTCAGTTTCGTATAAGTAGCAAGGAAGATATGAGCGAGGCCAAGCGTTTCCTTCATGACCATGGAAGTTGCATTTTGGAAAGTTGGTTACCTTTCGATCAAGAAGTTTCTATCATCATGACAAGAGGGATTGACGGGGGAACTGCCATATTCCCTATGCCCGCTAATCTTCATGAACATCATATGCTCAGGGAAAGCGTAGTACCTGCGTCTGTCTCAAGCGAAGTATTGGATAAAGCAAAGACGTACGCGGTGCGTATAGCTGCCTACTTAGGCGTGGTCGGAACGTTTGCTGTTGAAATGTTTGTAGTGGGAGAGGACGTTTATGTGAATGAGATGGCCCCTCGCCCTCATAACTCGGGACACTTTACGATAGAAGCTTGTAACGTTTCCCAGTTTGAACAACATATTCGGGCTGTTTGCGGATTGCCTCTTCTAAACATAGACACACCTTATGCGGCTGTTATGAGAAATATTATTGGGACAGAGGCAGATGGCTACGGAATAAACGCTCATCATTTTTTAGATTGTCATGTTCACTTGTATGGGAAAGAAGAGATCAAACCAATGCGCAAGATGGGCCACGTGACAGCGATCGGTAAAACGGTAGAAGAAGCTAAAGAAAAATTAGATCAAGACCAGGTTGTTCCTGGTACCAGGGGGTAGCGAAATGAAAGGTTCATTGCTATACGAGGGAAAAGCGAAGAAGGTGTATTCCTTAATCGGAGAAGAGTATGAACTGATTCTGGAGTATAAAGATGAGGCAACGGCATTTAACGGGAAGAAACATCAGACATTTCGGGGGAAAGGTCGCTTGAACAATTTAATTTCAGCTCATGTATTTTCCTATTTAAAGTTAGCTGGAATTCCGACACATTTTATCCAAACGCTTTCAGATACAGAACAGCTCGTAAAGCAATCTCAAATTATTCCGCTAGAGGTCGTTGTCAGAAATGTTGCAGCTGGTAGCATGACACGTCGCCTTGGCTTAGAGGAAGGGACAGAACTCCCCGAGCCAATTGTGGAATTCTATTATAAGAGTGATGACCTCGATGATCCATTTATAAATGATGAACATGCACGCATGTTAATGAAAGTAGACCAAAGTGACTTGGACCATATCAAAGCAGCTGCCCACAAGATTAACAACCATTTGCAAGTCATGTTCAGTGAGATTGAGCTTCGATTAATCGACTTTAAATTGGAGTTTGGCCGCCTGCATGACGGTTCCATTGTGTTATCTGATGAAATTTCGCCTGACACGTGCCGCCTATGGGATCAGGATACAAACCGAAAAATGGATAAAGATGTTTTCCGGAATGATATAGAGGATCTTGTTGAAATCTATGAAATTATCTTAAAGCGTCTGGAGGCGATCGTTCATGTATAAAGTGTATGTTTACGTAACGTTGAAAGAGGGAGTTCTTGATCCGCAGGGGAAAGCGATTCAGGAGTCG
This sequence comes from Pontibacillus chungwhensis BH030062, assembly GCF_000770675.1. Taxonomy (GTDB): domain Bacteria; phylum Bacillota; class Bacilli; order Bacillales; family BH030062; genus Pontibacillus; species Pontibacillus chungwhensis. The sequence continues at coordinate 7,626 of NZ_AVBG01000025.1, forward strand.
ATGCATTCATTAGCCTATGATGAGGTTGAGAGCGTTCGAGTTGGGAAGTATTTTGAACTGACAGTAAAGGATACAGGAGAGATTGATAAACGTGTAAACGAGCTGTGTGATCGATTGCTTGCCAATCCTGTCATTGAAGAATACCGCTATACACTAGAGGAGGTCGTTCCCAATTGAAGTTCGCCGTAATCGTATTTCCGGGTTCAAACTGTGACCAGGATATGTTTGATGCCATACGGACTCATTTAAAAGAAGATGTAGAGATGGTCTCCTCTGCTGCGACTGACTTATCTGCTTACGACGCTATCCTTTTGCCAGGTGGGTTCTCTCATGGAGATTACTTACGCTCAGGTGCGATGGCGAGTGTTGCTCCTGTAGTTCGTGCGATTAAAGAAGAAGCGGATAAAGGGACGTTTATTCTAGGCGTATGTAACGGATTTCAGATTCTTTTAGAAGCAGGGCTACTTCCTGGGGCCATGCTTCCAAATCGTGATTTAGCTTTCATATGTAAAACAGATCTCGTTTGTGTAGCGAACAATAATACGACATTCACCAATCTTTATGAAGAAGGAGCGACTCTGAAGCTGCCAATCGCTCATGGGGAAGGCAACTATTATTGCGATGAATCTACATACCGTCGTCTCGTAGACCATCATCAAATTCTATTTACTTATGAAAACAACCCAAATGGATCCGTCTATGATATAGCTGGTATTTGCAATGAACGAGGAAACGTTCTTGGTATGATGCCACACCCGGAACGTGCGGTTGAAGCACTTCTTGGTTCAGAAGATGGTTTGAAGTTATTTCAATCAATGGTAGCGAATTGGAGGGGAACCCATGTACAACACACTTGATTTGAGTCCATCACGCATTGAAGAAGAGCAGCTTTATAAGGAAATGGGACTGAGTGATTCTGAGTTTGCCCTGATGAAAAACGTACTTGGGCGGGTACCGAACTACACCGAAACAGGTCTTTTCTCCGTTATGTGGTCCGAACACTGCAGTTACAAAAACTCGAAGCCATTGTTGAAACACTTCCCGACGAAAGGTCCACATGTTTTACAAGGGCCTGGTGAAGGAGCGGGTGTCGTTGATATTGGTGATAACCAGGCTGTGGTATTTAAAATGGAAAGCCACAATCACCCTTCCGCTATTGAACCGTATCAGGGTGCTGCAACAGGTGTTGGTGGTATCTTGCGTGATGTGTTCTCCATGGGAGCTCGTCCGATTGCCTTACTGAATTCTCTCCGGTTTGGAGAACTAACCACAGAGCGAATGAAGTACTTATTTAAGGAAGTTGTACACGGTATAGCTGGGTATGGAAACTGTGTTGGGGTCCCTACTGTCGGTGGAGAGGTTCAGTTTGATCGATGTTATGAAGGCAACCCTCTTGTGAATGCGATGTGCGTTGGTTTAATTGATCAACAAGACGTTCAAAAAGGGATTGCGAAAGGCGTCGGCAATACGGTTATGTACGTAGGTGCACCTACTGGTCGTGATGGTATTCACGGAGCGACATTTGCTTCTGAGGAACTATCGGATGCTTCAGCTAGCAAACGCCCTTCTGTTCAAGTCGGTGATCCTTTTATGGAAAAGTTACTTATTGAAGCTTGTCTAGACGTCATCCACTGTGATGCTCTTGTCGGCATGCAGGATATGGGGGCGGCAGGGTTAACGTCTTCTGCTAGTGAGATGGCGAGTAAAGCTGGTACGGGAATCCGAATGAATTTAGACGACGTTCCACAGCGCGAGGAGAATATGACCGCTTATGAAATGATGCTTTCAGAATCTCAGGAAAGAATGCTTCTCGTCGTTGAGAAAGGGCGTGAAGAAGAAATTGCAGAGATCTTTGAACGGTACGGATTGCATGCGGTTTCGATTGGTGAAGTTATCGAGGAGCGGGTGTTACGACTAGAGCATGAAGGTAGAGTCGTAGCGGATGTCCCTGTAGACGCTCTAGCTGAAGAAGCGCCTGTCTATGAACAAGAAGAGGTTCAGCCTGCTTATATTGAAGAATACAGAGATATCAAATATCGCCCTGAAGTAGAAGATATGGGCGAAACATTAATGACGCTACTTAAGCAGCCTACGATTGCAAGTAAGGAATGGGTGTATGAGCAGTATGACCATATGGTTCAAACGAATACGGTTGTCGCACCAGGATCTGACGCAGCAGTGGTTCGTGTGAAAGGGACGCGGAAAGCATTAGCTATGACAACGGACTGTAATTCTCGCTATATTCATTTAGATCCGCACCTCGGAGGCCAGATTGCGGTTGCTGAAGCGGCCCGGAATATCATTTGCTCCGGAGGTCGTCCATTAGCACTGACAGATTGCCTAAACTTCGGCAGTCCAGAAATTCCAGAAACGTACTGGAAGATGAAGCAATCTGTCCTTGGAATGAGTAAAGCATGTACGACGCTCTCAACACCTGTAATTAGTGGGAATGTATCCTTGTACAATGAATCAAACGGAGTATCTATTTACCCTACACCTGTTGTTGGAATGGTTGGATTAATTGAAGATCTCTCGTACATTACGCGTCAAAGTTTTCAAGAGCGTGGAGATCTGATCTACGTAATTGGTGAGGCAAGTCCTGAATTCAGCGGAAGTGAACTGCAGAAGGTGTTAGAAGGTGATTACTTTGGACCGTGTCCGAAGCTTGATTTAGAAGTGGAGAAGAGAAGGCAAGAGGAAGTGCTTTCCGCCATTCAAAAAGGGTTCGTTCGATCCGCCCATGATGTTGCGGAAGGGGGACTTGGTGTGGCTCTTGCTGAATCATTATTTGAACACGACCTTGGTTGTGACATTTCCATTAACGGAGAGCCGCTCACGGAACTTTTCAGTGAAACCCAGTCTCGTTATGTAGTATCTGTACCAGGTGAACATCAGAACGCATTCGAAGCCCTCGTAAGCGATGCAGTCTATCTCGGGGTGGTAACGGATCATCAACATTACTGTGTGACACATCAAGGAGAAGACGTGATTTCTCTATTTACACCTGATCTTAAAAAAGCCTGGAAGGAGGCTATTCCGTGCCAACTGAAATCAAAGGATTAAACGAAGAGTGCGGTGTATTTGGCGTTTTTGGGCATGAAGATGCTGCGCACCTGACTTATTACGGCCTGCACAGTCTTCAACATCGTGGGCAGGAAGGGGCCGGTATCATTGCTACAGATGGGGAGCAAATGCGTCTTGAGAAAGGGCTTGGCTTGATCACAGAGGTGTTTGAGGAAAAGCAGTTTGATCGCCTTGAAGGTCATGGTGCCATTGGGCACGTGCGTTACGCGACACAAGGGGGCGGTGGATATGAAAATGTCCAGCCTCTTGTTTTCCGATCTCAGACAGGTAGTCTTGCTTTGGCGCATAATGGCAATCTTGTTAATGCTCATGCTTTAAAGCACCAGTTAGAAGCTCAAGGAAGTATTCTGCAAACGACATCTGATACAGAAGTCGTCGCCCACCTTATTAAGAGAAGTGGCCATTTACCATTAAAAGAGCGCATCGTGCAAGCTCTTGCTATGTTAAAAGGTGCCTATGCGTTCGTAATGATGACAGAAGAGAAGGTATTTGTAGCTCTGGATCCAAAGGGGTTGCGACCTTTATCAATAGGCAAGCTTGGAGATGCTTATGTTGTGTCTTCTGAAACGTGTGCTCTTGATGTAGTTGGAGCCGAGTATATAAGAGAAGTCGATCCTGGTGAATTGATTACGATCGATAAAGAAGGACTTCATTCCGACCGTTTCTCAGAGCCACTTCAGCGGACGCTTTGTTCAATGGAATACGTCTACTTCTCTCGTCCTGATAGCAACTTAGATGGAGTGAATGTACACTCTGCAAGAAAGAGGATGGGGAAAGAACTTGCGAAAGAAGCGCCCATTGAGGCTGATGTTGTAACAGGTGTGCCTGATTCTAGTATCTCTGCAGCGATTGGGTTCGCTGAACAGTCAGGAATTCCGTATGAACTCGGACTCATCAAGAATCGCTACGTAGGCCGCACATTTATTCAGCCGTCACAAGAACTAAGAGAACAAGGCGTAAAGATGAAGTTATCCCCGGTGAGAGGGATTGTAGAAGGAAAACGCGTCGTGATGGTGGATGATTCGATTGTGAGAGGAACAACAAGCCGTCGCATTATTCAAATGTTGAAAGACGCAGGCGCAAAAGAGGTCCACGTGCGTATCGGTGCTCCTCCACTTAAGAATCCGTGTTATTACGGCATTGATACGTCCACGAAAGCTGAGCTTATTGCAGGGCACCATAGTGTAGAAGAGATCCGTGAGATGATTGGTGCAGATAGCCTTGCCTTTTTGTCAGTAGAGGGGCTTCAGGAAGCAATAGGGTCGCCTCAAGATTCTCTTCGCCACGGACAGTGTCAGGCGTGCTTTACCGGAAGTTATCCGACTGAGATCTTTCCAAATACGGTTCATCCATATGAGAAAGTATAAGGAGGTGTTGAAATGAGAGAGTTATACAAAGAAGCGGGCGTAAATGTGGAAGCTGGATATGAAGCAGTAGAAGGAATGAAGCAACATGTCGCAAGAACGAAACGTGCTGGTGTAATGGGAGGTGTTGGCGGATTTGGTGGGTTGTTCGATTTAGCCAAGACGTCTTATCAAAACCCTGTACTCGTCTCAGGCACAGACGGAGTGGGAACAAAGTTAAAACTAGCGATAGATTTAAAACGACATGATACGATAGGGATAGACGCGGTGGCGATGTGTGTGAATGATATTATCGTTCAAGGTGCTGAACCATTATTCTTCTTGGATTATATCGCTTGTGGTAGAAACGTCCCCGAGCGGATTGAGGCTATTGTCAAAGGTATAGCAGATGGGTGCGAACAAGCTGGATGTGCACTGATCGGTGGTGAGACAGCTGAAATGCCAGGCATGTATAAAGAAGAGGACTATGACGTTGCGGGATTTGTTGTTGGGGCGGTAGAGAAAGATGAGCTCATTACAGGTGAAACCATACGTGAGGGTGACCGAATCATAGGTCTTGCTTCGAGCGGTATTCATTCGAACGGATACTCCCTCATAAGAAAGTGGATAGAGAATCATGACTTAGACCTTTCTGACCACTATGGGGTTTTTCCAGTGTCCTTTGGGGAAACGCTTCTTACTCCGACAAAAATCTATGCTAAAGCGATCAAGGCTTTGAACACTGCGATTGAGGTTAAAGGGATGGCTCATATTACAGGTGGAGGCTTTGAAGAGAACATACCAAGAATGCTTCCTGGAGGGTTTGGTGTATCTATTCAAAGAGGATCTTGGACGCCTCCGGTGATATTTGATTTTCTAATGGATAAGACCTCTGTATCGCCTGAAGAAATGTACAGTGTGTTTAATATGGGAATCGGTTTGGCGGCTGTGGTGCGTGAGGAGGATGTTGAAATGGCTCTTGCACAATTGGAGGAAGCTGGAGAAGAAGCATGGGTGATTGGTAACGTCGTCAAGGGAGAAGGAGTGGCGTACAGATGATGGGAGAACCAATTCCAATAGCCGTTTTCGCTTCTGGAAGTGGCTCGAACTTTGAAGCTCTCGTTGAGCGCGCAGGGGAGGGCCCGACCTACAATGTAAGTCTCTTGGTCTGTGATCAACCTGAAGCAGCCGTTATCGAGAAAGCAAGACGATTCGGCATAGACGTCTTCTCTTTTCGTTCTAAAGATTATCCTGACAAAGCCACATTTGAATCGGAGATCCTACAAAAGCTTAGGGATAAATCGATAGAGTGGTGTGTGTTAGCTGGATATATGAGATTAATCGGGCCTACTCTTTTGAGAGCATACGAAGGAAAGATTTTCAACATTCATCCATCTCTGCTACCGGCATTCCCTGGGAAAGATGCGATTGGGCAAGCCCTTGATGCAAAGGTGAAAGTAACCGGTGTTACTGTGCACTTTGTTGATGAGGGGATGGACACGGGCCCTATTATCGAGCAAATTCCTGTGCGAATAGAAGGAGATCGAACCAGGCTTCAACATGATATTCAGCGCGTTGAGCACGACTTGTACCCGACCGTCGTCAAACAATGTATTAAAGGGGAGAAAGCAACATGACAAAGAAAAAGCGTGCATTATTAAGTGTATCGAATAAAAAAGGCATTGTAGAATTCGCAAATCAACTTGCAACTATTGGGTATGAACTTGTATCTACAGGAGGCACGAAGCGTGCGTTAGAAGAAGCGGGGCTGTCTGTTCGTTCTATATCCGAAATTACCGATTTCCCTGAAATTATGGATGGAAGAGTAAAAACCCTTCATCCAAATGTCCATGCTGGTCTGTTAGCGAAACGGAACCAACGAGAGCATCTCGAGCAGCTGGATGATTTACATATTGGTTTAATTGATCTTGTCGTTGTGAACCTTTATCCCTTTAAAGAAACGATCTCGAAAGAAGGGATAACAGAAGAAGAGGCGATCGAAAATATTGATATTGGCGGACCAACCATGCTTCGTGCTGCTGCGAAGAATTTCGAAGGGGTTACTGTACTTGTAAACCCAGACGATTATGTTGAAGTACTCCCTTATCTAAAAGAGGACGAAGTTCCATACAATGTTCGTAAAAATCTAGCTGCCAAGGTGTTTAACCATACGGCAAGTTACGATACATACATCGCGAACTATTTCAATGAAATGTTAGAAGATGAAACGCCAGCTCAACAAACGAATACGTATGAACTTGTTCAATCGCTTCGATATGGAGAGAATCCTCACCAAGATGCCGCCTTTTATAGAGACCCTCTTTATAAAGGAGCGTCCATTGCTAACGCTGAACAGCTTAATGGAAAAGAACTTTCTTACAACAACATACAAGATGCCAATGCTGCATTATCTATGGTCCTTGACTTCACGCAACCGGCAGCTATTGCTGTTAAGCATATGAACCCTTGTGGCGTTGGGGAAGGTGACACCATTTATTGTGCATTTGAGCGTGCTTATGAAGCGGACCCGATTTCCATATTCGGTGGGATTATCGCAGTGAACCGTGAAGTTGATCGGGATACTGCTCTACGAATGAAAGAAATCTTCCTTGAAATTATTATCGCACCTTCTTTCTCAGATGAAGCATTAGAGGTACTAAAAGAGAAGAAAAACTTACGCCTGCTGAAACTTGATCTTAATCAAGAAAGTGGAGCATCTAAACTTGTCACAAGCGTTCGTGGTGGTGTGCTCGTACAAGATACGGATGAGGGGAATCTTAACGACGTATCCATCTCGATCCCGACTGATCGCCGTCCGACAAATCAAGAATGGGAGGACTTGCAGCTTGCATGGAAAGTTGTGAAACACGTGAAGTCAAATGCGATTGTTCTTGCCAAAAATCACCGTACCGTCGGTGTTGGAGCGGGGCAGATGAACAGAGTGGGAGCAGCGAACATAGCGATTGAACAGGCTGGCGATCACTGCCACGGTGCAGCACTCGGGAGCGATGCATTCTTCCCGATGCCTGATACGGTAGAAGCTGCAGCTAAAGCAGGTGTAACAGCAATCATTCAGCCTGGGGGATCTAAGCGAGACCAGGATTCAATTGATGCCTGTAATGAGCATGGCATTACGATGGTCTTAACAGGCATGCGCCATTTCAAACACTAAATAGGGGTGAGGTCATGAATGTATTGGTGATTGGTCGCGGTGGAAGAGAACATAGTATTGTTCGGAAGTTAGCGGAGAGTGAACGAGTGGAAACAATCTTTGCAGCGCCAGGTAATGCCGGGATGACAGAAGCTACTGCTGTAACGATCCCTGAACAAGATACTGCCGCTCTTGTCGATTTTGCTAAAGCTAATGAGGTCGCTTGGACGATTGTGGGTCCTGAAGTTCCTTTGCTAGAGGGTATTGTCAACGCTTTTAGGGAAGAGGGACTTAACATTTTCGGACCAACGAAAGAGGCGGCTCTGATTGAGGGAAGTAAGGCATTCGCGAAAGAAGTCATGGCAACTAGCGGTACACCGACTGGAGAGTACCGCACATTCTCTGATCAAGAAACGGCTATTTCATATCTTGATTCAGTAGACTTCCCAATTGTTATTAAAGCCAATGGACTCGCAGCTGGTAAGGGAGTCGTCATTGCAGAAGAGGAACAAGAGGCTCATCAAGCCATTTGCGGGATGCTTGGAGGAGAACAGTTCGGTGATGCTGGGAAAACGATTGTTATTGAGGAGTTTCTAGAAGGCGAAGAGTTTTCACTGATGGCATTTGTAGATGGGTGCGACGTGTATCCGATGATTCCTGCTCAAGATTATAAGCGGGCATTTGACGATGACAAAGGGCCTAATACAGGCGGAATGGGCGCTTATGCACCTTCTGAGAATATCCCCGCGAGTGAGGTGGAACGTGCAGTTGAATCGATTCTTAAACCGACAGCCGAAGCTCTAGTTGACCAGGGGCGTTCTTTTACGGGTATCCTCTATGCAGGTTGTATCTTGACGAAGGAAGGTGCAAAAGTCATTGAATTTAACGCCAGATTCGGTGACCCTGAAACCCAAGTCGTTCTGCCGCTATTAGAAAATGACTTGATGCAGGTAATTGAGGATGTAGTTGCTGGACGTGACCCAAAGATTCGATGGAAGAAAGCAACATGTGCGGGAGTGGTTGTAGCGTCTTCTGGGTACCCAGGTTCTTATGAAAAAGGGCATCCTCTGCCAGAACTTAAAGAAGATTCGGCTTCTTTCTCCATTTATGCAGGTGTAAAAGAGGATCAAGGCAGCCTCGTTTCAGATGGGGGCCGCGTTATGCTCGTCGGGTCTGTTCAACCTGATTTAGAGGAAGCGACGGCAAATGTATACAAAACTCTGCTCCCCGTCACGAGTCCGTATTTCTTTTTTCGGACAGATATCGCGCGTCATAAGACTATGTCTTCTTCTTCTGAATATAAATAAAGAGGATGGCAACAATACTTCCGATAATTGTGGCGATTACAAACGTCATATCGGTTAGGTATTCCATGATATTCATGACACTTCATTCCTTTCTATACGAAAAATTGGGCTGGCCCAGGCATTTGACGCTTGGGCCAGCTTTTTTGCATGTACAGTCGCCTGGGCTTTTCATTGGATCTGGCTCCGGGGGCTAGGGCCTAGCGCGATAAGCAATCTGACTACAGTTCGCTGCGCGAACTTCCGCCAGCTTGCTTATGCGGGCCTGCAGGATGCAGGTCAGTTCGGTGTTGGCACAGGACGTGCCGATTTTAACCGAACTTCCTCTTCTGATGGACAGTCGCCTGCGCTTTTCATGAGATCCAGCTCCGGGGGCTAGGGCCTAGCGCGATAAGCAATCAAACTGCAGTCCGCTACGCGAACTTCCGTTTGCTTGCTTATCCGTACGGCCCTGGGCAAGCCCCCTGCGCTTTTCATGATGGGTTAAACGTGCTCTCCTCATCTTCTTTATCCTGCTGGTTGTTCTTTGTTTCTTCCATCATAGCTACGACTGGGCAGTAGCGGACGATGCCTTCGGCTACTTTCATGGACGCTAGCATGATCATCATCCAGTTGCCGTCTCTCCAAGGTTTTCTTACCATTTTTGCGGTGGAGAAGCAGAGTAGTGTTAATCCGAAAGTGATGCGGATCATTGCGTTGATAATTCCGATGTTTGGACGTACCATTTTTTTTACTCATTCCCTTCAAAACGTTAATGCAGTAAATGTTTGCGTGTGTTACGATGGTAAAAAGATGACAAGCTTTGACATTCAATATAGATGGAGTGATGGACGATGAATGAACACCGTTACCGATGGCGCAATCGACAACTCCGTGAACATGTAGCAGTAGTAGATGGTACGCATGCTCCGTCGATCGTGTTAACCAATGCCACGTATTTAAACGTTTACTTAAAACAATGGATAGAAGCAAATATATGGATTTACGACGATCGCATTGTCTATGTGGGCGATGCACTTCCTGAGTCTAATAAGGCTACTGAAGTCGTGGACTGCGCTGGACAGTATATCGTTCCGGGTTACATCGAACCGCATGCCCATCCTTTTCAGTTATATAATCCCCACGGTTTAGCTCAATATGCATTACAAACTGGAACAACCACGTTAATCAACGATAACTTAGTGTTGCTTTTTTTATTACACAAAAAGAAAGCGTTTTCTTTATTGGGAGAATTGAATGATGTGCCGGCTTCAATGTACTGGTGGAGCCGCTTTGACTCCCAGTCAGCTCTTCAGCGAGAGGACCATTTTCTTAGTGATGAGGATGTTCACGATTGGCTTGAGCATGATGCTGTCATCCAGGGTGGTGAACTGACGGGTTGGCCGAGTGTATTAAAAGATGATGATCGTGTGTTGCATTGGATGCAAGAGACCAAGCGAAAACGAAAGCCTATAGAGGGGCATTTTCCTGGAGCTTCAGAGAAGACGCTGACGAAGATGAAGCTCCTTGGAACCGATTCCGATCATGAATCTATGACAGGGGAAGAGGTATGGAATCGAATCCGGCTTGGGTATATGACCGCTCTTCGCTACTCTTCCATTCGACCTGACCTTCCGCAGTTGTTAAAGGAGATGAAAGACTGGAACATTCGTGTATATGACCGGCTTATGATGACTACAGATGGTGCTACGCCATCCTTTTATGAACAAGGAATCATGGATCGCTGTATAGAAATTGCCTTAGAAAACGATGTGCCTGATTATGAAGCGTATAGTATGGCTTCTTATAATGCCGCCAAACACTTCGGAATTGATCATCGTGTTGGGAGCATCTCCCCAGGGTGTGTGGCTCACATTAATATTCTTAGCGATAAACATAAGCCAACTCCAACCTCCGTTATAGCGAAAGGAAAATGGGTGAAAAAAGATGGGCAAACGGTTGAACAGACTAATTCTTTCAATTGGGATGAGCATGATTTAAGCCCTCTGCAAATTAATTGGGATTTAACAGAGCGCGATTTGCAATTCTCTATTCCTCTTGGTTTGGAAATGGCAAACGAAGTTATTCTAAAGCCGTACGCTGTGAAGTCTGAACTTTCAGGGGAGCAGGCGGGTCCTGAGGACGAAGCGTTCTTAATGCTAATGGATAGGGAAGGTAAGTGGAAGGTAAATTCGATGATTAAAGGATTTACGAATTCGCTTGGCGGACTTGTAAGTTCTTATTCAAATACAGGGGACTTTATTTTTATTGGACAGAACAAGTCGGATATGGAGATGGCTTTTAAGCGTATGAAAGAGATCGGGGGAGGAATTGTGCTGGCTCACGAAGGTGAAGTTATATATGAGCTTCCTTTACCTATTGCCGGGATGATGTCTGATGAAGAAATGGGAACAATTATCTCTCATGAGCAACAAGTAAAGCGGATTTTAGGAGAGCACGGATATCCGTTTCAAGACCCTATCTATACATTGCTGTTTCTCTCATCTATGCATCTTCCTTTCATACGAATTACACCTAAAGGAATTATGGACGTTAAGAAGAAAGAGGTACTCTTTCCTGCAATAATGCGTTAAAATGTAACTAGGGTAAAGTAGTGAAGTAGTTTAAGGAAAAGGTGTGTATGAACATGCGTAAGTCGTTAGGCTGGGTGTTTTTACTCATGCTCTTTGTCGTGACGGCTTGTTCCGTCGATCAACTGGCGAATAAAGCAAGCGCAGTAAAGCCAGCAGAAGGCGAAGTCAAAGAGCACTCAAAGAAAGAAATGGAACAAACCATCGAAGAGACACCTGTATTGGAACAAGATCCGGAATTTAAGAATGTGTATCCCTTAACAGGTGAGAGAACGAATGACGATGTCAGTCATCGTATCATGGCCGTTATGGTCAATAATCATTCCTACGCCAGACCACAATCAGGTTTAAACGATGCAGATCTCGTTTACGAAGTATTGGCTGAAGGAAGCATTACAAGGTTTTTAGCCTTTTATCATAGTAACCAACCTGAAGTGGTCGGTCCTGTCAGAAGTGCCCGCGAGTACTACTTTACTATTGCAAAAGGGTACGATGCGATTTACTTGTACCACGGGGCAGCTGAGTATATTGAGAATCAGCTGAAAGCAGGCGCAATTGATCATTTGAACGGTATGTACTATGATAATGACCGGAATTTATTTAAAAGAGAAAGTTTCCGTAATGCTCCACATAACTCGTATATTCTTCTTGATGCTGTCTATGATGTAGCTAAACAAAAAGGTTACGATGTAACGAAGGATCATGAGCCCCTTCCGTTTTTGACTGAGGAAGAGATTCAATCCCTAAATGGACAGCAAGCATCGAACGTTACGATTACGTATTCAAACACACCACAAGAAACAGTCACGTTCAAATATAATCCTGAAGAAGAGAATTACGCACGGTTCAGCGACGGAGAAGCAACCGTAGATTATCATTCAAAAGAAGCCACTACGGTCGATAATATTTTTATAGTAGAAACAGGTCATCGTGTAATTGATAGTAAGTTACGCCGGGCCATAGATTTAAATTCTGGTGGGGACGGGTACTTGATTCAAAAAGGACAAGTACAAAAAGTGACATGGAAGAATGAAGGTGGCAGAATTTATCCTTTCAAAGATGGCAAAAAGCTAGGATTCGTTCCAGGTAAGACGTGGGTCAACATCGTACCTGATCAACCAGGCATCAGCCAGTCCGTTTCAATCACCTCGCAATAATAAAAGGAGTGTCGCACATGCAAATTGATAAACTAAGGGGTAAAGAATTAGATCAGCTATTTAAAGCGATCCTTACAATGGAATCAGTAGAAGAATGCTACAAACTATTCGATGACCTGGCAACAATGAACGAGGTTCAATCCCTTGCCCAGCGTTTAGAAGTAGCCCGCATGCTTCGCGAAGGATTCACGTATCACAAAATCGAAAACGACACAGGCGCATCAACAGCCACAATCTCTCGCGTAAAACGTAGCCTAAACTACGGAAACGACGCCTATGCAATGGCTCTAGATCGCATTCAAGAACCTGAAAAAGAAGACTAATTATGAGTGAGAAGGCTGCCCTTTATGGGGCAGCCTTTTTTTATGCAACTTTTTGTGAAGGTCTGGTTGAACCGCAAAGGCGCTGCCTCTTGATTCCTCATGGGGGAGGAGGGCTTGAGCCAGTCTCGGCGAACTTGAGCCGCCCGCCAAGCACTTGAGCCGGTCTGCCTGAACTTGAGCCAGAAAGTCGCGTTTCCTTCAAATCCTGGAGGGGACTTGAGTCAGTTTTTCTGAAACTCG
>NZ_AVBG01000026.1 GCF_000770675.1 Pontibacillus chungwhensis BH030062
CCTGGGAAATATGTAATTTTACAATTGTTTCAGACAATTATTATAATACTTTTGGTCACTATTACGTGACCATTCTGTGACCAATAATTACTGCTCTTAAGTCTATTAAGAGGGACCCTTTACTACTTTGCTACGTATACTATAAACGAAAATCATGAATAATAATTTGATTTTTAATTTACAAAAAGAGCCTATTTATAAGGCTCTTTATTTTTTCTTTCTATTATTTTGATATCTGTGAAGCAGAGTACTAATTTGCTTTTGGATAGTGAGAGCATGTTCCTTAAATACAATTTCCAAAACCTTATCATTTGCTATATCACTAGACAGGTTATTTTTTGAAAGCTCATGTCCAATGTCGGAAATACTTGCAATCTGCTCATCAGAGAGAATAGGTATTGGAAGTTTCTTTAAATGGGTAGCTTCAACTTTTAAAGCCCCGCCCCCCATTACATTTCCAATCAGCTCTAAGGACAGTTGTGTCCACTGACAATTTAAAAATGCTATTAAGAAATATTTATCTAAAGGGGAGTCTTCACAATTTATAGTCGAAAAATTAGCATCTACCACCACTTTTGAATCAGTATTCATTACAAACTTTGGGGAACGACTATTGACTCTAGGTACTAATATATCAGGTAAGTGCCTATTGGCTAATTCGGGTAACATATACCAGTAATTTTCAGTGTCTGGATCGTCCTGCTTCATTTTTTTGATATTAGGTTTTACAGCCGAAAGCTCATATATAAATTTGGGGGCTTCTTCAGTTCCTATATTAGTTTTCTCTAGCGAGTTTATATATTCATTAAGACCTTCATCCATCATGCCTCGATGAGATCCCAATTCTTTCAACCGATAGTAATCTTCTCTTTTTAAAGAATTTTGTAGTAAAAGTACTCTTCCAGTTAACATTTGCTCATTAAGTTTATTCCCTACTGGAAGCTCGGCTTGCTTTCTTATTACTGTTCTTATCACATGATTTGAAACTGTAATATTTTGTTTATAATTACCATTATCTATTTGGATAACTGAATACTTATCATCTGACTGTATGAAGTCAACATAAAAGAACTTATTATAACCAGTTCTTAAGCCTTGTCCAATATTTACATTAAAATCAAACAAACTCTTAAACGATAAGTTTACGTCATGTAACATTTGCTGTTGCTCTATTGGTAAATAACTTGAAAAATCAACTTTACTTAAGTGGTTTTCAAGTTCAATAAACCATTTTTTTTCTTTTACTTCACTAATTAAATTGTTTAGTTTCTTGCTTAAGTTAACTTTATTTATGTGAACTTCATCTCTTCCGCTAAACAGACCATTATCTATATCCTTTACAAACTTCTCTTCTGGGGCCCAGTCTTTAGGATATAACCCGCCAACTAAGCTATTATTCCTTGAAGCCTGGCTGCTTAATTGTACATGTGTGTAATATTTGTCTTTAAAATACTGAAGTATATCATCTTTTATATACGTTCTCTTAGCAATCACTAAGTTAGTTTTGACTTGTGCATCTTCAAACCATTTTCGATCTGTATCTTCTATCACATATTCAATATCAAATAATTTATATAGTAAATACTGAATAATATTTGAATAATCCCTATTTAACCAAGATTCAGGGACAACTAAAGCAAGTTTCCCCTCTTTCTTAGTTAACATAGCACAGAGTATCCAAGATGGGACTGCCAAATCAGATAAGCCAGAGTAATTTTTGATAACTGTTTTAAACAAATCTTTTTCATCTGTCTGCAAGTCTTGCATATAATCTACTATATCCAAAAGACTATTCCTTATGGCTTTATCGTTAATTCCATTAAAATCTTCCAATTGATTAATATACTGATACCTAACGTATGGCGGATTAGTCATAACCACATCAAAACTTTTATGAGACAAATCCTTGATGGTATCCAAGGAAAATGAATTACCGTTAATCAATTGATTATATTTATAATCAGTATTAGTTTGACATAATTTATATACGTGCTCATCAAGCTCTATACCCGTAACTTTAGCCTTTCTATCCATGCCAGCCAATAGCATATCGCCAACCCCACACATAGGATCTATAAGGTCTAAATTTTCTTTATTGCGTAACGTGAACGCAGCTAGTAGGTTAGCAAGTTTATCACCTGAAAAATATTGCCCTAACCTTTTTTTGTAGAAAAGGTTATTGACCTGCGTTTTCATAGTTAATTTCCTCTCTGTATTTTGTTATTAATTTGCTATAAAACTCTTCAGCACTCATCATTATTGTCCAGTCATTTTCTAAATAAATATTAATAAACCTAGAATAAACACGTTCGGGAGTAATTTTTTCTTCTCTATTTTTTAACTGATTAATTATATATTTTATTATATCCGCTTCTGAGAAATGGAACGAAAGTTGAGATGTTTCTTCATCATTTCTTTTTTGTAATAAGGTTATAGGGTCACCACTAACTGAGATCCTCGAGTTTTGTTGCTTAAAGCTTTTTTGGAGCTTATCTAGTACATTAGATACACTGACTTTAAAGCCAGCATTTCTATAGGAGTTTTGCAGAGCTCTCCAAACTCCAGAATTTGCAGAGTGGAATACTACAGTAGCTTTCCCATCATTCTTTAAGACCCTATACAATTCTTTAAATACACTACTGATCATATTTTCGTAGTGACCTAACCCTTTGCCTTGCGAAACACTTATTATAGCCTCATCTTCATTATTGGTTAAATCCCCTAACCATACTTCGTTTATCATATTTATTTCAGAATAAGGTATATAATCCCCGAATGGTGGGTCTGTGAACACATAGTCTATTACACCTGTTGAAATATACTCCATGTTTGTACTACTTTCATTTATTACTTCTACTTCACTTTCACTACCCTCTATAATTTGAAAGGAGTCTGTAAAGTTTTTAATTTTCCTATGAAGACCTTTTAAGATATTCTTTTCAATAGGCAAATTACTTATATATAAAACTCCTGGCTGAGCACTAGTGAGAACAAGGTCCTTTTGGTTTTTTTTAACCACAGCTCTAGTCATTAAAGTACTATGAGAATAGTTGTAGCTTAATACTAATAACCTCAATGCTTCTCTAACCTCTGCTGGTGAGTTTTTAATCTCCTTAAACAAAGCTGCTAACATAATTAAATTTCTGTAGGAGTAAAAATGATGTACGTGGGTTACCCCATAGTGATATCCACTTCTATACAAGTCTCCCCATTCTATTTTCTGGACAGGAATCTCCAATCCTTGAATGTTTTGACCTTTTATTCTCTCTAGTAATTCTATGTCTTCTTTTGTTATCTCTCTAGACCATCTTGATTTTCCTGTAACCCCATATACTTTCTTCGGTTCCCTTTTTTTTCTATACTTATATTCACCTAATAAATTGTCATAATACCTCTCATACGATCTCTCTATCTTACTAACATCGTCTTCATGTGCACATTTGGGACATATAAATCGGTTATTTAATGAGACGTAGTCATCATAAACGACACACATATCCCAGTAAGTAACTTCATTTGCACAATTATTACATTTTAGTGTTTCACTCCATACGATATGTCTTATTTCACCAAGATTTCCATTAGGGTCTATGGCCTTATAATACCATCCGTATTTTTCTTCTACCCTTTGAAGTAAATTTTCTGCTTCTTTTTTAAAGAGAGTAGAGTTAGGAGGATTACACATAGTCTTGGAAAGGAAAGAGCCGATTGTACTTATTTCATATAAGTATGCTTTCCGAGGCCCCCATTTAACAGGAGCTTCCATCTTTTCAGCTAATTCTTTGACTTCTTGAGTGGGCTTATCACATAAATGGGTTGCTAACCCTGTCGTACCACTTCCTCCAAATGTGTCTAAGACTGTTTCTCCTGGATTAGTATGAGAAGCTATATATACCGCAATAGCTTCTGGGGAGATTTTTGTCGGGTAAGAAAAAGCTGTATATAAACTTCCGCTTCTTTTGGAAGGTAATGCTTTTGTATATAGTTTCAAAATGTCCTTCATATTATCATCCCTAGAATTAAATTGTAGAAGGTATTCATTAAATAATCCCTTA
The DNA here is from genome assembly GCF_000770675.1 of Pontibacillus chungwhensis BH030062. Lineage (GTDB taxonomy): Bacteria > Bacillota > Bacilli > Bacillales > BH030062 > Pontibacillus > Pontibacillus chungwhensis. The sequence continues at coordinate 4,056 of NZ_AVBG01000026.1, forward strand.
ACTGTACCATTATACCAACTAAAGCTACAAATAAAAAATGTTATTACTTTACAATAACTCGTGGTAAAATATACCTGCACGAAACATATATTAGGAGGGAAAATATTATATGAACTATGACTATTGTTTGAGGATGATTAGAGCTCTATTGTCGAGCCCTGATTCTAATGAAGCTCAAAAGAAAGAGCTATTTATTTCTTATCTAAGAAACATTTTTGCAGATGACAATCTATCAAGTGAAGAAATTGAATCAAAGATAGACAACTTGTCTCGGGGAGCTGAAACTTATGTAAGCACCTTACCTAGTACTACTAATCAATCAACTAAAGGTTTTATTGATACTTTCAGTGGAACAATTGTAATTGAATTTAAGAAGGATTTAAAAAATATTGCTTTGTATAACGAAGCAATAAATGGATTAAAAAAATATATAGCTAGCCTTTGGAATGAATCAGGCGTTGAGTCTAGTTTTGGTGCTATATCCTCAGATGGACTCAATTGGTACGTATGGCGGCCAGTACCTAGTGAAATATTAGATAAGCCCGAATATAACTCTGATTTAGTAAAATTAGAATTAGCAGAAAAGGTAGAAATTAGTGAGGCTAATGAAGCTAATTCGAGGCATCTAACACATTTTTTACATAGGATACTCTTTAAAGAAAACCTAACTCAAGTCTCAAGTGAAAATTTAAAACGGGATTTCGGTTTAAATAGTAACTTGTTTTCATTAGTTTATGAGCAGATATTAAACATTGTTAAACAAGCATCTAAGACTACTGAAGTTGATCTAGCCATAGAGTTATGGAATAAACAGCAAACCTATAATGCAATCAATATTCCATCAATTGATATAGAAGCGTATGCTAAGCAAACCTATTTACTAATTTTATCAAGATTAATGGTTGCAGCTAATTTCAAAGAAAAGGATACACTGGATAACAAAGATGATACTCTGAAAGATATCCTAAACGGTGAGTATTTTTACAATTCTCTAAAATTAAAAAACTTTGTAGATTATGACTTTTTTGGATGGATAGCTCAAGATGACTGGGTTTATGAATTTATCCCTATAGTTCGACCATTATTCCATAATTTATTAACTTATGATTTTTCTAACTCGGGGCAAGAAAACTTAGTTCAATTAATTTATGACGAGATGCTCCCAGAGAGTAGAAAAAGCGAACTTGGGCAAACAAGCACCCCCTCTGATCTAGTAGACTCGGTAATTTCAAACTTGTTTGCTGATGAATCTGAATTTAGATATTTAGATCCCGCTTGTGGTTGCGGGAGTTTTATCAGATCAGCTTTATCTTATGTGAAAATTAAATATCAAGATTATGGACCTAACGAAAAGATAAGGATAATAAAGAATGCTGTCACAGGAATAGACATTGATCCTATAGCAGTAATTTTATCTAAGTCTATTTGGGCAATAACTCTTGCGGACATAATAAAGGATATAGAAGAGCCTGTTGAAATACCTATATATCATGCAGATTCTTTATTTATTACAGGTGATTCTATGTTAAGTCACCAGAAAGATTTAGACACTCAAACTACTACTATCATGTTTGATGATTCCGCTATAGAAATTCCCAAAAGAACATTACTTAATATGGACGTTTTTGATTCATTGATAGAATGGTCTAATACAAAAGCTAAAACTATTAAGGAAAAGTACGAACTCAAAGGTAATACTCAGCTACTTGACCCGAAATCTATTACTGAAGAGACACTAGTCAACATTCTCGGGTCAGATTTTTGCAGCGAATTGAGCGATAGCGAGAAAGAGTTATTAGCAAATGGTGTAGCGAGCTTAGTCAACAATTTAGCTGAGCGCATGATCCAAGACAGAGATGGTATTTGGGCGTTTGTTCTTAGCAATAACTATAGACCTAGTTTGTTAGCGGGTAACTTTGATATTATCGCTACTAATCCTCCTTGGCTAACTATAAGCAGTCTTCCCAATGTCCCTTATAAAGATCAGCTAAAATCATTATCAAAAGCTTTTAAAGTAAATCCAAGAGGGGCAACATTCTTACATTCGGAGATATCTACAATATTCGCTCTCCATAACGTGAAACACTTCTTAAAAGAAGATGGTAAAGCTGCTTTTATAATGCCAAGAAGTATATTTGATGCAGATAATCACCAGCCGTTCAGAGAGAGAAAATTCAACGAGTTAGTACCTTTCGGGATTAGAGAAATTTGGGATTTAGCTGATGTTGAGAATCTTTTCAAACTTCCTTCATGCGTATTATTTGGGGAGAAAAATAACCTAAACACCGAAAAATTATCATATATTTACTCACATTTTGTAAGCTCTTTAAATATTGAAGATGGTTCTGAAAACGGATACCTAACATTGTGTACCTTAGCGGATAAAAATGCATGGCTAAAGGTAGATTACGATGAAAGAATACACGTAGAAGGTCACGAAGCATATAATTCCTTCAGGGAAGGAGCCGATTTATTCCCAAGAACTGGTTTATTTGTAGACATATTAGAAGAATCACAGAGCATTTGCAAGATAACGACGGCAGATTCTGAAGTAAAAAATACAAATAACAAGCGTTTAAAAGGCATAGAATTTAAAGGATTTACAGAAAGACAATATATTTTCCAAACAGTAACGTCAAACAATCTTCTTCCTTTTCTTATACCAGAAAACGCTCTCCCTAATGTCGTATTACCTGTCTCAGAAATAGACGATAGGCTTATGATATTGAATGAAGATGAATTAATAGACAAAGGTCACACTCATATTCATAAATGGTTACAAAATATAAATAAAAAAGAACCTACTAAAAAAGACATATATGAAGCTGTAAATTATAGAAATAAACTTACAAATCAAGATTATAAACAGTATTCATACCTAGTTCATTGTGGGGCAGGCGGTAGCATTCCTTGTGCAGGTATACAAAGAAAACATTTTTCAGAGTATAATTTCGTAGCCGACCAAACTACTTACGTATATGGTACTAATGATGAAAATGAAGCCTACTATTTAATTGGTGTTATAAATGCCTATGAAGCGTTCTCTAATACTATAGAACCTTTCCAAGCAAGAGGGGACTTTGGTACACGACATATTCATAAGCTCATATACAAGATAATACCTGAATTTGATATTAACAATCAGGTTCATAATGAAATTGTAACGTTAGCAAAACAACTCGAAGAAAATGCCATGCAAGTTGTTGAAGAAAATGAAGAAATAACCAATGTATATATTAGAGTACAAAATAGAAGAACTCGTTTAAGAAATGCATTAAATGAAAATTTAAAAAATGCTTTGAATAGTAAAGTATTACAAATTTTAAGTGCGAATTAACTGTACGTCTTAATCCTCAGGTTCAGTGTGGTATTACTAATAATTTTTACTATTTCTATACAAAGGAGGCGTAACTTGTCTTTCGAGTATGAAAACCAAGAACATTATTTAAATTTCGCAAGGAAAATCTTAAAAACAAATGGGCTCTTTATCGCAAAGATTGATCCCTTCCTAGCACCTGTATGCAAGGATCTTTATCAATTCTCAATACGTTATGAAAAAACACTAAATCGTCTACACTTTCGCCTTCCTTATGATGTGTTCACCTTTTACTTAAGGGACGTATTTTCAATAGATGAGTTTAAAGAATTGGTAAGGGTATTCCGCCAACATCGAATTGATCTCAATGAGATTGTGAATGAGGTCAATCCCGATTTTGATTACTATGAGAGACTTTATGAGGTATTTTACAAACCAAGCGATGTGTCTAAACTAATTCAACTGCAAGATGAATCCTTGGATAGCACAGGTTTTACAGAATCATTCAAAGAAATGTGTGAACAACAAGAATATCAAAAGGGCTTATATTTCTTGTATAATCGAAAAAGTGAATTAATTTATATTGGAAAAAGTACTCAAAATCTTGGAGCGAGAGTAGTTACATCTTCTATTGAAAGAAAAGGAGCTTATTTTGCTTCTTTTGCCTTCCCGGCAACTAAAAGCGATGTACACGTATATGAACTCTACTACATTTCTAAACTAAAACCCGAACACAATGCTGAAGGAAAAGAAAAAGATGAGTTAACCATTAACCTCCCTGAGTTAGAGGAATCTGCCATGATAAATATCTGGAAAAAAGAATCATAAACATATAACGCCTTCCTATATATTGAAATAGGAAGGCGTTTTATATGGATATTCGTGAAACACCAATAAGTCTTACAGACTTGATAACCCTACAGTTTAATGTCTAACATACCATTTAGTTATGAATGGTTCCTTTGTAACATCAGTACTTTTTTATGTGATTCTGAACAGTCATTGTGTTTCATTTTTGCTTTTTTCTGAACATCTATAGTATAGTGGAATGGTTTTTGCCACTTCTCCTTACGATTAGCTACATACCCGTTAGAGATATAACAATTAAAGGTAACCACTGGTATATTACTCCTTAGGAAAAATTCAATTATATGAAGTAACTTATCTATGTTCCTAGTTATTCCTTTAAATGAGTCAGTAAAAAATACGTTATCTAAGTCATTCTTTACTTCTCTGAAGTAATCAATGGATTGATTGTCTATTGTGGGGTCCATACCACTTTGAACTAAACTTTGTTTACTATTCCTATGTAGGTTATATGATTTATTATTCCTTTTTAATTCCCTAACTCTGATCTCCTTCTCTTTTTTGGGTTCAAATGACATTTCCTTTGAACCTCTGCTTAAGTGACTAAGAGCATTCCAAGCTACAGGATACTTTTTTGGCAAATCGTAAAACAAGTCATTTTCATAAGTATTTATTGATTTAGTATCAAAATCACCTAAATTACATTTTGAAAAATATTTTATAGCGTTACTAGTCAATTTAGGAATATCTTTATCAGATAAAGGTGGTTTATCAAATCCATATTGTTGTGCAGCTTCATCTGTACTAGCTAAATCCTCGATTATACTATTCCTAACTGCTACAACCACTAAGGATGAAATATCTGTATCAACCTTTGGTTTATAAAATAACCCCTCTTCTTTTCCGATATACAACAATGTATTCCTGAACTCTAAATCCTCCCACCTCTTGAGAATAGAAGAAAGTCGAGACTCAATATCATTAACAACAAAATCAATTGTTTCACTATCTAACATCATTTCTTGTAAATCAGACCTTAAGTAACAATCAGAGTATTCTTTTATTATATTCATTACAAAGTCCTCCTAGTAAACCAGTATAATTACTATTAATTGATTGTATTATTTAACAATTGACGTTCTGTTATTTAATATCCTTTCGGGAAGCGTGAATAAAAAAAGCTAACAGTTATGTTAGGTTTTCCTAAACAAAACTGTTAGCTTCCTGCTAAACAATTTACTCTACAATAAATATTAACACCTTAGTACATTTTCAGTAAATAGATAATTGTAAAAATTCTAAAAATGAGTACTATTCAATCTGCTATTTCTCCTATTCCTTTACAAGCCCCGCAATTCGAATAAGTCTTTTTATAACTACTACTTTTCTTTAATTGGAGCACAGCGTCATAATAACTCAACCCCTGAGAATCGGTAATTCTATCTAGCTTTTTATCAAAAGCTTCATTCCAAAGAATCCCCCATCCACTGCATTTCTTACAACGCTTTTCTTCATCAGGTAACATTTTAATTCCTCTTTCTTTTGAGTATGGTTATATCCGCTAACAAATAAAGATTACCTTCTGACTTTATGATTTTAAACCTTCAATTTCCATACGCTCCCTTTTAAATTTAACTATAGACTCTGGTTACTAACTACAAACATATACCCTCGTGACCTTTCGGCTAGGTTACACCTACATTAAATTGTATTATTTTACATTTTTAGAAGGAATTTTAACTATAATTGTCTAAATATGTAATCAAACTATGTTAGGATGTGAATATATGGAACTACCTGAAATTAACTTGCCCCAAGATTATAACTATTCAGCTACTATCGAAGGAGTAATGATAAACCCCCACGATAATGGAGTTGGCGCCACTATACTATCATTTTCAGACGAAATAACTGGCGATTTAATAGTAAAAGTATGTGCAATGATCCATGACGCACAAACTGATTCTTACGATGTAATAAGAGATTTAGAAGCTTTTAGTTTTAAAGATATAGCATACGGTAGAGACTTTATTAAGCGTTTACCTACTATGTCTGCTATTGAATTAATGTTCATGATGAACGCTACAGTTCAACATTAATATAAGGAGTGATTTTTTGCGTTATAACTTAGCCATGCCTGAACTTACAGCACCTCATGTTTTAGATTTTTGCAATTCTAATTATGATTTTTTATCAGATTATCAAGAATTAGCGTTTGATTATAAGTATATGAGTACATTTGAACCATTCGGCATGTTACTTGCTAGCTCTAAAATTAGAAGCATTCAAAGACAATATCCTCACTTAAATTTTTTTGATAGTGAGTTCAAGCAACATGATTACGCTGGTCACATGGGCTATTTTAAAAGCTTCGGTCAGGACTTTGGAAAAGACCCTGGCGAAGCTTGGGGGAGTAACAGATACATACCCGTAACACGTCTCAATATTAAAGACCTCAGAATTGAATCTTATCAACATACTGAAGAAGTTCAAGATACTATAGTCAGGAAATCAAATGAATGCGCTAAAGTTTTAAGTCAGGGAAAGCAATCCCTTTACGAAATACTAAGCTATTCCATTCGTGAGTTAATGAGAAATATTGTTGAACACTCTGATTCAGATGTTATTTGGTTAGCTGCACAGGCATGGCCTTCTAAAGACCTTGTAGAGATTGCAATTCTAGATGAAGGAGTAGGTATTAAACAAGCTATAGATGTTAACCCAAATTTAGATTTAGACGACCATTCTGATGCCCTCATGGTAGCAATTGAACCAGGAATATCGGGTAAGGCTTTTAAACATAATGGAAAAATGAGACGTCAACAAGGATCTAAGTGGGATAACTCGGGGTATGGTCTATATGTTACCAGTGAGATTTGCCAACTTGGCGGTAATTTTATTATGTGTAGCGGAGATAGTGCTTTAGTAATGAAGAATAATGATTTTCGTTTTCTAAATACCAACTTCAATGGCACTGCTATAAGAATGAGAATGGAGATTTCTTCTATTGATAGGTTTGGTAGTTCGCTTATTGATAAGATTGTTTCCAAAGGTGAGAAAAAGGCACGTGAAAACTCTGATGTGTCAGTAGTACGAGCTTCAAAAGTATCAAGGTTGTTGTAAACATAACCATTCACATAATATGAAGCTAGAATAAAATATTCATTAAAGGGTGTGCTTTATGATTGATAGAGAAGTTGCTATTGAGAAAGTACAACGTTTCTTGACAGATGAAACAAAAAAAGTACTTTTGGTTAAAGGTTATGACAACGATGCCAAACTAAATGTCGTTCTTGCATGCCTAAATAAGATTTACAAAAAAGGCATAATAAGAACTAGTTCAATGTCTGAGGTTGGGTCTCATATCAATCGTGCTCTGAACAAAGATATTTTACCCCATAATGTGAAATCAACAACTAATTACAGATTAGGTAAGATGGTTGTTAATATTAACAGCTATTCGAACCACACTAAGTCAAACCATAAAGGAAATCAGAGTACATTCACTTTATACCATCCTGTTCAAACAGTTTTAGATAACCCTAAAAGATATGCCAATTTCTTAAATGATTTAAAGAGTAATAATTCAAGTAAGATTATTCTGGTAACTACAAATGAATGGGGAATAGTAAACTGGGAATTAGAAAAACAAGTAGATGAGGTATTCTTTTACAGCGTTGAGAATGACAATCCGCAGATTATGAAGAACTTAAAAAGGAATGGAGCCATATAAATAAACTAATAAAAAGATCGCAGGATATGAAGAACTTTTCTGCGATCTTTTTTTGAATGAAACATTTCTTTCATTCAAAACTAAAAGACGCTTGGGTACCAAAACACCCCAGCGTCTTTATAATATATTGTCTTATTCAAGTAATGTAGACTCTTACTCTCCAACCATTCCATCTCCATCCCTATCGTCCATATAAGGGTATAACCAGTGGTCGGATGTAATAGGCATAGTGAACCCAGCTTCTTTTGCTTCTTTAATCGTCACTTGTCCATTACCGTTAGTATCAACGCTAGAAACATCCCCATCTGTGTTTGAACTCGTTGAATCGGAAGACTCAGACTCATTATTGGTTAAACCGAGTGATTCGTTTACTTCATCAGGATTCACATTCTCAAATGTATCAACGATTTCGTTCCCCTTTAAAGTATAGGTATACTTATACTTTGAAGGAATCTGTGTTTCCGTATCAGGATATGTGATGATTGCTTCAAAATTTGTGGCTCCACCTGCTTTACGGATGCTATCTTCCATATAGGCTTGGTCACCATGTCGGTTGAGCGTACTCTCTTGTGGGGTAATATTATAAGCATTCGATACCCCTCCGAGAGAATCAGCAATGACATGCCCCTCATCTAAAACATCACTTTCCACCCCAGGAACCTTTGCCTCATCAGAGTAGTATCTGCCTGATGATAAAACAGGTTCATTATCATCATCTTGTAAAATGATCTCATCTGCAACGACACGTACTAGTTGTCCATGTTCATTAGTAAATGCCCAATATTCACGATCTCCATATCCAATATCAACAACGACTTTAGCTTCACGATTCCCAGACAGATCGCCACCATCTACTTCAATAAGTTTGTATCCTGAGAATAAGTCTTCATTTGTATCAGTCGTTGTTTCCTCTGTTTCTGATTCATCAACCGCTTCCTGTGTTGATTCTTCCTCAACAGTATCAGTAGTAGATTCTTCTTTTTCACTATTTTCGCTTGTGTTTGCTGCAACTGCTTCTTGTGAATTTGTTTCTTTATCAGTAGTGGATGTATCTTCTACCTCAGTACAACCAACCATAAAGATGGCCGTTAAAAGTAGAATTAAATAACTCATTTGCTTTTTCATTTTAGGACTCTCCTATGTTTTGTTAGTTTAAGAACTTGAATTACATAATCATCAAGTACATTTTACCACATAATGTTATTAAACCTTTTATTTTCTTTTAAGTGATTACTTCCTACGCCAACATAAAAGATCCCCTCCATAATCATGAAGGGGACCTCTGTATGAATAAACCATCCTGCCTACCAAGCTAAAAGTGGTTTACTAAAAATTGCTCTACTTGAGCATCATATTTCTAAATTTAGGCTAGTGTTTTTTCTCGGAGATACTTAACCTCCCCAAGTTTACCTATTAAGATTATTTCTTCATCTGAAGTACCGCGGTAGTCATATGCCTTGTATCCATCCCTTACATAAAGCCACTGCATTAACCTATTACTACTGTTAGTCATAAATGACTTCATGTTTTCCCGATTTAACTCCTTAGTATTTAAGGCTTCACATGGAAGGCTTTTATAAAAGCAAATATTATAAATTGCATGTCCCTCTATTTCTCGAAAATCCTTTTCATACTCTACTACTTCCCAATCATTAACGTTGCTCAGTTCTTCTTGAACTTCATTAATAAACCACTCCGATGCAAGTCCATCTACAAGTGGGTCAGATGGGTCATTGGAATTATGAGGGTTAAAAGATTCTTCACTCCAATCATTAATAAATATGTCATTATATGCCCCCACAATAAAATTATAATAGTGAGGTTTCTGTACTAATAGGTCATCTCTTAAAAATAGCCATTGGCCAACTAACGGTGCATTTTCGCTCTCTAGCTTCTCAAAAAATTCTGGACTAATATCTACATCTTTGGTGTGCAAATCCTCAATATCTGTATTTCTCAAAAAGGCCTTAGTTATAAAATTTGCTTCTTCTCTATAACTTCTTTCTTTATATTTAAAATCATCTATTCTGTAACCAAGATCCTTAGCCTCATCTAATAAACTTTGTATTAAATCCAAAAAGTCTTTTCTGTAAAGTTTGCTATCGTACATTGTAACCCGCCTTTAATAAGTCTTTATTACTGTTACCAAGGTATCATGTTTGAGTCAAATTGTCAAAATATTCAGACACTAAAACTAATACTATCCTCTCTCGATCGATTCACATAAAGGGTTACCTAGAGATATAGAACAGTTAATGGTAAAAAAATTAGTAATACCATTAACAAAACTGTTAACCATCCCCTATACACCCTGTCATGACAGTATTTTAAGATTTATAGCAGTTATTTCTTTAACAAGTTAAAGTAATTGTTTTCAAAGGCCATTCATAGAAGTGATATTCTATGAACGATTTTAACCCTATACAACTACAACATATATCTATTAAATGCCTGGTTAAAAGAGTTCCTTAGAAACGCGTAATTAGCGTCACGCACGATAATGCGCGTTAATGCATGCGTGTAACGATCGGGATGGAATCAGAAGCGATCGGGAATACAATTCTAATTCTAGGCGGAAATATGCCAAAAACATTAGTTAGTAAATATTATATGGAGAGTAATTGCGCAAAAATTTTTGGGCGTTATGCTGCAATGTTTGTTTAGCGGTTAATATAACCTTTCGGATCGGATATATATTCAAGAGCATCGACACTCAAGTATTCTTAATTAATGTTTATCGCTTTTGTATTATGGTTACATTTTCTTTAACACTATTGGAAGGAGTTGGAATGTTGATTAACGATAGAGGTAGAATTTCTTATGAGGTTAGTATGATTTTGTTAGAAGAAACTTCTGAAGGTAATGTGAAAGTAGACTATTACAAGAAAGAAAGTAATTACTTTCACAGGCCACTTACTACGGTATATGAGAATTTCTCCTTCAGGGAATTAAGAGAAAAAACGAGGTCCAAACTTTATGATATGTCCTATAGTATTACTTGGATAGAAATACCCGAGTATAATGGTAATACTCTTCAACGCCGCTTCTTAAAGGATAATACACCTGACTAATTAAACAAACTCACACAGCTTCATTAGAAGCCTTGTGTGAGTTGTTTGTCCATTGAAATAGATTGGCCTTATTGAGCTCAAAATGAATCTCAAAAGGGATTCTATAATCCTCTGTGAGCCTCTTCAAATAGCATATATAGATTCACTAACAGACTCAATAAACAAAAGAAGCGCTGGGGTTTAAATTCCAACGCTTCTTACACCCATTAAAATATTTTATTTTTGGATTCTTCTATGGCACTTTTCCTGCATATCACATCAGGATAAGTCTCTAAATCTGCATCTAATGTTAGTTTTAGTTTTTTATTAAGCCGAACTTTCTTTATACCATGTTTTTCTTCCATTTCTGGGAGTAGTTTTTTTAACCTCTGGTAAATTCTATTTCTTTCCCTTTTTGTATCTGTAAGAAAATCTAGTAACTCGTGAATTGTAGTATAGCCTTTTACGTCTATTAAATGCAGAGTTAGCTGGTCAATTTTATTATTTAATTCTCGTCTTTCCGCACTTTTCTCTAAATCCTCACCTTTGGTTTGAGGATAAACTCTATCGGCTTCAGCTTTGGAAATACTTCTTTCTAAGAGTTCTCTACTAAATGCTCTAATAGAGAGCCCCTTCTCTTTAAATTCTCTAGCTTTTTTAACAGCAAAATCCATTACTTCAGAATCATAATAGGGGATTGAGAAGTATGTCGCGTAGTATTTTTGTCCCTTTTTTCTTGCTATCTCCTTCGTAGCTGCTAATACATCTTTAGGAAGCTCTTCATGAGGTACTTTTCTTATTAAGCCAAGATAAGTGAGCACACCAATAATTGAGGACATATTCTTACGATCCTTTTTAAATTCTTCTGCTAAGTTTCCGATACTGTTAAAGAAGAAATTCTCGCCCTTTTTATCGCAAAAATATTCTGTGGTAGCGAAGCCATAGTTCATTTTGTTTAATTGCTTCAAAATCACAGTGTATCTTCCCATTAATTTATAAAGTTCAGGATATGTTTCTTTATTTAAACGTGATCTCAGAAGATCTAAATTATGATCTTTTTTTTCCTCTTCTTTATACTGGAAAGTATTTTTAGCATATTGAATACCATAAACTTGTCTAAGAAATCTAAGTGAATCAGACTCATTCATACCTGTGATATGTTTAGTCGCCTCTATAATGCTATTCCGTACTCCACAATTACTAGACTGACATACATATACAAAGTTTTCTGTATCAGGGCTTTGGATTATTCCAGCACTCGGATTACTATCATCATGAAAAATGCAATGGAGTCTTTGTGGATTGTCAACTCCTAGGAATGTAGCTAAGTCTTGTTGCTTGAGATATTTCCATACTTGATCATGTGTATGCGCTATCACACCTTCTGGCTGTAATATCTTCCTCATTTCTTGCACATCTCTATTCTTGATATGCGGCCTGTTCTTATAAATCTTCTCTTGTCTTCTACTTCCAGTATAGTAATACCTATCTGTATTACTAGAAGATTTATTATCTTTTGTACCATCAATAGATACTTTTGTATTACATAAGTCTTTATTAGTGGTACAGTTCCCACCTGATGTATATTCAGGGAGAGCATGAATGATATCTTGAATATCATACTGAACATCTTCCAGCTGACGTAAAGTAACTAAAAACTTATTATCAGTTTCTTTACACCAGTAGTAACCTGGGACTCGCAAGAGTTGAGACTGACTTTTCACTTGAGGATCAGCTTTAAAGTACTCAATTAATCTCTTTTCACATTGTTCAAATTCTAGAGTAGACGCTGATTCATCGATAGACCAGTATACATGCAAACCATTTTTGGTTTCAATTATGGCAGTAGGGGTCTTAACAAAATCATTCAACTCTTTAAGTTTCTTTTCCTTATATTGATTGATTGTCTGTTCAGACAATCTACGGTTTTCCTCATCTTTTTCACAATCCAAATCGATGAACACTGCATTAAACTTCTCTACATCCACATCATTAAAACTTCCATTTACAGCAAAAAATACTCCACGATTTTGCTGATTAAGTTGCTCAAGTTTGTCTATAATCTGTTGATTATAATAACCTTGTGCTTTAGGAAGGCCACCCATTCCTGGATGTAAGTCATTGAAGCATCGAAAGTTTATGTGCTCGTTTCCTATAATAAGATTGAAAAAGTTTTCAGTTGTTAATTTCATTTGTTATCGCCTCGCAGGAACAAGATTCAACTTTTTTCAAAGTTGTTCTAATTCGCTTTTGTGGCGTTTTTAAAGTTGAACTTATATTTTGCACAGCGGGTGATAACTTTTTCACACTCAAAAGATATCAAAAAATATATTGACTGTCAAAGAATTTTAGAATATAATTTAAAGTTTAACCGTTAATTAACGGTTAACAGAGAATTGCTAAAGTAAAATACACCTCAATAACTTACTTATCTAATTTTATACTCATTTATAAGCTTAAACATTTACTCCCGCTCCATTACCCTCGTGCCTAAATGTAATTTATAGAATATGAATATTCTCGTTATCTTTCATGTGGGTAAAGTCTTACTTCATTTAAATATCGCATTTTAAATAATTTCTCATGATTAAAATAAATACATTGTGTTAAAATCGCTACAGGGAACCTCTAAGGCTTAAGAGCAACCATAGGAGGCTCTTAACCATGAAAGGCAGCATTAAAAAAAATAAAAAAACAGGTAAATGGGATTTTGTAATTGATATTGGGAAAGATTCTTTAACAGGTAATAGAAAACAAAAAAAGCGAAGAGGATTTAAAACGAGGAAAGAAGCTGAAAGAGCTCTTAATACACTATTACATGAATTGAATGAAGGCACATTTATTGAGCCTTCAAAACAAACCTACGGTAAGTACTTGGATACTTGGATGAGCTCCAAGCGACATGATTTAAGCTTACAAACATATAAGTTATATACTTCTTATATATCCTCTCACATCAATCCTATTTTGGGTAAACTTAAATTATCAGATTTAAACACTTATCACATCCAACATTTTGTAAATGAACTGAGAGGTAAAGGGTTATCAGATTCTACAGTTAAACGAATCTTCAATGTAGTTAACACCTCTTTGAACAATGCTAAGAAATTGGAAATGATAAAAAAGAATCCTGCTAATAACTTAGAAAAACCCAAAGTAAATACTAAAGATATAGCAATTTGGGATCACGATGAGATTTCTCTATTCCTTAAAACAGCTAAGAAAAGCCCTTATTATATAGTTTTCCTTCTCTCAATAACTACTGGTATGCGACAAGGTGAACTGCTGGGGTTACGATTTAAGGATGTTGATTTTGAAAACAAATGTCTTTATATCCGACAAACATTAAATCATGACGGATCAGGTTTTAAAGAGGGAGCTAAGAGTAAGGCTGGCTACCGATCTGTTGGAGTAGATTCCACTACTCTGTCTGCGCTAGAAATCCAAAGAGTAAATAATAATACCAATAAACTAAAACATGCTGGCGAATATGAAGACTATGACCTTGTTGCTTGCACAAAAAAGGGTAGGTCTATCAATCCTAGAAACTTAATTAGAACTTTCTACAACCTTACATCTAAAGCTAATCTACCTAAAATCCGCTTCCATGACTTAAGACATACACACGCAAGTCTGATGTTACAACAAGGAGAAAACGTTAAAATAATATCAGAACGTCTAGGACATAGTAGTGTGAAAGTAACACTCGACATATATTCCCACGTGCTCCCTAACATGCAAAATGAAGCATCAGACCGTTTTGCCCAAAAACTTTTTAATACCTAATGAAAAGCATCTGTGACCATATGTGTGACCAGTACCTATTAAAATAAAAATGACGCAACTTCCTCGGTTAAGGAAACTGCGCCATCTCAAGCTTTTCACGTATGATTCCGACTGGGCTCGAACCAGCGACCTCCACCCTGTC
>NZ_AVBG01000027.1 GCF_000770675.1 Pontibacillus chungwhensis BH030062
TCCGGCTTAAACATCTCATCTTCAAGTCTTCCACATAAGGGGGCTTATATGGAACAAAATTAACACTAAACATTAACCGAGCCTTTTTATTAGGCTGGAGGCCCCGTTTTAAACTGGGACAGGCGTCATTAAGGAGATATCTTTTCTTTTTAATAAATGGAATTTGAATCGGTTTGGCTCTAATTTATTTGATTATAAAAAAAGTGAACGCTAGTAAAAAGCGTTCACTCTAATACCGAGTCTTGTTTTTTTGAAGATTTAGAGTGACTGAGCCGCTCCACAAATCCTGTTATCTCATAGAAGTATTGAATAATAGGTCCGAGGAATATTGCGGTGATGACTGTTCCTAGTCCAACCACATCCCAACCGCCAAGGTAAAGACCTAGGCCGGCAAGGGCAAATTCAAAGAGGATTCTTACTACTCGTTTAGATTGGTTTGTCTTCTCATTTACGATCATCATGAAGTGATCAACAGGAATATGAGGGAATGGCGCCCGTAAATACATTCCGATGCCAAGGCCCATAAACACGACGCCAATAACAAATACCCCCCATTGAGCCCAAAGCACGTCAATGCGTGTATTGTTTAATACATTATACAACCATAGGTTTAATGTCCATCCTCTTAAAAGGATGGGTAATAATGATTCAAAACGAGGTCGTTTCCCTTCAATCTTGGCATTTACAAGGACAAGGGCTATAAATCCAATTATAAGTAAGTAACCAATTTTGATATCAAATCGCTTAGATAATCCAAGTGCTACACTATCCCCTGGAGCTACGCCTACAGCTGAGATAACAAGAAGTGCTAATCCTAGGCTAGAGATTACAATGCCGAATAAATAAAGGGAAAACTGTAACCATTTTTGTTTGGATCCTAGGTAATGATGATATATTTCAGAAAGTTTAGACATGTTGAATCTCCTTTTTTCAGATTCGCCTTTTGAAACGTCTATGATTAGGGTATACGTATCAGTATGAGCAATTGATGATGCTTACTGTACTAAGGATAAAGCAAAATCAGTAAAAAATGAACTCAAATGTATAGATTATCCCTATTATACCCAATGAGTCTTTTGTTTAGATAGAGAGAATGGTTTTTCATTGTAGGGTCTTTGAATTGATTTTGTACACACACATACGGATAACGATCATACGGTATGCGGAGATTGTCAGTCGCACGAAACTATTTTGAATGAGGGGGAAAAGGGATGTATCCTCGGAACTATCAGTTTTTAGAACTGGCTAAGGAATTTGTTCAAAATGAGCTTGTCTATAGCACTTACGCCATTTTAGTTGGCTCTGTAGCTAGAGGAGAAGCTGATAAGTACAGTGACATCAACATTATTTGCTATACGGGCAGAGAGCAATATTTGGGAGATCGGGTTATTTTTTATAAAGGAGAGTACATTCAACTTCACACGAAATCGATTTTGGAATTTCCAAATAAAGAGTTGTTGTCGTACAATCCATGGCACTATCGCTTCCTCAGCGAGTCTATTATTTTACAAGATACAAATGCAGAATTAAGTAAACTGCAGAACTGGGCCAAGTCTTATTTCTCCTCCATCAAAGGAGAAAAAGGAGCCATCCAGGATGTTGAAAGGTTAATTGAAGGGCGTATTAAATATGCTGAGGAACAAGTTGGGGCAGGACGAGCATTTGGAGCGACGCATGCCGCGCTTGCGGCATTTACGGAGACCATGCTATTACATCAATTTATATACGAAAATAATGTGAGTTTAGGTCATATCGTCACGCACTTAAGGAAGCTGGATCGATCATCTGAAATTATGGATGTATTACCATTTGCTCCAACTTCAAGAGTTACTTTTGAAGAAGTAGCTCAAGTCATGACCAAGCTTCGTGATCATCTTCGTAAAACTGGATTTGAACATGTTGGTGGTCTATCAGAACTTGAAGATGATCTCTGGGCAAGAAAGGCTAAGAGGAAAGCGGAAGAAGGGGACGAAGCAAATGTATTGTGGCATGCCTACAATAAAGCATTCTCTCTCTTACTTGAAACGTCTCAAGATCAGGAATTCGAAGATTACTTCAGAACGTTGCCTTCACCTCTTAAGAGGAGTTTAGAGGAAATCGGATTTATCTCATTACCACCTCAAGATATTGAAGGGTTGCTAACCTATACACAATACGTCATAGACGATTCTAAACACAAACTTAAAATGGAACAAAAATAAAAGGCCGCTAAGGATGCGGCTTTTTTGATCATTCTAAAAAAGATTTGTTTGAGGAGAAAATCCATAGGGAAAACGTTTTTAGTCAGAAGAAAATCTCTTGAAAAGGAGATCAATATGAAACCTCATATCCAACTTACTTTACTCGTTTTACTCGGCATTGCTTTTTTGGGTGTATTTTTACTCCCGCTTAGCTTCATGTTTCAACTGATTTTTGCTCTTTTTTACATAGGGGCTATTTTAGTGATATCTTTTTACATTATTTTAGAGCGTAGGTCATCTACAAATACACTTGTGTGGATCCTTTTGATTCTTCTTCTTCCGATAGTAGGTTATTTCTTTTACATTTATTCAGGGCAGCTTTCAAGGCAAGGGATTCTATTCCAAGATAAGAGAAAGAAAGCCCATGAAGTGTTTAATGAAGAAGAACCGGAAACTGGGAAAAAGGACATTAGGCCATTAAATGGTCCACAAGAGCGCATTCGCAAAATAGTAGAATCCTATGCACAAACGCCTCTCCGTAATGAGAATCACGTCAAGATTTTAACAAACGGTCAAGAAGCTTTCCCTGAAATAATGGAAAAGCTAAAACAAGCGAAATCATTTATTCATATGGAATACTACTTATTTAACAGTGATGAGACAGGCCGTGAAATGAAAGAAATCTTGAAACAGAAGGCGCAAGAAGGAGTTACTGTTCGTCTTCTCTATGATTCTGCAGGGAGTTTGAAACTGAAAAAAAAAGATGTGAAAGATATGCAGGAAGCAGGCATAGAAGTACATGTATTCTTGCCAATTGCTAGTGGACTTGCAACACAAACATTTAACTTCCGAAACCATCGTAAAATTATTGTCATTGATAATGAAGTTGGATTTGTCGGAGGAATGAACGTCGGGGATGAATACCACGGAATTAGCGAAGAATTTCCGGACTGGCGTGACACACACATGGTCTTACGTGGTGCTGCCGTTAAAGACCTACACCTGATCTTTCTTGTTGATTGGTGGTATATCACAGATGAGAACTTGGTAGAACAATATAGTACAGAAGCGATACCAGAACCAGATCACTCTAATACAAATACTCAAGTGGTTCCAAGTGGCCCTCATAATGAACATCAAATTATGAGAGATGTGTACACGACACTGATCCACAGTGCTAAGAAGTCTGTAAAGATTGCCACACCCTATTTTGTACCCTCAAGGGAAATTCATACAGCCCTTCGAATTGCAGCTCAGCAAGGTTTAGATGTGAAATTACTCATTCCAAAACCCTCTGATAACTGGCTAACCTATTATGCCGGGCATTCGTATTTCCCTGAACTTCTTGAAGATGGAATTCAGATCTATTTATATGAGAAGGACTTTATGCACCATAAGATTATGATTATCGATGATGAAACAGCATCTATCGGTACAGCTAATATGGATTTACGAAGCTTTTATTTAAACTTTGAGGTAAATATGATTTTATATGGCGGAGAGCCTGTCGATAAGTTGATTGAAAATTACTATAAGGACTTAGAGGAGTCTAGTGAAGTGATCTACAATGAATTTGCGAAGCGCAAGACTTCAGAGAAGTGGAAGGAAGCCTTCGCCCGACTCTTCGCACCTCTGCTATAGAGAAAAGAGCATCACATTGCCAGCAGCAATGTGATGCTCTTTTATGTAGCACCTTAATAGGTAATGTTTCCGTTAACTTTAATGGAGCGTAAGGTGGGCCTGGAAATCACTCGCTTTCCGCGGGCGAGCTGTCGAGCCTCCTCGGGTAAAACCACCCTGCGGGGTCTCGTCTACCTCTTTCTCCCGCAGGAGTCTCGCAATTTCCAGGCCCACCTTTGCCATATGGGGAGAGACGGAAACACGCCATATATGGGAGATAGATAAAAGGATTTATAGTGGGGACGTTCACCCAATAAACGTCAGGGATTGCTGGGGGACTGCGAGACTCCCGCGGGGAAAGGAGCCTAGGGGAGACCCCGGAAAGCGCGTAGCGATTGAGGAGGCTTCCCAGCTCCCCCGCAGGAAAGCGAGTTGTCCCCCAGCAATCCCATGCACTCTTCTGGCAACGGACCTGTACCGATCACTTGTTACTGCTTTCGGGATGGTTGTACTAAAAACGTTAGTACAAAAAACAATGCAAAGCTTACTAATACAAGTGTTCCTCCTACGATGTAGAAGACGGTTGTGAAGCCTTTGGCAAGTTCTAAAGGGTTGACCATGTACAGCCACATACCAAGTGTAAGGCCGGTGGTGCCGATGATGGCTGTCCAGGCGTGTGTTTTTGCTAGTTTTATAAAACGGGTTTCAAATAGTTGATAAAAGGCGGCCCAGGCAAATAGGGATAGCCATCCTACGACTAAGATGTGGGCGTGAATTGGGCGAAGGGCGTAGGCTCCCCCTTGTGAGCCGGCCATGTGTGAACCGATGAAGGCTCCAATTAAACCAAATAGGCCCGCGAATCGTAGTAATAATAGACTTATAGAATTCATAAACATTTCCTCCATATCATCAATCTTCTTGTTTATAACTTTATCATAGTTGTAAAGTCAGATAATATGCTAGTCCGAATGTTCAAAAATTCGACAAAGGTTTGTAGGCTTGTATTAAAAGGAAAACCCGATTCCTCTTGAGGAGAGAGGAATCGGGTTTCTATATGCTTTGAAGTTGCTTCAATTGTTTCATTATAGCAGGGTAAAGTTCTTTGTATATTTTGAACGTTTGTTGGTAGGTTTGATAGTTAGCCTGGTTTGGTTCAATTGTTTCATTCATAGGAATTGAAGTTTTAATACTATGAAGGGATGGAACTTCTCCTAAGCTATACAGTGCAGTCCAGGCGGCTCCCCAAGCTGAACTTTGATGGCTTTTAGGGATATGTACAGGTTTACCGAATACATCGGAAAGCATTTGGGTCCATAAAGGGCTTCTCGCAAATCCCCCGCTTGCGTATAAGGCATCATGTGAGTGCCCTAACCGTTCTAGTTCGTGAGCAATATGATAGATGCTATAGATTACACCTTCCATGCCAGCCCTTACCATATGTTCTTTCCCATGAGTAGAACGTAAACCTATGAAATTGGCTTTTGCACTTGCATCCCAGAACGGGGCGCGTTCTCCATTTAGATAAGGGAGGAAAAGTAATCCTTCACTACCTGGTTTTACTCTTGCAGCCATATGGTTGAGTTGGTCAAAGGAAAGGGAGTATCCTTCATTTGAAAATAAATCTTTTAACCAATTAAGAACGATCCCACCATTATTAGTGGGGCCTCCTGTAATCCATAAATCCTCCGTGAAACTGTAACAGAACACATCCTGTTTTTCGTCAACAGCTGGGATAGAAGCAAATTGACGAATTGCTCCACTTGTTCCTATGGTTACGGCAGTTTCACCAGGTTCAATAGCTCCAATGCCTAAATTCGCCAAAGGACCATCACTTCCCCCAATAATGAAAGGAGTACTAGAAGCAAGTCCCGTAAGATCTGAGGCCTCTTTAGAAAGCCCTTTCATTTCGTGCGTAGCAGGGACTACTCTTGATAGTTGATCTCTTGAGATGCCAGCAAGTTTTAGGGAGGTTTCGTCCCAATCTTGTTTATGAATGTCATACATACCAGAAGAGGCTGCAACAGAATAATCCACTACAAACTCACCAAACCATCTGTAAAGTACATATTCTTTTATCGAAACATACTTATAGGCCTTTTGATAAGGCTCGTAATGATGGTTCTTCATCCAGATCAGTTTTGATAGAGGAGACATAGGGTGTAGTGGGGTACCTGTGCGCAAATAGACCGTCGAATGGTTATCCTTGAGGTATTCTGCTTCATTTACGCTTCTTCGGTCTGCCCAAGTAATAGAAGGAGAGAGCGCTCGCCCTTGTTTGTCCACGCAGAGAAGCGAGTGCATAGCTGAGGACAAGCCAACTCCGATGACATCCTTACTTTTGATAGAACCTTTCTCTAGTGCTAATCGAACAGAGTCCATAGCCGCTGTGTTAATGGCTTCACCATCTTGTTCGGCATATTCAGGAGCTGAGTGAAGAAGATCATAACCTTCCTCATGCTCTGATATAACATGTCCCTTTTTATTAAAAATCACAGTCTTCGCGCTCGTGGTACCGATATCAAGTCCAATAATGTATCTCATGGGTGAAAAATCCTTTCTACATTCTTTTTAACGAAATGGCTTCTCTCATTTTCTTGATGGCTTCTTTGGATTGGGCTTGATTCTTCATACAGTAGTTAACATAAAGGGCATCAATGATAGTTAATTCCGCAATTCTTGAAGCAAGAGCTTCTGATCGATATTCTGTCTCTTGAGCGGTGGTGTATAAGCAATAGTCAACTCGCTTCGCCAAAGTAGATTTAGCTAAGTTTGTGATGGCAATTGTGGTAACTCCTCGTTGCTGCACCACATCTACAACATCCATTATGTCTTTATTTGATCCAGAGTGAGAGATGAGAATAGCAACGTCACTTGATGACATTTGTGAAGCTGCCATCACTTGTAAATGTGATTCACTGTAAGCGTGGGATGGTATTCCTGTGCGTATAAACTTGTGCTGGCCATCCATAGCTACAATCCCTGATCCTCCTGACCCGAAAAAGCTTATCGAGCGGGCATTCGAAATGACATCAACAACAGATTTCATGATTTGTTTATCTTGTAACTCTTTGGATTGTTCTAAAGCATTCATATTCGCTTTAAACACTTTTTGAGTGATGTCATATTCAGAATCTTCTTCTGTAATCGTTTCATGAATGTCTTTGATCGGGTTAACCAATTCGGATGCTAAAGCGATTTTCATAGCCTGATATCCTTTGAAGCCTAAGCGCTTACAAAAACGAAAGACCGTTGCATCTGCAATTGTTAAATCATCCGCAATCTGATTAATAGTAGAATGAAGAATCCTTTGAGGATCTTTCATCATATAATCTGCGATAAGTTTTTCTTTTTCACTTAATTGATTATATATAGCACGAGTTCGCTGAATTACGTGCATCGATGCTGTCTCTTGCATACGATTCCCTCATTTTTCTAAGAATTTAATACATTAAGTGTAAACGATATCAAAAAAGAAATGAAGCGTAATCGCGAAAAAAAATTTCATGAAAACGCTTGCTGCGAAAAAAATTTTATGTATAATTGGAATTAACGAAAAAATATTTCGTGAAAACACTATGAATATAGTTGTTTGCATACAGAGAGGGGTCATTCTATGAAACTAGGATTAATTGGACTGGGAAAGATGGGGTATAACTTAGCCTTAAATCTTCTAGACAATCAACATGAGGTTGTAGCAACAGATGTAAACAGCAGCCAGGTAGAAAACATTGCAAAAGATGGCGCAACTCCGGCGCAATCCATTGTAGAACTTGTTGACAAATTAGAAGCACCGAGAACGATTTGGATGATGGTTCCGGCAGGAGAGATTACAGAACAAGTATTATCAGAATTGAAACCGCTTTTATCCGTTGGTGATCGCGTCATTGATGGTGGAAATTCGAACTATAAAGATACACTGCGCCGCTCTGAAGAAATGGACGCATACGGCATTCATTACTTTGATGTTGGTACAAGTGGCGGAACAGAAGGAGCTCGCAATGGAGCTTGTTATATGATTGGCGGAGATGAAACAGAATTTAGAAAAATTGAAGCCATCTTTAAAGATACAGCAATTGAAAGCGGTTACCATTTCGCGGGGCGTACAGGCAGTGGGCACTTCTTGAAGATGGTACATAACGGAATAGAATACGGCATGATGCAAGCCATTGGTGAAGGCTTTGACATTTTGGAAAAAAGCCCGTTCGATTACGACTATGAGCAAGTGGCGAATGTTTGGAACCACGGATCAGTTATTCGTTCATGGTTAATGGAATTAACAGAGAGTGCATTTAGTAAAGATGCGAAGCTTGAGGACATTCGTGGGGTAATGAATTCTTCTGGGGAAGGAAAATGGACGGTTGAATCGGCACTGGACTTACAAACTGCTGCACCGGTAATCGCGCTATCCTTGATGATGCGCTATCGTTCACAAGAAGACGACACGTTCACAGGAAAAGTAGTTGCTGCCTTACGTAACGAATTCGGAGGACACGCTGTCGTAAAGAACTAATGAGCTTATGAACTTCAATAAATAATCAAAAGACAAAGGGGAGACTGAGCATGAAACGTTTATTTACTGTAGCTCTAACTGCAATGCTTATTCTAGTATTAGCAGCTTGTGGAGGAAATGAATCCGAAGGCAAAAGTTCTAATGGTGATGGAAGTGAATCTGGAGAAGAGAAAGTGATTCGAGCAGGTATCGGGTTAAACGACAAGCACCCTCAGTACAAAGGTTTGTTAAAGTTTAAAGAAATCGTTGAAGAAAAGACAGATGGTTCTATTAAAGTGGAAACGTTCCACAGTGGCCAGCTAGGCGATGATCGTACGATGATCGAGAACTTACAAATTAACAGCCAGCAGGTGGTTATTCCATCTACAGCTCCAATGGCGAACTTTGTTCCTGAATTTAGCGTATTTGATATTCCGTTCCTATTCCCAAGTGAAGATGTAGCGGATCAGGTATTAGATGGAGAAACAGGACAGAAGATTCTAGATAAACTAGAAGGGCAAGACTTAAAAGGTTTAGCGTATTGGGAAAATGGGTTCCGTGACCTGACAAACTCGGAGCGTGCCGTTTCTTCTGTAGAAGATTTCAAAGGTCTTAAGATTCGTACAATGGAAAACGACTTACATTTAGATGCATTTAAAGCATTAGGTGCAAACCCTACTCCAATGGCATTCACTGAACTATTTACAGCGATGCAACAAGGAACAGTAGATGGACAAGAGAATCCATACGCAACAATTTACTTACAGAAATTCTATGAAGTGCAAGACCATGTTTCAAACACGCACCATATCTATAGTCCATTTGTATTCTTAATGAGTAAAACATTCTTTGATAACTTATCTGAAGAGAATCAGAAGATTGTCAAAGAAGCAGCAGAAGAAGCCGGGGAGTATGAGCGTAAACTTAATCGTGAAGCGAACGAAAAATACCTTAAGAAGTTACAAGAAGAGGGTATGGAATTCACAGAGATTACAGACGAAGCACGTGAAGAAATGAAGAAGAAAGTGCAGCCTGTTGTAGACGAGTATAAGAGTAAAATCGGCGAAGACATTGTAGACGAAGTCTATAAAGCCGTTGAAGAAGCTTCAAAATAAGGACGAAAAAAAGGGTTTCCTGGCTCTAGACCACACCTTATCCAGGTGCCCTTTTTTCTACTAATGTAATTGATAAGCATGATCTGAGGTGAAAACGATGAGATTACTTAAATTAATTGATCAACGATTAGAAGAAGCTTTGTTAGTTGTATTTTCTTCAGTCATGGTATCCGTAATCTTTCTGCAAGTAGTGATGAGGTTAGCGGGGAATTCACTTTCTTGGTCTGAAGAGTTGGGTCGATATTGCTTCATATGGCTTGTCTACATCGGGATCAGCTATGGTGTTAAGAAACAACGCCATTTAAAAGTCGACGTAATGCTTTTGGTGTTAAAAGATAAAGGAAAGCTAATTCTATCTATCTTGTCTAATCTGCTCTTTTTGGTTTTTGCTATTATTGTGATGAAGTACGGATCAGCTATTGCGATGAAACTTTTATCGTTTGGTCAACAATCTCCAGCGTTACATATACCGATGGGTCTTGTTTATTTATCAGCGCCAATTGGGATGGGCTTAGCGGCAATCCGTCTGCTTCAAAATATCTACAAGCAATTTAAGATGCTCATTGGAAAAGAAGAAATGAATGTGTCGGGTGACCGTGAAAGATTGCAAGAAGAGAAGGGAGGAGTCGAAGCATGACAGCTGGTGTTTTATTTGGAAGTTTCACTCTGTTTCTCTTATTAAGTGTTCCTATTGGAATCGCTCTTGGATTATCGTCGCTTGCAACAATCCTTTATACAGGAGCTCTTCCACTTGATTTTCTGATGAAAGAACTAGTGACAGCAGTAGACTCCTTCCCCATCATGGCGGTACCTTTCTTTATACTAGCAGGTGAGATCATGGGGAAGGGCGGCATATCAGAACGTCTCTTTGATTTTGCAAACGCCTTGGTTGGTAACAAAACAGGCGGCTTTGCAATGGCGACCATTGTTACTTGTATGTTCTTTGCGGCGATTTCAGGTTCTGGACCTGCAACCGTTGCGGCGATTGGGGGAATTATGATTCCTGCGATGGTTCGTAAAGGATACGATAAGCAGTTTGCCACAGCTGTAGTGGCTGCGGCCGGTTCAATTGGAGTCATTATCCCGCCAAGTATTCCGATGGTTATTTATGGTGTAGTTGGTGGTGCTTCAGTTGGTAAAATGTTTATGGCAGGAATTATTCCTGGGATCTTGGTTGGAGTTGCACTAATGATTTGGGCTTATATTTATTCAAAGAAACACAATTATGGTGGAACAGGAGAGAAAATGACACTTAAAAACGTGTTTACTTCTTTCTGGGAAGCCAAATGGGCCCTCATCATCCCTATCATTATACTAGGTGGTATTTACGGCGGGTTCTTCACACCTACTGAAGCAGCTGTAATTGCCGTAGTATACAGCCTGATTGCAGGTTTATTCTTGTACGGGGAATTGAAAATAAAGCATATCCCTAAATTATTAATTGACTCTTCACTAACTACTGCAACGATTTTAATTATTGTGGGAACCGCAACAGCATTCGGGCGATTGCTTACAATTGAACGAATTCCGGAACAAGTGGCAAGCTTCATGTTATCTGTAAGTGATAGTAATATTGTTATTATCTTAATGATTACCATCCTTCTTCTAATTGTGGGTTGCTTCATGGATACATTGGCTGCCATTATTATTCTTACACCGATCTTGTTGCCAATTGCTACGAACTTAGGTTACGACCCGATTCACTTTGGAATTTTAATGGTTGTAAACTTAGCAATTGGATTTATTACACCTCCTCTAGGTGTTAATCTATTCGTAGGTTCGGGAATATCTGGACTTTCCATTGAAGAGCTTTCAAAAGCGATTCTACCTTTCTTTATAGCTATGTTAATTTCACTTGGCTTGATTGTCTTTATTCCACAACTATCCTTGTGGTTAGCTAATTTGGGAGGATAAGCACTTAACAGGATTCTTTACATTATGTAAAGAATCTTCGTTATGTTTATGGAAAGTTCAATCGCTTGGAGAATAAGAAGCAAACGTTATTTGAAGGAAAAGCAATTGTAAATGAAAGAAGGGATCGCAAGTGAGTGTGTTTATCCAGGTCGTTTTCCCTGTGCTTCTTGTATTTTTATGTGGGTTTGGTATTCAGAAGTGGAAGCAGTTAGATATTAAATCAGTATCAACAGTTGCGATTTATATCTTAACGCCGTGCTTAGTGTTTGAGACATTTTATGATGCGAAGCTAAACGGTGAATATATCATTATTGTAGCCTTTTCGGCTTGTTTACTTACGGCTATCATAATCATTAATAAGATCACAAAAGTCATAAAGGGTTATGACCAATCTGTTGAGAGCGGTATGATTTTATCTACTGCATTTATGAATTCAGGTAATTATGGTGCGCCCATTGTCTTGTTTGCTTTTGGTGAGGAAGGGTTTGCCTATTCAGTATCCTTTCTTGTCTTACAAGCCATTATCATGAATTTCTTTGGCGTGTATTACGCGGCAAGAGGTCAGTCTGGTATGAAGTTGGCTGCACAATCGGTTATGAAAATGCCTGCTACATATGCGGTCATCATTGCATTACTCATGAATGTATTACATATCCCGATGCCAGAAAATCTATTTTCGGCTATTCACCTTATTGCCGACGCTGCCATTCCTGGAGTTATGATTGTGTTGGGGATGCAGTTGGCCGATATATCAGTGAAATCAATGGAGTGGGGGAAAGTGAGCTATGCATCAAGTCTCAGGCTTTTGGTTTCACCTCTTATTGCCCTATTTCTAGTTTGGGTTCTGCCGGTAGATCCTTTGCTGGCTAAAGTGTTAATTGTTTCTGCAGCCATGCCTTCAGCGGCAACCACGACGATGTATGCAGTTGAATTTAATGCCAGGCCAGAATTAGTTTCGAGTATAACGTTGGTGACTACATTAGCTAGTATCGTAACGATTTCAACATTGTTAACGTTTATATCTTAGGAAAATAAAAGGAGGAGTTATGATGGATCAGGTATCTGAATCGATTCGAGTAAGTATTGATGAAACCCAGACGATTATTGAATTGAGTAACAAAATCCAGCGTTTTGACTCGGAAATTTATCTCGAGAAAAATGTAGAGGGAAGCTTGGTTGAAGTCAATTTAAAAAGCTTCCTTGGATTAATAAGCTTAAGGCTAAAAAATGGTGACGTTCTATCGGTTCGATGCGAGGGGAGAGATTGTTCCGTTGCATTAGAAGAGGTTAAACAATGGTTAACATAAAATGCTTAACAGGTACTGTTCTTAAAAGAATAGTACCTTTTTTGATTATGAGCTTCCTCGAACGAAACGATTTGTTCCACACTAAGCCATAGCCACCAATGCAGTGATGTCCTTACAAACTAAAAACATTTAACAAAGCATATTATTTTAGAACAATAAAAGGGTTATGATGGCACCAAAAGAGGGAATGGTCTGGTAAGAATAAGGAGTGAAATGAAATGTTGATATCATACGTACCCTTCGATGGAACGAGCGGTTATATAGAAGATGTCGTGTCCCTTTCCCATGAATTGTGCGAAGAAGGCCGAACAAGCGATGCTATTCGCGCGCAGATTATTAATGACGCTGATGAAGAAGGACATAAAGGTTGGATTGCTTTGTGTAAGGGTCAGGTCGTCGGTTATGCTTATGGCTATCAGTGTGTAAAGAAAGAAGTAAAGCGTATGGATGTAGAGGTAATAGGAGAACAGTATGAACGAGAAAATAATGTTTATGACTGTTTCGAATATGTCGAAATGGCTGTTTCAGAGAAGTATAAACATGCAGGTATTGAGTCGACGCTCGAGAAGCGTTTACTTGACGAAACTTCAACACTTGAACGAGAAAGTTCTCTTTAGAATGCTCTAATAATGAAATGTAAATTTGTCATTCATACTATTGCCTCCCAAAACGGTTCCCTATAAAATGAGGGAGATGTTTAGTGAAGGAGGCAAATTTGTGAAGACATATATAGAAATCTTGCTTGTCGCTTTTCGATTGGGCTTGACCTCGTTCGGAGGCCCTGTTGCTCACTTGGCGTACTTCCAGGATGAGTATGTGAAAAGACGAAAATGGCTTGATGATAAAAGTTATGCGGACCTAATCGCATTGTGCCAATTCTTGCCGGGACCTGCTAGTAGTCAGGTGGGAATCTCTATTGGTATGGTTCGTGGTGGGATCCTGGGAGGTATTTGTGCGTGGATTGGGTTTACACTTCCATCTATTGTAGCCTTGATCCTTTTCGCGCTCACGGTTCATTCTTTAGGAATCCAAGACGCTTCTTGGGTGAAAGGGTTAAAAGTTGTCGCTGTAGCGGTCGTGGCTCATGCGATTATGAATATGGGCAAAAAGTTAACACCCGATCGTCCGCGTATTACGATAGCCATCTTAGCTGCAATCGCATTGCTGTTTTATCAAACAGCTTTATTCCAGATTGTTGTGATTCTAGCTGGAGCAATAATTGGTATTATCCTCTATCGTAATGCTGAGCTACCTGAAGGACAGGATGTGGGGCTTCGTTTCAAAAAGCGAACAGGTGTCATATCTCTAACGATTTTTGCTGCATTGCTCGCATTTATCCCTATTGTAGCGAATGCTAGCTCTTCCATTTACGTGACGATTTTTGATATTTTCTATCGAGTTGGCTCAATCGTATTTGGTGGAGGTCACGTCGTTCTGCCTATGTTAGAGGCTGAAGTTGTGCCGGCACTTATTTCTAAAGATCTATTCTTAGCAGGGTACGGGGCAACACAAGCTGTACCAGGACCTATGTTCACGTTCTCAAGTTATATTGGGACTGTAGTAAAAGGTATTCCTGGCGGTATTGTGGCTTCTTTAGCGATGTTTCTACCATCATTCTTGCTGTTAATTGGCGTTCTGCCGTTTTGGAACTCACTTCGCAAGGTAAAACGAGTACGTGCGGCCTTGCTTGGTGTAAATGCAGCTGTGGTTGGTCTATTGCTTGCAGCATTTTACGACCCGATTTGGACAAGCGCAATCCAAGCACCTAAAGACGTAGCTGTGAGCTTAGGTTCATTTGCGCTATTGTATTTCTGGAAGCGCCCAGCATGGCTTGTTGTAATCCTTACAGTTCTAGCCTATGTAGCGGTATCTGCAATCGTATAAATAAGGTTAAAGTGGAAAAGATATGGGTATCCATATCTTTTTTTTATGTCTTTTGATTGTGTTGCAATAAGCAGAGAAGCTTGTCCATTAGCTGAAATGTAGAGATGGTTTGTTTTTAAAAACATATTTCAACGTAAAGTTTTAACACGAACCTAAATTATCTGACTTGTCAGATAATTTAGAGTTGTGGTATGATAGGGTCACAAAATGAAAACGTTTACAAAAGTGGTGATTAGATCTGATGGAAGAGACCAAATTGCGTAAACAAGCCATGGTATCGCTCACGGGAAGAGAGCAACAGTTTTCGAAAGGGAATAACTTCTTGTTTAACTATGGAACACTTGTCCTCACATCACTCGCACTTCTTGTACAACACTATTTCATGTAAATCTACACAGTAAACCGCCTAAAATGATAGCATAAAAAAAGATCCCCTGACGCTAAGCGTCAGGGGATCTTACATTTCTTAATGACCAGATGCTTTCGCATTTGGTTTATCATGAACAGCGAGTTTATTTACTAGAGTAGAACTTGCGTCATTTAGTCCCATAATTTCTACGTTGGTCCCTTGTTCTTGGAATTTCATCACGACTTTATCAATCGCTCCAACCGCTGAATCGTCCCAAACGTGTGTGGCACTAAAATCAATCACGACTGTATCCACTTCTTCTTTATAATCAAAGTAATCCGCGAATTCGGAAATAGATGCGAAGAACATTTGACCTGTTACACGATACATACGCTTACTATGCTCTGCATCTAGTGTTTTCTCAACGTGAATATTAGAGATCTTCGCCACGAAGAAGATCGCACTTAAGATGATACCTGCAAATACTCCAAGGGATAGGTTGTGTGTGTAAACAACTGTTCCTACGGTTACAATCATAACAGCTGCATCAGTAACTGGCATACGATGGAGCTTCGTTAAAGAAGACCAATCAAATGTGCCAATCGATACCATAATCATAACACCCACAAGGGCTGCCATTGGAATTTGAACTAGAACACCTTGTAAGACAAGGATAAGGAATAATAAGAACAGACCTGCTATTAAAGTGGAAAGTCTTCCACGTCCACCGGATTTTACATTAATGACAGATTGGCCAATCATCGCACAGCCGGCCATGCCGCCAAAAAATCCAGTAACGACGTTAGAAATACCTTGACCACGAGCTTCTTTGTTCTTGTCACTCGGCGTGTCAGTCATGTCGTCTACGATTTGAGCTGTTAGTAACGATTCAAGTAGTCCCACAATGGATAATGCGAATGCATATGGGAAGATAATTTGAAGCGTTTCGAAATTCAGTGGAATATCAGGAATAAGGAACATTGGTAGTTCACTTGGTAATGTACCCATATCTCCAACTGTGCGTACTCCTACACTTGTTGTTAATGCAATGACTGTCATTACAATAATGGCAACAAGAGGAGCAGGAATCGCAGTTGTAAAGCGAGGTAGGATATAAATAATTGCAAGAGAACCTGCAACCATTAGGTACATCGCCATTCCTTCACCTTCAAAGTGTGGGAGCTGAGCTGTAAAGATCAGGATCCCTAAGGCGTTCACGAACCCGATCATAACTGAGCGGGGGATGAACTTCATAAATTTGGCGACTTTCAAAACACCAAATAAATATTGCAAAATTCCGGTTAAAACCGTAGCCGCTAATAGATATTCCAAGCCATGATCTTTAACCAGTGTCACCATCAAGAGCGCCATAGCACCTGTGGCCGCTGATATCATACCAGATCGACCGCCGGTAAAAGCGATGACAACCGCAATACAGAAGGATGCATACAAGCCGACTTTCGGATCTACGCCCGCAATGATAGAGAAGGCAATTGCTTCAGGAATCAGAGCAAGAGCAACGACGATACCAGCCATAACGTCACCC
The DNA here is from genome assembly GCF_000770675.1 of Pontibacillus chungwhensis BH030062. Taxonomy (GTDB): domain Bacteria; phylum Bacillota; class Bacilli; order Bacillales; family BH030062; genus Pontibacillus; species Pontibacillus chungwhensis. The sequence goes on from NZ_AVBG01000027.1 coordinate 16,405, forward strand.
TTAACGTTACCGAACCATTGTTGTTTAATTGTTTCTAGGTTCAAATCGACACCTCTTTCTTCAGTTTTTAATGTTGGCTTTCGACCGCGCCGAAAGCAAATCCGATTGCAACGAGAGTGATTATAACACGAAGACCGTAAAACAAATAACCCCATGTAAGCGTTTAATTAATGTTTTTTCTTTAAAAATCTCACTTATCCTTCACCAGAGACCCCTGAACCATAAAAATGACATTTTTTTGTCTGAATATTTAAAGGTCCTTTAAGCATCCAAACCGTGGTATGATAAGAAGTATAGCCATATATTAGGGGGAGTTTTGTTATGTATCAACGAATACTTCTAGCCACAGATGGATCTGAATCTGCTCTGCGAGCTGCTCATAAAGCTGCACATCTTGCTAAGATTGAAGCGTGCGCTAGCATAACCATTGCCTATGTGGTTGATCCTGCCGCCTCGAAGCATGACGTCCTTACAAAAGGAAGCAGCATGAGTCTCCTAGAACAAAAAAGGCACGAACGCGTTAAACCGATAGAAGGTTTATTTGATCGAAAAGAAGTAAGCTATGATTTTAAACTATTAAAAGGTGATCCGGGAACAGAACTCACTCGCGTAGCTAACGAAGAGGAATACGATGTTGTAATTATGGGGAGCCGAGGTCTTAACGCTCTTCAGGAAGTAGTATTAGGTAGTGTTTCTCACAAAGTGACCCTTGGAGCTAAATGTCCGGTTATGATTGTGAAGTAATATATAAGGAAGAAAGTTGGTATCAATTAAGTCAGAAACCGTAGCGGGTTCTGGCTTTTTTTGTGTGTATTAAATACCCGGAATGACGAAACGGCTATCGAAATGTCGTAAGAGTGGAGAACAGTGACCAAAAGCCAGAGAGAATTGACTAAAAACGAACTGAATTACTTAAAACCAGAACAAAGTTACTAAAACCTGATTAAACTTTCCAAAATCAGCATTGAGTTACGAAAAAACGACTTGAATTTACGAAAAGAACGAGAGGAGTTCCTAAAGGGGCAGTGTTTTTTAGGAATACCAGGATGAACTTACTAAATGTAAACACCAATTACTAAACCTTTATCCATCAAAACATAAAAAAGCACGCAGTTTTAAACTGCGTGCTACTCTAAAATCTCTTTGTACATCAACTCTTCATCTAGATAGTGACCTTCTTTAATCTTTATGGCGCGTGGTTCGTGTCCGTATTTGGTGAAACCGTATTTACGGTAGAGGTCGATCGCTGGTTGGTTCGTGGCGACAACACTTAGATGGAGTTGTTCGATATGTAAGGATCTGGATTGCGCCGTGCAGGAATCCAATAAGGCGATACCGACACCAAGACCTCTTGTTTGAGGGGATACATACATGGCCAGAATGTGTCCTTTATGTTTGAATTTTGTGTGGGTTTCTGGGTGAAGGGTGACGACTCCACGAAGATGGCCATCTATATAAGCTCCGTACGTGTGTGTACTTTGGTTACTTAACTGGTCAGCAGTACGTTCTACAGGATTTGCTCTTTGTTTCGCTTCATCGTAAGTGGTAATAAATGCTTCTGGGTTTGTAAGTAGAGATTCAAGGCGTAGGTTCCAATAATTTTCTGCGTCTATTGAACCTAGTCGTTTAATTTCCATACCATACCTCCTTATGAATAGCAGTTGATCTTATTATACTGTTTTTATTCGAGTGGCGAAATACCAATATAATTTATTCCTTATAAGCCCCCTTATGTGGAAGACTTGAAGATGAGATGTTTAAGCCGGA
>NZ_AVBG01000029.1 GCF_000770675.1 Pontibacillus chungwhensis BH030062
TTGTAAACGTCAAGTTGATTTTTACACTTTCTGCTCATTGAACTTTTACACTTCTGCTGAAAATACTTTTTTGCGATGCTTCATTCGATAACTGTCTCCATCCATATGAACTACTTCTACACGATGAAGTAGGCGGTCTAAAATGGCTGTAGTAATACCTTGGTCTCCCATAAGCTCTCCCCATTGGTCTGGACTCTTGTTAGAGGTTAAAATGATCGAACTTCGTTCGTATAAATGGTTAACTAAATGGAAGAATAGATTGGCTTCCCTCTGGTCCATAGCCATATACATCAGATCATCAATAATCACTAGGTCTGCCGCCTTGATGCGCTTCAATTGTACCTTTGATTTATTAAGTATTTCTTCTGTTTTTAGAAGCTGAACAAGTTCGCCCATTGTTACGAAGCACACATTAAATCCTCTGTAGATAGCCTCAATACCTATCCCAATAGCTAAAAAAGTTTTCCCTACGCCTGGAGGACCTAGGAGAATAAGGTTATAATGCTGCTCTAACCAGCTCAGCTCTGAAAGTTGAGAAAGTTGGCGTTCTGTTATGGCGTTTTGCTCATTAATATTGAATTCACTGAGGGATTTCATGTAAGGGAAACGAGCCCATTTCAAACGACGTTCCAGGTTCTTCGCTTCACGTTTCTTCAGTTCAAAACCTGTAATAGATTCTAGAAATTCTAAGTACGTCCACGATGCCTTTTCAGCTTCGCGGAGGAGCTGCGGTAGCTCCTCCGCTGTTTCAGCTAATCGTAATTGGCGAAACTGATCTTGTAGTTCAGTGACGGTCTTATTCATTGTGCAGCGCCCCCTAGAATACTAGTGTAAGCGTCCAAGGAACGTGTTGTAACGATCATGCCTTTGGCATGTTTGGGGCCCTTAGAATCATTCATTTTATTTCTAACAGGTGCTACTTTTAAATTCTTAAAATATTGAACCATATCTCTAAAATCATTGGCACTATATAATTTTTCCTTCAAACACTTAGTTAGTGCTTCGTCAATCCATCCAGGATCTTCTTGAATGACACGATGTATGATCGCAAGTTGATCTCGCCTATAACGAGCGTACTTCAAACAAATTTCATTTAAGTAGGTGCGCCCTTGTTCTTGATCCTTAAATCTTGAAATTAGGTGTTCTTTATATTCTTCAATTCCTTTAGAACGGTCTCGAGTATGGTTTCGATTTTGGATCAGTTTCCCTTTCTCTAAACTAATTAAATGCTCAGCTATGATCTCGCCCTCAAGTTGTTTGCGGATCTCTAGCGTTTGACGTTTTCCGGTCTTGATTTTTATATATACTTGATTGTCAGTAGCTGAGTTATAGGTTCCTAACGGAACAGAATAACGGTTGGATTTAAATCGAACTGTATTGTCCTTACCCACATTCCTTGTTATACTTTGTTCATGGTTACTTTCGAAAGAAAGTAGGGAGGAGACCGGCTTTAAGTGTTGCTTTTCGACGAGAAACACTTCGGCTGGTCTCTTTTTTGTAGTCTGATGTACGTGATAGTTTCCGGTGCGCTCTAACCACTGTAAAGCGCGCTTATTCCAATCATCGATATTGCTGAAGACTCGGCTGTCTGCGAAGTTCCCTTTTATGTACTTCACAACATTCTCAATCATTCCTTTTGATTCAGGATCAGCTTTTCGGCATAAATGAATTTTAAATTTACGTTCATTCACATAACTCTGGAATTCAGTTGTAAGAAGAAGCTGCCCAGCATTCTCGCTTACCGTGATTAAGTGGTCTTGGTCATAAACGATTTCTTCTGTTCTTCCTCCATAATATTGGAAAGCATTCTCATGACAACGAATTGCATCTCGTGTAGTAAATGGCCGATTTTGCCACTCCATATATTTAAGTCGAGAATGGGCAAGGACAAATGCTATAAAATATAATTTCACTTCTTTTTTATTTATCGTTTTCTGCTTCGTTTCTCCCCAATCTACCTGAAGCTGTTTACCCATTGGTTGCTCCGGTACCGCCTCGTACTGTCTTACTATGTTCTTTTTCTCAATCTGATAGATTTCACGCAATTCTCTTACATAAGACCGAACTGTGCTTTCTCCAACTTCCATATCAGGATATCGCTCCAGTAACCAATCCCTAATTTGAGCTGCACTTAAATGAGGATACTCTTCCAGCCATGCAATAATCCAATCCCGATAGGGATCTAACTTCCTAGCTTTGCGATGAGGATCTTCTAGTAGCTGTTTCACTTCTTCATAGGTCATCCCTAAATATTTATATACAGTAGGTCGAGAAATCTTTAGCTCTTTTGCTATTTGAGTTATTTTAAACTTACGTTCACTTAGTTGATGAATCTTTACATACAACATTAACTTTTCCCCCAAAATCCTAACCTCCACGTAAAATAACAGAATACTATTAGTTTACTAGAAGCTTAGGTAATTATGGCGAAAGTGTAAGAAATATCTTGGCGAAAACTGTCAATTTTATTCTAGCGTTTACA
>NZ_AVBG01000001.1 GCF_000770675.1 Pontibacillus chungwhensis BH030062
GATAAAGGGGCAGGAGCTTGCCTCCTACCCCAACAATTGACTTAGAACCCTTTTTTTGTGTCTTATATGGGGGTTTATTGAGGTTGATTAGTGTTGACTTAAGTTTTATAAAGATTATGTGCTAGTAAAGTCTACGCTTACTTAAATAGTCTGGTAAAATAAAAGTAGAAAGAATAGAAAAGAAAAGAGGGAACAACATGAGTGAATATGTGAAGTGGGATATATATGACCAAGGTTACGGTATGATAACTCTTCACCGACCTGAGCGACGTAATGCCCTTTCTTTAGATATGATTGAGGAGTTTCACAGACTTTTATGGGAAGCACGAGACCTTGATTTAAAAGCACTAGTCATTACCGGAGCAGGTACTCAAGCATTTTGCGCGGGGGGAGACCTTAATGATTTTCATGCAGGCTTGTCTTCTCAAGAAGCTTTTAGTGCCCTTTATCCTATGAAAGAAGCGCTTTATGAACTATCCCGTTTTCCGGTACCTACTATTGCTTTATTGAATGGGCATGCACGAGGGGGAGGTTGTGAATTAGCTACTGCTTGTGATTTTAGGTATGCTGCTGAGGCTTCTACAATAGGATTTGTACAAGGGGAATTAGGGATATCACCTGGTTGGGGTGGTGGTGCGTTACTTTACCAAAGAATACACCCTTTAAAGGCTTACGAAATGCTTGTACAGTCCCGTATTTATGATACAGAAGAAGCTATTCAGACAGGATGGCTACAAGGTACAATTCGTGAAGAGACAATAGCAGAAGATATTGACGATATTCTTCAACCTTTCTTAAGCAAGAATATCGATCAAGTGAAACACTTTAAGCAACAATATGTGAAGCAACAAATCCCTATATCCCTATCAGCTGATATGGATGATGAGGTTAGACGCTGCTCGAATCTGTGGGGGAATGACCAACATAAAGAAGCGCTTAAGGGTTACAAAAAGTCCTGAGTCTTAGATAGGTTCAGAGAGTCCATCAATTTAAACTAAAGTAATAGCTGTTGCATATAAGGGCAACAGCTATTTTTCTTTTGGATAAGCATTACTAGTCGTGCGGGTTTGTGTTATCGGGCCCCAAGCGATATGGAGTCGTTCGGTGTTGGCTATTGACGTGCTGATTTTAGCCGAACTTCCTCTAAGCCTATTCAGCCCCCTGTGCTTTTCTTTGATGTCTAGCTCCGGGGGCTAGAGGCTAGCGAGATAAGCCATCTTTTCTGCAGAGGCTATCGCCTCTTCCGAAAAGATGGCTTATCCGTACGCCTCTGGGCAAGCCCCCTGTGCTTTTCTTAATTCCCTAGTCTATCTCTCCTATTAGTTGCATACATTTTTATTACACGTGATAGGAGGGATAGAATGAATGCTACGAGGCAAGATGCTTGGACACAGGATGAGGATGTTTTACTAGCTGAAACGGTTCTCCGTTATATACGGCTTGGGAAAACGCAGTTGGAGGCTTTTGAGGAGGTGGCAGTGAAACTCTCACGGACTTCGGCTGCATGTGGCTTTCGATGGAATGCTACTGTTCGTAAACGATATGCTAAGGGGATTCAATTGGCGAAAGAGGAAAGAAAAAGAGGCGGGGCAGAAAAGGAAGAGGTAGCTTCTGCAGAGGATTCTATCACCTCCACTTTCTCCATAGATGATGCGATCTCTTTTTTAGAAACGATGAGGCAAAATGTTTCTGGAAATAAGCCTGAATCTTCACAGCAAGATGTTTCAAAGCTCTACGAAGAAAATCAAAAATTAAAAGATCAGGTAAAACGATATCATCAAGCATGGGAAGAGATGGGGAAGCTTTGGCAGTGGGTGCAAATACCGAAGGAAAAAGGCTGATCACCTTAGTGATCAGCCTTTTTCCTTTATTTATCATGATGAAGGTGTCTTTTCTGAGACTCCATTAGGGGTCCAAATTAGAGGGTTTTCTCCTAAATCTCGCTCCATATCATATTTTGCTTTTTGAAACCCCATCTTTTCCCAGAAACCGTGAGAGTTAATACGAGGGTTTGTTTTAATCGGTAGTTGGAAACTTTTTGCGAAGTCTACAAGCTTCTTACCATACCCTTTATTTCGGTAATCAGGCAAGACTTCAAGCTTCCAAAGTTCTACGTAATCTTGAGGAGGCTCAAAGTAATCATCATATCGAGATGAAACTTGATAAAGACTCATTCGAGCTACTAAAGCGTTTCCATAATAGACGCCATAAAATGGTGAAACGCTGTCATTTTCAATTATGTTACTTTGCAGGTCTTCTAGCATGGAGAGTTCTTGATTTCCATATTCTTTAAATCGTTTGAATTCCTCTAACGTTTTAAAATTAACCACTAGTTTTTGAACTTGTATGGTATCCATCATTATAAAATCCCCCTTAAAACCTTAATTGCTCTTCTCTATTATAATATAAAAATTTTCTGAATAAAATGATTGTTGTTCTTTTAGGGGTTAATGTTTTTGGTGTGGAGTGATTCCGTGGTTGGGCTACAAGAGAAATCAGCTATTTTCTAAGAACTGCATCATAAAAATTTTTGCTAAAATGGGCATATAGGAGGAATTTAACCTCTTATTGTATAAAGATTAAGAGTAGATGAACGTAAGTAGGTGAAGTAATGAAAGTGGCAGTAGTTGGGGCAGGGTCAATTGGATTGCTTTATGCAATCAGAACACAAGAAGCAGGGCATGAAGTAACCCTCTTTGTAAGGAGGGAGCAACAAATAGAACTCATCTGTAATAAAGGCATTCAGGTTGAGGGTGAATCGATGATGTATGATATTCATGTGAAAAATATTATGGATATAAGCGGTGCTTTCGATTTAATTATAATTGCTACTAAACAAACTCATGTAAAAAAGATTGTGGAGTTAGTGAAGGTAAATGAAATCGTTGCCCCTCTGTTGTTCCTGCAAAATGGAATGGGACATATAGAAGACATACATGAGATTATTAATCCTACGGCTATTGGAATTATAGAACATGGAGCAAGGAAGTTGAGTGATCGGACTGTAGCTCATACTGGAGTAGGTGTTACTCGAATAGCTGCTGTAACTATGAAGCAAGAAGACCTAATTATATATAAACAAATGTTAGAATCTAGTCACTTTCCATATAAATTAGAGAATGATTGGTTTGAAGTAATGTCAGATAAGTTAATCATAAATGCTGTTATTAATCCGTTAACGTCTATTTTTAAGGTTGTTAATGGAGAGGTTGTGAATAATCCTAACCTGTTCCGCATTGCAAAAAAATTATGTGAAGAGGCGTGCGATGCACTTGGCAAGGCTAGTGTGGAGTATCACTTAGACAGGGTTAAGAAGGTTGCGATGCAAACAAAAGATAATCACTCTTCTATGCTCGAAGATATTAAGAATGGTAGAAGGACAGAAATTGAAGGGATTTCAGGTTATTTGTTAAAAAGGGCAAATGACGAACTCCCTTATACCACATTTGTTTATGAAGGAGTACAAGCCATGCAGCAAATGGATAGGAGGGAATACGAATGAATCAAATGTTGGCATACTTAGCAGCTGTTTTTATTACACTACCGATACCACTTACAATTATTGTTTATTTGATTATGAGAAAAACGGTGAAGAATAAGAAGAAATCATTGCATGTAACGGTAAACAGTATGACTTTGATTTATGTTTTAGCTGTACCAGCAGCGTTATTTGTTATATTTGAGCGGTCCTTTATTAGCTATGTTTTTATTCTGCTTATACTATTACTAAGTCTTTTTGTTTTTCTCCATTGGAAAGTGAAAGAAGAGATTGTATTTAAGAAGGCATTTAAAGGATTTTGGCGGTTTAGCTTTTTGCTCTTTGTAAGTTTGCACATAAGTCTAACGATTTACGGACTAGCCTATCGACTTATGACTTTGTGATGCCTTTTGAGTGAAATCCCTTCATCTTTTCGATACAATACGAGGGGAATACATAGATCATATTGAAAAAGGAGAAGGTTATCCATGCGGATCCAACCCATTGCATTACCATCACAGAATAAATTTATCCAACATTATCGTGCTCAAGAGCAGGAGCTTTTAAATAAATTTCATTATAACCCATATAAACAAGAAGAATATGAAAAACGCGCGCAAGAACTTGATAGTCGCACATTCCAAAGGGAAGAGTTGGCTGATCATCTTCAAGTGGTCAATAAGAAATGGGGAGCAGGCGATGCAACATTTACAAATATTGAGCGCTTAAGGAACCCTGAAAGTGTCGTTGTGGTTGGTGGCCAACAAGCGGGTTTACTTACTGGTCCGTTGTACACGATCCATAAAATGATATCGATTATAATAATGGCTAAAGAACAAGAAGACGCACTTGGCCGTCCTGTACTACCTGTTTTCTGGATTGCGGGTGAGGATCATGATTTTGATGAGATCAACCACATCTACATGCCGCAATCGCCGCGAATGAAAAAACATAAAATTCTTCAAAAACAAATGAAAAAAGAAGCCATATCAGAAATGGATATGGATGAAGAAGCTATACAATCATGGCTTGATCGTCTATTTGTGGGTTTACATGAGAGTGAATACACGAATCGTATCTATGAACTATTCAAGAGCGAAATAAAAGGATCGGCAACGTTTGTTGATCTTTTTGCACGAATTACACATTACTTCTTCAGTGAGGAAGGACTTGTTCTACTTGACGCTCAGGATGAAGACCTCCGACGTCTTGAGAGTATCTATTTCCAAGAAATGATAAAAAAGCAGCCTGAAATCAGCGAAGGCGTTGTACGATCGCTACATCAGACGGCACAGCAAGGCTACGCCGTTAACCTGGAGGCGGAAGTTGATGATGGTCATCTATTCTATAAATGGAACGGGGAACGAACGCTATTAATGAAAGACGAAGAAGGGTATTGGAGAGGTAAGAAAGATGAATGTTGTTTGAGTGAAGAAGAACTTATGCATATTGCTGAAACTGAGCCTCATCTTCTTAGCAACAACGTCGTAACCCGCCCTCTTATGCAGGACCTTGTACTCCCTACTCTTTCATTTATCGCAGGTCCCGGTGAAGTTGGGTATTGGTCAGCGCTTAAGTCAGTATTTGAGTCACTTGGTATACAAATGCCTCCTGTTATGCCTCGTTTATCCTTGACGCTACTGGATCGCAAAAATGAAAAATGGCTTCGTCGTCATTTGATTGATGTAGAACAAGCTGTAAATGAAGGGGTCACGGAAGATAAAAGCAAATGGATTGCGATGCAGAGCTATCCTCCTATTGAAGAATTGGCAGATGAAGTGAAACGTGCGATTGAAAGGGCACATCGTCCTTTGAAAGAAAAAGCGCATGAAATTCGGGATGATATTGGTCAAATAGCAGAGAAGAATTTATTCCATTTGTTTAGAGACGTGGAGTTTCTTCAAGAGCGAATGGCTCAAGGACTAGAAGAAAAGCACAGTAGAGAGTTAGAGGTGTTTGATCAAATTGATTTACGTTTACACCCAGAAGGCGGATTGCAAGAGAGAGTGTGGAATATACTTCCTTTCGTGAATGATTATGGACCTGACCTTCCAAAGCAGCTCTTGAGTGTGCAATATGATTGGAAGAAAGCTCATCACGTCATCTTTCTGTAAGGACGTAAAGTGTTCACCTTAATAGAATTCACTAAGACTTTTCACAAAATAATTAAATTATAAAAAATCCTGCCCAAAAAGGCAGGATTTTTTTTGTTCCCAAAGAATATTTAAGTTAAAGTGGAGGAAAGTGGTGGGATGTGGTACGCTTGTGTGAGAAAGTGGGGCTATCTATATGTTTATGGGAGAATATCAGCACAATATAGATGCAAAAGGCCGAATTATCGTGCCTTCTAAGTTTCGTGAAGATTTAGGAGAGAAGTTTGTTATTACACGAGGCCTTGATAAATGCGTATTCGCATACCCCCTTTCCGAGTGGAACGTCATCGAAGAGAAGTTGAAGAAGCTCCCACTAACAAAGAAAGATGCTAGAGCGTTTACTCGTTTTTTCTTTTCAGGTGCAGTGGAGTGTGAAGTAGACAAGCAAGGAAGAATTAATATCCCTGCCCCTCTGAGGACGTATGCAGCACTAGAGAAAGAATGTATTGTTATTGGCGTTTCTAATCGTGTTGAATTTTGGGCTAAAGATGATTGGGAGACGTATTTTGAGGAATCTGAAGATTCTTTTGCAGAAATCGCCGAGAACATGATGGATTTTGATATTTAGCAAATAATATAACAACAAGAGAATCTAACAAAAAAGGAATGAAAGTATGTTTGACCATATTACAGTATTGAAGGAAGAAACCGTCACTGGATTAAATGTAGAACCGAATGGTATTTATGTCGATTGTACACTCGGTGGTGGGGGACATAGTGAGCGTATAGCATCTCAACTAAGTGAAAAAGGTCGGCTTATTGCTTTTGATCAAGATGAGGTAGCCTTGAACGCTGCAAAAGAACGTTTAGCTCCCTACCAAGACCGAATTACATTTGTACATGCAAATTTCAGGGAATTGAAACAATCTCTTTTGGATCTCGGAATCGAAGAAGTAGATGGCATTGTTTTTGATTTAGGGGTATCATCTCCACAGCTTGACGAAGATGAGAGAGGATTTAGTTATCATCAGGATGCACGTTTAGATATGCGGATGAACAGGGAACAGCCACTTAGCGCTTATGAAGTCATTAACGAATGGGATTATAATGACCTTGTCCGAATTTTCTTCAAGTACGGAGAAGAGAAATTCTCTAAACAAATAGCCAGAGGCATTGAGAAGAAACGTGAGGAAGCGCCAATTGAAACGACTACAGAGCTAGTAGACATTATTAAAGATGCAATTCCAGCCCCAGCCAGAAGGAAGGGTGGTCACCCGGCAAAGCGGATTTTCCAGTCGGTACGAATTGCTGTGAATGATGAGTTAGGAGCTTTTGAAGACGCTTTAAAGCAAGCGGCTGAAATGGTAGCGCTAGAAGGCAGAATAGCTGTTATCACCTTCCACTCTTTAGAAGATCGTATATGTAAACAAACGTTTAAAGAGTGGAGTAGTAATCCACCGTTACCTAAAAGCATTCCAATTATTCCTGAAGATCAAAAGCCTCCGTTTGAATTAGTGAACCGAAAGCCAATTATTCCAAGTGAAGAAGAATTAGAAGAAAACCGAAGAGCTCGATCTGCGAAATTAAGAGTTGCTAAGAAAATACGTCCATGGGAAGGGTGGAATAATGAATGAGTGCAGAAAAAGCGAAACAATTGCACCAACATGAAACAACAGAGCAAAGCCAGAGTCAAAAGCAGGTTAAAGTCCAGGTACATAAAAAGAGATGGATTACACCTGGTGAGAAATTCTTATACACAGTAGTAAGCAGTCTAGCGATCCTTTTTAGTGTAGTCGTGGTTTCTTATTCATCATCGATTGATCAAATCAATCGTGATGTACAACATTTGGACACAGACATAAATAAGCAGCAGCTTGAAAATGAGAATCTCCAGTATAAAATCAAGGAGTTATCAAATCCTGAGCGCATCATGGAAATCGCGAAAGAAAATGGTCTTGAAATACGACAATCAAAAGTTAAACAAGCTAAATCAGTTTCCGGTAACGAATAAGGGGACATGAGATTTATGAAGAAAAATCGAACAACTCACCGAATGGCGAAGCTCTACATGCTTGGATTTATGCTGGTCTTCATGATTATATTCGGCCGTTTCGCTTATATTCAGGCGACAGGTGAAATTGAAGGGGTATCACTACAAGATTGGGCGGATCAAAAACGTACGAGTTCCTATACGATTGAGGCCGATCGAGGTAAGATTATCGATCGTAACGGAATGACGCTCGCATATGACCGTCCGACTTATAGTGTGTATGCCATCATTGATGAAGAATATTCAAAAGATTCAAAGGAGCCATTACACGTTGAGAATCCGGAAAAAACGGCTGAACAACTGGCTCCTATTTTAGGTTTAGAAGAGTCTTATGTGTATGAGAGGCTAACGAAAGAAAAACCTTTCCAAGTCGAATTTGGAGCTAACGGTCGTTATTTATCCCAGGAAACCCGAGAGAAGATAGAGGAATTAGACCTGCCAGGTATACGCTTTAAGCAACAGGCGAAACGGTACTACCCTAATGGCATGTTCGCATCACATGTGCTTGGTTTCGCGCAAAATCAGGGTGATGATGAAGAGATCAATGGCATGATGGGAATTGAAGAACAGATGGATGATTATTTATCGGAGACAAACGGATCCATTTCTTACAAACGAGACAAATACAATATGAAACTACTAAACCCAGAAGAAGTTTTTGAGAAGCCAGAAGACGGTGCTAATGTCACGCTGACAATTGATCAGAAAATCCAGACATTCCTTGAAGATGCAATGAATCATGTTGTGAAGGAATATAGTCCGGAAAAAATAACAGCCATTGTCATGGACCCAAAGACCGGAGAAGTACTGGCGATGGGAAACAGGCCAAGCTTTAATCCAAACGAAAGACAAGATATTGGCAACTGGTACAACGATGTTATTGCTTCCCCATATGAACCTGGTTCAACCATGAAGATCTTTACATATGCAGCTGCTATGGAAGCAGGTGTGTATAACGGGTCTGATACGTATATGTCAGGGGAGTATGTTTATAATGATCGTGGTGACAAAATCGGTGACCATAACGGTGGTAAGGGTTGGGATGTCATTGATTATGATGAAGGCTTTGAACGCTCCTCAAACGTAGCAGCCGCCAAATTAGTATGGGAACAACTAGGCCCTGAAACGTATATGGACTATTTGCAAGCGTTCGGTCTTGACCAAAAGACAGGGATTGACCTTCCTGGTGAGCAAGCAGGGCAAATTGTATACAAGTGGGACAGTGAAATAATTACAACTTCATTTGGACAAGGATCAACATTTACGCCCATTCAACAAATGAAAGCTGCCACGTCTGTAGCTAATAATGGGAAAATGATGCAACCTTACGTGGTCTCACAAGTAACAGACCCTTCATCAGGGGATGTTTTAGAGAAGAAGGAGCCTAAAGTAGCGGGAGAACCGATCAGTGAAGATACTGCAAAAGAGATGCGAGAGCTGATGGGGAATGTTGTAACAGGAGAACATGGAACGGGTGTGAATTTCTATAACCTGGCTAACTATTCCGTGGCAGGTAAGACTGGTACAGCCCAGATTCCAAACCCTAACGGTGGAGGGTACTTAGCTGGCCATGGGAATTACTACCTATCTTTCCTGGGCATGGCCCCTAAGGAAGATCCAGAGCTTATGATGTATGTATCAGTGAAACAACCAGACCTTGAAGCAACTGAATATGAAGCTGAACCAAGTTCTTATATTTTCAAAACAGTGATGGAAAATAGTCTACACTATATGAACATCAAACCCACTGAAAATAAAGAAGAGCTTTCTGTAGAATCGAAGTCTCTTAATGACTACACAGGAGACTCTATTGACAAAGCTAAACAAGCCCTGACAAAGGATGGATTGACCCCAATAATACTAGGGGATGGAAGTGAAGTGAAAGAGATGTTCCCGCGTGGAGGGACGAAGGTCATTTCCAATGAGAAGATTTTCTTAGTTACTTCAGATTCAACTAAAATGCCTGATATGTCAGGTTGGGCGCTTCGAGATGTGCTCACCTTTGGAGATGTGATGGATATTAGTGTGGATTCTATTGGAAGTGGCTTTGTTCGGAAGCAAAGTGTTGCTCCGGGGGCATCCATACAAAATGGGGGTTATCTCGTAGTGGAACTAACAGGTCCAAATGAAGAGCCTTCTGACAAGTCGCTCGAGGAACAAACAGAACGATCAATGCAGCAAAAAGAAGAACAAGGATCCTCACAAGAGGCTAAAGAGGAAGAAAACTCTTCAGATGAGGAACAATAAAGGGTAACAAAGACAGTGTTCTAATCGATTTTCTTAACTCATAAAATGGATACAAGCATACCATGGACGTAAAGGAGATGTACCATGAAACGAGTATCCAATGTGACGTTACGAAAACGATTGGTCACTGTCTTTCTTTTGGCAGGACTTGTACTAGCTGTTATTATAACCCGCTTAGGGTATGTGCAATTTGTCATGGGAGACCAATTAATGGACAAGGCAAAAAATTTGTGGAGCCGAGATATCCCTTTTGAACCTGAACGAGGAGATATTTTAGACCGGAACGGTGTCGTTTTAGCAGAAAACGTTTCGGCTCCATCTGTTATGGTTGTTCCAAGACAAATTAAAGAGCCTCAAAAGACAGCAGAAAAGCTAGCAAAAGTGCTCGATATGCCTATAGATAAAGCATATCAACACGTAACAAAAGTGAGTATGATTGAACGATTACATCCAGAAGGACGTAAAATTTCTGAGAAGCAAGCTGATGCTATACGTGCCTTGAATTTGGATGGAGTTTACATTGCAGAAGATTTTAAGCGTCATTATCCAAAAGGGGAGTATCTTTCCCACGTGTTAGGTTTTAGCGGTATCGATAACCAAGGGTTAATGGGGCTTGAATTGTATTATGACGAGCAGCTAAAAGGGGAAGAAGGTCAGCTTTCTTTCTACTCTGATGCCAAGGGAGGACGTCTTCCTAATATAGCAGATGTTTACGAACCACCAAAAGACGGGTATAACTTAAAGCTTACCATCGATGATCGAGTACAAACGATTATTGAACGAGAGCTTGATAATGCAGAAGCCAAATATAATCCTGATGGTGCAATTGCGATTGCTATGAATCCGGATACTGGAGAGATATTAGCGATGTCAAGTAGACCTACGTTTGATCCGGAAGATTATCAAAATGTACCCCAAGAAGTGTACAACCGTAACCTTCCAATATGGAGTTCTTATGAACCAGGGTCTACCTTTAAAATCATCACTCTTGCGTCTTCTTTGGAGGAAGGCCTTGTAGATCTAGAAGAGGACCATTTTCATGACAGTGGCTCAATTGAAGTAGATGGAGCGAGGCTTCGATGTTGGAAAAGGGGAGGACACGGAAGTCAGACCTATTTAGAAGTTGTCCAGAACTCGTGTAACCCAGGGTTTGTAACGTTAGGTCAGGAACTAGGTAAAGAACGTTTATTTAGCTATATTAAAGATTTCGGATTTGGCACGAAAACAGGCATAGATCTTCAAGGTGAAGGGAATGGGATCTTGTTCAAAGAAGAGCGAGTAGGACCTGTAGAGCTAGCGACGACTGCGTTTGGCCAAGGGGTTTCTGTAACACCGATCCAACAAGTAACAGCTGTAGCTGCCGCAGTAAATGGAGGATATTTATATGAACCATACATTGCTAAAGAGTGGATTAATCCAATTACCGGTGAGGCTGTTGATCAAGCAGAACCAACTTTGAGAAAGCGTGTTATATCTGAAGATACATCAGCTAAAGTAAGAGAGGCTCTTGAGAGTGTTGTCGCACTGGGGACAGGAAAAGGGGCTTACGTAGAAGGATATAGGGTAGGAGGTAAAACAGGCACGGCACAAAAAGTAGGGCCAGATGGAAAATATATGACAGACAATCACATTGTTTCATTTATAGGATTTGCACCTGCTGATGACCCGGAACTAGTGGTTTATTTAGCTATCGATAACCCGAAAAATACGGTGCAATTCGGTGGTGTAGTAGCTGCTCCAATTGTTGGAAACATTATGGGTGACAGCCTTCGTGCCATGGGGGTCGAACCTAGAACGGATGGTTTAGAGAAAGAAGTCCAATGGCCAGATCAACCTCTTGTTGAGATTCCGGATTTAATTGGACTTGAAAAGAAGGAATTAACTCAATATATGGTGAACCTCTCTATTGAAACGAGTGGAAAAGGTAAGTATATCGTAGATCAAGCTCCAAAAGCAGGGACCAAGGTAGAAGAGGGTTCTAAAATTCGACTATTTCTAGCAGAGGAGGCTCCTTCAGAAGGTCAATCTGATCATTCTCACTAAAGAACAATCGCGAACCGGGGTCTTGTCTGCTATAATATACGTTGAAAATCTAATAGTAAGGAGTCCTTACATGAAGTTAAGTCAATTATTACAGACATTAAATGTCTATCAAACTACAAAGGACATCAACAATGTAACAGTCACTGGAATAGAAATGGATTCAAGACTTGTTGACCCTGGTCATTTATTTATATGTATAAATGGTTTTACAGTAGATGGGCATAATTTTGCTAAACAAGCTGAGGAGAACGGTGCTAGTGCAATTGTAGCAGAGCGCCCTTTAGATGTCTCCGTTCCGGTTATCCTTGTAAGTGATACATCAAAGGCAATGGCTAAATTAGCAAATAGCTATTATCAAAATCCTACACAACAATTCAGGTTAATTGGGATCACTGGTACCAATGGTAAGACGTCTACATCTTATTTAGTAGAATCTATATTTAAACATCACAATAAGAAGACCGGCTTGATCGGTACAATCCAAATGAAAATTGGAGACAAGGAATACGAAGTAAAAAACACTACGCCCGATTCCCTGTTTTTACAGAAGCATTTTGCAGAGATGGCGCATGAAGGTGTGGATACTGCTGTTATGGAAGTATCTTCTCATGCGCTTGATTTAGGGAGAGTTCATGGCGCGGATTTCGATATCGCTGTATTCACCAATTTAAGTCAGGATCATCTGGACTATCACAAAGATATGGATGATTACTTGCGTGCCAAGTCACTTCTTTTTGCTCAACTTGGAAATGGTTATGATTCTAATAAACCGAAATTTGGAGTAGTGAATAAAGACGATCCATATTATAAAGCGTTTTGTAAAAGTACTTCTCAAGAAGTTCTTACATATAGCATTAACCAAGAAGCAGATGTAACAGCGAAAAACGTAAACCTATCTGCGAGTGGCACGACCTTTACCCTATGCACTCCCGCTGGAGAGAAAGAAATTCATAGTCCTTTAATCGGGAAGTTCAGCGTATATAATATGTTAGCGGCTGCAAGTGCAGCATGGGTTTCTGGAGTAGAACTGAACACCATTCAACAAGCTTTATCAGCAACTAAAGGTGTGAGCGGACGCTTTGAGCCTGTTCTAGCTGGTCAAGATTACGGGGTTATTGTAGATTATGCCCATACTCCTGATTCTTTAGAGAATGTGTTAGAAACCATTCAATCCTTTGCTAAAGAAAACATCTACGTTGTTGTAGGTTGTGGGGGAGACAGAGACAAGACGAAGAGACCACTTATGGCGCAAGTAGCTGTAAAGTATGCAACAGAAGCGATCTTCACTTCTGATAACCCTAGAAGTGAGGACCCAGAATCCATTCTTCGAGATATGGAAAGAGGCGTGAAAGAGGATTCTTATACAACGATCGTTAACCGGAGAGAAGCCATTCAATTCGCTGTGGATAAGGCAAGTGCCGGAGATGTCATTTTAATAGCTGGTAAAGGTCACGAACCATATCAGGAAGTAAATGGGGTTACTCATCATTTTGATGACCGTGAAGTAGCGGCTGAGTGTATTAAGGCCAAACAATAAAGGAGTTATTATTACTAATGAAGATGACAACAGAATGGATTCATCGTCACTTCCCCTCTGCTAGAGGGGTTGCCTCTGAATCAATCGAAATAAAAAATGTATTTACCGATACGCGTAAAAAAACAGATAAAGGTTTGTTTGTTCCAATACGAGGAGACCGCTTTGATGGCCATGAGTTTTTAAAAGATGCCATTGAAGGAGGGGCCGTTGCTGCGTTGTGGGATGAGAAAATAGATGTTCCGTCCTATGTCCCAAACGATTTTCCTTTGTTTTTTGTGGATGATACAATTATAGGCTTACAGCAATTAGCCCATGTATACAGAAAAGAAGTTAACCCAAAAGTTATCGGGGTAACGGGCTCAAATGGAAAGACAACAACGAAAGATTTTGTTGATGCTGTTTTAGCTCCATCATTCAAAACTCACAAGACAGATGGGAATTTCAATAATCATATAGGGCTACCACTAACGATCCTTGCTATGCCGGCTTCAACTGAAGTGCTTGTATTAGAGATGGGTATGAATCACTTTGGGGAAATTGAGAACCTTTCCTTTATCGCCGAGCCGGATTTTGCAGTCATCACAAACATAGGAGAATCTCACATTGAGTTTTTAGGGTCTAGAGAGGGAATTGCTCAAGCGAAATCGGAAATACTTGCAGGTCTTCGTGATGGGGGCACACTCTTGTTAGATGGAGATGAACCATTGTTGGCACCTCTTCACACAAGAGAAGGTGTCGTTTCGTGTGGGTTTGATCAAAAGAATGAATGTTTCTTATCAAACATTCAAATGAGTGGGTCTACTACAACATTCACAATAAATGATGGGGAATCTTACTCGATTCATTTGTTAGGGAAGCACAATGTAAAAAATGCCAGTTTTGCAATTGTAATCGGAAAAGCATTAGGGATGGACCCTTCTGACATTCAACAAGGTTTGAACGAAATGACTTTAACAGGGATGCGTTTTGAACTAATAGAAGGGAAGAATGGAGCACATATTGTTAATGATGCCTATAATGCTTCCCCGACTTCAATGCGTGCATCCATTGAGGTAATTAAAGATTTAAATCAATATTCTCGCAAGATTCTTATTTTAGGCGATATATTTGAATTAGGGGCTCAAAGTGAAGAAATGCATCGGTCTGTGGCTCCATCAATCGATTCATCCATTGATGTTCTTATAACAGTAGGGGATGAATCAGCTGTGATTGCAGAGGAAGTAAAGAAACACCATGAAGATCTGGATGTCTATTCTTATTCAACCAAAGAGGATGTTTCTGCAGTCGTTCAACCCATGTTGCAGCAAGATACAATTGTATTATTAAAAGCTTCTCGCTTAATGGCTTTTGAAAGTTTTGTAGAAGAATTTACAGATTAAAAGATTTAAGCGGACGGTTTACAGATCTAAAGGAGGAGCACAATGAACGAACAAGTACTATTAATCACTATGGCAATAGCCTTTTTAATTACCGTCCTCATCTCACCTATATTTATACCATTCTTACGTCGTTTGAAATTTGGTCAATCTATTCGAGATGAAGGTCCTAAATCTCACCAGAAGAAATCAGGTACACCTACAATGGGTGGCTTAATGATTCTTGTTGCTGTTTCCATTACAACACTGGTGATGACATCGAAGTTCAACCCAGATCCAATGAACTTTGAAGTGTTTTTATTGTTATTTGTTTTAATTGGTTATGGTCTTCTAGGATTTCTAGATGACTTTATTAAGGTAGCCATGAAACGTAATCTTGGGTTAACATCCAAACAAAAAATGGTAGGTCAATTATTTATTGCAGCTGTTTTTTATATTATTTTAAGACGTCATGATTTCCCTACTTATATTGGAATTCCAGGGACGGACTTTCAAGTTGATCTTGGGTGGGGGTATGCCCTTCTAATCGTATTTATGCTTGTGGGTTCATCGAATGCTGTTAATTTAACAGATGGACTTGATGGTTTGTTAGCTGGTACTGCTGCGATTGCATTTGGAGCATTTGGAATCTTAGCTTGGCACGGTGTTCCTCAGTTTGAGATTGCTGTATTCACACTTGCTATTGTTGGTTCGTTACTAGGATTTCTTGTATTCAATGCCCATCCTGCTAAAGTCTTTATGGGTGATACCGGGTCCCTTGCACTAGGTGGGGCTATTGGAGCCATTGCAATATTAACAAAGTTAGAGATTTTACTTGTCATTATTGGGGGCGTATTTGTTCTCGAAACATTATCCGTTATTATTCAAGTTATTTCTTTCAAAACAACCGGGAAACGTGTGTTTAAAATGAGTCCGCTTCACCACCATTATGAACTTATGGGCTGGTCAGAATGGCGCGTTGTAACAACGTTTTGGCTTGTTGGGTTACTATTTGCCGCTCTAGGCGTCTATATTGAGGTGTGGATCAATTGAATAAGTTAACATCATTTCCTTATAATCAAGTCCTCGTACTCGGGCTCGCCAAATCTGGGGAAGCAGCCGCTAAACTTCTAAACAGTAGTGGGGTATCGGTTAGGGTTAATGACCAGAAACCGTTCTCTGAAAATCCTCAAGCTCAATCCCTTCATCATGAAGGGATTGAGGTTATTACAGGAGGACACCCGCTAAGCGTTCTAGAAGGCGTAGATTATGTCGTGAAGAATCCTGGCATACCTTATACGAACGCTATAGTTAAAGCTGCGACAGAACGAGGTATTCCGGTGGTAACTGAAATTGAATTGGCTTATATGCTTCATGAGGGACCCATTGTAGCTATTACAGGATCTAATGGAAAAACAACAACCACGACACTAGTATATGAGATGCTAAAACGTAGTAAAAAACCTGTCGCTCTAGCAGGGAATATCGGGAAAGTATCTTGCGAAGTTGCTCAAAATACAGTTCCTGAAGAAACAATGGTTATGGAATTGTCTTCATTTCAATTACTTGGAACTGAAACGTTCAAGCCAAATGTTTCTGTCTTTTTAAATCTGTACGAAGCGCATCTGGATTACCATAAAACGATGGAACATTATGGGCAATCAAAAGCAAAGATTGTTGCTAATCAGACCCCTCAAGATTATGCGGTTTATAATGCAGATCACCAAGAAGTGCGTACACTTGTGCAAAAAACACAAGCTCAAACCATTCCATTTTCCCTTCTTTCTGAACAATCTGAAGGGGTATGGACAGATGGCACCTCTGTTTACTATAAGGATACATTCATTATGAAACAGAATGAGATTCTGTTAGAGGGCGAACACAACTTGGAGAATACGATGGCTGCGATTGCTGCGTCCTTATTAGCAGGAGCTACAATAGAAGGAATTCGTAAAGTATTAACAACCTTCACAGGAGTGGAGCACCGACTGCAATATGTGAAAGATGTCAAAGGTCGTCGGTTCTTTAATGATTCAAAAGCAACGAATATATTAGCTGCTCAAAAAGCGCTTAATGCCTTTTCTGAGCCAACTATTTGGCTCGCTGGGGGATTAGATCGAGGGCAATCCTTTGAAGAGTTAGCCCCTTTAATGAAACACGTCAAGGCGATGGTAGTATTTGGGGAAACGGGTGAAAAGCTTCGTGAATTTGGGACTAAAAATGGAATAGAGACTATACTTATGGTCGATAATGTTAAGCAAGCAGCTGAAGAAGCTTATCGTATCTCTGCTGAACAAGATGTTATTCTTCTTTCTCCGGCATGTGCAAGCTGGGATCAATATAAAACTTTTGAAGAAAGAGGGAACATGTTTGTAAAAGCCGTGCATACATTAGAGTAGGGGGCTTGTCTTACTATAATTCATAAGGCCCCCAACGTTCTGCTTGAACCAAGGGGGCCATTTTATGTTGCAGAGTCGAACGAAGCAGTTGCATAAAGCACCAGATTTGTTGCTCATTATAGCCATTTTTTCACTACTTTTAATAGGCGTTATTATGGTTTATAGTGCATCCGCTATATGGGCAACTTATAAATTTGATGATTCTTTTTTCTTTGCAAAGCGTCAATTATTGTTCGCAGGTGCAGGGATCGTAGCAATGTTTGGCTTTATGAATATTCCGTATCTTACATGGAGGAATAGCTCTAAAACTCTTTTAATTGTTTGCTTTATATTACTTTTAGCTGTGTTAATCCCTGGAGTTGGGATGGTCAGGGGAGGAGCAAGAAGTTGGATTGGAGTAGGGGCATTTAGTATCCAACCATCTGAATTTATGAAACTTGGTTTAATCATCTTCTTGGCTAGGTATCTGGCTGATCACCAAAAGAAGATTACTTCTTTCACGAAGGGATTCCTGCCGTCTTTATCCCTTGTCATGGTAGCTTTCGGGTTCATTATGTTACAGCCGGACCTTGGAACTGGAGTAGTATTAGTTGGAACTTGTATGCTGATGATTTTTGTTTCTGGAGCCCGAATTGCTCATTTTGTGGGACTAGGTGTACTGGGATTAGCAGGGTTTGCTGGGCTTATTATTTCTGCACCATACCGCATGCAGCGTATTACTGCTTTCTTGAATCCCTGGGAAGACCCTCTTGGAGCTGGATTTCAAATTATCCAATCCTTGTATGCCATTGGCCCTGGTGGACTAATGGGACTTGGGCTTGGACAGAGTTTACAGAAGTTCTATTACCTCCCGGAACCTCAAACGGATTTTATCTTTGCTATACTCGCCGAAGAGCTTGGTTTTATTGGGGGAACTTTAGTATTATTATTGTTTTTCCTGCTTTTGTGGCGGGGCATAAGGGTTGCTTTAAGCGCACCGGATACTTTCGGCAGCTTACTGGCATTAGGAATCGTTGGAATGATCACAATTCAAGTAATGATTAATATTAGTGTAGTAACAGGATTAATGCCAGTTACAGGCATTACCTTACCCTTCTTAAGTTATGGAGGTTCCTCATTAACCTTGACACTCTGTTCTGTGGGGATTTTACTAAACATTAGTCGTTACGCTAAGTTGTAACATAGAAGCCATCCAAGAGGGATGGCTTTTTTTTATACAAAATTAATTGTCTCTTTATGTAACTCTATTAATAAAGTTATATTTAGCAATTAGGTTTCGATATACAATTAAAATGTCTTATCCGCTACACCCTAACTACACCTGCGACCCCCAATTTATAGGGAAACGAGCCGAATCGTATATCGTTCATATATTTTTTATAGAACTGTCACATCTGCTGGATAATGATGTAGAATGGATGGTAAGCCTAACGTGGCTATAAAAAGATGAAATGAAATTCTCTTATCGCACATCGGTTTTACAAACTGAAAATCCGGGTATATGTGTAGAGGCTGAATTTCAATTAGAACCGGGAAACAAGGAAGTATTAATGTCTGAAATGAAGCAGTACAAAGATTATCGTAGAGAAACCCAACCCTGAAGTGACCCTTGTGCGGGTAGTATATTTAGAAACCCTGTCCAAATTACGCAGGAAAACTAGTCCAAGAAGCTGGTTTAAAGGGATATCAAATAGGTGGGGCTGAAATTTCTGAGTTACACGGAGATTTTATCGTTAATACTCGAAATTGCTTCATATGAAGACGTTATAGCATTAATTTTTCACATTCAAAAAACGGTTGCTGAAAAGTATCGTGTGGATTTGCATACAGAAGTAGAAATTGTTGGCACATAGATACAGAAAAATCACGAAAAATCAAGTGATTTGTGATATAATTTTCCTATGCATAATAGCGGCATCTAGTATGCCGTTTCCTTATGTAATTGAAAACACCGGGCAGGGGAATTTTCCATGGCTGAAAAGAAAATCGTTTCTATTGAAGATCGGATACCGAAACTCAAAGAATCCAGAAGAAAGAAGTCGAATCGACGCTTGATTATGTACTTGTCTTTTTTCTTTTTGCTTATTGCGATCATCATTTACTTACAATCTTCATTGAGTGAAATAAAGTCTGTTGAGATAAAAGGGAACGATCATGTTGATCGGGACACGATTCTCTCGTTAAGTGGATTAACTCCAGGAGAAGATAATTATTGGAAAGTAGATCGAAAAGCTTTAGCCAAAAAGATTGAACAACATGAAGAAATAAGTGCGGTTCAAGTAGACAAGCATTTCCCTTCCACTGTTGAAATGAAGATTGAGGAATACCAGAGGGTAGGGTACGTAGAAAGAGAAGGTTCTTATTACCCGATTTTAGAAACGGGTAAGGAATTGACGGACCAGAAATTAAAGAACCCTCATGGTGATGCTCCTTTATTGCTTGGATTCGAGCGTCAATCTTATTTAGAAGAAATGACAAGAGAACTACAACAGTTACCTTCAAGTGTTACTCAGTTAATTTCGGAGGTACAGTGGACACCAAGTGATAAGAATCCTTACAAAATTCATTTATACATGAACGATGGATTTGAAGTGGAGGCTTCGATTCGGAATTTTTCTCAGAACATGCGATCATATCCTTCTATTATCGCACAACTAGAACCAGGACAAAGAGGGATTATTCATATCGATGTTGGTGCTTATTTCGAAGAATATCCACAACAAGAGAAAGAAGGGGAAGAGAGCGATGAGGCTAACCGGTAGACACGTCATTTTTTCCCTTGTGTTATTCGTTTCAGGATTCCTGGTTGCGTTTAGTTACCAACAAACTAACCAGGATCCACAAGTCTACCAGCTTACTGACAAACAACTTGAGAAAGATTTTTATTACAGGCAACAATTGATTAACATTGAAAAAGAAAATCAATCTATTCGAGAAGACATCGAAGAGAAAAAGTCTGAGATTCAAAAGATGGAAAATCAATTAGCCAATCAAGAACAGACAGTAAGTGACTATGTGCAAGACAAAAAAACGCTTCAAAAATTAACAGGGGAACTTCCGGTTAAAGGTATAGGTGTTGAAATTCAGCTAAAAGATGCAGATTACATACCATCAGAAGAAAATGTCAATCAATATATTGTACACGATAGTCACATTCATAAAGTTGTAAACGAATTGCTATCAGCAGGAGCAAATGCTATTGCAATTAATGGGCAAAGGCTGTATCGAGATTCATATATAGCTTGTGTAGGTCCCGTCGTTTCTGTTGATGGCGTTCAACATCCTGCGCCGTTTGTCATTACGGCAATCGGAAACCCTGATGTTCTAATGCCTAGCTTAACGCTAAAAGGTGGAGTAGTTGACCAGCTACTAAGTGATAATGTAGAAGTTACCACTCAGAAGAAAGACATCATCAATATGGATGCTCGCCTTACAGGAGAAAGGTGATTGAAATGAACATTCGTAATAAAATCATTTTCTCCTTCGTATTTGCTTTAGTCGGCTTTATGATCGCCATACAATTTCAGACAACCCAAGAACCTAAAGTTAGGGATACTCGTGATTTATGGGAAGTTAGGACCGAGTTGCAGGAGCAACAAAAGACTCAGCAAGAATTGTTAGCTAAAGAGCGAGAGCTAAATAAGATGATTGCTCAATATGAAGGTCAATCAAACTTTGAGAAGGTAGAAACACTCAATAAATCACTTAATAACTTAAAGTTGAAAGCTGGTCTCACAGAAGTAAAAGGGGCTGGAGTAATGCTTACAGTAGAGCCAATCTTTCAGGATTTGGAGTATGCTGAAACCTATCCTACTGTATCACCATCTCTGCTACATCAGCTTATTAATGAGTTAAATACTTATGGTGCTAAAGACATTTCCATTGGGCAGGAAAGAATTACTAACCTTTCACCTATTCGTGATGTGAATGGGACGACTTACGTTAATAACCATCCAGTTCCTCCGCTCCCTTTAAAAATTAAAGTTTTGGCTGAGGATCCAGATAAACTGCTTAATTATATGGAAGTAAGTGATTCACTTGAAATGTTTGTCATTGAGAATCTATCCGTATCCATGGAAGTAAGGAATACATTGACTCTACCAGAGTATGAACAAACCCCAGACCTTCAATATCTTGAAACGGAAGATGCTACAGAAACAGGTGAAACATAATGTGGTTACCAATATTGTTTTTAATTGTAGGCATTAGTTTAGGTTTTATATCTGACATTAGAGTTCCTGAAGAGTATGCAAACTATCTGTCTATAGCTGTATTAGCAGCATTTGATACATTACTTGGAGGGATCAGAGCACATTTGGAAAAGAAGTTTGACCAAGCTGTTTTTGTTTCTGGTTTCTTCTTTAATGTTATATTAGCAGCCTTCTTAGCTTTTCTTGGGGTCCAATTGGGTGTCGATTTGTATTTAGCAGCAATATTTGCATTTGGAGTTAGGTTATTTCAAAATATAGCCATTATCCGACGCTACATAGTAGACCGTAGAAGTAATAAGAAGGAAATTGAAAAAAACGAAAGAAAATAAAAGGAAATTATCTTATTTTTGTTGAATAAGGTAAATAGTTTCTGATGGTTCATAGTGAATCGGATGGGTATCAAGCATTTTGGGCTTTCTTTTACAAAAAGATTAAATTAATAGAAGTAGCCAGAAATGAATTGCGATTAAAAGGAACATTCGGTAACATGTGAACTAATCAGATGCCTTAGTTTAGGAGGTGCCTTGGATTTGAACAACAATGATATACTTGTCAGCCTTGATATAGGTACATCAAAAATCAAAGT
This sequence comes from Pontibacillus chungwhensis BH030062, assembly GCF_000770675.1. Taxonomy (GTDB): domain Bacteria; phylum Bacillota; class Bacilli; order Bacillales; family BH030062; genus Pontibacillus; species Pontibacillus chungwhensis. The sequence continues at coordinate 22,000 of NZ_AVBG01000001.1, forward strand.
AATCATAGGCGAAGTAATGAATGATTCGTTAAATATTATAGGTGTTGGCACAGCAGCCTCTAATGGGATGAAAAAAGGTGCCATTGTAGACATAGATCAAACGGTCCAATCCATACGAAATGCTGTAGAACAGGCAGAAAGAATGGTAGGGATGCAGATTAACCGTGTGGTTGTGGGTATTAATGGTAGCCACATACAACTTCAGCCATGTCATGGTGTTGTAGCTGTGCAAAGCGAAAACCGTGAAATTGGGAATGAAGATATTGCACGTGTAATTGATGCAGCCCAGGTCATTTCTGTACCACCAGAACGTGAAATTGTAGACGTTATTCCTAAGCAATTTATTGTGGATGGATTAGATGAAATTACAGACCCTCGCGGTATGATTGGTGTTCGTCTTGAAATGGAAGGAACCATTATAACTTGTTCAAAGACGGTTCTACATAACATCTTGAAGTGCGTAGAACGCGCTAACTTAGAAGTTCTCGATATATGTTTACAACCGTTAGCTTCTGGAGCTGTTGCTTTATCTAAAGATGAGAAAAATCTTGGTGTTGCTCTTCTTGATATTGGTGGCGGTTGCACAACTATTTCTGTTTTTGAACAAGGGTTCTTGCAAGATACAAGTGTTATTTCATTAGGTGGCGATAACGTCACTAAAGACTTGTCAATCGGTATGAGAACATCAACAGAAGAAGCTGAAGATGTAAAACTCAATTACGGCCATGCCTTCTTTGATGATGCTCAAGAAGAGGAAACATTTGAGGTTTCTATTATTGGTAGTGACCGGAAACAATCATTTAATCAGTTACAGATATCTGATATGATTGAAGCACGATTAGAAGAGATTTATGCATACGCTGAGCGTGAACTAAGACGCATGGGTTATCGTGAATTGCCAGGTGGATATGTCTTAACTGGTGGATTAGTAGGGATGCCAGGTTGTGCAGATTTAGCTCAGGATTGCTTCCAAACAAACGTTCGAATTGCAATACCTGATTATATCGGGGTACGCGAACCGCAATTTACTTCAGGTGTAGGTATATTGCAATTTGCCTATCATAATGCGAAAATACAAGGCAAAGAACTTTTCCCTTCGGTTACTGTAGAAGAAACCGAGCAACCGAAAGTAAAGAAACAAAAGAAACAACCAAGTCAGTCTGAACAACAACCTGAACCAAAGAAACAAAAAGAATCAAAAGTTGCAAATTTAATTAAATATTTCTTCGATTAAACATCCATCCTATCGAAGTTTAAATCGTACTAGATACAGAATCTTGGAATCTTGCAAAGTGGGAGGAACGGAAAATGTTAGAGTTTGATACGAGCACGGACCAATTAGCCACCATTAAAGTTATTGGTGTAGGTGGAGGCGGTAGTAACGCTGTAAACCGAATGATTGAGCATGGAGTACAAGGTGTTGAGTTTATTGCGGTGAACACCGATGCACAAGCATTAAACTTATCTAAAGCCGAAGTCAAAATGCAAATAGGTAATAAGTTAACACGAGGTTTAGGTGCTGGAGCGAATCCTGAAGTTGGTCGCAAAGCAGCTGAAGAAAGTAAAGAACAGTTAGAGGAAGCCCTACAAGGTGCGGATATGGTCTTCGTTACTGCAGGAATGGGCGGCGGTACTGGTACTGGTGCTGCTCCTGTCATTGCTCAGGTAGCAAAAGAATTGGGTGCCTTAACAGTTGGTGTTGTAACACGTCCATTCACTTTCGAAGGACGTAAACGTTCTACACAAGCTACTGGAGGTATTGACTCATTAAAGAGTAACGTCGACACGCTGATCGTTATTCCAAATGATCGTCTTCTTGAGATCGTGGATAAAAACACACCTATGCTAGAAGCATTCCGTGAAGCGGATAACGTTCTACGTCAAGGTGTGCAAGGTATCTCAGACTTAATTGCTGTACCTGGTCTCATAAACGTAGACTTTGCCGATGTGAAAACGATTATGGCTGATAAAGGGTCTGCCCTTATGGGAATTGGTATTGCTACAGGAGAAAGTCGAGCCGCAGAGGCCGCCAAGAAAGCTATTTCCTCACCGTTACTTGAAACATCAATCGATGGCGCACATGGTGTTCTTATGAATATTACAGGCGGAGCAAATCTGAGTCTTTATGAAGTACAAGAAGCAGCCGATATTGTAACGTCTGCAGCGGATCAAGAAGTAAACGTAATCTTTGGTTCTGTCATTAATGAGAATCTAAAAGATGAAATTGTAGTAACAGTCATCGCGACTGGATTTGATGAGAGTCAATTACAAGGTAATAAACCACAGGCACGTCCTGGTTTGAATAATCAGCAGCCTCAACAAGAGAAGAAACGTCCTGAGCCACGTCGAGAAGCCCCTGCTTCAAGTCAGCCTCAGCAACAACAATCTTCTCCGAGTTACAAGCCTCAACAAGAAGAGGATACGCTTGATATCCCGACATTCTTGAGAAACCGTAACCGAAACAGAAGACAATAACGAAGGAAGCCTACAGCATTTAAGCTGTAGGCTTTTTATATTGATCAGGTTTTCTAATAGAATTTGATGTCTTCCATATAAGCCTCCATTGTATGGAAGACTTGAAGCTGAGATAGATATGTTTTGCGCTAGATGGGGAGAGGTTTCCGTCAGCTTTAATGGAGCGTAAGGCGGGCCTGGGAAATCACTCGCTTTCCGCGGGCGAGCTGTCGAGCCTCCTCGGGAAAACCACCCTGCGGGGTCTCGTCTACCTCTTTCTCCCGCAGGAGCATTCCTGTCGGAAAAAGATAGGGGTCTTGAAACAAAAAAAGCCCTCCTTTATGATGCATTTGTACAACCAAATACAACCACCATAAAAGGAGGACTCACAAGTGAATGATAAACGAAATGAGCGCTTAAATCAAATCACGGAACAGACGATTGTAATTGGGATTGATATCGCAAAACACAAGCACTATGCCATTGCGGTTGATGATCGAGGAAGAGAACTAAGTAAAGCTTTCCCTATCGACCAGAACCGTAAAGGGTTTGAAAAGTTTACGTTTCAAATCCAAGAGCTACTAGATAAACACGGGAAAGATCATGTGCTGATCGGCTTTGAGCCCACTGGCCATTATTGGATGAATTTAGCTGCTTATTTAATAGGAGCTGATATTCCATTCGTGGCGGTTAACCCGATGCATGTGAATCGTTCAAAAGAGTTTGATGATAACTCGCAAACCAAGAACGATCAGAAAGACGCACGCATCATCGCAAAACTTATAGTGGGAGGCTATTTCAGTTATCCCAAAGTCCCCGGAGGTATTGAAGCAGAGCTTCGGAACGGGTCAGCCTTTCGCTGGAAATTGAGAGAGGAACAAACCCGTATTAAGAATCAAATCACTGGCTGGATGGATCAATACTTCCCTGAATTCACAAGTGGGATCAAGGGGTTAGGACAGTTATCTTGTGCGGTTCTAAAACAAACGCCGTTGCCTGAAGACCTCTTGGGCCGAAGCGTTGAAGATCTAGCCAAGTTGTATAAAGAAGAAGGCGCAAAACTCGCTTCAAAACCTAAGATTCGTGAGCTTCAAGAGCTAGCTCAGCGTTCTATAGGCCTTACAGAAGGATCTCAAATGGCTCGTATTGAAATTGGCACATTAATTGACCAATACAGACTAGTGGAACGGCGATTAACGGCATTAGACCAAGAGCTAGAAAAACTGGCCAAGCAGTTGCCGGAATTTGAATTTCTTCTTTCCGTACCAGGCATTGGAGTCAACACGGTCACCGATTTACTCGCTGAGACCGGTTCTCTTAAGCAGTACAACAGTCCACGCCAAATCATCAATCTAGCGGGATTATCACTGCGAGAGAATTCATCGGGGAAGCACAAGGGACAAAAGAAACTATCCAAGCGTGGAAGAAGGCGATTAAGAAGCTTATTATATAAAGCAATTATGCCCCTGCTTCGAAACAATGACGTCTTCCATGAACTATATACGTACTATATTACAAGAACCAATAATCCTTTAAAGAAGAAGGAAGCCATGGTTGTGCTTTGCGGAAAACTAGTTAAGATCTTTTTTGGACTCTCGGTACATGAATCCTATTTTAATGAAGACAAAATGAGACAGGACCTTCATTGCCTCGAAAAGGCCTCGTGAGTGCATTCCGGGCTTAAGACCATAAGATGACATGGAGAAGCTGGCGCAGGGCGAGACGAAGAACTTCGAGTTCATGCAGGAGAATAAAGCCGGCCTCTGCCTTATGATGAGACCCAACGAAGGAATGTAAGCGCGCGACGCCAAGAGACATGGGAGGGTACGTCCTCATAAGAGAGCAGGGATCCAAGATGCATCGCTAGATAGGTTTAGGAGATTCTTTTCCAATAAGAAACCGCAACGCGTCAACCCACCTTCCAACATTTTGAAATTAGTGTTCTAAATCTCATATGTGTGAACCTAAAAAATTTTTTTCAAGAGTCACAAACAACTATAACCCCTGGTGCATCAACATTTTCGGAGGGAGTCTCGCAATTTCCAGGCCCACCTTTGCTAAATGGGTAGAGACGGAAACGCGCCATATTTGTGAGGTGGGCGGCTTAAGAGCAACTATAATAAGCGGGTCCGTTCATCAGATTAAAGTCAGGGTAGGCTTGGGGACTGCGAGACTCCCGCGGGAAATGGAGCCTAGGGGAGACCCCGGAAAGCGCGTAGCGATTGAGGAGGCTTCCCAGCTCCCCGCAGGAAAGCGAGTGGTCCCCAAGCCTGCCCACCTTCTCTTCTAGCAACGGACCTCCCCTGACCAAACGTCTCAGCTTCGTGTCTTCAACAATCCTAACCTGTTCTTGAATAAATACATAATCATAGTCTAGTATTACTTTCTTCATATAGTGTAAAAAGTATTAAATAGATGTATGCTTCTCATTCACAAAAACCTTCCGACAAAACCTGCTTAAATCTATAAAAATAAGTTTCAACTTCCTCTCATAATGTGACAGACTTCTTTATCTATCTCTTCTATACTAAATTTCAACAGATGAAATTCCTAAGAGAAAGGGATGAAATGTTGACCATTTATTTGGATGCTGTTTGGCTTCTGAACTTTTTCCTAGACTGGATGATCTTACTTCTGACGCATAGTTTATCCAAGTCAAGAAGCCCCAGGTATCGTTTGGCTCTTGGTGCTGTTGTGGCTTCGTTGTTAGTTCCACTGAACTTATTTTATCCATCTTCCTTATGGGCTACGCCAGCTGGAAAAGGCCTTTTCTCACTACTTATTATATTCACTGCTTTTGGTTACCGAAATGTACGATTGTTTGCTAGAAGGCTCTTCTTATTCTACTTTGTGACGTTTTCAATTGGTGGAGGGCTGTTTGGACTCTATTACTTCTTAAATGAGCAGATCTTTGTTTCGAGTGGAGTCATTGTTACGTATCAAACAGGGTTTGGGGATGGAATCAGCTGGTTGTTTGTTCTAATCGGTTTCCCTATTGTTTGGATTTTCTCTAAACGTAGAATGGAGCAGCTTATTGTCCAAAAGATTAAGTATGATGAAATCCTTCCTGTTTCTATCTCAGTAAATAACCATGTACAACAACTTTTATCCTTTGTAGATAGTGGCAATCAGCTTGTTGATCCAATTACGAAGCAACCTGTCATCATATGTGATGAGGCAGTTATGAAGGAGTGGTTTAAAGAAGAGGAGTGGGAGAATATCCATAAAGTACAACAAACCCTTGATTTTGAACTTATTCCTGAGGGCTGGACGGATAAGTTTAGAATTGTGCCTTATCAAGGGGTGGGAGGTACAAGTCAGTTTATGCTCGTCTTAAAACCGGACTGGATTCGTCTAACGATTGAAGATAAGCCAATTTCGGTAGACCGGGTCCTTATAGGGATTCAATTTGGACAACTCTCACCAGACGAAAGCTACCAATGTTTGCTACATCCACATTTACTAAAGTCAATAGCTGTTGACTCTGCATAAATGTTTTACAAAAGGGGAGGAGAACTATGAGAAAATGGAAGCTTAAAGTTCAATTATGGTGGTATAAGCTTTTATACAAATTAGGCTGGAAAACAGATGAAGTGTACTACATTGGGGGAAACGAGGCTCTTCCACCACCGCTTAGTAAAGAAGAAGAAGCAGAACTCTTGCAAAAGCTTACGAAAGGGGATCAAGCTGCGAGAGCCATCTTAATTGAACGAAATTTAAGGTTAGTGGTTTATATAGCCCGCAAGTTTGAAAATACAGGGATTAATATCGAGGACTTAATTAGTATTGGAACCATTGGACTGATTAAAGCAGTTAATACCTTTAATCCTGAAAAGAAAATTAAATTAGCTACGTATGCTTCTAGGTGTATAGAAAATGAAATTCTTATGTACTTAAGAAGGAATAACAAAATTCGCAGTGAAGTTTCATTTGATGAGCCACTAAACATTGATTGGGACGGAAACGAATTGCTATTATCAGATGTGTTGGGAACGGATGAGGATATTATTACAAAAGATTTAGAAGCAAGCGTTGATAAGAAATTGTTGCTAAAAGCTTTAGAGCAGCTGAATGATAGAGAAAAGCAGATAATGGGATTACGATTTGGGCTAGTCGGAGAAGAAGAACGAACACAAAAAGACGTTGCTGATATGTTAGGGATTTCACAGTCCTACATCTCAAGATTAGAGAAGAAAATTATTCGTCGTTTAAAGAAAGAGTTTAATAAAATGGTGTAGAAGAATAATGTATTAGACGAAAATGATTCAGTTCATTTTCGTCTTATTTTTTTGGAACTTTGTTTACCACTCAAGATTATATGGATATCGATCTACAGATATACCATTATTTCCATACATAAGATATGGATTTATACGGTGAAAAAAGAAGAACTGTAAATTTTTTTAGTTCTTCTTTTTTTAGCGATTTATAGCTAATTCTCATGTAAGAAAGCTGTTAGGCTTCCATACATGAAAAGACACTCGTGCATAAATTTCCCTCGCCAGGAGATACTGTTTTTTGACAGCAGCTCCACTGAGGAGGGTATAGATTTGACACGACATAAAGTTGAAATTTGCGGAGTCGATACATCAAAATTACCGGTACTTAAAAATGATGAAATGCGTAAGTTATTTACGCAAATGCAAGCAGGAGACGAAAGTGCCAGAGAAGTGTTAGTAAATGGGAACTTACGTCTTGTGCTGAGTGTTATTCAGCGCTTTAACAATCGAGGAGAATACGTGGATGACCTTTTCCAAGTTGGTTGTATTGGACTAATGAAATCCATTGATAATTTTGATTTGGGTCAAAATGTAAAATTCTCAACCTATGCTGTACCAATGATTATTGGAGAAATTAGACGTTACTTAAGGGATAATAATCCTATTCGTGTTTCTCGTTCGTTGAGAGATATCGCTTATAAAGCTTTACAAGTACGAGAGAAGCTCATGAGTAAGACGTCTAAAGAACCAACACCAATGGAGATTGCTGAGGAAATGGGAGTTCCCCATTCCGATGTTGTGTTTGCTCTTGATGCAATTCAAGATCCAGTTTCATTATTCGAACCCATTTATAATGATGGTGGGGACCCGATATTTGTTATGGATCAGTTAAGTGATGAGAAAAACAAGGATTCGATTTGGATTGATGAGATTGCCTTACAAGAGGGTATGAGAAGATTAAACGACCGAGAGAAAATGATTTTGAATAAGCGATTTTTCCAAGGGAAAACGCAAATGGAAGTTGCTGATGAAATAGGGATTTCCCAAGCTCAAGTTTCTCGTCTTGAAAAAGCTGCAATCAAAGAAATGAACAAACAAATGTATGACTAATGAATGGGTCTAAGTACATATGACATGTACTTAGACCTTTTCTGTTATTTCTTTTAAAGTTAATCACTCGAAAAAGCATGCTGGTGTTTGAAGCAACAATCACAGTTTAGGGTGTACTTAAATAGTTCCACCTCAATATTGAATATATATTCTGGTGAAGATTAAGCCATCTTGAGCATAAAATAGCTATAAAGGTGGTGTCATGAATGGTGACGATATCTGAGTTACAAGTAAAAGAAATAATTTCAGTAGAGAATGGTCAAAAAATTGGTCACATGACTGACTTAGAAATTGATGTAGATAAAGGGAAGCTCATTGCCATTGTAGTTGGGACAAAGGGAAAGATGATGGGGTTATTCGGTAAAGATGAGGAACTAGTTATTCCTTGGTCTTCGATCTTAACGATAGGAGAGGATGTTATTTTAGTGAAAAATGTGACACGTCCTGAATTATATCCTCCTGAAAAGCCAGAATAAGCGGATTCACTCAAGAATTTTCCTACAGAATGTGATAAAATATACGAAACCATTATTTTTTTGGAGGTAAGAAGCATGGAGAGCTTTCATCATACACATCCTTCTTATATGGAGTTAACGAAGTGGACGTATCCTCATCCTGAACTGACTGTAGGGCTTACTACACGTATAGGCGGTACAGGAGAGGCTCCGTTCGATTCGTTCAACCTGGCCTGGCACGTTCCTGATCAACAAGATACGATTAGAAAAAATAGAGAAACGCTGGCTCAATTATTAGATTTTCCACTCGAATCCTGGGTAGGTGGGGAACAAGTTCATAAGACAGAAATTAAACGTGTTACAAAGAAAGATTTAGGGAAAGGTGCAACTTCAAGAGAAACCGCCATTCCGGATTGTGATGGCCTAATTACAAACGAACCGAACGTACTCCTTACTGCTTTTTATGCAGATTGCGTACCATTATTTTTCTTTGACCCAGTACATAACTGGATTGGTATTGCTCATGCTGGTTGGCGAGGAACCGTCGCTAGCATGGGACCTAAGATGATTGAAGCTTTAGAAAAGTATGGTGCGGACAGAAGACACATTCGAGTTGCAGTAGGACCCTCAATAGGTGGCGATGCGTACGAAGTAGATGATGCTGTGATAGATCAGATTCCTAAACATTTTCGCTCTGAACCGACAGTAATTGAACAAGGAAGTGGAAAGTATTTATTGTCACTTCAGCAGATGCACAAGGAATTGCTCATGCAAGCAGGTATTAAAGAAGACCATATTGAAGTATCAGAATATTGTACATATCAAAACAGTCATTTGTTCTTCTCCCATAGAAGGGATGAGGGCAAGACCGGTAGAATGTTAGGTTTTATCGGGTTTAAAAAGTAAGAAAGGAGACATTTTTTCGTGGACATCAAGAAAAATGTCGAGACTGTGACAGAAGAGATCAAACAAGCCTGTGAAAGAAGCGGGAGGAACTCTTCAGATGTTACAGTCATAGCAGTGACAAAATACGTTTCTATTGAACGCACTAAAGAAGCAGTTGATGCCGGGATCACACACTTAGGAGAGAACCGTTCTGAAGGTTTACAAGAAAAGTTTGACGCCATGGGGTCAGAAGCAAAATGGCATTTTATCGGGTCTTTACAATCTAGAAAAGTTAAAGATGTTATTGATATTATAACGACTATACATTCCTTGGACAGACTTTCTTTAGCTAAAGAAATTCATAAGCGTGCTAACCAAAAAATTTCTTGTTTCGTTCAGGTGAATGTTAGTGGTGAAGAATCTAAACACGGTATATCACCTGATGAGGTTCTTTCGTTTATTGAGCGTTTGTCAAACTATGACAATATTATAGTAGAAGGGCTAATGACGATGGCACCACATACTGAAGATGAAGAACGTTTACGTTCTACTTTTCATCACCTACGCGAGATAAAAGAAGAGGTAGAGAGAAAAGGTTGGGTCCATGCTCCTTGTCATGGATTATCAATGGGGATGAGCAACGATTATCAGATTGCCATTGAAGAAGGAGCAACCCATGTACGCATTGGCTCAAAGTTAGTCGGTCGTGAGGATCAATAAAAGAGGTGAAAAATCATGGGATTCATGAAAAGTGTTAAGAAAATTTTCGCTTTAGAAGATGAATATGAATATGAATACGAATATGTGGATGCTGAAGAGGAAGAAGTGGACCAAAGAAATCATCCCAAGCAACGTGAACCACAGACGAAAGAAGAGAAAAAACAAAACGTAGTCAGTTTAAAAAGTGTACAACCTGCTTCTAAAGTTGTTCTACTTGAGCCAAGAACGTATAATGAGGCACAAGAGATTGCTGACAATCTAGTCAATCGTAAAGCGGTTGTCATTAATTTGCAGCGAGTAGATCATCATCAAGCAAAACGGATTGTAGATTTTTTAAGTGGAACCGTTTATGCTATAGGTGGGGATATGCAAAAGCTAGGCTCACAAACCTTTTTGTGCACGCCTGATAATGTAGATGTCTCTGGCAATATTTCAGAAATGTTTGCTAGTGATGATGAATACGAGAAAAGGTGGTAGACAATTTGATAGGGATCATTTTTGAATTTTTAAGCTTTGCGCTTTCAGCATATTTTTATGCGCTTATCGGTTACATCTTAATGTCCTGGTTCCCAGGTGCACGAGATTCTTCAATTGGTCGATTTCTAAGTGCGATTTGCGAGCCGTATTTGGAGCCCTTCCGAAAGATTATTCCTCCACTTGGAATGATTGATATTTCGCCAATCGTGGCGATTTTTGCTTTAAATATTGCTCAGTTATACGGTTTACCCGTATTGTATGATATTTTAGTATAATCCATAAGAAATGAACCGATTATGGGATGTCTAAAGAGGGCTTTTCTCTTAATGATTAGAGAGGAAGTTTTCACTAGACATCCTTATTTTATAGATCAAGTAGGTGAATGTGATGGACATCTATCAGCATTTCCGTAAAGAGGAACAACCCTTTATCGATCAAGTGTTATCATGGCAGGACGAAGTGGCTTCTCGCTATGAAAGGAAAGTAAGTGACTTTCTTGACCCAAGAGAGCAGCACATATTTCGTTCTATTATTGGTAATAATGAAGATTTTGTATTAAGGGATTTTGGGGGTTATGAAGCCTCAGAACGTAAACGCATTATATTAGCCCCATTTTATGAAAGTCCGTTGGATGAAGAGTTTGGTGTGACCTTATTAGAAGCCAGTTATCCAAGTAAGTTCGTTACACTTGAGCATAGGGACGTGCTTGGTGCATTCATGTCTCTAGGTATTAAACGTAATAAGTTGGGTGACTTAATCGTAACGGATACACATATTCAAATTCTTATAGCAAGTGAAATTGCAGATTACGTTAAGATGAATCTGACAGGTATTAAAAAAGCTGGCGTTTCGTTTGAAGAACGCCCCTTAGGAGAAGTTCTTCAAACACAAGAAGAGTGGCAAGAGCAATCTGGAACTGTATCATCTCTCCGTTTAGATGTTATGGTGAAAGAGATCTACAACATTTCGAGGCAAAAAGCTGGTTTATTTATTGACAAGGGAGCTGTAAAGGTAAACTTTCGCAAAGTAGAAGATCCTTCATTCACTTTAGAAACGGGAGACCTTATATCACTGAGAGGCAAAGGTCGTAGCGTTGTAAAAGAAATTGAAGGTAAAACCAAAAAAGATAAATGGCGAATTGTGACGGCTGTGTTAAAATAATAAATAGAGGGCAAAAAGTTAATTCTCTCTTTTTTCGATAAATTTACATGAATACTTGTGGAAATGAGAAGGATTTAGTGAGGTTTTGTCGAATTTATAGCTTACTGAAGAAATGTGTATATTTATTTATTAAAGGAGGTGGCCCTAGTGGCACTTACACCATTAGACATCCATAACAAAGAGTTTACGCGTGGGTTTAGAGGATATGATGAAGATGAGGTCAATGAATTTCTTGATCAGGTCATCAAAGACTATGAATCAGTCATTCGTGAAAAGAAAAACCTAGAGGAAAAAGTAAGCCAGCTTGAAGAAAAGCTTGGTCACTTTAGTAATATAGAAGAAACGTTGAATAAATCGATTCTTGTGGCTCAGGAGACAGCAGAAGAAGTGAAGGGGCATGCAAACAAAGAATCGAAGCTTATCTTAAAAGAAGCTGAGAAAAATGCGGATCGTATTATAAACGAAGCGTTATCGAAATCTCGTCGAATATCATTAGAAGTTGAAGAACTAAAAAAACAAGCTAAAGTGTTCCGTACTCGTCTAAAGATGATGGTAGAAGCACAGCTTGACATGTTAGAAACAGATGACTGGGATGAACTGTTCAATGAGGAGATCGATGAAGAAACAGAATATGAAAAAGAGCTAGCCGAAAATAATTCTTGACGCTTGAGCTATTTTTACATATAATTCATTAACAGAACTCTATCTATATACACATATGATGACAGGGACAGTACGAAATAATTAATCTACACAAGCGAATCAGGGATGGTGGAAGCCTGAGTAAGATATTATTTTGGAAGATCACCCTCGAGTACCTCTATTGATTTTATTTGTAAATAGAGGCGTTTCATTCACGTTACGAATGCTAGAGTGGATTTTTAAAGACGTCGTATGTCTTTTAATCTATAAGGGTGGTACCGCGAGACCTTCTCGTCCCTTCTGGGATGAGAGGGTCTTTTTTGTTTTTTTAAAGGTATCAGTCCATAGCAAATTGACTATGCTGAACTTATGAAGGAGGAACGGTTTAATGAACTATAAAGACACCTTGCTCATGCCTAAGACGGAGTTTCCTATGCGAGGGAACCTTCCAAATCGTGAGCCTAAAATGCAACAACAATGGGAAGACATGAATATTTATGAAAAAGTACAAGAGCGTACACAAGGACGCCCGCTATTCGTACTTCATGATGGCCCTCCGTATGCCAATGGGGACCTTCACATGGGTCACGCTTTAAATAAAGTATTAAAAGATTTTATTGTACGATATAAATCTATGGCAGGATTTCATGCGCCTTACGTACCAGGATGGGATACACATGGCCTTCCGATTGAGCAAGCACTAGCGAAAAAGAAAGTTAACCGTAAGAAGATGACGGTCGCTGAATTTCGTGAAAAATGTGCTGAATATGCGTTAAAACAAGTTGATAACCAGCGTTATCAATTCAAGCAACTTGGTGTACGCGGTGACTGGGATCACCCATATATCACGTTGAATAAAGATTACGAAGCTGCCCAGATCGAAGTCTTTGGAACTATGGCAAATAAGGGTTATATCTATAAGGGTAAAAAACCAGTTTACTGGAGTCCTTCATCCGAGTCCGCATTAGCTGAAGCGGAAATTGAGTATCAAGACAAACGATCAGCTTCTATTTACGTCGGATTTGATGTTAAAGAAACAAACGGCGTTTTAGAAGGAGATGAAACGTTTGTAATCTGGACTACTACACCTTGGACGATTCCGGCTAACCAAGGTATTGCGGTTCATCCTGAATTGAACTATGTAAAAGTGAAAGTAGATAACGGTAACTATATCATTGCTGAGAAATTAATTGATGAAGTTGCAGAAGCTCTTGAATGGTCAGATCCAGAAATCGTTAAGACATATAAAGGGAGCGAACTTGAACGAGTAGAAGCACAGCACCCCCTTTATGATCGCACATCTCTTGTCGTGCTTGGTGACCACGTTACGACAGACGCTGGTACTGGTTGTGTCCACACAGCACCAGGGCACGGGGAAGATGACTTCTGGGTAGGTAAACAATATGGACTTGAAGTTCTTTGTCCAGTTGATGAAAAAGGATATTTCACAGATGAGGCACCTGGATATGAAGGTTTGTTCTATGATGCAGCAAATAAAGACATCACAGAAAAGTTAAAAGAAGTAGGGGCTTTATTAGATCTAACATTTATCACGCACTCTTATCCACATGACTGGCGTACGAAAAAACCAACGATTTTCCGTGCGACAAGCCAGTGGTTTGCTTCGATTAAAGATTTCCGTGAAGATATTCTTGAAGAAATCAAACAAACGAAGTGGACACCGGCATGGGGGGAAACGCGTCTTTACAACATGGTTCGTGACCGTGAAGATTGGTGTATCTCAAGACAGCGTGCTTGGGGTGTTCCTATTCCTGTGTTCTACGGTGAAGACAATACTCCGATTATTACAGAAGAAACTATCCAACACGTTTCAGACTTATTCCGTGAGCACGGATCAAACGTTTGGTTTGAGCGTGAAGCAAAAGACTTGCTTCCTGAAGGCTTCACATCAGAGCACAGCCCTAATGGAACGTTTACGAAAGAACAAGACATCATGGATGTTTGGTTCGACAGTGGCTCTTCTCACCAAGCTGTTCTTCATGAACGTGAGGAACTAGCTCGTCCGGCAGATCTTTACCTAGAAGGTTCTGACCAATATCGTGGTTGGTTCAACTCTTCTCTTTCTACAGCTGTTGCTGTAACAGGAAAAGCACCATTTAAAGGTATTCTGAGCCATGGCTTTGCTCTTGATGGTCAAGGTCGTAAGATGAGTAAATCTGTAGGGAATGTAATTGTTCCAGATAAAGTTATGAAGCAGCTTGGTGCAGATATCCTTCGTCTGTGGGTTGCAAGTGCAGACTATCAATCAGACGTACGTATATCAGACGATATCTTGAAACAAGTATCAGAAGTTTATCGTAAGATTCGAAATACGTTCCGTTTCTTGCTAGGTAACTTACATGACTTTGATCCAAAAACAAACTACGTAGAGCAAGAGAATCTTCAAGAAGTCGATCGTTATATGCTCCTGCGCTTACAAGAGCTAACAAGCACAGTGCGTAAGGCTTATGATGAATATGAATTCTCTACCATCTATCATGCGGTTCATAACTTCTGTACGATTGATTTGAGCTCGTTCTACTTGGACTTTGCAAAAGACATCCTTTACATTGAAGCAAAAGACGATGCCCGTCGTCGTAGTATTCAAACGGTTTACTACGAAATGATTACGTCTCTTACGAAGCTTCTATCGCCAATTCTTTCTCACACAGCAGATGAGGTTTATCAACACATCCCTGGCGTGGAAGAGGCGAGTGTTCAATTAACGGATCTTCCGGAAGTTCAAGAAGTTAAAAATCATGAAGCTCTTAAAGCGAAGTGGGATCACTTCATGGAGGTTCGTGACGATGTCTTAAAAGCGCTAGAAGAAGCACGCGCTGACAAAGTAATTGGTAAATCTCTAGAAGCCCACGTGTCGATTGTTCCAAAAGATGAACAAACAAAACAGCTTCTAGAAAGTGTTGACCATTTAGAACAGCTGTTGATTGTATCAGGAGCTACAGTTGCTGATACAGCAGCAGAAGCCAAAGAATATGATCACGTATCTGTTCTTGTAAAAGCTCACCCAGGTGAGAAATGCCAGCGCTGCTGGGTTGTTTCAGAAGAAATCGGTGAAAGCGAAGCTCATCCAGAACTTTGCCCACGCTGTGCTTCTGTTGTAGAAGAGCACTACAAAGCATAAGAACTTGTAAACAGCCTGCTTCCGCCATTTGGCGGAGGCAGGTTTTTCATTCCCCTTATAACTTTATTAATGAATCATTTCAGGACTGAATATGAGGGGTGTGCCTTACTTGAATTAGGATTTTCGCGCACGTTTCTTAGAAGTGTGGTAAAATGCTAAAGGAATAGTTTGTGTAGAACGGAGGAACATGTTTTGTGGTATTACGTTTTGGCGATTGTAATCATACTTATTGATCAACTGACGAAATGGATAATTGATACACAAATGAAGTTGCTAGAAAGTATCCCTGTGATTGAAGATGTTTTTTATATTACGTCTCACCGTAACAAAGGAGCAGCATGGGGGATGCTAGAAGGACAGTTTTGGTTTTTCTATATTATTACAACATTCGTGATCGTTTTTGTGATCTATTACATTCAAAAGTATACAAAAGATAACCCCTTGCTTGGAATTTCTCTTGGATTAATCCTAGGCGGTGCTGTTGGGAATTTTATCGACCGAATTTTTAGAAAAGAAGTCGTAGATTTCCTTGATGTTTATATTGGTAGCTATGATTTTCCGATCTTTAACGTAGCTGATTCTGCGCTTGTTGTCGGAGTAGGGCTTGTCTTTATAGCTACAATTTTAGATGAACGAAAGAAAGGAAGCGCAAAATGAGTTTAAACACCCATCATATAACACAAGAAGAACATAATGAGAGATTAGATAAAGTATTAACAGCTTTGAACGAAGATGCATCTCGTGCCCAAGTACAAGCATGGGTAAAGGATCAATTCGTAACGGTTAATGGTGCTCACCAGAAGAGTAACTATAAATGTCAAGAAGGAGATGTCTTATCCTGGGAGATTCCAGAACCAGAACCAATGGAAGTATTGCCAGAAGACATTCCTGTTAACGTCGTATATGAAGACGAAGATGTAATTGTAGTGAACAAACCTAAAGGGATGGTCGTACATCCTTCAGCTGGTCATAGGGGCGGTACACTTGTAAATGCTCTCCTACATCATTGTCAAGATCTATCAGGTATTAATGGAGTCATGCGCCCAGGTATTGTTCATCGTATAGATAAAGATACAAGCGGACTTTTAATGGTTGCAAAGAACGATAAAGCTCATACATCTTTAGCGGAACAGCTTTCGAATAAAACAGTGGAACGTAAGTATGTAGCCTTAGTTGAAGGTGTGATTCACCACGAATATGGAACCATTGATGCTCCAATTGGGCGTGACCCGAAAGATCGCCAGAAACAAGGTGTTGTAGAAGGTGGCAAAAATGCTGTCACTCACTTTAAAGTGTTAGACCGCTTTGAGGAACATACACTTGTCGAATGCGTTTTAGAAACAGGGCGTACTCACCAGATTCGTGTACACATGAATTATATCGAGCACCCAATTATAGGGGACCCTAAGTATGGACCTCGCCGAACGCTTGATTTAAACGGTCAAGCCCTTCACGCGAAAGAGCTTGGATTTGAGCATCCTTCTACAGGAGAATGGCTTCACTTTGATTCCGATCTCCCAGAAGAGCTGAAACAAGTTTTAGAGCATTTGTCTTTATAAAGGTTGACGAATTTAATGTTCTATGGAATAATAGGGAACTAGAATAAAGACCTTTAAAACAGTCCCGTGAGGCTGAGAAGGGTACGGATAAAAGAGACAGTTATGTCCCTAGTCGGGTAAACGTCTATCTAAATCCCCTTCTACCACGGTAGAAGGGGATTTTTTCGTACCTCGTGAAAATAGGAGGGAATAAGACAGCATGGAGAAGAAAGCACTCGTACTAGATGAAGCTGCCATACGGCGCGGACTCACAAGAGTTGCCCACGAAATCCTTGAGAAGAATAAAGGGGGCAAGGGTCTTGTACTTGTTGGAATAAAAACAAGAGGTGTCCCGCTAGCGAAGAGGTTAGCTGAAAAGATCTCGCAAATAGAAGGGGTCGAAGTACCGATTGGTGAAGTAGACATCACGCTTTACAGAGATGATCTAACGAAATCTGAGGACAACGAAGATCCTACTATTAAAGGAACACACGTTGAAACAGACCTTGCCGGTAAGAAAGTCATTCTTGTCGATGATGTTCTCTACACAGGAAGAACGGTTCGGGCAGCTATGGATGCCATTATGGATTATGGTCGACCAGCCCAAGTTCAACTTGCTGTTCTAGTAGACAGAGGCCATCGTGAATTACCAATTCGAGCGGATTATGTAGGTAAAAATGTTCCAACTTCTCAAGAAGAAGTCATTGGTGTTCAGTTGTTGGAATCAGATGAAGTGGATGAAGTTAGTATTTATACGAAGTAAAAATAGAAGACCTTTAAATGAAGTCCTGTGAGGCTCGAAAGGTCGCAATGACTAGGCAACGTGTATCGATTGGACACGTCTACCTCTTTGCGAGCTTTCGCAAAGAGGTTTTTTTATGGAATGAAATCAAAGCAAAGCATGCTCATATAAGAGGAGGATCATTAATGAAGAAGAACCAAGTGAATTTAGGCGTACGAGAAGTACCGAACTTGCCTAAGTGGATTGCTTTAAGTTTACAACATTTGTTTGCCATGTTTGGGGCTACAATCTTAGTACCATTCCTTACTGGATTATCTCCAGCCGTTGCTTTAGTATCGAGCGGCGTAGGTACACTAGCCTATCTGGCCATTACAAAGGGAAGAATACCTGCTTATCTTGGTTCAAGTTTTGCCTTTATACCTCCCATTATAGCTGCAGATCAAGCAGCAGGGGTTCCGGGTATTATGCTCGGGAGCTTTATGGCTGGCCTGGTATACGGTGGAGTTTCCATGCTCATTAAGGTATTTGGAACGAAATGGATTATGAAAGTTCTTCCACCGGTAGTAGTAGGTCCTGTCATCATCGTAATCGGACTAGGGTTAGCGTCTACTGCAGTGGATATGGCGATGAACGATAGTGATGGGAATTACTCATTAACTTATATGACAATAGCGGCTGTTACACTAACGTTAACCATTATTGCCTCCTTGTTCTTTAAAGGATTTATGAGTATCATCCCAGTTCTCTTTGGAATAATAGGCGGCTACTTGTTCGCATTAACGCAAGGTGTAGTTGACACTAGTGGAATACAAGCTGAATGGAATGGGATTACATCAGCAACAGGAGTCCTGAGCTTTTTAGGTAGCGTGTTCCAAATGCCAGACTTTACATTACCATTTAGAGATTTCTCACCAGGGTCAGTGCCGATTGCAGAAATAGCCCTAATTATGGTACCCATTGCATTTGTAACCATTGCTGAGCATATAGGAGATCAAATGGTTCTCTCAAAAGTCGTTGGTCAAAACTTCCTTGACAAACCAGGCCTTCATCGCTCTATTGCAGGAGACGGTTTAGCTACTATGATTGCCTCCTTCTTAGGAGGACCACCTAATACCACATATGGAGAAAACATTGGGGTCTTGGCTATTACAAAAGTATTTAGTGTCTTTGTCATCGGTGGAGCGGCCGTAACCGCCATTTTCTTCGGATTTATTGGTATTGTTACAGAAGTGATCGGTGCAGTCCCATCAGCGGTTATGGGCGGGGTATCCATCCTTCTGTTTGGAATTATCGCTTCAAGTGGACTGCGGATGCTGATTGATAACAACATTGATCTTGGGGACAAACGAAACTTAATCATTTCCTCAGTTATCTTGGTGATTGGAGTGGGGGGTGCAAAACTTCAATTTGACGGTTTTGCCGTATCTTCCATGGCATTAGCAACACTAGTCGGGGTACTATTAAACTTGGCACTCCCAGGCAAAGAATCTGCATATGGAAATGGAAACATGTTCAAAACTGAAGAAGAACAAGCTGAAAAGTCAGATGAATCAGCTGCTTGAATCGACAACAACACTTTTTAAAGAAGTCCAGAGAGGTTTCAAAGGGTGAAAAGGTTCGATCTGTGTTTCGTGCGCTTTTTTATAAAATCACGGACCCAGTCTAACCAGCATCCTTAACTCAGGATGCTGGTTTTTTTATACCTTTTCTAAAACCAGAAAGGGAGAGTAGCATGAAACATATTCTAACAATGAATGATTTCACGAATGAAGAGATTTATAGCTTGCTAATACAAGCAAAACGGATGAAAGATGGTAAAGTTCAATCTTTCCAAGCTAAACCAACCTTTGTAGCTAACTTATTCTTTGAACCTAGCACAAGAACAAAGATGAGCTTTGAAGTCGCAGAGAAGCGATTAGGGTTAGACGTTCTGGACTTTTCTCCAGAGAGTTCAAGTGTTCAAAAAGGCGAATCTCTCTACGATACTGTTCGAACAGCTGAATCTCTAGGTGCTTCTGCAGTAGTTATTCGTCATCCAAGAGAAGGGTTTTATCATGAGCTGGTCACCGGGGTGTCAATCCCGATCATAAACGGCGGTGATGGTAAAGGCGAACATCCTTCACAGTGTTTGTTAGACCTCTATACGATCTATGAAGAGTTTGGAACTTTTAAAGATGTGCATGTGGTCATAGCAGGCGATGTCAAACACAGTCGAGTAGCGCGTTCAAATGCATACGCACTGAGTCGTTTAGGGGCGAAAGTAAGCTTATCAGGGCCCAAAGAGTGGAAAGACAATACACTTGATTTCCCTTATCTTGAAATAGATGAGGCAGTGCAACAAGCAGATGTTCTTATGCTCTTGCGTATTCAAAATGAGCGACACAATCAAAAAGGGAGTCAGTCTCAATACTTACAACAGTACGGTCTAACATTAGATCGGGAGCAGAAAATGAAATCACATAGTATTATCTTGCATCCTGCACCAGTGAACAGGGGAGTTGAGATTGAGAGTGAACTGGTTGAAGGGGAGCGTTCGCGCATCTTTACTCAAATGGAAAACGGGGTTTATGTGCGAATGGCCATGATACGAGCGGCATTACAAGAAGGGGGTAAAACAGATGAATACACTAATCAAAAATGTACACAACTTACACAATAATGAATTAACCAATCTACTCGTTGAAGGAAAGATCATTAAAGGGTTTACTTCAGAAGAACCACCTGTAGACAGAATCATAGACGGGAAAGGATGCGTGGTGGCTCCTGGCTTTGTCGACGTTCACATTCATCTGCGTGAACCCGGTGGAGAAGCGAAAGAAACGATCGCTACCGGTACAAAAGCAGCTGCTCGTGGAGGGTTCACGACAGTTTGCGCTATGCCAAACACGCGACCTGTCCCTGATAGTGAGGAACATTTAAAAGCACTACAAGAGAAAATCAGAACGAAAGCAAGTGTTCGTGTCTTACCTTATGCATCAATTACAACAAGGCAATTGGGACAAGAATTAACAGATATGAGGATTTTAAAGGAAAATGGAGCGTTTGCATTTACAGATGATGGAGTAGGTGTTCAGTCTGCTGGGATGATGCTTGAAGCAATGAAGAAAGCCGCCTCCTTTAATATGTCCGTGGTTGCTCATTGTGAAGACAACTCCCTAATTCACGGGGGCGTTATGCACCAAGGGGAGAGGAGCAGAGAGCTGGGACTACCGGGTATCCCTTCAATCTGTGAATCCGTTCAAATTGCTCGTGATGTCTTACTTGCAGAAGCTACTGGATGTCATTACCACGTTTGTCACGTAAGTACAAAAGAGTCAGTACGAGTGATCCGGGACGCCAAACGAGCGGGTATTCCTGTAACAGCAGAAGTTACCCCGCATCATCTTTTGTTAACCGAAGATGACATTCCAGGTGATGATGCCATGTTTAAGATGAACCCTCCTCTTCGAGCGAAAGAAGATCAACTTGCACTTATTGAAGGATTAGAAGATGGGACGATTGACTTTATCGCTACGGATCACGCTCCTCATACAGACGAAGAGAAAGAAGGGGGATTCTTAAGTGCTCCTTTCGGTATAGTTGGTCTTGAAACGGCATTCTCCTTGTTATTTACCCATTTTGTAAAAACAGGGCGGTGGACATTAGAACAGTTGGTAAACTGGATCAGCTACAAGCCAGCTAGAGTGTTTGGGTTGCCGTACGGCACACTTCTAGAAGGAGCGCCTGCAGACGTAGTGCTTTTAGACCTTAAGGCAACAGCAGAGGTGAATACGGAAGATTTTGCTTCAAAAGGGAATAACACTCCTTTTAGTGGTTGGCAAGTATCGGGCAGACCCGTTCTCACAATGGTTGATGGAGAAGTAATTTGGAAAGGGGTAGAAACATATGAAACGACAACTCATTCTTGAAGATGGAACAATTTTGATCGGAGAAGCTCTGGGAAGTGACAATCTTACAAGCGGTGAGGTCGTTTTCAATACAGGGATGACTGGGTACCAGGAAATTCTTTCTGACCCATCTTACTGCGGACAAATTGTAACGTTAACGTATCCTCTGATAGGAAATTACGGCATAAATAGAGAAGATTTTGAAACAATTAACCCTTTCATAAACGGTCTTATCGTGAAAGAAGCGTGCTCTCACCCTAGCAACTTCCGCTCTGAGGAGACACTAGATGCCTATTTAAAGGCAAGAGATATTCCTGGAATCAGTGGTATTGACACACGGATGTTAACGAAGAAGATCCGCCAGTTTGGAACGATGAAGGGAACTTTTGCTTCAATCGAACAATCTACTGAAGAAGTAATAGCAACACTTAAAAATGAGAGTTTTCCCACAGATCAGGTTCAACGTGTTTCAACCATTAAACCATATGTGGTGCCAGGTCGGGGAGAACGAATTGTCCTGGTTGATTACGGTATGAAACATGGGATTTTAAGAGAGTTCACAAAACGCAATTGTCATGTAACGGTTGTTCCATACAGCACAACTGCAGAAGAGATATTAAAACTAAATCCAGACGGGGTCATGCTTTCTAACGGACCAGGAGATCCAAAAGATGTACCTGAAGCGGTAGAGATGGTTCAGGGGCTGCTAGGGGAACTTCCTTTGTTTGGCATTTGCCTTGGACATCAACTCTTTGCTCTAGCGTGCGGGGCAGATACGGTTAAGATGAAGTTTGGTCACAGAGGTTCGAACCATCCAGTAAAAGATATAGCAACCGGTCGAGTGTATATGACTAGTCAAAACCACGGGTATGCTGTGGAAGAATCATCAGTTGAGGCTACAGATTTACAAATTAGTCAGTACGCTTTAAATGATGGGAGTGTTGAAGGGCTTTTCCATCCTAAATATTCAGCCTTTTCTGTACAGTATCATCCAGAGAGTGCGCCAGGACCAGAAGATTCAAACGGATTATTTGATGAATTCCTATCTATTGTGAAACGAGATAAGAGAAGGGAGCGAGTTGTATGCCAAAGCGTACAGATATAAATAAAATATTGGTGATTGGATCAGGACCAATCATTATAGGTCAAGCAGCGGAGTTCGATTATTCTGGTACGCAGGCATGCCAGTCGCTAAGAGAAGAAGGCTATGAAGTCATTCTAGCAAACTCAAATCCAGCTACGATTATGACAGATGAAACGATAGCGGATGAAGTATACATGGAGCCTTTAACTGTAGAATTCCTTGCAAAAATTATTCGTAAAGAGAAGCCAGATGCCCTTCTACCTACACTTGGAGGTCAAACGGGTTTGAATATGGCGGTGCAACTAGAAGAGGCTGGAATCTTAAAAGATTTCAATGTTGAGTTACTAGGCACATCCCTTGAAGCCATTCAGAAAGCTGAAGATCGGGAAAAGTTCCGTTCTTTAATGTATGAGTTAAATGAGCCAGTTCCAGAAAGCAGGATTGTAAGTACGGTAGATGATGCTCTACAATTTGCTGAAGAGATTGGATATCCTGTCATTGTTCGCCCTGCCTACACAATGGGAGGAGCAGGAGGGGGAATGTGTTACACGAGGCAAGACCTTGAAACCATCGCTCATTCTGGTCTTCAGCTTTCACCTGTCAATCAGTGTCTAATCGAAAAAAATATTGCAGGCTTTAAAGAGATAGAATATGAAGTGATGCGGGACCATAACGACCACGCCATTGTGGTCTGTAATATGGAAAACGTTGACGCGGTAGGAATTCATACCGGGGATTCAATCGTAGTAGCGCCGAGTCAGACTCTCAGTGACCGGGAGTACCAAATGCTTAGGAACGTTTCATTAAAAATTATAAGAGCTTTAGAGATTGAAGGAGGCTGTAACGTTCAACTAGCATTAGATCCAAACAGCTTTGACTATTACATCATTGAGGTCAATCCAAGGGTGAGTCGATCATCAGCTCTTGCATCAAAAGCGACAGGATATCCAATAGCCAAAATTGCTGCAAAGATTGCCGTTGGACTAACGCTTGATGAGATTAAGAATCCTGTAACGGAAACATCGTATGCCTTGTTTGAACCAGCTTTAGACTATGTGGTATCCAAAATACCACGATGGCCATTTGATAAATTTATTAAAGGCCACCGTATTCTCGGTACGCAAATGAAGGCAACAGGAGAAGTTATGGCTATTGGACGTAACTTTGAAGAATCTATGCTTAAAGCGGTTCGCTCGTTAGAAATTGGCACAGAAGAGTTGTACTTAAAGGAAATTACACATTTACCCCAAGAAGAATTGGTTGAACGTCTTGTGAAAGCGGATGATGAGCGGCTGTTTATCATTGCAGAAGCTTTACGCAGAGGAATGACAACGGATGAGATCGTCCACCACACCAAAATCGATCCCTTCTTTGTGGAGAAGTTTGAAGGGATTATACAGTTAGAGAAGCAATTGGAAGAGAAGTCGTGGGATAAGGATCTTCTTAAAATCGCTAAAGAAAAAGGCTTTTCAGACACTGCGTTGGCACGCTTATGGAATACAACAGAAGATGAAGTATACACGTACCGCACGAATGAAAGTATTGTCCCAGTATACAAGATGGTAGATACATGTGCAGCTGAATTTGAATCCACCACACCTTATTTTTACAGCTCATATGAAACGGAGAATGAATCCGTTCAATCAGAGCGGGAGAAGATTCTTGTACTTGGCTCTGGTCCAATCAGAATTGGGCAGGGAGTTGAATTCGACTATGCGACTGTCCATTCCGTACTAGCACTAAAAGAAGCAGGATATGAAGCCATTATCATGAATAATAATCCTGAGACGGTTTCAACAGATTTCAGTATTTCTGACAAGCTTTACTTTGAACCTCTAACACTAGAAGACGTTATGCATGTGGTTGAATTAGAAAAACCTAAGGGTGTCATCGTGCAGTTTGGAGGCCAGACAGCTATTAATCTAGCGGACGGATTAGCTAGAAGAGGCGTCAATATTTTAGGTACTTCTTTAGAAGCAATTGATCGCTCAGAGGATCGTGACAAATTTGAATATACCCTTTCTAAACTTGGCATCCCGCAGCCAAAGGGAATTTGTGCTACTACAGCCGAGGAAGCGATGCGGGCATCTGAAACGCTTGGATTCCCGCTAGTTGTACGCCCATCATACGTTCTTGGAGGGCGTGCAATGGAAATTGTGTACGAGCAGTCTGAATTGGAACGCTATATTGAAGAAGCTGTAAAAGTACACAAAGACCATCCTGTTCTAATCGATACGTATATGACTGGGATTGAAATTGAAGTGGATGCCATCAGCGACGGAGAAACCGTTGTTATACCAGGTATAATGGAGCATATAGAGCGAGCAGGTGTTCACTCCGGAGACTCCATTGCAGTCTATCCAACGCAGCGTATAAGCGAAGACATAAAAGAAAAATGTGTAGAGTATACAACACGAATTGCACGAGAACTTGGCATTGTGGGCTTAATCAACATTCAGCTTGTACTTCACAATGACGAAGTATACGTACTCGAAGTAAATCCAAGAGCAAGTCGTACAGTCCCGTTCTTGAGTAAAATTACCGGTGTAACAATGGCGAAGCTAGCAACCGACCTCATTATAGGAACTCGCTTACAAGAGCTTGGCTATTCTGACGGGGTTTTACCTGAACCAAATGAAGTCTTTGTGAAGGTGCCAGTCTTCTCGTTCGAGAAGCTTCGAAGTGTAGACACATATCTTGGGCCTGAAATGAAATCAACTGGTGAAGTGCTTGGTCGTGACGTCACGCTCGAAAAAGCGCTATATAAAGGATTAACAGCATCGGGAATTGAAGTGCCTCGGAATGGAGCTGTCTTGATGACAGTAGCGGATAAAGATAAAGAAGAGCTCTTAGAACTTGCAACTCGCTTCCATCAGCTTGGATTTGAACTATATGCTACTGAAGGTACTGGATCAACGCTCGAGGAAGAAGGTCTTCCTGTTACAAAAGTCGCTAAAATTGGTTCAGAAGAACAAACCGTTCTAGATGTAGTCCAAAAAGGGCAAGTTCACATGGTTATTAATACGCTAACAACAGGCAAACAACCACGAAAAGATGGCTTCCGTATTCGCCGTGAAGCGGTAGAGCATGGTCTTCCATGTATGACATCCTTGGATACTGCATCAGCGATACTAAGAGTGATTGAATCAATGACTTTTACAGCGCAGTCCATGCCAAAGACGACAAAACAAAAGGTGAGTGTACCATGTTAAAGAAGGACGACATGCACGTACTCCAAAATAAATGGATTGCTTCTAACACATTCGAGATGAAACTTACTGGTCGCTTCGTCAATTCGATGAAGCAACCAGGCCAGTTTCTACACATTAAAGTTGGAGATGGAACTTCTCATGTATTAAGAAGACCACTGTCTATTGCGAATGTAGATCATCATATAGTCACGGTTATCTATAAAATCGTTGGCAAAGGTACTAAATGGCTTTCGGAAAGGAAAATAGGAGAAACGGTTGATGTTATTGGCCCACGTGGAACAGGCTTTCCGATAGAGGGGGTTCGTAATGAGCATATTGTTCTGATTGGTGGGGGTGTAGGTGTACCACCCCTATATTATCTCGGCCGAAAGCTTGTTCAACAAAGTAACACCGTCACTTCTGTTCTAGGTTTTCAAGGTAAAGATGGGGTCTTTTATGAAGATGCATTCCGTGAGCTGGGGGAAACTTTGATTACTACTGATGATGGGAGTTACGGCTATAAAGGACGCGTAACGGATTTAATCGGTGTGCTTAATCAAGATGTAACACAGTACTTCTCTTGTGGTCCTAAGCCAATGCTCAAAGGAGTCTCAGAGACATTTACGATCCCTGGGTTTATCTCGCTAGAAGAACGAATGGGCTGTGGAGTAGGGGCATGTTTTGCTTGCGTGTGTGAAACAAGTGACCCTGAAGATTCGAAAGGATATAGGAAAATCTGTCAAGATGGTCCAGTATTTCCTGCTGGAGAGGTGGTGTTGTAATGGACTTACGAGTATCGTTACCTGGCTTAGAGTTGAAAAACCCAATATTGCCTGCATCAGGCTGTTTTGGATTTGGTCGAGAATTTAGTGAATTTTATGATCTAAATGAGCTTGGTGCCATTACCATCAAGGCCGCCACTAGTGAGGGGAGGTTTGGGAACCCGACTCCAAGAGTTGCTGAAACATCAGGAGGAATGCTAAATGCGATTGGCCTTCAAAATCCGGGTGTTAAGCGCATTATGGAAGAAGAACTCAAATTTCTCGAACAATATGAAACCCCGATACTTGCCAATGTAGCTGGTAGTACTGAAGAGGAATATGTAGAAGTAGCCAGAGAGCTTGGGGCCCATCATAGGGTGAATGCTCTTGAACTGAATATCTCTTGTCCTAATGTGAAAGAAGGCGGGATTCAATTTGGAACAGATCCTTCGCTTGCTGCTTCTTTAACAAGAGCTGTAAAGAGTGTTAGTGAAGTGCCAGTTTACGTTAAATTGTCTCCTAATACAGGCGATATCGTAGAGATGGCAAAGGCGGTAGAAGGGGCTGGAGCTGATGGGTTATCCATGATTAACACTCTTGTTGGAATGAAGCTAGACCTAGGAACTGGGCGTCCTATACTCGCAAATGGGACGGGTGGCTTATCAGGCCCTTCTATTAAACCTGTAGCAATCCGCATGGTCTATCAAGTAAGTCAGGCTGTATCCATTCCTATAATCGGTATGGGCGGGGTAACATGTGTAGAAGATGTCCTTGAGTTTTTATTAGCAGGAGCAAGTGCAGTAGCTGTAGGGACGGCTAATTTCCAAAACCCTCTTATTTGTCCTGAGCTCATTGAACAACTACCTGAGCTTATGGATAGATGTGGATATGGTTCTGTACAAGCGTGCATTGGAAGGAGCTTTAAACATGAAGAAACCTCTTTATCTGGCACTTGACTTTCCATCTGGAACTGATGCACTGCGTTTTATTCAGGATTACGATCTAGAAGGCGTGCCTGTTAAGGTAGGCATGGAATTGTACTATAAAGAAGGTGCTGAGATCGTGAAGACTTTAAAAGAACAAGGGCATCACGTTTTTCTGGATTTAAAGCTCCATGATATCCCGAACACTGTAAGATCAGCTATGAGAAACCTTGCTTCTTTACGTGTGGATGTTGTTAATGTTCATGCAGCAGGAGGCAGTGAAATGATTCGGGCAGCTAAAGCTGGACTGCTTGAAGGAACAAGGGAAGGAGACAATCCCCCGTTGCTCTTAGCAGTCACTCAATTAACCTCTACAACTGAACGAATGTTGCAAGAAGAACTTAGGATACCACTGACAGTGGAAGAGACTGTCGTCAATTATGCTCAAATGTCTTATGAGGCTGGAGCAAATGGTGTAGTCTGTTCTGCACATGAAGTAAGAGCAATACGCCAAGAATTGCCTCATTCGTTCCATCTCCTCTGTCCAGGGATTCGTTTAGAAGATGGAGACGACCATGATCAGAAACGTGTAGTGACACCAAATCGGGCGAGGGAACTTGGTGTGGATTCTATCGTTGTCGGTAGAGGAGTTACAAAAGCAGACGAACCACAAAAAATGTATCAATTATTCGAAAAGGAGTGGTCGTATGTTAACCGATAAACAAATTGCAAAGCGACTATTTGAAATAGAGGCACTACAATTTAGTCCAGATGAACCTTTTAAGTGGGCATCCGGTATTCTATCTCCAGTTTACTGTGATAATAGGCTTGTAATGAGTGATGTATCTTTAAGGAAAGAAATTGCTCAATCCTTAGCAGAACATATACAAGTGAAATATCCTGATGTAGAAGTTATAGCCGGATGCGCAACAGCTGGTATCCCCCACGCTGCTTGGGTAGCAGATATACTTGAACTTCCGATGATATATGTACGGGATAAAGCGAAAGGGCATGGAAAAGGGAATAGAATTGAAGGAGAAGTAAAAAGGGGACAAAAGGCGGTCGTCATTGAAGATCTAATATCTACTGGAAAAAGTTCGATCGCTTCAGCACAAGCTCTACAAGAAGCTGGTGTTGTAGTCGTGGGTGTACAGGCTCTGTTTTCATATGAACTTAAGAAAGCAGAACAGGCTTTTAAGGAAGCGTCTCTAGAGTATCACTCTCTTACGACATTTCCTCTATTACTAGAGCTGATGAAAGAACAAGATAAAATATCTCTTGAGAGCTACAGCCGTCTAAAAGAATGGAATCAAGACCCAGGAGCCTTTTCATATAATTACCAAGCCTAAGGGCATTGCTAGTACGAACCTTCCGTTGTACAATCATGGCGAATGTACTAACGTATGAAGGTCGTGAGTTCATGTCTTTTAAAAAACAAGCCACAGTCATGATTAGTAACGCAGTGCTTGGATTATTCACATGCTATTTATATCTTTATTTTTGGATATTCGTATCGATGGCTGCTCCTATTATAAATCTAAAAGCTTTTCTCAGTCTGATCATTTCTCTCACCTTATTTGGTGTGCTGAACGCCTCGTTAATTGGGAGAGAGCAAATAATGGAGTGGCTGTATGCTAGTTTCACTTACCTAGGTGCCATCGCGCTATTTGTGGCGATCTTCTGGTTATTCTAATCTATATTAGCTAAGAGGGGTCTAGTATAAAGGCTATGTTAACGTTTATTGTTAATCTTAGCTGTTCCATACAAGCCACCTTATATGGAACGGGTTGGAATATTTCAGCGGGTAGGGCCCGCCTGCGTTTATGAGGGCTAGGGCTTGCTCGGGGACAACTCGCTTTCCTGCGGGGAGCTGGGAAGCCTCCTCATTCGCTTCGCTCTCTGCGGGGTCTTCCCTAGGCTCCTTTTCCCGCGGGAGTCTCGCAGTCCCCGAACAAGCCCTGGCTTTATAGTGTTGAACGGCCCGCAGTTAGCATTAAGTGGTCTGTTGTCACCCTA
This sequence comes from Pontibacillus chungwhensis BH030062, assembly GCF_000770675.1. GTDB lineage: Bacteria > Bacillota > Bacilli > Bacillales > BH030062 > Pontibacillus > Pontibacillus chungwhensis. Next base: position 51,408 of record NZ_AVBG01000001.1, read on the forward strand.
TGTGGTATGTTTTCGTTCACTCTTATATGGCAAAGGTGGGCCTGGAAACTACGAGACTCCCGTGGGTAGAAGAGCCTAGGTGAGACCCCTCAGCCGGCGTGCCGGCTGAGGAGGCTCACCAGCTCCCCACAGGAAAGCGAGTGGTTTCCAGGCCCACCTTACACTGAACTAAAGCTAACGGAAACATTCTCTCAATTTTGAGTATACAACCATTCTGCGTTTATTTAGAACAAACCTGATAAAAGATAACAACATTATACTTTAATAGAGCCAAAATAAAAACTCGATCTTGCTAGGGCAAGATCGAGTTTTTTTAATCTTTTGGTTCGTTGTTTTTAAGGTCGCGAATGGCGGCTTCTTCAGGGGTTACAAAGAGCGTTTTCTGGTTGTCATAGGTTACAAAACCAGGTTTTGCGCCGTTTGGTTTTTTCACGTGACGAATCAACGTGTAGTCGACTGGGACCGATGAAGAAGCTTTTGATTTACTGAAATAAGCTGCAAGTAAAGCCGCTTCTTGTAAGGTTTCTTCACTCGGGTCTTCACTTCGAATGACTACGTGTGAGCCTGGAATGTCTTTTGTGTGTAACCAATAGTCGTTTCGGTTTGCCATACGCGTTGTTACATATTCATTTTGCTTATTGTTTTTCCCGACTAGAATTGTCGTTCCATCGGAAGAAAAATACGTTTCAGGCTTAGGGGCTTGAGGTTTCTTTTTCTTCTTCTGTTGTGGTTTTGCCTTCATATAGCCTTCTTCTCGCAATTCTTCTCGAATTTCTTCGACGTCTTCTTCGCGAGCTGATTCGATTTGTTGAATCAGTTGGTCGAAATAAGAAATTTCCTCTTCTGCTTTTTGAATTTCTTTTTGAACAACCTCTTTTGACTTTTTCATCTTAGAATACGTCGCAAAGTAGCTCTGAGCATTTTCGCTTGGTGTCTTATTAGGGTTTAATTCGATTGTGCGTTCGCCTTGCTCCGGATCGTAATAATCGACAACCGTAACGGATTTATCGCCTTGTTTAACAAGATGCATATGAGCGGTCAGCAATTCGCCTTGTCGCTGGTATTCATCAGCTTGTTCAGCTTTTTGAAGGGTCTCTTCGTGTTTCTTAATCTTACGGATGTTCTTATCTCGTTCGTTTTTCATGAAGCGAGCTAGATCGCCTGCTTGTTGTTTGACTCGGTCTCGTTCAGCTTTACCACTATAGTAAGCATCAAGAAGATTGCTCACTGTTTTATACGTCTCGGTTTCAGCATCCATTGATTCAAGCGGAAGAACATAAAAGTGTTCTTTCTTTCCCCTTAATAACTGAGGCGTATAGTCATGATGAATCAGCTGCGACTGAACATGGCTGAATGTTTCTTGATAGGTAGTAGCAGAACCTAGGCGAGCACGATAGCTGATCTCTGTAGCAATCATAGGTGAAAAGCCCATGAGAATGCTCATAATTTGTTTGTCCATACGACCTGAATTAAAGTCTAGTTTCTTTACAAAAACTTCAGGGTCTAATGTGATTGGATTCGTTTTTCCTTGATCAGGGGGTCTTTTGTACGAATGACCTGGCAGTACTGTTCGGTAACTGCTTTGAGAAGGAGACACGTGTTTTATACTATCTAGGATCATGTCTCTTTCCTGATCAACTAAAATGATATTACTATGCTTACCCATGATTTCCATCACTAGGGTTTTCGTTGTTTCATCACCAATTTCGTCTTTTCCACGGACTTTTAGTTGAATGACGCGCTCCATTTCAAGCTGCTCGATGGACTCAATAAATCCACCGACTAAGTGCTTGCGGAGTAGCATACAAAACATTGGCGGTTCTTTTGGATTTTGATACGTATCTTTTGTCACGTGCATTCGAGCGTAGGAAGGGTGTGCTGAAAGCAAGACATGTTGATTTTTCCCTTGGCTTCGAACAGTGACAATAAGTTCGGTTTGCGTTGGCTGATAGATCTTCATAATTCGTCCGGGAGTTAACGAATGCATTAATTCGTGTGTGACTGCCCGGGTGACAACGCCATCAAAAGACATGGTAATCACCTCACAATATACCGATTATAGCATTTTTTTGGACGAGTCTGAATAGATATACCATAGACTCTCAGGTTCAGGAGGAATGTTACGTGAATTGGTATCAATATAGTGTAGAGAATCTAGCACGAAAGCTAGATGTAGATATGAACTTGGGCCTTTCTTCTAACCAAGCAGAGGAACGTCTAAAGAAACTAGGCCTTAATGAACTAGAAGAAGGAAAGTCGGTCAGCATCCTGTTATTATTCTTCCGCCAATTTCAAGATTTTATGGTTATTGTTCTATTGGCTGCAACGCTTATTTCTGGATTACTGGGGGAGTACGTGGACGCGATCGCCATAATGGCAATTGTATTTGTTAACGCTTTGCTTGGTTTTTTTCAGGAGCAAAAGGCTGAGAAATCACTGGCTAAACTTAAAGAGTTGTCAGCACCATATGCAGAAGTATTGAGGGATGGTAACTGGGAAAAAGTGCATTCACGTGAGCTTGTATTTGGAGATATTGTTAAAGTTACGAGCGGAGATCGAATTAGCGCTGATCTTCGTTTAATCACTGCATCAGGCCTTGAAGTAGAAGAGTCTTCTTTAACTGGAGAATCACTTCCTGTATTAAAGCATACGAAAGAATTGAAAGAAGGAAACGTTGAATTAGGAGATCAAGGTAACATGGTTTTCTCAGGTACCCTAGCTACAAGGGGAAGTGGAGTTGGAGTGGTTGTGGGAACAGGTATGAAAACGGCCATGGGTCAAATCGCTTCTTTACTCGTCCAAACTAATCGTATGCCTACTCCTCTTGAAAGAAAATTAGCTGAATTAGGAAAGATTTTAATTGTGACTGCTCTTCTATTAACATCATTTGTAGTAATAGCAGGTGTTTACCGAGGTCACCTTTTGTATGAAATGTTTTTAGCTGGTGTTTCTTTGGCAGTGGCGGCGATACCAGAAGGATTACCTGCAATTGTAACAGTAGCTTTGTCGCTTGGTGTTCAGCGTATGATCAAGAAAAAGGCTATAGTAAGAAAGTTATCAGCTGTTGAGACACTAGGCTGTGCTTCTGTCATCTGTTCAGATAAGACGGGAACAATGACAGAAAACCAAATGACTGTAAAGCAAGTAAGTACAATAGATGAACATTTTTACGTGACTGGTGAAGGGTATGATCCGTATGGAGCTTTCTTTGATGGAAGAAAGGATGAAGTAAACATAAAAGACATCCCCGGAGTAAGTCGCATGCTACTTTATGGTTCGTTATGTAATCATGCCAGAGTTTTGCGTAAGGAAGATCGGTATGTTGTAGAGGGGGACCCAACTGAGGGCGCTTTACGAGTTGCAGGCAAGAAAGCAGGGATTACAGAAGAAAACTTAGCAGAATGGGAAATAACATATGAAATCCCTTTTGACTCAGATCGTAAGCGCATGTCTGTCGTTGTTGAGCATAAAAATGGAGAACGCTTGGTTATTGTGAAAGGTGCACCAGATGTTTTGTTACCAAGAAGTACATCGATTTATTCATCAATGGGACAGCGACCCTTGAAGCAAACGGATAAGCAGTTGGTTGAATCAAAGATTGGGGATATGGCGAATCAGGCGTTGCGTACTATTGCCGTTTGTTGTAAACCACTTAAAAAAGGTCAATCTTACAATGACTTCGAATTAGAAAAGGATTTAACTTTTATAGGCTTTACAGGTATTATTGATCCCCCTCGAAAAGAAGTAAAACGAGCCATTAAAGAGTGTCATCAAGCAGGGATAAAGACCGTTATGATTACGGGCGATCACGCGATGACTGCTCGGGCTATTGCGAGGGACTTAGAATTAATGCCAGATAACGGCCGGGTTATAGAAGGATCAAAACTTTCAATAATGAATGACGATCAATTGGAGTCTATAATAGAAGAAACGTACGTTTTTGCCCGAGTTACCCCTCAACATAAATTGCGAATCGTACAAGCTTTTCAAAAGCAAGGGCACGAAGTTGCTATGACAGGGGACGGGGTCAATGATGCACCTGCCATTAAGGCCAGTGACATAGGTATATCAATGGGACAGAGTGGAACAGATGTTGCAAAAGAGGCGTCCTCCTTAGTTCTTCTTGATGATAATTTTGCTACAATCCGGTCAGCTATACAAGAAGGACGAAGTATCTATGAGAATATACGGAAATTCATTCGGTATTTGTTAGCCTCCAATGTTGGCGAAATATTGGTCATGCTTCTAGCAATGCTACTTGCTCTACCTTTACCTTTAGTACCAGTTCAAATTTTATGGGTCAACCTTGTAACGGATGGTTTACCAGCTATGGCCCTTGGGCTTGACCGTTCAGAGGGGGATGTAATGAAGCGAGCCCCTAGAAGTCCGAAAGAGGGAATCTTCGCCAGAGGGTTAGGATTTAAAATTATATCAAGAGGGTTTATGATTGGAATTGTGACTCTCATAGCTTTTATAATGGCATATCAAGGGGACCCAGAAAGGTTGTTATATGCTCAGACCATAGCGTTTAGTACGTTAGTCGTTGCGCAGCTCATCCACGTATTTGATTGTCGGAGTGAACGATCCATATTTGCTAGAAATCCTTTTTCAAACATTTATTTAATTGGTGCTGTACTGTCTTCGCTCATATTAATGTTAGTCGTAATTTACTATGACCCTCTACATCCTGTATTCCACACCATGGATGTGCCATTAAGAGATTGGATCTTTATAATAGGACTAGGTGCAGTTCCGACGTTTCTGTGGGGATTTTCTGAGAAATAAATGTAGTCCTTTTACAAGCATTCTTCAAATGAAGGGTGCTTTTTTTTGTTTACTTTTTGGTCCTATTAGGGATGTTAAAGTTCATAGGTGCTTACCATTAAACTTATCTTTACTAATAAATTTCTTAAACAAATTGTTATTTAGTATTGAAATATATCCTAAAAACGAATATTATTATCAATGTTTGTTATTATCATTCGTGAAAAGCAGGTGAAGTAGTTGAATCGTTTTTTTAAATTACAAGAGAACCAAACGACAATCAAAACAGAAATCAACGCTGGAATCACAACATTCCTAACAATGGTTTATATTATATTTGTAAACCCGGTTATACTCGGAAATGCTGGAGTACCATCTGGACAAGTTTTTATGGCAACTATTATCTCAGCCCTTGTAGGTACTCTCCTTATGGCATTACTAGCTAACTATCCAATTGCTATAGCACCTGGAATGGGATTAAATGCTTACTTTGTTACAGTAGTAACGAAATATGGTTTATCTTATAGCATTGTGTTTGGAGCGGTTTTCATTGCTGGTGTGATCTTCCTTTTACTCAGTTTCACAAGTTTACGTGAGAAATTGATTGAAGCGATCCCGAACTCATTAAAGTTTGGTATTACATCAGGAATTGGCTTATTTATAGCCTTTTTAGGTTTACAATTTAGCGGAATTATTGTAGACGGAGGAGAAGCAGGGCTTTTAACACTTGGTGATCTTCAAGCCCCAAATACGCTTTTATCAATAGCAGGATTGTTTATTACGCTGATTTTAATGGCTCGTAATGTAAAGGGCGCTCTATTCTATGGAATTGTTATGACAGCGATCATTGCTTTCTTCACAGGTCAGCTAACGTTTAATGGTGTTGTTTCTATGCCGCCTGCTCCAGTTTTCTTTGAAATGGATATTGCGGGAGTGTTTACAGAAGGTCTTTATGCTGTTGTATTTGCTTTCTTGTTGGTCACGATCTTTGATACTACAGGTACGCTTGTGGGAGTGGCTGAACAAGCTGGCTTCATGAAAGACGGAAAGTTACCTAAAGCTAAATCAGCTTTAATGGCAGATGCAATTGCGACAACGGTAGGTTCTACATTTGGCTCAAGTCCATCTACTGCATATGTAGAATCAACATCAGGCGTTGCAGCAGGCGGACGTACGGGTCTAACTTCTCTTGTTATAGCAGGATTATTTTTCCTTTCTATGTTCTTCTCTCCATTTATTCAAGCCATCTCTGGAGTATCTGCAATAACGGCACCAGTACTAATTATTGTAGGGTGCTTTATGATGGAAGGGTTGTCTCGTGTTGATTGGAAGAGTTTCGATGAAGCATTTCCAAGCTTTATTATCATTTTAACTATGCCCCTTACTTCTAGTATTGCAACAGGAATTGCAATGGGCTTTATTACTTACCCATTACTGAAAGTAGTAAGTGGAAAAGGGAAGCAAGTTTCTTGGTTACTATACGTATTTGGAATATTATTTGCTATACAACTCGTGTTTTTCCCTGCCCATTAATAATCAATTGTCATAAGAACTGCCCTTTTAAAGGGCAGTTTTTGTTTTGGTGGGGTACAAGTTCTTTTATCCTGACTGGGTTATGTTAAAATGGATATAATCTTGTAATAATAGGTGTGATGGATATGGTTAGAAGCATGACTGGATATGGGAGAAGTAGTAAAACATTAGATGACACAACGGTAACGGTAGAACTTAAAGCTGTGAATCACCGTTTTTTAGACATTTCGCCTAAAATGCCAAGGCCACTCCTTTACCTTGAAGAAAAAGTGAAAAAAAAGTTGCAGCCTTCTTTCACAAGAGGACGAGTTGAAGTGTTTATAACAGTTGAAGGGAATGCTTTAACTAAACGCCATGTAAAAACGGACTGGGATTTGCTAGATCAATACATAAACCAGCTTCGAGAAGCTAAGGCTCGGTATGAATTGGTTGAAGAAATTTCGATAAATGTCTTGACGAAGCTAGAAGATCTGTTTACTATTCAAGAGTTAGAGGAACACGAAGATCGTATGGAATCAATGATTCTTTCTTGTGTAGATGAAGCAAGTGAGCACGTAATATCTATGCGAGTGCAAGAAGGAGATGCATTACGACAAGATTTAAGAAACCGTGTAGAAACGGTTGTTTCAATTGTGGATGATTTAAAAAGCCGAAGACCAATCGTTGTTGATGAAACGAGAGAGCGTATAAAAACGAAAATTGAAGAATATGCTCAAGCCGCCCTCCCTAGAGAGGATTCACGACTTCTCCAAGAAGTTGGTATATTAGCTGAAAAAGGTGATATTGCAGAGGAAATTACCCGTTTGTATAGTCACACAGAACAGTTTTTTACAACATTAGAGTTAAACGAATCCATTGGACGTAAGCTTGATTTTATTGTTCAAGAAATGAATAGGGAAACGAATACTATTGGCTCTAAATCAACTGATTCAAAAATTAGTGAATGGGTAGTATTATTAAAGAGCGAAATAGAAAAAATAAAAGAACAAGTACAAAATGTTGAATAATGATTGAGTTTATCATAAAATTTTTCATATAATTATAGTATTCATATACAATCTTGAATGGTTTTAGATGATGAAGGAGGAGCCACATTGAGCTTACGACTAATCAATATCGGGTTTGGTAACGTAGTTTCCGCAAATCGTATCATTTCCATCGTGTCACCAGAATCAGCACCAATAAAAAGGATTATAACCGTTGCTCGGGATAATAATAAATTGGTAGATGCTACATACGGCCGCAGGACGCGTGCGGTAATTATAACTGACAGCGATCATGTCGTTTTATCGGCAGTTCAACCTGAAACTGTAGGTGGACGTGTCACAAGTCATGACGATATGTCAGAAGAAGGGTAGGAGCTTTATTGTGATAGATGAGAAAGGGATTTTATTTATTTTGTCCGGTCCTTCCGGAGTTGGAAAGGGGACAGTAAGGAAGTCTCTTTTTGAAAAAGATACAGACTTAAGATACTCAATCTCTATGACGACACGAGACCCTCGTGAAGGAGAAGTAGATGGAGTTGATTATTTCTTTAAAAGCAAAGAGGAATTTGAAACACTAATTGAGAATAAAAAGTTGATTGAATATGCTCAATATGTGGGAAATTATTATGGAACACCTAAAGATTATGTGGAGCAACAATTAGAATCAGGGAACGATGTTTTTCTTGAGATCGAAGTCCAGGGGGCTTTACAGGTTAAAGAAAACTTCCCGCAAGGTGTATTCGTATTCTTGATCCCACCAAGTCTTGAAGAGCTTAAAGATCGTATTATTAGTCGTGGGACTGAGACAGAAGAATTAGTACGAAATCGTTTAGCAGCGGCTAAAGAGGAAATTGAAATGATGGATTATTATGATTATGTTGTTGTAAATGATCAAATTGACCGTGCGGTAGATACGGTTCAATCCATTGTCAGAAGTGAACACTGCAAACGTGACCGTGTAGCAAAACAATATAAACAAGCATTGGAGCGTGATGAATCATGATGTTAGAACCGTCCATCGATTCCCTAATGGAAACCATTAATTCTAAGTATACCCTAGTAACAATCTCTGCTCGCAGAGCTCGTCAAATGCAAGAGACGAACAAGTATTTGATTGACTCATTTGACTCAAAAAAATACGTCGGCATTGCGCTTGAGGAAATCAAAGAAGGCAAATTGCATTATAAACACGAAGAATAACAACCTTACCAAGGTTGTTATTTTTATGTAGATGGGAAGGATGGGATAATCATGTTAAAAGGAAAGAAAGTCGTCCTAGGTGTTTCAGGTGGGATCGCTGCTTATAAAGCTTGTGCCTTAACGAGCAAACTTGTTCAGGCTGGGGCTGACGTTACTGTCATTATGACAAGTAGTGCCCAAGAGTTTGTTACCCCGCTAACGTTTCAAGCTTTATCACGAAACCCGGTTTACACAGATACATTTGATGAAAAAATCCCTGAACAAATATCACATATTGATGTAGCGGACTGGGCGGACTTAATTGTTCTTGCTCCTGCTACTGCAAATCTTTTAGGTAAAGTCGCAAATGGAATCGCAGATGATATGCTCACAACGACACTATTGGCTAGTGAAGCGCCTGTTTATATAGCGCCTGCAATGAATGTTCATATGTACGCCCATCCTGCAGTACAAGAGAACTTAAAGAGACTAGAAGCCTATGGTTATCAATTCATAGAGCCTGGTGAAGGGTATTTGGCTTGCGGTTATGTAGGGAAGGGTCGATTAGAAGAACCTGAGACGATCGTTACCGTGTTAGAGGAACAAGTGAGCCCTTTCCTTCCATTAGAAGGGAAGCGTTTAATCGTTACGGCGGGACCAACAAGAGAAAGGGTAGATCCAGTTCGCTTTTTTACAAATTTCTCAACAGGGAAAATGGGGTATGCTTTTGCCAGGAAAGCCAAAGAGCTAGGGGCTGAGGTTACACTTATTTCAGGTCCAGTTTCGATTGATGAGCCTATTGGCGTGAAGGTCATCCAAACGGAATCTGCTCATGACATGTATGAAACTGTTATGAAGGAGCTTCCGCAGTCGGATATTATCATAAAAACAGCTGCCGTAGCAGATTATCGTCCTAGAGCCCCTCTAGACCAAAAGATGAAAAAGAAAGAGGGTCTTCTATCGATTGAGATGGAGCGAACAACAGATATACTAGGTGAAATAGGCAAAGCTAAAACGAATCAGTTTGTTGTCGGATTTGCAGCTGAGACGACTGAACCGATTACTTATGCAAAGCAAAAACTTATTAAGAAAAATGCTGATGCTATCGTAGTAAATAATGTTTCTGAGGCAGGTGCTGGTTTTGGAACCGATACAAATGTTGTCACATACCTGAATAAAGATGGTTTGGAATGGGATCTTCCACTTCAGTCTAAAGAAGATGTGGCTTATCAGATTCTCATACAGGTAGCTAATGAGCTGAAGGATGGTCAGACGTGAATATAGCTCGAGTTATTGTGGATGTACCTACAAGCCAAACAAACAGACCATTTGATTATAAAATTCCAGATTCTTTAATAGGCGTTGTAGCTCCGGGTATGAGGGTCATTATTCCATTTGGACCTCGTAAAATCATGGGGTTTGTATTAGAAGTTACAGACCAGACAAGCTTTACACGATTGAAAAAGATACAAGACGTTATGGATCTGACCCCGGTCTTAACTCATGAGCTTATTCAACTAGGAAGATGGATTTCAGAGACAACACTTTGTTTTTACGTTTCTGCCTATCAGGCTATGCTACCACAACTACTCAAAGCGAAGTATGAGAAAGAGCTGTGGCTGTTAGCTGAACACGAAGATTTAACAGAGGATCTAGAGAGGTTGTTCGGTGGAAGAGGTGTTGTACCATATGAGGAGATTGAAGCTTCTTCCTTGTCCTACTCCCAAATCCAAAAGCGCATCCATGAAGGATTAGTAGAAGTTCATTATAAAGTAAAAGGCAAGGAAACGAAGAAAAAAGAAACCTATATCGTTCCGGGTATACCTTCACACCGCTTAGAAGAGATCTATCATGACACGCCCAAACAGGCGAAGAAACAACGGTTGATTCTTGCATTCTTTATTGAATATCCAGATGAAATTTTACAGAAAAAATTATTAGAAGAACTAAAAACGACAAGAGCATCCCTGAAACCATTACTCGATAAAGAAATTCTTAAAACTGTATATAAAGAAGTTTACCGGGACCCTTATCAACAACGAGAATACGAGCGTACAACACCTTTCCCGTTAACAGAAGAACAGCAAGAGGCGATTGAACCTGTTCTTGCTTCTATTGAGGACAAGCGTCATGTTCCTTTTCTTCTTCATGGTGTAACTGGAAGTGGTAAAACGGAAGTGTATCTTCAATCTATCCAGCAAGTACTTGATGATGGAAGAGAAGCTATTGTGCTAGTGCCTGAAATTGCGCTTACCCCACAAATGGTGGAGCGATTTAAAGGGCGATTTGGCTCAAGGGTCGCTGTATTACATAGTGCCTTGTCTGCAGGAGAAAAGTTTGACGAATGGAGAAAGATTCAACGAAAGGAAGTGCAGGTTGTAGTTGGTGCTCGTTCCGCAATCTTTGCTCCTTTTGAGAATATTGGTATTATCATCATTGATGAAGAGCATGAATCCAGTTATAAACAAGAAGACTACCCAAGGTACCATGCACGAGATGTAGCGATTGAACGTGGGAAATATCATCACTGTCCTGTTGTACTTGGTAGTGCCACTCCAACACTTGAGTCTTTTGCAAGAGCACAGAAAGACGTCTATAAACTTCTTACGTTAAAAAAGCGAATGAACAATGCGAGTATGCCTGAAGTAGAACTTGTTGATATGAGAAAGGAATTACATGCAGGGAATAGATCCATGTTTTCCATACAACTTCGAGAGAAAATCGAAGATCGTATTCAAAAGGGTGAACAAGTTGTATTGTTCCTGAATAGACGTGGGTACTCAACTTTCGTTATGTGCCGCGACTGTGGTGAAGTTAAAGAATGTCCTCACTGTGATATTGCATTGACTTATCATCGAAAGGCAGAACGATTAAAGTGTCATTATTGCTCTCATGAAGAGCCAATGCCTACAATCTGCCCAAGCTGTGAGAGCGACACGATTCGTTACTTTGGTACAGGAACTCAGAAAGTGGAAGAGTCTCTTAACCAACTTATACCAGATGCAAGAATCATAAGAATGGATGTAGATACAACACGTCGTAAAGGTGCTCACGAGAGGCTTTTAACGAAATTTGCAGACAAGGAAGCAGATATATTACTAGGTACACAGATGATTGCGAAAGGACTCGATTTTGGAAATGTTACACTTGTTGGTGTGTTAGCAGCAGATTCATTATTGCACCTGCCTGACTTTCGGTCATCTGAGAAGACGTTTCAACTATTAACTCAAGTTAGTGGACGCGCTGGTAGGCATACATTACCTGGTGAAGTAATTGTACAGAGTTATACTCCTGAACATTACAGCATTGAAATGGCGAGTCAGTACGATTTTGAGTCGTTTTATAAGAAAGAAATGAAGATGCGAAAAACGTTTCGATATCCTCCGTACTACTTTTTAACATTGCTCACTGTTTCCCATCCAAATCATTTGTACACAATGGATGTTACGCAGAAAATTGTGCAATTTTTACGTGATCATCTTTCGGACCAAGCCATTATTTTAGGACCTACACCATCACCGCTAACTCGGATCAAAGATAGATATCGGTATCAATGCATGATAAAATACAGAAATGAACCAACATTACACAAGGTCATGAATCGACTATTTCAAATATATGAGGACGCTATTCAACAAAAGGATTTGCAGCTCACAATCGATTTTCAACCGTACCAGCTAATGTAAGAAAGGAGATATGCTGAAATGAAGCGTATCGTATTTATGGGGACGCCTGATTTTGCCGTGCCTGTATTACAACAATTAATTGAAGACCAATATAATGTGGTGGCAGTTGTCACACAACCAGATCGTCCTAAAGGCCGAAAGAGAGAAATGACACCACCTCCGGTTAAAGTGGAGGCGAAACGTCACGACATTCCGGTATTGCAACCAGAGAAGATTAAGCATGAGTATGGAGATGTACTAGAATACCATCCCGACCTAATTGTCACAGCTGCATTCGGTCAAATCCTCCCAAAAGAATTATTAGAGGTGCCCGAGTACGGATGTATAAACGTACATGCCTCGATCCTTCCAGAACTTAGAGGAGGAGCACCCATTCATTATTCAATCCTTCAAGGGAAAAAAGAAACCGGGATTACAATTATGTATATGGTAGAAGCATTAGACGCAGGGGATATTTTGAGTCAACGTCGTGTTTCGATTGAAGAAGACGATCATGTTGGCACCCTTCATGATAAACTTTCAGAAGTCGGTGCGGCCCTTTTACATGACACATTACCCGATTTACTTAATGGTAATATTACCCCTGTTAAGCAAGATGAAAGCAAAGTAACCTTTGCTTCTAATATTAAGCGAGAGCAAGAGCGAATTAACTGGAATAATGACGCACAAACGGTTTATAACCATATTCGCGGTTTACACCCTTGGCCTGTTGCTTTTACATCATGGAACAATAAGCCATTGAAAGTATGGTGGGGAGTAAAAGTACAAGAATCCTTTAAAGGAAGTCCTGGAGAAGTTGTACGTTTAGAAGAAGATGGATTTGTTGTTACTTGCGGAGATGGTAAGGGTATTAAGTTAACAGATATACAACCATCAGGGAAAAAGCGGATGGCTGCTGGCGATTTCTTACGTGGAGCTGGTCAGTCTCTTGAGGTTGGCTACGTTTTAGGTGAAGCAAATGAGTGAGATGGCCTTAAGAAACGCAGCACTAGATATTGTTACTCGCGTTGGTGAAAACGGAGGGTATAGCCACCTCTTAATTAATCAAACCATTGAAAAGAGAGGATTGTCAGACCGTGACACCTCACTACTTACAGAGATTGTTTACGGAACTATACAACGTAAAGATACTTTAGATTACTACATCACACCCTTTGTTAAGAATAAAAAGAAGTTAAAGCCTTGGGTACTTTGGCTACTATATATGTCTTGTTACCAGATGGTTTACTTAGAACGTGTACCTGATCACGCTATTATTCATGAAGCAGTAGAAATTGCAAAAAAACGAGGACATAAAGGTATTGTATCTATGGTAAATGGTGTGCTTCGTAACCTTCAACGTAATGGAGTACCTTCCCTTGATGAGATCGAGGACCCTATTGAGCGTGTAGCAATAGAGACAAGTCATCCAAAATGGATGGTAGAACGCTGGAGTAATATGTATGGGCTTGAAGAAACGGCGAGAATGTGTCGTAAGAACCTTGAGCGACCAACGATGTCTGTTCGAGTTAATACGACTCGCTATACGCGCACTCAGGTGATGGAGACATTAAAAGAGGATGGTTTTGATGTAGAAGCCTCTGCTTTGTCACCACAAGGAATTATCATCTTTTCAGGTAACATCCTTCGTCATAGCATCTTTAAAGAAGGCGGGATAACCGTTCAGGACGAAAGTTCAATGCTCGTGGCGGAGATGATGGGGCTTCAGGAAGGAATGCATGTTCTGGATTCTTGTAGCGCACCAGGTGGAAAGTCCACTCATATTGCTGAGAAGATGAATAACACTGGGCGAGTTGCTTCTTTTGATCTTCACAAGAAGAAGGTAAAGCTTGTAGAAGAGAAGGCGGACCAGCTAGGTTTAACGAATATCTCAACTGCACAAGCTGATGCAAGGCACCTGCCTGAGTTAATAGGTGCTGAAACATTTGACCGCGTATTATTAGACGCTCCTTGTTCTGGCCTTGGTGTAGTTAGGGGTAAACCAGACATTAAGTACTCCAAAACAGAAGATGATATTGCCTCTCTCTCAACTATACAGAAAGAGTTGCTTGAATCAGTCAGTTCATTAATGAAAAAAAATGGTACACTAGTATATAGTACATGTACAGTAGACCGTCAAGAAAACGAAGAAGTTATACAAGATTTCTTAAGTAGCCATCAGGAATTTGAAGTGGACAAGGATTTCTTTAACGAGCTACCTGAAGATTGTAACAATCTACCAGGTCTAAGTGAGTGGGGTCTTCAACTATTCCCACAAGACTTTGATACAGATGGTTTCTTCTTAACAAGATTAAAGCGTAAAAGATAAGTCCCTTTATGGTTGTTTAGTTATTTGACTATTTTAGATAGAACATTTTTTAAGAGAATGATGTGAACGATCATCGTTTATTTAAGACACTTTACGTGAATTTAGAGTAAGAACAACATAACCCCATTGTACTAAAAGAACATTGGGGTCTGTTCTTTTATAATAGGGCAGGTGCCCTGTTTTAGTAATCAGTAATAATCGCGTGTTTAAAGAGTATGAATGGTCAATTTACATTGATCTATTATCATAAACAGCTTAAATAAGAGACGAGGTGAAACCCTTGAATGGTTATTTTTTGACGGACAAAGGACAGGTTCGTAGCCATAATGAGGACTCTGGGGGAATTTTCTTTAACCAAAACAGTCAAGTGTTAGCAGTTGTAGCAGATGGGATGGGTGGACATCGAGCAGGAGACGTAGCAAGTAATATAGCGACGACCTCTTTACATAATAAGTGGCTTGACGCTCAACCGATTCAAACAGCAGAAGAGGCAGAGGAGTGGCTTAGGCATACGATTAAAAGTGTTAATCAAGAATTATATCAGTATGCATTAAACCATAAAGAATGCCAGGGGATGGGAACAACGATTGTAGCGGCCATTTGTACAGAGGAATTTGTGTCTGTAGCTCATATTGGCGATAGTCGCTGTTATTTGTCAAATGAATTCGGTTTTAAGCAAGTAACTGAAGATCATTCGTTGGTGAATGAACTTGTAAGAGCTGGTCAAATTACCCGTGAAGATGCTGAACATCACCCAAGGAAGAATGTATTATTAAAGGCACTTGGAACAGAGTATGAAACGAGTGTGGATATTAATACGGTTATTTGGGAAGAAGATGATAAGTTATTACTTTGTTCAGATGGTTTATCGAATAAAATGATGGATAATGAACTGGTTGAATTCGTTCAAGAGCCACTCCCGCTCGAGAAAGCTGCTGAAAAGCTTGTCACCATTGCGAATGAGCGTGGGGGAGAAGATAATATTTCGTTAGTGCTCGTTCATCATGATGCACCAACGGAAGAGGGTGTTTCTTAATGCTTAAGGGTCACCTATTAAATGACCGCTATGAAATCCAGGAGACCATTGGTGGCGGAGGAATGGCCAATGTATATCTTGGCCGTGATACGATTTTAAACCGAGATGTAGCAATTAAAGTACTTCGCTTGGAATACGCGAATGATGATGAGTTTATTGCAAGGTTTCGAAGAGAAGCGCATTCGGCTACAAGTTTGTCTCACCCGAATATTGTAAATATATACGATGTCGGCGAAGAAGAGCACATTTACTACATGGTCATGGAATATGTTGATGGAATGACCTTGAAACAATACATACAGTCATATGGACCTCTAGATGTTCAAGAATCACTCGATATCACTAAGCAAATTACAGCAGCCATCACACATGCCCACGATAACCATATCGTACACAGGGATATAAAACCTCAAAACATATTGATTGATGAATATAAACAAGTGAAAGTAACTGATTTCGGGATTGCTATGGCTTTAAGCGCTACGTCCTTAACCCAAACCAATTCAGTCCTAGGTTCTGTGCACTACTTATCTCCTGAACAAGCTAGAGGAGGTATGGCAACTAAGAAATCAGATATTTACTCGATTGGAATCGTTTTATTTGAGATGTTGACAGGGCGACTTCCTTTTTCGGGACAGTCACCTGTGTCTATTGCTTTGAAGCATCTTCAAAGTGAGACCCCTTCTATGAAAAGATGGAACCCACAAGTACCTCAAAGTGTAGAAAACATTGTGTTGAAAGCAACAGCTAAAGACCCATTTCATCGTTATGATGATATATCAGAAATTGATGAAGACTTAGATACTGCTCTTCTGCCGGAAAGGCAAGATGAAGCGAAATTTACCGTTCCATTGGATGATGATGAGGAAGTAACGAAAGCAATACCGATTATAACGAATGATGCTTATAACTCTGAGCGCACAGATGATACGATTATACATCAGACAGATCATACAGAGGTTAACAGGGATCCTGAGCCACCAACGACTCCTAAGAAGAAGCGGAAGTGGAAAGGATGGGTCTTTGGGATTTTATTTACGTTAATCGGAGCAGGTGCTTTGGCGCTATTTCTTATTCCGGCCCTTATGATTCCTGATGACGTAGAAGTGATTGATGTGAGAGGCCTAGAGTACGAGGACGCGCTTAGTCAGTTAATGGAACTCAATTTGAAAGTGAATCGTGAGGCCATTAATTCCACTGAAGTAGAAGAAGGAAAAGTCATTAGGACTAATCCTGAAGTAGGGTCCACTGTAAAAGAAGGTTCAGAGATTACTGTTTTCTCAAGTCTTGGTAAGAAAAAAGAAGAATTTAAGGATTATGCCGGAGCTTCTTTCGAGAAAGTCAAGAAAGAATTGGAAGAGAAAGGGTATAAGACTGTGTATTCCAATCTTGAGAATTCATCTGACGTTCAAGAAGGGATCATCATCTCCAACATTATTCCAGGTGCTGGGGAGATGGTTCTTCCGGAAGAAACGTCTGTTGTGTTGGTGGTTAGTAGTGGTCCTGAACAAGTGGATGTACCAGATATAACAGGGGCCACCATTGCTGAAGCAGAGTCTACGTTAGGAAATAACTTTACGCTCGAAGAAGCTGGGCAAGAGTTTAGTTCTTCTGTTCCTAACGGTCAAATTATTCGTCAGCAGCCAACTGCCAATGATGAAGTAGATATAGGATCGACCGTGAGGGTATGGGTATCTAAAGGTCAGGAACCACCTTCTTATACTACGATTAATAGAAAATACACCGTTCAAGTCGAACAAGATACATCTCAAGAAGATGAACAAGCTCAAAACAACAATGGAGAAGAGAACGCAGACCAGCAAGAACCTATTGAAAAAACGGTTAAAATTTATATTGATGATGAAAATGAAGATGTGGATACACCTTATATTGACGAAACCATTAATAAAACAAAAGAATTCACTATACCACTTCGAGTGAAACAAGGCTCAACTGCTTACTATAGGATAGACGTAGATGGTGAGACTGTGAAAGAAGAAGAGGTAAATTATGAAGAAGGTGAAGCTGAATAGATGTTAAAGGGTAAAATTGTGAAAGCACTCAGTGGCTTTTATTATGTGCAGGATGGAAATTCTGTTTATCCATGTAAGGGACGAGGAAATTTCCGAAAGCGAAAAATCACTCCGCTAGTAGGAGACAACGTTTCCTTTGAGATGGATGAGAATGAAGAAGGATATATCCTTGATATTGACGAAAGACAAAACGAGTTAGTACGACCGCCTATAGCGAATATTGACCAAGCAATGATTGTAGCATCAGTTGTAGAGCCTGAGTTTCGTACAATTTTGATGGATCGTTTCCTAGTCTTGATTGAATCAAAAAATATTACACCAATGATTGTATTAACGAAGACAGACCTTGTCGATGATGAGGAGCTTGAGAAGTTGGAGTCTTACAAGGAAAACTATGAGAAACTGGGGTACACAGTGATTGTGGGCTCTTCAAAAGAAGAGGATGGTCTATTGGGAATTACGCCTTACCTTGAAGGGAAAACCACCGTTATTGCTGGACAATCTGGTGTAGGGAAGTCTTCAATGTTAAACGCCCTTAAGCCTCATTTGGATCTTGAAACGAATGACATTTCGAAAAGTCTTGGTCGAGGGAAGCATACAACACGTCATGTGGAACTGATTGAAATGTACGGGGGTCTTATTGCCGATACGCCTGGTTTTAGTTCTCTTGAATTTCAAGACCTGGAATATGATGAACTTCCGGATTGTTTTCCTGAGATGCGGGAGCACGGAGAGTACTGTAAATTTAGAGGATGCTTACACAACAAAGAACCAAAATGTGCTGTGAAAGCTGCGGTAGAAGAAGGGGAAATTCCTTCTTACAGATATGAACATTACTTGCAGTTCTTAGAAGAAATACAAAACAGAAAGCCGAGGTACTGATCTATGACAAAAATTGCTCCATCTATATTATCTGCTGACTTTGCTAAGTTAGGAGAAGAAATAAAAGATATTGAACAAGGCGGTGCTGAATATGTACACGTGGATGTGATGGATGGTCATTTTGTTCCAAATATCACGATTGGACCACTTATTGTAGATGCAATTAAACCACACACTAACTTGCCACTTGATGTTCACTTAATGATTGAAAATCCAGATCAGTACATTCCACAGTTTGCTTCTGCTGGTGCAGATATTATTTCTGTTCACCAAGAAGCGTGCCCTCACCTTCATAGAACAATTCAGTTGATTAAATCAACTGGTGTAAAAGCGGGTGTAGTCATAAACCCTGCTACACCTGTAGAGATGATCAAGTCTGTATTGCCTGATGTGGATTTAGTTCTCCTCATGACTGTTAACCCTGGGTTTGGTGGACAACAATTTATTGAAAATGTTGTGCCTAAAATTAAAGAGGTGGCAAACTTGAGAGAAGAATTTGGGTATAACTTTGAAATTGAAGTTGATGGTGGAGTTAAAGAAGGCACAGCTCAAACATGTGTAGAAGCGGGAGCTGACGTTCTTGTTGCGGGAAGTGCTGTCTTTAATAAAGAGAACCGAGGGGAAGCGATTCAAGCGCTATTAGCCACTCACGTGTAAAATGAATGAGCACTTGATTAGAGTCGCACCTAATAGATCGACTAGCAAAAATAAGTAGGCTGCTCATTTTTGTGTGAGTTATACACTAACTACCCGTCTTATATTTTCCTAGATAACAAAAAGGCTGACCCTTTAGGAATGGGATCAGCCTTTTTTCATAGAATGTAGAAAGGGTGAAATGATGAAAGGGATCGCAATAGTTGGGGGAGGGCCTAGTGAGCACATTCCCTCATTAATACAATACAAAGAAGAAGAGATTACATGGATTGGTGCTGATCATGGGGCTATCACCCTTGTAGAAGATGGGATCTCTCCAGACTTTGCTGTAGGAGATTTTGATTCTGTTACTGAAGAAGAATTAGAAAAGATTAAGCGTTCGGCAAAGGAGTTCACAAAGCACCCGGCCGAAAAGGATGAGACTGATTTAGAAATTGCAGTACGAAAGGCTTTGATGTTGAATCCAGAAGTTATTTACTTCTTTGGTGTCACAGGAGGAAGGTTGGATCATGCTTTAACCAACTTGCAAATTCTAGCTCCACTAGAAGCTCAAGGGATTAAAGGGGTGATTATTGATAAGGGGAATTGGGTTGAATGTAAATCCCCCGGGAGTCACGAAGTGCAGTTTGACCCTGGCTATCCGAACATTTCATTTATTCCATTCACCCCTGAGGTTCAGGGTCTAACACTTGAGGGGTTTTATTATCCTTTAGAAAATGCCTTCGTCCCATGGGGGTCAACATTGTGTGTGTCGAATAAGCTTATTTCAGAAAAAGGTACTTTTTCATTTGAGCATGGCATACTATTACTAATAAAGAGCCGAGATGTACTAAGTGAAACTAGGAAATCCTAAGGCTGTTAAAGGTCATTGTATGTTAGAGGAGGGGGACCAGTTGAAATTTTATACCATTAAACTCCCACGCTTCATTGGTGGTTTCGTGCGCGTCATCATAGGTACCTTCAAAAAAGACTAAAGGCGTACGACGTCTAACGCATGTTCTCATTTGTAGTAATTTCTTATCTTTGGATACAAAAAAAGCACCCTGAAGGGTGCTTTTTTTGTATGGTAAAATGCTTAGCGATTAAACGCGTTGAATTTTACCGGATTTAAGAGCACGTGTTGAAACGTAAACCTTTTGAGGCTTACCGTCGATCATAACACGTACTTTTTGTACGTTAGATTTAAATTGACGTTTACTAGCGTTCATAGCGTGTGAACGGTTGTTTCCAGTAGTTGTTTTACGGCCTGTAACAGCACATTTACGACTCATAATTTTCCCTCCTACTTGCACTAAAGCTTTCATGTATATCTTCAAATACTTATTTAATTTATCACACAGCCATGAAGATTTCAACAGGTTTGACGAAATATATCAAGAAAAGTCACTTGACAGATAAAATGTTTTCGTCCATTGTTAAATAGGGTTTTCATAAGCTTTTATGCGAATTAGTCAATTAAAGTGTTCGATTGTAGAGAATGTGTCGGGTTTCTTCTGTCAACCACACTTTTAAATTCAAGCTCGTTATAGTAAAATGACGATAAGTATGGAAGAGAACGAAGGAGGATCCAATATGTCCATTGATTTAAATACGAACTTTGGTCACGTAACCATTACGAATGAAGTTATTGCAACTGTAGCTGGCGGTGCAGCTGTAGAATGCTACGGAATTGTAGGAATGGCCTCAAAAAATCAAATCAAAGATGGTCTTACAGAAATATTGCGCAAAGAGAATTTCGCGCGTGGCGTCATAGTACGTCAAGAAGAAGAAGAAACACATATTGATATGTATATTATCGTAAGCTATGGGACGAAGATTTCAGAGGTTGCATCTAATGTACAATCACAAGTGAAGTATACATTAAATAAAACAGTTGGCTTGTCCGTAGACTCTGTGAATATTTATGTTCAGGGTGTGCGTGTGGCAAATGATTAATCAGACAAGTTAGTGGATGACGAAGGAGGAAGTCGGAGTGACGATAAGGACGTTAGATGGAGCAACGTTTGCACAAATGGTACTTGCAGGAGCAAACCATTTAACAAACAATGCGAATATGATCGACGCTCTTAATGTATTCCCTGTTCCAGATGGTGATACAGGTACGAATATGAATTTATCAATGACATCAGGAGCGAATGAAGTAAGAAATGTACAAGCGGACCATGTTGGAGAGGTAGCTAAAAGCTTAGCCAAAGGTTTGTTGATGGGTGCACGCGGTAACTCGGGTGTAATCTTATCACAGCTCTTTAGAGGTTTTTCTAAAGCTATTGAAGATAAGGAAACAATTACAACAGTTGATTTTGCTGAAGCAATGAACCAGGGTGTTAAAACTGCCTACAAAGCCGTAATGAAACCTGTTGAAGGGACAATCCTTACTGTTGCTAAAGATTCCGCTGAAGCCGCTTACAAGATTGCGGACCAAGAAGAAGATATTATTGTCTTTATGGAAGAAATGATTAAGAATGCAAAATCATCATTGAAACGTACTCCAGAACTATTGCCTGTTCTTAAAGAGGTTGGGGTAGTTGATAGTGGAGGACAAGGTCTTGTTACGATTTATGAAGGGTTCTTGGCTAACTTGAAAGGCGAAGAGTTACCAGCCACGAACGAAGCTGGGCCTAGCATGGATGATATGGTTAATGCTGAACACCATAAACTTGCTCAAGACTTCATGAGCACGGATGAAATAGAATTTGGTTACTGTACCGAATTTATGGTGAAATTCGAAGAAGATAAACTAGCTCAAAACCCATACGATGAGGATGCTTTCAGAGAGGACCTAAGCGAGCTTGGGGATTCTTTACTTGTTGTATCAGACGATGAGCTCATTAAGGTGCATGTTCATGCTGAGACGCCTGGTAAAGCGCTAACACTAGGTCAGCGCTATGGTAGTCTGGTGAATATGAAGATTGAAAATATGCGTGAACAGCATACATCCATTGTAGGCGAACAGAAGAAAGAAAAGCCTGCTAAGAAAGAAAAAGCTGAATTTGCTATTGTAACTGTTGCAATGGGAAGTGGTATTAAAGAGATGTTTGAAAGCCTTGGAGCTACAGTTGTAATCGAGGGCGGCCAAACGATGAACCCAAGTACTCAAGACATTACTAACGCTATTCAGGAAGCAAATGCGAAACAAATTATCGTATTGCCAAATAATAAAAACATCGTCATGGCTGCTGAACAAGCTGCAGAATTAGCAGAGGATCATGTTGTTGTCGTTCCTACTAAAACAGTTCCTCAAGGTATGAGTGCACTACTATCATTCCACCCTGAACAATCGATTGAAGAGAATCAGGAAGGGATGAAAGAAGCTGCTTCAGCTGTAAAGACTGGTCAGCTAACATATGCTGTACGTGACACTCAAATTGATGGAATGACGATTGAAAAAGGTAACTTTATGGGTATTCTAGAAAGTAGCATTTCTTCCACTCATCAAGATAAACTTGAAGCAGCGAAACAGCTTCTTCAAGACATGATCGATGAAGAGGAAGACGAGATCTTAACCATTCTGCAAGGCGAAGACGCTACTGCTGAAGAAGTTGAGGCTCTTGAGAGCTTCTTAGAAGAAAACTTTGAAGATCTTGAAGTAGAAATTCATAAAGGAAATCAGCCAATCTATTCCTTTATTTTCTCTGTGGAATAGTAAAAGGTATGAAAAGAAAGCAGTTTAATTTTGGAGGACAAAAAAGCTTGTCCCCCTTGATTAAACTGCTTTTCTTATTGAATCTGGTAAAAGATTTATTTTGTTGCTTTTAAAAAGTTGGTTAAAAATGGGGATAAACTTGAGGGGTCGAAGTCGAGATACTTTTTTGTATGGGGTCATTATTTTAATTGCGTAGAAGAGGTGTCTTGGGGAACGACTCGCTTTCCGCGGCCCCACACGAGGTGGGGGTTCGATGTTGTCACAGGGCGTGACGTTTTTAGTCGAACTTCATCTTTCTTCTAAAAGCTTCCTTGGGGAAATCCCCCTGCAGGATCTCGTGGATCTCTTTCTCTCACAGGAGTTTCCAGGCCTGCCTTACACTCAAGTAAAGCAAAGGAAACATTCTCTCAGCTTCGGTTTATTATTGTTAGGGGAAAAAAGAGGGCTTTAAAGTTCCTACATACAAAAGAGCATTGAACTGGATAGCAGTCCAATGCTCTAATATGCATCTAAAAAGGTATGGTTACAACCCTAATGCTTTAATGATGAATTCAGTTAGGAACATACCCGCGATCACCATGACAGGAAGGGTGACTTTGCTTCTTTGTCCGCTAGCCATTTTAACAATGGGGTAAGCGATAAATCCAAAGGCCATTCCGTCAGCAATGCTGTTTGTAAAAGGAATCATTACAATGATTAAGAAAGCGGGCATCGCTTCTGATAAATCGTCAAAAGCAATATGGCGAATGTTTTGTACCATAAGGGCTCCTACTATAATCAATATAGGGCTAATCGCCATGGAAGGAATCCATGATATAAACGGGATTAGTCCAAGGGTGAGCAAAAACAATACGCCTGTAGTGATGGCTGCTTTACCTGTGCGACCATTTGAAGCAATCGTTGCTGCACTTTCTGCTGAGGACACAGTTGGTGATGTGCCGAAAAAAGCGCATGTAAGGCTTGAAAAAGCTGTGGACTGGAAGGAGCGCTTAAATTTACTCATATCTCCCACCATCGATAGCTGTCCGTTTATGAGACCCATGTTCTCAAAGACGAGTACAATCGTTAACGGAAATACACCTAGCCAAAAGGCAAGTTCGTCTATTGCGCTGAAAGATGGGATGAACATCCATTGTGCATCTAGCGCAATGTTTGTTGTGCCTCCCTCTAGAATCCCGAACAGATAGGCTAAGGCCGTTCCGGTTCCCATGGTTAACAGAAAATGACCAGGAACATTTTTGATGAATAGGAATATACCTACCGCTAAAGTTAGTAAGCTAACAAGCACGGTTGGGGAAGTGAATTGTCCTAGTTCAATCAAAGAATGTTCCCCGCGCGTAATTAAGCCGCCTTTCTCAAGCCCGATAAACGTAAGAAATAGACCTAGTCCAACCGTAATGGCGTGCTTTAACGAGTCAGGTATAGCTTCTTGGAGCCATGAGCCTAATTTGGTTAGGGCAATGATGATAAAAAGGACTGAAGATACAAGAACAACGCCTAATCCTTCTTGGAAAGAAAGTCCACCACCTTGTACGATTGAATATGAGAACAAGGCGTTAACGCCCATTCCTGGTATTAATACCATAGGAGCGTTTGCCCAAAAACCGATCAACAAGCAGCCCACAAAGCTAGCTAAAATAGTAGCGATCATACCAGCTTGGTAACTGATACCGGCTTCACTTAAAATCGAGCCATTAACGGCAACAATGTATACAGTCGTTAAGTAACCGATCAAGCCTGCCATCATCTCTGTTTTCAGGGATGTCTTTGCTCCTTGTAAATCAGGGTTATGGTGTTTCATATAAAACCCTCAGTATAATATTGCCCTCTCCCACCCGATTATGCCGAACATAATCCACAAAGTTTTATTATAGGGAAGTCTTTGAATTTTATCAACTACTCTTCATACTCGTATTTTGTTATTTTTGTTATAATAAAAGAGTTAATCAAAAACACTCTCAGTTGTTGAATGCGCTTACATTTACGTGTATAAAGGAAATAGATGATCATTTTAATTATAGGATGGTGGTAACAGTGAAGTTTAAATCTGTTTTTGATATTATTGGTCCGGTTATGATTGGGCCGTCTAGTTCACACACAGCTGGAGCTGCTCGTATAGGGAGAGTAGCTCGTACGTTATTTGGTCGAGAGCCTAAGTGGGTAACCGTCCATTTGTATGGATCATTTGCGAAGACGTATAAAGGTCATGGTACAGATGTTGCTATTGTAGGTGGTGTGCTTGACTTTGAGACGTGGGACACTAGAATTAGCACTTCACTTGAATTGGCGAAAGAAAAAGGAATTAAAGTTCACTTTGAAGAGGAAGATGCTCATACAGATCATCCCAACACGGCCCGGGTAAGAATTGGAGATGATGATGGAGATCTAGAATTAGTCGGTATATCAATTGGTGGAGGAAAAGCAGAAATTACTGAACTAAATGGATTTGAATTGCGTCTATCAGGGAATCATCCCGCTATTTTGGTTATGCATAACGACAGATTTGGTTCGATTGCCTCTGTTACTCAAACGCTTGCGAAGCATGAGATAAACATTGGGCATATGGAAGTTTCGAGAAAAGAAATGGGGAAAGAAGCTCTTATGGTCATTGAAGTAGACCAAAATGTTAGTGATGATCTTTTAAGAGAACTTGAAAGTTGCGATCATATTTTACAAGTAGCGAAAGTTGTAGATTAACAGACTAGGGGAGGAATCATATATGAAAATCTTATTTCGTAATGTTGCGGAGTTAATAGAGCGTTGTGAAAGTGAAGGAGTATCCATTTCAGAGTTAATGATTCGTCAGGAGATGGCGGTTCGTGAGCGATCTCGTGAAGAGGTCTTTGGACAAATGGAAGAAAACCTAAAGGTTATGGAAAATGCGGTAGAAGAAGGACTGCAAGGGGTTAAGTCTCATTCAGGTTTAACAGGTGGAGATGCTGTACTCATTCAGAACTATATGAAAAACCACACGCCACTTTCGGGTAACTTGTTAATGGATGCAGTAAGTAAAGCGGTAGCTACCAATGAAGTGAATGCGGCGATGGGAACCATATGTGCAACACCTACAGCAGGGAGTGCAGGGTGTGTACCTGGTACACTATTCGCTGTGAAGAACCAATTAAACCCAACACGTGAGCAAATGGTGAGATATTTATTTACTTCAGGCGCATTTGGATTTGTCGTTGCAAACAATGCATCAATCTCAGGTGCTGCCGGAGGTTGTCAGGCAGAAGTTGGATCTGCTGCAGGAATGGCAGCTGGTGCAATCGTTGAAATGGCAGGAGGTACACCTGCTCAATCAGCTGAAGCAATGGCGATTACTCTTAAGAATATGCTAGGGTTGGTGTGTGATCCTGTTGCAGGGCTTGTGGAAGTTCCGTGTGTGAAACGAAATGCGATGGGAGCTTCTAATGCAGTAGTTGCAGCAGATATGGCTCTTGCTGGTGTGACAAGTCGCATACCATGTGATGAAGTCATTGATGCTATGTATAAGATTGGTCAAACGATGCCTGTTGCTCTTAGAGAAACAGCTCAAGGTGGTTTAGCAGCTACACCAACAGGCCGGGAGCTAGAAGCAAAAGTATATGGAATAAATTTAAAAAGTGAGTGAGACAAGTGCTACAACAATCGGTTTTACAATTGACAGGAGTTGGCGAAAAGACAGGAGAAACGCTAAATGAAATGGGAATATTCACGATTGAAGATTTTCTATTTTATTTTCCTTTCCGTTATGATGTTCACGAGGTAAAGCCGTTGACCGAACTTGTACACGATGAAAAAGCTACTATTGAAGGGGAGGTTGTAGGTGAACCTTCCCTCACCTTTTTTGGAAAGAAGAAATCACGCTTAACCATTACGTTACAAGTGGAACAATTTGCAGTGAAAGCAGTTATGTTTAATCGTGCTTTTGCTAAGAAACAGCTTCAACCAGGTGATACGGTAACTGTAACGGGTAAATGGGATCAGCATCGTTTGCAGATTACGGTAAGTCATTATTATAAAGGTAGAGCAAAGTCAAACACACCAATTCAACCGGTCTATTCTTTAAAAGGCAATATGAAAATGCCGACGTTTAAAAAGTGGATGAGAACTGCTGTAGACCAATATGGTTCCGACATAGAAGAGGTTTTGCCTTCTTCTTATTTGGAAGCTTATAAGTTACCTGAACGTTCCAAAGCATTATATGGAATGCATTTCCCGGAAAGCCGGGTCGTTTTAAAGCATGCAAAACGTCGTTTTATATACGAAGAATTCTTGTTATTCCAATTGAAAATGCAGCTCCTCCGAAAAATTAAACGAGAAGCTACCACTGGCAATGCACAAAGCTTTGATAAAGAGTCCGTTACTCACTTTACAAATGGTTTACCTTTTGAATTGACAGGGGCGCAGTCTAAAAGTCTAAAAGAAATCTTAAAAGATATGAGCTCTCCTTATCGAATGAACCGTTTGCTTCAAGGGGATGTAGGATCTGGTAAAACTGCGGTAGCAGCTATAGCTTTATATGCAACCATTACATCAGGGAAACAAGGTTCGCTGATGGTTCCTACAGAAATTCTGGCAGAGCAACATTATGAATCGTTGCAAGAGCTGTTTGGAGACAAAGCGAATGTTGTCTTGTTAACAGGCAGTGTTAAAGGGAAACGTCGTAAAGAAGTAGTAGAAAAAATCGCGAACCATGAAGCCGATATTATCATTGGTACACATGCGTTAATCCAAGATGAAGTTATTTTTAGTGACCTCGGCTTAGCCATTATAGATGAGCAGCACCGTTTTGGTGTGGAGCAGCGCCGGACGCTTCGTGACAAAGGATTGATGCCTGATGTGCTCTTTATGACCGCTACACCAATTCCTAGAACTCTAGCGATTACAGCATTTGGCGATATGGATGTTTCTGTAATTGATGAAATGCCAGCCGGCCGTAAAGCTGTCGAGACATATTGGGTGAAAGATCAAATGTTAGATCGTGTTTTAACATTTATTCAAAAGGAAGTCGAAGAGGGGCGTCAGGCGTATGTCATTAGCCCGTTAATTGAAGAATCCGATAAGCTTGACATTCAGAATGCAGTAGATACTTATCATCAGCTAACTGCTTATTTCCCTTCATCTATAAAAGTAGGATTAATGCACGGCCGTTTATCAGCTGAGGAAAAAGAAGAAGTGATGAAGCAGTATGCCAATAACGAGGTGCAAGTACTAGTATCTACAACAGTTGTTGAGGTAGGTGTGAACGTTCCCAATGCAACGGTAATGCTTATTTACGATGCTGATCGTTTTGGTTTATCGCAACTTCATCAGTTAAGAGGTCGTGTAGGAAGAGGGAGCCATCAAAGTTACTGTATTTTACTTGCTGACCCAAAAGGAGATGTGGGTAAAGAGCGAATGAGGATCATGAG
Source organism: Pontibacillus chungwhensis BH030062 (assembly GCF_000770675.1). GTDB lineage: Bacteria > Bacillota > Bacilli > Bacillales > BH030062 > Pontibacillus > Pontibacillus chungwhensis. The sequence continues at coordinate 79,508 of NZ_AVBG01000001.1, forward strand.
TGAAACTACAAATGGATTCGAATTGTCTGAGCATGACCTTAAACTTCGTGGCCCTGGTGATTTCTTTGGGAGGAAGCAAAGTGGTGTTCCGGAGTTTAAAGTTGCAGATATGGTGCATGATTATCGCGCTCTAGAAACCGCCCGTCAAGATGCCCAGAAGATGATTGAAGAAGATCATTTTAAGAAAGACCCATCTCTTCAGCCCCTATTTAACATCTTAATGAATGATCCTATTTTAAAAGGAGAAGTATTGGATTAAAGAAACAATCCTTGCATAAGATAGGGAGGTATTATATATTACTATTAGTACCTAGTCATAATTGGACGGTGTTTATAGATGAAGTTATCGAAGAAAGAGCGTCAGCATCGCCTTAAGGAAACGATTGAGCAGACTCCGTTCATTACAGATGAGGAATTAGCCAAGAAATATGGGGTTAGTATCCAAACGATACGTTTGGATCGAATGGAACTATCAATTCCTGAACTTCGTGAACGAATTAAGTCGGTCGCTACCTACCAATGGAATGAAACGGTTAAAGCCCTGCCTCTAGAGGAGGTTATTGGTGAGGTTGTAGATTTGGAGTTAGATCATAAAGCAATCTCGATTTTAGATATAAAAGATGAACACGTATTCTCACGTAACAGAATTGCCAGAGGTCATCACTTGTTTGCACAGGCGAACTCTTTGGCTGTGGCTGTTATTAATGATGAACTTGCTCTGACAGCTAAGTCTGAAATTCGGTTTACACGGCAGGTGAAAGAGGGAGAACGCGTTGTAGCGAAGGCGCAAGTTAAAGGGAACGATGACAAAGGTCGTACCATAGTAGAAGTAGAAAGTGTCGTTGACCAAGAGACTGTTTTTTCTGGTGTCTTTGTCATGTATCGTTCAAATGATGAAAAAGGAGAGGCCTAACCATGAGATTAGCAGTCGATGCAATGGGGGGAGACCATGCTCCTAAAGAAATCGTATTAGGTGCAATAGAAGCGGTAAAGAATATAGAAAACTTAGAAATCACCTTATTTGGCCAGGAGGACAAGATTCGTTCACACATGAACGAAGACCACACAGCCATTAAGGTCGTACATACAGATGAAATGATTACTTCAGAAGACGAACCCGTTCGTGCGGTTCGTCGTAAGAAAAATGCTTCAATGGTTTTAATGGCGAAAGAAGTTAAAGAAGGACGAGCAGATGCTTGCGTCTCTGCCGGGAATACAGGGGCGCTTATGAGTGCTGGCTTGTTCGTTGTTGGACGTATTGAGGGGATCGAACGCCCTGCGCTTAGTCCAACGCTTCCTACAGTAGATGGAAAAGGTTTTTTACTACTAGACGTCGGAGCGAATGTTGATGCAAAACCGAATCACCTAGTACAATACGCCGTAATGGGATCTGTTTATGCAGAGCAAGTGCGTGGCATAACCTCCCCTAGAGTAGGCCTATTGAATGTAGGTACAGAAGACGGAAAAGGGAATGATCTTGTTAAGAAGACATTCAAGCAATTGCAAGGTGCTCCGATAAATTTTGTAGGAAATATAGAGGCGCGCGACTTGCTGAATGGGGTAGCGGATGTTGTTGTGGCAGATGGTTTTACTGGGAATGTAACCCTTAAAACAATAGAAGGTACAGCGATGTCGATGTTTGCCATGATTAAAGATACATTTATGACAAATTGGAAGACTAAGTTGGCTGCTAGTATGGCTAAGGAAAATCTACGCGGCTTAAAGAGCAAGCTAGATTATTCTGAGTATGGTGGAGCTGGATTATTTGGTCTTGCCGCACCTGTTATTAAAGCGCATGGTTCTTCTGATGCTCGTGCAGTTTATAACGCTATTAAACAAGCTTGTCACATGGTGGACCATGAAGTAAATCAAGCTATACAAGAAACAGTTCAAAATATGGACTGGGATAAGGATGATGATCAATGAAAAGAATAGCTTTTGTCTTTCCGGGACAAGGTTCTCAAGAAGTTGGTATGGGAAAAGCTTTCTATGATCAATATGAAAGTGTAAGAGAGCAGTTCGCAAAAGCGGACGATCGCTTGGGTGTTTCCCTTAGCCAATACATGTTAGAAGGGCCAGAGGAAACGCTAACGAAGACAGAGAATGCTCAACCCGCTCTTCTTTTACTTAGTACATCGATTGCTCAATTACTTAAAGATGAAGGCATCAAACCTGAGCTTGTTGCAGGGCACAGCCTAGGTGAATATAGCGCTCATGTAGCTGCCGGTACAATGTCACAAGACGAAGCCTTATCTTTAGTACAAAAGCGTGGTCAGCTTATGGAAGAGGCTGTACCAGCTGGACAAGGTTCCATGGCTGCAGTGCTCGGATTAGATGTTGAGACAATCGAACGTGTAACATCAACAATTCGGGATCAAGGGGAAGTTGTAGAAGTTGCCAATTATAACTGCCCAGGTCAAATTGTTATTTCAGGATCTAAAGAAGGTGTAGACAAAGCGTGTGAACGTTTGAAAGAAGAAGGTGCAAAGCGTGCTCTTCCTCTTAATGTAAGTGGTCCTTTCCACTCTCGCCTAATGAAGCCTGCAAGTGAGCAATTTGAATCAGAACTAAAAGGTATCTCCTTGAAAGAGGCTGAAGTTCCGGTTGTAGCCAATGTAACAGCAGAACCTGTTCAAGATAAAGATCAAATCTTTGATTCTTTAGTTGAGCAACTATATTCTCCGGTTCGCTTTGAAGAAACGATTCGCTATATGATGGACCAAGACATTGATGCCTTTGTAGAGGTTGGGAATGGAAAAGTCTTAAGCGGCTTGATCCGTAAAGTTAATCGACGAATGAAAACATTTAATATCCAAGACCCAGAGAGCTTAGAGGCATTTCTGGAATGGTATAAGGAGGACTAACAAATGCTTGAAGGTAAAGTTGCCCTTGTAACTGGTGCATCTCGCGGTATCGGCCGTGCTATCGCTTTAGAGCTAGCAAGACAAGGAGCTAAAGTAGCTGTGAACTATGCGGGTAGCGAACAAAAGGCTCAAGACGTTGTTGATGAAATCACTTCTTTAGGAACTGAAGGTATTAAAATCCAAGCCAATGTATCATCAGAAGAAGAAGTGAAAGCAATGGTGAAGCAAGTTACTGAAACATTTGGTCGTATTGATATTTTAATCAATAACGCTGGTATAACGCGTGATAATCTTCTTATGCGCATGAAGGAAGAAGAGTTTGATCAGGTTATAGATACGAACCTTAAAGGTGTATTCTTGACAACGAAGGCTGTAACACGTCCGATGATGAAGCAAAAAGGCGGGAAAATTATTAATATAGCATCTGTTGTTGGGGTTAGTGGAAACCCAGGACAAGCTAACTATGTAGCCGCTAAAGCAGGTGTTATTGGATTAACGAAGACATCAGCTAAAGAACTAGCTGCTCGTAATATTCTTGTTAATGCCGTTGCACCTGGATTTATTGAAACGGATATGACAGATGAACTGACAGACGAACAAGTTGAGAGTATGCAGTCGATGATTCCGTTGTCCCGTTTAGGGCAAGGTGAAGATATCGCAAAAGTTGTGCGCTTCTTAGCGTCTGATGATGCCAACTACATGACGGGTCAAACTCTCCATGTAGATGGCGGCATGGTCATGTAATTTTTATAAAGATCCGCAGATAAAATCGTGTCATGACCTAGTATTTTAATGCGAAATCTTCTATAATTACTGAAGGGAGGTGAACAACGATGGCAGATGTATTTGAACGAGTAAAAGGCATAGTTGTTGAACGTCTGGATGTAGACGACTCAAAAGTAACCATGGAAGCTTCCTTTAAAGATGACCTAGAAGCAGACTCACTAGATGTGGTTGAGCTTGTTATGGAACTTGAAGATGAGTTCGACATGGAGATCTCTGACGAAGATGCAGAGAAAATTGAGACAGTTGGCGATGCTGTGAATTACATAAACAGCAAGTAACAATAAAGTAAGAAAGTCTCGCAAGATGCGAGACTTTCTCTGTATGTAATTCTAATAATAAGAATAGGTGGCATGAGACAGTGGATTTCACGAAATTTCAAAATAGGATTGGGATAAGCTTTGAGAGTAAAAAGTTATTAGAACAGGCTTTCACCCATTCATCCTATGTGAATGAGCATCGCACCAGAGAATATGACGACAATGAACGATTAGAATTTTTAGGGGATGCTGTACTAGAATTAGCAATATCGCAATATCTATACCGTAAGCATCCAGAGATGACTGAAGGCGAATTAACGAAATATCGCGCTTCAATTGTTTGTGAAGCATCACTCGTTCGTTTCGCAAATGATTTACATTTCAGTGACCTAATCTTCTTAGGCAAAGGGGAAGAAATGACAGGAGGTCGTGAGCGTCCTGCTCTGTTAGCAGACGTATTTGAAGCGTTTATCGGAGCTATTTATCTGGATCAAGGCTTTCAGACTGTTATTCGATTTCTTGAAGAGTTTGTCTACCCTAAAATTCATAAAGGTGCTTTTTCGCATGCGATGGATTATAAAAGTCAATTACAAGAAGTGGTCCAAAGAGAGCGTAATGGCGTTATAGAATATGAGATTGTGGAAGAAAGAGGCCCAGCTCATAATCGTGAATTTATCGCCCACGTTTTCATACAAGGTGATCGTTCTGGTATTGGCATTGGTCGAACGAAAAAAGAAGCAGAACAAAATGCTGCTAAGGAAGCACTTGATGCTTTCGATATAGAGGTGTAAAAAGCTGCTGGCTCGCGCTAGCAGCTTTTTCTATCTGCTTGAGAGAATGTTTTCTTTGGGCGATATTGAGCGTGAGGTGCGCCGGAAAACCGCTCGTTTTCCGCGGCGAGGTGGAGTCTCGCAGTTTTCCGGCCCACCACTTCTGTAATGGGGACTAGCGAGAACATGCCATATGCGAGTGCAAGATAACCGACGGTTTTGCTGACGCTATAGGGCTGTTCATACAACAAAAAAGACAAGCCTATGTAAATAGGCTTGTCTTAAATGCTATGCTTTAACGCGGTATTTACCTAGTTCTCCAACAACAGCTTGCAGTTCTGAGACGCTAAGTTGTCCCTTTTTCATTTGAACCATGTCATACATGTCTTTAATATCTTCATAATGCTTGATGTCGTAGTCTTCAGGGTCCATTAAACCTCGGTTAACAACCTGAAGCTGTTCTGCTAGTGTGTTAATCATAAACACTAAATTATCATTTGTTGGGGTATTTAAATCCATAAATCTCTCTCCTCTTTTTCATTACTAGAATGCTTTCTTCTAACACCTTATAGTTTATGATAAAATAAATGAGTTGAAATTGAAATTATTCATCGCAGAAATACAAAAAATAGTTTTACATAGGAGGAAGTTAACATGTTCCTCAAACGTTTAGATACAGTAGGATTTAAATCGTTTGCCGAACGGATTACTGTAGATTTTGTGCCAGGCGTCACCTCAGTAGTAGGTCCGAACGGAAGCGGGAAAAGTAATATCACAGATGCCATTAGGTGGGTGCTAGGTGAGCAATCAGCTAGATCTCTTCGTGGTTCTAAAATGGAGGATATTATTTTTCAGGGCAGTGATTCCCGTAAACCGCTTAATTTTGCAGAAGTTACATTAACGCTTGATAATGAAGACCACACACTTCCCCTTGATTATCAGGAAGTTTCTGTCACACGAAGAGTGTATCGGTCTGGAGAAAGTGAGTTCCTTATTAATAAACAAGCGTGTCGTCTAAAAGATATCATTGACTTGTTTATGGACTCAGGCCTCGGTAGGGAAGCTTTCTCTATTATCTCACAAGGAAAGGTAGAAGAGATTTTAAGCTCAAAAGCCGAAGAGCGCAGAGCCATCTTTGAAGAGGCTGCGGGTGTTCTTAAATATAAGAAGCGTAAACAAAAAGCCGAGTACAAGTTAGCAGAAACACAAGAAAACTTGAACCGGGTAGAAGATATTATTTATGAGATTGAAGGTCAACTAGAGCCGTTAAAAGAACAAGCGGCTATTGCAAAAGACTACCTCGAGAAGAAAGAAGAGCTTGAGAATTATGAAGTTTCTCTAATGGTAGCAGAAATTGAGACCATACACGCTGATTGGGAAGCGTTGTTGAAAGATTTAGAAACTCAAAAAGCTCGTGAACAAGAATTGCGTGTGTTCACTTCTAACCAAGAAGCAAATGTAGAAGAAGAGCGAAACGAAATGAAGGCCTTAGATGACTCTATTGAAGAGTTGCAAGAAGCTTTGTTGGTTTTAACACAGGAGCTTGAGAACCTAGAAGGAAAGAAAGAGTTATTTAGCGAGCGTCAGAAACACTATACCGAAAACCGCTCCAAACTAGAAGACGATGTTACCAAACTCCAGGATCGCGAAGAAACTATTCAAGGACAATACGACGACGAACAGTCTAAGTTAGATCGTGTCACATCCCAAGCGAATACGACTAATGAAAAGTTAAACAAAGTTCGGGAACAACTGAATCAATTAGATAGCAATCAAGAAGAAAAAATAGAAAGCTTAAAGAGTGATTACATTGAACAGCTTAATGAGCAGGCTGCAAAACGTAATGAACGTCAGTCTGTAAGCCAACAACTAGAACAGTTTGATGTGAGAACGACTCGTCTTGAAGGGAAGTTTAAAGACCTCATTGATGACCGTGATGCTATCCAAAAACAAAAAGGTACTTTAGAACAAGAACTTGAGGCGATTACAGCTAAACGAACAGAACAAGAGCAAAGCTTAAACCGCGTTAAAACAGAGCTTGACCATGAAGAGAAAGAGTATCAGGAGAAACAATCTAAACTTTATCAAGGTTATCAACATTTAGAGAAATTACGTTCTAAGAAAGAAATGCTTGAAGACTTAAAAGAAGATTTTGCAGGTTTTTTCCAAGGGGTAAAAGAAGTCTTAAAAGCACGTGAGTCTGGTGAACTAAAAGGCGTTAAAGGTGCTGTAGCTGAACTCATTGATATCCCGAAGAATTATGTGACAGCTATTGAAACGACGCTTGGTGGAGCCGCACAGCATGTTGTAATGGAAGATGAAGCTACTGCTCGAAAGACTATAAACTGGTTAAAACAAACGAACAGAGGTAGAGCTACGTTCTTGCCACTACCTACGATCCAACCAAAATATATTCCTTCAGAAAAGTTAAATATAGCTAAAGGAATAAATGGGTTTGTTGGGGTAGCTTCTGAGCTCGTGCAATATGAAGAGCACTTCTCTAAAGCCATTCAACACCTTATGGGACACGTAATCATAGCAGAGTCATTAAAGGATGCCAATGAGATCGCAAAAGCAACTGGAAGGCGTTTCCGCGTTGTGACATTAGAAGGGGATGTAGTAAACCCTGGTGGTTCCATGACAGGTGGTGCGCAGAAGAAGAGCAACCAGTCGCTGTTTACAAGAGATCAAGAACTTCAAGAGTTACAAGAAAAGTTAACTCAATTTGAACAAAGAAGTGCACAATATGAGCGAACAGTTAAGGACTTAAAGGAAAAAATTAAAGAGAAGAAAGAAAAACGCTCTACTTTACAAGAACAACTTGAATCCTCAAGACTTGAAGAACAAGCAAGTAGAGGGCGATTAAGGGAGCTAGAATTACAAGAACAAAATTTAAACGATCAGCTTTCTCTTTATGACCAAGATAAAGCTCAGTTTGATGACGATCGCTCGTCTCTACATGAGCGGAATAAGAATTTAACATCAGAATTAGAAGCGATCGAAGAGAATCTAATCAACATTCAGAAAGAAATTGATCAGCTAACAGAGCAGCAAACAACTCAAAAAGCAAGTTATGATCAACTGCAACAAGAATTAAATCAATTGCAAATTGAACATGCAGAGCAGCAAACACAGGTGAAAAACCAGCAGGAAAAAACAGAAGCTCTTCTCGTTCAATTAGAAGAAGTTCAGTCTTCTAAACAAGAACAACAATCTCAGCTTGACCAGTTAAAAGATATTGCTGAGTCTAAAGAAACAGAAGAAGAGATTGACGCTCAAATTGAAGCAAAACGAAATCAAAAAGAAACAAATAGCGAACTAATACGAACCAGACGTGAGGATCGCACCAACCGTTCTCAAAAGATCCAAAACATCGAAGTAGACCTAAAAGAAAACAAACGGGTTCACCAATCCTTGGTACAAGACATTCAGGATAAAGAGGTTAAAGCTAACCGTCTCGATGTGGAACTAGAAAATCGACTAGAACACCTAAGGACCGAATATATGCTTTCTTATGAGAAGGCAAAAGAGACTTATCCCGAAGTAGAGGATATCAATGCTACGAAGAGACAAGTCAAACTTATTCGTCTTGCTATTGATGAATTAGGGACCGTTAATATAGGAGCCATTGAAGAATATGATCGCATTAAAGAGCGCCACACCTTCTTAACAGAACAGCAAACAGACTTGCTAGAGGCGAAAGATACGTTATTTGGTGTGATTTCAGAGATGGATGGAGAAATGGAGCGTCGTTTCGAGAGTACATTCGTACAAATCCGCGAAGAGTTCACTCATGTCTTTAAAGACCTCTTTGGAGGTGGCAGGGCTGACCTTCGAATGACTGACCCTGACAATATTTTAGAGACGGGAATTGAAATTGTAGCACAACCTCCAGGTAAGAAATTGCAGCATTTAGGGCTGTTGTCTGGAGGTGAACGTGCACTAACAGCAATCGCTCTTCTGTTTGCAATTCTTCACGTGCGCCCTGTTCCATTCTGTGTACTAGATGAAGTAGAAGCAGCCCTTGATGAAGCAAATGTAACTCGGTTTGCTCAATATCTAAAACGGTTTAGCGCTAAAACACAGTTTATTGTCATCACTCACAGAAAAGGAACGATGGAAGAATCGGATGTCTTGTATGGGGTAACGATGCAAGAGTCTGGTGTATCAAAACTTGTCTCTGTACGTTTGGAAGAGACCAAGGAATTAATACAACGTTCGTAGAAAGGAAGTAGAAAAGATGGGATTTTTTAAGAAGTTAAAAGAGAAATTTGTAAAAGAAGATGAGCATCTACAAGATGATTCTACTAAAGAAGAAGACGTAGACAACCTTGAAGAGGATCATGACAAAGAAGACGAACAAGAACTTTCTACCTCAATTGAAGAAGACGTAAAAGAAGAAGTTACTGAGACAGCTTCTGAAGAAGGTGTTGAAGAACAACCTAAAGAGGAAGAGGTTGTTGAAGCACCCCCTGTAGAAGAACAAGAGGTGCAAGAAGAAATAGAAGAGGTAGAAGAGGTAGAAGAGAAAGAGAGTATTTCCACAAAGTTTAAAAAAGGGTTAGCAAAAACTCGCAACTCTTTTGCAACTAAAGTAAATGACCTTGTAGCACGTTATCGTACAGTTGACGAAGATTTCTTCGAAGAACTAGAAGAAATTCTTATTTCTGCTGATGTTGGCGTAAACACAGTTATGCATTTAATAGATGAATTAAAGATGGAAGTGAAGCGCCGAAACATTAAAGATACCCGTGAGGTGCGTGAAGTCATTTCAGAAAAACTTGTCGACATCTATTACGGAAATGATGACGAAGAAATTGAAGAGATTACGTTTAATCAAGATGGGCTTACTGTTCTCCTTTTCGTCGGGGTGAATGGTGTAGGGAAAACAACCACAATCGGTAAAATGGCTCACAGACTTAAACAACAAGGAAAGAATGTTGTTATGGCTGCTGGTGATACATTCCGCGCAGGTGCAATTGAGCAGCTTGAAGTGTGGGGTGATCGTGTAGGTGTGCCTGTTATTCGTCATAGTGAAGGAAGTGACCCTGCTGCGGTTATTTATGACGGCATACAGTCGGCGAAATCCAAGGGAGCAGATGTGTTATTATGTGACACAGCTGGTCGTCTGCAAAACAAAGTTAACTTAATGAACGAGCTATCAAAGGTGAAGCGTGTAATTGAACGTGAAATACCAGGTGCTCCTCATGAATCGTTACTTGTTCTTGATGCCACTACAGGTCAAAATGCCTTGAGTCAAGCTAAGACCTTCTCAGAAGCGACCAATGTTTCTGGTATTGTGCTGACTAAGCTTGATGGCACTGCTAAAGGTGGTATTGTCATGGCGATACGAAATGAATTAGATATTCCAGTTAAATTCGTAGGACTAGGAGAGAAAGTGACAGATCTTCAATCCTTTGATGCCCATGCTTTCGTTTATGGCCTATTTGCTGATATGCTTGAAGAGTCAGAACAAGAATAATTCATTGGGGTAAACTTGACAGATCACACCTTTATTTTGTACTATTTGTATATGTAAAGGCATTTCACTTAACAAGGAGTGCTTACTTTGCTTGAGAAAACAACACGCATGAACTATTTGTTTGATTTTTACCAAGAATTACTGACAGATAAACAGCGAAGTTATATGGAGTACTATTATCTTGAAGATTATTCTTTAGGAGAAATCTCTGAAACATTCAATGTAAGTCGTCAGGCTGTATATGACAATATTAAACGAACAGAAACAATGCTTGAGGAATACGAACAAAAGTTAGATTTATACGATCGTTTTGAGAAACGACAACGGTTGTTGAAACAATTGAAAGAATCCGTTCAAAAAGGGTCTGATGACGCGATAGAAATCATTGAGACCCTTGAGAATTTAGATTAGGAGGGCGGCTTATATGGCATTCGAAGGTTTAGCCGACCGACTGCAGAATTCGATCCAAAAGATCAAAGGCAAAGGTAAGGTAACCGAAGCAGATGTAAAAGAAATGACCCGTGAAGTCCGCCTTGCGCTTCTTGAAGCGGACGTTAACTTCAAAGTAGTAAAAGACTTTGTGAAGCGCGTGAAAGAACGTGCGGTTGGACAAGAAGTTATGCAGAGTTTAACTCCAGGTCAACAAGTAATTAAAGTGGTAAAAGAAGAGTTAACTGATCTTATGGGAGGAGACCAGAGCAAAATTGCTGTGGCCAATCGCCCACCAACAGTTATTATGATGGTAGGTCTTCAAGGTGCTGGTAAAACAACCACTACTGGTAAACTTGCCAATCATTTGCGTAAGAACCACAACAGAAATCCTTTACTAGTAGCAGCCGACGTTTATCGTCCTGCTGCAATCAACCAGTTAGAGACGCTTGGTACTCAGCTTAATATGCCTGTCTTCTCAAAAGGGACAGAAGCCAATCCAGTTGATATTGCCAACGAAGCGATTGCTCAAGCAAAAGAAAATCATAATGACTATGTCATTATTGATACAGCTGGTCGTCTTCATATTGACGAGAACCTAATGGGTGAATTAAAAGAAATTCACTCAAACGTGAATCCAGATGAAGTCTTCCTAGTTGTTGATGCAATGACAGGTCAAGATGCAGTCAACGTAGCAGAATCCTTTAATGAGCAGCTAGACGTTAGTGGAGTAGTCCTAACTAAGTTAGATGGTGACACCCGTGGTGGTGCCGCGCTATCAATCAAAGCTGTAACTGACAAACCAATTAAGTTTGCTGGTATGGGTGAGAAACTGGATCAGCTAGAAGCGTTCCACCCTGAACGCATGGCGTCTCGTATCTTAGGTATGGGGGACGTGCTAACATTAATTGAAAAAGCCCAGTCTGAAGTGAACGAAGACCAGGCGAAAGAGCTCGAGCAAAAAATGCGCGACGCGTCCTTTACATTGGATGATTTCTTAGAACAAATGGGCCAAGTTCGTAATATGGGACCTTTAGATGAACTAATAGGTATGATCCCAGGCGCTGATAAAATGAAAGGCTTGAAGAACGCAAATATCGATGAGAAACAATTAAATCACATCGAAGCAATCATTCAATCCATGACCAAAGCCGAACGAAACGACCCAAGTATCATGAACGCAAGTCGTAAAAAACGAATCGCCAAAGGCTCCGGCCGAAACGTATCCGAAGTGAACCGTTTATTAAAACAGTTCAACGACATGAAGAAAATGATGAAGCAGATGACGAACCAAAAAGGTAAAAAAGGTAAAGGCGGCGGATTTAAATTACCGTTTATGTAAAACGAAAAGCGCAGGCGGGGTGAACAGGAGCGTACGGATAAGCAAGCGACTGGAAGTGACGTTAGTCACTGCAAGTCGCTTGCTTATCGCGCTAGCTCCTCCCCGCCGGAGCTGGAAAAGCAGGAAGCGGAAACGGTTTGTCCAGGCCCGTACGGATAAGTAAAAGCGCGTAGGTGAGGTTTCCTCACCGCAGTGTTTTTACTTATCGCGCTAGGGCCTAACCGTTGGAGCTGGACTTCGGTCGAAGCGCTTTTTTTAACAAGGCTTAGTAGAGTCCAATAGTTATAAAGGTGTCATATTGGCTCAAATAAACGGTGGAAGTTTGATTAAAACCGTCAAGTTAAAAGCTAACGTCGAACTGACATACTTCGTGTGAATCGGTTCTGACCAAACTGTTTCCGCTTTTTATAGCGATATCCAGTTCCAGCTCGTTGACCCTCCTGACATAAGCAATGCTGCTCTGGTGGTTTTCAACCACCTCCGCATCCTTGCTTATGCCTCCGGGTCAGAACACTCGCTTACACTTTTATTAATATGTAATGCAAAACCCCTTTACACACTCGCAGTTCTCTGCTAAAATCTAAAATTGTGTTAAGTAAAAATAAGCATTTGAAAATATGGAGGTATTTAATATGGCAGTAAAAATTCGCCTAAAGCGCATGGGTTCTAAGCGTAACCCATTCTATCGTATAGTAGTAGCAGATTCTCGTTCCCCACGTGATGGTCGTTTCATCGAAGAGATCGGAACGTACAATCCAACAGCTAACCCAACAGAGGTTACTGTAAATGAAGAAAAAGCTCTTAACTGGATGACAGAAGGTGCTAAGCCATCTGATACAGTTCGCAACTTGTTCTCAACACAAGGTCTTATGGAAAAGTTTCACGCACAAAAAACTCAAAAGTAAAGTAGTGTGATAACGTGAAAGCCTTAATCGAAACCATTGTACGTCCACTAGTTGATTATCCAGATGATGTTGCCGTTACAGAGCAAGAAGAAGAGCGTAAACATACGTATCACTTATCTGTTCACAAAGACGATGTCGGCAAGGTGATTGGTAGACACGGACGAGTGGCTAAGGCCATCCGAACCGTTGTATATGCGGCAGGATCGAATTCCAAAAAGCGAATTTATTTAGATATTATGTAAAAAGGGAGAGGGGCCACCTTTCCCTTTTTTTACTAGGTTAAACTTTTTCATGTAACTTGCTCTTCTTAATAACGAAATCCCTGTATGTATCGAAGAGTCGTTTACGATTATAGGAGCGAATATGATGAACATCATCAAACGTGTATCAGTAAAACGAGTCCTTACAGAAACAAGTAAAGAGACACTGCGTCAAGATTTTGAAACAAGGAAAGCGAGACTTGATGAAGAGTGTCAGCAACTTTCCTTTGAAAAAAGAAAGATTGAAGTAAAACAAAATGTCTCTCGTGAAGAAGTAGCAAAGCGTTTTAATCGAGAAATCGATAAAAGAAAAGAAAAAATTCGGTGGCTTGAATATCAGCTCGAACAATTAGAAATCCTACCATTAGGCAGTGAAATAGAAGATGGAGAAGTAGAATCTATTGTGGACCTAAAAGTAGGCGATATGTGGGATGAGAAAATGAACCAGGGCGCTATTGTTGTTCAAGATGGTCAAGTAATCCGGATTGATAAATAGGTGATGTGAATGGATAAAGAATTATATACAATAGGTAAGGTCGTGAACACACACGGCGTACGCGGTGAAATTCGCGTGATTCAAGTTACAGATTTTGAAGACCGTTTTGAACCAGGAAATGAAGTATACTGGGTTCCACAGTCAAAGGAAGAAGACCCCCTTCTATTAACGATTAAAGGCCATCGTATGCATAAATCCTTTCACCTTCTTCATTTTGAGGAGTACAGCTCATTAAATGAGGTAGAATCGTTAAAAGGCGGTACATTAGCGATCACGAAAGAGCAACAAACTCCTCTGGATGAAGGAGAATTTTATTACCATGAGATTATCGGTTGTTCCGTACAAACAACTGAAGAGGAAGTTGTGGGAACCGTGAAAGAAATTTTAAGTCCTGGTGGAAATGATGTTTGGGTCGTAAAGCGTCCTCAGAAAAAGGATGCGCTAATTCCTTATATCGAACAAGTTGTAAAAGAAATAGACACCCACAACAAAACGATAACAATTGAACCTATGGAAGGGCTGCTAGACTAATGCATATTGATATTTTGACTTTGTTCCCGGAAATGTTTAGTGGGGTACTCAATACATCTATTATGAAAAAAGCACAAGACTTAGATGCATTTTCATATGAGACTGTTAACTTTCGAGATTATACAGAAAGTAAACATTTAAAGGTGGATGACACCCCTTACGGAGGGGGAGCTGGTATGGTTTTATCTCCTCAACCGATCTTTGACGCAGTAGATGCCATTAAAGATAAGCAAGGGAAAAAGCCAAGAGTCATTCTTATGTGCCCACAAGGGGAGCCTCACTCTCAAGCTAAGGCGGAAGAGTTAGCCGAGGAAGATCACTTAATCTTCTTATGTGGCCATTATGAAGGTTATGATGAGCGAATTCGCGAGCATGTTGTAACAGATGAGATTTCTATAGGGGATTACGTGTTAACCGGTGGTGAGTTAGGGGCTATGGTTGTCATGGACAGTGTTGTGCGATTGTTGCCTGGTGTACTAGGGAACGCATCATCAGCACCTGAAGATTCCTTCTCAAATGGCCTGTTAGAACATCCTCACTATACACGACCTCGTGATTTTCGCGGAATGCAAGTCCCAGAGGTATTATTCTCAGGCAATCATGCAAAGATTGATGAATGGAGACATAAACAGTCTTTAAAGCGAACCTATGAGAGGCGCAAAGATCTCATTGAACAGCGCTCATTAACTGATCAAGAAAAACAATGGATAAACGAATGGCAGAATGATTAAAAGCATATTGCATCATTGTTGTAATTATGCTATATTAAAACTTGTGCTTAGGCGTTTAGCTTAAGTCTAATTACGATGTTCCGCTATCAGGTTAATCCAGGTAAGAGCATTGGTGAAGAAGGAGTGAAACAGGATGCAAAATCTAATCCAAGAAATTACTAAAGAACAGCTACGCGAGGATCTTCCACGTTTCAAAGCTGGTGACACTGTAAAAGTTCACGTTAAAGTTGTTGAGGGAAGCCGCGAACGTATTCAGGTGTTTGAAGGTGTTGTAATTAAGCGCCGTGGCGGAGGCATCTCCGAAACATTCACTGTACGTAAAATTTCTTCTGGCGTTGGTGTTGAACGTACGTTCCCAGTACACTCTCCACGCGTTGATAAAATCGAAGTTGTTCGTCGTGGTAAAGTACGTCGTGCTAAACTTTACTACCTACGTAACCTACGTGGTAAAGCAGCGCGCATTAAAGAAATTCGCTAAGATGAACACGGAAGAAAGGAGCTTGTTTAGACAGGCTCCTTTTTGTTCTATAATGACTTATAACAGATGTTGTTTACATAGTGGAGGGAAGCTGGATGACGAAGAAAAGAAATGAATGGCTTGATTGGATAAAAGCGTTGATCGTTGCAGCCATTTTAGCAATTGTCATCCGCGTATTTTTATTCGCTCCAATCGTAGTGGACGGGCCATCTATGCTTCCGACGCTAGAAAATGGTGACCACATGATTGTGAATAAATTCAGTTATACTATTGGAAAACCAGAACGTTTTGATATCGTTGTGTTTCATGCAACAGAAACGAAAGATTATATTAAACGAGTGATTGGACTCCCCGGCGATCACATTGAATATCGGGATGACACGTTATATGTGAACGGAGAGCCTGTAGAGGAAACGTATTTGCAAGAAAGATTAGACCGACTTTCAGAGAATCAATCCTACACGTTTGATTTTCGATTACAAGATATAAAAGGGAACTATGAAACCATTCCTGAGGACCATGTTCTGGTACTTGGGGACAACCGAAATAACTCAACAGATAGCCGTATGCTTGGGTTAATTCCATTAGACAGAATAGTTGGGGAAACCCGATTTATTTATTGGCCAATGGAACGGTTTGGTTTTGTAGATTGATAAAGGATGATGACTATGACGATACAATGGTTTCCAGGCCATATGGCTAAAGCCAAACGACAAGTAGAAGAGAAGTTAAAGCTTGTTGACTTTGTCATTGAATTAGTAGATGCGCGTGCACCATACTCTTCCCAAAACCCCATGCTTCATCAAGTACTTCAACAGAAGCCTAAGATGGTTCTACTTATGAAGAGAGATTTAGCTGATGATGGGATTACGAACAAGTGGATTAGTTGGTATAAAGAGCAAGACATCGAGGCAATAGCGGTTAATGTGGATGATCCAAAAGACGTACAGCATGTCATTCAATACGCTAAAGAGATGGGGCAAGAAAAGCTAGAACGCCTAAAGAAAAAAGGTGTACGCCCTCGTCCCGCTCGAGCTATGATTATTGGGATTCCGAATGTTGGGAAGTCAACGCTTATTAATCGTTTGGCGAAAAAGAAGATTACTAAAACGGGTGATCGGCCAGGCGTTACGACTGCTCAACAATGGATTAAAGTGAAAAAAGACTTCGAGCTTCTAGATACGCCAGGTATACTTTGGCCGAAATTTGAAGAGGAAATAGTGGGCTATCGCCTGGCTACGATTGGTACGATTAAGGATAATATTTTACCTATTCCAGATGTGGCAGCTTTCTTCATTCGCTTCTTACAAGAACATTATCCAAGCCTTTTGCAAGAACGCTATGGAGTGACTGCTGACGTGGAGGATATGGGTGAAGTATTTGATCATATCGGTACGAAAAGAGGCTGCTTAGAGAGCGGTGGAAATATCAATTATGACAAAGTGGCTGAGGTCATTATTCGTGATCTTCGTTCAGCTAAAATTGGCAGAGTTACTTTGGAAACACCAGATATGATACAATAAAAGATAAGGCTGACTTTCTCATGTTGAGGGTCAGCTTTTTGTATGGGAAAATAATAAATCCATTCTTAACAGATATATATAGATAACCGATAAAAGAAGAAGCGAGGACAACCATGAGTAAAGAAACCATTGCAGAGATAAAGGAAAAACTTTTTGAAACAGGATGTACACCAAAAGAATTACAAGGTTTAGAATCGGATGAGCGTAAAGGTGTACAAAAGTTGGTTAAACAATACCACAAACAATTAGCTAGAAAACAAGCGCTCAAAGATCAATTTGAAGCTATGAAAACTTATGAGAATGCCTACAAGGAAAAAGGGAAAAAGCTAATCGCTGGAATTGATGAGGCGGGTCGAGGGCCTATAGCGGGTCCAGTAGTAGCTGCGGCAGTGATTTTACCTGATACATTCTATTTAGAAGGATTATATGATTCAAAAGCACTTTCAGAAAGCCAAAAGGACACGTTCTTTGACTATATAAAAGCTCATTCTATTTCATATGGAATTGGAATTGTCACAAGTGAAACGATTGATGACATTAACATCTACGAAGCTACTAAATTGGCTATGCATAGAGCAATTGCTCAGTTAAGCAAAGAGCCCGATCAACTGTTGATTGATGCTCTTCCTCTAACACATACAAATGCACCAGTAGATGCATTTCCTAAAGGAGATCAGCGGAGCATTTCTATCGCAGCTGCGAGTGTGCTCGCAAAAGTTACGAGAGATCGTTATATGAATGATCTTCATCAATCTTATCCGGAGTACGAATTTAACCAGAACGCGGGTTATGGAACGAAAAGTCATCTTCAAGCTTTAAAAGAACATGGAGCCACGCCGTATCATAGAAGGTCATTTGCACCGGTAAAGGAAGCGTCTTTAACATTTCAATAAAGAGAGGGGGGAGAGTATGTCATCCTTAACGACTCCTCAATTGCTCAATCAACTTCGGTCATCTGCTGCTCTGAATCAACAATCGCAATCACTTCAACAAGGTAGTCTTGTGGGTGGTAAAATATTAAAGTTATATCCACAAGCAAGAGCGCTAATTCAGATTGGTGGAAGTCAAATGAATGCGCAGCTAGAAGCGTCCCTTTCTGTAAATGAAAGGTATGTATTTCAAGTTCAACAGACAAAGCCCATGCTCCGCTTGAAAGTGATAGAAGAGGAGAATGGGAAAACGCTTCAATCGTCACCACAAGTGATTCAACAATTAGGCATCTCTAGTCCCTCTAAAAGCCAAATGAACTTCGTGAGTGAGCTGATCCAAAAGAATATTCCATTTACAAGACAAGATCTTAAAGAAGCCCTACACATATTAGAGCAGTCAGGTTCTCGTTCGAGAGCATCGCAGGTGTTACTAGACATGTTTTCAAGAAACCTGCCAATTAAATCATCAGTGTTTCACGCTTTATACACTAGATACACAGATCCATCTTCATTGACGGCCTCTCTTCAATCTGCATTGAATGGTGTAGAAAACTTTGCGAATCAATCTCAAGCCTCTCTTGGTCATCAATTACAACAAACTCTTGGAAGAGGAGGCTCTAGCTTACCGCTAGATCAGGCGATCATGAGAACACTTATGAACGCTCCTATAGGGGAACAAAAAACCGCTTTACAACTCTTGAAGCGAAGTGGACATGTATCTAACCAAATGTCGTTATCTCAACTTCAAGATCAGCTATCTATTCAAGATCCTGACAAGTTGAAAAATCAGTTGACTAGCTTGTTAGAGCAGCAACTTCCTGTTTCAAAAGGTACAAAGTCAGTAATCCATCAGTTTTCATCTATATTAAATAAAATAACAGATACAACAGGGAACGTGGCTGAGCATATGCCACCCAAGCTTGAACAAGCGTTGAATCAACTTACTGAATCACTAAGAGGAGCGGGGATTTGGTCGTCTCTTAAAGTGGCATTAACGAATCAAGGAGCATCCGAACAGTCTTTAAAAGTTCTCGAGTACCTTATAGGAAGTTCAAATCCAACTAAAGTACTGAACGAAAATCGCTCTTCTTTGAAAGAAGTTACAAACACTTTAAATCAAGTTATGAATCAGCAACTCTCAAAAGGGGAATCTGTTAAGCTTATAGAATGGCTAAGGCATGGGTTACAAGAATCGAATGAAATGGCTATGTCTATGAAAGATCAATTTTTAGTGAAGTTAAAAGCTTATACTCAACTCAGTGGAATTAATTATGAATATCAACTAGCAGAAAGAGGAGAAGCCCCATCCCCATCTTTAAAAGGAAGTATCCTCCAAGCTATGCAAGACCCCCTTGCCCCTCATGTAGGAGAACGTTTGCAAAGAGTGTTGAATCATCTTAATGCTGCTCCAATTATGATGCAAGAATCCGAGCAATCCATCCAATTTAACGTCCAGATGCCAGGAGAATGGTTTGGAATTGAGCAAGATGTGACAATGGATGTAGAGGGGAACAAGAAAGAAAATGGCGAAATTGATCCAGACTATTGTCACATTCTATTTTACCTAGATCTTCATTCTCTTAAAGAGACGGTTATTGATATGAGAATCCAACAACGTGTTGTCCAACTTACCCTATTTACTGAAAACAGTGGAGTTGAAGGTCTTATACAAATGCTTAAGCCATCATTAGAAAAAGGTTTAGAACAATTGAATTATAAGCTATCCACTGTTCGACATAAGGAAATTAATCTTAAAGATTCTTCTGAAACCGCTACAAATAGAACAAATGCACCGACTCGAAATACAGGAGGCTTTGATCTGACAATATGAGCGAATCTAACCAAAAAAGAGAAGCAGTTGCGTTAAGCTATGATGAAGAGCAATTCAATGCCCCAAAAGTTGTCGCTAAGGGGAAAGGTGATATTGCTGCCAATATTATTAATAAAGCAAATGATCACCGAGTTCCTATACAAGAAGACCCCACTCTTGTAAAGCTATTAGGAGAGCTTGATATTAATGAAAAGATACCGGAAGAATTGTATCAAGCCGTTGCCGAAGTATTTGCTTATGTTTATCAGCTCGATAAACAAATGAAGTCTTGAAGCTTAACTGCTTCCGTTACCTAACATATTTAAATCTTAATAAACGACTATTAAGCACTTAGATCAAAAACTGATTTTAAGTGCTATTTTTATTTATTGTAAGCATCCATTTAGAATCGTGTCTGCTATTCTAATGATCGTAACTCGTACATCAAGGTACTTATAAAGATTGATATTTTTTATGATGATATTTTTTTTAGCTTAAAAGTCGAGATAATAGCGGATTTTGTCGGTATATTCTTAATTTTTTTGGAGATACTAGATGAATTTGTAGACAATTCACACATATTTTTTATACAATGGTCATGCAGTGACAATTTGATGGGAGGATGGAAGATGAACATTCATGAGTATCAAGGGAAAGAAATTTTACGTAGCTACGGCGTTGCCGTTCCAAGCGGAACAGTTGCATTTACTGTAGACGAAGCTGTAGAAGCCGCTAAAGGCTTAAGTACAGATGTATCTGTAGTAAAAGCACAAATCCATGCAGGGGGCCGCGGAAAAGCTGGTGGTGTTAAAGTAGCCAAAAATATAGATGAAGTCCGTACATATGCTGAGGAAATTTTGGGCAAACAGCTTGTGACTCATCAAACGGGTCCTCAAGGGAAAGAAGTTAAGCGCTTACTCATTGAAGAAGGCTGTGATATTCAAAAAGAATATTACGTTGGTATTGTACTAGACCGCGTCACTTCACGTGTAACGATGATGGCTTCTGAAGAAGGCGGTACTGAAATTGAAGAAGTAGCAGCTGAAACACCAGAGAAAATTTTCAAAGAAGTAATCGATCCTGTTACGGGTTTAATGCCTTATCAAGCTCGTCGCTTAGCATTTAACATTAACATTCCAGATGAACTGTTAGGGAAAGCGGTTAAATTTATGATGGGTCTTTATCAAGTATTTGTTGAAAAAGATTGTTCCATTGCAGAGATTAACCCGCTTGTAACTACAGGAGACGGCCAAGTAATGGCGCTTGATGCGAAGTTAAACTTTGATGATAACGCTTTATATCGCCAAAAAGATGTATTTGAACTTCGTGATTTAGATGAAGAAGATCCAAAAGAAATCGAAGCTTCTCAATATGACCTAAGCTATATTGCTTTAGATGGTAATATTGGCTGTATGGTTAATGGTGCTGGTCTTGCGATGGCGACAATGGACACGATTAAGCACTATGGCGGAGACCCCGCTAACTTCCTTGACGTTGGGGGAGGCGCAACTACTGAAAAGGTAACAGAAGCTTTCAAAATCATTTTGTCCGACAACAGTGTTAAGGGTATTCTTGTTAATATCTTCGGTGGAATTATGAAATGTGATGTCATTGCAGAAGGTGTCGTTGCGGCAACGAAAGAAGTTGGTCTTGAAATTCCACTTGTTGTGCGTCTAGAAGGAACAAACGTGGAACAAGGTAAGAAAATCCTTGATGAATCAGGCCTGAACATTGTTGCATCCGAATCTATGGCCGAAGCAGCACAGAAAATCGTAGAACTAGTAAAATAAGAAAGGACGGACAAAAATGAGTGTATATATTAATAAAGATACTAAAGTCATTGTACAAGGTATTACAGGGGCTACAGCCCTTTTCCATACGAAGCAAATGCTTGAATACGGTACCCAAATCGTAGGCGGTGTAACACCGAAAAAAGGCGGTACTGAAGTTGAAGGAGTCCCTGTATTTAACACTGTAGAAGAAGCTGTTGAAGAAACAGGCGCAACAGCATCTGTTGTGTATGTACCAGCCGCATTTGCTGCTGATGCAATTATGGAAGCAGTTGATGCTGAGCTTGATCTTGTAATTTGTATTACAGAGCACATTCCTGTTATTGACATGGTAAAGGTTAAGCGTTATATGGAAGGGAAGAAAACACGCTTAGTTGGACCAAACTGTCCAGGTGTAATTACGCCAGAAGAATGTAAGATAGGTATTATGCCAGGATACATTCATAAGAAAGGACACATCGGTGTCGTATCTAGAAGTGGTACATTAACATATGAAGCCGTACATCAACTTTCTGAGGCTGGTATTGGTCAGTCTACAGCTGTAGGAATTGGTGGAGACCCAGTAAATGGAACTGATTTCATCGATGTCTTGCAAGCTTTTCAGGATGATCCGGACACCTATGGAGTAATCATGATTGGTGAAATAGGCGGAACAGCTGAAGAAGAAGCAGCCCAATTTGTTAAAGACAACATGGATAAACCAGTCGTCGGCTTTATTGGGGGGCGCACAGCACCTCCTGGTAAACGTATGGGACACGCAGGTGCCATTATTTCAGGCGGTAAAGGTACAGCAGAGGAAAAGATTAAAGTCATGAACGAGTGTGGCATACAAGTTGCTGAAACTCCTGCTGTTATGGGGGAAACACTCATAAACGTGTTAAAAGAGAACAATATCTACGATAAATGTAAAACTCATTAAGATTTTAGGAAGGTGCTCCTAGTTGTAGGAGCACCTTTTTAAACGATTTCCTATATTAAATGAAGGGACGAGTTCACTTGGAAGAAAGAACATTAAGATTGGCTCTTATACATCAAACAAAAGGAGCAAGTCGTGTTTTATTAAGGCAATTTCTTCAGTTTGATCCCTCTTTAAAGTTTGTTTTTTCACTCTCCGTCAAAGATCTTACCTCAAATTTTAAACTTTCCTCAAAAAGAGCTTCCACATTTGTTACTCACCTCCACTCAGTTTCTAATCGAAAGCAGCTCCTTACAAATTTATCAGAATGCGCTTTACTTCCATTTTGGCATCCTAATTATCCTAGATCATTAAGAAGTATTCCTGATGCCCCATTACTTCTCTATGCAAAGGGAGATATAAAGCTTTTGGGTAAGGATTCGTACTTAAGTATAGTAGGAACTAGAAAGTGTTCAAATCTTGCATTAGCTTCTGTGAAGAAGGTGCTTCCTCCATTATTAAATGAAGGATTTGTTATCGTAAGCGGGATGGCTGAAGGGATTGATTCCGTTGCTCATGAGCTGACCGAAGACCTGGGTGGAAAGACCATAGCTGTATTAGGATTTGGTTTTCAGTATTGTTATCCTAAAGTAAATAAACCACTAATGCAGACATTAGCTCATAATCATCTCTTGTTATCCGAATACCCTCCTCATATTCCCCCAAGGAAATGGCATTTCCCTGAACGAAACAGAATTATAAGCGGCCTAGGCTTTGGAACCTTAGTGGTAGAAGCTAAAGAACGAAGCGGTACATTAATAACAGTTGATCAAGCTTTAGAACAAGGAAGAGAAGTTTTTGCAATCCCAGGCTCTATATTGAATGATTTTTCCAGTGGGTGTAATAAGATGATACAAGATGGCGCTAAATTAGTGCAAAATGCCCATGACATATTAGAAGAATGGGAAGTTCAAAAGGGAAAATAGTGTCGAAAGCTGTCATAAAATCAATATTTTTCCGTTTTGCTATTCATTTTGTTTCTATAATTTGTTTGACAAATGAATAAGAAGTATTTAATAATAGGGAAGATTTAATTTAAAACAAACGTTTACACATAAAATGAATAAAATAAAGAATAACCTCATCTAGGAGGATACTATATGGCAGATTATCTTGTTATCGTAGAATCACCAGCAAAAGCAAAGACAATAGAGAAATACTTAGGAAAAAAGTATACCGTAAAAGCATCAATGGGACATGTAATTGACCTACCCAAAAGTCAAATGGGTGTAAATGTAGAAGAAGGATACACCCCGAAATACATTACTATTCGAGGCAAAGGGCCTGTATTAAAAGAAATCAAAACAGCTGCTAAGAAAGCCAAGAAAGTCTATCTCGCAGCCGACCCCGATAGAGAAGGGGAAGCAATTGCCTGGCACTTAGCTCATAGCTTAAATATGGATGAGACATCTCAATGTCGTGTTGTGTTTAATGAGATTACGAAAGATGCAATAAAGGAATCGTTTAAGCATCCTCGTACAATTGATATGGATCTTGTAAACGCACAGCAAGCAAGAAGGGTTTTAGATCGATTAGTTGGTTACAACATTAGCCCGTTATTATGGAAAAAAGTAAAAAAAGGTCTTAGTGCAGGACGAGTACAATCAGTAGCCGTTAAAATGATTATGGACCGGGAGAATGAAATTAAAAATTTCGAACCTGAAGAGTATTGGTCCATTGATGGGAACTTTATGAAAGATAATGAACAGTTTGAAGGTGCTTTTTATGGCATAGATGGTAAAAAGCAAAAACTAGGCTCTAGAGAAGATGTTGATAAGATTCTTTCTAAAATGAACGAGGAAGACTTCAATGTCGACAAAGTAAACAAAAGAGAACGTCGCCGTAATCCAGCTTCACCATTCACAACATCATCTTTACAACAAGAAGCAGCGCGGAAATTAAATTTCCGTGCTAAGAAGACAATGATGATGGCTCAACAATTATATGAAGGAATTCAGCTTAGTAAAAAAGAGGGAACAGTTGGTTTGATTACCTATATGCGTACTGACTCAACTCGTATCTCCCAAACAGCTAAGGATGAAGCTGCTGGATATATTGAAGAACAGTATGGAAAGGACTATCTTGGATCAGGGAGTCAAAAGAAGTCACAGAAATCGCAAAATGCTCAAGATGCACACGAAGCGATTCGTCCAACTTCCTCTCTCCGTACTCCAAAGGCAATGAAAGAATATTTGTCTAGAGATCAGTATCGATTGTATAAATTAATCTGGGAACGTTTTGTTGCTAGCCAAATGGCTCCTGCTGTTCTTGATACCATGACCGTTCACTTATTAAATCAAGGCGTAGAGTTTAGAGCTACCGGTTCTAAAGTTAAATTTAAAGGGTTTATGAAAGTATATGTTGAAGGCAACGATGATAATAAGAAAGAAGAAGATAAGATGTTGCCAGAATTGGAAGAGGGCACTACGGTTAAAGCAGAGAGCATTCAACCGAATCAACACTTCACTCAGCCTCCACCACGTTACACAGAAGCTCGTCTTGTACGTACATTAGAGGAGATGGGAATAGGACGTCCATCCACATACGCTCCTACCCTGGATACAATTCAAAGAAGAGGATATGTGAGTTTAGATAATAAACGATTTGTCCCCACTGAATTAGGTGAGATCGTGATTGAATTATTGAAAGAGTATTTCCCTGAAATCATTAATGTCGATTTCACTGTACAAATGGAAGGAAATCTCGATGCCGTTGAAGAGGGGAACAAAGAATGGGTTCAAATTATCGATGACTTTTATCAAGATTTCGAAAAGCGTTTAACAACTGCTGAGAAAGAAATGGAAGAAATCGAAATTAAAGATGAACCTGCAGGAATTGACTGCGAAGAATGTGGTCACGAAATGGTTTACAAAATGGGCCGTTATGGTAAGTTCCTGGCTTGTTCCAATTTCCCGGATTGCCGTAATACAAAGCCAATATTAAAAGAAATTGGCGTTAAATGCCCTCGATGCAAAGAAGGTAATGTTGTTGAACGTAAAAGTAAAAAGAAACGCACGTTCTATGGCTGTGATCGTTATCCTGAATGTGAGTTTATTTCATGGGATAAACCAATCAGTCGTCCATGTCCGAAATGTGAATCAATGCTAGTAGAGAAGAAAGCTAAAAAAGGAACACAAGTGCAGTGTTCTGAATGTGACTATAAAGAAGAACTCCAGCAATAAGCATAAGGGGCTATCCCCTTATGCTTTTATTTATGAGCAATAATCGTATAATCTCCGAACAAACGATTTCAGGTAAGGGCAAGATAGTTTAAGACTCGAGGCTGAGACACCTCATTGCATGTGGGGCCGTTACTTTTATTGAGAGTTAGGGGGGTCTGGGGAACGACTCGCTTTCCGCAGGCGAGCTGTCGAGCCTCCTCACTCACTACGTTCGCTCCGGGGTCTCGTCGACCTCTTTCTCCTGCTGGAGTCTCCCCGTCCCCCAAACACCCCATATCAGAATTTGTATAACGTCCCATTAGCACCATCATGGCTGAGGTTCAACAATCCGCCCGCCCATATATAGCATGCTTCCGTTCCCTCAATATATGGCAAAGGTGGTTCGGGAAATTGCGAGACTCCTGCGGCAGCAGGAGTTAGTCTAAATACGGCGAGGAGGACCTAGCGTGATAAGTCATCTTTTTTCCAAAGGCTAATCGCCTTTTCCAAAAAGCTGTCTTATCCGTACGATCCTAGGCACCACGCCTGCACTTTTCAATCTAGGGGAGCCCCCGCAGAGAGCGAAAGCGTTCGAGGAGGATTCCCAGCTCGCCGCGGAAAGCGAGTGATTTCCCGAACCACCTTATTCTCAACTTGAGTAAACGGAAGCATCCTCTCAACTTTTAGTCTTCCACATAAGAGTCTAATGATTGTAATTGATCTTTTGATGGAATTTATAGTTGAACCATCCCTCCCTTACAAACTGTTAAAAAATACTTAAAATAATTTTAATTGACACTAGTAGGTCATCAAGCTATAATCGTTGAGTGGTAAGGGAATATACTTGACAGAAATTAGTATATTTGCTCTTTGTCATGGATATGCTAGCAATGATAATTTACAAAGGTTTAGGAACAATTCAGAATTTTGTTACAATTAAGTAAAATTCATTGCATAAGGTATATTATCTGTGTTAATATTTAAGCGCCTTATGTGAGGTGAGCTGATGAATGATAATCAACGTCAAATAAACTTATTCACGGAGTACTTACAAATTGAAAAGAACGCTTCATCATATACGATCCACTTTTACCAAAGTGACCTCCATTCCTTTAAAGCATTTTTGCAAAGAGAAGGAGATCTAAGTTGGGAGGAAGTGGATTATCCCATTATTAGAGTCTTTTTAACAGAGCTCTATGACCAGCAACTATCTCGAAGGTCGGTTTCGAGAAAGCTTTCAAGCTTACGATCGTTTTATCGCTTCTTAGAAAGGGAAGGCCATGTAGAGTCTAATCCTTTCTTGCATGTTTCTTTGCCAAAGCAGCAAAATCCAATCCCTTCATTCTTATATGAAGAAGAGTTGGATAAGTTATTTCATGTGAGTAATATGGAAGAACCTTTAGGCCAAAGAAATCAAGCTATTTTAGAACTCCTTTATGCGACAGGGATGCGAATAAGTGAATGTGTAACGTGTGAGTTATCTGATATAGATCTTGAGCTTGGTACGGTTCTAGTTCGAGGTAAGGGAAGGAAGGAACGTTACATTCCTTTTGGGAGCTTTGCAAGAGATGCTTTAAAACACTACATTTATAATGGAAGAAACTCGTTATTAGAGAAATCTGGAATGGAAACTGGAGCAATCTGGCTTAACGCAAAAGGTTCTCCATTAACTGACCGGGGAGTTAGGTTAGTCCTAAATAAAATGGTAGAAAAAGCAGCTATGACTATTCATGTCCATCCTCATATGCTTAGGCATACGTTTGCTACTCATATGTTAAATGAAGGGGCAGATTTACGTTCCGTTCAGGAATTATTAGGACATGAGCACCTAACCTCTACTCAAATCTATACACACGTAACGAAAGGTCATTTAAAAAACGTATACATGAATAGCCATCCACGAGCAGGTAAGGATGAATAAATGAAATGAGGTGGAGTTTTTGGAACAACAATTTCACGCAACAACGATTTTTGCCGTTCAACATAATGGACAATGTGCAATGAGCGGAGATGGGCAAGTTACATTTGGAAATGCAGTTGTAATGAAACATAAAGCAAAAAAAGTTCGTAGGTTATTTAAAGGGCAAGTCCTGGCTGGATTTGCAGGCTCTGTAGCTGATGCTTTCACGTTATTTGAGAAATTTGAAGCAAAGCTTGAGGCTTATAATGGAAACTTGGCACGTGCAGCTGTAGAGCTTGCAAAAGAATGGCGTAGTGACAAAGTTCTGCGTAAGCTTGAGGCGATGTTAATTGTGATGAACAAAGACGACCTATTTCTTGTTTCGGGTACCGGTGAAGTCATTGAACCTGATGATGGTGTAATTGCAATTGGATCTGGAGGACACTATGCGTTAAGTGCAGGCCGTGCTTTGAAACGTTACTCTCCTGAGAAAAGTGCAACAGAAATTGCACAAGCAGCTCTAGAAATCGCAGGAGAAATATGTGTGTATACTAATAATGAAATCGTATTAGAATCGCTGGAGGACTAAGGGAGGTCTTTATCGATGAGTGAAAACTTAACGCCTAGACAAATAGTTGAACGCTTAGATCAATATATCATTGGTCAAAATAATGCCAAAAAAGCTGTAGCGATCGCTTTGCGTAATCGCTATCGACGCATGCAATTGGATGATAAGTTAAAAGACGAAATTGTTCCTAAAAATATATTAATGATGGGTCCAACAGGAGTAGGTAAAACAGAGATTGCTCGAAGATTAGCGAAGCTTGTTGGTGCTCCATTTGTGAAGGTTGAAGCTACGAAATTTACTGAAGTAGGTTATGTGGGTCGTGACGTTGAATCCATGGTAAGAGACCTTATGGAGACAGCAGTCCGTATGGTGAAAGAAGAAAAAATGGAACAAGTGAAAGGGAAAGCTGAAGAGCGTGCGAACCAACGTATTGTTGAATATTTGGTGCCTAAAAAGAAAAAACAAAATAATTTTAAAAACCCATTAGAGATGTTTTTCTCAGGTCAAGAAGACGCACAGCAGAGTGAAGATCGTTCAGAAGAACAGAATGTAGAGCAAAAAAGAAAGCAAGCTTCTCACAAGCTTGCAATGGGTGAGCTAGAAGATACAATGATTACGATAGAAGTTGAAGAGCAACAATCTTCCATGTTTGATATGTTGCAAGGCTCGGGTATGGAACAAATGGGGATGAATATGCAAGATGCCTTTAGTCAATTCATGCCGAAAAAGTCTAAGAAACGCCGACTTTCTGTAAAGGACGCTCGTAAGGTGCTTACCCAAGATGAAGCTCAAAAGCTAATTGATATGGATGAAGTATCTCAAGATGCAGTAGAACGCGTAGAGCAAAATGGAATGATCTTTGTAGATGAAATTGATAAAGTAGCTGGTGGAAATGAACAGTCGTCTGGCAATGTCTCAAGAGAAGGCGTTCAACGCGATATTTTACCAATTGTAGAAGGATCTACAGTTGTTACAAAACATGGGCCTGTAAAAACGGACCATATTCTATTTGTGGCAGCGGGAGCATTCCATATGTCTAAGCCTTCAGATTTAATTCCTGAGTTACAAGGACGTTTTCCAATCCGTGTAGAGCTTGAGAAACTCACTGTAGAAGATTTTGTGAACATTCTCACTGAACCATCAAATGCACTATTGAAACAATATAAAGCTTTACTTGAAACAGAAGGTATAAATGTGGAATTTTCTGACGAAGCTGTTACCAGATTAGCAGAAGTAGCTTTTGAAGTGAATCAGGAAACAGATAATATCGGTGCACGTAGGTTGCACACTATTTTAGAGAAGCTATTAGAGGATCTTTCCTTTGAAGCTCCAGATGTTCATATGGAAACCATTGAAATCACTAAAGCTTATGTAGATGACAAATTAGCATCGATTGCCAAGAATAAAGACTTAAGTCAATTTATTTTATAGACACACTGATTAGGAGGATCAATATGAAATTATTAGATCGAGCACGCAATATTAACTCAATGCTGCAAAAAACTACAGGTAAATCCGTCAACTTTAACGATATGTCTGAGACGCTTCGTGATGCGATTGGAGCAAACACATATATCGTAAGTCGAAGAGGTAAACTGTTAGGTTTCGCTATTAAGCAAGAAATTGAAAACGACCGCATGAAAAGTATGTTAGCTGAGCGTCAGTTCCCAGAAGAGTATACTCAAAACTTGTTCTCTATCAATGAAACAACTCCAAATCTGGACATTGATCACCCGCTGACTGCATTTCCAGTTGAGAACCGTGAATTATTCCAACAAGGGTTGACCACTGTTGTTCCTATTATCGGTGGGGGTGAGCGAATCGGTACCCTTATTCTTAGTCGGTTAACTGAAAGTTTCAACGACGATGATCTTCTGCTAGGTGAGTACGGAGCTACTGTTGTAGGTATGGAAATCCTTCACGAGAAAACAGAAGAGATTGAAGTAGAAGCTAGAAGCAAAGCTGTCGTGCAGATGGCGATCAGCTCATTATCTTATAGTGAATTAGAAGCAATTGAACACATCTTTGAAGAGTTAGAAGGAAATGAAGGGTTGCTTGTTGCGAGTAAAATTGCTGATCGTGTTGGAATTACACGTTCAGTGATTGTAAATGCTCTTCGTAAATTAGAAAGTGCTGGCGTTATTGAGTCACGCTCACTAGGAATGAAAGGAACGTATATTAAAGTCCTAAACGACAAGTTCCTTGTCGAATTACAAAATATGCGTTTAAACTAAGGGAACTTATTCCAAAAAACCAGCCCCCATACGGAGGGGCTGGTTTTTTTTGTATGAATCCACAAAAATTGTTTAGAAATAGTTAAATTACCTTTTTCGACATTTTCTTTCATTCGTACCTATGTCATAATGGAACATAGATGTGGCGAATAAACGTTAATAATATGATAACTAACCTTTTACAGGGCCTTTTTTACTATGCATGAGGACTAAATGACTAATAATATTCCAATTTCCTTGACAAATCATGTATAAATAGGGAATCCATCTCATGGACAAAAATTCGACGTTTTCTTACAATTAGCATTATGTAGGTCTGGATACTTATTTTTCTATAAAAAAGGAGGGATTCAGATGACAATGTTCGGTGGTACAATCCAAACCCTAGAGAAATCTATGGACTATGCTTCACTTAAGAACAAAACAATAAGTAATAATATTGCTAATGTTGACACACCTAATTACAAAGCTAAAGATGTACAGTTTAAAGATGTCTTCAGCGAGCAAATGAGCTCAATTGATGCTAAACGGACTAATAGTAAACATATTCCCTTTTCTTCCACTAGTACTTCCCGTTTTTCAGTAACTTCAAACGGAAGTACGCAGTATAATCACAATGGAAATAACGTGGATATAGATCAGGAAATGTCTGATCTCGCTAAGAACCAAATTTATTACCAAGCATTGGTTGATCGATTGAATGGTAAGTTCAGAAGTTTAGAGTCTGTTATTAAGGGAGGAAGATAACGTTGGGAATATTTAATTCGTTTAATGCAAGTGCTAGTGCCTTGACGGCTCAACGCCTTAGAATGGATGTTATTTCATCAAACCTATCAAATGCAGAGACAACTAGGGCAACACAAACCGAAGATGGACAATGGGAACCCTACAGAAGAAAAATGGTAGAGTTTCAACCTAAAGGGGAAACATTTCAATCTCATTTACAAAAGGCAATGGGATCAGGAAAAACTCCTGCTGAAGGTGTTAAGGTGACTGAAATCCAAGAGGATGAATCTCCTTTTAAAATGGTGCATAACCCTGATCATCCAGACGCAGATGAAAATGGGTATGTTGCTATGCCTAATGTGGACCCATTAAAAGAGATGGTTGATCTAATGAGTGCTACCAGGTCATACGAAGCAAATGTTACAGCTGTTAATGCTAGTAAGAGTATGTTGATGAAAGCCTTAGAGATCGGTCGATAAGAAATGAAAGGGCGTGGTTAAGTATGGAACCCGTAGTATTAAAAGCTAGTCAAGCACCCTTACAGACTTCTCAAGATATGAAAAAAATTTCACCACAAGAAGCGCAATCGGCTTTTGCAACTAGCTTAAAAAATGCAGTGAAAACTGTAAATAATGCACAGGTTGAGTCCAATATTAAAACACAGCAACTTGCTAAAGGGGAAATTGATAATCTTCACGATGTGATGATTGCTTCTAAAAAAGCTAGTATTACCTTACAAACTGCTGTTGAAGTTCAAGGGAAAGCGATAGATGCTTACAAAGAAATAATGAGAATGCAAGTATAACTTAATTAAACATCATACATAGAATGAAAGGTACTAAAATGAGTTAGATGATGTTCAGCACGGGGGCTATTATGAGAGAAAAGCTACAAGATTATAAATACAAGACTAGCGAATTTTGGAAGGGGCGCAGCTTGCCTCAGAAGAGCATCATGGTGGGTGCTATTGTAGGTTTATTAGCGCTTATTGTTGGAGCTAGCCTTTTTGCCTCTAATCCAAAGTTGGTTCCTCTATATAATGATCTATCAGTACAAGAAGTAGGGCAAATAAAAGAGGAGCTTGATGCTAGAGGGGTGAAATATGAACTGGGGAATCAAGGTACAACAGTTATGGTGCCAGAAGCTACTGTAGATGGCTTACTTGTTGACTTGGCTGCTCAAGGTCTTCCTGATAGTGGTAGCATTGACTATGGTTTTTTCAGCGATAATACTTCTTGGGGAATGACAGATAATGAGTTTGATGTTATGAAACTAGATGCCATGCAAACAGAATTATCCTCTTTAATGAAACAAATTGAGGGGATTGAGAACGCTAAGGTTATGATAAACATGCCCAAAGATAAGATCTTTGTTGGTGAGCAGGAGCAAACTGCATCAGCCTCAATCGTCGTCAACGTAAATCAAGGCTACCAACTAAAAGAAGATCAAATACAATCGTTGTATCATCTTGTTTCTAAAGCGATCCCAAATCTCCCTACTGATAATATCGCCATAATGGATCAAAACTTTAAGTATTTTGACCCAAAAAAGTCTGGTTCAATAGCCTCAGGTCAATCATATGAATACCAACAAACCGTAAAAGATGATATACAAAGTGATATTCAAAGGCGCGTCCAGCAGATGCTTGGCATGATGATGGGACAAGATAAAGTTATGGTATCTGTCACAGCCGATGTAGACTTCACTCAAGAAAAGCGAACTGAAAATCTTGTCCAGCCAACTGAAGAGGGAGAAGAAGGTCTTCCTGTTAGCGTTGAACGTATTACAGAAACTTATACAGGTGATCCTGGTGATGTGAATGCTGGTGGTACGGTTAATCCTGATGGCGATGTTCCTGCTTATCAAGGTGAAGATGGGGAAGCAGGAAACGGTGACTATGAAATGATGAAAGAAACGATTAATAATGAGTTTAATCGAATACAACGTAACATAGTCGAATCCCCTTACAAAATTAGAGACCTGGGTATTCAAGTAGCTGTCGATCAAAATAAAGAGGCTAATCAAGATGATGGGGCTATTCAGCAACTATCAACAGAGGAGCAGGCTACATTATCGGAGAGTATTACATCTATTTTAAGCTCAATCGTTTCGACAAGTATCGATGAAGAATACGGCCCTGTTGAGCCAGAGAACAAAGTTTCAATTGTCTTTCAAGAGTTTAACGGAAAACCTCAATTTAATCCTGAAACATCGCCCGTTATACCTGTGTGGGCTTACGTTACGGGAGGGATCTTACTTGTAGTTATTGCAAGCTTAATGTGGACGTTATTAAGAAAAGGCCGTAAAAAGGAAGACTTAACAGAAGAGTACGTTGAGCGAGACCGAACTCCGGTTGAGGTTCCTGCTATGGAAGAACCAGAAGAAACAGAAAGTTCTGTGCGACGCAAACAACTAGAACGTATGGCAAAAGAGAAACCAGAAGACTTTGCTAAGTTATTACGTTCATGGATCGCCGAAGACTAGGAGTGAGTATATATGGCAAAGCATAAACAAGGACTATCAGGCAGACAAAAAGCGGCCGTTCTCCTCATATCTTTAGGTCCGGATGTTTCAGCGCAAGTATATAAACATTTGACGGAAGAAGAGATCGAGAAGCTGACACTAGAAATTTCGTCTGTCAAAAAAGTCGAACCTGATCAAAAAGAAGAGATACTAGATCAATTCCACCAAATTGCCCTAGCGCAAGATTACATTACCCAAGGTGGCATTGGCTATGCTAAAACGGTTTTGGAAAAGGCACTTGGAGACAAAGAAGCTTCTGCTATTATTAATCGGTTAACCTCTTCCCTTCAGGTTAAACCATTCGATTTTGCGAGGAAGGCAGATCCTTCTCAAATATTAAATTTTATACAAAATGAGCACCCTCAAACGATTGCGCTCATTTTATCATATTTAGATTCAGAGCAATCAGCACAAATTCTGTCAGAACTTCCTCAAGAAATGCAAGCAGACATTGCAAGAAGAATTGCCATTATGGATTCTACTTCTCCTGAAGTGATCAATGAAGTCGAACAAATTCTTGAAAGAAAGCTTTCGGCAACTGTTACACAAGATTATACCCAAACAGGTGGCATTGAAGCTGTTGTCAATGTATTAAATGGTGTAGATCGAAGTACAGAACGAACGATACTAGATTCATTAGAAATTCAAGATCCTGAACTAGCTGAAGAAATTAAGAAGCGCATGTTTGTCTTTGAAGATATCGTTACGCTTGACAATCGAGCAATTCAGCGTGTCATTCGAGATGCAGATAATGAAGATTTGATGCTCTCATTAAAAGTTGCTAGCGAAGAAGTAAAAGAAGTTGTGTTTAAAAACATGTCTTCTCGCATGAGTGAAACATTCCAGGAAGAGATGGAATATATGGGACCAGTTCGCTTGCGTGACGTTGAAGAATCTCAAACCCGAATCGTTTCCATTATTAGGAGATTAGAAGAGGTTGGAGAGATTGTCATCGCACGCGGCGGAGGTGACGATATCATTGTATAACCATAACAACAAAACGGGTCGTGTAATTGGAATAAAACCGATATGTCATGAAACTTATGTATCTGAGTCCAACACTTCTCCTGAACAATCTTCGAAGCTAGCATCATCACTTATTCAAGAAGCTAATGAGAAAAAAGATTATGCTAATCAAATACTTCGTGATGCCAAAGAGAAATCTGACCGTCTTTTAAAAGAAACAGAAGAAAAAATTAAATCACTTCAGAACGATTGGGAAACTGAAAAAGATGAGTTAATAGAATCAACAAAGAAGTGGGCATTCAAAGAAGGATTTGAAACGGGTGAACAAGAGGCTTTCCGGCAGTATGAGGAGCTTATTCAAAAAGCACAAGAAACGATAAACCAAGCGAACTTGGATTACCGCTCCAAAATTGAAAATAGCGAAGAAGCCATTCTTCATTTAAGTATGAAAGCCGCATCTAAGATTTTGAATCAAACGCTAGTAGATAATCCAGAAAGCTATTTGCCTATTGTGAGAGCTGTCATTGAAGAAGGAAATAATGGAGATCAGCTTCAAGTTTATGTACATCCTGATCAATATGAACAAATTTTAGAACAAAAATCTGAATTACAACTAATATTGGATCACCAAGCTGAACTTTCCATTTACCCGAAAACAAATTTAAAGCCATTCCAATGTTATCTAGAATCATCCTATGGGAGAGTAGATGTAAGCATCGACAGTCAATTAGAAGAGCTGCGTGTAAAGTTGTTTCGTTTACTCGAGGAGGGCAAATAGGTGAATGTAAGTCATTTATTGGATGCTATTAATGAACTTGATACATATAAGCGATATGGAAAAATTGTAAGAGTCGTTGGTTTAATGATTGAGTCAAAAGGACCTGAGGCAAGTGTTGGCGAGGTTTGTGTCATTCACTCAAGCCCTAAAAAAGGTGAGACGATACTCGCTGAGGTTGTAGGATTCTCTGAGGAAAAAGTTCTTCTTATGCCCTACTCAGAAATTACGGATATTGCTCCTGGTTGTTTAGTAGAAGCTACAGGTGAGCCTCTTCAAGTGAAAGTAGGCAGGGGAATGGTCGGTCAGGTTCTCGATTCCCTTGGGAGATCGATGTATGAATCAGCTTCCTTAAAGGGGTTAAGACCTTATCCAACTGATCAATCACCTCCAAATCCATTATCCAGACCTCCAATCGAAGAGCCTATACAAGTAGGTGTTCGGTCTATTGATACATTACTGACGGTAGGGAAAGGGCAGCGTGTGGGCATCTTCGCAGGTAGTGGTGTTGGGAAGAGTACTTTGATGGGCATGATTGCCAGAAACAGTGGGGCTGATATTAATGTGATTGCTTTAATCGGAGAACGTGGTCGTGAAGTAAGAGAATTTATCGAAAGGGACCTCGGTGAAGAAGGGTTAAAGAAATCTATTGTAGTAGTTGCTACATCTGATCAACCTGCTCTTATGAGAATTAAAGGGGCCTACACCGCTACTGCAATTAGTGAGTACTTCCGAGATTTAGGGTACGACGTGAACCTTATGATGGATTCTGTTACAAGAGTGGCAATGGCACAAAGAGAGGTGGGGCTCGCAACAGGTGAACCTCCTACAACCAAAGGCTACACTCCTTCAGTATTTGCAATCTTGCCGAAACTCCTTGAGCGCACAGGTACGAATGCGTCTGGATCTATTACAGCCTTTTATACGGTTCTAGTAGATGGAGATGATATGAATGAACCGATCGCCGACACGGTGAGAGGTATACTTGACGGCCACTTTGTTTTAGATCGGAAATTAGCTGAACAAGGTCAGTTTCCTGCTATCAATGTATTAAAATCAATTAGTCGTGTTATGAATCATGTGGCAGACTCGGAGCATTTAGACGCAGCTGTAAGGATGAGAAATCTTCTAGCAACCTATGAGGAAAACCAAGAACTGATTCAAATTGGCGCGTACCGAAAAGGAAGTTCAAAAGAAGTAGATGAAGCTATTGAATACCATCCAAAACTTATCTCTTTCTTAAAACAAGGAACTCATGAGCCAGTACAGAATGTTGAGGCCGTTGAACAACTTATTCAATTAGTAGGTCGAGGTGGTCAAGGATGACAAGCTTAAGTGCATTTCATAAGCTATTAGATTTAAAAGAAAAGGATAAGCACGTCGCTCAAAAAAATTATCAAGATGCCATGGATCAATTTGAGTATGTGGCAACCCGTCTTTATGAATTATTAAAGAAAAAAGAGGACAAGGAAGCTGCTTATCAATCATCAGTAAAAAAAGGATTAAGCATTATAGATTTAAATAACTATCACACATATGTAGAGCAGCTATCTAAACAGATAGAGCAGCTCCAACACCAAGTTCATGATGCAAGAAATGAAATGGAACAGAAGCAAATGGAACTATCAGAATCCCATATCGAATATAAAAAGTATGAAATTCTAATCAATCAAAAGGTTGAACAAAGAGAGTTAGAGCAAGTAGCAATTGATAAGAAAATGATGGATGAAATATCAGTCCAACAATATATTAATCAAGGAAATTAGGTGTAAATCGTGGCTATTTCTGAAAAGCCAAAACAAAAATCAAGTAAAGTTCAATGGTTTGTGTTTGTGATCCTAATTCCACTAATCTTAGCTGTTACTGTAGCCCTTATTATTATGACTGTAGCAGGTGTCAATATATTTGAGAAAACAAAGCAGTTTGCTGATGATGTACCACGCGTATCCTCATTACTGAATACTGAAACTAAAAATGAATCAGATGGTCAAACTGTGGAATTACAGGCAACAATTGAAGACCAAAATGCTCAACTTGATGAACTAAAGTCTCAACTCACTGTAAAAGATGAAAAGATTGAAGAATTAAATAATGAAATTAATCAATTGAACCAAGAGGTAAAAGATAAAAAGGTATCTGATAAGAATCAGGAGGAAATTTTGACAGATCTGTCTTCTTCCTTTAAAAAAATGGATCCAGAACAAGCAGCTGCTATTTTGTCACAGCTTGATCAAGCATCCTCTGTTGATCTTTTAGAAAAGCTACCTAGCGATGAGCGGGGCAAAGTTTTAGCGGCACTAAATCCAGAACAGGCAGCTAATTTAACAAGCGCGCTTATGAATAGGTAGGTTGTTTTATGAATCTTTGAAAGGAGGTGAAGTCATGAATGGAAGCGTTACTCTACTAAAGCAAATAGGGGCAAATCTTAACGGAGCTAATCGATCATTAACATCTAATGCTAAGTCAGAAGAGGGGTTTGCAAACAAGTTGCAATCTTTACTTGGAGAGGTTTCTTCAAACAATCAAGGACAACAACCTTTGATGAAGCAAATTAAAGTTCTTTTGAACAAAGAAATGAACCCTGCTCAAATGGAAAAAGAGTTAAAAACACTAATTGATCAGCTCAAAGCATTTGTTCATTCTCTTCCTGGAGGAGATATGGCGCTTAATCAAGACAGTGCTCATCCAAATATGAGCACGCTTACTGAGGAGACAGATGTGGGGAGTCTCATCCAATCCCTTGAAAAAGCTTTAGAAACTGGGAACGATCGTAGTCTTTCTTTAGACAACAACTTGGTTGAAAATTTAGAAGCGCTTGAAGGATGGCTTTCAGATTTAGAAATTAATCTAGAATCGATTAATAAGAAAGATATTTCAATGCAGCTATCCATGTCATTAAGTATGCCCCAATCAAAAATCTATTCATTCAACTTGTCAGAAACCGGAGATTTAAACCCTCTCATAAATGGAAAGGTTGAAAAGTTAGCGACTGAGCTTAAGGGGTTGCTACAAGATTTATCGACGTCTTTTACAGGGAACAAAGAGCAAAACCCACTTCAAATGTCCAAACAATTGAAAGAATTATACTCTATAGCCGAACAACTAATAAAAATTGAGAAAAACAACCCAGCTTCAACTGAAGTTAAACAACTATTGCAACAAGTAAAGCAAGATACAACGTCACCAAAGGCTTTTGCAAGCTTCGAACAAGCATTAATGAATTTAAAGAGACGCTCAAACCTCTCCTTAACTAACAAATATAGTCAAAATGCCAAAGTAACATCAGCAGAGTTTGGTAAGTGGATGGAGAACTCATGGTCAAGGCTTGGGGACATTTCTGATTCTAAGAAAGAATCATCCTTAAAAACGATTTCGTTTTCTCCAGCTGGTGATGGAATTATGACAAAGCAAGAGCAAATGGTTATAAAGTTGAATCCGAGTAACCAAAGTGATCAAAGTATGCCGAAACAATTAATAGAAGAGTTCCAAAAGATCATGAACCGAAGCCGTTTTAACATGAACAAAGCAGGGTCCCAACTTTCTATTAAATTGAACCCAGGTTCTCTAGGCGACATGATGGTAAAGATGACTCAACAAAATGGTGAGATGATGGTAAAAATCATGGTTAGTACCCAAGCTGCCAAAGAAATGCTAGAAGGGAATCTGAATCAGCTTCGTCACATGTTCACACCGAATCAGGTTCAAATAGAGAAGCAAGATCTCTCAACTCAAACAGACCAGTCGTTTACTTTTGAGAAAGAAGAAGACCAAGAGCAGGAAAAGGGAAGGCAACATGAGAAGTCTTCCGAAACTGCGAGTGAAGAAGATGATGAAGCGCAAAGTTTCCATGATGTATTAATGAACGAAAAGGTGTAGGTGATAACGATGACAACTATTGATCCTTCTCTTTATTTAAAGTCACAGCAACAAACTAGGTCAGTAGAAGCTGGTAGTAATAACGTGTTAGGAAAAGATGATTTTTTGAAGATATTGATGACTCAGCTTCAAAACCAAGACCCTACTAGTCCTATGAAAGATAAAGAATTTATCTCTCAAATGACTAGCTTCTCAACTTTGGAGCAAATGACAAATATGTCTACAGCCATCGAGAAGTTAACACAAGCACAGAATTTTGCACCAGTTGTAAAATATAGCTCTATGATAGGGAAGCAGGTTTCCTACGAGACTAAAAATGAAAATGGAACGGTAACAGGCGCGGAAACGAGTGAAGTTATGGCAGTTACAAAAAAACAAAATACAGTAGAGCTAGAACTTCGCAATGGTGAAAAGATATCTACAGAGCAAATCATGAGGGTTTCTGACCAGATGGACTAAATGTAGAAACGAATTTTATCAGGAAAGAAGGAGGTAACATGGATCCAAGAATCCACTCGTTACAATCTCATCCTCCACTAACCATTTCTAGCACCAAAAGAACACCTGCTGAAAATGGAAATGCCTCTTTTAAGAGTGTGTTACAGCAAGAACTATCCGGTATTAAGTTGAGTAAACATGCCCAACTACGATTGAAAGAGAGAAATCTTTACATATCTGAAGCAGAATGGGTGAAGATGGAGGAACGTATGCGGGAAGCTAAACAAAAAGGGGTTACTGATTCACTTATTCTTATGAAAGATAAGGCGCTTGTTGTGAGTACAAAAAACAATACTGTTATTACAGCAATGAATAAACAAGAAGCACAGTCACAAATTTTCACGAATATAAACGGAACAATTGTTATGGAAGACTAGGGCTGGACCTGCGGGAGGCCTGATCACTGCGGACTGAATGATGCAGTGAGGTAATGGTTCTATTAAAAACCGAAAGGGATGAATGTTACATGTTACGTTCAATGTACGCTGGTATTTCAGGGATGAAAGGTATGCAAACGAAGTTAGATACGATTGGGAATAATATCGCAAATGTGAACACCTCAGGTTACAAGAAAGGCCGCGTGACGTTTCAGGATATGATGAGTCAAAGTGTATCTCCAGCAGAAGCACCAGCAGGGGGCTTAGGAGGTAAAAACCCTTCCCAAGTTGGACTTGGATCCCAACTAGGGTCAATCGATAATATCTACACCCAAGGAAATCGCCAAACTACTAACCGACCTCTTGATCTATCGATAGAAGGGGATGGAATGTTTGAAGTTAGAGATGGGAATGAAAGTTACTACACAAGGGCTGGTAACTTCTACTTAGACAATAACGGAGATATTGTCAACAATGAAGGAATGTATTTATCTGATAATCAAGGTGCAACGATTAATATCCCTCCAAATGCTGAGAGTTTCAGTATACAGTCAAATGGAACGGTAAGTTATATTACTCCTGGTAATGCTACCCCCCAAACAGCTGGGCCTGTAGGATTAATGAAATTTTCAAACCCGGGTGGACTAGAGAAAGTTGGAAGCAATGCTTACAGGGCCACTACAAACTCTGGAGCTGCAGCAAACCTCTCTCAACCTGGGGCAAATGGTACTGGTTCTCTAGTATCTGGGTCTCTTGAGATGTCCAATGTTGATCTAGCAGAAGAATTTACGGAAATGATAACAGCTCAACGTGGCTTTCAGGCAAACACACGTATTATTACAACGTCTGATGAGATTCTACAGGAACTAGTGAATCTGAAACGATAAAAAGGTTTAATCCTGACTAAAAAGGGAGGTAGAGGGGCGTTTTATACGTCTCTCTCATACATAATGATTTCATTAACTCGATTAAATGGTGATTCATTTACTTTGAATGCAATTTACATAGAACAAATTCAAGCTTATCCAGATACCACCATTACATTAACTAATGGGCGGAAGCTTCTTGTTCGTGAGAAAGAAGACGAAGTGACTACGTTAACCAAACAGTTCTACAGACAGATTGGACTAGCTACTATTAGCGTAAATCAAAAGGAGGGATCATAACTTGAACCCGAAAATTCTAAAAGCAATGGTAATCAGTCTTGTAGTAATCACTGTAGGAGGAGTGGTTGCGCTTATATTAGTCTTGAATTCTAGTACTCAAGCAAGTGATGAACCAACGATTGACGAATTAAGAGAATATTCGATTGAAACAGATGAACTTACGACTGATTTACAAAACGATCGTTTTGTTCGTATTCAATTTAGGATTGTAACAGATAGTAAAGACGCTAAAGAAGAGTTAGAAAAACGGGACTTCCAATTAAAGAATATCTTAATTAAGCAATTATCTCCTATGAATGAAGAAGAATTTAAATCAGGGGTCGAAAGTTTAGAAGGAACACTTAAGACCCGCTTGAACGAACTTATGACAGAAGGTGTTGTGACGGAAGTCTACACCATTAAGAAAGTATTGCAATAATAAATATGAAGAGCACCTGATTGGAGGTGACGTTTTGGCAGAGGAAGTTCTCTCTCAAAATGAGATTGATGCATTGTTATCCGCAATCTCGACAGGGGAAATGGATGCAGATGATTTAAAAAAGGAAGAGAAAGAAAGAAAAGTGCGCGTGTATGATTTCAAAAGAGCCTTAAGGTTCTCGAAAGATCAGATCAGAAGCTTAGGTAGAATACATGAGAATTTCGCGCGACTATTAACGACATATTTTTCAGCTCAGTTAAGAACGTACATTCACATTTCTGTTGCTTCGGTTGATCAAATTCCTTATGAAGAGTTTATAAGATCCATTCCCAAAATGACGATATTGAATGTGTTTTCAGTAGAACCTTTAGATGGGAGGATCTTACTTGAGGCGAATCCCAACATTGCGTACGCCATGCTTGACCGCGTTTTAGGTGGTAAGGGCGTCAGTGTAAACAAAGTTGAAAGTTTAACTGAAATCGAAACCAATATCATGTCCCAACTTTTTGAGAAGGCAATTGATAATCTACAAGAGGCCTGGAGTTCTGTGGTGGACATTAACCCAGAATTGGAAGAATTTGAAGTGAATCCGCAATTCCTTCAAATGGTTTCTCCAAATGAAACAGTGGTTGTTATATCCTTGAACACAGAAATCGGTGAATCTTCGGGAATGATTAATATATGCATTCCGCATGTAGTATTAGAACCCATAATACCGAAGTTATCTGTACACTATTGGATGCAAACGCAGGCACCTCAAGAGACGAGTACTGAGGAGTATCAGTCACTTTCCAAAACGATTGAAAAAGCT
Organism: Pontibacillus chungwhensis BH030062; assembly: GCF_000770675.1. GTDB lineage: Bacteria > Bacillota > Bacilli > Bacillales > BH030062 > Pontibacillus > Pontibacillus chungwhensis. Next base: position 121,845 of record NZ_AVBG01000001.1, read on the forward strand.
GAGGTAGATGTCAAAGCCTTACTAGGTGAGTCTAAAATAACAGTAGACGAGCTTTATCATCTAGCAAAAGACGATGTGATTCAGTTAGATCAACTGATTGATGATCCATTAAGAATACAAGTAGACGAAGAAACTAAGTTCTTAGCACAGCCTGGACAAATTAAAAAGAAAGTAGCTGTGCAAATATTAGACGAATACCAAGGGGGGGACGATGATGATGAGTGACGATATGCTGTCCCAAGATGAAATAGATGCTCTATTAAATGGGACTGCAGATACAAGTAATATGAATAAACAACAACCCTCAACCGAGGAATATTTAAGTTCATTAGAGCAAGATGCGCTGGGTGAGATTGGAAATATATCATTTGGTAGCTCTGCCACTGCTTTATCAAGCCTATTAATGCAAAAGGTGGACATCACAACACCAACAATCTCCATCATGAAGCGATCCAATTTGGCGGATGAATTTCCTGAACCGAATGTCGCGATTCAGGTCGAATATACAGAAGGTTTTTCAGGCATGAACTTACTGGTGATTCAGCAAAGTGATGCAGCGATTATCGCAGACTTAATGCTCGGTGGGGATGGGACTTCACCTTCTGAAGAAATGAATGAAATTCATCTTAGTGCCGTACAAGAAGCCATGAATCAAATGATGGGTTCGGCTGCGACAAGTATGTCTACGGTATTTAATAAAAAGGTTGATATTTCACCGCCAAGTATTGACTTGCTTCATGTGAGAGAAGGAGAAGGTACAGAACAAATACCTGATGAAGATTTAGTTAATGTTAGTTTTCAAATTAAAGTTGGAGACTTAATAGATTCTAGAATTATGCAAGTGTTGCCTATTGACTTTGCCAGGGAGTTGGTAGATCAATTGTTAAACCCTCCTTCTGAAGAGGGCGATATCTTAGACCAAAAAGAAACACAACAAGAACCAAAACCCGCTAATGAAATAGATAAAGGGAGTTCATCTGATTCAGCTACATATCAGCAGACTTACGAAGATGCTTCACACCATCAACCTTCTGCTCACTATATGTCTCAGTCGCAAGAGACTCCTTCTCAAAGAGAAACACAGTATATGGGAGGGATGAGCCAAGAAGATTCAAGTCAGGTTCAACAAGCAGTGTTTAGTCAATTTGAACCAACAGCTCTCCATCAACAAGAAAAGCGTAATCTTGATATGCTTATGGATATACCTCTAAAAGTCACAGTAGAATTAGGACGTACGAAGCGGACGATAAAAGACATTCTTGAACTCTCATCTGGTTCAATAGTAGAGCTTGATAAACTAGCAGGTGAACCAGTTGATATACTTGTTAATGATAAACCAATTGCTCAAGGTGAAGTGGTTGTGATTGATGAAAACTTTGGTGTTCGGGTAACTGAAATACTAAGTCAACAAGAGCGATTGAGAAAATTACAATAGTAATTATTAGGAGGATCTAAATGGCCAGTAAAATTTTAATTGTAGACGACGCAGCATTTATGAGAATGATGATTAAAGACATTTTAACGAAGAATGGATTTGAGGTAGTAGGAGAAGCTCAAGACGGAAGTGAAGCAGTGGATAAATATAAAGAACTGCAACCTGATCTTATCACGATGGATATCACAATGCCTGAAATGGATGGAATCTCTGCCCTTAAAGAAATAAAGGGGATGAATGCTGATGCTAAGATCATTATGTGCTCTGCAATGGGGCAGCAAGCGATGGTTATTGATGCCATTCAAGCCGGAGCAAAAGACTTCATTGTAAAGCCATTCCAAGCAGACCGAGTACTTGAAGCAATTAATAAAGCATTAGCTTAAATAGGAGGAAGTATGACTAAGCAGTTATTTATTTGGGTGAGTACCCTCGTCATCATTACGGTATTGTGGCCAACATCAATGAATTTATCTGCACAACCAAGTGTAGAAACATGCATAGAAAATCCAGCCCTTGAAGGATGTGGGGATTACGATTCATCTAAAGAAAAAGGAGAAGAGGAAGAACAAAAGACCTCTTCTTCGCCTGCTTCCTCTGAGAGTTCAATTATTTTAGATTTAGTAAAGATTGTACTGGCTCTTGCTTTCATTGTTTTTTTAATCTATATGTTATTGAAATTTATGAATAAACGAAATAAAAGCATACACCCTTCTAAAGCTATGGAAAATATGGGAGGGGTGCCTTTAGGTCAGCAAAAATCATTACAAATTGTCCGCATTGGCCAACATTTCTATGCAATTGGTGTAGGAGAGAACGTGGAGCTAGTAACAGAAATTACGGATGAGAGCACGATAAAAGAATTAACGAAGAATAATGAAGCGGAATCTGAAAGCTTTTCACCAGCACTGTTAAAGCAGCTGTTGCCACAGAAGAAAAAAGAGGCTAGTTATAATAAAAGCTATCAAAATCAATCGTTTCAAAAACTTTTTCAATCAGAACTTTCTTCTTTAAAGGAACGGAGACAGCAACTTATAGAAGCGGAAAAGAAAAAGAAAGAGGATTCAAATGAATGAATTTATAAATCTATTTGCAGACTCAGATCCAGCAAATGTAGCCACATCTGTAAAGCTTCTATTGGTACTAACGGTTCTCTCTATAGCTCCGGGGATTTTGGTTCTTATGACAAGTTTTACAAGAATTATTATTGTTCTATCGTTTGTTCGTACATCACTGGCAACACAACAAATGCCTCCAAACCAAGTCTTAGTAGGATTAGCCTTGTTTTTGTCTTTCTTTGTGATGGCCCCTACACTACAAGAAGTGAATGAAGAAGCTCTCACTCCTTTGTTTAATGAAGATATTACTTTAGAAGAAGCTTATCAGAATGCTAGTGAGCCAATGAAAGAGTTTATGGCCAAACACACAAGGGAGAAAGACCTTGCACTGTTTATGAACTATGCTCAAATGGAAAAACCAGAAAGCGTACAGGATATTCCCTTAACTACTATGGTTCCGGCTTTTGCTATTAGTGAGTTGAAAACGGCTTTTCAAATGGGGTTTATGATATTTGTTCCCTTCCTTGTGATTGATATGGCTGTTGCAAGTATCCTTATGTCAATGGGGATGATGATGTTACCTCCTGTAATGATTTCACTTCCGTTTAAGATTTTGCTTTTTGTTCTTGTGGATGGGTGGTATCTCATTATGCAGTCACTTCTAGAAGGATTTTAAGATAGGAAGGGTGATCAATAGATGAATAGTCAGTTTGTTATATCACTAGCTGAAAAAGGTGTAGTAACCGTTCTCACCATTACAGGACCATTACTCATATTGGCATTATCCGTAGGCTTACTTGTTTCTATATTCCAGGCCACCACACAAATTCAAGAACAAACACTTGCCTTTATTCCGAAGATCGTTGCTGTTATGGGCGGACTTGTTTTTTTTGGTCCATGGATGTTAACTAGAATGGTAGAATTTACAGCTACTATTTTTGAGAACTTGAACCAGTTTGTAGGGTAAGAATGGTTAGTTTAATTGACCTAGCGAAAGTGCCTGGACTTTTATTAATATTCATGCGAGTCACAGCATTTTTTGTTACCCTTCCATTGTTTTCGTATCGGAATATGCCTACTCAGCATAAAATAGGATTTAGTGTGTTTATCGCTTTATTAATGTATTTCACAATTGATGTACCAATTATTCTATTAGATGAAACATTTATTCTCCTAATTTTAAAAGAAGCGATGGTTGGATTATTAGTGGGGTTTATTGCTTATTTAATATTATCTGCCATTCAAATTGCGGGAGGATTTATTGACTTTCAGATGGGGTTTGCAATTGCAAATGTAATCGATCCCCAAACCGGCGTTCAAAGTCCTCTAATTGGACAATATCTATATACATTCACATTGTTGTTTTTACTAGCTGTAAATGGTCATCACCTATTAATCGATGGAGTTTTTTATAGCTATGAAGTGATTCCCATGGAACAAGTCTTTATACCTTTTGGTGAAGGTTCTATTGCTGAATTTGTTCTTTTTACTTTTAATAAAATGTTTATAGTAGCTTTCCAGATGGCGATGCCTGTTGTCGGATGCCTATTTTTGGTTGACGTCGCTTTAGGGATAATTGCGCGTACAGTTCCCCAATTAAACGTTTTCGTAGTGGGTTTACCTTTAAAAATATTTGTAAGTTTTGTAGTCATTATTATTTCATTTGGTATGTTTTCAATCTTAGTAGAGAATTTATTTGATTTAATGCTTGTCTCAATGAGGGATTTAATGGCGCTGATGGGAGGGTCTTAAATGGAGAAGTTACAATTAGATCTGCAATATTTTTCTGGTGAGAAAACCGAGAAAGCAACACCGAAAAAACGTGAAGACTCTCGTAAAAAAGGTCAAGTAGCCAAAAGCCAAGATGTGAACACTGCTTTGCTTCTTTTCGCGGTGTTTTTAATGATGTTCGTCGTTGGCGGTTTTTTAAGAGACAGGTTCACAAGTCTATACAGACATACCTTTCAAGAGTACATAACTTGGGAAGTAACAGAGCAAACAGTCCATCAGATGTTACTCCAGGTAACGATGGAAATGGCTCTTACCACAGCGCCTTTAATGGGAGCGGCTATTGTCGCGGGATTGGCTGCAAATTTTTTGCAAATTGGCTTTCTTTTCACAGGAGAACCATTAAAAATGGACTTGAAAAAGTTAAACCCTATTCAAGGGGCGAAAAAAATCTTTGCCGCTCGTGCATTGGTAGAATTACTTAAGTCTTTGCTCAAGATAGGTTTTATTGGGACTGTAACATTTACAGTGCTGTGGATGAGACGGGGCGATCTTTTAGAAATGTCTCAAAAAAGTGTAGAAAGCGCCGTCAGCTTTTTCGGTCAAACAACGGTTATTATGGGACTTGCTGCTTCTCTTTTGCTCTTATTATTATCTAGCATTGATTATATTTATCAGCGATATGATTATGAAAAGAATATACGGATGTCAAAGCAAGACTTGAAAGATGAGCATAAAAACATTGAAGGGGATCCTCAGATTAAATCAAAGATAAAAGAACGTCAGCGTCAGATGTCACAGCAGCGAATGATGAGTGAAGTGCCAGAAGCGGATGTTGTCATAACAAACCCTACACACTTTGCCATAGCGATTAAGTATGATGAGGAGAAAGCTCAAGCCCCTTATGTTGTTGCTAAGGGTGTCGATTATGTCGCTTTAAAAATAAAAGAGATTGCGCACACAAATGACGTTACTACTGTTGAAAATCGACCGTTAGCAAGAGCATTGTATGAACAGTCAGAAATCGACCAACCCATAGGTGAAGAATTTTACCAAGCGGTTGCTGAAATATTAGCTTACGTATATAAACTTCAGAAGAAAGCGTAATCGTAGGGAGAGAAATGCATGGCCATTAGAGATTTATCGGTATTGGTTGGCGTTATACTTATCATCGTCATGTTAGTCATTCCAATGCCGCCTGTACTCTTGAGTATCTTTATACTCATTAATATTACATTAGCTCTTATTGTCATTTTAGTGGCAATGAACACGACTGAAGCATTACAGTTTTCCATTTTTCCATCCCTCTTATTATTGCTCACTTTGTTTAGGTTGGGGTTAAACGTATCTACAACGCGATCAATCTTAGCGAATGCAGAGGCTGGAGGCGTTGTTGCAACGTTTGGTACATTTGTTACGGGAAACAGCGCACTAGTTGGTTTTGTAATCTTTTCCATCCTCGTCATCATTCAATTTCTGGTCATAACTAAAGGTGCTGAACGTGTGTCAGAAGTTGCTGCACGATTCACACTAGATGCGATGCCAGGTAAGCAGATGAGTATTGATGCGGATTTAAATGCGGGATTAATTTCTGAGCAACAAGCAAAAAATCGGCGAGAAAAAATTGAGAACGAAGCCGACTTTTATGGTGCGATGGATGGTGCAAGTAAGTTTGTAAAAGGTGATGCCATCGCTGGAATTATTATAGTATTAATTAATATCATTTTCGGACTTATTATCGGAATGACCCAAAAAGGGTATGGCTTCTCTGAAGCTATTGATACATATATGAGATTAACTGTGGGAGATGGGCTTGTGAGTCAAATACCTGCTTTGCTTATTTCTACTGCAACAGGGATTGTTGTCACACGTGTTGCTTCAGAAGGAAATCTAGGTACAGATGTTTCCACACAGCTGTTAAGATATCCGAAACTTTTATACATAGCGGCTGCTACAATTTTTATGCTCGGGCTCACACCGATACCGATTTTGATTACAACATTTATATCGGGGGTGTTGGCTTTTGGAGGTTGGTGGCTGTCAAAAGAGGCAGCACAAGACCAAGAACCAGATTTAGAAGAAGAGACAGAGCAAGAGAGTTCAGACATGAAGTCACCTGAGAATGTCGTTAGCTTGATTTCAACTGATCCTATTGAATTTGAATTTGGTTATGCTCTGATTCCCTTGGCAGATACAAATCAAGGAGGGGACTTACTAGATAGAATCGTAATGATCAGGCGGCAGTTAGCAATTGAACTGGGCTTAGTTATCCCTGTTGTTAGAATTAGAGACAACATTCAGCTAAATCCTAATGAATATCGGTTAAAAATAAAAGGGAATGAAGTGGCAAAGGGAGAGCTTCTTCTTGATCATTACTTAGCTATGAGTCCAGGTGTTGAAGACGATAGTGTAGAGGGGATTGATACGCAAGAACCAGCTTTTGGTTTACCAGCTAAATGGATTGCTGAGGAAACGAAAGAAGATGCTGAAATGTTTGGCTACACAGTGGTAGACCCACCATCTGTTGTGTCTACACATATAACAGAAGTCATTAAGCAGTATGCTCATCAGTTGTTAGGGAGGCAGGAGACCAAACAACTTATTGATCATTTGAAAGACTCATACCCTATCTTAGTTGAGGAAGTAACACCAGAACCATTATCTGTAGGGGAAGTGCAAAAAGTATTAGGAAAGTTATTAAGAGAGAATGTATCGATTAAAAATCTTCCTGTCATTTTTGAAACCTTGGCGGACTTTGGGAAGATGACAAATGATACTGAACTTCTAGCTGAATATGCCAGACAGTCGTTATCAACTCAAATCACTCAACAATATTCTGTTGGCCAGAATGGGCTTAAGGTCATTACTGTTTCAGGAAAAGTGGAAAAAACCATAGCTGAACACGTTCAACAAACAGAACATGGAAGTTATTTGGCATTAGATCCTGAAACGCAACAGCAAATTGTTCAATCTGTTGCTAGCCAGGTCGAGCAGCTTTCCTTGCAGGAAGAAACTCCGATCGTATTATGTTCTCCTGCTACTAGAATGTATGTTAAACAACTGTTAGAAAGATTTCTACCACAGGTGGCGGTTCTTTCTTACAACGAATTAGAGCCTACTATAGAAGTGCAAAGTGTAGGGGAGGTGAATGTAGCGTGAAGGTGAAAAAATATCGTGCACCAACTATGCCTGAAGTAATGAAGCAGGTTCGGAGTGAATTAGGCGCAGAAGCTGTAATCCTAAATTCCAAAGAAATCCATAAAGGAGGGTTTCTTGGAATGTTTAAGAAGAAGTCTATAGAAGTTGTAGCAGCTATAGACCCAGAACCAAAGCGGGATTCAGAGCAAACCTATACCATGCAAACGATTCAAAGATCAGGCAGTATATCAAAAGAGAAACCTACCGATCAGGGTCAAAATGTGTACGATGAATTACAAGAACTTAAGAAATTAATGAAGACGCAATCAACAAGCAGCCCTCTGGTGTATCCAGGTGTCTTACAAAAACTATATAACCACCTTATTAATCAAGAAGTATCTGAAAGACTGGCGAAAAGACTTATAGACCCATTAGTCGAACATTATTACGTTGCAAAGGGGAACGTTGACGTTGCAACTGCAAAAGAATGGCTAAAAGAGCGCCTTTCTTCCGAATTAGAAGGAATACCATTTGGAGGTATAGACTTTAGTAAAAAGTACATTCATCTCGTTGGACCTACAGGAGTAGGGAAAACAACATCTCTTGCTAAAATTGCTGCAGAAAGTGTGTTAAGCCATCAAAAACGAGTGGCTTTCATCACTACTGACACGTTTCGCATAGCAGCGATTGATCAATTAAAAACGTATGCAAAGATATTAGATGTTCCAATAGAAGTTGCTTATAACCTTGATGATTACAAGAAAGCCAAAGAAAAATTTTCTGACTACGATCTTGTGTTGGTTGACACAGCAGGCCGAAATTTTAAAGATGAGAAATATGTTCAGGAATTAAAGGAAACAGTTGACTTTGAAGAAGAGTTAGAGACTTATCTAGTTTTATCTATTACTAGTAAAGCGACAGACATTGAGGAGATCTATAAACAGTTTAATAGTGTTCCCCTTAAACGATTGATCTTTACTAAAGTCGATGAGACGTCTCATTATGGTGTCATGTTCAATATGATGATGAAATTTAATATTGGCGTTGCTTATCTAACGGATGGTCAAAACGTTCCGGATGATATTAGAGAAGCCTCCTCTAAATCAATTGTCTCGAAATTAGTGGGAGGGCTTCATTATGAGTGACCAAGCCTCTAACTTGAGAGAGAAATTAAAATATATTAAAACATCCAAGGAAGCTAAAACGATTGCTGTTACAAGTGGTAAAGGGGGCGTAGGAAAATCGAATTTTGCTCTTAACTTTGGACTGACTTTAGCAGATAAGGGGAAGCGGGTTTTGCTGTTTGATCTTGATATTGGAATGGGGAACATCGATATTCTTTTAGGACTTACTCCTAAAAGATCGATTGTAGACATGTTTGAAAACAATTTATCCATTTTTGACATCATTGAAAATGGCCCTAAATCTCTTTCCTACATTGCAGGAGGCTCAGGGCTTTCTACGATATTTACCTTTAATGACGGACGTATAGATTACTTTTTTGATCAATTAGAGAAACTTATGCAAAGTTATGATTATATTCTTTTTGATATGGGAGCAGGAATTACTCATGAAGGGGTCCATTTTATTCTTGCAAGTAACGAGTGTATTGTTGTAACGACTCCTGAACCTACATCATTAACAGATGCCTATGCCATGATGAAGCATATCCACCAAAGAACGAGTGAGTTACCAATTCGTGTAGTTGTTAACCGTTCCTTTTCGAACAAGTCTGGTGATGAAACACTTAAACGTTTACAAACTGTAGCAGAACAATTCTTGAACCGAACCGTTTATGCTCTTGGAATCCTTCCAGATGATCGAACGGTCGTAAAAGCTGTAACAGCTCAAGTCCCCTATACGATCTACAATGATAAAGCTCCCGTAAGTAAAGCGATAAATGAAATCACTCTTAACTATCTGGGGGATCGATTAACAGTTAACCCTAAACGTTCGTTTTTATCCCGATTAAAGCACTCTTTATTAGAAAGGTAGATCCTATATGAACACCATTCGAGTATTGGTCGTTGATGACTCTGCCTTCATGAGAAAAATGATACAGGAAATTTTAGAAGCAGATCATCGAATAACTGTAGTTGGAACAGCAAGAAATGGAGAAGAAGGCCTTAAAAAGGTGAAAGAATTATCTCCTGACATCATAACGCTCGATGTAGAAATGCCTAAAATGGATGGACTGACTTGTTTAAAAGAAATTATGAGATCGTACCCACTTCCTGTTGTGATGTTATCGAGTATGACGACACGTGGTGGAGAAAATACATTAAAAGCCATGGAATACGGGGCGGTAGATTTCATAGAGAAGCCTTCTGGGTCTATATCTTTAAACATCAATTCCATTGCAGAAAAGATTGTAGGAAAAGTAATTGCTGCATCAAAGGCTAATCTTAATGAAGTTAATAAATCAGTGGTTTCCCCTGTAGTTGCTTCATCTGCGACGATTGATGCAAAACGGTTTGTTTATTCAAAGGGCAAGCAGGATTTGATTGCAATTGGTACTTCTACTGGTGGTCCGAGAGCTCTTCAGCAAGTGTTGACTGCTTTACCCAAAGACTATCCAGCTCCAATTGTTATTGTTCAACATATGCCTCCTGGCTTTACTAAGTCTCTTGCTCAAAGACTTGACAGGTTGTGCGAGATTTCCGTCAAAGAAGCGGAAGATCAGGAAATCTTGCATGGAGGAGTAGCATACATAGCACCAGGAAATTATCACATGAAGATTCAATACCAAAGGAATTTAATCATTCACCTAGATCAGACAGATGCAACAAAAGGACATAGACCGTCAGTAGACGTATTGTTTAGTTCGATCGCTCGTATAAATTCCATTAACATGACCGCCGTAATAATGACAGGTATGGGGTCAGACGGAGCATTAGGGTTAGAGCAATTAAAGAAATCAAACAATTCTGTAGCAGTTATCGCAGAATCAGAGAAATCATCTATTGTTTTTGGAATGCCTAAAGCAGCGATTCTAACCCACTTAGTAGATGAAGTTGTACATGTAAACGAGATCAGTCTAGCCCTTATGAAAAGGGTAGGCGGACACAAGAGGTGAAGGTTGTATGGAAATGAGCCAATATTTAGAAGTTTTTATTGAAGAAAGTAAGGAACACTTACAAACTGTAAATGATTCATTATTAAAGCTAGAGAAGAACCCAGAAGATCTAACTATAGTAAGCGAAATTTTTAGAGCTGCACATACTCTAAAAGGAATGTCAGCAACAATGAATTATCAGGATTTGGCCAACTTAACTCATAAGATGGAAAATGTTCTTGATCTCATTCGTAATAGCAAAATTCAAGTAGACAGCGACCTATTGGATATTATATTTGATGCAGTGGACGATCTTGAAGCAATGGTCGGAGACATTGCAACCGGAGGCCAAGGGGAAAGGGATGTTCAACAAGTTGTTGGTAAGCTTGAACGTATTGAGGAAGGTGAACTTCCTGCTAAGGTGCAAGACGAACAAGTTGAAATGGAATCAAAAGAAGCATCGACTAGTGAGATTTCATATGAACTGAACTTAGATGAGTTTCAACGTACGGTTTTAATGGAATCTGCTGAACAAGGATTTACCAACTATGAAATCACGGTTTCACTTACCAAAGATTGCATGTTAAAAGGTGCGCGAGTGTACATGGTGTTTGAAGTGTTAGAGCAAATTGGGGAAGTAGCTCAATCAGCACCAACAGTTGATCAGTTGGAGGAAGAAAATTTCGATCTTCAATTTAAAGTTTTACTCCTCTCAACACATGACGAAGAAGATATTCAAGCTCGCATACTAAAAGTTTCTGAGATTGATTCGGTTCATATAAAGAAAGTAACAGTTGAAGACTATGTTTCTACTACAGAGACAAGTAGTCTAGCAACATCTCCACATAAGGATGATTCTAAGGATGAGTCCAATCAACACTCTAGTGACAAAGAACAGACCGCCGTCGCTGTGAAAGAAAAGACAGAAACACCAGAGGAGTCAAAAACTCAAGAATCTCAGCAAAAGGTGGCTCAAAGTAAAACAATTCGAGTGAATATCGATCGTTTAGATGTATTAATGAACTTATTCGAAGAGTTAGTCATTGACAGAGGGCGTTTGGAACAAATTTCAACAGATTTAAATCATTCAGAACTCCAGGAGACGGTAGAACGTATGTCTCGCATATCAGGAGATCTGCAGAGCATTATTTTAAATATGCGCATGGTGCCTGTTGAGCAAGTATTTAACCGTTTTCCTAGAATGGTCCGTCAATTAGCGAGGGATCTGAATAAGAAGGTGAATCTAGTTGTTGAAGGGGCTGAGACCGAACTCGACCGCACGGTAATTGACGAAATTGGGGATCCCCTTGTTCATCTGATTAGAAATTCATTAGATCATGGGATTGAAACACCTGAGAGTCGTTTAGCAAAGGGGAAACCAGAAGAAGGAAACCTAAAGCTACAAGCCTACCATAGTGGTAATCATGTTTTTATAGAAATCTCTGACGATGGTGGTGGGATTAACCGAGACAAGGTGCTCCAAAAAGCAATAAATAATGGACTTGTTACGAATGAGCAAGCTTCTGGTTTGTCCAACCAACAGGTATTTGATTATATCATGTCTAGTGGGTTTTCTACTGCAGACCAAATCTCGGATGTATCTGGCCGTGGTGTAGGATTGGATGTAGTAAAGAATACGATTGAATCGCTAGGAGGTTCGATCACAATAGATTCTGTTCCGGATAAGGGGTCAACCTTCTCCATCCAATTGCCTCTAACGTTATCAATTATTTCAGTTATGCTTGTTGAGGTTCAACAAGAGAAATATGCTGTACCACTTTCGTCTATTATTGAAACAGCAATCGTTAAGAAAGAAGACATCATGCATGCTCACAATAAACAAGTCATCGATTTTAGAGGCAGCGTGGTCCCGTTAGTATCACTTGAGGATGTATTTGAAGTACCACAAGAATTTGACAAAGGTGACTATTATTCTATTGTGATTATACGTAAAGGAGATAAAATGGCCGGTCTTGTTGTGGATTCATTCATTGGTCAACAAGAAGTTGTTCTTAAATCTCTCGGCAACTATCTTCAGAACGTCTTTGCTATTTCGGGGGCTACTATATTAGGAGATGGACAGGTGGCTCTAATTATCGACAGTAATGCACTAATTAAATAAAAAAGGGGGAAGTGGAGGTATGGAAGATCATACTCAGGATTTAAAAGTAATTGTGTTTCAATTGAATAATGAAGAATATGGGGTACCCGTAAGTCGAGTAGGATCTATAGAGAGGGTGCAACCGATAACTCGAGTTCCTCGTACTGCTTCTTTTGTTAAAGGGGTTATGAATTTAAGAGGAGTTGTAACACCCATTATAGATCTTAGAGAACGATTTAATATTGGGGAATCCACTTATGATGATCGTACACGCATTATCATTGTCCACCTTGAGGACATGGAAGTGGGCCTTGTGGTTGATGCTGCAAATGACGTAATAGATATTCCTGGTGGAACTATTGAGCCTCCTCCTGAAGTTGTTGGCACACTAGATGCTGATTACATAAGTGGGGTGGCGAAATTGGAGCGCCGACTGCTCATTCTACTTGATTTAGAGGAAGTTTTATCAGATCAAGAATTGAAGCAATTACAATCTGTAGAAGGTTAATGTTGAATGAAACTAGACAATCGTTTTACTTCTTATCATTTAGATATTTTAAAAGAGATTGGAAACATAGGCGCAGGAAATGCAGCCACAGCATTATCGAAACTTTTACAACGAAAGATTGATATGAAGGTACCTTCTGTCCGTGTCGTGGATTTTGATGAAGTCATGGATATTGTAGGAGGGGCTGAACGGATGATCGTTTCTGTATTCCTTCGTGTTGAAGGTGATGCCCCGGGCAACATGTTTTTTATTATGTCACCAACACAAGCTAGTCGTTTTGTAAGATACATGACAGGTGATGAAACTTTTGATTTCACTAGACCTCCCTATTCAGAACTGGCTTTATCCTCCATACAAGAATTAGGGAATATTTTGTCAGGATCCTATTTATCTTCCATGTCGGATTTTACAAGTTTATCTCTTTATCCATCCGTGCCCTCTATTGCAATTGATATGGTAGGGGCCATTCTTAGTTATGGACTTCTAGAACTTTCACAAGTCAATGATTATGCCATTGTTATTGATACGACGTTTGTAGATGAAGTAGATCAGGGGGAGGAAATGAAAGGTCATTTCTTTCTTCTTCCGGACCCCCCTTCCTTTGATACGATATTTACTTCACTCGGAGTCCCAACAGATGAAACGTGATCATGTAGTGAAAGTCGGAATAGCAGATTTAAATATTGTTCAAGATCCAGGGATAATCCGTACATCTGGGCTAGGTTCGTGTGTTGGTGTTGTAATTTATGATCTGCGGGCAAAGTTAGGGGGAATGGCGCATGTAATGCTACCTGATTCTCGTCTAGCTAAAGGAGATCAAATTAAGCTAGCTAAGTATGCAGACACTGCTATCCCTATTATGATGGATCTGTTAAGGGAAGAAGGCGGGAAATCTTTTAAAGCAAAGCTTGCGGGTGGGGCTCAAATGTTTCAGTTCTCAAGTAATGATATGATGCGTATCGGCCCTAGAAATTTGGAAGCAGTTAAGAAACAGTTGAAAGATTATGGCATTCCTGTTGTAGCAGAAGATTGTGGAGGGAGCAATGGACGTACCATTGAATTTAATCCTTCAAATGGTACCTTACAAATAAGAACTGTAAATAAAGGTGTGAGAGAAATTTAATGGTAGGTTCAGTCTTATGGAATGTACTTTTTGCAAGTGTCGGAGCTTTACTAACCTTAGGTTTATCTTTTCCTCAAAACACAGTACCAACTACCTCTATAAAAGTAGGGGTTGTATTTACTTTCTTCTATTTATTTATGTATCTCTTCCGAAAAGCAATAGGAGTTTCTAGTGTCTCAGTCGAGAGGCAGGATGGAGAAGCTTGGGAAGAAGACAATTCAGAAGTAGAATTCCAAAAAACAAATAAGCAAGACCAAGGGAGGGGGAGTCACTTATCAGAAGACGAAGCCAAGCAAACCTCAGACATGGTTAGAGCTTTATTAAATGAAGACCAATAGGTAATAGCGAGGAGGGTATATATGACCAACAATTCGGCTCCTCATGAAGAACAACTATGGGAGAAATGGCACAAGGAACGAGATATAGAATCGGGAGATGAGCTTGTGAAGCGATACATGCACCTTGTCATGTACCATGTGCAACGAATTGCTGCTCATCTGCCTCAAAGTGTTCATAAGGAGGATATTCGAAGTCTAGGGTTAATCGGACTTTATGATGCTCTTGAAAAATTTGATGTGACACGCGACTTGAAATTTGATACATATGCCTCTTTTCGTATAAGAGGTGCCATTATGGATGGTCTCAGGAAAGAAGATTGGTTGCCTCGTTCTATTCGTGATAAATCAAAGCGTATAGAGCAGACGGCCGAACATTTAGAACAGTTCTTGCAAAGAGAAGTAACATCAAAGGAAGTTGCAGATCATTTAGGAATGGCTGAGCAAGAGGTCGATTCGATCGTTAAAGATACAGTCTTTGCTAACCTCTTGTCTATTGAAGAAAAACCAAAGGATACCAAAGATGAGCATAAAGAGGGGATTGGTTATTCACTACCTGACCAAAACACCATCACCCCGCATGACCAAGTTATAAAAGAAGAGAATTATCGCGACTTAGCACTTGGCATAAAGAAGTTAAATGAGAAAGAACAATTAGTAGTTAGTTTATTCTATCAAGAAGAGCTAACCTTAACAGAGATTGGGCAAGTTATGAGTTTAACAACTTCTCGTATTTCTCAAATTCACGCCCGTGCTCTGTTTAAATTAAGGAAGGTTCTTAAAGATACGATAAGTGTGTAAAACGAGGGGGGCTTTTTAATGGGGGTAATTGAAAATTTTTCAGATTATTTCACTGTACAAATTGATTCAGACAAAATGTTAGCAACTCTTTCATTGAAGAAAGAATACCATTTAGAGCTCTCCTTTTCTAAAGGCGATCTTATAGAAACATTAAATTCTCACAATATTACGTGGGGTCTTGAAGAAGATAATCTTGAAGTTATTGGATCTGGAGCCAAAGAGGATCAATTCCCTATTGTAATTGCTGAAGGAATACTTCCTCAGGATGGTGCTGATGGTAAGGTGCAATATGAGAAAGAGTTGTCTCGTACATTTTCTTATGATGAAAAAGTGAATTTTCGTGATGTAATTAAAATCCCTTCTGTTCACGCGGGGGATGCCTTGCTTACGATTCTCGAACCGACAAATGGAGAGGCTGGCAAAACTGTTACTGGTGAAGATATCCCTCCTAAACCCGGGCGTGCTGTGCTATTACGACCAGGCCAAAATGTAGAATGGAAAAAGATTGAGTCGAGGATGTACGCAACTTCAGATGGTCAACTTTCAGTAGGTGACAGAAGTATTCATGTATATCCTCTTTATGAAGTTCATGGAGATATATCCATGAGGACCGGCAATATAGATTTTGTAGGGAGTGTTGTGATTCGGGGGAACGTACCTACGGGGTACACCATTAAAGCAACAGGAGACGTTACCATTTATGGCCTGCTTGAAGGATCCACAATTGAAGCGGGAGGGTCAGTTTACATATCAGAGGGAATTGCAGGGCATGGAAAAGGTAGTGTAATCGCTGGAGTAGATATCAAATGTGGGTATATAAATCAGGGGAAGATTGAAGCTGGACGAGATTTATTTGTTGAAAACTCTGTATTACATAGTGATGTAATAGCGAGAAAACATATTTATTGTCAAAAAGGAAACATCATTGGAGGAGCCCTTTCTGCAGGTTCTTCTATTGAAGCGAAAGATATTGGTAATAAAATGCACACACCTACTCAAATTTATGTTGGTTCTAATAAGAAGCTATTAGAGACTCAGCAGCAACTTGAACTTGAAAAGGAACAACTAGTGGATACCTTACATAAGCTCTCGATTATTGGAGATAAATTACTTCTAAAACAAGAAAACTCCGGATTAAGCAGTAAAGAACGTATAACCTTATTGCGACAGCGAAACTCATATGAGCAAACCTATACGAGGCTTCAAATCGTGCAAAATGAATTAGCAGCTCTAGTACCTGATTACGAAGATGGAGATCAAGCTTATTTAATGACTCACGGTACATTATTTGCTTATGTCACCATTGCCTTTGGAAAATATCAACGTAGAGAAAGTAGAAATTACACAAAAGCAAGAGCTACATTCAAAGATGGGGAAGTATCTATACAGTCTATGGAAGGTCAATCTCAATCTTAAAAGTCTGTGTAGGTGAAGGAAGGAAAATTATGATACCATATTTACTCGCCATTAGTTTTTTGTTACATGGAATTCTTCTAGTAGCCATTGTGATTTTATCTTTAAGAGTATCGAAAACGAAGGAGCTAGAAAAGCGTCAAGAACAGATAGCTAAAGAAATAGAAGATACTTTTACTGCTTATCTACTAGAAATTAAAGAAGAAAATGTTCAGCTATTGAATAAACTTGAAGAAAACGGTGACAATGGTGAAAAGGTTAAGGCGCAAGAGGAACCGTATGATTTGAACTCAAGAAAGAATATAAATAGTTCTATTTCTACTAACCAAATAGAGGGGGCTGAGGTCACCCGACAAGAGTGGAGCAATAAAGGCGGCGCTTCTTCTTATCAACCTCCAGTTCCAGAAGAGCAAGATCACTACCAGCCATCAATTGAATCATCTATAATTCAAATGTATAATGAAGGGGTAACGGTAGAAGAAATTGCCAAAGAGTTAGACCGTGGTACAACAGAAATTGAACTTACACTGAAATTCCACTCAAGAATGTCATAATTATTCTTGCTTGGAATGATGTCGTATGATATATTTATTTTTGGTGTTAGTACACACGCTTGTCGATTCATGCGGTTGGTGCTCTATTTTAGAGTTCCGCAATGAAGATGAGACAGGCGGAGGATAACAAATAACCATTAGGAGGAAACATCATGTCAGTAATTTCTATGAAACAGCTTTTAGAAGCTGGTGTTCATTTCGGACACCAAACTCGTCGTTGGAATCCAAAGATGAAGAAATATATCTTCACGGAGCGTAACGGCATCTACATCATCGACCTTCAGAAAACAGTTAAAAAGGTTGACGAAGCATTTAACTACGTTAAGGAAGTAGCAGCGAACGGCGGTAACGTCCTTTTCGTTGGTACGAAGAAGCAAGCACAAGAATCTGTTAAGGAAGAAGCAACTCGTGCTGGTCAGTACTACATCAACCAACGTTGGTTAGGTGGAACACTTACAAACTTCCAAACAATCCGTAAGCGTATTGCTCGTCTTAAAGACATCGAGCGTATGGAAGAAGACGGCACATTCGACGTTCTTCCTAAGAAAGAAGTTGTAGAACTTCTTAAAGAAAAAGAACGTCTTGTTAAATTCCTTGGCGGTATTAAAAATATGGAAAGTCTTCCAGACGTAATGTTCATTATCGACCCGCGTAAAGAGCGTATCGCTGTAGCGGAAGCTCACAAACTAAACATTCCGATTGTTGGTATCGTTGACACAAACTGTGATCCAGACGAAATCGACTACGTTATCCCTGCGAACGATGACGCAATTCGCGCTGTAAAACTTCTTACTTCTAAGATGGCAGATGCTGTACTTGAAGCTAAACAAGGCGAAGAAACTGAAGAAGTTCAAGCTGAAGAAGCAGAAACAGCTGCTGAATAAAGAAGGTTTGAAAGGTGATAAGAGGGATTAACCTTTTATCACCTTTTTTAAAGAAAAGATAGCATAATGTTTTCGTTTTTATGACAAGCAAAACGGCACAAATTGTCATTGCTTTTCTTTGAAACATAATATTGAACATTTAAGGAGGATTTTATAATGGCTGTAACAGCAAAACAAGTTAAAGAACTACGCGAACAAACGGGCGCGGGTATGATGGATTGTAAAAAAGCCCTTACTGAAACTGATGGTGACATGGAAAAAGCAGTTGAGTGGTTACGTGAAAAAGGTATGTCTAAGGCTGCGAAAAAAGCAGACCGTATCGCTGCAGAAGGTTCTGCTTCTATCGAGGTAGACGGTAATACTGCTGTTATTTTCGAATTGAACGCAGAAACAGACTTCGTTACGAAGAACGATCAGTTTAAAGCAATGCTTTCTGAACTTGGTCAACATCTTGTAAAACAACAACCAGCAACAGTAGAAGAGGCACTTGAGCAACCACTTCATGGTGAAGGCGACACGCTTCAAGACTACATCACTTCTCAAGTAGCTAAAATCGGTGAGAAAATTTCTCTTCGTCGTTTCGCAATTGTCACTAAAGGTGATAACGATGCATTTGGCGCTTACACTCACATGGGAGGTCGCATTGGTGTACTTTCTGTTCTTGAAGGTACAACAGATGAAACGGTTGCTAAAGATGTTGCAATGCACGCTGCAGCAGTTAACCCTCGCTATGTAACACGTGATGAAGTTCCTGAAGAAGAAGTAAACGCTGAGCGCGAAGTTCTTAAGAAAGAAGCGCTAAACGAAGGCAAACCTGAACATATCGTTGAAAAAATGGTTGAAGGTCGTCTTAACAAGTTCTACGAAGGTATCGTATTTACTGAGCAAGCATTTGTTAAAGACCCAGACCAAAAAGTAAAACAATATGTATCTGAAAAAGGTGCTTCCATTAAAGGCTTTGTACGTTACGAAGTTGGCGAAGGCATGGAGAAGAAAGAAGAAAACTTCGCTGAAGAAGTAATGAACCAAGTAAATAAATAAAACATGATAGCTTTAGTGGAATAGGGGACACGTGGTGTTCCCTATTTTCAAAAGCTTACATAAATGTGATATGGAGGTTATTATGACAACAGCTCACTATCGTCGTGTTGTATTAAAGTTGAGTGGGGAAGCGTTAAGTGGTGCAGAAGGATATGGGTTAGACCCAGCTGTCATTCAATCCGTGGCACGCCAAGTTAAAGAAATTTCAGAATTAGGTGTAGAAGTTGCCGTCGTTGTTGGTGGTGGAAACATCTGGCGTGGGAAAGTAGGAAGCGAAGTTGGCATGGACCGTGCAACTGCTGACTATATGGGAATGTTAGCAACTGTAATGAATTCGTTAGCGATGCAAGATAGTCTTGAGAATATTGGTATTCCTACACGCGTTCAAACGTCTATTGAAATGCGACAAGTAGCTGAACCTTATATTCGTCGTAAAGCTATTCGTCATCTAGAAAAGAAACGAGTAGTGATCTTTGCTGCCGGTACAGGGAATCCATATTTCTCAACAGATACTACAGCCGCATTACGCGCTGCTGAAATTGAAGCAGATGTCATTTTAATGGCTAAGAACAACGTGGATGGCGTCTATAATGACGATCCTAAACAAAATAAAGACGCGAAAAAGTATGATGAATTATCCTATCTTGATGTTCTTAACGAAGGATTAGGCGTAATGGATTCAACTGCTTCTTCGTTATGTATGGACAATGACATCCCACTTCTTGTATTCTCGATTACAGAAGAAGGTAATATTAAAAAAGCCGTCCTAGGCGATCAAATTGGAACTATTGTGAGGGGGAAATAAACATGCCTAAAACAGTATTACAGCAAACAAAAGAACAAATGGAAGAAGCGGTGCGCGCATTTACACGTCAATTAGCTACCGTACGCGCGGGACGTGCGAATCCTTCTATCCTTGATGGTGTTAAAGTAGACTACTATGGTGCGGTTGTACCACTAAACCAACTATCAACCATTTCTGCTCCTGAAGCACGTATGTTAGTCATTACACCATTTGATAAATCATCAATCAGTGAGATTGAAAAAGCAATTCAAAAAGCAGACCTTGGTCTTTCACCATCTAGTGATGGTAATATTGTACGTATTAACATCCCAGCTCTAAATGAACAGCGTCGTAAAGACCTTGTTAAAGTTGTGAAGAAATATACAGAAGAAGCAAAAGTTCAAGTACGTAATGTTCGTCGTGACTCAAATGATCAACTCAAGAAGCTTGAGAAAGATGGAGATATTACAGAAGACGAACTTCGCAGCTATCAAGATGACGTGCAAAAAGAAACAGATAAAAACATTGCAGAGATCGACAAAGTTGCTAAGACTAAAGAAGAAGAAATCATGGAAGTTTAATGTATTTCCTTGTACAATGAATGATGAACCCTCTTGCTAGAAGGGGGTTTTTCATTTTTGGGCTAGTCAAGGTGTGCAGATGATTGGCTTTCGCTAATAAGCGAAAGCCTCATTTTTCTATACATATACAATTAACGCCCCCCAAATGGAGGATCACGCATGGTACTAAAACTTCCTTTTTTTAAAAAGAAGATGACACCGACAGAATCAATACAACTCGACCGTACTAATATTCCTAGGCATGTTGCCATTATTATGGACGGAAATGGAAGATGGGCAAAAAAGCGAGGCTTACCTCGCGTCGCTGGTCATAAAGAGGGAATGGATGTTGTCAAAAAAATCGTTCGTCGCGCTACGGACTTGAACGTCGGCGTCCTAACGTTGTATGCTTTCTCTACAGAGAATTGGAAACGTCCCAAAAACGAAGTAGAATTTATAATGAAATTGCCTGATGAGTTCCTCAACACATATTTACCAGAGTTAATGGAGAATAACGTGAGAGTTCAGACCATAGGGCATATTGATAAGCTACCTCCTCATACGAAGAAAGCTGTAGAAAACGCTAAAAAACAAACCCAAGGCAATACAGGACTTATATTAAATTTTGCTCTTAACTATGGCGGACGTGATGAAATCGTTCAAGCCGTACGTCAGGTAACTCAGCAAGTCATAGATGAAAAGGGACATCCGTCGGCTATTTCAGAAGAGATGATCGCCTCACATCTTTACACACACCAGCTGCCAGATCCTGATTTGTTAATACGAACGAGTGGAGAACAGCGATTGAGCAACTATCTACTATGGCAACTTGCCTATGCTGAATTTTGGTTTACAGAAGTATTATGGCCTGACTTTGATGAAGGTCAATTCGAAAAAGCTCTCCATGATTACCAACAGCGAAAGCGACGTTATGGAGGGGTATAAGGTGTTGAAATTGTTATGAAACAACGAATCGTTACGGCGATTATATTTGGTTTGTTAATCATTCCTATATTCTTTTTTGGACAACTTCCGTTTGTCATTCTAATATATGGTTTTGCTACAATTGGTCTTGCTGAACTTATGAGAATGCGACGAATCTCCCCTATATCGTTTCCAGGGGTTGTATCTTTTGTCCATTTATGGGTTCTGTTAGCTCCTGAAGAAACATTTTCGGGGGTAATTGATATGACCAAGGCAGAATTTACATTACTAGCTGTCTTTATTCTCTTAGGTTACACAGTTCTTGTTAAAAACAAATTTACTTTTGACGAAGCAGGGTTCTTATTGCTATCTGCTGTATATGTAGGGATGGGATTTTACTATCTAATTATGACTAGAAATGTGGATGAGTTCGGTGTTCATTATGTCTTTTTCACATTATTGCTGATCTGGGCAACCGACACTGGAGCTTTCTTCTTTGGTAAAGCGATGGGGAAACGTAAGTTATGGCCACAAATTAGCCCTAAGAAAACAATTGAAGGCTCTCTTGGAGGAATTTTGTTAGCTTGTGTGGTAGCTATTATTTTCCACCTGTTAGCGCCACTTGACAAATCAATGTTCGTCGTTCTTGCCGGAGCTGTTCTAATTGCCATATTTGGTCAAATTGGGGACCTAGTTGAGTCAGCCTACAAGCGACATTATTCAGTTAAAGACTCAGGAAAGTTGTTGCCAGGTCATGGAGGAGTACTAGACCGCTTTGATAGCTTAATTTTTGTGCTTCCCATTCTGCATTTTATCCAATTTATATCATAGGATTAAATTAGCATAGGAGCGTGAGGAATGAAACATATAGCTTTGTTAGGGTCAACTGGATCAATAGGAATTCAGACCACAGACGTTATACGCAACCATCCGGAAGAATTCAAGCTGTTTGCGATGGCATTTGGACGAAACGTAGAAAAAGCCTTGCCTTTAGTTGAAGAATTTAACCCTGCTATCATCGTTGTTCAAGATGAAGAAACCAAAACAAAACTCAGTGAACAGAATGTACAAGCAGAAATCTTGGCAGGGTCTAATGGCATGAAAGAAATTGCAACTCATGATCATGTAGACATATTGGTCAACGCTATTATGGGAAGTGTAGGGCTAGAAGCCACACTTGGAGCAATTGAATCACATAAACAAGTTGCTCTTGCCAATAAGGAAACGCTTGTTACAGCTGGTCATCTAGTTATGGAAGCAGCTAAAAAGAATCAAGTTGATATCCTACCAGTGGATAGCGAACATTCTGCTATTTATCAATGTTTAAACGGAGAGAATCGTAAGGATGTTAACAAGATCACTCTTACAGCATCTGGTGGTAGCTTTCGTGACAAGTCCCGTTCTGACCTTGAAGGTGTGACAGTGGAGGATGCTCTGAATCATCCTAACTGGAGCATGGGGGCAAAGATTACGATTGATTCAGCGACTATGATGAACAAGGGCTTAGAGGTAATAGAAGCTCATTGGCTTTTTGATATTTCTTATGACGATATTGATGTCATTCAACATCGAGAAAGTGTCATTCATTCTATGGTTGAATTCAAGGATAAAAGCGTAATTGCTCAATTAGGCACTCCTGATATGCGTGTTCCGATTCAATATGCGTTAACTTTTCCTAATCGACTTGAAATGCAGGAAACGAAAACGTTAAACTTAGTAGAAATAGGAAAACTTCACTTTGAAGAAATGGATTTCGACCGCTTTCCTTGCTTACGAATGGCTTATGAGGCTGGGAGAGCGGGAGGAACGATGCCTACTGTATTAAACGCTGCAAACGAACAAGCTGTAGCGCTTTTCTTAGAAGGTAAGATTTCTTTCCTAACGATTGAAGCGTTAATTGAACGTGCGCTAGAAGAGCATGAGGTCATCCCCAAGCCAACTCTAGACACGATCGTAGCGGTTGATCAAGAAACACGAACAAGAATCAAATCATACGTAAAGTAAAAGGTAGGTGCTATTTTTGCCAACTATATTAGCATTTATATTCATGTTTGGATTGCTTGTATTTGTTCATGAACTGGGTCACTTAATATTCGCTAAGCGTGCAGGCATGTTGGCTCGTGAATTTGCAATTGGATTTGGTCCCAAAATCTTTTCATTTATGAAAAATGAAACACTATACACAATTCGTTTATTGCCTATTGGTGGTTATGTGCGTGTAGCAGGAGAAGATCCTGAAATTGTCGACTTAAAGCCAGGCCATCATATTGGTCTCGAATTTGGCCAATCTGGCAAGGTAAATCGAATTATCGTGAACAATAAGTCTAAATATCCAAATGCGAGAGTAATTGAAGTCGAACAAGCTGACTTAGATCATAAGTTAATGATTCAAGGGTATGAGCTTGATGAAGATGAAAAGCTTCTATTTGAAGTTGAACCGGATGCTATGTTTGTGATGGATGAGAAAGAAACGCAGATTGCACCTTATGATCGTCAATTTGCTTCAAAGACAGTATCTCAACGTGCCATGCAATTATTTGCGGGCCCAATGATGAACTTTCTGCTCGCCATCGTAATCTTTTATCTCCTTGCTATGATTCAAGGGGTTCCTTCTAACGAATCGACCTTAGGTAAGCTAACAGAGGATGGGCCGGCTCAAGAAGCAGGGTTACAACAAGGAGATAAAGTAACTTCTGTTGATGGAGAAAATGTAGGAACTTGGGTTGAGCTTGTGGAATCCTTGCAAGAAAAGCCTAATGAAACCGTAGAACTTTCTATTGTTCGAGATGGGGAAAGTTTAACAATCCCAGTCAAAACAGGAGTTATGGAGCGTGATGGTGAAGAAGTTGGAAAGATAGGAGTTTTCCAACCTAAAGAAAAATCTTTCACTACATTAGCCACATATGGGTTTACTAAAACGTATGAAATCACAACAATGATTTTGACAAACCTCGGGAAGTTGGTTACAGGTCAATTATCCATTGATCAGTTATCAGGTCCTGTAGGGATCTACAATGCAACTGATGAAGTCGTTAGTATGAGTTGGGCGAATTATTTGCCATGGATTGCTATGTTAAGTATTAATCTTGGGATTATTAACCTTGTACCTCTTCCGGCCCTTGACGGCGGACGTTTACTGTTTGTAGGTGTCGAAGCGGTGAGAGGGAAACCAATTGAACCTCAAAAAGAGGCTATTGTACACTTCATTGGTTTTGCTCTTCTCATGTTATTAATGATTGTAGTAACCTGGAACGATATTCAAAGATTATTTTTATAAGTAAATAGAGAGACGAGGTGAATGAGGATGAAACAGAGTGAAATGCTCTTACCTACACTACGTGAAAATCCTGCTGATGCAGAGATTAAAAGTCATCAACTACTAGTTCGTGCCGGTTTCATCCGAAAAGTAGCTTCTGGTATTTATTCCTTTTTACCAGCAGGTACGAAAGTATTACGAAAAGTAGAAGCGATTGTTCGAGAAGAAATGGAAAATGCGGGCGCTCTTGAAATGAATATGACGGCGCTTCAACCATCTGAATACTGGAAAGAAACAGGGCGCTGGAACACATTTGGTCCTGAGTTAATGCGGATGAACGACCGTCACAATCGTGAATTTGCTCTTGGTGCTACTCATGAAGAAGAAGTAACAGCTATTATTCGTGATGAAGTAAAGAGTTATAAACAATTGCCATTAACAGTTTATCAAATTCAATCCAAGTTTCGAGATGAAAAACGCCCTCGTTTTGGGTTGCTTCGCGGTAGAGAATTCTTAATGAAGGATGCGTATTCTTTCCATAGTTCTAATGAAAGTCTTGATCAAGCTTATGAACGCATGTTCCAAGCTTATACGAACATCTTCACTCGCCTTGGTTTAAACTTCCGTGCTGTTATTGCCGATTCAGGTGCTATGGGTGGTAAGGATACACACGAATTTATGGTTTTATCTGAAGTTGGTGAAGACACAATTGCTTACTCAGATAAAAGTAGTTATGCAGCCAATATTGAAATGGCTCCAGTTGTAGATACGTATGAAGCTTCAACAGAGCAACCGAAAGAACGAGAAAAAGTCGCTACACCAAACTGTAAGACGATGGCCGAAGCTGCTGATGCACTTGGACATTCACCTGCAGAAGGTATGAAAGCCATTATGTTTAAGATCGATGATGAAAAGTTAGTCATGGTTCTTACACGTGGTGACCATGAGGTGAACGACGTTAAGCTAAAGAATCTTTATGATGCCAGCTTAATCGACTTAGCCTCAGAAGAAGAAGTGAAAGCAGCCATTGGTGCAGGCTTTGGCTCCTTAGGTCCGGTTGGTGCTCCTGAAACGATCGACATTGTGGCAGATTATGCCGTTAAGAGTCTTGCTAATGCCACTTGTGGAGCCAATGAAGATGGTTTCCATTACACAAATGTTACACCTGGTGAAGACTTCGAGGTTACCCATTACGCGGACCTTCGTTTTATTCAAGAAGGAGATCCATCTCCAGATGGTGAAGGAACCATTCAATTTGCAAAAGGTATTGAAGTAGGACATGTATTCAAGCTTGGTCAGTTCTATGCAGAAAAAATGGGTGCTAATTTCCTTGATGAAAACGGAAAGAATCAAACACTCATTATGGGTTGTTACGGAATTGGAGTATCACGCACGTTAGCTTCAATTGTAGAACAGTATCATGATGATTCAGGTATTACATGGCCAAAACAAGTTGCTCCTTATCAAGTTCATCTTTTAGCACTAAATGTAAAAAAAGATGAACAAAAAGAATTAGCTGAGCGTCTATATTCGACTCTAAAAGATGAGGGTATTGAAGTATTATATGATGATCGTAAAGAGCGTGCAGGTGTAAAGTTTGCTGATAGCGATTTGATTGGAATTCCACTTCGTATTACAGTAGGTAAACGAGCGGATGAAGGAGTCGTTGAAAGTAAGATTCGCACAACGGGTGAACAATCTGAAGTGCATGAAGATGAACTAGTTGATCATATTAAAGCATTACTAAAAGAATTGTAAGTGGAAAATAGGTACCTTCGTCAGCGAAGGTACCTCTCTTTGCTTATGAAGGGGAGGATATGAAGCATGGACCTTTCACAGATAGAAAAAATGCAGTTGCTCCTAAAGCAAATCGAAATGCCAGAGGATCTTGTGAACGAACATTTTCAAGATAGCAAGTTGACGAAATTATCAGTGCATAAGCCAACAAAAGAGTGGCACTTTTACTTTTATATCCCTAAAGTTTTACCACCTGATGTTTATGCTGTTTTTACGACGAAACTTTATGAAGCCTTTCATCATATTGCAACCATTACATGGTCAATTGAAACAGATGAGAAGAAGCTTGATGAAGATGGAATTTGTGATTACTGGCTTCACTTTGTAAAATCAATACCAGATCTCTCACCTGCTTATAAGGATTTATTACATGAGCAGCGTCCTCAAATAGATGGAAATAAACTTATTTTGCACGCACGTAATGATGCAGAAGCTCATGCATTGAAACGTCGGTTAAGCGAACCATTCCAAGCTTTCTGTAATCGTGTAGGAGCATCGCTATATGTTCTTACGGTTGAAGTGAGTTCTTCAGAGGAAGCTCTAGAACAGTTTAAGGAGCGAAAGAAGCAAGAGGATAAAGACATTGTACAAAAGGCAATCCAAGAGAAAGAACAGCGTGCTAAGGATAAAGATGATGATGAGGTTCTACATGAAGGTCCCCTACTCATTGGTTATAACATTAAAGATGTTCCTGAAAAAATTGAATCCATTCAAGAGGAAGAAAACACAATGGTCATCCAAGGTTATGTCTTTGATGTTGAAATAAGAGAGCTTCGTTCAGGCCGCCATCTCCTTATGGCCAAAATGACCGACTACACTGATTCTATTCAGGTGAAAATGTTCTCTCGAAGAGATGACGATGAAGAGAAGTTCCAACGTTTGAAAAAAGGCATGTGGATTAAGGCTAAAGGTCGCGTTCAGACCGATAACTATACGAACGAATTAACGATGATGGGCTCAGATATTAATGAAGTTAAGCCTATCGTTCGTAAAGATGAAGCACCAGAAGGGCAAAAGCGAGTGGAACTCCATGCCCACACTACGATGAGCCAAATGGATTCTACGGTATCAGCTTCTCGTTTAGTTGAACAAGCGGCTAAATGGGGGCATAAAGCTGTGGCTATTACCGATCACGCTGTTGTACAAGCATACCCAGAAGCCTATGCAGCAGGGAGTAAGAATGGTGTTAAAGTCCTTTATGGATTGGAAGCCAATATTGTAGACGACGGTGTACCTATCGCTTATGAAGAACAAGACAGAGATCTAGCAACAGATGAATACGTGGTCTTTGACGTAGAGACTACAGGTTTGTCAGCTATTTATGATACGGTTATCGAATTAGCGGCTGTTAAGATTAAAGAAGGCGAAATTATTGACCGTTTTGAATCCTTTGCTAACCCTCATGAACCTTTAAGTCAAACAACGACTGATCTTACGGGGATTACTGACGACATGGTAAAAGATGCCCCAGACCCTGATGATGTCATTAAAGCTTTCCATGAATGGATGGGTGATTCTATATTAGTCGCTCATAACGCAAGCTTTGACATGGGTTTCTTAAATGCAGGTTTGAAGAAGATTGGTTACGAGAAAGCATCGAACCCTGTTATTGATACGTTAGAGCTCGCAAGACTCGTTGTTCCGCAGCTTAAGAACCACCGTCTTAATACACTATGTAAGCAATTTGACATTGAACTGACTCAGCACCACAGGGCGATCTATGACGCTGAAGCAACTGGATACTTGCTGTGGAAATTATTAAAAGAAGCTCGGAAAAAAGACATTACAAATCACAAGGACTTGAACAAATATATGGGGGAAGGAAACGCATACCAACGTTCCCGCCCTTCACATGCCATTTTGTTAGCGCAAAACCCAACAGGTCTAAAGAACATTTACAAGCTTGTGTCCATGTCCCTTGTGAATTATTTCTATCGTGTCCCTCGTATTCCTAGGTCCGTACTGAAAAAGTATAGGGAAGGAATACTAATTGGTAGCGGATGTGATAAAGGTGAAGTATTTGAAGCGATGATGCAGAAGTCACAAGATGAAGCGGAGAAAGTGGCTGAGTTTTATGACTATATTGAGGTACAGCCTCCTTCAAACTATTACCATTTGATCGAGAAAGACCTTATTAGAAATGAAGCTCATTTATATGATATCTTAAAGAACTTAATCAATATGGCAGATCGATTAGATAAACCTGTTGTCGCTACAGGAAATACTCACTATGTAGATGAGCATGAGAAGATTTATCGAAAAATCCTAATTGCTTCTCAAAGTGGTAATCCCCTTAACCGACAAACACAACCTGATGTGCATTTTAAAACCACAAATGAAATGCTAGATGATTTCTCTTTCTTAGATGAAGAAACTGCTAAAAGGGTTGTTGTAACGAATTCACAGCAGATAGCAGATTCAATTGAAGAAATCAAACCGGTTAAAGATGATCTATACACGCCAAATATTGATGGTGCTAATGATGAGATGCGTGAGATGACCTACAATAAGGCTAGAAGTATTTATGGTGATCCTATCCCTGAGCTTGTTGAAAAACGAATCGAAAAAGAACTGGATAGTATTATCGGAAACGGTTTTGCTGTTATCTATTTAATCTCACAGAAACTTGTAACGAAATCTTTAGATGATGGCTATCTGGTTGGTTCTCGTGGGTCAGTGGGTTCGTCTTTCGTAGCTACAATGACCGATATCACTGAAGTTAACCCTTTACCACCTCACTATGTCTGTAATGAATGTCAGAAATCTGAATTCTTTACGGACGGATCAGTAGGTTCTGGTTTTGATTTACCAGAGAAAGACTGTCCTGATTGTGGTGTACCGTATAAGAAAGATGGCCAGGACATTCCATTTGAAACGTTCCTAGGGTTTAAAGGGGATAAGGTACCCGATATTGACTTAAACTTCTCAGGAGAATACCAGCCAAGAGCACACAATTACACAAAGGTTTTATTTGGTGAAGATAAAGTTTTCCGTGCGGGTACAATAGGTACAGTTGCTGAGAAAACAGCATACGGATTTGTTAAAGGTTACGCAGGGGACCATGAAATTCAATATAAAGGTGCTGAAGTAGACCGATTGGTGCAAGGCTGTACTGGAGTGAAACGAACTACCGGACAACACCCTGGGGGAATTATTGTTGTTCCTGATGATCAGGATATTTATGATTTCACACCTATACAATATCCTGCAGACGACCAATCATCTGAGTGGATGACGACACACTTTGACTTCCACTCCATTCACGATAACCTCTTAAAGCTTGATATTCTCGGACACGATGATCCAACAGTTATCAGGATGCTACAAGATTTAAGTGGTATAGATCCTAAAACGATCCCTACAGATGATGAAGAAGTAATGAAGATCTTCAGCGGCCCGCAAGTGTTAGGGGTAGAACCTGATCAAATTATGTGTAAAACAGGGACACTTGGTGTACCCGAGTTTGGTACTCGTTTCGTTCGTCAAATGTTAGAAGACACAAAGCCTTCTACATTCGCAGAACTTGTCATTATTTCTGGACTATCTCATGGTACGGATGTTTGGTTAAATAACGCTGATCAACTTATCAGCGATGGTATATGTACACTTTCTGAAGTAATTGGGTGTCGTGACGACATTATGGTGTATTTAATGCACAAGGGATTAGAAGCTCCTACAGCCTTTACAATAATGGAGTTTGTTCGTAAAGGACGCGGCTTAAAGCCTGAATGGATCGACGAAATGAAGAAGCACGGTGTGCCAGATTGGTATATTGAATCTTGTAAAAAGATTAAATATATGTTCCCGAAAGCACACGCAGCCGCTTATGTTCTTATGGCTGTTCGTATCGCTTATTTTAAGGTCCATTACCCTATTTATTTCTATGCTGCTTATAACACGGTACGTGCTAGTGACTTTGACATTGACACGATGGTGAAAGGATCAGAAGCTGTCCGTACACGTATTAAAGAGATTAATGGTAAAGGGTTAGACGCCACTCCGAAAGAGAAGAGCTTGTTGACGGTCTTAGAATTGTCTCTTGAAATGCAAGAACGCGGATTCTCTTTCCAAAAAGTGGACTTGTATCGCTCTGCTGCAAGCGAATTTATTGTAGACGGGAATACATTAATCCCTCCATTTAACTCTATTGACGGATTAGGAACAAACGCTGCCATTAATATTGTAAAAGCACGAGAAGATGGAGAGTTCTTATCAAAAGAGGATCTCCGAGAGCGAAGCCGCATTTCTAAAACTGTTTTAGAATATTTAGATGAACATGGGTGCTTAGAAGGACTACCTGATAAAAACCAGTTATCCTTGTTCTAACTGTTTATGAACCATGGCTTGCTAAAATTTCGTGTGTGTGGTATATTTTTGTTGGTATGACAGAAGATACGTATGAGAGTAAAAGAGTGGGGCAACCCACTCTTTCGTATTACTTCCGAATTTGACCGCCGAACGAATTCCCTGCTGTCTCAGCAGGGAATTTTAGCGTATCGGCTTATCCAGCTAGCAATAATAAAAAGGAGGGAATTCCATTGGGAAGCCAGAATGTTACGGAAATAACTGAAGAACTCATTCAACCAATCCTTGAAGATATGAACCTTGAACTTGTAGACATTGAGTTTCAACAGGAAGGGAAAAACTATTTTCTACGAGTTTACGTTGATAAAGAGGGTGGGGTTGATATCGAAGAATGCGGCCAGGTTAGCGAGCAGTTAAGCGAGAAACTAGATGCTCAAGATCCCATTACCTTCCCTTACTTTTTAGAAGTATCATCACCTGGTGCTGAACGCCCATTAAAGAAGAGAAAAGACTTTGAAAAATACGTAGACCATAATGTGAATATAAAAGTATACGAACATATTGATGGTGAAAAAGAATTCGAAGGACGTTTACTATCCTTTGAAAATGATACAGCTTCTATAGAAGTAACAATCAAAACACGTAAGAAAACATATGAAATACCGTTTGACAACATTGCAAAAGCAAGGTTAGCTGTCAGTTTTAATTAAAGGGGGAAGAAACGGTGAGTAGTGAGCTTTTTGATGCCATTCATTACTTAGAGAAAGAAAAAGGAATAGACAAAGACCTTCTAATGGAAGCATTAGAAGCAGCACTTATTTCTGCTTATAAAAAGAATTTTAAATCAGCCACGAATGTTCGTGTTGATCTTGATGAAGTAAGTGGAGGCATGCACGTTTATGCCCGCAAACTTGTTGTTGAAGAGTCTATGGACCCACAACAAGAAATTTCTCTAGATGAAGCCAAAAAAATCGATCCAAACTATGATATTGATGATGTAATTGAAATTGAAGTAACACCGAAGGACTTTGGCCGTATTGCAGCACAAGCTGCTAAGCAGGTTGTTACTCAACGTGTGCGCGAGGCTGAACGCGGTGTGATCTTTAGTGAATATGTTGATCGTGAAGAAGATGTGATGACAGGGATTATTCAACGTAAAGATGCAAGATTTACTTACATTAATCTTGGTAAAGTTGAAGCCCGTCTTCCTGTTGGTGAACAAATGCCGACAGAAGAATATCATGTTCATGATCGTATAAAAGTATTTGTAACAAAAGTTGAAAACACAAACAAAGGGCCTCATATTTATGTGTCTCGCTCACATCCAGGTCTTCTTAAGCGTTTATTTGAAATGGAAGTACCTGAGATTTATGATGGAACAGTTGAAATTAAATCTGTTTCTCGTGAAGCAGGGGATCGCTCTAAGATTTCTGTTCATGCTCCAGACCCAGAAATTGATCCAGTTGGTTCTTGTGTAGGACAACGTGGTCAAAGGGTACAAGCAATTGTGAATGAGCTAAAAGGTGAAAAGATTGATATCGTACAGTGGTCAGAAGATCCTGTCGTATTCGTCTCAAATGCCTTAAGCCCTGCGAAAGTAGTAGAGGTATTAGTAGATGAAGAAGAAAAAGCAACAACAGTCGTTGTACCGGACCATCAACTTTCTCTAGCAATCGGTAAGCGTGGACAAAATGCCCGACTTGCTGCTAAATTGACTGGATGGAAAATTGACATCAAGAGTGAATCGGATGCTTTAGAAGATGGCACGATTACTCCTGGTGAACATCAAGAGGACGCTTATTCTGAAGTAGACGAAGATCTATTCGAATAAGGGGGACTCGAAATGGCTAAGAACAAAAAAACACCATTAAGAAAATGCGTAGTTACCAAAGAAATGCTACCTAAACAACAGCTAATTCGTGTCGTAAGAAATAAAGACGGGGAAGTTTTTATTGATGAAACCGGAAAGAAGAACGGCCGAGGTGCTTATTTAACTAAGGATGCAGAAGTCATTAAAACCGCTCGAGAAAAAAGTATTCTGTCCCACCATTTAAAGGCCAAAGTAGATCAGGAGCTTTATGATCAGCTTCTAGAAATGGTAGAAGAGGATTAACATGAATCAGAAATTCCTCAATATGATTGGACTTGCATTTCGAGCCGGAAAATGTACTTTAGGTGAAGAAGCCATCGTTCGTGATATACAACGAAAACGAGCCTGCCTGGTTTTAATAGCAAATGACACGGGGATAAACACTAAAAAGAAGCTAGTGGATAAATGTAGCTTCTATAAAGTCCCTTATCGGGAAGTTGTTGATAGGGACACATTATCCAGTGCGATAGGGAAATCAGGCAGAGTAGCCTTGGCTATAACCGATCGTGGTTTCGCAACGAAAATCACATCGATGCTCGATGAATCTATTCGGGGGTGAACGTATGACGAAAATGCGTGTTTATGAATATGCCAAAGAGAAAAATGTAACCAGTAAAGATGTATTAACGAAATTACAAAACATGAATATAGAGGTCTCAAACCATATGTCCACTATTTCAGACGACACAAAAACTCGTCTTGATGGTGTATATAATAAAGGGAAAAGTGACCAGAACCCTCAAGCAAAGGGAGCAGAAAAGAAACAAAATAACTCACAAGGTTCTGCGAAGCCATCTAATAACCAAAAGGATGGCGGTCAGAAAAAACGTGAGAAAGATCAGGATAATCGTATGAATAAAAACACTAAAAATAATAACAAAAAGCAAAACCAAAATAACAAGCGAAACAACCGTGGCGGTCAAAACCGTAACAATCAACAACAGCGCCCTCAAGCTAAGAAACCACAACTACCAGAAAAAATTACGTACACCGGTAGTTTGCAGGTATCAGAGCTAGCTGAAAAGCTATCTAGAGAATCTTCTGAAATCATTAAAAAGTTAATGTTCTCTGGCGTAATGGCTACAAAAAACCAGGACCTAGATCCTGACACCATTGAACTGATCTGTGATGAATACGGAGTGAAAGCTGAAGAAGAGATTGTAGTAGATGAGACGGATTTTGAAAACTACATCTCTGATGACGATCCTGCTGATCTGGTAGAACGTCCATCAGTCGTAACAATCATGGGCCACGTTGACCATGGTAAAACAACTCTTCTTGATTCCATACGTAAAACGAAAGTGACAGCAGGGGAAGCTGGTGGAATCACACAGCATATTGGTGCTTACCAAGTAGAAGAAAATGATAAGAAGATTACGTTCCTTGATACACCAGGTCACGCTGCATTCACAAGTATGCGATCTCGTGGTGCTCAAGTAACGGATATTGCAATACTAGTTGTAGCAGCAGATGATGGGGTTATGCCTCAGACTAAAGAAGCTATTAACCACGCTCAAGCTGCTGAAGTTCCTATTATTGTAGCTGTTAATAAGATGGATAAAGAGGGTGCGAATCCAGATCGTGTGAAACAGGAGCTTATGGAATATAATTTAGTTCCTGAAGAGTACGGTGGAGAGACGATCTTCGTAGAACTTTCAGCCGTAAAAGGGGAAGGGATCGATGATCTTCTAGAAATGATCGTCCTTGTTTCAGAAGTAGAAGAATTAAAAGCAAACCCAAATCGTCTGGCGATGGGTACAGTTATTGAAGCTGAATTAGATAAAGGTCGCGGTTCTGTAGCAACATTACTTGTGCAAAATGGTACGTTAAACGTAGGAGACCCAATTGTTGTTGGTAATACGTTTGGACGTGTCCGCGCGATGGTAAATGACTTAGGACGTCGTGTGAAAGTGGCTCCACCATCTACACCAGTTGAGATCACTGGACTAAACGGCGTGCCTCAAGCAGGAGATCGCTTCGTGGCGTTTGATGATGAGAAGAAAGCCCGTCAAGTTGGGGAAGCTCGTCAACAGCGTATGATTGAAGAAAACCGCGGTGAAAAAGCAAAAGTTAGCCTTGATGATTTATTCGAACAAATTAAACAAGGTGACATAAAAGAAATTAACATCATTATTAAAGCAGACGTACAAGGGTCTGCAGAAGCTCTTGCTTCTTCTTTACAACAAATTGATGTAGAGGGTGCGAAGGTTAAAATTATTCACACTGGAGTGGGTGCGATTACAGAATCAGACATCATCCTTGCATCTGCTTCTAATGCAGTGGTAATCGGATTTAACGTTCGTCCTGATGTAAACGCAAAGCGTACGGCAGAATCTGAAGACGTAGACATTCGACTTCACCGTATTATCTACAAGGTAATGGAAGAAATCGAAAGTGCTATGAAAGGTCTTTTAGACCCAGAATTTGAAGAAAAAATTGTAGGTCAAGCAGAAGTTCGTGAAATCTTCAAAGTTTCTAAAGTTGGAACGATTGCCGGAAGCTATGTAACAGAAGGTGTTATTAAACGCGAAGGTGGCGTTCGTCTTATCCGTGATGGTATTGTTCAATATGAAGGCGAAATTGATGCACTAAAACGTTATAAAGATGATGCAAAAACCGTTCAAAAAGGGTATGAATGTGGTATAACAATCAAAAACTACAATGATATCCGTGAAGGTGACATCATTGAAGCTTTCGAAATGCAGGAGATCGAACGTAAATGATCGCTTCCGTCGAAGTAGAATGCCTCATATATGATGCTCATTCTTTAAAAGAAAAACGTTCGGTATTGCGCCGAATCTTAACAAGAGCTCATAATGAGTATAATGTTGCTGTAGCAGAATTGGATCATCAAGATGTTTGGCAACGAACAGGCCTTGGCTTTGTCACGATTTCTAGTGACAAAGTTCAGGCTGAAAAAGAGATCAATCGAGTGTTAGCGATGATCGACTCTTTTCCAGAAATTGAACGCACCACAACAAATTTGGAATGGTTGTAGCCCTCCCTCAGAATAAAGAGGTGAAAATTAATGAGTGATTTAAGAGCAAACCGTGTCGGTGAGCAAATGAAAAAAGAAATGGGAGACATTATTAGTCGTAAGATTAAAGACCCTCGCATTGGATTTGTCACAGTCACAGAAGTGAAAGTAACAGGTGACTTACAACAAGCTAAAGTGTATATCTCCGTTTTGGGTGATGATAAACAGAAACAAGATACACTTATCGGCTTAGCTAAAGCGAAAGGATTTATTCGTTCCGAAATTGGACGAAGAATTCGCCTTCGTAAAACACCAGAAATTATGTTTGAATTTGATGAAGCTGTTGAATACGGGAATCGTATTGAAACAATTCTGCAAGATTTAAATGATACAAACGAATAAAATCTGGTAGAGGGTGTCCCACAAGGGGGCTGCTCCCCTGAAATGTGGCATATACCATTGTATGATGTGTATACACACAAGGGGGACTGTCCCTTTGAGGGGCACTCTTTTTATTTTTAATAAAACCCATACATACTCAAGTAATAAGGTGAGGGGGCTTTTATGATGGATGGGATCATCCCTTTATGGAAACCAAAAGGCATGACATCACACGATTGCGTGATGAAAATGAGAGGTATATTAAGAACTAAAAAGGTTGGCCATACTGGCACTCTTGACCCTGATGTAGAAGGGGTTCTCCCAATGTGTGTTGGAATGGCAACCAAAATTTCTTCTTATGTAACGGAGTCTGAAAAAGTATATAAAGCAGAAGTAACTTTAGGCACAGCTACCGAAACAGAAGATCAAACCGGTTCTATCATCTCTGAAAAAATGGTAGAAGAAATAAACATGAATGAAATTAGAAGTGTGTTAGAATCATTTACGGGTACAATCACTCAAGTTCCCCCTATGTATTCTGCTGTACGCGTGGGTGGTAAGCGTTTGTATGAATATGCCAGGGAAGGCTTGGAAGTAGAAAGACCTGAAAGAACCGTTCAGATCTATGATATAAATCTAACATCTGAAGAGGTATCTTATCATAATGGGAAAGCTTCCTTTACCATTGATATTACTTGCTCAAAAGGTACTTATATTCGTACGCTTTGTGTGGACATTGGAAAAGAGTTGGGATACCCTTCTCATATGTCTTCCTTGGTCCGTACCGCTTCTGGTTCTTTTACAACAAATGAGTCATTCACGTTTGAACAGATAGAAAAGGCAAGAGATGAGCAAAACCTAGCTCAGCTCTTGCAACCTTTAGAAAGAGGTGTGCGACATCTTGGCAATCTTCTTGTCGAAACAGGAAAAGAAGATCAGGTTTACCATGGTATGGTTTTTCCTAAGCCTTCTATATTGCCAGAAACAAATCCATTCGGTATGGTTAGTCAAGAAGGTAAATTACTTGCGCTTTACCAAGTACACCCAAAGAAACCACATTTAATTAAGCCAGTCCGAGTCTTTCAATACGAATGAAACGTGTAAGGAAAAGAGGGTGAGAGGAAATGGAAATTTATGAACTACAACATCCCCATACACTCAAGTATCAAGACCTGCCTGATACTGTATTAGCTGTAGGTTATTTTGATGGGGTTCATCGCGGACATCAGGAGGTCATTCGTACAGCTAAGCAAATAGCTGATGAAACGGGTCGAACTAGTGCTGTTATGACCTTTCATCCTCATCCGTCTGTTGTTTTGAAGAAAGAAACCCAGCATGTGAAATACATTACTCCCTTAGAGGATAAAATAAAGGTTTTAGAAGATTTAGGGATTGATCGTGTTTATCTTGTGACATTTAACAAAGATTTAGCAGGTTTATTACCTCAGGAATTTGTGAATCATTATTTTATTGGTTTACATGTGTCTCATGTTGTAGCAGGTTTTGATTTCACATATGGACGAATGGGGAAAGGAACTATGGATACCCTCCCTACTCACGGAGGAGAATATTTATCTCAAACCGTCGTATCTAAAGTGACGGAGCATGAGAAAAAAATCAGTTCTACACTAATTAGAGACTCAATTAGAGAAGGAAACATTGCTTTAGCAAATGAATTGCTTGGACGGCCCTATCAGATTCGAGGTAAGGTGGTTACAGGGGATCAAAGAGGACGTACAATAGGTTTTCCCACTGCAAACCTTTATGTCTCTGAAGAGTATTTGCTTCCTAAAGTAGGGGTTTATGCTGTAAAAGTCCTTTACAATAACTCTTCATACTATGGAATGGCGAATATAGGGTATAAACCCACCTTCCAAGACACAAGAGTACTGTCTGTTGAAATTAACCTCTTCGATTTTGAAAAGGACTTATACGGAGAAGAGTTAACGGTAGAATGGCATGCATTTATCCGGGATGAAGAGAAATTTAATGGAGTAGATCATCTAATTGAGCAACTTCAGAAAGATGAAGCCGAGATTCGTAACTTTTTTGCGTAGAATTCCGGGTTCCCCTTGCATTTTTCCTTAAAAACATGTACATTAATAGTTGTGCTGCGTGCACAGGAACCATCGCTTGGCAAGTCGAAATCACCGACGCTTGCTAGGGGATAGGGGTTCGATAAAATTTTAGGAGGTGAATAGGATGGCTATCACACAAGAACGTAAGAATGAAATCATTAGTAAGTTCAAGACACACGAAAACGATACTGGATCCGCTGAGGTTCAAATCGCTGTCCTTACTGAAAAGATTACAAAATTAAACGAGCATTTACGTACTCATAAGCAAGATCACCACTCTCGTCGTGGTCTTCTAAAAATGGTAGGTAAACGTCGTAACCTTTTAAACTATTTACGTAACAAAGATGTAACTCGTTACCGTGAATTAATTAAAGAACTAGGCCTACGTCGTTAAGTAGTTAAAAGCGGGATGATTTCCCGCTTTTTCTATAGCTAAAATTAATACATAAGAGGAATCTTATGCACAATAAGAATGAGAATATAAGATTGAGTATGAGAGGTGTTAACATACAAATGGCAGAAGAAAAACAAGTTTTCTCCACTGAAATAGCTGGCCGCCCTTTACGTATAGATATTGGAGAGTTAGCCAAACAAGCAAGTGGAGCATGTATGGTGCAATACGGAGACACATCTGTTTTAGCAACCGCAACAGGATCTAAAGAGCCAAAAGACTTGCCGTTTTTCCCTCTTACTGTTAATTACGAAGAGAGATTATATGCTGTAGGTAAAATCCCAGGTGGATTTATTAAGCGTGAAGGACGTCCAAGCGAGAAAGCAGTTCTTGCTTCACGTCTAATTGACCGCCCAATCCGTCCTCTTTTCCCAGACGGCTTTCGTAATGAAGTACAAGTAATTAGTACAGTAATGAGTGTGGATCAGGATTGTTCTTCAGAAATGGCAGCAATGTTAGGGTCATCCCTTGCATTATCTATTTCGGACCTTCCATTTAGCGGTCCAATCGCAGGTGTAATTGTAGGTCGTGTTGATGGAGAGTTCATCATCAACCCAACGATTGAACAGCAAGAAAAAAGCGACATTCAACTAACAGTAGCTGGTACAAAAGACGCTGTAAACATGGTAGAAGCAGGAGCGGATGAAGTACCTGAAGAAGTCATGTTAGAAGCAATTATGTTTGGTCATGAAGAAATCAAGCGCCTTGTTGCTTTCCAAGAAGAAGTTGTAGAAGCAGTTGGAAAAGCAAAACGTGAGGTAACGCTGTTTGAACTTGATGCAGATATCGTTGCAGAAGTTGAAGGCAAAGCAAAAGACGCACTAGTTAAAGCAATTCAAACAGAAGAAAAACATGCTCGTGATGAAGCGATCACAGAAGTTAAGAACAATGTGGTTGCTGAATACGAAGATGCTGATGCTGAGACTGAAAAGATTAGTCAAGTCAAATCTGTTCTTGATAAAATCGTCAAAGAAGAAGTTCGTCGCTTAATCACGAAAGAAAAGATCCGTCCAGACGGGCGTAAACCGGAAGAAATTCGTTCATTGTCTTCTCGTGTAGGAGTCTTACCTCGTACACATGGTTCTGGATTGTTTACTCGTGGACAAACTCAAGCCTTAAGCATTTGTACACTTGGTGCTTTAGGTGATGTTCAAATTCTTGATGGTCTTGACTTAGAAGAATCAAAACGCTTTATGCACCACTACAACTTCCCTCACTTTAGTGTTGGTGAAACAGGCCCAATGCGTGGACCAGGTCGTCGTGAAATCGGCCACGGTGCATTAGGTGAGCGTGCTCTTGAGAAAGTGGTACCATCAGAAGAGGACTTCCCTTATACGGTACGTCTTGTGTCAGAAGTATTAGAATCTAATGGTTCAACGTCACAAGCAAGTATTTGTGCAAGTACACTTGCCATGATGGATGCTGGTGTTCCGATTAAAGCACCTGTAGCTGGTATTGCGATGGGTCTTGTGAAATCAGGCGAAGATTATACAGTTCTTACTGATATTCAAGGTATGGAAGACTTCCTTGGAGATATGGACTTTAAAGTAGCAGGTACAGAAAAAGGTGTAACTGCTCTACAAATGGATATTAAGATTGAAGGTTTATCTCGCTCAATTCTAGAGGATGCACTTACACAAGCGAAAGCTGGACGTAAAGAAATCCTAGATAGCATGATTGCAACAATCGAACAGCCACGTGAAGAGCTTTCTGCATACGCTCCGAAAATTCTTACAATGGCAATTAAGCCTGATAAGATTCGTGACGTTATTGGACCAAGTGGTAAACAAATCAACAAGATTATCGAAGAAACAGGTGTTAAAATCGATATCGAGCAAGACGGTAAAATCTTCATCTCATCTACAGATGCAGCAGCGAACCGTAACGCAAAACAGATCATCGAAGACTTGGTTCGAGAAGTCGAAGTTGGAGAAACGTACCTTGGTACTGTTAAACGTATCGAGAAATTTGGTGCTTTCGTTGAGCTATTTAAAGGGAAAGATGGCTTAGTACACATTTCTCAATTAGCTGAAGAACGAGTAGGTAAAGTAGAAGACGTTGTAGCAATTGGAGATCAGTTGAAGGTTAAAGTTAAAGAAATCGACAACCAAGGTCGTGTCAATCTATCTCACAAAGACGTCATCATTGAAGAAAAAAAGCAACAAGAAACTACAGAGTAGTATAGCAAAAAGGAGCTGGCAAGCCAGTTTCTTTTTTTATACATAATTATTTGATTTATTTTAGATGTTGGTTTTGGTGAGTTTTTGATTGTGCTTTTAGGGTGTCTAGCTCCGGCGGGGAGGGCCTAGCGAGATAAGCAATCTGACTACAATAAGCTACGCTTATTTCCGCCATCTTGCTTATCCGTACGGCCCTGGGCACCCCGCCTGCGCTTTTCTGTTGTCCAGCTCCGGCTCCTAGCCCCTAGCGTCATAAGCAATCTGGCTGCAGGACGCTTGCGCGAACTTCCGTCAGCTTGCTTATGCGGGCCTGCAGGACGCAGGTCAGTTCGGCGTTGTCACAGGAGGTGACGGTCTTAGTCGAGCTTCCTCTTTGCCCCTTGCGCTTTTCGGATGTCTAGCTTCAGGGGCTAGAGGCTAGCGAGATAAGCAAGCTACCTCCAGTCTGCTGCGCAGACTTACAGTAGCTTGCTTATCCGTACGCCTCTAAACAGCCCCTTGCGCTTTTCTGTTCTACCTTGTCCTTTCTTTACATAGGTTGTGGTAGAGGGGAGTGGTGGTGATGAGGCGGTTTGTGCCGATTGTGGTGTTTGTTTGTATGTTGCTTGTTTCTTATAAGGCGTTTGAGAATCCTTATTCCTCTTCTTATTTGACGAGTATGAAGGATCAAGCGACACCTGTTGCGAATACGGAAGATGCGTTGTATAAGGAAATTGAAGAAAAGGCTCGCGAATACGAGAAACCTGCAGAGGATGCGGTTATTCATGATGTGTGGAAGAAGATGCCTGGTTTAAACGGTCTAGAGGTAGACATAGACAAATCGTATAAAAAGATGAAGAAGAAGGGGAAGTTTGAGGAATCGTTACTCGTATATAAACAAACTAAACCAGAAGTCTCTCTTAACGATCTACCTGCAGCACCTATATTTAGAGGTCATCCTGACAAAGAAATGGTCTCTTTAAATATAAACGTTTCCTGGGGAGAAGAATATATTCCAGATATCTTAAACATACTTAAAAAGAATAAAGTGAAAGCAACCTTTTTTATTGAAGGGAAATGGGCCAATAAGAATGTAGATCTAGTTGAAATGATTCAAGAAGAGGGTCATGAAATTGGTAACCACGCATACAACCACCCTGACATGTCAAAAATATCTAAAGATGAAATACAAAAACAAATTAAACAAACGAACGATATCCTCCAAGCTATCACAGGGGAAAAACCAAAATGGTTTGCTCCTCCAAGTGGCAGTTGGACAGATGAAGTGGTCGAACAGGCAGATCTTCTGGGCATGGAGACGATCTTGTGGACGGTTGACACAATAGATTGGAAAAAGCCTGCTCCAGAAGTTATGATTCGAAGAGTTATGAGTAAGTTAGAAGGTGGATCATTTGTACTCATGCACCCTACAACATCTGTTCAAAATGGATTAAACGACCTTATTTTGAAAATTAAACAAAAAGACTATACAATAGATACAGTCACCAAGATGTTAGATGAGAAGCGCTTAAAGTAATATGCTCATCGATTAAGCACTAATTTTAGGAGGATGACCTTTGGTTAAAAAATATACCTGCTCCAACGGGCTTAGAATCGTGTTGGAGGAAATCTCGAACGTCCGCTCTGTTACAATTGGAGTATGGGTGAAAACGGGATCAAGAAATGAAAATCAACAAAACAACGGAATCTCACATTTTATTGAGCACATGTTCTTTAAAGGAACTAAAACACGTTCTGCTCGTGAAATAGCTGAGAGTTTTGATTCAATTGGCGGACAAGTTAATGCGTTTACGTCAAAAGAATATACGTGCTACTATGCAAAAGTATTGGATACACATGCCAAAAAAGCTCTTGATATATTATCAGACATGTTCTTTAACTCGACGTTTGATGAAACAGAAATGGACCGTGAGAAGAAAGTAGTCCTCGAAGAAATAAAAATGTATGAAGATACACCTGATGATATCGTCCATGATTTATTGGCCCAGGCTACATATGGCAACCATCCATTAGGTTATCCGATACTAGGTACAGAAGAAACGCTAAAGTCATTTACACCAGAATCCATTAGGTCCTATATGGATCAGCAATACATTCCGGGTAATGTAGTCGTTTCGGTAGCAGGAAATGTTGACGAATCATTCTTTAAAGACGTAGAGGATCGCTTTGGAGGTTATACGAGTCAACATAGTCCGGATCCATTTACTAAACCTGCTTTTCAAACAGGTGCCATTCGTCGCAAAAAGGATACAGAACAGGCGCATCTTTGCTTAGGATATGACGGTCTGCCAATCGGAGATGATCGCGTATTCAGCTTAGTCGTTTTGAATAATGTATTAGGTGGAAGCATGAGCTCTAGGTTGTTCCAGGAAGTTCGTGAGCAACGAGGGTTAGCTTATTCGATCTTTTCATACCACAGTTCTCACGCAGACAGTGGGCTCTTAACAATTTATGGTGGTACAGGTAAAGATCAATTAGGAGTACTTCAAGAAACAATCGACACCACGGTAAATGAATTTATTCGTGATGGATTATCCAATAAAGAGCTTGAGAACAGTAAAGAGCAGCTAAAAGGAAGTATTATGTTAGGACTTGAGAGCACTAATAGCCGGATGAGTCGAAATGGTAAAAATGAACTCATGTTAGGTCGTCACCGAACA
The DNA here is from genome assembly GCF_000770675.1 of Pontibacillus chungwhensis BH030062. GTDB lineage: Bacteria > Bacillota > Bacilli > Bacillales > BH030062 > Pontibacillus > Pontibacillus chungwhensis. The sequence continues at coordinate 165,239 of NZ_AVBG01000001.1, forward strand.
CTAGATGAAATGGTGACTCAAATTGATAGTGTAACGCACGAATCTGTAGACCATGTCTTAAAAGCTGTATTCACTGGAAATCAATCTTCTTCTATTATTTCACCGATTGAAGAGTAGATGGTGTTCATACCGCGTTCCTTTTCTTCATAGAGTTTTATAAAGGAGCGATGAATATGAGATATCGTGAACTTAGCGGAAAAGAGATTGTAGATGTAAGACACGGCTCTAGACTCGGTGTGTTAGGGCAAACGGATTTAGAAATTGATCCGAACACAGGAAATATCCATTCTTTTATTATTCCTAACTACAAATGGTTTGGGATGAAAAAAGAAGGGGCTGAAATAAAACTTCACTGGTCTGATATCCAAAAAATCGGTGATGATATGATTATCATTGACCCAAAAGAGTAAATTGCTGTTTCAGTACCATACCAATAGCCAATGAACCGCTCTGAGTTATATAACTCAGAGCGGTTTTTTTATTTTCTTCTATTTTAACTCTTACTCTTTTCTGTAACACAATTAATTACTGAACTATTTCAACAATTAGGCCCTATTGTTGGATATTCGAAGTTGAGAGAATGTTTCCGTTAACTTTAATTGAGTGTAAGGAGGGCCTGGAAACTACTCGCTTTCCTGTGGAGAGCTGGTGAGCCTCCTCACCCGGCAGGGCCGGGCTGCGGGGTCTCACCTAGGCTCTTTATCCCACGGGAGTCTCGCAGTTTCCAGGCCCACCTTTGCTATATATGGTGTAACGGAAACTGTCTTATGTGGAAAGCCTGCCACTTTCACCATCCTTAAGATGAGAGGCCGTTCGTAAAACTAGAGCCAGGGGTGTCTGGGGAACGGGGAGACTCCTGCGGGAGAAAGAGGTCGACGAGACCCCAGACTGAACGTAGTGAAGGAGGAGGCTCGACAGCTCGCCCGCGGAAAGCGAGTCGTTCCCCAGACACTCCAAGCACTCAACAAACGCAACGGCCCTATCTACACATATAAGGGGGGCTTATGCGGAATACCATTCCTTTGAGGAAAGGGAAGAAAAGATGATTTACATAAGACATTCACCATTCGATTTCACCCCTCATAGGATAGGAGAGAATCAAGAGATATTATTCCATGCAAGGCGAGGTGAATGGAATGCTAACTGGATATACAATTGGAATTCTTGGTGGAGATGCGAGGCAATTGGAGGTTATTCGCAGACTAAGTGAATGGGATGCGACCTTAATTCTTACAGGTTTTGATCAACTGGATCATGGTTTTACAGGGGCAAAGCAAGTCGATTTTGATGAAGTGGATCCTGGGAGGCTTGATGCGGTCATTTTGCCAGTGCCAGGAACAAACACAGATGGGAAAATTGATACAATTTTTTCAAATCAATCTCTTTCCCTAACGAAGGAATGGCTAGAGAAGACACCTAAGCACTGCTTGATCTTTACCGGGATTACAAATAAATATTTAACAGGCATTACAGATGAAACAAAGCGAACGCTGATACCTTTATTCGATCGAAATGACGTGGCCATCTATAATTCTATACCAACCGTAGAAGGAACAATTATGATGGCAATTCAACACACTGATTTCACAATCCACTCTTCTAAAGTGACTGTACTTGGCCTTGGTCGCGTTGGGATGAGTGTAGCCCGGGTGTTTGCATCTCTAGGAGCAAAAGTCAAAGTGGGAGCGAGAAAATCAGAGGATCTAGCACGTATATCCGAAATGGGACTCATCCCATTTTCTATGAAAGATATTAAAGAACATACACACGACAGCGATATTGTTATCAATACTATTCCTGCTCATGTTTTAACAGCAAGTGTAATCCAAACGATGCCGACACACACGTTAATCATTGATTTGGCATCTAAACCAGGCGGAACCGATTTTCGATATGCTGAAAAACGAGGTGTAAAAGCACTTTTAGCTCCAGGATTGCCTGGAATTGTTGCACCTAAGACAGCTGGAAACATTTTGGCGAATGTGGTTACTCAAATTATTATAGAAAAACTAGGTGAAGGGAGTTCATAAATATGTCACTTAAGGGGAAAACGATTGGTTTTGGTTTAACAGGTTCTCATTGCACATATTCAGAAGTCTTTCCGCAAATGCAGAAACTTATGGATTTAGGTGCTACTGTGGTACCTGTAGTGTCATATACAGTGCAGAAGACAGATACGTATTTTGGGGAAGCGGCTGAACATTTAAAGAAAATAGAAGAGATCACAGGAGAGAAATTGATTTCAACTATTCCTGAAGCGGAACCCCTCGGACCAAAACGCCCACTAGATTGTATGGTTATCGCTCCATTAACAGGTAATTCCATGAGTAAAATGGCAAATGCATTAACAGATTCTCCTGTATTGATGGCAGCAAAAGCTACACTCAGGAATCAGAGTCCTGTCGTATTAGCCATTTCCACAAACGACGCTCTAGGATTAAATGGTGTCAATTTAATGAGACTTATGGCAACAAAGAATATCTTCTTTGTTCCTTATGGTCAAGATGATCCGGTAAAAAAACCAAACTCTATGGTAGCTCGTATGGACTCACTTGTAGAGACCATTGAAGCCGCTCTTGAATTTAAGCAAGTTCAGCCTGTAATTATTGAGAGATGATGATAGAAATAGGTATCTTGAAGATTTGGGGTTGTGGTAGAATATAAAGTAATCTTTTTATGTAGATATAGGAAGAAAACGTAAGGACGAAGGGAGAACATACTATGGTCGAAAATAAAAAATATCATGTAGCAGTTGTCGGAGCAACAGGGGCAGTAGGAGAAAAGATGATCGAAACATTAGCCGATCGTAATTTCCCAATTGAAACCTTAACGTTGTTATCATCCAAGCGCTCTGCTGGTAAACGCGTGCGCTTTCAAGATAAAGAAATTATTGTGCAAGAAGCAACACCGGAAAGCTTTGAAGGAGTAGACATTGCTTTATTCTCAGCAGGGGGCTCAATTTCTAAATCTCTAGCACCTGAAGCAGTAAAACGAGGTGCTGTTGTAGTCGACAATACGAGTGCATACCGAATGGATCCCGACGTACCTCTTGTCGTACCTGAAGTTAATGAGGGGGATCTTGCTAACCATAATGGTATTATCGCAAACCCGAACTGTTCAACCATCCAAATGGTGGCAGCACTTGAACCAATTCGAAATTTATACGGATTGAACCGTGTCATCGTATCAACTTACCAGGCTGTTTCTGGTGCGGGAAATCCAGCGAATGACGAGTTAAGAGCTCAATCAGAAGCATATTTGAATGGTGAAGACATGAAAGCTGAAATCCTGCCAGTTGGCGGTGATGAGCATCATTATCCAATTGCTTTTAATGCGCTCCCTCAAATTGATAAATTCCAGGAAAATGGATATACATTTGAAGAGATGAAAATGATTAATGAAACGAAAAAAATTATGCATATGAACGAATTGCCTGTAGCGGCAACTTGTGTAAGACTTCCGTTCTTTACTTCACATGCTGAAAGTGTTTATATTGAAGTAGAAACGGATAATGTAACAGTTGAGGCTTTAAAAGAAGCGGTTGCCAATGCTCCTGGATTAGTATTAGAAGATGACCCAAGTAATCAAGTTTATCCAACACCTTTAAATGCAACGGGGAAACGTGATGTATTTGTAGGGCGCATTCGTAAAGACTTGGATCAGACTCGTGGCTTCCATATGTGGGTTGTTTCTGATAACCTACTTAAGGGTGCTGCATGGAACTCTGTACAGATTGCAGAAAGCCTAGTCCAGAACCAGTGGCTTTCAAAGTAAGCTTTTCATAGATTCAATGAGAAGACGGCAGGCAGCGTAGCGAATATCCGTTGACTGCCGTCTGATTCTTTTTGAGCAATAATCCTTTCCGTGTAGCAACTCTTATTACCATTCGCAGGTAATAAGGAGATTTATACAACAAGAATAGATAATTAGAGGTGTCCTTATGAAGATTTTAGTTCAAAAGTTTGGAGGCACTTCGGTAAAAGACGAAGAGAGTCGAGAGAAGGCTATTGCCCACGTTCAGAAAGCGCGTGCTGAGGGCTATAAAGTCGTTGTTGTCGTATCGGCAATGGGTCGCAAAGGGGATCCTTACGCAACAGATAGTCTTTTAGGTCTTATCGATTTTCCAACCACAAACTCATCGAAAAGAGAACAAGACTTATTGACTTCTTGCGGAGAAGTGATTTCTTCAGTCGTTTTCTCTAATGAATTGCAAAAAGTTGGCGTAAGCTCTGTTGCTTTAACAGGTGCTCAGGCTGGTTTTGTGACGAGTAATGATTTTACCGAAGCAAAAATTCGGGCAATGAATCCCGAACGCATTTTGCAGGAACTCCAGTACTCAGATGTAGCTGTTGTAGCTGGATTCCAGGGCCAAACGGAATCTGGTGATGTTACGACAATTGGCCGTGGCGGAAGCGACACTTCCGCGGCAGCACTTGGTGCTGCTTTAGATGCTGAATATATTGATATTTTTACAGACGTTGAAGGTATTATGACTGCTGATCCAAGAATTGTTGAGACGGCAAGACCTTTAAAGGTGATGACTTATAATGAAATTGTTAACTTGGCTTATCAAGGAGCAAAGGTCATCCATCCTAGAGCAGTCGAAATAGCTATGCAAGCAAAAGTGCCAATTCGAGTACGCTCAACGTATTCAGATGATTTCGGTACACTCGTCACACAATCTAGACATGATGGGAGAGGGAAAGATATTCCAGATCGTCCGGTAACAGGAATTGCACATTTGTCTGGAATTGCCCAAATTAAAGTTTTTGCTAAAGATGAGCCTTACCAGCTCCAGTCTGAGGTATTTAAATCAATGGCTGAAGCAGGAATCTCTGTGGACTTTATTAATATTTCTCCTAAGGGAGTTGTGTACACGATCCCGGATATCTACACGTCTCATGCACGTGAGATTTTAGAAGCACTAGGTTATGAACCAGAAATTACTCATAATTGTGCAAAAGTCTCTACTGTTGGGGCTGGAATAACAGGGGTACCTGGTATTGCAGCTAAAATTGTTCATACACTAACATCTGCAGGTGTTCAAATTTTGCAATCGGCAGATAGTCACACAACCATTTGGGTACTTGTAAAAGATGAGGATCTAAAACAAGCTGTTAATGCCCTTCATAAAACATTTGAACTACAATTAAACGAATAATTATAGAAAGGAGCATGTTTATGAACTTTGGAAATGTATTGACTGCTATGGTGACTCCATTTGACAATCGTGGGAATCTAGATCTAGATAAAACAACGCAACTCGTCAACTACTTAATTGAAAATGGATCTGACGGTCTTGTCATTGCTGGCACTACGGGCGAATCACCTACCTTAACTTCAGAAGAAAAGGTTGCTCTAAGTAAACATGTTGTTAGCATCGTAAACAACCGAGTGCCTGTGATCGCAGGAACGGGAAGCAACAACACACATGCTTCAATTGAATTAACAAAAAAGGTAGAACAGACTGGCGTAGATGGTATTATGTTAGTCGCTCCTTATTACAACAAACCAAGCCAAGAAGGGCTCTATCAGCATTTTAGTACAATTGCTAAAGAAACGTCTTTACCAGTAATGCTGTATAACATCCCGGGACGTTCTGTAGTTAATATGGATGTAGATACAATCACTCGTTTGTCTAAGGTTGAGAATATTGTATCTGTTAAAGATGCAAGTGGTGATTTAGACGCTATGACAGAATTAATTTCCAATACAGATGAGGGGTTCAGCGTTTATAGTGGTGAGGATAGTCTTACCCTTCCTTCTGTTGCTGTTGGCGCAAATGGGATTGTTTCAGTATCTGCTCATGTGATTGGTAACGAAATGCAAGAGATGGTCCGTGAACTGCGAGAAGGAGATTCTCGAAAAGCAGCGAAACTTCATCAAAAGCTACTTCCTGTGATGAATGCCTGTTTCATGGCCCCATCCCCAACACCTGTCAAAACTGCTCTTCAAATGAAAGGATTAGATGTAGGTGGAGTACGCCTTCCACTTATTCCTTTATCTGCAGAAGAGAGGAGCACACTGTCTAAAGCTCTAGATCCTTTTAAATAATGGAAAGCTCCCTGACTTACTTGTCAGGGAGCTTTTTTGTGATTATATCAACTACATATTCTTAATATAGAAGTATCCATTTAAATATAGTCGTTTAATGTCGTTATCTCTATAACATGATTGTTTAAGAATAGTGCACTCATTATGAAGACTCGAAACTGAGAGAATGTTTCTGTTAGTGTAGTATGAGGTGTGCCTGGAAACCACTCGCTTTCCTATGGGGAGCTGGTGAGTCTCCTCAGCGGGCCAGCCGGCTTCCGGGGCCTCACCTAGGCTCTCCTTCCCAAGCTCCCCGCAGGAAAGCGAGTTGTCCCCGAGCTAGCCCAACCACTCATCAAACATAACGGTCCTTTCCATTAATAGAGCCAATGTATTAAGAAAACAAAATGTAAAACATTCTGGGTTAACAATTGTATTTTATAAACGGTGCATGCTTCTTTTTCAGTTCGCTCATACTAGGAATAATGATGAAAGGAGCGAGTAATTATGGGAAAAGAAGAAACGACTAAAAAGGGCCAAGACCAGGAGCAAGAACAAGATCAAAATTCACAGTCTTCATTAATGCAAAAAATTCAACAATTAGGGCAATCCAATGTACCGCAAGCACCAGACTCAAATATTCACATTTTACCTATTATTGGTCAAGTGGAGGGACATGTACAACTCCCTCCTAAAAATAAAACTACAAAATACGAACACTTAATACCTCAAATTATTGCTATTGAGCAAAACCCTAAGATTGAAGGTGTCATTGTGTTGTTAAACACCGTTGGAGGGGATGTAGAAGCAGGTCTTGCCATTTCTGAGATGATTGCTTCTTTATCAAAGCCTTCTGTTTCCATTGTCCTTGGAGGAGGGCATTCTATTGGAGTACCAATTGCAGTAGCGACAGATTATTCATTTATAGCAGAGACAGCTACAATGACTATTCATCCTATTCGATTAACAGGACTCGTAATTGGTGTGCCACAGACATTTGAGTATTTAGATAAAATGCAGGAGCGCGTTATTAACTTTGTTACACATCACTCAAACGTAACAGAAGAGAAGTTTAAAGACTTAATGTTTGCAAAGGGAAATTTAACTCGTGATATAGGGACGAATGTAATCGGAGATGATGCAGTAGAATGTGGTTTGATTGATGCAGTTGGCGGGGTTAGTCACGCTATGAAGAAACTGAATGAGTTAATTGGTGAAAATAAACAGCAAGATCAGCAGGTGATCCAATGATCCACTACACTCCTTTAAGTGACTACGATATTATCGAGGATGATCTATCTAGCTACGAGAAACATCAAACAATGACAATAGACGGAAAAATGTGTAGAGTTGAACAGCTTGATGACGGATCTTATCAACTCGTACAATTGTTATCTACAGATCCTCAGGATTATTTAAATCAACAATATATGCCAGGCACGATTCTGACAAACGGCCTAAGTACCTAAGGAATGGGTATATTTGTTCGCTTCTTTTTATGCTATAATAGGATCTGAAGGATTGCCTATCCAAACGAGGCATACTTTGGTATGAAAATCCTGTAACGCTTTATGTTGCAGGATTTCTTGTTCTATTTTTAGAAATATTATAGTAGCTAAGAGATGGATGTTGCTCATAAGAGCAATTTACTATACTTGCTTGAAAGATGGTGAGCGAATGGCGAAGAAACGTCAAAAAAAGAAGCAAAAGAGAACACAAGTGAAAGACCAAGTTAAGTTTGAACTCATAGGTCTGTTATTTATATTCTTATCAGTTTTCGGCAGTGGTGCTAGCGCAATTTCCGGTGGAGCGATTCCGAACAGTTTAGAACACTTATTTCAATTCTTCTTTGGAATATGGTACTTTATTGTTTCTATTTTTCTATTTGTAGTGGGAATTTACTTAATGGTGCAACGGAAATGGCCTGTATTTATACATAAACGATTTATAGGCTTTTATATTTTGTTTGCAGCCATACTCCTTTTAACGCACGTTCAAACATTTGAAGCAGTGATGAAAGATAACGTAGAGCCCTCTATTTTAAAGGTAACGTGGAACCACTACCAAGCCTATACCCAGGGAACTATTTCCTCATCCCAATTAGGAGGCGGTTTAATTGGTGGGAGTTTGTTTGCTTTCACCTACTATTTATTCGCACCAACAGGAGCCAAGATTGTTTCAGTCTTTGCCATGATTGTAGGAATATTATTCTTAACTGAAATTTCTCTAGGAGACCTATTAAGAAGCCTACTTGGTAAAGGGAAAGAGTTTATGGGCCATCAGTGGTCGTCAGTGAAAGAACAAAGGGAACAATATAAAGAAAAACGTCAAAAAGATAAAGATGAACAGAAAGATCAGGAAGAAGCACCGATTGAGTACGGAAATGGAAGTAGACAAGACAAACAACCAGCACCTGAGTCAGAATCAGAGGAGACACTCTCCTCACCTATTATTCAAGATTTTACGGACAATGCATATAAACAAGAAAAGCCTTCTGAAAAGAAATCAACAGCTCAGAGCGCCCAAGAGGTTCAGCCAGAAGAGGATGGGTTAGCAGAAACTCTACCTCTCACAGAAATGGAAAACGTCGATTATCAGTTACCATCTTTGGACTTGTTAGCCGAACCGACTCAAAATACACAGCAGCAAGAACGGTCTAAGATACAAGCGACAGTTAAGAAACTTGAACAAACGTTCCATAGCTTTGGTGTGAAAGCAAAAGTAACCAAGGTCCATGTCGGCCCATCCGTAACGAAGTACGAAGTATACCCTGATGTGGGTGTTAAAGTAAGTAAGATTGTAAACTTACATGATGACCTCGCACTTGCTTTAGCGGCTAAAGATATTCGTATAGAAGCCCCGATTCCTGGTAAGTCAGCGGTAGGGATTGAAGTACCAAATCAAGAAGTCGCTATGGTTAGCTTGAGAGAGGTTATAGAGCCTCATCAGAGTCAATCAGATTCAAAACTATTATTTGGACTTGGAAGAGATATATCAGGTGATGCCATTGTGTCTGAGTTAAACAAGATGCCTCACTTATTAGTAGCAGGTGCTACAGGAAGTGGTAAGAGTGTGTGTATTAATGGCATTATTACAAGTATTTTAATGAGAGCCAAGCCTCATGAAGTAAAAATGATGATGATTGATCCAAAGAAAGTGGAGCTCAATGTTTACAACGGTATTCCACATCTTCTGGCTCCCGTTGTTACAGATCCTAAGAAAGCATCCCGTGCACTGAAAAAAGTAGTTTCTGAGATGGAAAGAAGATATGAGTTGTTTTCAGATACAGCAACGAGAAATATTGAAGGGTACAATGAACATATACGGAAGCATAATGCTGAAAGTGAGGACTCCCAGCCTCAACTTCCTTATATTGTTGTTCTAGTTGATGAGCTTGCAGACTTAATGATGGTTGCATCAAATGAGGTGGAAGATGCTATTACGCGTCTTGCCCAGATGGCGCGTGCTGCAGGTATTCACCTTATTATTGCTACACAGCGTCCTTCTGTTGATGTTATAACAGGTGTCATCAAAGCCAACATCCCTTCTAGGATTGCATTTAGTGTATCTTCACAAACTGATTCACGGACGATCTTAGACTCAGGTGGAGCTGAGAAACTGCTTGGGAGAGGGGATATGTTATTCATCCCTGTAGGTTCTTCAAAACCTACCCGGGTTCAAGGAGCGTTTTTATCAGATGAGGAAGTAGAACGGATCGTAGAACACTGTGTAGAACAACAGAAAGCTCAATATGAAGAAGAGATGATCCCTGAAGAAGAAAGTGAAGTAAAACAAGAGGTTGACGACGATTTATATGATGACGCTGTATCCTTAGTTTTAGAAATGCAGAGTGCCAGCGTATCAATGTTACAACGAAGATTCCGAATAGGTTATACTCGTGCAGCAAGATTGATTGATGCTATGGAAGATCGCAAAATTGTAGGACCTTATGAGGGGAGTAAACCCAGAGAAGTCCTTGCGTCACAATCATCAGAGGAAATATCTTCATAAAGAAAGACACCGATGTGTCTTTCTTTTTTTTATGTCATACAAAATTGAGAAATCGCTTACGTTCTTGTATGCCAGTAAATGGGGCGAATAGACGTGAACGAAATAATGTCAGAAAAGAGGATATTTTGATAAAAATAGTAGAATTCTATTTATTTATACTCATAAAAGTGTTATATTAATCTCGAATATGATGAGTCAAACGTCAGATGTCAGATCTCTTAAAAGAGAAAACGCTTGGAGTGAACTACACATGAGTATAAGAACAGATACACGCCATTTATATTTACAAGTCATTGATCAAATTAAGAAAGATATCGAGAACGGAACTTATAAAGAGAGGGAGAAGCTTCCTTCTGAGTTTCAGTTGTCCAAGTTACTAGGTGTTTCGAGAGCTACATTACGTGAGGCTTTAAGAATATTAGAAGAAGAGAATATTGTAACAAGACGTCACGGTGTAGGAACTTTTGTGAATGCTAAGCCAATCTTTTCATCAGGTATTGAAGAACTGTTTAGTGTCACGGAAATGATTGAGAGAGGTGGCATGAAACCTGGTAGTCAATATTTGTCTACCGAGATTCTGGAAGCTACTGAAGAGGACGTTAAAAAATTTTATCCATTCGATGTCGAAAAATTAGCAAAAGTCGAAAGAGTCAGAACAGCGGATGGGGAACCCGTAGTCTATTGTGTGGATAAAATCCCAAAAGGATTAATCCCTTTAGAGCACGTACACAAAGAAGATTCAATGTTTCAGTTATTAGAGGAATACAGTGAAAAAGTAGTAAGTTATGCGGTCACTTTTATTGAACCAGTCGGGTACCAGGAACGTATTTCGACAATATTAAATTGTGACCCTGACCAACCCCTTCTTTTATTAAAGCAGATGCATTATACCACAGATGACGAGCCAGTTCTGTATTCGAGTAACTACTTCAGACCAGATACGTTTGGATTCCATGTATTACGAAAAAGAGTGTAAGGGCTTACATTCAGGTGAGATTTTAAGGAGGTGGTGGGCCTAAGCGGAAGCAGGTCGTATGGAGTGTGTGTAATCTATTAATCTTTTTAAATTCGTAGGGGGTAATGAATTTGAAACAAAGTCGTATTTTACTATTAGCGTTACTATTAGCGCTCGGCATGATTTTAGCAGCGTGTGGATCATCGGATGATGCTTCTACAGATTCTGATAGTGGTTCTGACAATGAAGACACAGAAGAAACAGATACAAGTTCTGATGATGGTTCCTCAGAAGAGGCATCAGGTGGTAACGGTGATTTCTCTGTAGCCATGGTTACAGATGTTGGTGGGGTAGACGACAAATCGTTTAACCAATCGGCATGGGAAGGTCTTAAGAAGTTTGGTGAAGACAATGGATATGAAGAAGGAAATGGATACACATACTTACAGTCTAATGAAGCAACAGACTATGCCCCAAACTTAAATCGCCTTGTTCAACAAGGATATAACTTAATTTATGGTATTGGTTACAAACTACATGATGACATTGAAAATGTAGCAAAGCAAAATCCAGATACTCATTTCTCAATTGTGGATGATGTTGTAGAGCAGCCGAACGTTGCTAGTATCACCTTTAAAGAACACCAAGGCTCCTTCCTTGTAGGTGTTGCTGCAGCTCAGAAAACTACAACAGATAAAATCGGATTTGTTGGTGGGACAGATGGCTTCCTAATCAATAAATTTGAAGCAGGTTTCATAGCAGGTGCGAAATCTGTAAATCCAGATATCGAAGTAGAAGTACAGTATGCAGGTGGATTTGATCTACCAGCAAAGGGTAAATCAATCGCTAGTAACATGTATAACAGCGGAATTGATATTATCTACCATGCTTCTGGTGGTACAGGTGTTGGTGTATTCAACCAAGCGAAAAATATTAAGCAAAATGATCCATCCGAAGAAGTATGGGTAATTGGTGTAGACCGTGACCAGTATGAAGAAGGACAGGTTGGTGACAACAACGTAACATTCACTTCAATGATTAAGCGTGTTGACATTGCTGTAGCGGATGTTGCTGAACAAGCAATGAACGGTGAGTTTCCAGGTGGAGAGCAGATTGCATACGGTCTAAGTGATGACGCAGTAAGCGTTGCTGAAACAAATGAAGAAGCTTACACGGATGAAATTAAACAAGCTGTACAAGAATGGAAAGAAAAGATTACAAGTGGCGAAGTAGAAGTTCCGCAAGATCGTGACGAGCTTGCAACTTACTTAGAAAACTTGTAGGAAATAGTCAGGACGGAAGAGGCTGATCTTTCTTCGTAAGGCAGCCTCTTTTGTGCCTTCTTGGTAAGAAAAATCATCAAATGAAAAGGATCTCTGGCAGCCGGCCCTTTTCATTTGCTGATTTTATCCTTTCTTTTGATTTTCTTATAAAAGGGAGATAAGTACCCGGTATTCATTTATTAGGATATCGTGTTTTCTAATGGAAGTGGGGGAGTGAATAAAGTGGACTATGTTATTGAAATGTTAAATATTCGTAAAGAATTTCCTGGGATAGTAGCCAACGATAACATTAATTTACAAGTGGAAAAAGGCGAAATTCATGCTTTACTGGGGGAAAATGGAGCTGGTAAATCTACATTAATGAATGTGTTGTTTGGATTATACCAGCCTGAGAAAGGTGAAATACGGGTTAATGGGAAGCCGGTTAAGATTACCAATCCTAATATTGCAAACGACTTAGGTATTGGAATGGTGCACCAGCACTTTATGCTCGTTGATACGTTTAGCGTAACAGAAAATATTATTTTAGGGTCTGAACCTAAGAAATCAGGCACAGTCGATATAAAGAAGGCAGAAGCTGAGGTGCAAGAGATTTCAGAACGTTACGGACTTAAGGTTGATCCAACGGCGAAGATTAAAGATATATCTGTAGGAATGCAACAAAGGGTTGAGATTTTAAAAACACTCTACCGAGGAGCTGATATCCTCATTCTTGATGAACCTACAGCTGTACTTACACCACAGGAAATTCATGAGTTAATTGATATTATGAGAACCCTCATTAAAGAAGGGAAGTCCATTATATTAATTACACACAAGCTAAAAGAGATTATGGAAGTGTGTGATCGTTGTACTGTTATTCGAAAGGGGCAAGGCATTGGTACAGTAGATGTTAAAGAAACCTCTACAACAGAACTCGCGTCACTAATGGTGGGGCGTGAAGTCAGCTTCCGCACAGAGAAGACGCCTGCACATCCAAAAGAAGAAATTCTTAAGATTTCTGATCTTCGCGTCAAAGATGCAAGAGGAGCAGAAATGGTTAAAGGATTGCACCTTGATGTTAAAGCGGGTGAAATAGTTGGGATAGCTGGTGTTGATGGAAATGGTCAGAGTGAGCTTATTGAAGCAATAGCTGGACTTAGAAAAGTAGAATCTGGCTCAATCCTATTAAACAAAGAAACTATTACTCATTTCACACCACGAAAAGTGACAGAATCAGGGGTGGCTCACATCCCTCAAGACAGGCATAAATTTGGACTTGTTCTTGATTTTCCAATTGGAGAAAATATGGTCTTGCAAAACTACTATCAAAAGCCATACTCCTCCATGGGAATTTTAAATTATAAAGAGATTTATAAGCAGGCAAATAAACTGATAGAGGAATATGATGTTCGTACTCCGAGTGAACATACCCCAGCTCGTGCTTTGTCTGGTGGTAATCAGCAGAAAGCCATTATAGGTCGTGAAGTAGATCGGTCACCTGATCTTTTAATTGCAGCACAACCAACTCGTGGTTTGGATGTTGGTGCTATTGAATTCATTCATAAGAAGTTAATAGAAGAACGTGATAAAGGTAAAGCTGTATTACTCTTATCGTTTGAACTTGAAGAAATCTTAAATGTAAGTGACCGAATTGCTATTATGTTTGACGGTCAAATTGTAGCTAACGTAAAACCAGAGGATACGACCGAACAAGAGTTAGGGTTGTTAATGGCCGGAAGCCAAGTTGAAAAGAAAGCAGGTGAAAGCTAATGCTCACAAATCAAAGATTCATTAATGTATTAATACCAATCATCTCTGTCATTCTAGGGTTATTAGCTGGAGCCATTATAATGCTGAGCTTTGGGTACAATCCTATTGAAGGATACGGTGCATTATATGAAGGAGCATTTGGGAATTCCTACTTCACGGGTGAGACGATTGTTAAAGTAGCCCCCCTTATTTTGTCAGGTATTGCCGTTGCTTTTGCTTTTAGAACGGGTCTATTTAATATCGGTGTAGAAGGGCAAGTATTTGTAGGGTGGTTAGCCTCTGTGTGGGTAGGAATTTCTTTTGAAGCACCAATGATTATTCACCTGCCACTTGCCATTTTATCTGCAGGTGTAGCAGGTGCATTATGGGGTTTCGTTCCAGGCTTCCTTAAAGCTAAGTTCGGTGTTCATGAAGTCATTGTTTCCATTATGATGAATTACATTGCCCTTCACACATGCAACGCTCTAATTCGAAATGTATTAACAGATCGTCTAGATAGTACTGAACCTGTAGCGGATTCAGCTTCATTGTCTTCTCAATTGTTTTATGAATGGACAGGCTCTCGCCTTCACTGGGGAGCGGTCGTTGCTCTGGCACTTGCGTTTGTCATGTGGTTTATATTAGAGAAAACTACAAAAGGATATGAGCTTCGGTCTGTAGGCTTTAACCAAAATGCTTCCAATTACGCAGGTATGAACGTTAACCGTAATATTGTTTACTCATTCTTAATTTCTGGTTCTTTTGCGGGAATAGCAGGTGCGATGCAGGGTCTCGGTACATATGGAAACATGTTTGTACAATCTAGTTTTACAAACATTGGTTTTGATGGGATCGCTGTAGCGTTACTTGGTGGTAATACTGCACTTGGTTCTGTGTTTGGAGCTTTCTTATTTGGAACTCTTAAAAATGGAGCGGGAAGTATGCCGCTTGTGGCGAACATTCCTAAAGAGTTAGTAGATATTATAGTTGCTTTAATTATTTTCTTTGTTGCATCAGGTTATATTATTCGCTGGGCTTTAACGCGCGTTAAAAGGGAGGGGAAATAAATGAATATCATTGATATTTTACTAGCAATTATTCCAGTAACGATTTTCTATGCTGCCCCTCTCATTTTAACAGCTCTTGGCGGGGTATTCAGTGAACGTGCAGGTGTTGTAAACATTGGTCTTGAAGGTCTAATGGTTATGGGGGCGTTTACAGCGATCGTTACAAATTTAATGATGGCAGATACGCTTGGAGGTTTTACACCTTATGCTTCTCTTCTGCTAGCTGCAATTATTTCTGGTCTATTTGCAATCATCCATGCTGTAGCGTCCGTTTCTTTTCGCGCAGACCAAGTAGTAAGTGGTGTAGCTATCAACTTTCTTGCGTTGGGCGTTTCGCTGTTTTTAGTTCAGGAATTATATAGAGCTGGTCAAACAGGACAAGTTTCTCGACCAATCTATTCTAACGACATTCCACTATTAAGTGATATCCCAATTATTGGGGAGATGTTCTTTACGCACCATGTTACATCTTATATTGCGGTAATTTTAGCCTTCGTAGTATGGTTTGTCATTTTTAAAACACCATTTGGACTTCGTCTTCGTTCTGTTGGTGAACACCCGATGGCGGCTGACACAAACGGTATCAATGTGTATCGAACGCGTTATATAGGTGTCATCTTATCAGGTGTACTTGCAGGTCTTGGTGGGGGTGTCTTTGCTTTAACCATTACAGGTAACTTTTCGGGTGCTACGATAAGTGGCCAAGGGTTTATGGCGCTTGCGGCTATGATCTTTGGTAAATGGCATCCACTAGGAGCTATGGGTGCGGCCTTTTTCTTCGGTTTCGCACAGAGTCTTAGTGATGTAGCGGCTGGGATTCCTTTTTTAGAAAGCATTCCACCTGTGTTCCTGTTAATTGCGCCTTATGTACTGACGATACTAGCGCTGGCTGGTTTTATTGGACGAGCTGAAGCTCCTAAAGCAATCGGCACACCTTATATAAAAGGTAGTCGATAATTTCTGATCGTTTTGAAAATAAATATGCGCTATTTAGCCCCCAATGATGACCATCATTGGGGGCTTTTATGATTTAGCAGAAGGAGCCTTATGTAGACTGAACTATAATTGCTATACATTTTTCATATAGGTGATCGATGTTAAAAGTATTTTTAAAGAATGAAAGAACATGGTATGTTAATATGTGAAAATTCAGAAAAATTAAACGGTTTAAAGATTACTTTGTAAGCGTTTTCTTATTGGGGAGGGGAGATATCTATGCTTGGTATGGAGAGTGTTTCTATTGCTGTAATCTGGATTTTAACCGTACTTTCGACAATTGGGTGTGTCGTTTACGGAGCAATCATGTGGAATAAAGGGGGGGACAGCTGATGACGATGTCTATCTTAATCCCACTTTGTATAGTCTATGTTGGGATTATGTCAGGATTAGCTTATTATGGATATAAAAAGACAGTAACAGAATCTGATTACTTACTTGGTGGAAGAAATATTAACCCAGTTGTTATGGCGCTATCATATGGGGCAACATTTATTAGTACCTCTGCGTTAGTTGGTTTTGGGGGAGTTGGGTCCATTTTTGGTATGGGACTTCTCTGGTTAGCATTTTTAAATATTGTACTAGGAATTTTTGTGGCATTCGCCGTTTTTGGTACTCGAATTAGAAGATTATCTATTGAATTAGATGCATCCACATTTCCTTCATTATTAGGGAAGCGTTATGGATCTAAATTTATTACAATCTTTGCAGGTGCGATGATTTTTATTTTTATGCCAGCTTATACAAGTATTGTGTTAATTGGTGGAGGTCGATTTTTGCAAGAATCTTTGTCTTTAAACTTTAACCTCTCCCTCTTCATTTTAGCTGCTATTATAGCTTTATATGTAATAAGTGGGGGCATTAAGGCTGTTATGTATACGGATGCCTTTGGTGCAGTGATTATGCTTATTGGTATGGTGGTGTTTCTGGTGGTGACCTACCAGGCCGTTGGAGGTGTGGTTGATGGGCATAGAGCGTTAACTGCACTAAAAGATATGGTTCCTGAATCGCTCGCATCAGGTGGACATCAAGGTTGGACGAGTATGCCCTTAACTGGAAGTCCTTTGTGGTGGACGCTTGTAAGCACAATTATTATGGGTGTTGGAATTGGTGTTCTAGCTCAGCCACAGCTTATGATGCGCTGTATGACGGTTAAAGATGACAAAGCTTTATACCGTTCTGTGTTAATCGGTGGGATTTTTATTTTCTTTATGACTGGTGCAGCATTTATAATTGGTCCCTTAAGCAATGTATACTTTATGGAAACGGCAGGCCAATTATCGATTACTGCAGCGGAAGGAAACTCTGATTTAGTTATACCTAAATTTATAAATAGTCTAATGCCTGAATGGTTCATTTACTTGTTTACGCTCACTTTGCTGTCAGCGACCATTTCAACGATTAGCTCTCTTGTGCATTTACAAGCCTCAGCATTTGGGGAAGATATTATGAAGTCCATTGGAGTGAAATGGGGAAAGAATGGCCAAGGGATGACTCGCTTAGGGGTAATTGTGGGCATGTTAGCTGCTATTGGCCTCGCTTATGTCTTGCCAGGGGGGGTTATCGCTAGAGCAACTGCATTTTGGTTTGGAATATGTGCAGCTGGGTTCCTTCCTACATTAGTGGGAGCACTATTTTGGGAAAGGGCATCTAAAAATGGAGCGATTTTCAGCATCATTACAGGGTTCTCAGTTAGTATACTAGGGTTTTTATTTCTACATGTAAAAGAGTCGGGAGTTCTTGGTTTATCACAAGCTTTATTTGGGAAAGATGCTTTACTTGCGTTCCCGTGGACGCATATTGATCCTTTATTTTACGCGTTACCATTATCCGCTCTCGTATTTGTGACTGTCAGCTTATTGGATCGGCAGAAGGATGTAAGTGTACAGTCTCAATCTAAATCAATTGTAAAGTAATAGGGCGCTACCTTCTCCTTTAGATTATTAGGGAGAGGGTAGTGTCTTTTGTGTAATACTTCTCTTTATTCGCATTCTAAAAGAAAACACGTTACAATCAAAGAATACTTAAACTATTGGATAGTTTTTCATACATTAAGATAAGCTAACCATAAATAGTGTGACTCACGAAGGAGGAATTATGATGTCAACCATTGAAGAACATATGTTCAAACAAGAGGGATATCATTTACATATGATCCCGACGAAAAAATATAAAACGAATACCATTGCTGTAAAACTAAAGTCACCTCTAAATCGAGAGGTTATCACAAAGAGGGCTCTTTTACCTTATGTGTTACAACAAGCCACTAGCAACTATCCTTCTGCTCGTGCCTTTCGCACAGCTTTAGATAGTCTTTACGGTGCTGTACTAAGCGTTGATTCTTCTAAAAAAGGGGAAGATCACGTAATGACTTTCAGGATGGAGATTCCAAATGATGAAATGCTCTCAGGTGATGAATCTTTATTAAAGCAAGGGTTAGCTCTTATAAATGAAATCATCTTCCATCCTAAGGTAGAAGGTGAAGCACTTGATAATACAATCGTTGATCGTGAGAAGCAAACTCTAACTCAAAAGATTAAGTCTTTGAAAGATGATAAAATGAGTTACGCAAACACTCGCCTTATTGATGAAATGTGTAAAGAAGAGCCTTATCGATTCCATGTTCATGGTTATGAAGAAGACCTTGATGGTATTACTGCAGAGAATTTATATGAATATTATAAAGAAATGTTATCAAATGATGATATGGATGTGTACGTACAAGGGAACATAGACGCTAATGAGGTTCAGCAACTCGTTCAAGAAACGATTAAGAGAGAGGCTAACCCGAAACGTTCAAAAAATGGAACCACTCAACAAGATGCACCTTCGGAAGTTAAGGAGATTGTTGAACGTCAAAACATTCAACAAGGGAAGCTTCATCTTGGCTATCGAACATCCATTCGTTATGGCGACAAAGATTATTATGCTTTACAAGTCTTTAATGGTATTTTTGGCGGTTTTCCGTCTTCGAAATTGTTTATGAATGTTCGTGAGAAGCATAGTTTGGCTTATTACGCTGCTTCTCGATTTGAAAGTCATAAAGGTCTTTTACTAGTCTTTTCAGGAATTGATCCTAACGATCATGAACAAGCCAAAGATATTATTGAAAAGCAAATGGACGCCATGAAAGCAGGGGAGTTTTCTGAAGAAGATGTTGAAGAAACAAAACAACTCGTTGTTAACCAACTAAGAGAAACGATGGATAACCAACATGGCTTAATCGAATTAATGTATCATCAGGTGCTTTCTGGCTCGACGGTAACACCGAATGAGATCATTGAAAACGTTGAGCGTGTTACTCACGAAGATGTTGTACAGGTAGCAAAGAAAGTAGCGCTAGATACCGTCTACTTCTTAACGAAAGAAGAAGGGGGAAATGAATAATGAAGACAACTAACTATGATCAAATACAAGAAACCCTATATTCTAAAAAGCTTGAAAACGGCTTAGAGGTTTACTTACTGCCTAAACGAGAAATGGCTAAGACATTTGCTGTTTTTACAACTGAATATGGCTCTATAGATCAGACTTTTACACCACTTGGAAAAGATGAGCAAGTGACGGTCCCAGAAGGTATTGCTCACTTTTTGGAACACAAACTTTTTGAAAAAGAAGACCGCGATGTGTTCCAAGACTTTTCAAAGCAAGGTGCTTCACCGAACGCGTTCACATCTTTTACAAGTACTGCTTACTTGTTTTCAGCAACAAGTCAGATCTCAGAAAATGTTCAAACTCTTTTAGATTTTGTTCAGAATCCTTATTTTTCAGATGAGTCTGTTGAAAAGGAGAAAGGCATAATTGCTCAAGAGATTCGTATGTATGATGATCAGCCAGATTGGAGATCTTTCTTTGGTACCATTAAGAGTCTTTTTGAAGAACACCCTGTTAAAATTGATATAGCAGGTACTGTTGATTCAATTCAGAACATTACGAAAGAGGATTTATATACGTGCTATGAAACGTTCTACCATCCATCAAATATGACGTTTTTCTTAGCAGGTAACTTTGATCCTGAAGCAATGATGAAGCAGATCGAAGAAAACCAGAGTTCAAAATCGTTCGCGCCTCCAGAAGATATTAAGCGCTCCTATCCAAGTGAGCCGCAAGAGGTTGCTAATAAGCATAAAGTAATTGAAATGCCGGTTTCTGTATCAAAATGCTTAGTGGGTGTGAAAGAGGATACTTCAAGCTTAACGAAAGATACATTCCTGCAAACGGATATGATTAAGAGTATGGTTTTAGATCACTTCTTCTCTAAAAGTGGAGAATACTTTGAAAAGCTTTATAAAGAAGATCTTGTGGATGATAGCTTCTCATTTGAAACCCATCTTCATAAGACGTTTGGTTTCACCATTTTAGGTGGGAACACCAGAGAACCAGAGCAGTTTCAAAAGAGGGTTAAAGAAATGCTTCATGAATTGAAAGAACGCGAATTGACTGATGAAGAATTTGAGCGCATGAAGAAGAAGCGAATTGGGCAGTTCTTACGGTCAATGAACTCTCTTGAGTTTATTGCCACTACTTTCGTTCAGTACCGTCATTTAGGAATTGATTTGTTCCAGGTCCTTCCTGAAATTGAGAAATTAACGAAACAAGATGTAATGAATCATATACAGAATTGGATTTCAGAAGACCGCATTGCTGTTTGTGAAGTTCGTCCTTCTGAAGCGTAAGGGATTCGAGTATGAAAACATGTTTTATATTAGGGGCTAGTGGAGGGATCGGGCAAGCTATTGCTAAAAAGCTTGCTCGATCTGGCTACAGCCTTATTTTACATTACCAAACAAATCAACATGCGATTGAACAATTATGTCATTCACTTCCTGATGGGACTGTACTACAAACCGTACAGTGTGATCTTCGTAATGAGCCTAGTATAGATGAAATGATCAAGAGCATCGTGTGTCCAGTGGATACATTAGTATTTGCTAGTGGGACAAGCTTGGTCAAACTCTTCCAAGATGTAACATCTAAGGAGATGGAGGATTTGTTATTGATTCATATTAAATCCCCGTGGCTTATTTCCCAACGCCTCCTTCCTCATATGATTAAACAAAGAAAAGGTCACATTGTCATGATCTCTTCTATCTGGGGGGAAGTAGGTGCAAGCTGTGAGGTGGTGTACTCTTCTGTTAAAGGTGCTCAGGATAGCTTCGTAAAAGCTCTGGCAAAAGAAGTTGGCCCCTCAGGTGTACATGTGAACGGTATAAGACCCGGCTTTATTCAAACGGATATGAATGCACATTTTTCAAGCGAAGATCTCTCTCAAATTAAAGAGGAGATTCCATTAGGAAGGCTAGGGGAACCGCGAGATGTTGCTGATGCTGTTGAGTTTTTAGTTGGAGATGGTTCTTCTTATGTACATGGCCAAATGCTAAATGTAAATGGCGCTTGGAGTGGTTGATTTTCGTTAAGCGGATGAATAATTCTTTCCTTCTACACAAATGATAAGGGTGTAAGTTCGAGTCATATGAAGGAGGAATAACCATGTCTGTATTAGATAACTGGGATTCTTGGAAAGACTTTTTAGGTGATCGTCTTCATCAAGCTGAAGGCGATGGTTTAGATGACCGTGCCGTATCAGAGTTGGCTTACGAAGTAGGCGATTACTTAGCGAACCAAGTGGATGCCAAAAATGATCAAGAAGCGGTTCTTCGTGATCTATGGAGTGTTGCTTCTAAAGAAGAACAACATGCCATTGCAAACATGATGGTTAAGTTGGTCCACAATAACGGTACGAAGTAATAAGAGGGGGATGTCCCCCTCTTATTTTTTATTGTTATAAGAAATAACAACATTAAACTTGAATATAGCCTTCTGGAAAAAAGAATAGGCGAAATGATTCAAGAGTAGAGTGTTTGGGTACGTATAAGAATAGGTGTGTATAATAAAACGTTTCTTAAATCAAGACATTATATCCTTTTCTAATATTTGAAAATCATTTATGATAGTAATAGTATTCAAAAAACTTGAATTGGAAAAGTTTATGGATCTATCGGGTAATTAGACCTGATCTTATAGAAGAGGGATTAGGATGGGAAGGAGTTGTGATATGGAAAAGAAGGAATGGTACTTGGAATATGAAATCCAAGTAAATAGACCAGGTTTACTAGGAGATATCTCCTCTTTGTTGGGGATGCTTTCAATTAATATTATTACCATTAATGGTGTTGAGGATTCCAGGCGTGGCATGCTTCTGCTCTGTAAGAATGATGAGCAAATTAATCGTTTAAGATCCATTCTTGAAACGATGGACACGATTAGTATCACGAAGTTTCGTCGCCCAAAATTGCGTGACCGCTTAGCGGTGAGGCATGGAAGGTATATACATAGTGATATTGATGATAAGAAGACGTTTCGTTTTGTTCGAGAAGACCTTGGGTTATTAGTAGATTTTATGGCAGAGCTTTTTAAGAAAGATGAACATAAACTTATCGGGATACGTGGTATGCCAAGAGTTGGGAAGACAGAGTCGATTGTAGCAGCTAGCGTTTCAGCAAACAAGAAATGGTTGTTTGTGTCAAGTACTTTGTTGAAGCAAACCATTCGAAGCCAATTAATTGAAGATGAATATTCATCTGATAACGTCTATATCCTTGATGGGATTGTTTCTACGCGTCGTGCCAATGAAAGGCACTGGCAATTAGTGCGCGAAATCATGCGTTTACCAGCTACAAAAGTAGTAGAACATCCTGATATGTTAGTACGAGAAACCGAATACAAACTGGACGATTTTGATTATATTCTTGAGCTGAGGAATGACGAGAATGAAGAAATTACATATGAAACAGTCGACAAGCCAGACTTAGATCAAAAAGACGGCTTTTCCATGTTTGATTTTTAAGATGGAAGGTGTTATGCAATGGAAATAGGTGCTAGATTAAAGGAAGCAAGAGAGTCCCAAAACATGACTCTCGATGATGTGCAACAAGAAACAAAGATCCAAACTCGTTATTTACAAGCTATTGAAAAAGGGAATTTCAGCATTATGCCTGGCAAGTTCTACACAAGAGCTTTCATTCGTCAATATGCAGAAGCAGTAGGCTTGGACCCTGAATCCCTCATGGAAGAACACAAAAGTGAACTTCCTTCTTCTAGTGAAGAAGAATATATACAATATACAAGGCTGCAACGACAAAAGGATGAATCTCCCTCAGGTAGGAATTCTGCGTTTATGTCATTCTTGCCAAAGCTTACCATTATTTTATTAATTGTAGGTATTCTTGTTGTTGCCTTAGTGTTCTACCAGAAAACAATGGGTTCAAGCAATGACAATGACAACCCCACCCAGCAAACAGACGAACCTGTAGATACGTATGAACGCTCTGAAGGTAATGACAATTCTCCAGAAGGAGATGCTAGTAAGGCGAGCTCTGACCAATCTGAATCCGATGAGGAAGAAGAGAGTAATGATTCATCCAATAGTGAGTCAAAAGAGGATGAGTCCAATGATTCTACCCAAAAAGAGGAACAAAAAGAAGATGAAACGAAAGAAGAGCCTAAAAAACAACTCGAGCTAAAAGAAAAAGGGGAATCAACTCCAAATGGTGTAACCCCTATTTCTGTTTATGAACTTCAAAATGCCGAAGAGCTAAAAATAACGTTCTCTACTGTAAATGGCTCTACGAGTTACGTAGATATTAAAGATGCTTCTGGAAATCTTATTTTTATGGAGAACGCAGTTAAAGATGGTCAAGAAGTTGATCTTAAGGGCCAAAAAGAAGTGACCATTAACATCGGAAGAACGCCTGGAGTTACCCTTGAAATAAACGGAGAGTCTCTTGAATATCCGATCTCTCCAGATGAACAAGATGTTCAAAAAATTCGTATCATAAAAGCTTCAGCAGAATAACACCAGAAGGGAGTCATCTTGACGATGGGGCTCCCTTCTTGTATTTTAAATTTGATTAAGAGAGACTATTGGAGGTCTATTGAACATGAATATCCCGAATAAAATTACTATCTCAAGAATTTTAATGATTCCTATTTTTATGGTCCTATTATCGGTTCCTTTTAACTGGGGTACACTGAACATAGGTGAAAATGAGCTGCCAGTTTCTCATCTGATAGCAGCCATACTATTTATCGTAGCTTCTGTCACGGATTGGGTCGATGGCTATTATGCTCGAAAATATGACCTCGTAACCAACTTGGGGAAATTTCTTGATCCGTTAGCAGATAAATTACTTGTGTCAGCTGCTCTGATATCATTAGTTGAATTAGACTTAGCTGCAGCATGGATTGTTATTTTAATTATAAGTCGTGAATTCGCAGTCACAGGATTACGTTTAGTTGCAGCTGGAGAAGGTATTGTACTTGCAGCAGGGCAAATGGGTAAGTTGAAAACGTGGATTCAAATTATTGCAGCTTCAGCTCTACTCCTTCATAATTTCCCGTTTTCTTATATTGGCTTTCCATTTGGAACCATAGCTTTGTATTTGGCTATGGTTATAACAGTGGTGTCAGGTGTTGAGTACTTTATGAAAAACTGGCATGTAATGAAAGGATCTAAATAATATGACACAACTTGTTAAAGGTGAAATTGTCGCAGTCGGAACAGAATTGCTTCTAGGGCAAATTGTGAATTCAAATGCGCAATGGATTTCACAAGAATTAGCAAACAGAGGTGTTGGCGTATTTTATCATACGGTTGTAGGTGATAATTTAAGCAGACTCGAAGCTCAGTTTAAAGAATCAGCAGAACGTTCTGACCTTATTATCATCACGGGAGGATTAGGACCTACTGACGATGATCTGACTCGTGAGGCAGCGGCCAACGTCATGGGAAAAGACATTATACAAGACGATGAGGCATTAGCTTCAATTGAAGCATACTACGCTCGAAACAACCAACAAATGACGCCGAATAATAAGCGTCAAGCACGAATTATCGAGGGAGGAGATCTGCTTCATAATCGTGTAGGTATGGCTCCTGGATTTGTTGTTCAACAAGGCCAGAAATTATGGGTGTTCCTTCCTGGTGTACCAAGAGAAATGAAAGCTATTTTAGAAGATGATGGTTTTAAATATATAGAGAAATATTTCAACATTAATCAAACTATCCAATCTCGCATGTTGCGTTTTATTGGAATTGGGGAATCCCAGCTTGAACATGACCTGAAAGATTTAATTGAGGGACAATCTAATCCTACAATAGCCCCTTTAGCCAGTGCGGGGGAAGTGGGGCTACGTCTTACAGCAAGATCTGATTCTGAGGAAAAAGCTGTGTCGCTTATAGAGGAAGCAGAACAAGAAATTAAAAAACGGATTGGAAAGTACTGCTATGGCACCGATCAAGATACTATTCAATCTAAGGTGATGCAGTTACTGCGAGAAAAAGAACTTACAATAAGTGCCGCTGAAAGCATAACCGGTGGACGTTTCACTGACACCCTTGTTTCATTCGAAGGAGCTTCCTCTATATGTAAAGGTGGGATCGTATCTTATTCTAATGAGTCTAAGAAAAGTCTATTAGATATACCAGAGCTCATTCTAGGTGAATACGGAGCGATATCAGAAGCTTGTGCTATGTCAATGGCTGTGAATGTATCAGAGAAACTTAACAGTGATATAGGGATTAGTTTCACAGGTGTAGCAGGTCCTGATCCTTCAGAAGGTCAAGAAGTAGGTACGGTTTATATTGGAATTTATGTAGATGAAAACCAACCAATCGTTAAATGTTTTCACTTTAATGGTGATCGTGATATGATTAGACACCGAAGTGTTAAAAAAGGTTATGAACTTTTATATAATTTATTAAAATCGTAAAATCAACAATGTGTTCTCCCTTAAAATTTTGTTTTCATAATAGGATATTTCATTTTTAAGGGAGAACGTCTCATTAAAAACAGGGAACATTTATTCGCATTTTTGTTGGCAAATGATTAAAAACGCGTTATGATAGGTGTAGTTAATTCGTAAGGGGGAAACAAAGTGAGCGATCGTAAACAAGCGTTAGATATGGCTTTACGTCAAATAGAAAAGCAATTCGGTAAAGGTTCAATCATGAAATTGGGCGAACAAGCTGAAATGAAAGTGAATACAGTGCCAAGTGGTTCTTTAGCTCTTGATGTGGCTTTAGGTGTAGGTGGATATCCCCGTGGTCGTATCGTAGAAGTATATGGACCAGAGTCTTCTGGTAAAACAACGGTTGCGCTTCACGCTATTGCAGAAGCACAACGTCAAGGTGGACAAGCGGCATTTATTGATGCTGAGCACGCTCTAGATCCAGTTTATGCACGTGCATTAGGTGTGGATATTGAGAATCTGTTACTGTCTCAGCCTGATACAGGAGAACAAGCTCTTGAGATCGCAGAAGCCCTTGTTCGAAGTGGTGCAATAGATATTATTGTCATTGACTCTGTAGCAGCTTTAGTACCAAAAGCTGAGATTGAAGGGGAAATGGGAGACTCACACGTAGGTCTGCAAGCTCGACTTATGTCTCAAGCGCTTCGTAAACTTGGCGGTGCTATTAATAAATCGAAAACAACGGCTATGTTTATCAACCAAATACGTGAAAAAGTTGGGGTTATGTTCGGTAATCCTGAAACAACTCCTGGTGGACGTGCGTTAAAATTCTATTCTTCTGTTCGTTTAGAAGTGCGTCGTGCTGAAACGCTTAAGCAAGGAAACGAAATGGTTGGTAATAAAACCAAAATAAAAGTCGTTAAAAATAAGGTAGCTCCTCCGTTCAGACAGGCTGAAGTTGATATCATGTACGGTGAAGGGATCTCTAAAGAAGGTGAGCTAATCGACATTGGTACTGACCTCGACATTATAACGAAGAGTGGTTCTTGGTATTCCTATAATGACGAACGAATGGGGCAAGGCCGCGAAAATGCAAAAGGTTATCTTAAAGAAAATCCTGACCGCTACGATGAGATCAATACGAAGATTCGTCAGCATTATGACATGTATGATGATCCTGAAGGTGCCAAAGAAAATGGGAACCAGGATACTCTAGATGTTTAATAGATATTGGTAAACCTAAAAATCCTGCAAATGTTGCAGGATTTTTTCCTACATAATGGCAAGCAGTTCTGTGCAGATATAGAGTTATATGGTTACGTGGGTTATTGAACATGTAAGAGAATGAATGAAATAGAGGGAGAAATTGGACGCTTCCTTGACAATAACCCTCGTCAAGCTTAGAATTAATATGTATAATTTTCATTTTTCTTAACTTTATACAAAATGTTTTGAATCTTTAAAAACGAAAATGAAAATGAAACAAACATGTACATGCCGACAAACATGTATGGTAAAAAGTGAAAAAGCAAGAGGAGGTGAATGGTATGGATAACTTAATCACAATCATCCTCATTTTGCTTTTCGTCATCATCGCTTATGTTGTTGGTTATTGGGTTCGGAAGTCCATTGCGGAAGCGAAAATTTCTAGTGCCGAAGATTTGGCGAAACAAATTGTTGAAGAAGGTCATCGTAATGCGGATGCAGCAAAGAAGGAAGCGCTGCTTGAAGCAAAAGAAGAGAATCATCAACTTCGTCAAGAAGCTGAAAAAGAAATTCGCGAACGACGCACAGAGCTTCAAAAGCAAGAAAGCCGTTTGATGCAAAAGGAAGAGAATCTGGATCGAAAAAGTGAAACGCTTGATAAGCGCGAACTGACGTTAGAAAAGAAAGAAGATTCATTAACTGAAAAACAACAACAAATTGAAGAAACGGAAAGCAAAGTGGATGAAATGAGAAAGCAGCAACAAACTGAGCTTGAACGTATTTCTGGATACACAACAGATCAAGCAAAACAGGTTATTTTAGAACGTGTTGAACAAGAAGTTGCTCACGAATCAGCACTTATGATTAAAGAGGCAGAAAACCGCGCCAAAGAAGAAGCAGACAAGAAAGCGAAGAATATTCTTTCTCTTGCTCTTCAACGTTGTGCTGCTGACCACGTTGCTGAAACAACGGTTTCCGTTGTAAACTTACCGAACGATGAGATGAAAGGTCGTATCATTGGTCGTGAAGGGCGTAATATCCGTACTCTTGAAACACTTACTGGAATTGATCTTATTATTGATGATACCCCAGAAGCTGTAATTCTTTCTGGATTTGATCCGGTTAGAAGAGAAATCGCGCGTAATGCGCTAGAAAAACTTGTTCAAGATGGACGAATTCACCCAGCACGAATAGAAGAAATGGTCGAAAAATCACGTCGTGAAGTAGATGAATTTATAAGGGAAGTTGGTGAACAAACCACGTTTGAAGTGGGCGTTCACGGTTTACACCCAGACCTTGTTAAGATATTAGGTCGTTTGAAGTATCGTACAAGCTACGGTCAAAACGTATTGAAGCACTCTACAGAAGTCGCCTACTTATCTGGACTTTTAGCTGCGGAGCTAGGTGAAGACGAAACGTTAGCTCGACGTGCAGGACTGTTACATGATATTGGTAAAGCGATTGATCATGAAGTAGAAGGTAGTCACGTTGAAATTGGTGTTGAATTAGCGAAGAAATATAAAGAAAATGATACCGTCATTAATGCGATTGCTTCACACCATGGAGACGAAGAACCTACTTCAGTTATTTCTGTTCTTGTAGCGGCAGCAGACGCCTTATCTGCGGCGAGACCAGGAGCACGAAGTGAAACATTAGAGAATTATATTAAGCGCTTAGAAAAGCTTGAAGAGATTTCTGAGTCCTATGATGGCGTTGAGAAATCCTTTGCCATTCAAGCAGGACGAGAAGTTCGTATTATGGTGAAACCAGAAGAAATCGATGACTTGAAGTCCGTTCAACTTGCTAGAGATATAAGGAATCGTATTGAAGGTGAGTTAGATTACCCAGGTCATATAAAAGTAACCGTTGTTCGAGAAACAAGAGCGGTAGAATATGCAAAATAATAAAGCGACCCTTTGGGTCGCTTTATTTTATGTCTAAACCTATGTATAATACTAAAAACAGCCACAAAGTCATTTGAACTACCTATATGACTGTGTATCACTGAATGAAACGAAATAAGAGAGGGACAAAACATGAAAATATTATTCGTTGGAGACGTAGTAGGCTCACCGGGCCGCCAAATGGTAGAAGATTACTTGCCTAAATTAAAAAACTCTTACCAACCACACTTCACTATTATTAATGGTGAAAACGCAGCTTCTGGTAAAGGGATTAATCATAAGATCTATCAAAAATTTCTTGAACTTGGGGCGCAAGCTGTTACATTAGGGAATCACGCTTGGGATAAAAAAGAAATTTTTGATTTCATTGATGATGCTGATAAAATGATACGCCCAGCCAATTTCCCTGAAGGAACGCCTGGGGATGGTATTATGTATGTGAAAGATAATGGCGTAGAGTTAGCTATTATTAACTTGCAAGGCAGAACCTTTATGCCACCATTAGATGATCCCTTTAAAAAAGCGGATGAATTAGTTAAAGAGGCAAAGAAACGAACAAATCTTATATTTGTAGATTTTCATGCTGAAGCAACTTCTGAGAAGCAAGCCCTAGCTTGGTATTTAAACGGTCGAGTAAGTGCTGTTGTCGGGACGCATACTCACGTTCAGACTGCAGATGACCGTATTCTATCGGATGGAACAGCTTATATAACCGACGTAGGAATGACAGGTCCTTATGATGAGATTTTAGGGACAGACAAGGAAGCGGTCATTAAGAAATTTCTTACAAATTTACCAGTACGTTTTGAAGTTCCAAAAACGGGAAGAACACAACTAAGTGCATTCCTTGTTGATGTGGATGCCTCCTCCGGCAAAGCACGTAAAGTTGAGCGAATCCTAATTAACGATGATCATCCATTTTTTAGCTGATTATTTGAATTTTTAGAAAAATTCGTTCATAATAGGAGGGAATAACTTTTCAACTCCATGAATATAGTAGAAATGGAAGAATCTTAGGTTACGAAGGAGGAACTAGTAGTGGAAATATTAAAAGTTTCAGCAAAATCTAACCCTAATTCTGTAGCAGGTGCACTTGCGAACGTGCTAAGAGAACGCGGCTCAGCAGAAATTCAGGCTATCGGCGCTGGTGCCCTAAACCAGGCCGTGAAAGCGGTAGCAATCGCTCGAGGATTCGTTGCTCCGAGTGGTGTTGATTTGATTTGTATCCCTGCCTTTACGGATATCATGATTGATGAGGAAGAACGTACGGCTATTAAACTCATTGTTGAGCCAAGGTAACTGAATAAACAGGGTGTCCCCTATTCTTTTTTGGGACACCCCTTTTATATGCTTGAAACAATTTTTCCTACTAGTTATATAGATAGGGCTCACTTAGGTATGAATCTAGATCAATCTAGTGATTGAGTTAGAATCCTCTTAAGGGGTCCTTTTTTTATCGTTTACTTTACAGATATAATGGATCTTTTACGAGATTGATTGATAGTAGGACAACAAGGAGGTTCACCATGATTATTGATGCTCATTGCGATGTGTTATGGAAGTTATGGGAAAACCCTGAGCGCTCTTTCTTTAATAGTTCTGATTTACAAGTGAATTATGAGAAATGGATGAGTTCGCCGGTTAAGGTGCAATGCTTTGCTATTTTCGTTCCTGAAACAGTTCCTCATGCTAGCCAATTTGATGTAGCTCTAGAGATGGTTCAATTATTTAAAGAACGTATAGTTGATCCTTATGAAAAGATTGTCTGGATTAAAAGTCAAGATGACCTTCTTTCTCTAGGCTCCAATGAAAGAGGTGCTGTCTTAACGCTTGAAGGCTGTCATCCAATAGGAGATCAATTGAGTCGTCTTAAGACACTTGTTCAGTTAGGAGTGAGGGCAGTTGGTTTAACATGGAATCAGGGGAATGCGGTTGCAGATGGGATAGGTGAGTCAAGAGGGGCGGGTTTAACAGACTTTGGGAGAGATGTAATTCGCTATTTAAATAAAGAACAGATATGGACAGATCTATCTCATGTTTCTTATAAGGGGTTTTGGGATACCATGCAAATTGCTGACTTCCCTATGGCGAGCCATTCTAATGCATATTCTATTGCTTCACACCCCAGGAACCTAGACGATGCTCAATTACGAGCTTTAATAGAGAGGGGTGCCTTTATTGGTGTAACATATGTTACGGAATTTCTAAACTTAACTCTAGTGGCATATAGGAAAGATGTACTTCGTCATATGAAACATATTATTAACCTTGGTGGTGAGTGCTCCCTTGGTTTTGGATCTGACTTTGATGGTACAGATAAAGTGGTTACAGGTCTTGAGGATCATACAGATTATGAATCTTTCCTTTCTCAAATCGTTGTTAATAACTTTCCGCAGGATACAGTAAGAAAGGTCTGTTATGAAAATTTCATACGAACGTTTCCAAGGAAGTAAGGGAGGGTTTAACTCATAAATTTTGAAAACGTTTTCTAATGGTGCGCATTTGTTCATATCAGGAGGACAACAGAGGAATTGATACTAGATTAATAGCGTTATTTATGATATTAATAGTATTAAAGGGAGTTTTAATAAGGAGATGTTGTTCATCATGAATGGAAAAATGAAAGCAATAAAGAAAAGTGAAAGGGGCCCGGGAGCTGAATTAGCAGAAGTAGAGATCCCGGCAGTTGGAGATTTAGATGTTCTGATAAGAGTGAAAGCAACGTCTATTTGTGGGACAGATGTCCATATTTATAATTGGGATGAATGGTCGAAGAGTCGTGTGAATCCACCATATGTATTTGGACACGAATTTGCAGGAGAAGTTGTCGAGGTTGGAGAAAAAGTAACGAAGGTACAAGTTGGAGATTATGTTAGTGCAGAAACGCATATCGTATGTCACCAATGCCCACAATGTTTAACAGGTCAATTCCACATTTGTGAAAACACTAAGATTATTGGAGTCGATACTCAAGGGTGTTTTGCAGAATATGTTGCCTTACCTGAAGAGAACATGTGGAAAAACCCTGCCGATATGCCAGTAGATATAGCTTCTATTCAAGAGCCTATGGGGAATGCTGTACATACTGTTTTAAATGGAGATGTTGCTGGGAAAACAGTAGCAATCATTGGATGTGGTCCAATTGGTCTTATGGCTGTTGGCGTAGCTAAAGCTGCAGGGGCCTCACTGGTATTAGCATTTGATGTAAATCCATATCGCTTAGAGCTAGCCGAAAAAATGGGAGCAAGCATAACCATCCATTCCGGAAATGAGGACCCTGTTAAACGTGCAAAAGACCTTACTAATGGGCACGGTGTAGATGTTGTGTGTGAAATGAGTGGGCATCCAGTTGCTATGGATCAGGGATTTAAAATGATAACAAACGGTGGAAGGGTCTCGATTTTAAGTCTGCCTGTACAACCTGTTCACATTGATATTACAAATGATGTGGTATTTAAAGGGATTCAAGTGCAAGGTATTACGGGGAGGAAAATGTTTGAAACATGGCAACAGGTTTCCAGGCTCCTGCAATCTAATCAAGTTGATGTGACTCCCATTCTTACTCACCACTTACCTCTTGAAGATTTCCATAAGGGGTTTGAGTTAATGAATGAGGGTAAATGCGGCAAAGTTGTTTTGCATCCATAATCCCATAATAATTTAGGAGGTTTTTACGGTATGAAAGGTTTTGAACATTTACAAACAGAACTAGAGGAAATGAAAGACCAAGGGACATTCAGAGAGCTGATTCCGCTCGAATCTGCACAAGGCTCTCGTGTAACGATTAAAGGCAAAAATGTTATCCAACTGTCTTCTAACAACTATCTTGGGTTAACCTCACACCCTAGGCTTAAGCAAGCAGCTGAAGAAGCGGTTAAAGAGTATGGTGTTGGAACTGGGTCAGTTCGTACAATCGCTGGAACACTTTCTATGCATGAAGAGTACGAACGTAAATTAGCGAAGTTTAAACACACGGAAGCTGCTCTTGTGTTTCAATCTGGTTTTACAACAAACCAAGGTGTATTATCTTCTATGTTAAATGACCAGGATGTTGTCATTTCAGATGAACTGAACCATGCTTCTATTATCGATGGGATTCGCTTAACAAAAGCTGCAAGAAAGATCTACAAGCATGTAGATATGGAGTCACTTGAAGCTAAATTGAAAGAATCAAGTGAATACCGTACACGACTTGTTGTGACAGATGGAGTATTCTCTATGGATGGAAATATTGCTCCTTTAATAGAAATTGTAGAGCTTGCTGAGAAGTATGATGCACTTATCATGGTAGATGATGCTCATGCTAGTGGTGTGCTTGGTGAGAATGGAAGAGGTACTGTTAACCATTTTGGACTAGACGGTAGAGTACATATCCAGGTAGGAACATTAAGCAAGGCTATTGGTGTCCTTGGGGGGTATGTGGCTACTTCTCAAACATTAAAAGAATATTTAATCCATAAAGGGAGACCATTTTTATTCAGTACATCTCATCCTCCAGCTGTAACAGCAGCGTGCGATGCAGCTATTGATGTTTTACTTGAGGAACCAGAGTTAATACAAAAACTTTGGGATAATACGAAATTCTTCAAAGATGGTTTGAAAGAACTTGGGTTTGATACAGGGATTAGTGAAACCCCTGTTACTCCTGTTATGATAGGTGATGACGCGTTAACGCATAAATTCTCAGATGAATTGTTTAATGAGGGTGTTTTTGCTCAAGGAATTGTGTTCCCAACTGTGCCTAAAGGAAAAGGAAGGATCCGTACAATTGTAACCGCTGAACATTCAAAAGAAGAACTGCAGGAAGCACTAAATGCATTTGAACGAGCTGGAAAAACGCTTGGCATTTTGTAAGCTTTAACAACCTATTCTTTGTGAAAAGGCCGTTCCTGTAGAGGAATAGGCCTTTTTCTTATTCTTTCCTACATATGTTCACGAAATTTTCTTTTATTTTAAGGTCAGAGACTGATATAATATTACAATTAGAGACAGTGTGAAAGGAGTTCTCTGAATGAATGAACAGCAACGAAAAGAAATGAGTTCCATTCAACAACCTGAACGAGACAAGCCTACTCAGGATAAACCTTTAAAAGAAAAGACAACAGAAGACTTTGCTAAATATTTTGAAACGACTTATCAACCCCCTTCTTTAAAAAGCGCCAAGAAACGCGGGAAAGAAGATGTAAGTGTTCATTATGATTTTGACATTCCTGAAGATTTAAAAGGATTAGGAAACGGTAAGAAATTCCTTATTCGAACATACGGATGTCAAAT
This sequence comes from Pontibacillus chungwhensis BH030062, assembly GCF_000770675.1. Classification (GTDB taxonomy): domain Bacteria; phylum Bacillota; class Bacilli; order Bacillales; family BH030062; genus Pontibacillus; species Pontibacillus chungwhensis. Next base: position 199,449 of record NZ_AVBG01000001.1, read on the forward strand.
GAATGAACACGATACAGAAGTTATGGCTGGTATTTTAACAGATATGGGCTATGAATCTACAAGTGACCAAAAAGAAGCGGATATCATTTTACTTAACACATGTGCAATCCGAGAGAACGCTGAGAATAAAGTGTTTGGTGAGATTGGCCACTTAAAATCCTTGAAACGTGAGAAACCAGACTTGCTTTTGGGTGTATGTGGGTGCATGTCCCAGGAAGAGTCCGTCGTGAATCGAATTTTACAAAAACACCAATTCATAGACTTAATATTTGGTACACATAACATCCACCGTCTTCCATACTTAGTGAAAGAAGCGCTATTTGGTAAAGAAATGGTCGTTGAAGTGTGGTCGAAAGAAGGAGACATTGTAGAAAATCTTCCAAGACAACGTAAAGGAAATATAAAAGCGTGGGTGAACATTATGTATGGTTGTGATAAGTTCTGCACATACTGTATTGTTCCATACACACGAGGCAAAGAACGAAGTCGTCGCCCTGAGGATATTATTCAGGAAGTACGTCAATTGGCCGCTCAAGGGTATAAAGAAGTCACTTTACTCGGTCAAAATGTAAATGCTTACGGGAAAGATTTCGAAGATATGACATACGGTCTTGGTGACTTAATGAATGAAATCCATAAGATTGATATTCCGCGAGTACGCTTTACAACTTCTCATCCTCGTGATTTTGACGACCGATTGATTGAAGTATTAGCTCAAGGTGGAAACTTACTCGATCATATTCATTTACCTGTTCAATCTGGAAGTTCAGAAGTTCTTAAGATTATGGCGCGTAAATATACCCGCGAACGCTATCTTGAACTCGTAGATAAGATTCGAGCAGCAATGCCAAACGCAACGATGACGACTGACATTATTGTCGGATTTCCTAACGAAACTGAAGAGCAGTTTCAGGAAACGTTAAGTCTCGTTGAAGAAGTTGGATTTGAAGGTGCTTATACGTTCATTTACTCTCCAAGAGAAGGAACTCCAGCAGCGAAGATGCAGGATAACGTTCCTATGGAAGTGAAAAAAGAGCGCTTACAGCGATTAAATGCTGTTATTAATCATCAATCCGCTCAAGCAATGAAAAAGTACGAAAATGAAATTGTCCATGTGCTAGTAGAAGGGGAAAGTAAGAATAACCCAGATGTACTAGCTGGTCATACAGATAAAAATAAGCTCGTGAATTTCCGTGGTCCAAAATCCATTATTGGTCAAATTGTCCCTGTTCGAGTGACAAAAGCCAAAACATGGTCGTTGGATGGAGAAATGGTCGAAGCAGTAGAGGTGAAATAAATGTCAACATATACTCGTAGTGAAGTCATTCAACAAGCTCAAAGCCTTGCGCATCAAATCGTAGAGACGCCAGAAATTGAGCGTTTTAAGCAAGTGGAAGCGAAATTAAATGAAAATAAAAAGGTTCAGGAATATATCAGTCGTATTAAATCTCTTCAAAAGCAAGCTGTGAATTTTCAATACTATGAGAAAACAGAAGCTCAGAAGAAAGTAGAGAAAGAAATTGATCGTCTTCAAGCCGAATTAGACGCTATTCCGGTTGTGGAAGAATTCAAACAAACGCAATCGTCCGTTAATGACTTCTTGCAAAGTGTGACGAACACGATCGCTAATGAAGTAACAAATCAAATTATTCGTGACACAGGTGGAGATTTGTTAGAAGGAACAACAGGTTCTGCCGCTCAATCAGGCGGTTCTTGTGATCATTAATGAATGAGATGAAAGAGTACTCTCGAATAAGAGAGTGCTCTTTTTTATTGCTTCTAAAACTTTTCGTACATTTTTCTAGGCTCTTGCATAGAATGAAGTAGGAACTAAAGTTTCAACCTGCCATGATTATTGATTTATCTTTATGATCTGTGCACTTCGGGCTAATGTCTCGCATAGTATGTAAGTGAACAAAGAAGGAGGAGGTTGGGCTCTCATGTCGTTATTTGATCAGGAGTATCGTGAGATTATTACAAAAGCGGTATGTGGAAAGGGTAGAAAGTTTATCCAGGACACAAATACTGTAACACCATCTCATCGCCCAACAAGCATTCTAGGATGCTGGGTAATCAACCACATTTATAATGCAAAGAAAAAGGGCGATTACGTTGAGGTTTCTGGTAGTTACGAAATCAATGTATGGTATTCGTACAGCGATAATACAAAGACAGAAGTCGTTACAGAGAAAGTACATTACTGTGATAAGGTGCCTTTATCCATTAAGGATGAAAACTGTCTTGACTGTGACTTTGAAGTCATAGCTCGTGTCGTGCAACAACCAAATTGTTTAGAAGCACGCATTGCGCACCAAGGACATAAGATTATCGTTGATGTTGAGCGGGAATTCATTGTGGAAGTCATAGGTGAGACAAAGATCTGTGTTAAAGTTGACCCAGATGGCTGTGTATGTGATGAAGATGACTGGGGATATGATGTCTCAAGTGATGATTTCTCACACGTTAATCCAGATTTCCTCGCACAAGACGAAGAAGAATAACGCTCGAAGAAGACCTGGCAAGTGTCAGGTCTTTTTTGTTGTAAAGGACAGAAGGGTGCCAGGCACTCTTCTGTCCTTTACAGTGGAATCGTATTCGGTTTCCAGTATGATTCGGTCGTTAGAATGCTTCTTGATATGCTATAATGTGTTGTAATTGAAATTCGTTCGTGGAGGATTCTTTATGGCAAAGCAAACACCAATGATGCAGCAATATATGCAAATTAAGGCACAATATCAAGATGCCTTTTTATTTTTCCGTTTAGGCGATTTTTATGAGTTATTTAATGAAGACGCAACGAAAGCCGCTCAGGAATTAGAAATTACATTAACAAGTCGTGATGGAGGAAACATCCCAATGTGTGGGGTTCCTTATCACTCTTCTGCAAACTATATAAAAACATTAATAGAAAAAGGATATAAAGTAGCTATATGTGAACAAGTGGAAGACCCAAAAACAGCAAAAGGGGTAGTGAAACGAGAGGTTGTTCAACTTGTAACCCCTGGTACCGTTATGGAGGGTGCAATGCTCTCTGAAGATGAGAATAATTACTTGGCTTCTATTACGCCATTTAATCAAGAGACGTATGTAGTAGCTTATAACGATTTAACGACTGGGGAAAACAGTATTGCTTTATTAGAAGATGGATTTGACGGTGTGCTAAGTGAATTGTTTAATCGACCTGTAAAAGAAATTATCGTTCCACCAAAATTTGATGAAGACCATCAAAAAGCTTTGCAAGATCGTCTTGGAGTAACGATCTCAAAACAAGAAGAGAACACCATCCCTAAAAGCTTTCAATCTCTTGTGGAAAACTTGCAAGATGAGCGTCTGATTATTGGATTCGGGCAATTATTTAACTATATCCAAGACACCCAGAAGCGATCGCTCGATCATCTAAAACCTGTGTATCAAATCCAGCTTAAAGAATATATGACACTTGATATGTACTCAAAGCGTAACCTCGAACTTATGGAAACGATCCGTAAGCAAGGGAAGAAAGGGAGTCTTCTGTGGGTGCTCGATAAAACAGTCACATCCATGGGAGCACGTACACTTAAGAAATGGGTCGAGCGTCCATTACTTCGTAAAGAAAGCATTGAAGAACGCTACAACCAGGTAGAAGGCTTTATGGAGCAATTCTTCGAAAGAGAAACGCTTAGGGAATCATTAAAGTCCGTTTATGATTTAGAGCGTTTAGCTGGTAGGGTTGCTTATGGGAATGTAAATGCGCGTGATCTTGTTCAGCTAAAGCAATCAATTGGACGTGTACCGGAAATAAAGTCATTACTTGCTTCATTCGATAAACCTGAATTAAAAGCACTTTCTGAACAACTCCAACCCTTAGATAATGTTCATGATCTTTTAGAGAAAGCTATCATGGATGCACCACCTATTACAGTGAAAGAAGGCGGGCTTATTAAAGACGGCTACAATGGCCAGTTGGACGAATATAGAGATGCGGCCAGAAACGGGAAGCAATGGATCGCCCAACTCGAACAGAAAGAAAGACAGGAAACCGGTATTAGCAAACTGAAAATCGGATATAACCGTGTATTTGGTTATTACCTTGAAGTAACTAAAGCAAATATTCACCTTTTACCTGAAGGTCGATACGAGCGAAAGCAGACGCTTGCCAATGCAGAGAGGTATATTACACCGGAATTAAAGGAGAAAGAAACCCTTATTCTTGAAGCTCAAGAGAAAAGCGTTGAGCTTGAATATGATTTGTTTATAGAAGTCCGTGATCAGGTGAAAAACTTTATCCGCCCATTGCAAATTCTTGCAGAGCAAATCAGTGCCATAGATGTGTTGCAGGGATTTGCGACAGTGAGTGAAGAGTACCAGTACACTAGACCTTCTATTGTTGATGAGAGAGAAGTATCCATTGAAAAAGGTCGTCACCCGGTAGTTGAGAAAGTTATGCAAAATGACACGTTTGTTCCAAACGATGTAGATATGCCTGAAGAGACAGATCTCTTACTTATAACCGGTCCAAACATGAGTGGTAAGAGCACGTATATGCGCCAATTAGCGTTAACAGCAATTATGGCGCAAATTGGTTGCTTTGTCCCTTGCGAAGCTGCTAGACTTCCAATCTTTGATCAAATCTTTACAAGAATCGGTGCAGCAGACGATCTTGTTTCTGGTCAAAGTACATTCATGGTCGAAATGCTAGAAGCTAAACACGCTTTAACGCGTGCAACCGATAAGAGCTTGATTTTACTCGATGAAATTGGAAGAGGGACAAGCACATATGATGGAATGGCTCTAGCTCAAGCGATTGTTGAGCACATTCATAACCATATTCATGCTAAAACCATGTTTTCAACGCACTACCACGAGCTGACAGCCCTTGACGAACAACTTAACCATTTAAAAAATGTTCATGTCCGTGCGGAAGAATACGAAGGACGTGTGGTATTCCTTCACCAAATTCAAGACGGAGCGGCTGATCAGAGTTACGGCATTCACGTAGCTCAACTTGCGGAGTTGCCTGAAGGGTTAATCAATCGTGCTAACGAAATTCTCACTCAGTTAGAAGGTTCTTCTAGTGAAGGGCATAAAGCATCACTTAAACAGAGTGTGGCAAGCGAAGTAGATGAGCAGTTATCTTTATTTAAAGAAGAGCCAGTTTCGGTTAAAGAAACAAAGCAGCAGCCTGAGATAAGTTCTGCTCAAGATCAAGTGTTAAAGCAATTATCAGAACTCGATCTATTAGAATTAAATCCCATTGAAGCGATGAATCATCTGTACACGTTACAAAAGCAATTGAAGAAATAAGAAAGGGGGAGGTCAAGTGGCGACTATTCATCAAATGCCTGATGCTTTAGCGAATAAAATTGCAGCAGGTGAAGTAGTAGAACGTCCCTCATCGGTAGTTAAAGAACTAGTTGAGAATAGTATTGATGCAGGAAGTACTTGGGTGAAAGTGGAATTAGAGGAAGCCGGTCTCTCCAAAATTAAGATTATGGATAATGGCAAAGGCATGAGCGAGGAAGATAGTGAACGAGCTTTTTTACGTCATGCTACTAGTAAAATTACACACGAGAATGAGCTTTTTCGCGTGAAAACACTTGGTTTCCGAGGAGAAGCCTTAGCTAGTATTGCAGCTGTCAGTCGTTTAACTGTTAAAACATCAACAGGTAAAGAAGCTGGAACAAAACTTTATTTAGAGGGCGGAGCTTTAAAAGGTAAAGACAAAAGCGATGCCAGACAAGGTACAGAAATTACGGTTGATGAGCTCTTCTTTAATACACCAGCAAGACTAAAGTATATGAAAACCATTCACACGGAACTTGGACACATTACAGATGTTATGAACCGTATGGCTCTGTCCCATCCAGAAGTCCGCTTCGAATGTTATCATAACGGGAAGCGGTTGTTTCAAACAACCGGAAGAGGAGATATTCTTCAAGTGATCTCTCAAATTTATGGGATGTCTACAGCTAAAAAAATGATTCCCATTGAAGCAAAAACGTTGGACTTTACCATTACTGGCTATATAGCTAAGCCTGAGATTACGAGAGCTTCAAGGAACTACATGTCTACAATCGTAAATGGCCGGTATATAAGGAACCCAGCTGTCAACAAAGCTGTTTTGCAAGGGTATCACACTCTCCTCCCAATAGGGCGGTATCCCCTTGTAGTTCTACAAATTGAAATGGATCCTTATTTGGTGGACGTAAACGTTCATCCAGCTAAATTAGAAGTGCGTTTCAGTAAAGAAAAAGAGCTTTTCGACGCCGTGCAGGAAGCTGTAACGAGTGTTTTCAGAAAAGAGACTCTTATACCAGAAGTTGAACAAAAGCCAAAGCGTGCGAAAGAAAAAGATTCTTCGGTTCAAGGAAGCTTTTCTTTTGAAGAACGGCCTGCTCCCTTTGTGTCAGAATCACATGAGGATCCAGTGAAATCTGACCCTGATCCTATACGAGAAGAACCAGAGTGGATGAAAGAAAGTGACGCTCCTGATTATGCCGAAATGGTTAAAAAGGCAACATCACCTGATCTAGAAACAGATCTAGTAGAGTCTGAACCAATAGCAAAAGAGCCACAGGAAAAAGAAGTTGTGGTAGAGCCAACGCATCGCGTGCCCATTCTTTATCCAATTGGTCAGTTACACGGAACCTATATTCTTGCACAAAATGAAAAGGGTCTTTATATTATTGACCAGCACGCAGCGCAAGAGCGAATTAAATATGAGTTTTTCCGTGATAAATTGGGTCAGACGACTAATGAAGTTCAGGAATTACTCATGCCAATGACTTTTGATTTCACAAAGCCTGAAGCCATTTTGATCCAAGAGCACATGGAAAAGTTGCAGCATGTAGGTTTGTTTCTTGAACCATTCGGAGAGCAAACCTTTATTGTTCGATCTCACCCACAATGGTTCCCAAAAGGTCATGAACAAGAAGTCATTGAAGAGATGATAGATCAAGTATTGAATGAAAATAAGGTTAACATTACTTCTCTACGTGAGGAAGCGGCCATTTTAATGAGCTGTAAACGATCCATTAAAGCAAATCATTATCTGAACCATGAGGATATGAAACGTCTGCTTGATGACTTACGGGAATCAACAGATCCGTTTACATGCCCTCACGGTCGGCCAATTATCGTCCATTTCTCTGAGTATGAAATGGAAAAAATGTTTAAACGTGTGATGTAAGGACCACATAAAAGCGGACTGTATCCTTCTAAGGATCGTTCGCTTTTTTTATTTGGATAATCTAAGTTGATAATGGAGGTTATTAGATTTTCTTACTAATGAAAACTTCATTGTCTACGTAGATAGATACATACATTGCTTTCTTTTCTAGTGTGGAACATGTATAATAACGATAGCAAAAAACTTGAAAGAACAATTGTTCGTTTAAAAAGTGAGGCATCAAAATGAAACAACCAGTTGTAGCGATTGTCGGGCCAACAGCAGTAGGGAAAACTTCATTGAGCATTCAGGTCGCTAAGCGCTTTAATGGGGAGATCATTAGCGGGGATTCTATGCAAATCTATAAGGGGATGGATATTGGAACTGCAAAAGTAACTCATGAAGAAATGAACGGAATCCCTCATTATATGATTGATATTAAAGACCCTGGAGATGATTTCTCTGTGGCAGAATTTCAAGATAAAGTATCCCGATACATAGAGGAAATTTCGGATAGAGGGAAGCTTCCCATTATCGTTGGTGGGACTGGGCTTTACATTCAATCGGTATTGTACAATTTTCAATTTTCCGATACAGCTAGAGATGATCAGTTCAGATATAATCTTGAGAAAAAGATAGAACAAGAAGGGGTTGAACCTCACTTTAATCGTCTAAAGGAAATTGACCCTGAGCAGGCCTCTAAGATTCACCCGAATAATATAAGAAGAGTAATACGAGCTCTTGAGGTCTATGAATTAACCGGAATGACTATGAGTGAATACCAAGCAACTCAACAGCCTACCTCTCCATACAATCCTATATTAATTGGCCTGAACATGGACAGGGAAACGCTTTATGAACGGATTAACAAGCGCGTAGATGATATGGTTGAAGAAGGATTGCTCTCTGAGGTGAATCGTCTCGTTGAACAAGGGTATGAAGATGCTCAAAGTATGAAAGCAATTGGCTATAAGGAGTTCCTGCCCTATTTATACGATCAACAACCCCTGCAACAATCGGTAGAAGCTTTAAAGCAAAACTCACGCCGTTATGCAAAACGCCAACTTACATATTTCAGAAATAAGATGGACGTAAATTGGTATGAAATATCATTAGATACAGCGACAGAAAAGTTTGAAGAAATTTTAAGCGATTTAGCAGGAAAGCTGAATCAAATATAGAAATATAGTAAGCACAGATAGAAAAGAGGAGGAAGATTCATGGCTCAAACAGTGAATATCCAAGATCAATTTTTAAATACTCTACGTAAGGAACATGTTCAAGTAACAGTATTTTTGCTTAACGGTTTCCAACTTCGCGGAGTCGTTAAAGCTTTCGATAATTTTACCGTAATGTTAGAAACAGACGGAAAGCAACAATTAATCTTTAAGCATGCGATCTCTACATTTGCTCCATCTAAGACCATCACGCTAGATAAAGAATAAGCTGAAAGCGGACTCTGGAAGGGGTCCGTTTTTTCTTTTTTCATGTGTCTTTTATATGAAATGGTATGTTAAGTCCTTACACAATGCCTGATATGATGAATCTTGTTCATAATATAGGAGTTAAAATATATAGGCATTTGTCACACCCCTCCTTATGATTGCGTATACTGACAAGTGAATAAGGGGTGATCCTATTGGATACGCAAGTGACCTATAAAAAGAATGGTCAAATCAACATTATGTTTCATGATAGGGAACATCAAGCAGTCGAACATAGAGAAATTGCGGCAACTTCTTATGCAACAAATCCTTTCCAGCGTATAGATACACAATTTGAAGAGTTTATCGGGCTCGACCATTTAAAATCCACCGTTAAAGAAATTTATGCGAGTATTTATGTGAATCAAAAGCGGGAGGAAGCAGGACTTAAGCCTTCTAAACAAGTACTTCATATGTTATTTAAAGGAAATCCAGGTACAGGAAAAACAACAGTGGCACGAAAAATATCGGAACTTTTCCATGAGATGAATGTTCTCACTAAAGGTCATTTTATTGAAGCCGAACGTGCCGATCTTGTTGGAGAATACATTGGACATACGGCTCAAAAGACGAGGGATCTTGTGAAGAGAGCTATGGGTGGAGTTTTATTTATAGATGAAGCTTATTCATTAGCTCGCGGGGGAGAGAAAGATTTCGGAAAAGAAGCCATTGATACGTTAGTGAAGCATATGGAAGACCATCATAATGATTTTATTCTGATACTAGCGGGTTACCCTGATGAAATGGATCGGTTTTTACGCTTAAACCCAGGATTGCAGTCAAGGTTTCCGATTATATTAGATTTTAAAGATTATTCTATTGATGAGCTCATGACGATTGCTAAGCAAATGGCTGCTGAACGAGAATACGAATTCTCAAAAGATGCAGAATGGAAGCTTAAAGATCACTTGATTCGAATGCAACAACAACGAGGAAGCGGCTTCTCGAATGGGCGTTATATTCGAAATGTCATTGAACAATCTATACGTAAGCAAGCGATGCGAATTATGAAGCAAAATCGATTCTCAGCAGCAGAGCTTATGCAAATAACAGGTCAAGATTTAATTTTTCAAGCGAAAACTTAATGGTGCTCCTCAATATAGAGGAGCTCCTTTTTGTAAACCAAAATAAATGTCCTCATTTCGCTTTAAAAAAAGGTCTGTGTTATGATAGGAGCACGATTAGAAAGTTGAGGGATGTTGTCATGGAACAAGCAGTCATAGTGGCCTGCCAATTACCGAATACAGACGAAGAGCGCTTCCAATCTTCTATTGAAGAATTACAATCTTTAACGGAAACCGCTCATGGTCAAGTACATAAAATATACATACAAAAGCGAAACAAAATACACCCAGCCCTTTATATTGGAGAAGGGAAACTACAAGAAATAAAAGAGTATATAGAGACGAATGACATAGGACTTGTTATCTTCAATGATGAGTTATCACCAGGTCAAATGAGTAAGTTAGCAGACTATCTGGATGTAGGCATTATTGATCGAACTCAGCTAATACTTGATATTTTTGCAAAAAGAGCAAATACCAAAGAAGGTAAGCTGCAAGTTGAACTTGCTCAACTCCAATATATGTTACCTCGGATTTATGGACAGGGGAAAAACATGTCTAGGCTTGGTGGTGGTATTGGGACGCGTGGTCCTGGTGAGACAAAGCTTGAAACAGATCGTCGACACATAAGGCGCCGTATAGATGATATTAAAATGCGGTTGTCACAAGTAGTAAGCCAACGTAATCAATACCGAAAGCGCCGTAAAGAAAATCGAGCTTTTCAGATAGCGGTCGTCGGATACACGAATGCTGGAAAGTCTACTCTTTTCAATCGTCTGACCAACAGTGATTCCTTTGAAGAGAATCAGTTATTTGCAACTCTTGATCCCCTTACACGTCAAATCCAGCTGCCTTCAGGATTCAGATCACTATTATCTGATACAGTTGGGTTTATTCAAGATTTGCCAACAACGTTAATTGCAGCTTTTCGTTCAACGTTAGAAGAAGTAACAGAAGCAGATTTTATTTTGCATATGGTCGATGCTTCTCATCCGGATCATATTCAACATGAGAAAACCGTTCATCAGCTTTTAACAGATTTAGGAGCTGATCATTTACCAATGTTAACGGTATACAACAAACGTGATCTTTTGGATGCGAATTTCTTTCCTGCAACAATGCCTGCAGTAACAATTAGTGCACATGATCCAATAGACTTAAAGCGACTTTTAGATAAAATCGAGGAAGTCATTATTGAAGAGTGGGAACCGTTCCAAATCTATCTTCACGCTTCGGAGAGTGACTTTATTCATCGCGTTGAGTCAAACTCGATCGTTAAAGAACGTGACTTTCTTGAAGAGGATGAAAAGTACCTTTTGAAAGGCTGGATAGACAGAGAGCATCCACTTTACCATCAACTAAAGAACAACCATAGAGGGGAATAAGATTAGAACATGAAGAAACATGAACTAGAACAATTAGCATCAGAAGCAGAACATGATAGTAAGGACATACACCATTCAATCAATAGACTTGTCGAGCACAATCAAGAAAGAGTTTTATCAGCATTTAGAGACCAACAGGTAAGTGACTCCCATTTCAACCCAACTACTGGGTATGGATATGATGATATGGGACGAGATAAATTGGAGCAGGTTTACGCAGACGTTTTCGGTGGAGAAGATGCTCTTGTACGCCCTCAAATTGTTTCAGGTACACACGCCATAACCATTTCGTTATTTGGGTTGTTAAGACCAAATGATGAACTCCTTTATATAACCGGAGCGCCCTATGATACATTAGAAGAAATCGTCGGAGTGAGAGGCTCAGGCAATGGGTCACTGAAAGACTTTCATATTGGCTATAATCATATCGATCTTCTAAAGGATGGTACGGTTGATTTTCAAGAAGTCCAAAGATCAATAACTCCTCAAACAAAAGTGGTTGGAATTCAGCGTTCAAAGGGATATGCAGATCGTCCTTCCTTTACAATAGCTGAAATCAAAGAAATGATTGAATTCGTAAAAGGGATTAATTCAGAAATAATTATTTTTGTGGACAACTGCTACGGAGAATTTGCCGAAGAGCAAGAACCGATTCACGCGGGAGCTGATCTTATAGCAGGATCTCTTATTAAAAACCCTGGTGGTGGATTAGCAAGAACTGGTGGTTATATTGTCGGCAATTCTGACCTAGTTGAGAAGTGTGCTAACCGTTTAACTGCACCTGGTTTAGGTAAAGAAACAGGGGCTACCCTCCACAGTCTCCAGGAAATGTATCAGGGACTGTTTCTGGCACCTCACGTCGTAGGTGAGGCGATGAAAGGGGCTGTCTTTACATCGCGATTCTTAGAGAAACTTGGGTTTAAAACGACACCACACTATATGGCTAAGCGCACAGACCTAATACAGTCAGTTACTTTTAATACAGCAGAACAAATGGTTGCGTTTTGTCAGGAGATCCAAAAAGCCTCTCCAATTAACTCTCACGTGACCCCATATCCTAGTTATATGCCAGGATATGAGCATGATGTCATTATGGCAGCGGGGACGTTTGTTCAAGGGGCAAGCCTTGAGCTAACAGCAGATGGACCGATTCGTGAACCGTACACAGCTTTTGTTCAAGGTGGTTTGACTTATGCACACGTTAAAATTGCAATTAAGATGGCGGTTCAGCGACTTTTAGAAGTTTCCTAACTTTAAAGCATAGCTCCTTTTAGTTGAGGAGTTATGCTTTTTTAATCCATAGAGTACAAACATGGCTTGTATGGGCTTTCATTAGCGCCATAAAAGCTTTTGTTTATATGTAAAAAAAGCTAACATGTATTGACAGAATATGAATCATTACATACAATGAAGATACATAAACGTTACGATAAGGAGGGCTAAATCATGAATGATGAACTACGAAGATCGATGCCTCTATTCCCTATAGGGATTGTAAAATCGCTTACAGACCTTTCTGCAAGACAGATTCGGTACTATGAAGAACATGATTTGATTCATCCTGTTCGCTCTGATGGAAATCGACGTTTATTTTCGTTCAATGATGTAGATCGTTTACTAGAAATTAAATCTCTAATTGAAAAAGGGGTTAACCTTGCGGGCATTAAGCAAGTATTATCCATGCAACCTCAACAGCAACAAAATGATTACTCTGAGGAAGAGATTCAGGAAGTACGAGAAGAGTTATCTGAGAAAGAGTTGCGAAAGATGCTAAAAAACGAACTTTTTCAAGCAAACAGGTTCGGCAAATCCTCGTTGCGTCAGGGAGAATTATCACGATTCTTCCATTAATATAAACTTATGTATACTGGGAGGAGAAAGTCGCTTATGGCAGCTAAATTGACGAAAGATCAGATCCTTGAGAAGATTCAAGAAGAGAATGTTAAGTTCATTCGATTACAATTCACGGACTTACTAGGAACGATTAAAAACGTAGAAATTCCATTCAGTCAGCTTGACAAAGCACTTGATAACCAAATGATGTTTGATGGGTCTTCCATTGAAGGATTCGTTCGTATTGAAGAATCAGACATGCTTTTGTATCCTGATCTTGATACTTTTGTAGTTTTTCCATGGACATCTGAAAAAGGGAAGGTAGCTCGCTTTATATGTGATATATACAATCCCGATGGTACTCCATTTGAAGGTTGTCCACGTTATAACTTAAAACGTAACCTAAAGAAAATGGAAGACCTTGGCTTCTCAGCGTTTAACCTAGGAACAGAACCTGAGTTTTTCTTATTTAAGTTAGATGAAAAGGGCGAACCTACAATGGAGCTAAATGACCGAGGTGGTTACTTTGATTTAGCTCCAACAGACCTTGGAGAGAATTGTCGTCGTGACATCGTCCTCGAATTAGAAGAGATGGGTTTCGAAATTGAAGCATCCCATCACGAGGTAGCTCCTGGCCAACACGAGATTGATTTCAAATATGCAGATGCTCTAAAACACTGTGATGATATTCAAACCTTCAAATTGGTAGTAAAAACGATTGCCCGTAAACATGGTTTACACGCGACGTTTATGCCTAAGCCGCTTTTCGGTGTTAACGGTTCAGGAATGCACTGTAATATGTCCTTGTTTAAAGATGGTGGTAATTCCTTCTTTGATGAAAAAGGCGATCAGCAATTAAGTGAGACAGCTTATCAGTTTATCGCTGGTATTGTGAAGCATGCAACGAATTTTACAGCGGTTACGAACCCAACGGTCAACTCTTATAAGCGTTTAGTACCCGGGTATGAAGCTCCATGTTATGTAGCATGGTCCGGACAGAACCGTAGCCCACTAATTCGTATACCGGCTTCTCGTGGGCTTAGTACGCGCATTGAGGTACGAAGCGTAGATCCTTCTGCTAACCCGTATTTAGCTATGGCTGTTCTGTTAGCTGCTGGACTTGATGGTGTTGAAAACGGATTGAAAGCTCCAACGCCAGTAGATCGCAACATTTACGTGATGGATAAAGAAGAGCGCATCAAACACGGTGTTCAAGATTTGCCGGCAACACTTTCTGATGCACTAGAGCTACTTAAAAAAGACGAAACAATGGTTAAAGCCCTGGGAGAACATCTATTTGAACACTTCGTTGAAGCGAAAGAAATCGAATGGGATATGTTCCGTACACAGGTTCACCCATGGGAGCGCGAACAGTATTTATCAACTTACTAAGATTGAAGACCCTCGATACCATTGGTGTTGAGGGTTTTTGTGTATATTATATGAATGCGTGATCGTACTCAGGAAGGTATGTTTACTAGAAGTCGTATGTTAAATTTTTGCAAACAAAAATGTTTTATCATAAAAAAGCATCGAATTATACATTCGATGCTTTTTGTAATTATGATTTTAAAATGAGGTTGGAGAGAACAGTCTCACTTAATAATTAATGGATATGGCGATACAATCCTACTACTTTACCAAGTATACTTACGTTTTGCACAATGATCGGATCCATCGTTGCATTTTCTGGCTGGAGTCGAATATGAGTTGATTCTTTGAAGAAACGCTTAACAGTTGCCTCGTCATCTTCAGTCATAGCGACTACAATATCTCCGTTTTGAGCGGTTTGCTGGCGACGAACAATGACCATATCACCGTCTAAAATCCCGGCCTCAATCATACTTTCTCCTTGAACAACGAGAACAAATATATCGTCATCTTGAGCTGCAAGTGTATCTGGAAGAGGTACATACTCTTCGATATTCTCAATAGCTGTAATAGGCATACCCGCTGTTACTTTACCAATGACAGGAGCGTAAGTTGCTTCTCCTTTAGGTATGGTTGTAATTGACTCCTCCTCTAATTCTAGCACTTCAATTGCTCTAGGTTTAGTAGGGTCTCTACGAATGTATCCTTTTTTCTCTAATCTTGATAAATGCCCGTGTACCGTTGAACTAGAGGCAAGCCCTACAGCCTCTCCGATTTCTCTTACGGAAGGTGGGTACCCTTTTTCGAGTACACGGTTTTTTATGAAATCTAAAATTGCTTCCTGCCTTTTTGATAGTTTCGTCATATTTTCTACACCTCGTACATATCATTTATTACCGTCATTATACCATGGTAGGAAAGGTTATACAAACATTCGTTCGCAAAAAGTGTTGACAAGAACGAATGTTCGTATATAATGTAGGTTAGACACGAACGAAAGTTCTTATTTTTCTGGAGGCGATCAATATGTTTCAAAATCTATCAAAACTAGATGTGGTGTATTTCTTACTATTTGCAGGCAGTTTAGCCTTTATGTATATTGGATTGCTTTCAAGTTAATCTTTACTTAATGAGGCATATCCTTATATGATAGAGAAAAAAGGAGATCCTATGAAAGCTATCATCTATTGTCGCGTCAGCACAGAAAAAGAAGCACAAGTTTCATCATTAAAACGTCAACGAAATGAACTAGAAGAACTAGCGACTGAACATCAATTTGAAGTTCATAGAATTATAGAAGAACAAGCAAGTGGATATGAAATTGAAAGGGATGGGATCTTAGAAGTATTAGAATTACTTTCTAATAACGAAGCGGATTTATTACTCATTCAAGATGAAACAAGGCTTGGTCGGGGAAATACGAAAATCGCCTTGTTTCATCAACTCACAAAACTTGGAGTACCTGTTTATTCTGTTTCTCATCAAGGAGAGCTTACTTTATCAGAATCAGATTCAATGGTGTTGCAGATTGTGGGAATTGTAGAAGAGTATCAAAGGAAAATACATAATATCAAGATCAAGCGTGGTATGAAGCGAGCTGTAGAAAACGGTTATAATCCAGTTCAAAATCTCTCTAACCAGCATTTAGCACATGGACGAGAAAGAAAGGAATTCCCAATTGAAGAGGTTGTTCGATTGCGTCAAAACAATTTGACGTTTGATGAAATAGCAGCGACTCTGAGAGGAATGGGATTTGATGTATCAAAAGCAACCGTTCACAGAAGGTACAAAGAATTCGTTTCACTTGAAAACAACGTCTAAACGCGTTACGATATAGGGAGTAGAAAGGCAAGCATCCTAATTTGGACCCTTGCCTTTTTTACTTGGAGTTTAACAAGTAAAGGAGCATGTAAATGATTTCTCAAGATAAATTAAATCGAATTAACGAGTTATCTCATAAATCAAAACAACAAGGTCTATCTATGACTGAACAAAAAGAACAACAAAAACTACGCCAGGAATATCTAAAAAACTTTCGTAATTCTTTCAAGAGCCAGCTAAAGGGTATGAAAGTTGTAGACCCTGAAGGAAACGACGTAACACCAGAGAAATTAAAAGAAGAACAAGAACGAAATAAAAAGCATTAACCCAAACACACGAATATTCTTCGTGTGTTTTTTTATTTCCCTTTATAAAGTTTAACGATTGTTTTTATGTAATAGGTTTATTTAAGAAGAGGGGCAGTAATTTTGAAGACTTGAAGTAGGAAACTGATGAGGACAATTCTGAACCCATAATACCGTTCTATGCATAAGAAAGGCTTTATAGTCACAATTTAAATTAGTCAAGAAAAAGAATTTTCGACTCTTTTCCTTGGAATGCTTGTCACTTAAACGATTTCATTATAGTATTTAGACTGTACATAGTTCGCGCAATGCGAAATTGAAAGGAGCAAATTCATGACACATCAAACAGAACAACAATCTATTAATACGATCCGCACACTTTCGATTGATGCGGTAGAAAAAGCAAATTCAGGTCACCCAGGTATGCCAATGGGCGCCGCTCCAATGGCTTATACACTTTGGACTGAATTCATGCAGCATAACCCAAAAAACTCTAGCTGGTTCAATCGTGACCGCTTTGTATTATCAGCAGGTCATGGTTCTATGCTTCTATATAGCTTACTTCATCTATCAGGATATAACGTAACGATTGATGACCTTAAAAACTTCCGTCAATGGGGATCAAAAACACCAGGTCACCCAGAGTATGGCCATACAGACGGTGTTGAAGCAACAACAGGACCACTAGGTCAAGGGGTTGCAATGGCTGTAGGAATGGCTATGGCTGAGTCTCACCTTAGTGCAAAATACAATAAAGATAACTTCAACGTAGTTGATCACTATACGTATTCTATTTGTGGTGATGGGGATTTAATGGAAGGGGTTTCTCAGGAAGCTGCTTCATTAGCAGGTCACTTAGGATTAGGAAAGCTTGTTGTACTTTATGACTCCAACGATATCTCATTAGATGGTGACTTACATCGTTCATTCTCAGAGTCTGTAGAAGATCGTTTCAAAGCTTATGGCTGGCAAGTGATTCGCGTTGAAGACGGTAATGACACTTCGACTCTTCGCCAATCTATTGAAGAAGCTAAAGCTAATACAGATCAACCAACTCTAATTGAAGTGAAGACTGTAATTGGTTATGGCTCTCCGAATAAATCGGGCAAATCTGCTTCCCACGGTGCTCCACTAGGGGAAGAAGAAGCGAATCTGACTAAGGAACATTACAAGTGGGGCCACGAACCATTTGACGTTCCACAAGATGTGTATCAGGACTTTGAAACGAAAGTTCAAACTCGTGGTAGAGAAGCAGAAGCGAAATGGAATGACTTAGTAAAACAGTACAAAGAAGCATATCCGGAACTAGCAGAAGAATTTACTCGTGCTATCAACGGCGAACTTCCTTCTGATTGGGATAAAGAGCTTCCTCAATACACTCCAGGTGAAGACAAACTTGCAACAAGAGCTGCTTCTGGTGAAATGATTAATGCTTTATCTAAACAGATTCCAAACTTCTTCGGAGGCAGTGCGGATCTTGCAGGGTCTAATAAGACAAGCGTAAATGGAGAAGAGGACTTCTCTCGTAACAATTATGCAGGTCGTAATATTTGGTTTGGTGTACGTGAATTTGCTATGGCTTCAGCTATGAATGGTATGGCTCTTCACGGTGGATTAAAAGTGTATGGTGGTACATTCTTTGTCTTTAGTGACTATTTACGCCCGGCTGTTCGCCTTTCTGCATTAATGGGTGTGCCTGTCACTTATGTATTTACACACGACTCAATTGCGGTTGGAGAAGATGGTCCAACACACGAACCAATTGAACAATTGCCATCATTACGTGCAATGCCTGGTTTATCTGTTGTACGACCGGCTGATGGCGTAGAAACAGAAGCAGCATGGCGCCTTGCTCTTGAATCTACATCAACACCTTCTGCTCTTGTTTTAACTCGTCAAGGGTTACCGACACTTGAAGGCTCAAGTTATGAAGGCGTTAAGAAAGGTGCTTATGTAGTGAGCCCAGCTAATAAAGAAGAACCAGATTGCCTACTTCTAGCAACTGGCTCTGAAGTTCAGCTAGCGGTACGTGCTCAAGAAAGCCTTCGAGAAAAAGGTATTGAAGCAAGTGTAGTTAGCATGCCATCATGGGATCGCTTTAACGTTCAGGATAAAGCCTATAAAGAGGAAGTGTTACCAAGCAGTGTGAAAGCACGCCTGGCTATTGAAATGGCTTCTCCTCTCGGTTGGGAGCGTTACGTAGGTCTTGAAGGAGATGTGTTGGGTATTGAAACATTCGGTGCTTCAGCTCCTGGTGACCAAGTAATGGAGGAGTATGGTTTTACAGTTGAAAATGTAGTAAACCGTGTTGAAAACCTTCTAAAATAAAGCCATCTTTAAAGCCTGTAAAAGTAATCTTTTACAGGCTTTTTATTATCTCTCTGTTTATGTTGGGATTCGAATTCAGCATTGTTTTTGACTATGAATCGTAACTAAAGGGAGCGATTCATCTATCACCTATTAAATTCGACAAAACTTTCGGTACATCTGTGACGAAATTAGACACATAATTTCTTCCAAATCGGGTAGAATGTCACTAATAAGGGGGACATGCTATGCGTGAATATGCTTTATTTTGGATTAAGGACGAATTTTCAAGCCACTATTTTCATAAAACCAATGTCTTATTTGACTTTTTGAAAGAATGGAAATACAACCCTGATCATACATTGTCTACTACACAATTTCAGTATGTCACAAAGCCAATTCCGCTAGATATGTTAGTCCATTACGTCACAGAAAAAAATCGTAAACCTGTAGAAATGACTTATTATCAAAATAAAATGTCGTTTGTGATTCAATGTAAAGGTCAAAATATTCGTTTAACCCAAATGGGTAATCGAGAAGTACGTATTACAGCTGAGAGCCTGCACCAAGCAGAAACAATGATCTTTGAAACACTTCGCACTTTTAACCATTCGTTTTTTATTATGGATGAAGATATGAGGCAATATGGATGGATTGCTCCTATTAAAAAGGAAGCGATTCTCTAGCCTACTATTGTATTATCCTCCTCAATTTACTATAATATTTGAGAGACAACATGAAGGAGGAAATTTGTACGATGTCCTTAGGTATTGTTTGGGTAATTGTAATTGCCGTTGTAACGCTACTTGCTGGCGTAGCGCTTGGTTTCTTTATTGCCAGAAAGTACATGATGAACTATTTAAAGAAAAACCCACCGATTAATGAACAAATGTTACGTACATTGATGATGCAGATGGGCCAGAAGCCATCGCAGAAGAAAATTAATCAAATGATGCGTGCTATGAATAACCAACAACAAAAATAAACTTCAAAACGCACAAAAAATCCTTCTCTTACAAGTAAGAGAAGGATTTTAATTATGGATTAATGGTTGTGTAACTTTGAATCTCTTTCATTGTAATGAGAAGTGATCCAATTCTTTAACTGAGTCAGTATAGCAAATGACCAAACGAAATTAATAGTAAGGACACCCGCTAACAAGGACAGGTCATGGTATACGATATAATCATAAGGTTTTACAGCTACAATGATGGTAGACTGAACAATTAGAAGAATGATACTTGCAATCAGGGAAGCCGTGATCCGCACCATATAGTAGTCCTCCTCTTTTTAAAAGGGTTCCTTTTAGTATTTTTAATATACATTATATTCACAATTTGTTCAATTTTTAATCACATTTTTGTCAATTTAAAAAAACAGATGAATCATAGAGTTTCAAAAGTTTATTGTTTACAATGTAGTAGTGGGAGTTATTTAGCGTTAATCTTAAAATAAAGGAGCTTTACGATGGATCTTAATTTGTTTTTAACTTTTGGGGCGGGATTTTTGTCATTTATATCTCCTTGTGTATTGCCCTTATATCCAGCTTTCCTCTCTTATATTACGGGAATGAGTGTAAATGAACTGAAATCAGAGAATGCTATGCTTAATCGTCGCAGCGTGCTACATACAGTTTTGTTTTTGCTTGGTTTTTCAAGTATCTTTATTCTTTTAGGGTATTCCACCTCTTTTATTGGCGAATTTTTTTATCAGTATCAGGATCTGATTAGACAATTAGGGGCAATCTTAATTATCTTTTTTGGTTTTGTTATTATCGGAGTATTTAATTTTGAATTTTTGATGAAAGACCGTAAAATTACATTTAAGAACCGCCCAGGAGGGTATGCTGGCTCTTTCCTAATAGGCATGGCTTTTTCTATGGGGTGGACTCCTTGTACTGGACCAATTTTAGCAGCGGTTTTAACACTTGCAGCGCAGAATCCTGAAAGCGGAATGATCTATTTAATTACGTATTCATTAGGATTTTCGGTACCTTTCTTAATTTTGTCATTTTTTATTGGTCGAATAAACTGGATCAAACGCCACAGTGCTCGAATTGTCAAAGTTGGGGGATATATCATGATTTTTATGGGTATCTTTTTGTTCTTTGATTTGATGACTAAGCTAACATCGTACCTAGCTGGTTTATTTGGTTTTAGTGGTTTCTAATCGATGATGGCATTCAGGGCACATTTATATTATTATAGAACTATGCTTGGAAAAGGAGAAAACTAAATGCGTACAAACGATCTAATACTACGAACAACAACAATACTGATTGCTTTTATTTTGTTAGCATTTTCAATTTACCTATTTTTAGCAGGGCATAATGCTCCTGGTGGAGGTTTCATTGGCGGCCTGATGACAGCTGCGGCATTCGTATTAATGTATATGACGTATGGCTATGACCAAGTTAAAAAGATTATACCTGTCAACTTTCGTTTTATGATCCCGGTAGGACTACTCATTGCAGTTTTAACGGGTGCAGGATCCTTTTTATTCGGTGAGCCTTTCTTAAGTCAAACATTTGCTCATTTACACCATGTTCCAATATTCGGTGAGATGGAGCTTGCTACAGCAATGTTATTTGATCTGGGAGTTTATCTAACGGTCGTAGGTATAACACTTACCATTATACTATCTATTGCTAACGATCAATAAGGGGTTTATCGTGCAAGGGGGGATACATCTTTGGCTAACATATTAGTTGTCGATGATGCTAAGTTTATGAGAATGACACTAGGAACAATTTTAGAAAAAGGGAATCACAAGGTTGTAGGTGAAGCTGAAGATGGGCATGAAGCCATTGAAATGTTTCACGAGCTCCAGCCTGATTTAGTAACTATGGACATTACAATGCCAGAGGTAAACGGACTCGAGGCAGTCGAATCAATCTTATCATCTCATCCATCTGCTAAAATTATTATGTGCTCTGCTATGGGACAGCAAAAAATGGTTGTCGAGGCAATTGAAAGAGGGGCAAAAGATTTCATCGTGAAGCCCTTTGATGAAACAAGAGTTCTAGACGCCATTAAGCGAGTTTTATAAAAGAGCGTGATATTCAAAATACATATGATTAAGACAGTCGAAGAGGGTTGATTTCATGTTTTGGGCAATAGCTAGTACCTTGGGGGCAGCCATAATGGCAACTACGATGATATTCGTTCGAATGCGAGCTTCCAAGAAGCCTGCATCTGTAAAGAAAATAATATTACCACCATTTTTCATGAGCACAGGTGCTTTAATGTTTGTTTTTGAACCATTTAGGGTTGAATGGATACAAGTGTTAGAGGCGTTCTCAGTAGGTGTAGTCTTTTCTTTATTTCTAATTAAAACATCAACATTTGAAGTCAGAGATAATGATATTTATTTAAAGCCTTCAAAAGCCTTCGTTTTTATTTTATTTGGATTGCTTGTTCTGCGAATCATTTTGAAGTTAATAATTGGACAAAGCGTCTCTTTAGGAGAGACAAGTGGGATGTTTTTCTTATTAGCATTTGGTATGATTTTAACTTGGCGGATCGCGATGTTAGTAAAATATATTCGATTACAAAAGAAGCTAGATGCTCAGGTCAGTGGAAAATGGAATGCTACGAATTAAAAAAACCTGCAACAAGATGTTGCAGGTTTTTTTATAGGGTCTTATCTTATTGGTCAAAGAGTGGTTGATAAGGTTGAACATCGATATTCTTTTCATGTAACGTTTTCTTCAAGAATTTATGATCTCTTTTAGGCGTCGCCAATATATACCCTTCAATAATAATCTCTTGTGTAATTGCATTAGCTTTTTTTTGAAGGGCAACTTCAGCAATGCGAGCTGCAATCTTCTGTTTAGCTACATCTCGAAATAACTCAGGAACAGGCATTACAAGCTCTTCTAAAAATTGTTTTTGTTCATCTCCCCACATATGTAGGGTTTGGTCAATATAATGTTCTTCCCAATCAATAATGGATTTCCCGTCCTCTTTTGGTAAGCGCTTTAAGAACTTACGAAACATAAAGAACCCACCGATGGCTAATAAAATTACCATTATGACGGTCCAGCCGAGGATTAATAAAGCGAAGGTAGAGTTCATCCAATCACCTTTTCCGTTGTAATAAACTTACCTCTAGTATAGACCAGGTGATGATAGGATTCAATATACATAACCACTTTATACCATCATTTAATACATTCGAAAGGAATAGTTTATGGTTTAAGAGAATAGAATGGCAAGGAGTTAAAATGTTGTTTTTAGACAAACAACTTCTAATTTTTTGAAGTTTTTTAAGTAGTTTTCTTGAACGTTGTTAATTTGGTGGGATAAAATGTTATTATGTGTTGTAAGGAAGAGGAGGGCAGGTCGGATGAAGGATAAATCAAAACAAACGTCCATAGAACATCAATATACCGATTCTATGTTGGTCTCATATACATCATTAGCTGATCTTCCACCTGTATTCCAAAGGTGGATTGATTCTTATGGGTTTGACCTCATAAGTGTATGTGACCAGCAAGGGATTATTCAATATGTTACCGCTTCCTCAAAGAGGTTAATTGGCTATTCAAAAGATGCACTGTTAGGCACAAACAGCTTGGATTATGTTTCACCTCAAGATAAACATCGGATACTCAAATTACATAAAAGCATTGAAATTGGTGAATTGGTGACCTCTGAAGTGCAGGTTAAACATCGTTCAGGAACCTATGTGTGGGTCGAGGTTGTCTCTTCAATCGTTTACGATCCTAATACGTATTCTCATGTTTTTATCGCTGTATTAAGAGATATTTCAGATCGTAAAGAAGCTGAGGAAATGATGATTCGTTCAGAGAAGATGTCAGTAGCAGGCCAATTAGCAGCTGGAATTGCACATGAAATCCGAAACCCTCTAACCTCGTTGAAAGGGTTTCTGCAATTGTTGCAAGCAGGTATTGAGGGGAAAGATGAATACTATTCAATCATGGGAGAAGAAATCGACAAAATTGAAAATATTACATCAGAATTATTATTTATTTCTAAGCCGATGACAAACGACCCTAAAGAAGAGTCTGTTCTTTCTTTAATGAAAGATGTTTGTAAGTTGATGGAAACACAGGCTCATTTACATAATGTCAACCTCATTATAAAGCAAGAAGAGCCAATTAGGGTATACTGTGACCGATCCCAAATTAAACAAGTATTCATTAACATTATTAAAAATGCCATTGAAGTAATGAGTGAGAGCGGTGGAACAGTTACTATTAATGTTTATAAGAGGAATGATACAGCTTGTACGGACATAATTGATGAAGGTCCCGGAATTCCTGTTCATTTAATTGACAAGATTAAAGAACCGTTCTTTACTACTAAGAAAAATGGTACAGGGCTTGGCTTAATGATTACGAATCAAATCTTAGAAAAACACAAGGGGAGCCTAAATATTTTAGACAATGAACCAAGGGGTAGCATATTCCGGATATCTTTACCTCTTCAATAGCAACACTGTTAAACACTATTTATAAGCGCTTCTTCGCTGATGCTTGTTTACTATGCCAAAGAATAAAGGAGGAACATTTGTGATTGAAAAAGATATCAAAGATGAAGTAGTTGAGAGTGTTTATGAAAAGTATTTAATTCATTACCCTGAACTATTTGTATATTATGATGAAACAAAATTAGCACATATTAAACAAGACACTTACTATCATTTAGAACACTTAGAGGCTACATGGCCAATAAAGATGGATATTATCTTTTTAGATTATGTTGATTGGGTGGATTCTGTTTTATCTAGCAGAGGCGTAGAAACAAGGCTATTACAAGATTGCTTTTTATGGATGAAAGAAAGTTTGTCAACTTATCAATTATCAGAAGAAATCGCTTATTATGTTTCTTTGTTAGATCAAGCCTGTAATCAATTACAAAGTGAAAAGAGTAAATAAAGAAGGACCAAAACCATATAGGTTTGGTCCTTTATTTATACTACATATCATGAGATGAGTGGTTCTTTTGACGCGTGTGATTTCGATTTTTCACTTTATGAGAACCACTTGTTGGTTCCCCGTATGGTTGTTTAGGACCTTTAGGTAATGAAACACGATCTTGTTGCTTGGGACCTTTTGGCTTACCAGACATAATCATCTCTCCTTTCAAGATTAGATTTCGACGTTTCATTCACTTTTATACAAGTGAAGGTATGGAAAGAGTAAATGTACATACACTAACTAGGAAATCACCAAAAGGAGTGGAAATATGCCTTATCACAAAAATAAACAACAAGCTTTTCAAGCAGCTCAACAAGGTTATGAACAAGCAATTGATGCAAACGAAACACGTCTTCAATCTGTAGACCAAGCTGATTATGGTAAAGAATTAGCTCACTTAACTCAAGAAGTGAATGAAGCGTATCAACAAATTGACAAAGCACTCGAAGTAGCCAGTGAACACCAGTATGAGCAGCTTAAACAATATCAAAATCAATTGACTCAAATTATGTCCGAATTAGAACAATAAGAAAGTGTCCTTCCCTTACGGGTGAGGACACTTTTTTAATGGTATAAGCAATGATTGGAAAGGCCAAAGCATTGTATGGACTTCCCTCACCTCCGGTCGATCAGTCATCATCAATTCGCCTATGGCTCATTGTGATTCCTTGATCTTACTACGGCTCAGTCCAGTCTATACGTTGCTAAACGGGCACTTATGCTTTAGTTCCATCCAGCTCCAGTGCCCAGCAACTAGTAGACTTCCCTCACCTCCGGTCGATCAGTCATCATCAATTCGCCTATGGCTCATTGTGATTCCTTGATCTCACTGCGGCTCAGTCTAGTCTATACGTTGCTAAGCGGGCACTTATGCTTTAGTTCCTTACTGATTTTTTTTACGTTTTTTGTTATTTTGACGTTCTTCAGCGCTTAGTGGATGCTGTGGTGTTTCTTCGTTGTATCCAGCTCCTTGTCCTTGTGCAGAAGCGTCATTCATGCCTGGTCTTACGTGGTTAGCTTTACGTTTTTGGCTCATCTCGTTCACCTCCATTCTTATTATGAGGAAAAATTCGACGAAATATTTTACTTATAAATCGTTTTCATTTAAAATGAAAGTTGCAGAATTTTTCTTTCAATTCTTAATTGGAAGTCAAACAATGGGGGATCAATGAGACGTACTATTCGTTTCATAGGTTTCATTATCATTGAGGGGGTAAAAAGAATATGGCAGTAAATGATGCTTACAATTCGCGCAAGCAATTTGAACTTAATGGAAAAACGTACAACTATTACCAACTAAAAGCGCTAGAGGAAGCTGGATACGGAAAGATTTCTCGTCTTCCATATTCCATTCGCGTTTTACTTGAATCTGTACTACGCCAATATGATGGAGAAGTGATTCAAAAAGAACATGTAGAAAAATTAGCAAAGTGGGGAGAAAAAGATTCTGAAAGCGTAGACGTTCCTTTTAAACCGTCTCGTGTTATCCTTCAGGACTTTACTGGTGTACCTGCTGTAGTAGACCTTGCTTCATTACGTAAGGCAATGGTTGATATGGGAGGTAGTCCGGATAAAATTAACCCCGAGGTACCTGTAGACCTAGTTATTGACCACTCGGTACAAGTTGATAAATATGGTACTCAGGATGCTCTTCAAGTTAATATGGAACTAGAATTTGAGCGTAACAAAGAGCGCTATGAATTTTTAAATTGGGCTAAAAAGGCCTTTGATAACTATGAAGCAGTTCCACCAGCAACAGGAATTGTTCACCAGGTGAACCTTGAGTACATCGCGAATGTGGTACATGCTTTAGAAAATGAAAATGGTGAATTTGAAACATATCCTGACACATTAGTGGGTACTGACTCACATACTACGATGATTAATGGTTTAGGTGTATTAGGTTGGGGTGTTGGTGGTATTGAAGCTGAAGCAGGAATGCTTGGTCAGCCATCCTATTTCCCTGCTCCAGAAGTAATTGGAGTGAAATTAAAAGGCGGTTTCCCTCAAGGGACCACCGCAACTGACTTAGCACTAAAAGTTACCCAAAAACTTCGTGAGAAAAATGTGGTAGGAAAATTTGTTGAATTCTTCGGCCCTGGCTTAAAAGATATGCCACTCGCTGATCGTGCAACGATCTCTAATATGGCACCTGAATATGGTGCAACTTGTGGCTTCTTCCCAGTAGATGAAGAATCTCTTGAATACTTACGCTTAACTGGACGAAGTGAAGAACAGATCAAGATTGTAGAACAATATTGCAAAGAAAATGACTTGTTCTACTCTCCAGAATTCGCTGATCCAGAATTTACGGAACTTGTTGAGATTGATTTATCTGAACTTGAGCCAAACTTATCTGGGCCTAAGCGTCCACAAGATTTAATTCCTTTATCTGAAATGAAGAAATCATTTAATCATGCATTAACAGCGCCTGAAGGCAATCAAGGCTTCGGTCTAACAGAAAAGGAAAAAGAAAAAGAAGTGACCATCGAACATCCAAATGGTAAATCTTCTACTATGAAAACCGGCTCTGTAGCAATTGCAGCTATTACGTCTTGTACAAATACTTCAAACCCACACGTTATGTTAGGTGCTGGACTTGTAGCTAAGAAAGCTGTTGAGAAAGGTTTAGAAGTACCTGAATACGTTAAGACCTCTCTTGCTCCAGGGTCTAAAGTTGTAACAAGATATTTAGAAGACTCTGGTCTAATGGAGTACCTGCAGCATCTTGGATTTAACCTTGTGGGTTATGGCTGTACAACGTGTATCGGTAACTCAGGACCACTTGCAGAAGAAATTGAGGAAGCTATTGCTCAAAATGATTTAACTGTATCTTCTGTTCTTTCTGGTAACCGTAACTTTGAAGGGCGTATTCATCCACTGGTAAAAGCAAACTATTTAGCTTCACCTCCACTTGTTGTAGCCTATGCACTAGCGGGTACAGTTGATGTTGACCTTAAGAATGATCCGGTAGGTACAGATAAGGATGGAAAGCCAGTTTACTTTGATGATATCTGGCCATCTATTGATGAGATCAAAGCAGAGATTGATAAAAATGTTAATCCTGAAATCTTCCGTAAAGAATACGAAAATGTCTTTGATTCAAACGAAAAATGGAATCAAATTGATACAACAGATGAGCCTTTGTATGATTGGGACGAGAATTCTACCTATATTCAAAACCCTCCATTCTTCGAAGGGCTTTCAAAAGATCTTGAATCTGTGAAGAGCCTTAATAATTTACGAATGGTTGGTAAGTTCGGCGATTCAGTTACAACCGACCACATTTCTCCAGCAGGTGCGATTGCTAAAGATATGCCAGCAGGTCAATATCTTCAGGACAAAGGCGTCTCTCCACGAAACTTTAACTCTTATGGTTCTCGTCGAGGGAATCATGAAGTTATGATGCGTGGTACGTTCGCTAATATTCGCATCCGTAACCAATTAGCTCCAGGAACTGAAGGCGGCTATACAACATACTGGCCTACTGGTGATGTAATGCCAATTTACGATGCTGCTATGAAGTACCAACAAGATGGTACACCACTAATCGTGGTAGCCGGTAAAGATTATGGTATGGGAAGTTCTCGTGACTGGGCTGCTAAAGGTACAAACTTATTAGGAATTAAAACTGTTATTGCTGAAAGCTTTGAGCGTATTCACCGTTCAAACCTTGTTATGATGGGCGTGCTTCCGCTACAGTTTAAAGCAGGTGACAGTGCTGATTCACTAGGTTTAACAGGTCAGGAAACGTTTAATGTAGAAATTGACGAGTCTGTTCAACCACATGATGAAGTGAAGGTTGTTGCAACAGATGAGAAAGGCAATAAAACTGAGTTTAATGTTATAGCTCGTTTTGATAGTCCTGTAGAAATTGATTACTATCGTAACGGTGGTATTCTTCAAAAAGTTCTGCGAGACAAAATGGCATCTAAATAAAACTTTTTCAAAAGCAGCTGCTGTACTAGCAGCTGCTTTTTATTAATGATTTTTATAAAGGGACACGTGAAGATTGGTATTATTTAGTTTGTCCATCTGCATATTATCCATGCACCTTAAGGAATGATTTTACATTTTATTAGGGTCAGGGGTATAAGCTTTACACAAATTTGAATCCAATATAGTATATAAATTAATATGTTTTAATAGGAGTTGAAGTATGGGTTTTCCTTCACTAACAATCGGTCCAATCTTTATTCAAAGTACATACTTAATATGGGGTTTAGGGGCTCTTGTTGCATTTCTTTGGATTATAATAATAAACATATATCATAAGAATTCTCATGGACGTTTCTTTGCTTTGGAGTGGATTCAATCACTATTACTAATAGCGATTATTTGGAAGTTCAGCTATGTGCTTAATCATCCCATTAAGGCTGTTCAATCACCAGAGAGAATGCTTTACTTAAATGGTGGAAGTCTTGGACTTGTTTTAGGGATCGTTATTTCATTTATCTTTTATACAAAATCTATACATAAAGCAGGCTTTTCATTCATCTATTCCATCAATTTATGGATGTCAGCTCAATTACTATGGCTAGGAATTACGCAAATAGCTTTTACGTTAGGATTCACAGTTTATAATACCCCTTTGTGGTTGTATGGATATTTCGTAGCTCTTTCATTATCTTACTTTTTTGTGAAGAATTTGTATCATTATAGAACCATCGTTTACTATACCCAATTAACGCTTTTGGGTTGGGTAGTTTACAGAGTATTCTTTACGACTATACATTTAGGAGATTTAGCTGTTTGGTTTTCGTTTGTGATGATTATAGGATTATATTATGTAGATTATGCGATAAAAAAAGGACGTGAAGCCATATGATAAAACGAATATTTGGCGCAGTTGTAATACTTATGTTGTTTGGATTCGCTATTGTAAATGTATTGCAAGAGGATGAGACAGGAGGAGAAGCTGTCACGTTGGATAACAAGAACGGGACAGCCATGCAACCTCCAAATGGTCCTGAAGGATTAAAAATAGGAGAGTATGCCCCGAATTTTACAGTAACCACTTTCGAGGGAAAAGAAGTAAAACTTTCTGACTTAAAAGATAAAAAAGTATTCTTAAATTTCTGGGCAACATGGTGTCCACCTTGTCGTGTAGAAATGCCTGAGATGCAAAGGTTTTATGAAGAATATGGTGAAGAGGTAGAAATTATGGCTGTTAATGTCACTTCAACCGAGAAAAGTGTTAAAGATGTTACCTCTTATGTTCACAATGAAGAGTTTACGTTTCCCATTTATTTAGACCGAGAACGAAATGCTGCAGATCAATACCGTATTCCTGGCTTTCCAACCACCTACTTTATAGGAACGAATGGAAAAATTCAGAGTAAAGCATATATTGGAGCGATGGATTACGATTTCATGAAGAAAATGAAAAATAAATTAGAGTGATACAGGTATATTTTCTGACTATTCAGCCGATCCTGAAGTTAACAAGCTAAAGGAGTGAAGGGATCGTGCCACGTAAGAAAAAACCGACTTTTGAAGAGCTAATACAGGAAAACAGACGGAAAATTATCGAAGATGAGAACTTAATGAATCAGATTGAAGAGAGAATCGAAAAGCGAATGAATGATACTCTAAACAGATAGTCTTTATGGCTATCTGTTTTTGTATAGATTTTATTAGAGAGCGTACACTAAACGATGTAACCAAGAGAAAGGAAGTGGCTACATTATGGGAAATCCAAAAAAGGATTCTAAACACTTTGTTCCTAGCCATCCAGGGACTCAACCTCGAGAAGCAGGAAGCAATAAAGGTAAACAAATGCAAATGCAAAATGCACATAAACCTAAAGTTATTCAAACTAAAGGAAAAAAATAGAGGGGGAAGCAATATGGGTAAAGATAACCAACGATATGCGAATCCTGATGACCGTAGTGATAATGTGGAAAAGTTGCAGGAAATGGTGCAGAATACGATCCACAACCTAGAGGCTGCTCATGAAACGATGCAGTTTTCTTCAGAAGAAGAAAAGCAAAAAATTATGGATAAAAACAAACGCCGAGAAGAATCAATAGCGTCGTTCCGAAACGAAATAAAAGATGAAGCAAAACACAATAAAGAAAAGTAAACCAAGGGAAAGGGTGTTCACTTTAGTGAGCACTCTTTTGTCTTTAGTATTGTGGATCTATATATTACTTAGGACATCGTGCCAAGTTAAAAACGCAATTATAAGTAACACAAAACATCATCATCAACGTGAAAGCCTTACTTATGATACAATATGTTAATGGATTAAGTATAGTAAGGATGATGACATGACAATGAATATGGAACAACTTGAAAACATACAAACCTGGACTACATTAAGCGCTCATCCTCCGCTAAATGAAACGGAAGCGTTACGACACATAAATGATTATGAGCAAGGAACTACTCACATAGATGCTTTACTTGTTAGCCGATTATATAGTCTGATTGCATATTATCGATTAAATCGCAACGATAGCAATCGGGACCAGATAGCAGAAGAGTTTATCTCTAGAGCTAAGGCATTAGCTGAAAACGATTCTGTTGTGGCTGAGCTTCAAGAATTAATGAACGTTCAGACTCATCTTCAAATGCTAAAAGGTCAAACTTACAAAAATTTAGCAATACATGAAACAGATCATCAATCCGTTAAGCGAAAGAAGTTACAACAGATCTTAGAAATAGTAGAACCATTAGAAGAAAATTGGTCTAATCAATTTAGCTATTCAAAAGGTAGTGAAGTAACCCCTTTCCAAACTTTATTTGAAAAAGGTCAACGGTTATTTGATGAGTTAATACAAGAGACAGAACCACATAAACGTAATGAAACGAACGGATTTAACCATGTATCTACGGGGCGCATTAACCATTTATTAAGAGAGCTGGACCAGTTATCTGTAGAGCTTGAAGAATTATTACCCGGAAGTGTCGACCAACAACTTGGGAAAGATCCCTTGAAGCAGTTAGATGAGATGATAGGACTCTCAGAAGTGAAAGGCTATATCCATCGCTATTACCACTATTTAAAATATCAGCAATATCGTAAAGACATTGGTTTCCAGATGGTGGATGAACCAGAACTGCATATGATCATTACAGGTAATCCTGGTACGGGCAAAACCACAATTGCAAGGTTACTGGCCAATATTTATTATGACCTTGGTTTACTTGATACGAGAGAAGTAATTGAAGTCAATCGTTCTCATCTAGTAGGTTCTTATGTAGGTCAAACAGAAGAGAATACAATGAACTATGTACAGCAAGCCATTGGAGGAATTCTCTTTATAGATGAGGCCTATAGTTTGCAAAGGGAAGGTCAAACAGGTAATGATTATGGACAAGCTGTAATTGATACGCTCGTATCAGCTATGACAAGCAAGGAATATGGGGATAAATTTGCAGTTATTTTGGCTGGTTATCCTGATGAGATGCGACAGTTTTTATGGGGAAATCCAGGTCTGAGAAGTCGATTCCCTGAACAAAACCATGTTCATCTTCCCAATTATTCAATTCCTGAATTAATTGAAATTGGAGAACAAACTGCTCTTGAAAACGATTATTTCTTTACTGAAAAAGCTATACAAAATCTTGAACGCTCTATTGATAAACAGCAGGTAGATGATACATTTGGCAATGCGCGTGCTGTTCGAAATATCGTTCTTCAAACGATTTTTCAAAAAGGGGCAAGCGAATCAGATCAAGTTGATCATGAATCCAAGCTCGATTTGATGCGTTTAGAGGAAAAAGATTTTGCTTCAACGATGGATCGCCAAGATGACTCAGAATCCCCTATGGAACGGTTAGACCAATTGATTGGTTTGAAGCCTGTTAAAGATGAAGTGAAAAAGCTTTCTTCGTTTGTTAGGTTGCAAGGAAAACGAGAAGAAAAAGGTCTTCCATCTGTGCCAATACAGCTACATGCTGTTTTTTCAGGAAATCCTGGGACAGGAAAAACAACCGTTGCTCACATTTATGCTGACATTTTAAAAGAATGTGGACTCCTAAAAAGAGGACATGTGATTGTAGCTTCAAGAAGTGACCTTGTTGCTGGGTATGTGGGGCAGACCTCAATTAAAACAAAGAAGAAAATTCGAGAAGCGCTAGGTGGTGTGCTTTTCATAGATGAGGCGTATTCACTTTTCCAATCTGGATCAAATGATTTTGGGAAAGAGGCAGTAGATACGCTTGTTGATGAAATGACAAAGCACAATGAAAATTTGGTAGTCATATTAGCCGGTTATAAGAATGAAATGAGATCACTTATTCAAAGTAATCCTGGATTATCTTCTAGATTCAAAAAGTTTCTTCACTTCCCAGACTATGATGCAAAAGAACTTGTAGAAATGACGAAGTATCAGGCAAGCTTATATCAGTATGAGTTGGAAGAAGAAGGTGTGAATTATTTAGAGGATGTTTACACAACAAACGTAATTGATGGTAATGGTCGGTATGTTAAAAACCTAATCGATGAAGCGATTCAATATCAAGCCCTCAGAATTGATGAGCAAGATGGTGAAGGTCAATACGATCTTTTATCAAGAGAAGACTTAGAGCTTGCCTGGAGTGCTGTAAAAGGGAGAGAAGTATGATGATTACGACAACTGAAGTAAAAGTAAGGTACCAGGAAACGGACCAGATGGGAGTCGTTTATCATGCCAACTATCTTGTTTGGTTTGAACTTGGGCGTACAGCTTTTATAGAATCGTTAGGATTTCAATACCATGAAATGGAAAGTAGTGGAGTTGTTTCACCGGTAGTAGATGCGAATATTCAGTTTAAAACCCCTCTTCGTTACGGACAAACTGCAACGGTAAATACATGGTTAGAATATTATGATGGAATAAGAGTCACCTATGGGTATGAAATTCTAACACCAAAAGGTGAGGTAGCCGTGACTGGTACGACTAAGCACGTTTGCGTGAAGAAGGACAGCTTCAAACCTGTTTCTATCCGACGTGTGTTTCCTGACTGGCACGAGGCTTATATGAATGCTAAAGGAGAATCTTGACGTGGCTTTCGGATTAAAGCGAGAAGAGGTAAACGAATGGAAGCAGCGCGTACGTTCAGGTGAGATTGCGTTTCTAACCCACTTTTGGGTAGATGATCGGTTCCCCGATATCAAGACAGTTACTAAAGTGGGATGCATTGACCTTCATAAATTAGCAGAATGGGGAAAACAATATAATTTGAAGTCAAACTGGATTCATAACGATCCTCGTTTCCCTCATTTTGATTTAATGGGAGACACGCAAAAAGAGATTCTTCAGCAAGAAGGCTTGTACGATCATATTGAACGGTTCAACTTATAATTCTTAGGAAAACTTTCTTTGTTGTGATTAGATTTTAGAATTTAAAAACATTAGTAAAAGGGTTAAATCGTTAAAAAGGTGCCATGATGGACGTCCATCATGGCACCTTTTTTGTATCATTCATTTTCAGATTCATAGTAATCGAAATCAGGTTCTTGGGTATCGGGGTCATATTTGACCGTTACGTTGTAATTGTCAAAATACCAAGCGTCTTCTTGTTCTACGTAAAAGCGTATCCCTTGTTTTTGGTCTTCTGCAAAAGGTTCAGCGGGTTGATCTGGTCGAACACCAAGAGACATTCCAGGCTGAAGACCTCCTACACCACCATATCGAACAAAAAAGCGTAAGGAATCGTTATCTTCTAATTCTAATTCGTTCTTGTACCATTGTGCTGCTTCTTCTTGTACTTTTAATATCATTTTTTCAACTCCTTGCAGGTATTGGCTTGATATCCATCGTAATACAATAAGGTGTGGGATTCAAATAAACGGTATTAGGAATGGTTTTTATCCGAGAGGAAATGAGGCATAGTAATGAATTTAATCGAAGTTTATCGCCCAGCATATTGAATGGTGATACTCCCATTACACAAAGTCTGCTAAAGATGTTTGTACGAATTTCATCCTTACTATAAGTCGCTACATACAGCATAAACATAACCGCCATGCCTACAGTATAATGTTGTATACTTGTGACAGCCTTCAACTCTTCACTCCTATTTACCATGCGATGACTGCCCTTAAAGGGGTAGTACTCTATAATCATTCCCTCTTCATAATAGCTCCTCACTACTAAGCATGGTTGGAATGAGTGTGTTTCTTCTCAATTTAGGGATTTTTGTGTTCCTGAAGCGGTTTAGGTAAGGGTTATACATCCTTCTACTTAAGCCCTACGAAAAGGTGAACATGACAAAAATAGACAAGTGTCACTGGACACTTGTCTATTTTTTGTGTTTTTTTTCTGGTACATAATCAAAACCACCGGGATGAAAGGGTTGGCATTTAACAATTCGCTTGATGGTTAACCATCCACCTTTAAAGGCTCCAAATCTTGAAATAGCTTCAATTCCGTATTGTGAACAAGTAGGATAAAAGCGACATGTAGGAGCTGGTTTTAATGGGGAAATGGCTTTTTGATAAAAGCGAATCATCCATAAAAAAATGGTTTTCATACTATATTCATCCTTATAAAGCTATTCTTCAGTCTTATCATACGTAACTTCTGCAATGGCATCGTGAAGATGGATAGACTCTTCATTACGGCATGCTACGTAAAAACGTTCTACATAGGGAAGTTCATAGAGATCAGCAGCAACTAATCGAACAATATCTTCGACGAAGCGAGGGTTTTCATACGCTTGTTCCGTAACTGCTTTTTCATCTGGACGCTTAAGTACAGGATGGATGCGAGCTGATGCATTTGATTCAGCAGCTTCTAATAATGCTTCTTTCCAGTCCATATCATTTTCATCAAAATCTTCCGTTAAACGAACGGACATTGTTACATTTCCGCGTTGATTATGTGCGGAATATTCGCTAATCTCTTTAGAACAAGGACAAAGTGTTGTAATTTTTCCGGTTAAAGAAACTTCCACATCATATCCAGTTTGCTGATGGTAAGACACTTTCATGGTGGCATCTGCATGATTCATACCCGCTAAATCAGAGAATGGACCTCTTCTTTCGAAGAACCATGGGTAACTGACCTCCACTTCTGCATCTTCTTGCTTTAAGCGGTCAGCTAATTCTTTTGTAAATTTTTTTAGAGTTGTGATATCAACAGCGAAGCCGTCATTATGATAGCGATCAAGCTGTTCTGTAAAGCGACTCATGTTTGTTCCTTTGCTTCCTTTTCCAATACTAGATGCAAAGCGGAACGTCCCTATAGTGGTTTGCATTTCTGGTTTTTTAGAACTATATATACGGATTGGATGCTTAACGTTAGAGATCCCAACGGCATCAAGATCAAATAAAAAATCTTCACGAGAATTTTGTAGGTCTGCCATTTCATCTTTCTCTATGGGTTTTGTGCGTGGACCCGGGTCCACAGAACCAAATAATTTATGACGTTCTTCTTTAGAAGGTAGCTGTTTTTGTGTGTTAATATTGGTCTGGTTCATAGCAGTGACTCCTTTCAGCTTCATAATAAGCTATTCAAAGTATACAAGAAACGAATTCATAAGTTCAATTTTTATACTCATCAAATGTGTTTAATCTCATCTTTGAAACGTTCTAATTTATACTCTTTACATATGAGTTCTATTTTACTACAAAAGGGGAGGGGATGGGAAATAAGGAATGCGTTTTCTAAAATCTAAAAATTTAAAATATGGTCTCACCTGTTGGCAATCTGAATTAAATTACATAAAATAGATTCGCAATAAGATTCGATCGAAAGAAGGTGGCATCTATGAAAGGCACTGCTGTATTACAAACACAAAACGAAAAAGTCATTGTACTTGAGGATATAAATAAAGAAACCTTTGACGACTGGAAAGCGCAAGGTGGATATGAGAAAGCATGCAAGAAGACAGGTAATATTGAACATGTGTTTCCTGTCCAGTTTACAAGTGATGTAGATTGGGCATTTGGCTACTAAACAATAAAACGGGTGCTTCCCAAAAGGAAGCGCCCGTTTTATTGTTTTCATACTACACAGTCCTTCATATGAGAGTTCAATAACATACTTAGTAGTAACTCCGAACAAAATAATATTATAAAACCCTTATTTCAGAACCCAGACAGTTCAGGGAATCGACATGCTATACAAAGCGGTGTAATCATGACTAGCATGTGCTGAAAAGATATTAATAATCTTACTTAGTAGTAACTCCGAACACTATATATAAAGAAAAAAAGACGCCTCCTCAGGCGTCTTTTAACATTTAACAATAGGATTTTTTACATCCATTTAATTTTAGGTTCTGTTTTATCCATAATTCGCTTAATGTTCGACCTATGGCGATAGATGACAAAAGCGGTTAATATACTTGTAACAATGATAAGTCCAATGTGGCCAAGGATAATTGACATTATAACCGTCACAATTCCTGTAACGATTGAAGATAATGAAACATATTTACTGATCTTTAGCATGATAAAGAATGTTAGTAACATTACTCCAAACAGTATTGGTTCTACAGCTAAAATGACGCCACCGGATGTGGCAACAGCTTTTCCGCCTTTAAACTTAGCAAAAATAGGGTACATATGTCCAATTACAGCGAAAATACCAACTATTAAAATGTTAACATCAGCATCGAACATCCATGGAATGCGTGCTGCAATGGTCCCTTTTAGTATATCTGAGATGGTGACAATGAGTCCTGCTTTCTTGCCAAGCACGCGGAATGTGTTTGTACCACCTAAATTTCCGCTCCCATGCTCTCGGATGTCAATGTTATACCCCAGTTTGCCTACAATTAGACCTGAGGGAATAGAACCAACTATATAGGCAATGATTGCAAACAAAACATAACTCATATGAAAACTCCTTTATCTTTCGCTGCTAGTGCTTTATATATTTTATCAGAAACAAAGAGTAGAAAGAACAACTATTCTATTTTTATTGAAACTATTTTCATCTATTGTTCCTTTTTATATTATAGAAGGATGAGGAGGAAAGGCAATGGCGTACATCAATATAAATACAAAACCACAAAAAAGAACATGGGTTATAGGATTTGTTGGGGTTCTTTTCCTATTAACAACGATAGTTTTTTGGTTATTATATCCGTTTCCATCAGATGAGAGAACGGATTACTATAAAACAGAATACCCAATAGTATTTAACGGGGAGAAGTATGAAGGAGATATACTTTATGAAGATGGTGTTTATATATCATTTGAGTTTTTAAACAAGGAAATTGACGATGATCTATTTTTTGATAAGGCATCAGATTCACTCATTGTAACGACACGACAAAATGTCTACCAAATGCCTATTGGTTCAAAACAATACTATATTAGTAATAAGACTACCGAAGCATCATCTCCGCCAATTAAGTCGGATGGAGAAAGTATTTATATCTCAGCGGATTGGTTAAAAGATATTTATCCCCTTTATGTTCACTATCATCAAGAATCGACTATTGTCTCGATCTACGATGAAGATCAAATTTTGCAACAAGGTATTGTAGAAGTAGAAGAAGAGGACTTACGCAGGGTTCGAACTGCACCGAGTTTGTCTTCATCTTATGTGGATGAGTTAGAGATCGATGAGATAGTAACTATAGTGGAAGAAAAGAATGGCTTTTATTTTATTAGGACAAATGAAGGGATAGGGGGTTATGTGAAAGAGTCGACCCTAAAGTCAACAAATTCAAAACGAATAGAGGTCGATGAAAATAAAAAGAGTGCGTTTGTTCCCTCCGTTGATCTCCCCGTCCATGTTACTTGGGATCAATTAGCTTCAAATGAACCGTTGCCTTCTTTGCCAGGCGTCCAGGTTGTATCGCCTACATGGTTCAAGCTTCAAAATGGAGAAGGGGATATTAGGAATATCGCTTCAAAAAGCTATGTTCAAAATGCAGAGAATAAAGGGTATTCGATTTGGGCTCTATTTTCAAATGGCTTTGACCCCGATATTACCGAAGAGGCTTTAGCAACTTATGATAAACGAAAGTCTATGATTGAGCAACTTCTATATTTTGCAGAGATTTATAGTTTAGAAGGTCTTAATATTGATTTTGAAAATGTTTATGAAAAAGATGGTAGTCATTATACCCAATTTATTAGAGAACTTACTCCTTTAGCCCACCAACAAGGGCTAACGGTTTCTGTTGATGTTACCTTTCAATCAGGAAGTGCTCAATGGTCTGGCTTTTATGAAAGGGAAGAATTAGCTGAAGCGGCTGATTTCATCATGGTTATGGCTTATGATGAACATTGGGGAAGTTCACCAGTCGCTGGAAGCGTTAGTAGCTTACCTTGGGTTAAGAGCAACCTTGAAAAAATAATAGAAAAGGTTCCTCCTGATCAACTGATTCTTGGAGCTCCTCTTTATACACGCTTATGGAAAGAAGAAGTCATGAAAAATGGGTCTAAAGAGATAAGTTCAGAATCAATGTCCATGGAAGAGGTTATGAATTGGATGAAAGAAAGAAAGTTACAACCTACTTATGATCCTGAGACTGGGCAAGATTATGTAGAATATCAAAGTGAGGATAGTGTGACTTATAGAATATGGCTTGAGAACAGCTCCTCTCTGCGCAAAAGAGTAGAATTAGTGAATCAGTATCAACTTGCTGGAATTGCTACTTGGAGTCAAACGTTTGCCACTGAAGAAGCATTTAGAACGATTGATGAGACGTTAAATGAACGCGCAACAAAGGAATAATGAATTGAATATGAGCACATTGAACAAGCAGGATCTTTAGCGTTCCTGCTTTTTTTCATATATGATAGAAATACGTTTTCATAAAATAATAATTGGAAAAGATCAAGGGGGAAAAGAATGATTGAATTTGAAGGGGTTCAAAAGAAGTTCCCAGACGGTACAGAAGCTGTAAAACAGGTTTCTTTTCGCGTCGAAAAAGGGGAATTTCTTACGTTAATCGGGCCTAGTGGATGCGGAAAAACGACATCTATGAAAATGATTAATCGTCTAATTGAACCGACATCGGGGATCATTAAAATAAACGATAAAGATATTAAAGAATATAATATTCACGAATTAAGGTGGAATATTGGCTATGTATTGCAAGAGATTGCTTTGTTCCCTCATATGACTATTGAGGAGAATATAGCGGTCGTTCCAGAAATGAAGAAATGGAATAAGAAAGATCTAGGGAAGCGCACAGACGAATTGATGGAAATGGTTGGTTTGGACCCACATACATATAAAACGAGAAAGCCAAGCGAGTTGTCAGGAGGTCAACAGCAAAGAGTCGGTGTCATTAGAGCTCTCGCTGCAGACCCAGATATCATTTTAATGGATGAGCCGTTCAGTGCTCTTGATCCTATCAGTCGTGAGCAACTTCAGTCAGACATCCAAAAACTTCAACAAGAAATTCAAAAAACCATCGTTTTCGTTACACATGATATTGATGAAGCACTAGCTTTAGGGGATAGAGTTTGCTTAATGAACGAGGGAGAAGTCGTACAAATTTCAACTCCACAAGAACTGATTCTAAACCCTCAAACGGATTTTGTAAGGAACTTTGTAGGAGAACGAAAATCACCTTGGCAAACAGCGGTGGATGTGATGGTAGACACGACGAAACAACACATCGTAAAAGAAGGCGTCTCATATCCTGAAGTTGGGACTTACATCATTGAGGGTGAACAACAGCAATACATCGGAGCTGTTCAAAACGGGAAAGTTATCAGTCTCCCTTCTTTACGGAATGATCTCCATTTACGCCAAGCTACAACAGTATTTGATGAGCATGAAACTAGCATTCTTCCTGTTGTGAAAAACAACAAGTTGATAGGCACCCTAACGTATCGTGATATCGTTCTTTATCTTCAAAGACAGACGAAGCTAGAAAACGGGGTGATCCATCAATGAGTGAATTAAAAGCTACTTTTCTAGATAGACAAGATATGTTTTGGCAAAGTATATGGGAACATTTACAGTTATCGATCATCTCGCTGCTTATTGCTATTTTAATCGCCGTGCCGCTAGGTCTTTTGCTGACAAGAACAAAAAAGGTAGCTGAACCAATTATTACCATCACAGCTATTTTACAAACCATTCCAAGTTTAGCTATTTTAGCGTTTCTTATCCCGATTGTCGGAATAGGATTTAAACCTGCAATTTATGCGCTCTCAGCTTATGCTTTACTACCTATTTTAAGGAATACGTACACAGGAATTAATGAGGTTGATAGAGCACTTATAGAAGCTGCAAAAGGTATGGGGATGAGTTCATTCAGGCGATTGTCCAGAGTCGAATTACCTCTTGCGATGCCAGTTATTATGGCCGGTATACGAACGTCTATGGTTCTAATTGTAGGAACAGCGACAATTGCTGCTTTAATAGGTGCAGGTGGGTTAGGAGAATTGATCCTTCTTGGCATTAACCGTGGGGGAGATATTCCTCTGATCTTATTAGGCGCAATACCTGCAGCCCTTTTAGCAATTGCACTTGATAACATTCTTCGATTATTTGAGAGAACTTCAGCAAAATCCGGATTTCGCTCATTAGCAACCATTCTTATTGCATCCTTACTTATCGTAACCATTCCTTTCGTGATTAATGGGAATGACAAAGCGGACCTTGTCATTGGAGGTAAGCTCG
This sequence comes from Pontibacillus chungwhensis BH030062, assembly GCF_000770675.1. GTDB lineage: Bacteria > Bacillota > Bacilli > Bacillales > BH030062 > Pontibacillus > Pontibacillus chungwhensis. The sequence continues at coordinate 240,645 of NZ_AVBG01000001.1, forward strand.
GTGCTGAACCAGCAATACTGATGAATATGTACAAGGTATTAATTGAGGAAGAAACAGACTTGACCGTTGAGACTAAACCAAACTTCGGTAAGACTGATTATGTTTTTGAGGCACTAAAAGGTGGGGACTTAGATATATATCCCGAATTCACTGGGACAGTTATTACCACACTCTTAGGGGAACAAGCCAACAGCAATGTGAAGCAGGAAGTATATGAACAAGCGCGCGATGGTATTAAAGAAGCAGAAAATATGGTTCTCCTGGAACCGATGGAATACAATAACACATACGCTGTTGCCACAACTCAGGAAGTTGCCAAACAATATGGTCTTGAATCAATTGGAGACCTTAAGGTTGCACAAGATCAATTGACCGCTGGTTTCACCCTAGAGTTTAATGATCGCTATGACGGGTATGTAGGTATGCAAGAAGAATATGGATTAGACCTTACTGTTAAAACGATGGAGCCTGGTGTTAGACAAACCGCGATTAAAGAGGGGGATGTACAAGTTATTGATGCGTACGCGACTGCTGGATATATGGTAGCGTATAATTTAAAAGTGCTTGAAGACCCTGAGAATATTTTTCCACCTTATCAAGGTGCTCCATTAGTGAAGCAGTCTACATTAGATCAGTACCCTGAAATTGGCGATGTTCTGAATCAACTTGGTGGAAAGATTACTAAACAACAAATGCAAGAAATGAACTATAAAGTGGACTTCGAGGATGAGGACGCTTACCAAGTTGCTCGTAATTTCTTAAAGGAAAATGGATTTATTGATTAGAGAAAGGGGATCCTATCGATGCGCAACCCATCCAATGAAGAGATCAGAGAGATATTAAAGGAAACCAAAACCATTGCTGTAGTAGGTTTATCTGACCGACCTGAACGAACTTCTTACCAAGTTTCAAAAGCTATGCAGGATGCAGGGTATAAGATTATTCCTGTTAATCCAACCATCCAAGAATCACTTGGGGAAAAAGCAGTCTCATCCCTTAGTGAGATTACAGAGCCCTTTGATCTTATTAATGTTTTTAGACGTTCTGAGTTTTTACCTGATTTGGCAAGAGAAGCAGTTGATACAGAAGCGAAAATTTTTTGGGCACAACAAGGTGTTCAGGATGAGAACACATATCAATATTTAACGGATCAAGGCATGACTGTGCTTATGGACCTCTGTATTAAAGTTGCACATTCTGTTACAATAGGAAGGTAATACGAGAGAAAATCCCTGTGCTTGCAGGGATTTTTTTCTTTTCGTGGAAAAAGGTTATTTGATTAAATTGTAGAAAACGCTAAAATAAAAGACAGGCGCTTTGCCCGGGCTCTTATTTACAAAAACGAACATCCGTTCTATTATAGTTATAAGAGCATTGAAAGGAGTACAAACAGATTGGTTAAGAATTCTACTCAATATAATGATGATTCAATACAAGTGTTAGAGGGATTAGAAGCTGTTAGGAAGCGACCTGGCATGTACATAGGAAGCACAGACCATCGCGGGCTTCATCACCTCGTTTATGAAATAGTGGATAATGCCGTTGACGAAGCGTTAGCGGGATATGGAAATCGGATTACAGTAACCATTCATAAAGATCAAAGTGTATCAGTACGAGATGAAGGACGTGGTATGCCTACAGGGATGCACCGACTCGGAAAGCCCACCCCTGAAGTCATACTTACCGTGCTTCATGCTGGGGGTAAGTTTGGTCAAGGTGGTTATAAGACAAGTGGAGGACTACATGGTGTCGGAGCCTCTGTTGTGAATGCGTTATCAGAATGGCTTGAAGTGACGATTTATCGTGATGGACAGACTTATTACCAACGATTTGAGAACGGTGGTAAACCTGTTACGTCTCTTGAGAAGAAGGGGGCAACACGTAAAAGCGGGACTCTAATTCATTTCAAACCAGACCCGGAAATTTTCTCCATGACAACGTATAACTTTGAAACGCTGTCAGAGCGACTGCGAGAAGCTGCGTTCTTACTTAAAGGGATGGAGATTGTCCTTGATGATAAACGCCAAGAAGACCAAAAGGAAAGTTACCAATATCCAGATGGCTTAGAATCGTTTGTAGCGTACCTGAACGAAGAAAAAGATACGCTTCATCCTGTTGTAGCCTTTGAGGGTATACAAGATGAGATTGAAATCGATTTTGGATTCCAGTTCAATGATGGCTATGCTGAAAGTATGCTCTCATTTGTGAACAACGTTCGTACTAGAGACGGGGGAACGCACGAGTCTGGGGCTAAAACAGCCATTACAAGAATATTTAATGACCATGCAAGGAAAACAGGCCTCTTAAAAGAGAAAGATAAGAACCTTGATGGGAATGATATCAGAGAAGGCTTTACAGCAGTCGTTTCTGTCCGAATCCCTGAGGAGAAGCTTCAGTTTGAAGGCCAGACGAAGAGTAAATTAGGGACTTCTGAAGCAAGGTCTGCTGTTGATGCTGTGGTAGCTGAGAAATTATCTTATTTCTTAGAAGAGAACCCTGATGTTGCAACTATGCTTATTCGAAAAGCCATTAAAGCAAAGGAAGCTCGTGAAGCAGCTCGAAAAGCAAGGGAAGATGCAAGATCAGGCAAGAAGAAAAAGCGCAAAGAAACATTACTGAGCGGTAAATTAACCCCTGCACAATCTAAAAATGCTCAGAAAAACGAATTATATCTTGTTGAGGGTGATTCAGCAGGAGGTTCTGCGAAGCAAGGTCGTGACCGTAGGTTTCAAGCTATTCTTCCTCTAAGAGGTAAAGTGATAAATACAGAGAAGGCGAAACTTCAGGATATACTTAAGAATGAAGAGATTTCAACGATTATTCATACCATTGGAGCAGGAGTTGGCTCTGATTTTGATATCAACGATTGTCAGTACGACAAAATTATTATAATGACAGATGCCGATACTGATGGGGCTCACATTCAAGTCCTTTTATTGACGTTTTTCTATCGTTATATGCAAGAGCTCGTTAAAGAAGGTAAAATCTATATTGCTCTTCCGCCTCTATATAAAATTTCAAAAGGTAAAGGGAAGAAAGAGAAGACTCGCTATGCTTGGGAAGAAGATGAAATGCAACAAGTTTTAAAAGAGTTTAAAAATGGTTATACAATTCAACGCTATAAAGGTCTTGGTGAAATGAATGCTGATCAGCTTTGGGAAACAACTATGAATCCAGAATCAAGAACCTTAATTCGTGTTACAATAGATGACTTAGCTCAGGCGGAACGTAGGATCACCACGCTTATGGGAGATAAAGTAGAACCCCGTAGAAAGTGGATTGAATCGCACGTAGCCTTTGGGTTAGAAGAACAAAGTAATATCTTAGAAAATGATAAATTGCAATAGAGTAGGAGGTTCACCTTTTGTCTCAATCAGAACAGTATATGGATTTGCCATTAGAAGAAGTATTAGGTGACCGATTTGGTCGTTATAGTAAATATATTATTCAGGACCGTGCACTTCCGGATGCACGGGATGGACTGAAGCCTGTTCAGCGTCGTATTTTGTATGCGATGCATCAGGAAAAAAACACGCATGATAAACCTTATCGTAAATCCGCTAAGACGGTTGGTACCGTTATTGGTAACTATCACCCTCACGGCGATACATCCGTTTATGATGCAATGGTGCGACTTAGTCAGGGCTGGAAGCTAAGGAATTTGTTAGTCGAAATGCACGGGAACAACGGGAGTGTAGATGGGGACCCTCCAGCAGCGATGCGTTATACAGAAGCACGACTATCTAGTATGGCTTCTGAATTGCTACGTGACATTGATCAGGAGACAGTAGATTATATTCCGAACTTTGATGACACAATCGCTGAGCCGGTTGTATTACCTGCAAAGTTTCCAAATCTACTTGTTAACGGTTCGACAGGGATATCAGCGGGGTATGCAACGGAAATCCCACCTCATAATTTGAGTGAAGTAATCGATGCTGTAATGATGAAAATTGATCGTCCTGATGTAACTGTTGATGAATTAATGTCAGTTATGAAAGGACCCGACTTCCCAACAGGCGGAATTATTCAAGGTGTTGATGGAATCAAGAAAGCTTACGAAACAGGAAAAGGGAAAGTTGTTGTTCGTGGACGTGCTGCTATTGAACAGCTCAGAGGTAACCGTGAGCAGATTGTAATCGATGAGATACCTTATGAAGTAAACAAAGCGAACCTTGTAAAAAAAATGGACGAACTTCGAATTGACAAGAAAGTCGAAGGTATAGCAGAAGTTCGTGACGAGACAGACCGTACAGGTTTACGTATTGTAATCGAGTTGAAAAAAGATGTAGATAGTGAAGGGATTTTAAAGTACCTTTATAAAGCAACGGATCTGCAGATTAGTTACAACTTTAATATGGTTGCTATACACGATAAAACGCCTAAGTTAATGAGCCTGCAGGGGATTCTTGATGCCTATATTGCTCACCAAAGGGATGTAGTAACGCGTCAGTCCGAGTATGAATTAAGAAAAGCTAAGGAAAGGGCTCATATTGTAGAGGGCCTAATAAAAGCTATTTCTATTCTAGATGAAGTGATTGCAACCATCCGTTCATCTAACGATAAACAGGATGCAAAACGAAGGTTGATGGAACAGTACGGGTTTACTGAGCCTCAATCAGAAGCCATTGTAAACCTTCAATTATATCGTTTAACGAATACAGATATTACATCCTTAGAAAAGGAAGCGGAAGAATTAAATAAACGTATTAGTGAATTAGAAGCCATACTTAGTGATGAGAAGAAACTTCTTAAAGTAATTAAAAAAGACTTGTCTTCTATGAAGAAGAAATATCATACAGATCGTTTAACCGTTATTGAGGATGAGATTGAGAAGCTAGAAATTAATCCTGAAGTAACCGTTCCTAGTGATGATGTGCTTGTTTCTGTAACACAAGCGGGGTATATTAAACGAACAAGTCTTCGATCTTATGCTGCTTCAGGAGGGGAAGACTTTGCTATGAAAGAAGGAGATCGTCTTCTTGGGCTGTTTGAGATAAACACTACGGATACAATCCTTCTTTTTACAAACAAAGGTAACTATTTGTACCTTCCTATTCATGGCTTACCGGATATCCGTTGGAAAGATCTAGGGCAACACATTGCGAATTTAATTACTGTTGAAAAAGATGAGCGTATTATAAGAGCTGTGCCAATTAGAGATTTCTCAGAAGCGAAATATTTCTTATTTATAACGAAAGCGGGCATGATTAAACGAAGTGAAATATCCCTTTACCAGGCTCAGCGCTATTCTAAGCCGCTCGTAGCCATTAATGTAAAAGGGGAAGATGAAGTAGTAGATGTTCATGTTACAGATGGCCATCAGGACATATTCCTTGCTACGAATACGGGATATGGGCTGTGGTATCATGAGTCTGAAGTGAAGATCATAGGTCAACGAGCAGCTGGTGTGAAAGCAATGGCTTTAAAAGATGATGAAGAGATTGTGGCAGGTAAAATATTTGATGAAACGAGTGATCCATCCATTCTTCTTGTGACACAACGTGGAGCAGTAAAGCGGATGAGGCTAAAAGAGTTTGAGAAATCAACGCGTGCGAAACGCGGTGTAGTCATGTTAAGAGAGCTGAAAAGTAACCCACACAGAGTGGTTGGATTACAGCTAACACAAGGAAAAGAAATACTGTTCCTCGAGACAGAGAACGGAACTACACAAGAAGTAAATGCAGGTTCATTCAAAGCAAGTGACAGATACAGTAATGGCTCTTTTGTCATTGACCAAGATGAGTTTGGCGAAGTCGTTGCCTTATGGCGAGAAGCGGATTATGAAAAAGTCTTTGATAGTGAAGAAGAACCATCATAGTAATTAAAAAGGCTCTAAGGGTAATCCCTTTAGAGTCTTTTTGTATTTTGCTTTATTCATGGTTATTGTTTTTGGAAAGGGAGTTGAAAAACTCATCCATTTTTATTAGTAAAAGCGTTAAAAATAGATTGAATAAAAGCCTGATAATTAAATTTCATAGCGATATGTTGAAGCGGGTAATCTTCCTTTTGATCACTAATCCTTACATCCGCGATGGTCTGGCCATATGCATCTCCCTTTTCTACAACAACTGTAACTGGAGCTTCTATGTAATTCATATATTCTGGATGGAGTGCTGCCCAAAGGGCTAATAAATCGTGTATAGGGGCGCCAATGTTTGAATGTGTGGCGTTTGTTTCTTGATAGAATTCAAAGTAATAATCAAATATTTCTTTAATGATTGGCCCTACAGAAGGGTCTTTGCAATGAGTAGTGATGATCTGAATCATATCCTTGGTAAGTATGGCAAAGTTCGTCACATTTAGCGGAATAATCTTAACTTTCTTCTGGACAGTAAACACTAAGTTGGCAGCATAAGGGTCCCCATATATATTTGCTTCTGCCACAGGTGTTACATTACCTGGAGTAAAAAACGCACCTCCCATTACATATATCTCTTTAATCATTTCAGCTACTTCAGGATAAAGGACAAACATGGACGACAAAGAGGAAAGCCTACCTACATTGACAACTGTAATCTTATTACGGTGCCTTTTAATCAGGTCTACAGCCTTTGAATAGTCGTGAATTCTTTTATTGTCAATATTTGCTGAATATGGTGAAAGGGGGCCGAGGCCGAACTTGCCATGTATTTCTTCAGGGTACCGAGGAAAAGCTCCCGTATAGGGCTTATAAGCACCTCTTATTATATCAATGGAAGCCTCAGCCTTTGTTAACGCGCGTAAAAATAGAGCATTGTCTTCTGCGTTATGTTCTGAAATATTTCCATAGCCTGTAACAAGTCCGATGATCTCTATCGTGGGATCCATTCTTGCATATAAAAGAGCGATAACATCGTCAATTCCAAAATCTCCAAAGAATAATATTTTTTTGGCCAGTTTAAGCACCTCCTCCACTCATGTATACAATATATGGTAAATTTTATACATTATAACACTTAGTTTTTGCTGCTAGTTGAGGGTTTCGTATAAAGAAAAACAAGAGTATTCTTATAGAAACTTAGTAGTAACTCCGAACGATCAATTTAAAAAAAAGAAACCAAAAACAATTTTAATTATTCTGAATTTTGTGCTACGATGTAAAGGAAAAATTAAAGTGAAAGTAGATGATCTATGAAAGAGTTAAAAGAAAGAATTATAGATTCAGCACTCATTTTATTTGAAAACAATGGATATCATGGTGTAACAGTGAATCAGATTGTAGAGCATTGTCATGCTTCTAAGGGTGGGTTTTACCATCACTTTGAGTCAAAAGATGAATTGTTATATGTGATACATGACACCTTCATTACATATGTTTTAGAAAAAGCGCATGTAGCGAAGGAAACCTACTGCCATCCCACAGATCAACTTCAAGCAATGATTACATCCTTCGTCAAAGTATTTGACCTATACAAACCACACATTTATGTATTCTATCAAGAAAGTACTTATTTAAAGCCTCAGTATGAAGAACGTATTAAAGAAAAGCGAAATGAGTTTAAGGAGCTCTTATTTTCTGTACTTGATAAGGGTCAGCAAACTGGAGATTTCAGGCGCGAACTACCTGTAGTGATCACTGGTATGTCTATTCTTGGAATGGTGAACTGGACTTATAAATGGTATAGAAAAGATGGAGGCAAGAGCATCGAAGAGATTGCAAATATTTATGTTGATTTAATTTTACACTCTATATTAGAAGAACCAACGAAGCGTCTTTTACATTTATAAAAGACTATTTTTATACATTTTGTTAAAGCGCTTACATTTGTGTTGTACCGACTAAGCGGTCGGTCAATTTATAAATGATAGAAGGAGTGAAAGGTATGAATTTTGAATTAAGTAAAGAGCAAGAAATGACACAGAAAATGGTGAGGGATTTTGCACAAGAAGTAATAGCTCCTAGAGCAGTTGAATTAGATAAGACTTCCACCTTCCCCAAGGATATCTTTGATCAAATAGGAGAGTTGGGTCTTTTAGGCATTCCATTTCCAGAACAATACGGAGGATCTGGGGGGGACACAATTACGTATGCATTAGCTGTAGAAGAAATTGGACGTGTATGTGGAGGAACAGGCCTGAGCTATGCTGCGGCTGTATCGCTAGGGTCGAGTCCAATTTACTACTTTGGTACAAAAGAGCAAAAAGAGGAATTTTTAGTTCCATTAGCTAAGGGTGAAGCACTTGCTTCCTTTGGATTAACAGAACCGAATGCAGGTAGTGATGCTGGAGGCACTCAAACAAGAGCGGTAAGAGATGGAGATGAATTTGTTATTAATGGAGAAAAGTCTTGGATTACAAATGCAGGATACGCTAAGACTTTAACGGTAACAGCGGTATCTGGTAAAGATGATAAAGGAAAAAATATTATATCTGCTTTTCTTGTCCCTACTGATACTCCAGGGCTAAAAATATCTAGTAACTATGACAAAATGGGAGTCAGAGCATCAAATACTTCGGAAATTATTTTAGAGGATGTGCGCGTCCCAAAAGAGAATATCTTAGGTGATCCGTCCAAGGGATTTAAGCAATTTTTATATACTCTAGATGGAGGACGTATTTCAATTGCTGCTTTAGCTGTGGGTATTGCGCAAGCTTCCTTAGATAAGGCATTAGCTTATGCCAAAGAACGAAAGCAATTTGGGCAACCTATTTCAAACTTTCAAGCAATTCAGTTTAAATTAGCAGATATGGCTATGGAAGTCGAGTTAGCTCGGAACATTGTTTTAAAGGCGGCGTGGTTAAAAGATCAGAAAAAACCGTTCACAAAGGAGTCGGCATATGCCAAGTTGTTCGCATCTGAAACCGCTTTCCGATCTGCCAACCAAGCCATTCAAATACACGGTGGATATGGATATATGCGAGAGTACGAAGTAGAACGCTTTTTGCGAGATGCAAAACTATTAGAAATAGGAGAAGGAACTTCGGAGATTCAACGCTTGGTAATCAGTCGCCAGCTGGGTTGTTAGTATTCATTTCGATTAAAAAGGAGGAAGATGTAAAGTGTCCTTATTAGAAATGACGGTTGGAGAATTGTTAGAAGAGAAAGCAAAAGCACATCCAGATCATGAAGCTTTTGTCTATCCGGAGCTTGGGTTACGCAAGACATATCGTGAATTTGATGAATGGACAGATGCTGCAGCTAAAGGGTTTATGAGTTTAGGGATACAAAAAGGAGAACCAAGCTCGGGAACTAGAATATTTGTTAAAGCAATCTGATGCCACAACACTATTGTTGGCGGAAGAATACAAAGGGACCTCTTACCTGGATATTCTACAGGAAATATGCCCTGAACTTGAACGCTCGGAAAAAGGTGACCTCTACTGTCCCTCATTACCATATTTGAAGAATATTATCGTCCTTAGTAAACAGCAATATCCTTTCATGTATAACTTTGAAGAGCTCGTTGAGGAAGGAAAGAATATCTCATTAAATCAGCTTTCTCAACGTAAGAAGACGTTGTCTTATAAAGATGTGATTAATATGCAATATACATCTGGAACAACAGGTTTTCCAAAAGGCGTCATGTTGTCTCATTACAATATAGTGAATAACGGCAAGCAAGTATCTGATGCAATGAAGCTTACTGAAGAAGATCGGCTCTGTATTCCTGTTCCATTTTTTCATTGTTTTGGTTGTGTGCTTGGGACAATGGCGGCAGTATCAAAAGGGACAACGATGGTCATATTGGAACAATTCGACCCTGTTACTGTAATGAAAGCTGTTCAAAATGAGCAGTGTACAGGATTGCATGGGGTACCGACAATGTTTATCGCTGAACTCAATCATCCTGAGTTTTCCACCTTTCTATTCTCACATTTACGGACTGGCATTATGGCAGGTTCTACATGCCCAATGGAAGTAATGAAAAAGGTCATTCATGACATGGGAGCATCAGAAATCACAATTGCTTACGGTCAAACAGAATCATCCCCGGTTATTACTCAAACCACTACAGATGATCCAATAGAGCGAAGAGTTGGAAGTGTAGGAAAAGCTCATCCACATGTTGAGGTGAAAGTGATTGATCCGGCAACAAATGAAGAAGTCGAATCAGGAGTGCCAGGAGAACTTTGCACTAGGGGATACCTGGTAATGGAAGGTTATTACAAAAATAAAGAAGCAACTTATGCTGCTATTGATGAAGAAGGATGGCTTCATACCGGAGATATAGCCGTAATGGATGATGAGGGATACGTTGAGATTACAGGCCGTATAAAAGACATGATTATACGCGGAGGTGAGAACATTTATCCAAGAGAAGTGGAAGAATTCCTATATACGCATCCGGACGTTCTCGATGTACAAGTAATTGGTGTTCCTGATGAGAAATACGGAGAAGAACTTATGGCGTGGGTTATTGTGAAAGAAGGAAAAGAACTTTCTAAAGATCAACTGAAAGCATTTTGTCAGAATAAAATTTCTCGCCATAAAATCCCAAGGTATATTGAATTTGTCTCGGAATATCCAATGACTGCAAGTGGAAAAATTCAGAAGTTTAAACTTAGAGAAAACGCGCTCCATCTTATTCAAAAAAATACTTAATTGGTCAGGAGGAAGCCACTATGTTTTCGAAACTACTTATAGCAAATCGTGGGGAAATCGCTTCTCGTATTATCCGTACATGTAAGCGTTTAAACATTCAAACTGTAGCCATTTATTCAGAACCTGATGAGGATAGTCCATATGTTAAAGAAGCAGATGAAGCTTATCCCCTTGGTGGGTCTAGGGTTCATGAAAGTTATCTGCAAGTAGATAAAGTATTGGATATAGCTAAAAATGCAAATGTGGATGCGATCCATCCTGGCTACGGGCTATTAAGCGAAAATGCTGATTTTGCTGAGCGTATTCAATCAGAAGGAATTACCTTTGTCGGACCAACAAGTGATGTTATTCGAAGTATGGGAAGTAAAGTAGAAGCAAGAAGTACGATGAAACGGGCTGGGGTCCCTGTAATACCTGGCACATCTTCATCAACTAAAGACGCAGACGCTGCTATTGAGGCAGCATCTGATATTGGTTACCCGATAATGCTGAAAGCCTCAGCTGGTGGTGGTGGCATTGGGATGCAAGTCGTGAACAATGACGAAGAATTAAGAAAAGCTTATGAAAGCAATGCAAAGCGAGCTCAAATGTTTTTTGGTGATGGGACCATGTTTTTAGAGAAGAAAATTATAAACCCCCACCACATCGAAATTCAGGTACTGGCAGATCAAAAAGGAAATGCTCTTTATCTTTTTGAAAGGGAATGTTCTGTACAACGCAGACACCAAAAGGTGGTAGAAGAAGCTCCATCTCCTTTTATTTCAGAACAAACGAGAGAAAAAATGGGGGAAGCTGCTCTTAAGGCGGTACGAGCACTTGGATATCAAAATGCAGGAACAGTAGAATTTTTGGTAGATGAAAATCAACATTTCTACTTCTTGGAGATGAACACACGTCTTCAAGTAGAACATCCTGTAACAGAAGAAATAACAGGATTCGATTTGGTAGAAGAGCAGCTCCGCATTGCTCATGGAGAAACGTTACGATACAAACAAAGTGAATTAACGATCCATGGTCATGCTATTGAAGTTCGAGTTTACGCAGAAGATCCTAAGACCTTTTATCCGGCACCTGGCCAAATGACAGATATGCAACTACCAGTTGGAGATCATATCAGACATGAGTTAGCTGTTCACTCGAAAAGCTTCGTGTCACCTTTCTACGATCCTATGATAGCAAAATGCATTACGTGGGGAGAGACAAGGGAAGACGCGATTGAACGCATGTCTTATGCCCTTAGCCAGTATGAAGTGGAAGGGATTAAAACGAACCTTCCTATGCTAAGAACCGTCCTTAATCATGACATATTTAAACAAGGGAATATCACAACCAGTTTCGTAGAAGAACACTACCTAAAGGAGGAAGCAAAATGACAGAAGTAAAAGCTAATATGGCAGGAAGTGTATGGAAGATTGTTGTAACAGAAGGTGACGAAGTAACATCTGGTCAAGATCTATTAATTTTAGAATCAATGAAAATGGAGATCCCCATTGCTACAGATGATGACGGTACGGTGAAAGAATTAAAGGTAAAAGAAGGCGATTTCGTAAATGAGGGAGATGTTGTTGCCATACTTGAATAAGGAGGAGAGGTCTTTATGAACCTTCCGGCAAAAGTTACGGTTAAAGAAGTGGGACCAAGAGATGGGTTGCAAAACGAAGAGGAACATATCTCTACTATTGACAAAATTGAGTGGATTAATCAGCTGTCAGAGTCAGGGCTTTCTTATATAGAAATCACCTCATTTGTGCATCCAAAATGGATCCCACAATTAGGTGATGCTGTGGATGTGGCTAAACAAATCAATCGGAAACCCGGGGTCACATATGCCGCCCTAGTCCCTAATGAAAGAGGGTTGGAACGTGCGCTAGAAGCTGACATTGATGAGGTTTCGATCTTCATGTCCGCTTCTGAAGCTCATAACCGAAAGAATATTAACAAGTCTATAAGAGAAACATACCCAGTTTTGTCACCGGTCGTTCAGACAGCTAAAAATGAAGGGAAAACCGTTCGGGCATATGTTTCTACTGTATTTGGTTGTCCGTATGATGGAACCGTCGAAGTTGATCAAGCTCTATCTGTCTGTGAGCGCTTGTTTGAAATGGGAATTGATGAATGTTCAATAGGAGATACCATTGGTGTTGCGAATCCTTTGCAAGTTGAGCGAGTGCTTAGTACTTTAAGTAATCATTTTCCAAAAGATAAATTAGCCCTTCATTTTCACAATACAAGGGGGACGGCCCTTGCGAACGTCGTCACTGCTTTACAACTAGGATTTACGACGTTTGATAGTTCACTGGGTGGGTTGGGGGGATGCCCTTATGCTAAAGGGGCTTCAGGAAACCTTGCTACAGACGACCTTCTCTATATGCTTGAAGAAATGGGGATTCATACTGGGGTTGATCATCATAAACTTTTGAAGTCAGGTGAGTGGATCCAACATGTTGTCGGAAAACCACTTCCAAGTCACCACATGCAAATGCTTAGAAGTGGAGGGATACAAGTTTGAAGAAAGCTGTAGAATTACAACAACTAGAGGGGTATGTATACGAAATCACTTTATCGCGTCCTGAATCTGCAAATGCGTTCTCACATGCTCTGATGGATGATCTTAATGTTTGTTTAGATGAAGTAGAAGCATCAAGAGATGTAAGGTGTGTGATTATCAAAGGGATTGGAGAAAAAGCCTTTTGCGCTGGTGCAGATTTGAAGGAGCGGCAGGGTATGAATAATCAACAAGTCATTGAAACCGTACATAGAATCGGCCAATGCATAAAGAGAGTTGAATCGTTAGAAATCCCAACGATTGCTTCTATTAATGGTGTGGCCTTTGGAGGTGGTCTCGAACTTGCGCTTGCTTGTGACATTCGTATAGCGAGGGATGATACGAATATGGGTTTGACAGAAACCTCCCTTGGGATAATACCAGGAGCAGGCGGTACACAGCGCTTGCCTCGCTTAGTTGGAATAGGGAAAGCAAAGGAGATGATTTATAGCGCGATGCGAATCTCTTCAAAAGAAGCGGCGAACATTGGTTTAGTAGAAAGGGTTGTTTCTGCATCTGAACTTTTAGAAGAGACGAGGGGGCTTGCTCGCCTTATTGCAAAGAACGCACCAATTGCACTAAAGCAGGCAAAACGAGCCATTGATACAGGAATAAACACAGATAAAGATACTGGTCTGTGTATTGAATCTCTTTGCTATCAACAAACCATTCCAACAGAAGATCGTTTAGAAGGGTTAAACGCTTTCAAGGAGAAACGAGCCCCACAATATAAAGGGAGATAACCAAGGAGGAGAATCTATATGACTACGAAATATGATCAAACATTTCAAGATAAAGTTGATGAAATTAAGCAAGGTGGTTCAGAAAAATACCATCAAAAAAATGCGGAAAAAGGGAAAATGTTTGTTCGTGATCGCTTAGAACAGTTATTTGATGATGGAATCGATGTTGAAGACGCTTTCTTTGCAAATTGTCAGGATGGTAGCCTCCCAGCAGATGGCGTTGTGACTGGAATAGGCAAAATTAACGGAGAGACAGTTTGTGTGATGGCTAATGATTCTACTGTTAAAGCAGGATCTTGGGGAGCTCGAACTGTTGAAAAAATTATCCGTATACAAGAAACGGCTGAAAAACTAGAAGTACCGATGCTATATTTAGTTGATTCAGCAGGAGCAAGAATTACCGACCAAGTTGAAATGTTCCCAGGAAGACGCGGAGCAGGTCGTATCTTCTATAATCAAGTTAAACTTTCAGGACGAGTTCCTCAAGTTTGCTTGCTCTTTGGTCCATCCGCTGCTGGTGGCGCTTACATCCCTGCTTTTTGTGACATTGTTGTTATGGTAGAAGGAAATGCATCCATGTATTTAGGTTCTCCTCGAATGGCAGAGAAGGTAATTGGCGAAAAAGTTAGCCTTGAAGAAATGGGCGGAGCTAAGATGCATTGCTCTGAATCTGGTTGTGGAGATGTACTAGCAAAAACCGAACAAGAAGCCATAGAATACGCAAGAAACTATTTAAGTTACTTTCCGAAAAATTTCAGAATAGCTGCACCAACTAAAGAACCGCTACCTGTAAAACCTCATGATAAAACGATTCAGGATTTAATACCTGAAAACCAAAATGCTCCTTTTGATATGTACCAACTAATTGACCATTTAATTGATGAAGACTCATTTTGTGAGATTAAGAAGTTATTCGCAAGGGAACTGATTACTGGACTAGCGCGTATGAACGGAAAACCTGTTGGAATTATCGCAAACCAACCACGCATGAAAGGTGGCGTGTTGTTCCACGATTCAGCAGACAAAGCAGCCAAGTTCATTAACCTATGCGATGCGTTCCATATACCGCTTCTGTTCTTAGCAGACATCCCAGGATTTATGATTGGAACACGTGTAGAGAAAGCAGGGATCATTCGTCACGGGGCTAAGATGATATCAGCCATGAGTGAAGCAAGTGTACCAAAGATTTCTGTTATTGTCCGTAAAGCATACGGTGCTGGTCTTTATGCGATGGCAGGCCCAGCATTTGAGCCTGATTGCTGTATTGCACTTCCTAGCGCTCAAATAGCTGTTATGGGGCCAGAAGCTGCTGTTAATGCGGTATATGCTAACAAAATAGCTGAACTAACAGAAGAAGAGCGCCCTCAATTCATAAAGGAAAAGCAAGAAGAATATAAAGAGAATATCGATATCTATCGCTTGGCTTCTGAAATGGTAGTAGATGATATTGTTGACCCTGATCGGTTGCGAGCAGAGCTGATCACACGCTTTGCCTCTTATGAAACAAAACGTCTACAATTTACTGAACGTAAACATGGGGTGTACCCAGTCTAGTTCGGCTTTCTGTTGCAAATAGCTATTTAATGGCGATAGAATTGACAAGCATATCAAGGGCTCTTCCTAGAGTGTAAACTTACCCTTAATGGAGGTTCTACAAATGAAATTACAATCAATATTAAACAAAATAGACTACACGATTCTACAAGGGGACGCTCAAGTAAACATTGAATCTGTTGCATACCATTCTGGGTTAATACAACAGGATTCACTGTTCATTTGCCTTGAAGGAACGAAACGCGATGGACATGATTACATTGCCCAAGCGGTTATGAAGGGCGCAGTTGCGATCGTGATTCAAAAACAAGTTGGCCTAGAGTTTGTTCCAGAAGATATGACGGTCATACAGGTTGATGATACCAGGCATGCGTTACCAATTATTGCGAGTCAGTTCTATAGCCATCCTTCACAAGCATTTCGTTTAGTAGGTGTCACAGGCACGAACGGTAAAACGTCTGTATCTCATCTTATCTCTTCTATACTTCAATTTACCGGTAGAAAAGTTGGAACTGTAGGTACACTTGGAAATCGTATAAATGATAAGGATATTAAAGCTTATCGTACAACTCCAACTACTCCTGAGACAGTAGACCTGCAAGCTTCTTTTGCAGCGATGCGTGACCAAAGCGTAACGGACGTTATTATGGAAGTTTCCTCAATGGGACTAAAAAACAAGCGTGTTTTGGAATGTCAGTTTGATGTAGGAATCTTTACAAATCTATCAAGTGAGCATTTAGACGATCATGGTTCTTTTGAAGATTATAAAGAAAGCAAGCTGTCACTGTTTCCTATGTGTCCTTATTCCATTATTAATGTAGATGATCCTTTTGCTTCTGAATTTATCGGTTCAACAAACGGTTCTTACGAAACATACGGAATCGAGAATCAGGAAGCTGATCTTAATGCAACGCAAGTAAAAACGGATGAAAAGGGCGTTGCTTTTCAGATTAATCATAAAGAATTCAAGAACGATGTATATGTACCGATTCCGGGTGAATTTACTGTTTCGAACTCTTTGGCAGCCATTAGTTGTTGTCTTCATTTAGGGCTTGATATTGAAGATATTATAGAAGCGCTAAAGCACGTTAAAGGCCCGGATGGACGTTTGCAAACGATCCATTCACCTGAAGGGTTTACAGTAATGGTTGATTATGCTCATACCCCTGATGCATTAGAGAAAGTATTGTTAAATCTATCACCCATAAAGAAAGGCAATATATTTGTTGTATTTGGCTGCGGTGGCGATCGTGACCGGGGCAAACGGGCTGTGATGGGAGAAATAGCTTCAAGATGGAGTGATTACGTTATTCTCACAACAGATAACCCGCGTTCAGAAGAACCAGCGAGCATTCTTTCTGATGTAGAAGAAGGAATGCAAGCTCCTGGTGACTATGAAATTATTGAGGATCGTGAAGAAGCGATTCATCGTGCACTAGGCATGGCAGAACCGCGTGACATCGTCCTTATCGCAGGTCGTGGAAATGAAAACTACCAGGAAGTAAAAGGATCAAAGCGCTCTTTAAATGATTTTGATGTAGTTGAAAGGTTTATGAATCAACATACATCAACAATTAAGGAGGGGTAAATCATAACGAGCCAGATGAAGAGGCGTATTGTGTTTGGTTGTGGACTTTTTTTGGGGCTATATCTACTGTTAAAAGGGATTGATTTCTTTAAAGATTACGGAATGAACATTGGCAATTCACCTGAATTGCAATTATTTTTAATCGACGTTACCAATCTACTTCCTCTTCAACAAAGCCCTATCACTGGAACGATTTTGTTAGTAATGGGATCGATCATCACTGTCTTATCATTTGTGGCTTTTCTTCGTGCAAATCACCATGATGATTATCAGAATGTGGATCAAAACGGTAAATGACTATTGGTTAACAGAAAAACCGCTCCCTATTAATAGAGAGCGGTTTTCTTATTGGTAAACTTCATTCATAATTCTTTTTAAAATATGAATTTGTTCATCAAAAAGAATTTTATAATGTTTTTTCATAACTTCAAATTCTTCTGTTCCTTGTTCTGTTACACGGTACCAGTACACTTTTTGGCGTTTTTTCTCAAGGGATTTGTAGTCTTCACGGCGTTGTAAGAGCCCTTCTTCTGTCATGTCATGAAGGGTATCGAGTAATGTTGAAGGAGCAGGCTGCCAGTTCCCTGTTAGCTTACTAAACTCCTCTTTAAAATGTTCACTGATCAGAGATGTACGCTTGTGCAACAAATGTAAAATATAAAACTTGGTAAACTGAGCGGCAGACATATTCAAAGCAAACTTCTTTGGATTATTCTTGTTTGACATCCAAATCACACCCCTTTTGGTAGAAAATAAGTTTGTTGCCAACATCTACATTACTAGTATACCATATTCTGTACTTAGTAGTAACTCAGAATGTGCATAATAAAACCCTTGAGAACAACAAATTTTGCAATTCTCAAGGGGGCTTATTATTCTATAAAACTTTTATCAACTAAACCTTCTAGATCTGGTTTTTCTTTTAAGAATTCTAAATCAAATGAAGAGTTAGCAAACATTTGAAGATAATCTGGGTTAATTTCATATGTGAACGTTATACGCTCCCAGGCACTATCAATGACGCTACGAGACAGCTCTTGTTCTGTAATATCTTTAATCTTGTTAATCGCGATCGTTTTTGATTCATCAGGATTTTCTTGAATAAATTCCGTTGCCTTCATGTGTCCATCCACTAATTTCTGAACTAGTTCCGAATCATTTTCGACTAAATCACTAGAGGTTACAAATACGGCAGCAGGAAGTGTTTCACCATAAGCTACGTTCTTCGTGTCAATAAGCACCTCTCCATATCCTTCTTCTTCAATGTAAGAAGCCCAAGGTTCTGGGACTGTTGCAACATCTACTTTTCCATTCGCAAATTGTTGAGCATATGTTGCTGGTTTACCAGTTACATGTTTCATATCCCCGTTTAGACGATCAGATTTCATTCCAAATTCGCGCATCATCAACGTTTCAAATTGCACATCATGTGTACAGCCAACTCGAGGAGAGATAAACGTTTTCCCTTTGATGTCCTCAGGTGAAGTGATGCCAGAATCTTTACGGGCCATTATCACCGTGCCACCTGTAGATCCTGCGGCTAATATGTTAATCTTCGCTCCGTTTGTAAAGTGATTCATAGCTGGTCCTGGACCTACAAGGCCACCGTGGATCTCACCTGTTTCAATTGCTGTCATAAAACTTGAACCATCTGGAAAGTACTTATAACTTACTTCCGTACCATCTGGCAACGTTTCTTCGTAAAAGTTCTTTTCTTCTGCTACCATTCCAGCTACGTGATTAATATTTGGGAAATACCCAATTATAATCTCCTCCGGTGTTTCTCCAGATGTAGATTTACTTCCACAAGCTGTTAATACGGCAAGAAGAGCAATCGTGCAAAGATATAGTAATTTTTTCATAATTCATCCACCTCTTTTTTTGTATTTATTATAGTAGGCCCCAACGTTTCATTACTGTCTTCTCTAACTTAGAAAAGACTAGATGATCAACAGTTGAGCCGATCACACCAATAATTAGGATAATTGCCATAACAACATCTACTCTTGCAAAGTCAAAAGCGTATGTTAATGAATAGCCAAGTCCTGGTCCGTTACTTAATAATTCACCTGCCATCAATGCACGCCAGCTAAATGCCCACGCAAGGCGAATTCCTGTCATGAAATGAGGAATAGAAGCAGGGATTTCAACCTTAAAGAACAGCTCCAAACCGTTCACACCCATTGTTCTTGCCGCTTTCTTGAAAGATGAAGGGACGTTTCGAAGAGCCGTCCGTGTATTTAGAGCCATTACAAAAACTCCACCGATTACGACCACAAAAATGACTGCCATTTCGTTGAAGCCAAATAGTAATAATGAGAGAGGCACCCAAGCGATACTGGGGATACTTTGCAATGCTATTAAATACATACCGGCAGTTTCATCCGCTTGTTTAGATTTCGCTAACAAAACCCCAATTGATGTGCCGAGTATGATACTGATTGGAAGACCATATAACAAATGCTTAAAACTAGCCAAAAGGGCTTTCGTTAAGGTCCCGTCTCCGAACCCTTCGACTAAAGCATAGTACACATCAACAGGAGGGGGGAATGCGATTTCTGGGAATACTCCCGCTGAATAGACACCTTGCCAGAGAGCAATAACCGCTACAAGAAATAAAATTCGTTTTAATAAGATTTTCATTGTAATTCTTCCTTTAATACTTTGTTGATTTCGCCTTCTAACAATCCCATTACATGTTGCTCCATAGCGATGACATCAGCATCTGTTCTTACTCTGGGCCTAGGAAGTGTAATAGATAAATCCTCTATAATCCGCCCAGGACGTGTTCCCATTACGATAATGCGATCTGATAATTTAATAGCTTCAGAGATTGAATGTGTGACAAAAAGTATGGTTTTCTGGTCTTCTGACCAAATCCGCAACAACTCGTCGTGTAAGATATGCCTGGTTTGTTCATCTAAAGCCCCAAACGGTTCATCCATTAGTAACACTTTTGGATCCATAGCAAGGGCCCTCGCTATCGCTACACGTTGTTGCATTCCACCTGAAAGTTCGTGGGGATAAGATTGTGTGAAGCGGCTAAGGTGCACCATTTGCAAATAGTTCTTAGC
The DNA here is from genome assembly GCF_000770675.1 of Pontibacillus chungwhensis BH030062. Taxonomy (GTDB): domain Bacteria; phylum Bacillota; class Bacilli; order Bacillales; family BH030062; genus Pontibacillus; species Pontibacillus chungwhensis. The sequence goes on from NZ_AVBG01000001.1 coordinate 260,674, forward strand.
TGTGGTGACTTGATCTTTCTTCGATAAGTGCTTTAAAGGAAATTTAACGTTTTCTAAAACATTTAACCAAGGGAATAGTGCTGGTTGCTGAAACACCATACCTCTGTCAGGGCCGGGTTTTGCTACAGGCTGATCTTCTAAAAGGATCTCCCCGCTCGTTATCGACTCAAGTCCTGCTATCATAGCGAGAAGCGTTGATTTTCCGCATCCTGATGGACCTAATATGGATACAAAATTATGTTCCTCTATAGAAAGATTGATGTCAGAAAACACCTCCCAAGCTCCGTGCTCTTCATGTGGAAAAGATTTTGATACATTGTTTAATTCTAAGTACATTAGCTCAGCCCTTTTCTCTAATTCTTATAAGAATAATCGGAATTATATGCGTTATATTATACGATTCTGTTAAAAAACGTGTCAACCTATTTTAGAATTTTATGAAATCTTTACTATTCGTTAATAGAGGAATGGTGATTCACTATTTGATAACTGTTTCATGTTTAGAAATATGGTACAATATGTGCGGTATTGGCTTATGTAATTAATGTTTTGTACATGAAACTCACATATTCTTAACATGAATATGTGATTTATGTAGTGAAAAGGACGTTATATTACTGATATGATTAGAGACAGACGTAACAAATAGAAACATTGATTTACTTAATAAAAATGTACATAAGAGTAAAATCCAATTGTTGTGGAAATCTTAAACATTAATAGTGAAATAAAGGAGTATGCAGCTTGAAGATCGCAATTGTAACGGAAACCTTCTTACCTTCTACTGACGGAGTGGTAACAAGGCTTAAAGAAGCTATTAAATACCTGAGGAGTCAACAACATGAGGTTGTGGTCATTGCTCCTGATTTAGGTGTTTATGAATATGAAGGAGCCATTGTTGAAGGTGTAAAAACAACGACGTTACCATTTTACAAATATCGCCCCTTTTCATTGCCAAATAAAATAGTGAAGTCTTTGCTACAAAAACATAATCCAGACATCGTTCATGTGGTGAATCCTGCCCTTGTGGGAGTATCCGGGGTAAAATACGCTAAAGAGTTGAACCTTCCATTGTTAGCTTCTTATCACACCCATGTACCAAAATACTTGGATTACTATAGGTTATATGCTTTTAAACCGCTTCTATGGTGGCATTTTAAGCGACTTCATAATCAAGCGGATTTGAACCTTTGTACATCTCAAGCCGTTAAAGATGAACTAGATGAAGAAGGGTTTTATAATGTTCATGTTTGGAAACGGGGTGTAGCGGTTGATCGCTACTCTCCAGAGCACTATAGCCAAGAGATGAGGAGTCGTCTTACTGGAGGGGAACCACATAAGAAGTTGCTGGTGTTTGTCGGTCGGCTTGCAGCTGAGAAGGAGATTCACAAATTAAAGCCGCTTCTTGAACAGCGAGATGATGTTCGGTTAGCCATTGTTGGAGATGGTCCAGCTCGTGAACAAGTTGAGAAGACATTTGAAGATACAACTGCGATTTTTACAGGATTCTTACATGGGGATGAGTTAAATCAAGCATTTGCCTCAGCCGATGCCTTTATTTTTCCTTCTGTAACCGAAACATTAGGACTCGTTATTTTAGAAGCTATGGCTTCAGGCTTACCTGTCATCGCAGCAAAGAGTGGACCTACTATGGAACAAGTAGAAGATGGACGTACAGGATTGTTATTTGAAAATGAAGATACTCAAAGCTTAATTGAAGCGGTAGAGAAGATAGAAGATGCGGAGCTTATGCAAACTCTACGCGAAAATGCTAGAGCTGAAGCGGAAAAGTTCAGTTGGACAAAACCATCTGAACAATTATTAGAGTATTACGAGCAAGTGTTAGGTTCTATAAAAATGAAACAAGCGAATTGAAACCACCAAGAAAAGCCTTAGATTATGCCTAAGGCTTTTCTTTTTATCCATATAGGGGGGTATTAAAATGTATTCGGAGAAGCGAAAGATGTTAGCTGGGGAGTTGTATAACGCAAGTGATGAGGAATTAGTTAAAGACCGACTTAATGCCAGGGAATTAACACGGGCTTATAACAATACAACAGAAGCGGAAGATGATAGACGTACAGAAATATTAAAAGCACTTTTTGGCTCCACCGGAAATAATCTTGCCGTAGAACCCACTTTCAGATGCGATTATGGATATAACATACATGTAGGTGAGGATTTTTATGCAAATTTTGACTGCATCATACTAGATGTCTGTCCAGTAACAATTGGTGACCATTGCTTATTAGCTCCAGGCGTCCGTATTCTCACAGCGACTCATCCAGTAGATCCCACAACAAGAAGTTCAGGACTTGAGTACGGTAAGCCTGTAAAACTTAAAGATCATGTATGGGTTGGAGCCAATGCAATCATTAACCCTGGTGTTACCATCGGTCATAATGTAATTATTGGGTCCGGAGCTGTCGTCACAAAGGATGTACCGGATAATGTAATTATTGGAGGTAATCCTGCACGAATAATCAAAGAAGTGGAATTCAACCCAGAAGCATAAAGTTTGAAAAAGATGAAGAAACGGATATCCATTCGTTCCTTCATCTTTTTTGATATTGAAAACAATAAGATTGTGAAGGATTACTAGAATTAAAACAGGGCGACTTACAGTAAATATTGCACGAATAGGCAATATTATACGCTCTGAGAAAATAGCGGTATTTTTACATAAATAAAACAAAAAATGAATCGAACCCCCGTATATTTGATCAATATATACAATGGATATGAATAAATATGCGTTTTTGATAGTTTTATTTTATTTCTCTGTGAGTTAATAACGGTCCTATTTAAGACATTGTTCTAAGGTTTCCCTTACCATAAGATGAAGATAGATAGGAAACGATGAGTGTGGAGAAGGGGGCATTGAATCTTGAGAAATATCCGTGATTTAGAACAAAAAATGTGTGAACCATCTGCTGGTTTAGTACGAGATATCACCTTACTTGATGGTGATATTATGATTTTAGGAGTAGGCGGGAAAATGGGACCCACATTAGCTAAGCTGGCAAAGAATACGGTGGATTGTGCTAAGCAGGAGAAACAGGTATATGCTGTTTCGAGGTTCTCGAAAGGTTCTCTTCGACGTGAGCTTGAAGCGTTTGGGATTAAGACTATTGCAGCGGATCTTTTAGATGAACACCAATTAGATCACTTACCTGATGTGAAAAATATCATTTATATGGTCGGCCATAAATTTGGGACTACAGGAAATGAGCATTTTACGTGGGCCATGAATTCCTTCTTACCTGGTCTAATAGCAAAGAAATTTAAAAACTCTCGAATTGTATCGTTCTCAACGGGGAATGTATATCCTCTTACTCCAGTTAAAAATGGCGGAGTATCAGAAGAATACCCTACAGGTCCAATCGGAGAATATGCACAATCTTGCCTTGGCCGTGAACGTGTATTTACTTATTATTCCCACAAATATAACATTCCTCAGCTTCATTTTCGTTTAAACTATGCGATAGATCTTCGTTATGGTGTTCTCCTTGAAATAGCTAAATCTGTAAAGGAAGGCAAGCCAGTTGATGTTACGATGGGCCATGCTAATGTGATCTGGCAAGGTGATGCAAACGACATGGCGATTCGGTCTTTATTATATTGTAGTTCTCCTCCTGAATTCCTTAATGTTACAGGTCCTGAGACAATGTCGATACGCTGGGCTGCTGAACAGTTTGGTGAATTAATGAACAGGTCACCAGTCATTATAGGGGAAGAACAAGATACTGCTCTATTGAGTAATGCTTCAAAATCCCATAAACTCTTTGGATACCCAAAAGTAACTTTGCGAGAAATGATCGAATGGACGGCAGAATGGTTGGAGCATGACGGTGAGGTCCTTGCTAAACCAACCCACTTCCAGGAGAGGGAGGGGAAGTATTAAGTGGATACACGTATAAATATAGAAAAGTGGAAGTTGCTACACGAAGGTACTGTTATTCCAGCGCATCCTCTAGCACTAACGAAAAAGAAAGAATTAGATGAGAGAAGACAACGAGCGTTAACGCGTTACTATATGGAGAGTGGGGCGGGAGGGGTTGCTGTTGGCGTCCATACGACTCAATTTGAAATACGTGAACCAAGCATTAATCTTTATGAAACTGTATTAAGATTGACTGCAGAGGAAGTAAATCATGCTCGTCTTAATAAGCCTTTCTTAAAAATAGCAGGAATCTGCGGTCCAACTGACCAAGCTCTGACAGAAGCAACACTTGCGAAAGAATTAAACTATGATATGGGACTTGTCAGCATGGGAGGTTTGCACTTAACGGAGAAAGAACATCTGGAGCGAATTATGGAAATAGCAACTATTATTCCGGTCTTTGGATTCTATCTTCAACCTTCAGTAGGTGGGAGAACTTTTTCCTATGAGTTCTGGGAACAATTTGCTGAAATTGAAGGTGTTTGTGCTGTGAAAATGGCGCCCTTTAACCGCTACCAGACCCTAGACGTAGTTAGGGCTGTTTGTCACTCCAGTCGAGTGGATGAAATTGCTCTTTATACAGGGAACGACGATAATATCGTCATTGATTTACTTACGAGTTACCAATTCACCGTCAATGGAAAAAACGTTTCGAAACCAATTGTAGGTGGCCTCCTTGGCCATTGGGCTGTTTGGACGTCCAAAGCGGTTCAACTATTTGAAGACACTAAGAATATGCGAGGGAGTCAGAATCTCTCTCCCCAAATACTTACAACTGCTACTCATGTTACTGATAGTAATGCGGCACTCTTTGACGCGGCTCACCACTACAAAGGCTGTATTGCAGGTATTAATGAGGTGTTGAGAAGACAAGGTTTATTGGCTGAAAACACGTGTTTGAATGATCATGATCGGTTAAGTCCGGGGCAATCAGAAGAAATTGATCGAATTTATGAGCAATACCCACACCTTACTGATGATTTCTTTGTAAGTAAGAATTTAGAGAAGTGGCTCTCGGGAAGATAGAGGACTTGTCAGAGGAGGATTCTTTTGAATAAATCTTTTTTTTACCATACTCCTGATCAAAGAGAGATTATAGACTTTTGTAAGACAGCGTGGCCAGAAGAAGTAAGAGAAGTCATCCATCGGGCAGATCTTGCAACCAAGCAAACCTTTATCTTTACTCATCGGTGGGATATGGAAAGGTGTGAAATTCCGGTAACATTTGATAACAAGATCGACTGGACGTACCGATTCAAAGGGGATTTTGAGTGGACGGTTAACTTAAATCGGAGCAGATTTATGTCTGAGTTAGGTCAAGCATATTGGTTAACAAGTGATGAGAAGTACGTAACCTCTTTTATAAATCTATTAAAAGACTGGATTAATCAGAATCCTCTATCAATAGATGAAATACTTTCTAGTAAGGAACAACATTATAATGTGAAAGATACATGGCGGAAATTGGACAGCGGCATTCGTATTACAAACTGGTTAAAAGGGTATCACTGTGTAAGAGAATCAGATTATTGGACGAGAGAAGATGAGCAGCTTTTTAAAGAGGCTGTTCATCTTCATGGCACTTATTTAAAATTTGCTTTCACCCCGCATGATCGGCAAAGTAACTGGGGGTTTTTAGAGACAAATGGATTGTTCCAAATCGCCATGCTTTTCCCGGAATTTGCTGAGTCAAAGAGTTGGCTGTCTATTGCTGTAGACCGGTTGGTAAACATGTGTGAGTTGCAAATCTTTGAAGATGGTATGCATAATGAGCAAAGTCCGATGTATCATCACGAAGTACTCCATTGTTTATTTGAGTGTGTATGGCTAGCCAAGAAAAACGAACATCCTTTGCCTTCCATATGTGAGGACTCTTTAAAACGCTTATTCCTCTCCTCCTTAGCCTTTGTCAAACCGACTGGCTCTCAACCTATGATTAGTGACAGTGATGATACGGATATAAGAGATATACTATGTCGAGGTGCGGTCTTATTCAAACGAGGAGATTTGAAGCATCAGGCTTATGACCAATTAGATTATGAGAGTGCTTGGTACTACGGAAAAGAAGGGATAGATGAGTTTCATAAGCTTGTTGCACATCCACCTTCAACAACATCCATCCATTTATCTGAGAGTGGTTATTCGATAATGAGGAGTGGGTGGTCTGAAAGCAGCCATTATTGTTTATTTGACGGTGGTCATATGGATATTATCCAGGCGCACGGACATGATGATTTCTTACATCTTGATTTAAATGTCTTTGGTAAGGATCTGTTAATCGACACGGGGAGATACACATACATGGAAGGTGAAGAACGAAGATACTTTAAAGAATCCTTTCAACATAATACGACGATCGTAGACCATACTTCTATATCTGAGTTTAAAGATTCCTGGACATGGGGAGACATTGCAAGGACAACTCAATCGTTTTGGAAGACATGTGAATCTTTTGACTATGCTGAGGCAGGTCATGATGGTTATCGCAATTTAAAAGATCCCGTTGGGGTACTACGCAAGATACTATTTGTTAAACCATACTATTGGTTGGTGATAGATGAGTTTCAATCCAATGAGACACACCATTTTGCTCAGCATTTTCATGTAAGTGAGAACGTCTCTGTGCAAACATACCCTGATCGATCTGTTGCTGTTTGTAACTTAAATGAAAAGGAAGGACTTTTCATTCATTCTATTACTCCCGCTAAACTAACAAAGGATAAGTGCTGGATCTCTCGAAATTACAATGAGAAACACGCGTCTTCTAAACTTGTATTCGATCATAAGGCTACCGGTAAGACTAGAATGATTACAGGTCTCATCCCGTTTCATTCAACAGTGACTGAGGATGTTGTTATAAAAGAAATAGGAGTAAGAAATACGTTCGGTGATTATTTTTCAAATGAAGATGTAACCGCTATGGAAATAAATATAGGGATGGATACGCACTGGGTGGTTGTATCTCATTCAGGACCTAACAGCTTTCAATTTGCAGAGCATCACATGACTGGAGATGTTTTGCTCGTTAAGAAAAAAGGAGATCAACTAAACAAATGGGTTATTAAAGTTTAAATCAACTCTATTAACGGTCGTATAACGGTCAGTCTATTTATCATCTTATAACCATAAACTCATCACAAAGGTGGTGGATTTATGGTTATTTGTATTTCAAAATTTAATAGAAGGTGGTCTTCTCATGAAAAATTGGATACAACGTAGACATATTGTTTTCTTAGTGCTGCTAATTCCTCTATTATTCTTCCAAGGTGTGTCTCCTCATATTGGGTATGCCGAGTCATCTCTTACAATTACTTCGCATCAAAATGGTGATCGCCTTCCTGTTGATGTTGTTAGAATCTCCGGGTCTTATTCAGCTGTTAAGAATATTGAGGTCATTATTGATGCTAAGACAGTGAATAAAGCTCAATTAGTTCCCAACTCTTCTGAATCTGGCGAATGGTTTTATGATTTAGATACCAACGAGATTGACGGAAGTGTAGAAATCGTTCTAAAAGGCACGAGTACGATCACACGATATTCCACTTGGTCTGAACCGCTTCTTCTTGAAGTGGATAATAATAAAGCCAACACTCCAAAAGTTATGATTCAAGACCCAAAAACGGATACCAGTATCACTAAAAACACAAAGGTGACGGTAACAGCTTCAGGTAAAAATGATATAGAAGCGGTATACATTCGAGTGAATGGAGGGGAATGGACACTTACGAAAAAGAATAGTGACATCTATACTTATCACTTAGTCACTCTTTCTGAACGAGACAAAACATACAGCATAGAAGCAAAAGCTATGGATTCATTAGGAAATATAGGTTTAAGCCAAACAGTATATGTGAGAACAGGAAACGGAAGATCAGTTGATACAACTCCAGAGAAACAAGATCGTGCCATGTGGATATGGGAAAATGCTTCTTATAATTTAATCTACAATGAGGGTTCAAGAAAAGTACTGGATGCTTTTGCAAAAGATACAACTACATTTAACCAGGATGCCATTACAACTCTTTACCTTGGAGTGGATCGGTACTATGGAGTTGATATGCTTGAGGATGAAAGAGAGCGGGTTCGAAATTTCATTTCATGGGCACACCAAAAGGGATATAAGGTCCACGCTCTCATTGCAGGCGGAACAAAACCACCTCATTTTGGTGCTTTTGACAGGTATCATGAGATTGCTCTTAGAGAGGTTGAAAATATCATCAATTATAACCTCTCTTCAAGGAGTGAAGAGCAATTTGATGGTGTGAATATAGATATCGAACCTTATATAGCTTCTCAGTTTAAAACAGAGAAACCTTCCTTACAGATTCAATATCTTAATTTATTAGAGAAAATGATGGATCTGAAACGTGTTTCTGACTCTAGTTTATCAATGGGAGCGGCTATCCCAAACTGGTATGACAGCTCTCCATATGCTGAAAATATTACATGGGGCCCCAACTTGAATGATGGAGAAAGGGAAACAAAGTGGTTATCGGAACACATACAAGACATACTGGATTATATTTCGATCATGGATTATCGAGATTTTGCAGAAGGCTCAAATGGAATTATTGAGAGAGCTTTAGATGAAATAGAGTATGCTGTGACCATTAACAAACCGAACTCGGTCGTTATTGGGGTAGAAACAAAGGACATTGCCGATGGAGGAGACCCAGAACTTATTTCATTTAGAGAAGAAGGGCGCACCTATATGGAACAAGAACTTGATAAGGTCTATGCAACTATGAATTCATCCCCTTCTTTTGGTGGAATCGCGTTACATCACTATGACACATTGAGATATTTACCATCAGAATGGAGTGATGATGGCGTATTCTGGGAGCCACCACTTGATACTGAAGCTCCGACGCAAGTAGATCGTCAGCCTAAAGCCTTACCAACGAGTTATCAATCGATTTTCATTGATTATGGTAGAGCATACGATAATGGTGAAGTCGAACATTATGCGATTTACAGAGGGCTGACACCTGATTTTACACCAGATGAAAGCAATTTGGCCGGAGAATCTAGAGGATTATCCTATGTGGATGAGGGTTTACTAGCAGATACGACCTATTATTATAAGGTGGCAGCAGTTGATGTAAATGGAAACATTGGTCCAGTATCTGCTGTTGCATCAGCTACCACGAACCAATCCTCCTTAAAGCCCTTAAAGGTTGAAGAAGCTTCTATAATCTATTCTAACGGGAAAGCAGAAGTAACTATAACCGTTTCTGATCTAAAAACGGGCTTACCTGTAAAATCGAATCTAAGCGGAAGATTTGAATTTGTAAGTGGAAAAGTCGTAAATGGAACCACCAATGATCAAGGACAGATTACCTTCACCTCAGAAACTCTTGGCACCCATAGTGGGAAAATTGGGTTCAAAATAAATGCAATAACAGCAGCAGGGTATTACTGGGCTTCTTCAAAGGATGTTTCTTATGATTTGCAGACTACCTGGGCGTTTGAAAGGATGTCCGAGAGTGAGGATGCCTATATACGAAGTGATTCTTATGGAGATATAAACTACGGGGATTCCCCTATTTTAGAAGTAAAAGGTTTAGAAGAATCCTTTCAGAGTTATGATCGAAAAGCATATATTCAATTCTCCTCAGATCCATCGTCTCTTGATAATCTAGCTAGAGTAACACTAAAATTTTATGTCGATCGAGGTATTAGTGATTCTGAAGTATCAAGTGTACCGCTCTCCATTTACGGAGCAGTTAACCAAGAATGGAATGAAGAGAACATTACGTGGAATTCTCAACCAGATTCATTAACTTTTAGCAAAGTGGGAGAGGTAGGGGTATCAGCCAAGGGGTGGTATCAAATCGATCTAACAGAATGGGCTTCTAGTTTAGAAAACGTTCACTCGCTTACCTTCCGCCTGTCTGATGATGCACTGATGGATCGGTTAGTCCCTATCCAAAGTAAAGAGAATACGAATGCGCCAACATTAGAAATTCGTAAGTAACAACAAAGGTTGCCCCTGAATAAAGAGGCAACCTTTTGTTATTCAACTCCAACACGTTTTCTGTATTCAGTTGGAGTATATCCGGTGATTTTTTTGAAGGTCTTTGTAAAATGTGGGTAATCGACATAACCAATGGTATCTGCAATTTCATATGTTTTATATATCGGATTCTTTAATAATATTTTGGCCTTATCTATACGTAACTTTGTTACAAATTGCTTATAGCTCTCTCCCATCTCCTTTTTAAACTCCATACTGAAGTAGGAAGGAGACATATCCACTATGTTTGCTACTTCATTTAGGGTTAGTGTACTTTCTTTGAAATTTGCCTCTATATAACGAGCGGCAGAAAGGATATTTGCTTTATGACCAATATTTCTTTTTTGCTTTAGAAAATTGATCCACTGTTTGCAATGTGTCGACAGGTGGTCTGGAAGAAGATCTGTCTCAATAGGAAATGCTGTATGAGATGGTAGAATGTATGAGGTGCGATTCTCTAATTTAGTCTTAATATTAGTGAATAAATCCTGATAAAAGTCTTTTGTGAGGGAAGTGGCAAACCCTTTATCTTGTAAAACTTTGTGGACTTCGCTGATTGTCTCAACAAGTTTCTCCTCTTCAAGCATCCACACCAAATTGCTGATCTCTTTAGCAGATGAGTTTATTAACCCTAGGCGCTCCTGACGCTCAAAATAGGAGGGGTGCTCTTGTTGGATCTCCTTATAAACAGTATCTAATGTAGAGAGAAATAAATGTGGTTTAATGGGTTTCAATAGAAAATCACTTACGCCATATCTTAAAGCTTGTTGGGCATATATAAATTCATCATACCCGGATAGGACGATAAACTTCACTTGATGATCTACAGACCTTACTTTTTGAATGAAATCTAAACCATTTAGTTTGGGCATTCGTATATCCGTAATGATTAAGTGAGGATGGTACGTAGATACGAGCTCCATAGCTTCTTCACCATTATTTGCTTCCCCTACGATCTGAAACCCTGTTTCATTCTTATGAATTAAAGCTGAGATACTCCGCTTAATTAATTTCTCATCATCCACTGTAATGACTTTGAACACAATTACGCCCCCTTTATTGTATCTTCCATACGTAAAGGCAAACGGATTTCAATAACCGTACCAGATTGGTTAGACTTCTTGATAAACAATCCATAAGGAAACCCTAACTCAGAGTGAATTCTCTTATGAACGTTTAAGAGTCCAATACGTTTCGTCGTTCTATAATCTTCGGGTGGCTCTGTATTGTGTATAAAGGCATAGTTATATGCTTCTGTGGTTTCGGCTACCATGCCTTTTCCGTGGTCAACCAGGTATAAAAGATAATCACGATTGATTTTCTTCCCGTAAATTCCAATAAAAGTTGGAACTAAGGAATGTTCTTCATAACCATGAGAGAATGCATTTTCAATTATAGGTTGAAGCGTTAACCTTGGTGTCAAAATATGTGCAGTCAATGATTCATCTACCTCAACAGAAACATTTAACCCTTCAAAACGTTCTAGTTGAATTTGAAAATAAGCATTAATATGCTGCAATTCTTCTTCTAGCGAGACGACCTTCTTTGTATTACTAACATTGTAGCGGAACATGTCAGCAAGAGAGGTCGTCATGCGACTAATTTCCATTTGATCTTCAATTATGGCGTAGGAATTAATAATCTCTAGTGTGTTATATAGAAAGTGTGGATTGATTTGAGACTGCATTGCTTGTAACTCCGCTTCTTTCGTCTTAATGTGTAATTCTTGTTCTTTTAATTTCGACAAGCGGATCTGCTGTATGAGCTCAGAAAGTTTCTCCGTCATACTGTAAAAACTGTTATATAAGTCACTAATTTCATCTTCTTGATAAAGGGCAAGGGGACGAGGCTTTTCTGTTGGGAACTTTCCAGAAGCCACCTCTCGCATGAGTTTTTGCAGATGCTGTAAGGAGTAAGTTAATGTGAACGAAAAGCCTCCTACGAAAAGAATAGCAAGTCCTATTAAAATTAAACCTACCAGAATGGTGAAATTTCTAAGTGTCACTAACCTAGTCATCGCCTCTTCTAAAGGAACGCTAGCCATGATCATCCAATTGGCATCGGGGAGAGATTCTCGAACTAGTAAGGTTTTTTCCTTATCAAGCTGAGTAATAAAAGAAATGTTCTCCTCCGTATAATCAGATTGGAACGGTTGCCCTAATTGGTTACGAAGCGGATGATAGACAATTGTATCGTCTTCATTTACTAACCACACCTCATTGAAATGATGATCTGTTATCTCATTCAATATAGAAGCAATTTGGTTAAGATGAAGGTCTACTACGAGTAAGCCAATCGTTTCATAAGTGTTTTTATCATATATTTTTTGAACAATTGTCAGGATAGGAGTAGATTCATAAAAGCTTAAATCTAGTAATTCATAACTCTCTAATTGTTCCTGGTTGATCCACAAATCTCTATTTCTTATTTTTATTTCATCAATATCAATAAATCTCTTCACCTGAGTGTAATTATGTTCTTGCCTCCCATCTTTGCTGATTAACGACAGGCCAAATATATCAGAACGTGCGTTTAGGATTTGTCCAAATGTTTCTTCTTGAATTCTTTTCGTTTCCATATACTGTTCGTAACGTGTATCAGGGGTATGATTTGATTTTAGATAGTTCTGTATAGAAGTGCTACTTAGAAGGGGAGTCGTGGCTTTTTTTAAGTCAGCCAAATAAAAAGATAAGTATTCCTTAGTCTGGTTAAGGAGTTGTTGACTGGCATGAACAGCATTATCTTGTATAGCGGTGGTTGTTCTTTCGTACCAAATGTATCCGAATACTAGTAAGGGAGTACATACAAAGATAATGATTACCCATAACAATTTAGATTGAATGGACTTTCTATGAAAGAGATCATTCTTCAAGAGCTATTCACCCTTTCATTGTGATATATAATTGATACATTTTTGAAAAAAACACAACAAATCAAATCGATGTCTATTCTGTAATTTCGACTTTACTACTAAGATAACCGTGTAAGCGTTAACAAAAGAGGGGGAGAAGGAATGAAATATTCACAGAAATTTGGCCTTTTACTTTTACTTTCTTTGATTTTAGCTTTTGCTCTGGCAGGCTGTAGCAATGAATCGGATGCGGACAGTGAAAATTCAGGAGAGCAAGTAGAGATTAAGTTAGGATATTACTCATCTGGTAGTGCTGATGAAAAGATGGAAGAGCTTATTGATCAATTTGAAGAGAAACACCCAAATATTAAAGTTACGACACAAAATGCCCCTTATTCTCAGTTCTTTCAAAAGTTAGATACACAAATTGCAGGTAATAATGCTCCAGATGTATGGTTATCTGATGGTGTGCTTGTATCAAAATACGCTGAACGTGGAGCGGCTAAAGATGTAACGGATTGGATTGAAAGGGATTTAAACAAAGATGAGTACTATGGACTCGATTTTAATAAAGATGCTACTGGTAAGTACTTTGCTGTTCCACAAGGTATTCAAATTGGAGCTTTGTTTTATAACAAGGATATGTTTGATGAAGCGGGTGTAGACTACCCGGATGATACTTGGACGTGGGACCAACTACAAGAAACAGCAGAACGGTTAACCATTGATGCTAATGGTAAGCGAGCAACGGATGATGGTTTTAATTCTGATGCAGTCAATCAATATGGGATGACGTTCTTTAACATCACAGAAGGATGGATGCCAGTATTGAAGTCTTATGGTGGTGGTGTTTTGGATGAAGAGTTAAAGAATTCTGTGATTGATTCCAAAGAGAATAAAGAAGCTATGAAGTGGATGGTAGAAGGAATGCAGAAAGGTGTTTTAACAGATCCATCTGACCTTCAAAGTTTCCAAAGTCCAATGTCACCGTTCCCAAGCGGTACTGCAGCAATGAGGATCGGAATATATGCGAGGGTACTAGCAGCAAATGAAACTGGTATTAATTACGATGTTACAGTTTTGCCTAAAGGTCCAGACGGGAAGCGGTTCGCTCCTGTCATTGCTAACTCTTGGATTGTAAATAATAATAGCTCAGATGAAAAAGCAGAAGCGGCTTGGGAATGGGTTAAATTCTGGGTTACAGAAGATGAAGTTCAAAAGGAATGGGCTGAATTAGGTGAAGCGGTACCCGTTAAGAAGTCTGTTGCCAACTCTGATTTGTTCTTAAACTCTGGTGATAACAAGATTAACAAGCAAGCCTTCTTAGACAGTTTTGAATTTGCAGGAACACTCGATACAAATGCTGTATGGTCCGAGTGGCTTCAAAAGTTTAACGACAACATAAACAGAGCCTTCTTAAATGAAACAAGTATAGAAGAAGCATTGCAACAAGCAGACAAGGAAGTGACGAAAGTTTTGGATGATTTTTATAAGGAATAACCAAAATTTAAAGAAGAAAGTGTGTCCTAGATGCCAAAACTTGTAGATCGAGTTAAACCTCTTAAAAATCGTAGACGAAAGAAATTATCAGCAGAAGGGAGATGGGGATTCCTTATGGTGTCCCCATACCTTATTCAATTCGTTGTCTTCTTGTCCTTTCCTCTAGCTGCGTCCTTATATTTTAGTTTCTCAAAATACGACATGCTAAATGCTCCTAAGTGGATAGGAGTTGAAAACTATACAACCCTAATACAAGATCCGGTGTTCCATAAAGCGCTTTGGAATACCTTTTACTTTACGATTTTGTTTGTACCGGCACAAACGATTCTCGCATTAGTCCTTGCTGTTGCGCTTAATCAGAGTTTAAAAGGGTTAAAGTTTTTTAGAATTGCTCACTTTATCCCTGTTATTTGTTCCTGGACCGTTGTTCTTTACGTGGCAGATGCCATTTTAAATCCCCGCTTTGGGCTTGCAAATACAATCCTTGCGAAATTAGGAAGCAACCCGCAAGCATGGCTAGGTGATGAAGCATTGATCATCCCTGTTCTTGTTGCTGTCGCTGTATGGAAAGGGGTCGGTTACATGATGATTATCTTTTTAGCTGGCCTTCAAAATGTACCAGAGGATTTATATGAAGCAGCTGAAATAGAAGGGGCAGGGGTGTGGAAAAAATTCAGACACGTAACAGTTCCTTTGATTTCAGGGACTACGTTTCTCGTATTAGTCCTAACAACCATCACAACTTTTCAATCTTTTGAACAAATCTATGTCATGACAAGTCATTTAGGTGATGTAACCTCTGCAGGAGGACCGAATAACGCGAGTATGGTACTGATGCTCTATTTATTCCAACAAGGCTTTTCCTTCTTAAAGATGGGGTATGCATCCGCTATTGCATGGGTGTTGTTTATCATCTTATTTGGCATCACGATGATTCAACTAAAGTTGCAAAAAAAGTGGGTTTACTATGAGAAATAGTCTGTTATGTTGGGGTGTTGATCATGTTTAATCGATCTAAAAAAAGAAAGGCAATTAGCTACACGGTCATCCTGTTTAGTTCTCTACTTATGCTAACACCACTAGTAAGTGCAGCACTAAATTCATTAAAGTCCTACAAAGAGTACACGGCAATTCCAGTACAATGGATTCCAAATCCCTTTCAGTGGCAGAATTACATTGAAGTATGGAAAATGACTTCAATGGATACCTATGCGTGGAATAGTTTCATAGTAACCGTCTTATCGGTTATAGGAGCGTTACTATCTTGTTCCATGGTGGCGTACGCATTTGCAAGACTAGAGTTTTCATTTAAAAATTCATTGTTCGTAATGGTTCTTGGAACACTCATGATCCCTCCAGTCGTTATGATCATTCCGCAATTTATGATCTTTAATCAATTAGGACTCGTAGACACACTTGTGCCTTTATGGATTCTTGAATGGCTAGCCCAACCCTTTGGTGTGTTCTTAATGCGGCAAGCCTTTCTTGCTATTCCAAAAGAATATGACGAAGCAGCCAAACTGGATGGTTGCAATCCGTTCCAAACGTTTGTGAAAGTCTATTTGCCTATGTGTAAGCCACAATTAGCCACACTTACGATCTTCACGTTCATGACAAAATGGAACGAAATTATGGCGCCTGTTATTTACCTTTCTTCAGAAGATAAATTTACGTTACCGATTGGTATATTATCAATGTCTGGAGCTTGGTTTGGCCAAGAACAGTATTTAGTTGCTGCAGCTCTAATGTCTCTG
The DNA here is from genome assembly GCF_000770675.1 of Pontibacillus chungwhensis BH030062. Lineage (GTDB taxonomy): Bacteria > Bacillota > Bacilli > Bacillales > BH030062 > Pontibacillus > Pontibacillus chungwhensis. The sequence goes on from NZ_AVBG01000001.1 coordinate 276,738, forward strand.
TTACCAATCTTGATTGTTTTCTTATTCGCTGAGAAATATTTTGTGAAAGGAGCTAGCTCTTCTGGGCTTAAATAGCTTAGAAGGTACTGAAAGAAGGATGTGAAGGAAAATGAATTTTACTGTATTGGTGATTGGTTGTGAAGAAATCGTTAATAAAGTCATGGAGTTTAAGCACTTATATCAACAATTTACGTTCGTTCCGTATATTGATCAGCCAAATCAGCCATTTTCAGAAGACGTAAACGAATATCACGCAATCGTACTTGCCAATCCTCTAAAGTTTTCGAAAGAACTTTTAACAACCATTGAACACATACCAGTCTTCACACTTGCGGTCTCTGAAAGCACTCTTTATTCGAGTCTATTTAAATGTAGTTATGAATACGTACCTGAACAAAAAGGTCATTATACGATTAGTGTTGACGCAATGAATCTTGCCCATTCTAGTATATCTCAAGAGCTCTCCGGAAAAGGAATTATCTTCACGGAATACAAAGAGGGAGGGAGAGATCAAGTATTAATGCATCATGTTGAACTATGGAACAGAAGGCATGCTCAGTGTGTCGTCACCTGTGATCCCTTTATTAAAGGTCAGTTAGAGGCTTTGAGCATACCTGTACATCTGATTGTGCCGACCCATAAATGTATAAAACAATCCTTGAATCATGTGACAGAAGAAGTTAGACAGTATGTAATCCAAGGAAAAGTTGAAACGAGTGAAAAGATTCGGTTGGAAAACCCTTCTGCCTTTCAATTGATGCAAGATCTAAAGGTAAGCACCAAAACACTTCACAGGCTCCAATGCCTCTGTTATTCGAATGGGAAGAATACCATTACAGCTTCAGAACTTGCCAAAGGGTTCTCAATTACCCTTCGGAGCGCAAGAAGAATCTTATCTAATCTTGAGTATCACCGAATTGCGACAGTGATCGGGGAGGAACAATCAAATAAACGAGGACGTCCAAGAGCTATATACCGAATTGATTTGCAGCCTTTCCAAGAAGAGATCCTTTCTAACTGTAGCTATCATTAAAAAGGGGAGAGTTCATGCCAAAGATTCTCTTAAATACTGTTTTATTGGAGAAAAACCGTTGGGAAGGTGGCCAAATACCTTCTATTCAAGTTAGTAATTGGATACCCGCTATAAAGGAAAAGGGTTTTGATGGGATAGAATTGTGGCAAAATCATGCTCTAAAAGCAACAGATTATGAGCGAGCTCAATTAAAGCATAGTGATTTGCCTATTGATGTATTTAACTCCTATATAAAATTTGAAGAGGGGTATGAAAATGAGAGAGAGAAAATCGTAAATTTAGTACATGAGCTTAAATGTATGGCAGTTAAGTTTAACTTAGGTCATTCAATGGAGCATACAAACATGTATATTTCACATGTGAAAGCCATGTTGAATCAATTGCCTGACTCATGCCAGCTTCTGTGTGAATGTCATCCCGGAACGATTATGGAAGACCCGGAAACAGCTTACCGGGTTTTTGACCAAATCGGTTCTAATCGAGTGAAGGCGATTATTCACCCTTTTCATGATCAAGTAAATATAGAGAAATGGTTTCAACACTTAGGTTCATCCATTACACACGCTCATGTCAGTCTGTACAATAACAAACGGTTTCATCGGTTGAATAGTGAAGAGACGTTTGTGAGAAAGCGTATAGCTAAATTACATGAACATCAGTTTACGGGTTCCTATTCAATTGAATTTACAGCAGGAGTAGCAACAAGAGTTGAGAATACGGATCAAGTATTTACGAATGCAAGTGAAGATCATGCTCTATTACGTCATCTATCTTCGGAATTAGGAGTATAGCTTATGAGCTTATCGATATGTGTCATTGGAGCTGGGATCATAGCGCAACACCATTTGAAAGCGATTAAAGAAATCACTAGTACTCAATTGTTAGCTGTGGCAGACACCGACTCTGATAAAGCCATGAATGTAGCTGCAAAGAACGAAGTTAAAGGGTACACATCATATAAAGAAATGATCGTAAAAGAAACACCAGACCTCGTGATTATTACTCTTCCTCATTTCCTCCATAAGGAAGCAGCACTTTTCTCCGCGAAAGAAGGATGCCATATCTTGTTAGAGAAACCAATGGCTTTAACCAGTGCTGAATGCCATGAGATTCTGCGGTGTGTAAAAGATAACGGTGTAAAGCTTATGGTTGCTCATACTCAACATTATCTAGCAGAAAACATCACGGCTAAAGAATATATAGAGACTCATGATTTAGGACCACTATTGATGGTCAATGATTCAAGGTTCGTTCCATATTTTAATCCTGACCGACCGAAATGGTTCCTAGAAAAACGAAAGGCAGGAGGGGGGATTTTTATGAACCTTGGAACTCATTCAATTGATAAGATTCAGTGGCTCACAAATTCAGCTTTTACTTTTGTGAAAGCGAATTTATACTACCCGACAGCCATCTTACAAACAGATGTAGAAGGGAGTGGGACGGTTTATTTGGAAACGAGCACGGGGGTGCCTGTAACGATATCAATGTCTGGATTTTCTGTTGTGCCTACACAGCGAACTGAATTCATTTTTGAAGAAGGTATAGTGAAAGTTGAAATAGGAAAAGGAGTATTTATTACTAAGGAAGGAAAATATACAGCGTTAAAGGTTCAAGAATTACCTGATCCGTTTGTATTGCAGCTAAAAGATATGATTCGAACTATTCATGGAGACCAAGATAGTAATGGGAACTATGCGAAATTATTGGTTCGTACGATTGAACGTATTTATGAATCGAATGATCAGAATAAAGGATTAACTATGAATAATGATCATTTATAATATAGATTAAACTTTTAGATGAATGATTTTAAGTGAATGAAACTTAATTAGTATTTTATAAATTTTCACGGTATAAATGATATAAGTTATCGTATTAAAAATTTAAATCTCATCTCAATATCAAGAGTATACTTTGGTTATGAGATGAGATTGTTTATTCAGTTATGACTACCGATAATATATATTATGTTAACTAGAAATTAAAAATAAAAGAAGTGATGTTTACTCATCTCCTCTCTTTACCTTCTATCTTATTTAGAATAAACCATTCTCTAATGCTCAACTCAATTAATTCGTTCACCCTCATATCTAATTGCTTAGCCATTATTTTAGCGTGCTCTAATAAATTTTTGTCATAAGTGGTTTTATATTGAATACGATCCTGTGGATTTGATTTCTCCAAAAGTTCAATATCCGCATGATCAAAGATCGATTTCAATGCTTCCTCAATTATATAATTGCCATACTTTCCTTTTTTCTTCGCTTCATGTCTTACGCTATCTAATAATTCCTTACTCACGTTTGTTCTAAATTTAACTCTGTTAGATGTACTTTTATATTCTGGGTTTTTCATTAACGCTCTTTTAGAATAAACACAGTCTTCTAGGGCATGTTGATAAACAATATCTGATAGCTTTAATAAATCTCTTTTTCCTTTCACCCATACGCGATAATACACATTTTGAGAAGCGCTTAACTGTCGAGTTAAATTGCAACGAAGCTCCCAAGATTGGAATGTTTCAAAAATTCCTTTTGCAAAGCTTAGACTTGCAGAAGTAACATTCATAACATAACCTTCTCGATCTACCCAACCGTCTCCATCAATTACTCCTCTTATAAATGAAGATAAGTAATCCTTTGGAACATGTGGAAAGCCAACAGTTCTTGACTTATTTGCGTAGATACCTAACCTTTTATTTTTATACATAATATTACGTATTGCGCGATCAGATAGTCCTGAGAGCACTGACATCTTTTTGAAAGGTGTCCCCTTCTTGTATAAGTCTATAAGGTACTGATCTGTAATACCAGGCTTACGAGGCATAATAGCGCCACTCCCTCTTTAGTTATTTAGGTAACGAAAGGAAAATATTTGTATATATCCATTATAAAAACATATGTTCTCAGGAGTCGAGTTTTATCACTCGGGATGCCTATATAACTAACGGAGAGTAAAAAAGGAATGCGCCTAACATGAAGTAAGGCGCATTTCTTTCTATAATAACAAACAAGATTGTAAGGAAGATCTACATTTCAAAATCCACAACTAAAATATCTGAAAGCCCTATTTCTTTTAAGTATGCAACCACTTCCTGATGCTTCTCATGTGGGCCGTATTGCTCAAGAGCTTCCTTGTCTTCAAAGCGTACTGTTAATCCTACTTCGTACCCTTTGTTTCGATCTGAGAAATTCAAGCCAGCGTGAATATCAATAATGCCTGGGATCTCTTCTTTAAGAGAGGTTAACCTCTTAATAGCTTCCTGTTGCTGCGCTTCTGTTGTCTGTTCTTCAAATTTGAATAAAACAATATGTTCAATCACTGATCTCAACTACCTTTCTTTCAGTCATGATTTTCTCTGATATTATATCACTTCTTGCCTTTTTACAAACTGCCTTTGTTTTACACCTCTCTTTTTTTGTATATATTAAAGAATTCATTTACTTTATTGTCAGAATATTTTAAAATTGAATAAAGGTATGAATTTGTCTCCAAGCCCATCCCAGGCAGCTACAGACGGATCACCTTTGTAAACTTTCATATAATATAACTGTTTACCTTGCTTCCATGTCTCCTTACAAGGCAGGATTCAGCAGGTCAAAAGCCAGTTTGAATTCACGCATTTACATGTGTGTATTTCAAACTGGCTTTTTTATTCGGAATAAGGAGCGTGATAAAACGTGAGCACTTCTTTAGATGGTATACGAGTACTGGACCTCACTCGAGTTTTAGCAGGTCCGTATTGCTCCATGATTCTTGGTGACCTCGGTGCTGAAGTGATTAAAGTTGAAGCCCCGGGAGGTAGTGATGATACGAGGAAATGGGGTCCTCCCTTTCAAGAAGGTGTTAGTGCGTATTACCTTTGTGCGAATCGAAATAAGAAGAGCATGACAGTAGATTTAAAGTCTTCAGAGGGTAAAGAAATCATCCATAAGTTAGTCAAAAGTAGCGATGTAGTCATGCATAATTTTAAAACGGGAACGATGGAACGCCTTGGTTTAGATTATAAGGCATTAAACGAATTAAACCCGCGTATCGTATATTGTTCCATTACAGGATTCGGGGAAACAGGTCCTTATAAACATCTCCCAGGCTATGACTTCATCATTCAAGCTATGAGCGGATTGATGAGCATTACAGGCGATGAACAATCAGGCCCTCAGAAGCTAGGAATCGCCATTACTGATGTCCTTACAGGCCTTTATGCATGCATTGGGATACAAAGCGCTCTTATTGAACGAGAGAAATCTGGAAGAGGACAAATGGTGGATCTCTCTTTGTACGACGCTGCTGTGTCCTCCCTTATTAATATTGGTAGCAATTATCTTATGTCTGGAAACGTTCCAGAGAGATTAGGAAACCAACATGCCAATATTGTCCCTTACCAGACCTTTTACTCGTCTGATGGTGAAATGGTGATTGCGGTTGGTAATGACAGGCAATTTCGTTCCCTTTGCAGACTGATAGGTGAGCCTCAACTCTCACAGGACCCTCGTTTTACAACGAATCCTGATCGAGTTGCTCACCGCCAGCAACTAACACCCCTATTACAAAAAGCATTCCAGAAACAATCAACCGCTTATTGGAAAGAGTTATGTGATAAAGAAGGAGTCCCCTTTGGTCCTATTCAAACAATAAATGAGCTTGTTCAGGATCCTCAATTGCAAGCCCGTAATATGTTTTTACAAACAGAACATCCAATAGCTGGACCTATTAAACTAATTGGTAGCCCTTTGAAGCTATCAAGAACTCCAACCGTCTTATCGCACTACCCTCCTGAACCAGGAGAGCATACATCAGAAATATTAGATGCTCTTGGATATAGTGAAGAAGAAATCAAAAGATTGAAAGACCATCAATCAATATAAGGAGATGTTTACGATGAACTTTGAATTATCAGAAGAACAAGAAATGCTTCGAAAAACAGTCCGTGACTTTGTTGACCATGAAATTATGCCCCATATTGGTGAATGGGATGCTAAAGGTCACTTTGACACGGATACGTTGAAAAAAATTTCAAAACTTGGACTAATGGGTGTATGTATCCCTTCTAAATACGGTGGTAGTGGGATGGATTATAACTCTTTAGCTATCGTATGTGAAGAGTTAGAACGTGGAGATACTGCATTTAGAACAGCTGTATCCGTGCATACAGGTTTAAACAGCATGACATTACTTCAATGGGGAAATGAAGGTCAGAAGGAAAAATACTTAGTCCCTCAGGCTAAAGGTGAAAAGGTTGGGGCATTCGGATTAACAGAACCTGGTGCTGGATCTGATGTGGCATCTTTACAGTCGACAGCGAAGCGAGATGGTGATGATTATATTTTAAATGGTCAGAAAACATGGATCTCCCTTTGTGACACGGCAGATCACTTCCTTGTATTTGCCTATACGGATAAGGAAAAAAGCCACCATGGAATTTCATGTTTTATCGTCGAACGCACCATGCCTGGATTCTCTTCTAAAGCGACGAAAGGGAAACTTGGTATCCGAGCAGGCAACACGGGAGAATTATTTTTTGATGATGTACGTGTACCAAAGGAAAATCTGCTTGGAAAAGAAGGCGATGGCTTTAAAATTGCCATGGCTGCACTCGACAACGGTCGATTCACAGTAGCTGCTGGAGCATGTGGGCAAATTATGGCGTGTCTTGAAGCGAGCGTAGATTACTGTCACGAACGAAAAACGTTTGGAAAAGAAATCGGAAAACATCAATTAGTAAAACAAATGATTGCGAATATGGAAGCTGGTCTTCAAATGAGCCGCTTATTGGTTTGGAAAGCTGGTGAGTTAAAAAATAGTGGGAAACGGAATACCCGAGAAACCTCTTTAGCTAAATGGCAGGCGTGTGACTTTGCAAACAAAGCAGCGGATGATGCTGTTCAAATCCATGGCGCATATGGGTATTCAAATGAATATCCTGTTGAGCGCTACCTGCGTAACTCTAAAGCTCCAGTCATTTATGAAGGAACTAGAGAAATTCATACAATCATGCAAGCTGATTATGTTCTGGGTTACCGTAAAGACAAAGCTCTTGATCAAATGCTCCCTGAATGGCCATTTGAAGATTAGGAGGAGTAATTTATGATTACATGGGATAAAAGCTTAGACTCCCTTTTTATAAATGGAAAGTGGATAAGTGCTGATTCAGGAAGAACAGAAAGTGTCATCAATCCCGCCACGCTTGAGAAACTGACGGATGTATCATGGGCAGGTCGAACAGAAACAGAGCACGCAATCCAATCCGCTTCCCTCGCCTTCCCGGAATGGTCCAGGAAAACCGCGCGGGAACGTTCAAAAATCTTATATAAAACACACGAGTTATTATTAGAACGTGTGGAGCGCCTATCTACAATTTTAACAATGGAACAAGGCAAGCCATTAGCCGAAGCGAAGGGTGAAATCCGTTCCGCTGCAAACTTTTTTCTTTGGTATGCTGAGGAAGCGAATCGTTTATACGGAGAGTGGATCCCTTCTTCTATTCCAGGGAAACGATTACTTGTAAAGCCGGAACCTATTGGAGTAATTGCAGCCATTACGCCTTGGAACTTCCCTTCTTCCATGATTGCTAGAAAACTCGCTCCAGCGCTTGCTGCCGGTTGTACAGTTATCTTAAAACCTGCGCCTGAAACGCCTTTATCTGCTATAGAACTTGTATCCATTTTAACAGAAGCAGGAGTTCCTGATGGAGTCGTTAATTTAGTTACAGGAGATGCTGAAGAAATAGGTTCAGCTTTTATGGAGAGTAGAGACGTACGTCTCATTACTTTCACTGGCTCTACAGAAGTTGGAAAACTATTGATGAAAGGTAGTGCAAATACCGTTAAGAAACTTTCACTCGAACTTGGTGGTCATGCGCCAATACTTGTGTTTGAGGATGCAAATCTAGAGCGGGCTGCTAGTCAAACCTTAGCTAGCAAATTTCGTAATAGTGGCCAAACGTGTATATGTGCTAATCGCGTTTATGTACATGAAAATGTTAAAGAACGTTTCGCCAACTTGTTGCATGAAAAGATCTCTCTTCTAAAAGCCGGAAACGGGTTAGAAAAAGGGATTGATTTGGGCCCGCTTATTAATCGCCAATCACTTGATAAAGTGCAATCTCACTTAAAGGATGCTATTCAAAAAGGAGCGAACGTTTTAAACGGAGGTGCTCCCCTCCAAACGGGATTAAGGGGTTACTTCTATTCCCCCACACTTCTGACACAGGCCACTAAGGATATGAAAGTAATGCGAGAAGAAACGTTTGGTCCCCTTCTTCCGCTTCAGTCTTTTACAGAAGAAGCTGACGTCATTCATAAAGCCAATGATACAGATTATGGTCTAGCAGCCTACTTGTTTACTGATAATCTAAGTCGTGCTACGAGAGTATCAGAAGCTCTTGAATATGGGATAGTAGGAGTGAATGATGTGTTTCCTGCTGTTCCGGAAGCTCCATTCGGAGGTGTGAAGCAATCGGGAATTGGAAAAGAAGGAGGATCACAAGGGATTCATGAGTATGTAAACTTAAAATATATATCGACGGTAATTGATGAATAAAGACATGACTCTCTTTTGAATGACTCGTTCATTCCTGAGAGAGTTTTTGTTTATAAAAATAAAAGCATCCATAGGAATCTCTATGAATGCTTGGCCTCGTATTGTAGTTCGTACTGTTTGTGTAGATCCCTTAAAGCGGATACAAGAGCATTTCCCGCTTTCCCTAAGTAATGCTGTCGTATAGCTTCTATAGGTTCATCAATAGAATGCCTCAAACTATACCCCTTAAGAAGTTGACTAATAAACTGACGCCCATGTTCTGTTGCCAAAGTACAGTTAGCCTCAAGGATGACGCCATAGTTACAGTCCACTTCTGCTGTAATCGTTAAGACATCGTACATATTGTGTGCAGCCATTCCGGCGGGCAATCTAGCATGACCAGCAACGAAATACGTCCTCACATAATCCCCCCATTAGTATTATCGATAACCAATACTTATAGATATTTGATGCGCAGACCGAGATGCAGCGTCCTTAATAATCTCCAAATTATCCCCTTCAAAATGACTAGACAATCCGCTTACAGCTAATGCTGCAATAACTTCACTTTTATGATTAAAGATTGGGAAGGAGATTCCTGTTGTATCATAGTCTTGCTCACCCTCACTGATTGAATACCCTTGCTTTCTAATCATGTCTAATTCAAGCTTCAGATTTTCTGAATCGATTTGGGTAGACTCATCAGTGGAAGAAAACGATAATGATTTTAAAATGCTCATTTGTTTATCTGACTTTAAAAATGATAGAAGAAGTTTAGGACCCGAACCTAAATAAAGAGGTACGGTTTTACCAATCTTAGTATACAAACGAAGCGCCCGGTTCGAATCAACTTTCTCAATATAGGTCGCTTTATCATCATTGACTATTGCGAGGTGAATGACCTCGTTTATCTCATGAGCTAGACCCTCCATGAATGGCTTTGCAATACGGCGTATCTCAATCTGATCTGCAACCCGAAACCCGAGTTCCATTAGCTTAATGCCTAAACGGTAACGACTATTATACTCAGATTCCTTTGATTTCACGAGAAAGCCTTCTTGTTCGAGAGATGAAAGAAGACGATAAGCAGTTGCTTTTGGGAGGTTCGATTTTATTGTGATGTCTCTGAGGGTAAGTTCCGGTGTCTCTTCTGTAAAGTAGTTCAGTAGTTTCAAAGCTTTAATGACACTCTGATTCATCTTTGGTCTCCTTTGTTTAACGTGCCCTCATTTATTCCTTCCAATTGTTTATAAAAAGGAGAGATCTATTGATCCCTCCTTTAGGATTGTTAAATTTGAACATGCGATGGATGAATCGTCATCTTTTCTTTTATCTCAACCCCTCGTTTCGCCATTTCTTTAATATAGATATCTCCTGGCACAATTTTTTCAGGCGGGTGTACGCCTCTTTTTGTTATTTGTCCACTGCCAATTAATTGTGAAACAACTGAAATCGTATTAGCAGTTGCGCGTGCCATTGCGGTGACGTTGCTCGAACGGTCTTTAAACGTAACCATTTCATATTCATAAGTTGTTTTCTGACCATTTTTTAGCCCGCTAACTTGAACACGTAAGAGTACCGCATCATCTTTATCCTTCAGATCAACAATTGGATCAAGGGTTTTAAGAAGGACTTCGCGAGGCTTAACCTTAACCCCGTTTATCTCTACTTCATAGTCATTACTTGTAAGATTAAGATCTACTAACAGCTTCATTTTCTCCGCATGACCTGGATATCGTATTGTTTTATACTCAAGATCATGAATATTAGGGAAAGAATGAAGCAACGTTGAGGTGCCTCCAGAGGTATGGAACGCCTCAAGGGGACCAAATTTATCAAAATAAAGACGTTCAACTTCCGTTAAGGAAGCTACTTGTTGCCTTGACCCATTCCGTATAATGGTAGATGGATCTGTATAGTGGTCAAGTAATCCTTCCATGGAGAAAACATGATTATATTCAAGGGGTGCTTCTGGTTTTACAGGGATCCCTCCAACAAATAAACGAATCGACTCAGGCTGATCTAGTTTGCTAACCCCATAACCTGATAAAATGTTAATCATACCAGGGGCAACACCAAGGTCAGGTATTATGGTTACATTAGCTACATCTGCGTCATCGTGCATACGAAGAACGTTGTCTGTAACGCTTCCGATATGACCTCCTAAGTCAACCGAGCTTACGCCAACCTCAATCGCTGCCTTAGCAACTCGTTCGTTAAAGGAGTAGAACAACGCATTAATGATGACATCGAATTGTCTTATATACGCTTTTAATTCTACAGGGTTCCCTGCATCAACTTGGTACGCTTTAAGTTTAGAAGAGTTCAGGATTCGACATACTGATTCCGCTCGCCCTAAATCAATATCAGCCAGCCCAACTTCTACGACTGCTGGATTTTGAGTTAAGTCACGCGCCGCTTCTTTCCCCATTAAACCTGAGCCTAGTACACCTATTTTCATAAGATCAAGTCCCCCTTTTAAGAATTAATCAACATCGATTTGTGCTCGTTGCAGTTTACCACTGTAGTCAACATAAACAGCTTTCCATTCTGTAAACACATCAAGAGCTGCTACACCTGAATCGCGATGTCCATTCCCTGTTCCTTTCGTTCCTCCAAATGGTAAATGAATTTCAGCCCCAGTCGTTCCGGCATTTACATATACAATGCCTGTATCTAGATCCCTTTGAGCAGCAAATACTCGGTTCACATCGCGGGTGAAAACAGAACTAGATAAACCATATTCAACACCGTTATTTACTTCAATTGCTTCTTCAAAGCTCTTAACAGGTATTAAAGATACGACAGGTCCGAATATCTCTTCTTGAGCAATCTTCATGTCAGGTGTCGCATCCGTGAACAGCGTAGGAGCAAAATAATTTCCATTGGCGTATTCTTCACCATCTAATACATATCCACCCGCAAGTAATTTTGCGCCTTCTTCTTGGCCAATCTTAATATACTGCTGTATCTTTTCAAGGCCACCTTTATTAATAATCGGACCAACTTTATTTGTCTCATCTAATCCATTTCCAATTGTAAGTTTCTCCATTTCAGAAAGGAGTCTCTCTTCAAGGCGTTCTTTAACATCTTCATGTACAATAACTCTACTGCAAGCGGTACATCGCTGTCCGCTGGTACCAAAAGCACTCCACAGTATACCTTCTGTTGCCAGGGATAAGTCTGCATCATCCATGACGATTACTGCGTTCTTCCCGCCCATTTCTAAAGACACTTTTTTAAGTTGCTCTCCGCATTTGGCTGCAATCGTCCTCCCTACATCATTTGACCCTGTAAAAGAGATTACGCGTATATCTTTATGATGAACCATCGTATCACCAACCTCGGAACCAGAACCAAACACTACATTTAAGACTCCTTTTGGCAAACCAGATTCTTCAAAGATCTTGGCAAGTTCATAAGCCATTAGTGGCGTTTCTGTAGCGGGCTTCCAAACAACAGCATTTCCCGCTACAATAGCCGGAAATGACTTCCATGTAGCAATGGCAATTGGGAAGTTCCAAGGTGTAATAATCCCTACAACTCCAACCGGAGCGCGTACGCTCATTGCAAATTTGTCTTTTAATTCAGAAGGAGTGGTCTGACCAAATAACCGGCGTCCTTCTCCTGCCATATAAAAGGCCATGTCAATGCCTTCTTGAACTTCACCACGTGCTTCTTCAATAACTTTTCCATTTTCCATGGTTAAAATTTGCGAAAGATCCTCTTTTCTCTCTTTCATTAACATCCCTACACGATACAAGACTTCTGCGCGCTGGGGAGCGGGAACAAGCGCCCATTTTTTTTGTGCTTCCTTTGCTGTTTGAACAGCTTCGTTTACATCAGCTTCGCTTGATAACGGAACTTGAACAAGCGTTTCCCAATTCGCTGGATTCTTCACCTCTTTAAATTGATTACCAGCGGAGTTTACCCAATTACCGTTAATAAAGTTCATTAGTTTTTCTTCTTGGATGAGTGTTTTTGTCATGAAAATGACCTCCTTAGAATGATAGTTATATGGTTAATGAACAATGAAGTCCATAACACTTACTTATGTTGGTTTCTGATTTCCTCAATTGTAGAGGAGACCGAAATTTGATTCGGATCGCTTTCAATTTCAATGACGACAGGCTTATCGGATTTTACTGCCCGTTCAATAGCCAACTCGAATTCCTTAATAGTACGAACGAAATAGCCATTTGCGCCGATAGACTGAGCAAGCTCAGTAAACGGTACACTTCCAAGCTCTGTACCGATTGGTTTAAAAGGATAATGCATCTCCTGGTGCATGCGGATAGTTCCATACATTTTATTGTTAAATACAATAGATATAATCGGGATGTTGTATCTAACCGCTGTTTCAATCTCCTGCATGGTCATCATAAACCCACCATCCCCTGAAAGAGAGAGTACTGTACGATGGGGATGAGCAAGCTTCGTCCCAAGAGCGGCAGGCATACCATACCCCATTGCACCAGAAGTAGGGCCTACATACGTATTTCTTTCTGTAAACTGAAAGAAAGTATGTAACCAACCCGCAAAATTCCCTGCATCATTTGTTAAAATTGCATTCTTAGGTAGTTGAGCTTGGAGGGTTTGTATAATTTGTGTATGAAAATTATGATTATCTACGTCTTTATTGGTAAGACTCGTTACGTTTTCATACACTCTACGGCGAGTGACGGCCCAGTCCTCCCACGAGCTTAAAAGGTTTATAGATAATAGAGCATGTAAGCCTTCTTTAAGGTCTGCTACTATGCCAATGTCAGGCTGATAGATCTTACCAATAGAATCATATTCTATATCTACATGAACAAGCTTCTTCTCATCCGTAATAATTGAATAGTCTTGAGTCGTTACTTCAGATAAGCGAGTGCCAAAAGCAAGAATCACATCAGATTGTTGAACGGTTTCTAAAATAGATTTGTGAGTGCCCAAACCTAGGTGGCCCAAATAGAGAGGGTGATCATTTGGCATAACATCATGTCTTCTGAACGATGCCATAACGGGAATCTTATATTTCTCTGCAAATTGTTTTAATGCTCCCTCAGCTTCAGAAGCTTTGACACCCCCTCCAGCAATGATTAATGGAGATTCAGATGATTGTAATAACTTTTCAACATCGCCAACTTCATCACTTGAAGGGCTAGGTGTAGGTCTTCGGACAGGAGGGCCAAATGCCATGACGGACTCCTTAATTAAGAGATCTTCTGGAAGGGAAACAACGACGGGACCGGGCCTACCGGTTTGAGCAACTCTAAAAGCTCTTTGAACTAATTCAGGTACTCTTTTAGCATCACGTATTTCTACTGTCCATTTCGCAATATGGCGAAAGTATTGATCAAGATCAACTTCTTGGAATCCTTCTCGTCCTCTAAACTGGCTGTGTACTTGCCCGAGGAATACAACCATAGGTGTAGAATCCTGGTGAGCTGTATGAACTCCTATCGTAAGGTTTGATCCCCCGACACCTCTTGTAGCCATTAACACACCTGGTTTACCGCTAGATTTTGCATAACCTTCTGCCATGAAGGATGCTCCTCCTTCATGTCGTGCAGATATAAGCTTGATGGAAGGTTCATCATGAATCGCATCCATAATGGGGAGGTAGCTTTCTCCGGGTACACAAAATACGTGTTTGACTCCTTCAATTTTCATGCACTCTACAATTGCATGAGCGCTTGTAAGTGTACGTTTAATCGGTCGTAAACTCTTCTCAATCATGTGTTACCTCCCAATCCAGAGCTTTCATCCGTTGGACAGCTTCATTTAAACGATCTGTTGGAACGCATAAAGATAAACGAAAGTATCCCTCTCCACCTTGACCAAATGCGTGTCCCGGCGTAACAATAACGCCAGCTTCAATAAGTAGCTTTTCAGCGAAAGTTTGCGATGAATATCCTCTTGGAACTTTTGCCCAAACAAAGAATGTGCCACGCGGTTTCTCAGCTTCAATGTTAAGTTCTTTCAAGATAGGAAGTATGTTTTCTAATCGTTCTTCATAGATATTATTATTCTCTTTTACTGTACTGAAGTCACTATTAAGTGCAGTGGCCCCCGCTTGTTGAATGGGAATAAACTGACTTGTATCGGTGTTGCTTTTGATGATTGACATTGCCTGAATCAATTCGCTGTTTCCGGCTACATACCCAATTCTCCAACCGGTCATATTAAAACTTTTGGATAGAGATCCAAATTCAAGCGCTAGATCTTTAGCACCAGGGACCTCTAGCAAACTAGGAGCCTTATAGCCACCAAATGTGACAAGACTATAAGCTGCATCATGAGCAAGGCAAAGACCATGTTTTTTAGCGAATGTAAACGCTTCCAAAAAAGTTCTGTAATCTACCGTCGCCCCTGTTGGATTGCTAGGATAGTTTAATAACATGACTTTTGAGTTCTGTATATCTTCTTGGGACAGCTCCTCATACTTAGGCGTGTAGCCATTATGCGGGTCAAGAGGTAATCGAATCGTCTTTCCATAAGCTAGATGAACAGCAGACTGATAGACTGGATATCCAGGATCAGGAAGGAGGACACTATCCCCTGGGTCTACCACAGCTCGAATTAAATTTGCTAATCCTTCTTTCGAGCCAATAAGGGTTAAGATCTCTGTATCAGGATTAAGAGAAACTCCATGATATGTCTTGTAAAAGCGAGCTACTGCTTCTTTAAACTCCTGAATACCACTGTAGGGTGAGTATTTATGGTGAGCTGATTTTCGTGCTTCCTCAGTCAGCCGGTCAATGATAAAGGAAGGTGTTTTTAAATCAGGAGCTCCAATACCAAGATCAATTACATCAATTCCTTGTGCCTCTAGTTCCTTTTTCTTCTGATGAAAAACGGAAAATAAGTACGGAGGTAAACTATTTACATTTTGGGACACAAATGTCATAAGATGACCCCTCCTCTTTATCATTTCACTAATTGAAACGCCATTTCATTATATGAATACAAATGATGTCACATGACAAATTAGAGAAAGCTTTTAACTCTACTTTACTAAGGCATCTTTCTTTTGTTCCTCCTGATAAGTCAGAATTTTTTAATTATTTTATATTATGGCACATATTATAGATATAAGGAATGGTAGCAAAGAATATTTTTGAAATAAATTCCATATAGAAAATTCTTGTTGTTTTTAACTATATATTATAGCAATCGATGATTTTTTGTAGGTACGTCTATCTCACTTTTTAAATGTCTTTTAAGGATTGATAAAGAACTTATAGCGAAAATACTTGTTAGAAGGCACCTTAAGAATTTAGTCTGAGCTGTCTTCTAAAACGTAAATAAAAAGCCTCCAGTTTAAAACTGGAGGCTTTCTTTACATTATTTATTTAATTCTTTACTTGTTTCTGGTATACCAGGTTGTTGTTCCTTTGTCCATGTACTAGTGGCAGGGATTTTGGAGTAGTCTGCTCTGTGAGCGTACTTTCCTGCAACTTCAGTTACTTCTTGTAGAAGTCCCGTATCTAATGTGGTTGGGTTCAATCCTTTAGATAAGAATAGATCATTTCTTACATGAAGGTCATTTGCAGCAGCTTCTTTACGGGGATTAGATACATAAGCGATCTCACCATTTGTCATTTCACTAACTAACTTTGCTAAATCATTCACACGATGGGTTTCTGTCATCTGATTAAAGATCATCACTCGATCTTCACGTGAAGGTGCATTCTCAATAGCAAGTTCAATACAACGGACGGTGTCCTGGATATGAATAAAGGCACGCGTCTGCCCTCCTGTACCGTGCACTGTAATGGGATAACCAACTGCAGCTTGCATTAAGAAGCGATTCAATACTGTACCATAATCGCCATCATAATCAAATCGATTAATTAAGCGGTCATCCATATTTGTTTCAGCTGTATTAGTTCCCCATACAATTCCCTGATGTAAGTCCGTAATACGTATAGAGTCGTTTTTATTATAGTATTGGAATAGGAGCTGGTCTTGTGTTTTGGTCATATGATACACAGAACCTGGGTTTGTTGGATAAAGAATTTGTTGTTCAATTCGTTCGCCCGCTTCTGTTTTCACTTCCACATCGAGGTACCCCTCAGGAATCTTCATACCCGCTGTTCCATAACCATAGACACCCATAGTTCCTAAATGAACAAGATGAGTATCCAAGCCGGATTCTACAATGGCACAAAGAACATTATGCGTAGCATTAATATTATTATTAACCGTATAACGTTTATGTTTTGGTGATTTCATCGAATAAGGAGCTGAACGTTGTTCCGCGAAGTGAACAATCGCGTCAGGCTTTTCCGCATTTAAAACGGTAAGAAAGCCTTCGTAATCTTCAGCAATATCGATGTTATGAAAGCCAATCGTGTTACCCGATACTTCCTTCCATGCTTCGATCCTTGTCCCCATTGGCTTAATAGGGGTCAATGAATCCGCTTCTAGTTCGTTATCGATATTACGTCTGGAGAGATTGTCAATGATTACGACTTCATGACCTATATTAGACAGGTGAAGACTTGTAGGCCAGCCACAGAATCCATCCCCTCCTAAGACAAAAATCTTTTTCCTTGATTGTGTGTGATTACTTTCTGAACTCATTTGTATACACCCTTTTATCGTTAATATGTACTGTTTCTTTAGGAGAGAAAGTAAGGAAAGAACATAATGCTAGATGGTCTACTACAGGAGTATAATGTTTTCCTTTTTATAAAAACCCCTTTTCATCATAACGAAAGCGGGAATTTGGTGCAACTATATTCACAGTCTGTTGACAATCAGGACAATAAAAAGAACTAAGAGTTTTTAGACTCTTAGTTCTTTTTTGGAATACTTGAGTTGTTTATTGAACAGTTTCTAGCTGTTTCGCTGGACCGAAGAATTCATAATGCATATGCTCTTCTGGAACACCCCATTGCTGTAACGCATGAAAAGTGGTGTTCATAAACCCAGTTGGACCACAGAAATAAAAGTCCATTTGATTATGTGGAAGGATTTGTTGTAGCCATTCCAATGTTACGTATCCGGTATTTGAATCCATTGATTGCATATCTTCTTCTGTTGGATTCGAGTATAAAGTGTAATTCGTGACAGAATCGATTTGTTTTACAATTTGAGCCACTTCTCCCTTAAGTGCATGCAACTGACTATTTCGGGCAGCGTGAATAAAGATGATCTCACGGTTTGGCTGTTGAGTTACGACTGTCTTTAACATACTTACAAGTGGTGTAAGACCAACACCTCCACTGATGAAGACTAATGGAATATCTTTAGACGTATCTAATACAAAATCACCAGCTGGAGCACTTACAGGAATCGTATCTCCTTCTTTAACTTTGTTGTGTAAATAGTTTGAAACTACGCCTTCTGGGTCATGATCACTTTCTCGTTTAACGCTTATTCTGTAATAACCTTGATGAGGGGCATCGGATAAACTATATTGGCGAACATGTGTATATGTCTCTCCCTCAATATGCAATTGTACACTGATATACTGTCCAGGCGAAAAACTAGGTAAAGGCTTTTCATCAATAGGCTCTAAATAGAAAGACGTAATTGCATCACTCTCTTTCTCCTTACGAGTTACTTTGAAAGCTTTGAATCCATCCCATCCTCCTGGTTGCACAGCAGCTTCCTCGTACATATCTTCTTCGATTTCAATGAAGACGTTCGCTATAATTCCATAAGCATCTTCCCAAGCTTGTAGAACTTCATCTGTAGCACCATCACCGAGAACTTCTTTCATAGCCAAGAGTAAATGTTCCCCTACAATTGGATAATGCTCTCGACGTACACCAATACTTCTGTGCTTATGTGCAATTTGTTTCACTACGGGGAGGATCTCTTCTAGCTGGTCAATGTTTTCAGCAGCCGCATAGACAGCGTTAGCCAGAGCTGTTTGTTGACGACCTTTCTTTTGATTAGTCTGATTAAACAAATGTAAAAGTTCAGGATGATTAGCAAATAATCGTTCATAGAAGCGGGAAGTAATTTCTACTCCCCTTTCCTTTAAAATAGGAGCTGTCGACTTAATAATCGCTTGTTTTTCAGTAGAAAGCATCTATATGACCTCCATAAATCAGTATTGTTCTTCCTATATGTACATTGTAAATAAGAGGATCTTTACATTTAGTGATGTATATCACACTATTTTTGACAATGTTGTGACCTCTGTTTGCTTTGTAAAAATTTATTTTAGTTTGTTAACAGTTCTTTAACTTAGAGTAGCTTTTAAATCAGAGAGGTTTATGATCTCAATAGAAGAGCGGCTCGCACGAAGAAGATTCTTCTTCTTTAATTCATTCAAGATCCGGTTTATGCTTTCTCTAGTAGAGCCTACCATATTTGCAAGGTCTGCATTTGTAAGTGGAACGGTAATGTAAGCAGGTTGATTGTCGACAGTAATTCCTGATTCTTCTGCAAGTCGAATTAACGTTGAAATCAGACGATGCCTTACGTCCCTTGAAGATAACTCTTGAATACGTTCTGTCAGGAGTGATAACTTTTGCCCCATAACCTTCATAACCTGTACAGCAATATTTGGGTGATCAAACATTAGCTGATTAAAGTCTTTAATTCGAATAACGTATAGCTCCGCTTCTTCTAAAACTTGTGCAGTAGCAGGGTAAGGGGTTTGTTCAAAAAAACCTACGTGAGGGAACATTTCTCCTGATTGAAGGAAATTGATAATATGTTCTTTTCCATTTCGGTCTGTTTTAGATGTTTTAATGATCCCCTTACTTATAAAATAAACAGCCTCTCGTTCTTGCCCTTCCATAAAGACAAATTCTTGCTTCTGATAGAATCGCCTTGTAGTAATAGTACCTAAAGTATATAAGTCCTCTTCCTCTAATGTGGAGAATAAAGGAATTTGTTTTAATAAATGATTGGTTTCCTCAGTCATTTCATTCTCTCCTTTACTACAAGAAAGTGTAACACGAGATGATGAAACGCCAAAAAAGACCCCAAATGGGCCTTTAATGACGTAGGGTATCATTGATCCACTCTTCTCTTTTTTGATCTACGATTGTATAATCCATAGCACTTGAATAAATGGTTTTAAGTTGATCTCTTACATTTCTTGCATCCTTAAGAAGGGATATGGCATCTTTCATCTTATCTTTATATCTTTTTGTTGTATCAGCAATTTCACTTGCATATGTTTCATCTGTACCTGACTCAATGCATCGCTTGTAAACATCAACAATTTCATCATTTTCTCGGTCTGGGAAGTATTCATGTGGAGCTGTGGAGTCAAAGATAGCAATACTGAGTTCACGTAAGATGATCATGTCTAGACTATTTGGATCAAAACCACAATGATACACCTCTACATTATATCCCTTTTCTGCACCTGCTTCAGCTATTTTCTTAAGCATCGTGGATTTACCTGAACCTGCTCTTCCTTTAATAAAATACCGTTTGTTTATGTCTGAAGTAAGTTGTTGTATAAAGTCTTTAGCCCCTTCTGGTGTTGCAGCTCCAAGAAATCGATGTTCAATTCTTGGTGCTTTAAATTGATCTTCACTTCCGTAAAACAATTGAATTAACTCATCCGTCAGTTTATTAGCTTCATTAAAGTTCATAGAAGAAATGTAGATATCCTCAAGATCATCATGAGCGCGAAGAGAATCTTTAAAAGTTTGATAAGACAGCCCGTAAAGATGATCTAATTGATTTGATAGTTGAACAACAGCATTCTTTTGTTCTGTTAAACGAACTGGATCTAAGCCTTCACTTAAGTGAATAAAATGCGCACCTGGGATTTTATCATTCTTTAGGTGACGAATTAGTTGTTCATCTATTAACGCCATTCTTCTATTACGTATAATTAAACCGTCAAGACTTCCTGGTTCAGATGGAGAATGAAGGTATTCTAAGAAATGCTCGCTCCCTTTTAACTCTTCAGCAACCGACTTAATAAATGTTGACTTCCCGGTGCCGGGCCCTCCTGTTAAGATATAGCACTTATCCAAACCATTTAACATGGATTCTGTTAAACGATAATACCCTTCAGCAGTATTACCAGCAACATAATAATGATAGCAATTTTGACTCATGCAATCACCTTCTTTCATTCGATACCACTAGCATATGAAGTCATCCATGAATAGGTGAATGCCTAAAAATTCTTTGTTGTAAGCCAATGCTTTTTCTCGCTATAATAGAACTACCGATCGGTAAAGGAGTATTACATATGGAAAAGAAAGATTTAGAAGAACAAATTATAAAAAATTTCCAACAAGATGAACAAATGATGATTCTTGTTTTTGCTCAGTGGTGCGTAAATCACGATTTAGACCCTAAAGAGGTCTATTACAGAGCTTATCCAAATCAACATGATAACTCTTCCCTTCAACAAGGTGTTGACTTAACGGTTTCAAAAGAAGAAGCAGAAGAGATTCCTGATCAAACACTTTTAGGTGTTCTATCGCTTTATGGAAACGATGACCTTGCATACGTTGTAACAGAAGAAATTCATAAGAGGGACAATAAGGAGTAGCGTAATAGGCGCTACTCTTTTTTATGTATAACTTAAGAACGAATTTTCCAGAGTTGAATCCTTATCTGGAGATTGGTATATTAATATACGCATACCCGTATAGGGAGGGTTAGTATGAATACTGAAAAAGGGATTCGTCAAAATTTGGCGGCTTTTATAACATTAGTATGTATTAATGTCTTCGTAGGCTCTATGGTGGGCTTAGAAAGAACAGTATTACCCATTTTAGCTAAAGAGGAATTTGGTATAGCTTCTGTTACAGCAACTTTATCGTTTATCGTTTCATTTGGTGTTACCAAAGCAATAATGAATTTGATAGCTGGACATTTAGCTGATCGCTTTGGAAGAAAAACGCTTTTAATTGTTGGTTGGCTCATTGCAGGTTGTGTACCACTGCTGATCATCCTTGCTGAAGCATGGTGGCTTATTATTATTGCAAATGTGCTTCTAGGGTTGAGTCAAGGGCTAACATGGTCTATGACCGTAAATATGAAAATTGATCTGGCCAAAGACAATCAAAAAGGAATCGCGGTCGGATTAAATGAATTTGCCGGTTACGTTGGTTTGTCTCTTACAGCCTTATTATCTGGTTACATTATGACAAGATTTTCACCAAGACCTGAACCATTTGTGATAGGATTTATAATCGTCTTCTTAGGAATTCTGTTGTCCTTGCTCGTTAAAGATCAACAAGACAAACCTAATAACAAAACGGGTTCAACCCCTTCATTTCGTTCTGTATTTGTTAAAACTTCTTTTAAAGATTCAAATTTATCAACTATAAGTTTGATTGGATTAATGACCAACTTCAAAGACGGGGTAGCTTGGGGACTCTTTCCTTTATTCTTTGCGACCACGTCTTTAACGGGGGGTCAAATGAGCCTTATCATAGCAATATATCCTGCAAGTTGGGGGATTTTTCAACTGATTACTGGTCCATTAAGTGATAAGTTGGGACGCAAATGGCTTATTCTTTCAGGTGTTTGGTTACAACTCATTGGACTTTTAAGTATTGTTTTTGGCACGATGTTTTCCATTTGGCTGTTCGCATCTTTATTATTGGGTATCGGGACAGCGCTTGTTTACCCAACGTTAATTGCAAGTATAAGTGATGTGGCTTCCCCTTCATGGCGTGCTACTTCTCTAGGTGTATACCGATTTTGGCGTGATAGTGGTTATGCGTTTGGTGCTTTAGCTGGAGGGGCTGTAGCTGATCAATTTGGTTTAGAAAATGCTCTTATTTTCACAGTGTGTTTCATAGGCATTACATTAATTCTTAGTCTTTTCCGTTTATCAGAAACGAATGTGTATACAAAAAATGACGCCTAATTAGGCGTCATTTTTTATTCTGAGTCTTTTAATGTAGTCAAACCGTCGTGTTGTTCAATCTTGCCTTGTTTTAATAAACGTCCTAAGGCGCGCTTAAATGCAGCTTTACTAATGTTAAATGTGTCACGGATTTCCTCTGGGTCACTCTTATCCGTAAAGAACATTTTACCGCCTCGTTCGTTCATAAATGCGAGGATTTCTTCTGAATCTTCATCCAAAGCCTCTTCTTTAACAGGGCGAAGAGAGATATTAAGTGATCCAACGCTTTTTACATCAATGACTCTTCCCTTCACCCATTCACCCAAGCGGGGTTCTTCTTTGCGCTCTGAATGATGAATAAATCCACGATAGCCTTCTTCTGTAATTAAGAAAGAACCTACTTTATTAGAGCGATAGATATGACCACTTATAAGCTGATGTAAAAGGGATTCTGGAGCAGGTTCACAATACCTTTCAACTACGTTCTCTGTAGCTGGCTTAGCAAGTAAACGTCCCTTTTGGTCTTTTGATAGACAGACAAAAAGTTTGTCGCCTGCCTGAGGCCACACATGTTCAAATAGCGGGAGGTCGTCTTCTGAAACAAGTAAATCCTTACTGATTCCAATATCTACAAAGACACCCAGGCGTTTGACTGATTCTTTCACTTCCACCCAGTCGTATTGTTCAAAGGAAACACTTGGTATGGACATAGTTGCAGCCATAGTTCCTTTTTTCGTATGATAGAGAAAGACAAGGATGTCTTCGCCGACTTCCAATTCTCTTGTAGCTTCATTTGTATGCAATAATACTTCGTGATTATTAAGAGCCAACACGTAGCCTGTTTCGATTGTCCTTGAAACAGAAAAAGTTTGTGTTGTACCGACTTGTAATTCTGTCATTCCTTAGCCTACTTCCTTTTCTAGATTCATCTATTATAGCATATCTTATGAAGGCTTTTTAGTCCCTTGGTCCAAATACTTCAACAACGCACGTATAAAGGAGGAGTTAGCTTGCACATTTACGTAGATGCAGATGCATGTCCTTTTAAAGAAATTATAATAGAAGAAGCAACTAAAGAGGGGCTTCATGTAACCCTTGTAAAAAGCTTTTCTCATTATTCAAACAAACCAGAACCACATGGTGTTGACACTATTTATGTAGATACTGGAGCTGAGGCTGCGGATTATCGTATTATGCAATTAGCACAAGCTGGAGATCTCATAGTTACACAGGATTACGGCCTTGCATCCCTGGCCATTTCTAAAGGGTGTATCGTCCTTCATCATAGTGGTTTTGCATATACTCATGACAATATTGATCGCCTCTTAATCACCCGTCACGCAAGTGCCCAAGCAAGAAAAAGCGGAAAACGAACAAAAGGTCCAAAAGCTCTTACCTCTAAAGATCGCGAAGAATTCAGAAAGTTATTGGTACAGTACATAAAGTGAACACCTTATTTAAGGCACCCCATAAAAAGGGTGCTTTTTTATTGCAGAAGGAGCATAGAACATTCAATCAAGTAGAGAATATGAACAATACTGATCCTTCAGGAGGATTACCTTATGATCGATGAAACGCTTGTAGTAGTGGTTAGAGTAATCTTTTCTTTTTTTACTCTTCTCATTTTCACACGTGTGCTCGGAAAACAGGAAGTTGGGCAACTAACGTTCTTTGATTATATTAATGGCATTACAATTGGCTCTATTGCAGCTAACTTGGCGACCGACCTCTCAGCTACAACGTGGGGCCACTGGGTAGGTCTTACAGGGTATGCGGTTTTAACAATGATTCTGCAAGTCATTTCTATGAAAAGTCGCTATTTGGGAAAGGTGTTAGAAGGTGAACCTACTGTAGTTGTGAAAGATGGAAAGATTCTTGAGGATAACTTAAAGAAAATGCGCATTAAAGTCGGGGAACTTATGATGCTTCTCAGGCAAAGAGGTGTATTTAATATTACTGATGTAGAATTTGCTCTAATTGAAGTGAACGGAAAGCTTTCTGTATTGCCTAAATCTCAATATTTACCTGTCACACCTTCAGACTTAAAGATTCCGTCAAATAAAGGTGGTATTGCTACAGAACTAATTCAGGAGGGGAACCTTATCCATCAGAACCTACAGCAGAAAAATGTAACGAAAGAATGGATTGAGGAACAACTTAAAAAACAAGGTATTGATCAGATTGAGTCTGTCTTTTATGCTTTGTACTTACCGAATGGGGAATTGTACGTAGATTTGTACGGCGAACAAGTTGGTAATGAAGAAGATATCAGCGATTACCCAGGCCCTTATTAAGGTGAGGTGAGGAAGATATGAACCGTTTTTTCTTATACGCAATACCTCTAGTAACATTGGCTATATTTATAGTCATCATGACAGGTGGAAGTTGGTTAAAACAGCCTTTCGGAGAGAAAGATCGTGTCTATGAATCATTTGAGAAGTTAGAAGGTTATGTGGGAGATGGAGACTGGGATAAAGCGCAAGAAGAAGTTGATTATACAGCGAAGGCTTGGAAAAAAGTCGTAAATCGGATTCAATTTAGCGCCGAGAGAGAGTACATGTTAGATATCGCGGGGGTTATTGCGAAGATTGAAGGTAGCATAAAAATAAAGGATCAAAAGGCCATACTTCAAGAGATCTATTACTTCTACTCTCTATGGGAAAATTTAGGTCGATAAATAAATTAGTAAGGAACTAAAAAAACAGATGCCAATTTATAAATTGACATCTGCATTATATTAAGAGGTAATATTATCGATATTAGCTCTCAGGTTGAAAAGATTGAAACACATTTTGATCTGGGATTGGATATGCAACTCTTCCTAACAAGTGATTAATAATGATCTTGTTTCGATGCACGGCAAGTCCAAGGTTTGTTGAGCCCACGCCGTGAGAATGAGTTATACCACTGTGAACATAAATCTCATTCTCAGTCATTTTTACTTTTTTAATGCGATAATCAGCCTCAACCATGTATCGCCCTGCTTCATCCCACTCTATTAAATCTTCTAGTGACTTCACAAAGTCTGGAACATAAGGTTTATATCCCGTAGCTGTGATCACTACTTCAGTTTCATGTGTAAAGGAACTCCCTTCCTGATGTTGCGTGCAAGCTATTTCATAACCTTTACCTTCCGGTTTCTTAGTAATCCCGTTTACCTCTGTTAATACCTGTAATCCTACATTAGGTTTCTCTCCACCAACAGAATATTCATAAAGGAGATCATAAATATCTGTAACTGTATGTGTACTAATTCCTTTATAGTAAAGGCCTTGCGTAGCAAACACCTCATCTTTTTTTGGTTGAGGTAGCTGGTAAAAGTAATTGACATAGTCTGGTGAGAAATGTTCGAGACTAAGCTTTGATTCTTCCATGGAAGAAAATCCAGGAGAACGTGTGATCCAATCAAGTCGAAAGTTGTGTTCCCGTTGTTCTTTTAATAATTCTCTAAATGTCTCGGCAGCACTTTGCCCAGACCCAATTACTGTAATAGCCTCCGCATTCCTGCAGCGATCTATGTGATCTTTAAATTGAGCTGTATGGAAAACGTCTTCTTTTGGCAACTGTTCAAAGGATGGAGGCATCATCGGCACACTCCCTGTCCCAAGCAAAAGATGTCTACTCTTAAAAACATTTGTTTCGCCTGTATCAGTATGTACTACAAACACCTCGAAATATGTTTCATTATCTTCTATGTAGCGAACCGATTCGACCTTTTTGCCGAATTTGCAGGTGTCTAATTGACCTGCGACCCACTGACAGTAATCGTTATATTCCCGACGTGGAATATCTAGGCGTTGAAGGAAATAGAACGGATACATCCTCTCATGCTCATTAATGTAGTTTAAGAAAGAATAATGACTTTTAGGGTTGGCCATCGTAACCAGATCAGCAATAAAAGGTACTTGCATCTTTGTTCCTTCAATCAACATGCCTGGATGCCAATCGAAGGAAGTTCGTTGTTCAAAGAATAAAGCGTCAACTTCCGAATGGTCATTCAGTAGAGCAGCCATGCTCAAATTAAATGGACCTATCCCTACACCTATTAAGTCATATATTTTGTCAGAACTCATTGTAAACATGTCCCCCTTTGTCTTGTGAAAAATTATGCAATTCTGTTATCTCTCTTGTTTATAGTAACATATTCTTAATTTTAAAGACGGGAGATGCCTTAAGACGCTAAAAAACGGAAAGGGTCTACCCTTTCCGTTTTAAGACTGAAAAGCATCTGCTATTAGTTTATAAGACTGTTTTTTCTTTTCGAAATCATAAATATTGGTGATTAGTAGCAGTTCGTTTGCGCGGTATTTATGTGCAAGCGTTTCAAGTCGCTCCTTCACTTCATCAGGTGTCCCGATAACGGCTCTTGACCGGTTTCGTTCAATCTTTTGCAGCTCATCACTAGTAAAGGTGTGTTTTTTTACTTCATCAATAGGCGGAACTCTTGTTTCCTTTCCTTTTTCGACTTGAAGAAGCCACATATCCTGACTTAATGCTAATTCTTCCGCTTCTTTCTTCGTTTCAGCGCATACAACAAATATGCAAGCATTAATAGCAGGCTCTTTCCTTCCAGGTGAAGGGCGAAAACGCTCTAAATAAGTTGTTATGGCTTCAGAAGACTGATCTGGGCTAATAAAGTGGCCAAACGTAAAGCCTGTCCCGTTTATAGCTGCATGCTTAGCGCCTCGTTCTGATAAACCTAGAACCCAAGTCTCAGGATTTGTAGAGGTTTTAGGAGTAGCCACAACCCCTTTATATGGATGATCGTCAGGCAGTGTGTTATATAGATACCCATGTAAATCTTTCACTTGCCGTGAGAAAGCACTGAGCATTTTTTGTGTTCCGTCTGTAAGAGCTAAACGCGTCTTCTGCCCTCCTCCAGGAGATCTTCCGAGACCAAGATCTATGCGACGAGGAAACATAGCTTCAAGCATTTTGAAAGTTTCAGCTACTTTCAAAGGGCTGTATTGAGGTAATAGAACTCCTCCCGATCCAACTCTAATCCTATCTGTTGAGGAAGCAATACGAGTAATTAATATCTCAGGTGCTGTACTGGCGAGTCCATTAGTATTGTGATGTTCCGCAACCCAATATCGATAGTATCCGAGTTTTTCGGCAAACTGGGCTAATTCAATCGTGTTTTGTAAGGTTTGTTCAGGTGTATTTCCTTTTGAGATAGGAGCTTGGTCTAGTATGCTTATTTTCAAAGCGCTCCCTCCTTCACTATAGTGCTTCCATTGTATTTTGCTACACAATGTACAAGATTTCGAGTTGTTTGCTTAAAGGCAATAATAAAGGGCAACTATAAAGTTGCCCAATTCGCGCTATTCTTTCTTATTTAAAGCTGTTTGGATATCATCTTTATAAGCATATGAGAAAATAAGAGACACGAATATGGCGCCGCCTATTATATTTCCTATACTCGCTGGGATAAGATTTAAGAGGAGAAATTCATACCACTCATACTTATCTGATGATAGAATCCCCATGCTAAAGTATCCCATATTTGCTGCACTATGCTGGAAGTTTCCGGCTACGAATAAGACAACTGGTAATGTTGTCCCTAGAATCTTTCCTGTTAAATCCCTTGCTGCAGTTGTTAAGAAAGCGGCCATTCCTATTAACCAATTGGCCAGGATGCCAGATACAACTATCTGAAACCAACCAATCCAGCCATGGTCAAGAAACTTCATCTTCTTATCTAAGTACATGGATAACTCTGTATAAAAAGAGTTTGATAATGATGAAGAAAGTTGAATTAAAACAGCAACGAACAATGCTCCGATGATGTTCCCTATATAAGCCGAAAACCAAAATTTGAGTATATTCTTTTGTTTTTCCATCGCGTTAAACACATAGGTTGGTAACAATACGTTAACTTCCGTAAAAAGGACAGAACCAGATATAAATACCATTGCGTAACCTGCTGCAAATCCAAATCCGGAAAGAAGATGATAGAGACCTTTCACTTCTACTTCGATTGCAAGAAGAATTGAAAATAGTGCTCCAAACGTCATAAATGAACCTGCTGTTAAGGCAAGAATAAATTGAGACCGAAATGGTTTAGACAGATGATCTTTCCCTTTTTGAGCAAATTCACTTACAATTTGAGAAGGAATATAAAATTGCCTTCCTGGCCGATCGGGGTTTGTTCGGGATTCAATTGTAGTTCCTGCATTTTTATTTTCTTGTTCTTCTTCCACTGTTGCTTCATTGTTATTATGTTCGTTTTCCGACATGTCTCATCCCTCCACTTCCCTCGGCTATTCCCTATAAAGATGTATTTTAATCACATGAAAGCCATTTATTATTCATTGAGATGGAATATGGAGGGTGTTTCCATAGTTATAGATGAGTCTTCGTGGAGTTGGTGACTTAATGTAAATAGAGCTTCATCTTTTTGTTTTGCTTCAATCATACAGTCAATTTTGTTGGTCGACCCTGAAACTTGTTGGAGGAAAGTTTTAAACATTTCATAGTCAATAAGATCTGCATGACTTTTAAATTCCTCTGTACTTTTTGGACTGGAGATGTGCATTTTCAATGGCATAGGAGAATGCTCCCAAGTACCAACGATCCTCTCCCAGTGTTTAGTCCAATCTGAATCATTGTGGTTTGCCATATGATGGTGAAGATCAAATATAAAAGGTATGTTTAACTTCTCACAAACATATAAACAGTCCTCCATGGTAAATACTTTGTCGTCGTTTTCAAGCATAATCATTTTTTGTATACCAGAAGGCACATAAGCCCAGTTTTCAATAAATTGTTCAAGAGCTTTTTCCTTATCTTGATAAGCTCCTCCAAGGTGAAGGACACACCGGTGAACTGGGTCTATCCCCATTCCATGCAGTAAGCGGTAGTGATATTTTAAAACCTGAAGAGAAAACTTAAAGGTATCTTTGTCTGGGGTATTGAGAACGACGAAATGATCAGGATGGAAATCGATTCTCATTTCTTTCTCTTCCGCAAATTTTCCAATCGCTTGAAGATCCTCTTTTAGAGGTTGTATATAGTTCCAATCTGAGAGGTTCTCATGAGTAGCTAATGGTACAAGGCGAGAACTCATTCTGAAAAAAGTTATTCCAGAAGCAACAGAATGCTTTAAGAGCCTTAATGTATTTGAAAGATTAGACTGAGCAATTCGCTCAAGTTTTCTTATAGCTGCTTCACGATCCTTTAGCGCAGAAAACTGGCTATAAGTCATAGTTTGAGACGGGGAAGCATTTTGAACATGAACGCTCATGGCCACATATCCTAATCGAAACTGAGTCAAGATCTCATCTCCTCAACGGTTTGGTATAGTTAGTTTTTTCATAAGACAAACGGTTTATGTACAGTAATCCATGTATGGTACAATCAGCATAAAGAAACATCTAGTGGAGGTAAATGTGAGTGAGCACAGATTTATTTCAGCAAGCAGAACGATTTATACATAGATGCTACCGTGAGCTAGGGAAAACGGAGCAAGAGATAGACGAGCGCCTAGCTGAGATTCAAGAGCAAATTGATAATTCGAATCATTATGTACATACATATGAGGAACTAGAATACGGAGCGAAAATGGCATGGCGTCAGAGCAATCGCTGTATTGGAAGGTTGTTTTGGGACTCGTTATATGTCTTCGATTACCGTGAGAGCTCCTCAGCAGAAGAAGTGTATGAAGCTTTATGTAATCATTTACGTTATGCTACGAATGAGGGCAAAATCAGGTCAACCATTTCTGTATTTAAGCCACGTAAGCATGCTCAGGATCCGATTCGCGTAATGAACCATCAGCTTTTAAGGTATGCTGGTTATGAGGAAGGTGGCCATATTATGGGTGACCCTGCTTCAATTTCATTTACAAAATACTGTCAATCTCTCGGTTGGCGTGGTGATTATACTTCGTTTGACCTCTTGCCATGGGTCATTCAAGTAGACGGCCAAGATCCCGTCTGGTATGAAGTCCCTAAATCGCTAGTGAAAGAAGTTCCCCTAACCCACCCTCATTATGAATGGTTTTCTGACTTACAATTAAAGTGGTACTCCGTTCCGATTATATCGGATATGATGCTTGAAATTGGTGGAATTGAATATGTAGCTGCACCTTTTAATGGCTGGTATATGGAAACGGAAATAGGTGCGAGAAATTTAGCAGATGAATTTCGATATGATTTGCTACCAAAAGTTGCTACTAAAATGGGATTAGATATAAGAAGGAACCGGTCCCTTTGGAAGGATCGGGCGTTGCTAGAGTTAAATGCAGCGGTTCTTCATTCATTTAAAGAACATGGTGTGAGTATTGTTGACCACCATACAGCGGCAAATCAGTTTCAATTATTTGAAGAGAAAGAACATGCATGTGGCCGCTCAATAACAGGGGATTGGACATGGTTAATCCCGCCTATCTCTCCAGCTTCAACCCATATCTTTCATCAATCATACGATGATACTGTGAAGAGCCCTAACTTTTTCTATCAGGCCCCACCCTATGAATGACTTAGATTTTTAAGAGCTAATACAATAAACAAACCGCTTAGATTGTATCTAAGCGGTTTGTTATGTTCTAGGCAGTTATTTTGTTTCTAATACCTTAATAAATTCTCTCATATAGTCAGGAAGATCAGGAGGCCTGCGACTTGATACAAGATGACCATCTACTGTGACAGCCTCATTAACCCATTCGGCTCCCGCGTTCATCATATCGTGCTTAATACCAGGAGTACTTGTTACACGTTTGCCCTTTAAAATATCTGCGGAGATAAGGACCCAACCCGCGTGACAAATCTGACCGATGACTTTTTCATCTTCATTCATACTACGAACCATCGTTAGGATTGATTCGTATCGACGAAGTTTATCGGGGGACCATCCACCTGGAACGAGTATCGCATCATAATCACTAGCTTGTACATCTTCAAATGAACAGTCCGAAGTAATAGGTACCCCGTATTTTCCTTTATATTGTTCATTTGCCTTCTCCCCTGCGATGTGAACTTCTGCTCCTTCTTCACGCAGACGTAAAACAGGGTACCACAGTTCAAGATCTTCGAATTCATCACTTACAATTTGAATAACTTTTTTTCCTTGTAATTTCAAAAAGGATCGTCCTCCTTACTTTAACTTCTCTTCCTATTTAACATGATTCAATCTTTCAATGCAATGAAGAAGAAAAAGTGTTTTTACTTGCATAAATTTATCTGAAAATTTAGAATAAATAAAGAGAGTATCTTTAGTAGCGCAAATAAGAAGCTCCCGCTTTTTTGAAAGCGCTACCAAAATTGTACATATTAATGGGAGGTATAAGAATGATTTATGCAAATCCAGGAGAACAGAATTCAAAAGTATCTTTTAAAGAACGATATGAGAACTATATTGGCGGGAAGTGGACAGCCCCTGCTAGTGGTGAATATTTTAAGAATGTCAGTCCTGTTAATGGTAAAGCCTTTTGTGAGGTGGCAAGATCAACTGAGGATGATATAAACCTAGCCATAGATGCAGCTGAAGAAGCTAAGGTGGCTTGGGGGCAAACCTCTACTACTGAACGCGCAAATCTTCTAAACAAAATAGCGGATCGAATGGAAGATAACCTTGAGGTGCTAGCTGTAGCTGAAACATGGGATAACGGTAAGGCAGTTAGAGAAACACTTGCGGCTGATCTTCCACTAGCAGTTGATCATTTCCGCTATTTTGCTGGTTGTATACGAGCACAAGAAGGGTCAATAGGTGAAGTTGACGGAGACACCATTGCCTATCATTTTCATGAACCACTTGGAGTGGTTGGACAAATCATTCCATGGAATTTCCCTATCTTAATGGCTACTTGGAAGCTGGCTCCAGCACTTGCTGCTGGTAACTGTGTAGTGTTAAAGCCTGCCGAACAAACCCCTGCTTCCATCATGGTTCTAATGGAACTTATTGAAGACATACTCCCACCAGGTGTGATTAATATCGTAAACGGCTTCGGTGTAGAAGCAGGAAAACCTCTTGCACAAAGTGATCGCATTTCTAAGATTGCGTTTACTGGTGAGACAACAACAGGACGTTTAATTATGCAATATGCATCTCAAAATATTATCCCTGTCACTTTAGAGTTAGGTGGGAAATCACCAAATATATTCTTTAAAGATGTAATGGACCAGGATGATGACTTCTTAGATAAAGCGATTGAGGGCTTTTTGATGTTTGCTTTAAACCAAGGTGAAGTATGTACTTGCCCTTCACGCGCCCTTATTGATGAGTCGATCTATGACGAGTTTATGGAGAGAGCACTTGATCGTGTGAAGCAGATAAAACAAGGCAACCCTTTAGATACTGAAACAATGATCGGTGCTCAGGCATCAAGTGAGCAGCTTGAGAAAATCCTCTCCTATCTAGAAATTGGTAATGAAGAAGGTGCCGAGTGTCTAGTTGGTGGGAGTAGAAACACATTAGAGGGTGACTTAAGGGAAGGATTCTATGTAAATCCAACTATCTTTAAAGGATCGAATGATATGAGAATTTTCCAAGAAGAGATTTTTGGTCCTGTTGTTTCTGTGACTACCTTTAAAACAGAAGAAGAAGCAATGAGTATAGCTAACGATACCCTTTATGGATTAGGTGCGGGTGTATGGACCCGTAACATAAATACCGCTTATCAGTTCGGACGTGGTATTGAAGCGGGACGAGTATGGACAAATTGTTATCATGCTTACCCTGCTCACGCTGCTTTTGGTGGATATAAGATGTCAGGAATTGGACGTGAGAACCACAAAATGATGCTGTCTCATTATCAACAAACTAAAAATATGCTTGTTAGCTATAGTCCTAAAAAACTAGGATTTTATTAAGATGGAGCGTGTTAAAGCAACTGATTCAGCACTTGCGCTTATTGAGAAGTTGAAATCTAAACATGGTCCTCTCTTATTTCATCAGTCAGGCGGGTGTTGTGATGGTAGTTCACCTATGTGTTATCCACAAGATGACTTTTTAATTGGTAAAGCTGATGTACATTTAGGCGAAATTGGTGGCTGTCCATTTTACATGAACAAAAAGCAATATGAATATTGGAAACATACAATGCTCATTATCGATGTAGTTGATGGTCGAGGAGGGATGTTCTCACTAGAAGGTCCAGAAGGTGTTCGTTTCTTAACTCGTTCAAAGATCCTGCCTGAATAGAGGGAAAGGCTGTTCCGTTATTGGAACAGCCTTTTCTTTATTTCTTATGTTGTTTTGCACGCTGATCCGCTGCTTGCGACCGCTCTTGTGCTTTACGGTCTGCTTCATCAGCAAATTCTTGAGCGAATTCTACGTCACGTCCATCTTCCACAAGATCTTGTTTAGGTGTTTGGGAAAGGTCACGTGTTTTATTTTTGTTTTTACCTTTTTTACTTTGTCCTCTTGTCATGAAGAATCACCTCACCTGAGATTATAGAGCTGTAAATGCCCCTTCTTAATATGTGTTAATTGGTGAGGGTTATGAGAGAAATTTATCTTATTGATATACTTTCACTGTAACGCTCTTTCTTCCCCATTGAATGGCTTCTTCATAATCTGGTATGAAGACATCAATAGCATTTCCATAAATACTGCCACCTATGTCCTCAGCTGTTGCATATCCATATCCTTCAACCCACACAGTAGAGCCTAGTGGAATTACATCCGGATCTACAGAAATCACTTTTTGATCTGGATTCGCTTTTAAGTCTACACCAGTCGCCGTTATGCCTGAACACCCTGCACAGTTTGCTGTATATGCCGTAGCCGTTGCTGTAAAGGTTTTAACAACATCTCCCTCGTCTCCATCAGATGTTGTTTCTTGAGTCGTTGAATCGATAATAAGCGTATCACCGGGATGAATAATTGTTGATGATAGCTGGTTCAAGGATTGTAACTCTGAGACGGTAAGATCATATGTATTCGCAATTGCCCATAGAGAGTCGCCAGAACGCACAGTATAGGTTTTGGCTTCATAATCAGATGAATAATTACTAATAGTAAGTTGATCACCAGGATAAATGATATTGGAGTGTAGCTCGTTCCAATCTTTTAATTGAGTAACTGAAACATTATGCTGAACAGATATGCCCCAAAGCGTATCTTCACTTTGTACCGTTATATTCTCTGCAGATGCTTGTCCGGTAACAGAAACAGATAATCCGGCTGCAGCTACTATGGTCAGTATTTTGTTTTTCATGTGTAAGTCCTCCCGAGGTTTGATGGTTCTTATCTCCATCAAACCACAGCATATTTCAAAGTACAATCGGATAACAATCCTATTTTCTAAAATCAATATTTATCTGCCTTATAGTAGATCCCGTTCTTATGAATCCCTAACATTGAATCCTTTACCATAAAAACGTAATTAATGGATAAACTATAAGAAGATCACCCTATATATGTTAACAAAAAAACCTCTGGTCAAATTAAAGAAACCAGAGGTTTTTTACTATTTAAAATCGGTGCTCAGTTACTTTGTGTTGCGTAAATAAACTTACAAGTACATAAACTACCAATGAAGACAGAACAGGCAGCACAACCGTATGCATCCCGAACAAAGGTGTAGTTGTCAATTGATCTATCGCAATGTATGAACCAATTCCTACTACCATGGAAGATAATGCTCCATATTTATTGCCTTTTGACCAATATAACCCCATAACAATAGGCCATATGAAAACGGCTTCTAACCCACCAAATGCAAATAAATTTAACCATATAAGAAGGTCAGGTGGGTTTAATGCCATTAGAAATACGAGAATACCAAGGACCGATGTAATGGTAATACTTAGCTTTTTCACTCGTTGGTTACTAGCATCTGGCTTCATGTAATTAAGATAGACATCTTTAACAATGGCTGAACTAACAAGAAGTAACAGGGAATCAACAGTAGACATAATAGCAGCCATCGGAGCAGCAAGCACGATGCCAGCTAGCCATGGTGGTAATACTTCCTGAGCGATAAGTGGCATGACTTTGTCTCCTACTTCAATACCAGGAAGAATAGGTCGAGCAAACACACCAATTAGATGCATATTTAACATTATAAAACCAACTACAATCGTTCCAATTATAAGTGCACGATGCATTGCTTTAGAACTGTTATAAGACATTGCTCTTACAGTTACTTGAGGTAATCCCACAACCCCAACACCAACTAAAATCCAGAAGGAGGATACATAACTTGGAGTAAGATCAAGGTTGGATCCGTATGGTGTTAATAGGTTTGGGTTTTCGGCCGATAGATCTGCTACAATGGAGGAAACTCCGCCTCCGGCAATTATAGTGGCGACAAGAAGGATAAGTGTTCCGAAGAACATGACAATACCTTGGACTGTGTCAGTTAAGGCAACAGCCCGAAAACCTCCTATAATAACGTAAACTAAAACGGATAAAGCAAATAAGAAGAGTGCGCTTGTATATGATAGTCCTGTAATAGATTCTATAAGTCTTGCTCCACCGACCCATTGAGCAGCCATGGCAGAAAATAGAAAGATTATGATGCTCAGAGCTGAGGTAATGACCACCCATTTGCTGTTATACCTTCCCTTTAAAAAGTCAATAAGAGTGACTGCATTATATTTTCTGGCCATGATGGCAAATTTCTTCCCAAGAATCATAAGAACAAAGTAGCCAGTAGCCACTTGGCTCATGGCAAGTAAAACCCAGCCAAGACCCTGAGTATAAGCAACTCCCGGACCTCCTACAAAGCTACTTGCACTTCCGTATGTAGCAGTCATGGTCATCGCTAGAATGAAACCACCGAGCTGCCTCCCTCCTAGGAAATAGTCCTCCAAGAAATTCTTTGAAGCGTGTAATTGACGACTGCTCCATAACCCGATGAAAAAGATTAACATCAAAAATAGTAGTAATGGGATGATAACAGATAGATTCATTCTGCTCCCCCTTCCTCTTCATCAAAGGGAACCTCTTTAAACCATACAGTAACAACGAATGTAACAAGAATCGTCATCAAAATAAACCCACCTATACAGCTATAGACAAACCATGAAGGTAAGCCCCATATATAGGAATAATCTTCAGGAGCTTGATCGCCTAAACCGTAAGCAAAACCGTACCACCATACAAAGTTAATTATGGCTAATCCGACACCAATAAGGGCTTCACGATGAGCTATTTTAAACCTGGGGTCGCTATTTTTGTTATTATCCACATAGGTCCCTCCTCTTTTATTAATGTTCAAATATTATTTTATTTAAAATAAACACAACCCACAAAAAATCGACATAACGGTACTTGGTGGCATTAGTTATCATATCGGTTTTTTTTCCGTATGAAAAGATAAAAGTTTATGATTTTATATGAAAAAAGAAACGACTTATGTGCCGCTTCTTTTAAAAGGTGATTCTTAGATGTTTATTCGTCGTTAGTAGTGTGGAGAGGAAGGGAAACGATAAAGGTTGTACCTTCTAATCTCCTGCTCTCTGCACGAATAGTACCATTGTGACTCTCTATAATTTTATATGACATCATTAAACCTAGCCCATTTCCGTTATCTTTAGTGGTATAAAAAGGCTCTCCAAGCTTTTGTATTTGTTCTTCCGGAATACCCTCACCTGTATCTTGAACAAACACATTGATGTATTTTTCTGATGTTTCTAAGAAGACCTTCACCTCTCCCCCTGCATGGTTCGCTTCGATCCCATTTTTAATTAAGTTGAGGAAAACTTGCTTTAATCGGTCTTCATCACAATAGATCGCTGGTGATTCGGGGGGATCTTTAAAGATTAGAGAAACTTTGCTTTTCCTTGCTTGGTAATCAAGCAACGATAAGACGTTTTGAAGGATAGGAGTAATACTCTTTTCTTCTAAATGAACTGCTTTTGGCTTGGACAAAACCATGAATTCTTCAACTATAACATTCACACGTTCAATCTCATCAACAATGATATCAAGCAATTCCCGTCTTGTAAGGTCTTCTTCATCTAACTGAAGATATTCAGCATATCCCCTCATAGAAGTAAGTGGGTTGCGAATTTCATGTGCTACTCCTGCAGCCAATTGACCTACAGCTGCTAGTTTATCTTGACGATGAAGTACTTCTTCGGTTCTCTTTCGTTCTGTGATATCGTTTCGTATCGCCAAATATTGATAGGGCTTTCCATTTTCGTTCATAAAGGGGATGATCGTCGTATCCACCCAGTAAAACGTACCATCTTTCGCCTTATTTCGGATTTCGCCGCGCCAAATGTGCCCTGTTCCAATTGTTTTCCATAGCTGTTTAAAAAATTGAGGAGGGTGATAGCCAGAGTTCAGAATTCGGTGATCTTCTCCTAATAATTCCTCTCGATTATACCCGGAAATTTCACAGAATTTATCGTTCAGGTTATGTATAACCCCCTTCTCATCTGTAATTGCTACAATGGTTGATTGGTTAAGAGCAAATTCAATATCCTGAACTTCTTTCAGCGCATTCTGTAATTTGTGTTCTGCTTCCTTTCTTGTTGTAATGTCAGATCGAATCGCAATATATTGATAGGGCTTTCCTTTCTTATTAAGAAACGGAACAATCGTAGTATCTACCCAATAATAAGATCCGTCTTTTGCTTGGTTTTTGATTTCATCTTTCCAAACTTGACCAGCTCCTATTGTC
Source organism: Pontibacillus chungwhensis BH030062 (assembly GCF_000770675.1). Classification (GTDB taxonomy): domain Bacteria; phylum Bacillota; class Bacilli; order Bacillales; family BH030062; genus Pontibacillus; species Pontibacillus chungwhensis. Next base: position 314,655 of record NZ_AVBG01000001.1, read on the forward strand.
TTCCACATATTTTTGAAGAAATCTTTTGAATGATAACCAGATCCTATAATTCTATGATCCTGACCAATAAGTTCATCTTCTCTGTATCCGGATATCTCGCAAAACTTCTGATTTACATACGTTATAAATCCTTTAGAATCCGTAATAGCAACAATAGAAGACTCATCAAGAGCAAATGTAATATCTCTCAAATATGTATCTCTTGAAGCTAATCTTGTATTTAAAAGCGTGCTTGAAACAAGAACACCTGCAATAATTAGTACAGACATAAATAGGAGAAAATAGATGGAAAAAGAATACTCACCTGTTATTGGTAATCCTGAAGTATTTATTGTCTCATCAAAAGATACAGACTTTGTTAACAAAAAGTAGCCTTCTACAATTGCTCCTGTGATGATCATAGAGCTTATAGGCTTCAACCATGGATTTTTAGAATATATGATATTTTTGTAATAAAATAAAATCCATAATGCCAATAGAAATGATCCATATAGAAGTAACAAAGACCAAACAAGGATAAATGGTTCATAGTATACCGCGGACTTTAAGGTATACATCCCGGTAACATGAGTGGCAAATACGCCCATAGTTAAGAAAAAGCTGCCAATAATCAGGTTCAATATTTTTATGGATTTATTCGTCACAAAGTAAAAGGAGATACCAGCAAACGAAATGCCTAACCCCACTGACAAAATTGTAAGTGGAACTTGATTATTTATGACATTATAAGAATCTGAAGATAACATGGTAAGGAAGTTCATAACCCAGATTCCAATTCCCATAGAAATCATACCACCTATAAATAGAAACTTGCCATTACGTTCAGATGTCTTATACAAGGTGAATAAGTCTAATGCAGTATAAGAGGTCATTAGCGTTAGTAGAATTGCAATTAAAAATAAAATCGGACTATAGGAAGCTAACATCGATTCCATCATAGGCCCCCTTCTTTTGAGGTTTCTCCTACCATTGTACTGGAAACCTTATCCTTATAAAAGCTTATTTAGTTGACTATATGATTGAGTGACAAAAAAATCCCCCTCTATTATAAGAGGAGGATTTTCGTAACTACTCATTGCCTATGAGATTTTTAAGTGACGGTTTTTCCCTTTTAGAATCTGGAAAATGCCGAATAGTGCAAGACCAATAGAAACAATTCCTAGTAACCACTTGCCATAGGGTTGAGAAGCTAGCTCAGATAACGCAGCATCAAGTCCGGTTGCTTGCTGAGAGCTCGCAGTCATCGCCATTTGAATGAAGAAATAACCGATAATTAACATCACGACCCCTCTGGCTAGTAACCCAAATTTCCCTGAGCGTCGAACGAGTTTCTTCTCACCTTGATTCATTTCACCAAATTTAAATTCTTTCTTGAATTTTTCAGTCATACCTTTGTACATTTCATATAAACCATATCCAATGATTACAACACCAACTGCTCCAATAATCCATTGACCTGCTGGTTGGGATAATACTTTAGCAATAAAGGATTGCTTAGAGTTACCTGATGACCCTCCTGATGATCCCAATGAGCTAGAGGCAAGCGAAATGGCTTTATAGGCTAAGGCACCATAAATAATTCCACTGATTAAGTAAGCTATGCGCATTCCGATACCTGAACCATCTTTTCCTTTATGTTCAGGATCTTTAACAACTTGAATGATTCTCCACATAACATATCCTATTAATCCAACTGCAGTAATCCATAAAATAACGTTTCCATAAGGTTTACTCGCAATAGTAGCTAAGGCACCTTTCGTTCCTGTGGTTTTTCCACCACTAACTCCTAATGCAGCCATTAATGATAATATTCCAAGTAATACATATACAGCACCTTTAGCAGTATAACCAAACCGGGCAAATCCTCGTAACCAAGGCTTAACATCCTGACTAGCTTCGTCGGCTTTCTGTTCAGTACGTTTAGCAGCGCGTTTTGCGTCGTTCATAGCACCTGCCATTATAATCACTCCTTTTTTTGTGTGATACTCTCCTTTCCCCGTTCAAAAGAAATAAGAAACCCTTCTTCTCCTAAAATAGGTACAAGGTGCTACTATGTCTTATTCCATTTAAAGAATAGTTCATTCATTTATTTCTATCTTCCCTAGAGAAAGAATGAGCAACAACAAAAAAAGCTTGGAAAGTTCTCTTTCCAAGCTTTTAGGCTACTTTATGATGTTTGCATTAATTCCTTACGCTGTTGTTCGACCTTTTCATCGTTAATATATTCGTCATATGACATATATTTATCAATCAGACCATTTGGTGTGATTTCAATGATACGGTTTGCGATCGTGTCAATAAATTGGTGGTCATGTGATGCGAATAACATAGAACCTTTGAAGTTTGTAAGCCCTTCGTTTAAAGCCGTAATAGCTTCTAAGTCCAAGTGGTTGGTCGGTTCGTCCAACAGAAGAACGTTTGAACCGCTTAGCATCATCTTAGAAAGCATACAACGAACTTTCTCTCCACCTGATAGAACGCTTGGCTTTTTCTTCACTTCTTCACCAGAGAACAACATACGCCCTAAGAAGCTTCGTAGGAATGTTTCCGTTTGATCATCAGGTGAATACTGTCGTAGCCAATCTACTAACGTTTGATCATCTTTTTGGAAGAAGGCTGAGTTATCTTTAGGGAAGTAACTTTGTGAAGTGGTAACGCCCCACTTGTATGTTCCCTCGTCTGCTTCCATTTCCCCCATTATAATCTTGAATAGAGTTGTTTTCGCGATCTCATTATCGCCTACAAGCGCAATTTTATCATCCTTGTTCATTGTGAAGGATACGTTATCTAATACTTTTACGCCATCAATTGTCTTTGTAAGTCCTTCTACTTTTAGAAGATCATTTCCAATTTCACGGTCAGGTTTGAACGCTACATATGGGTAACGACGGCTTGATGGTTGAATGTCATCTAGCGAGATCTTATCAAGTAGCTTCTTACGAGAAGTAGCCTGTTTAGATTTTGATTTATTCGCACTGAAACGCTGAATAAATTCTTTTAGTTCTTTAGCCTTTTGCTCATTTTTCTTGTTCTCTTCTTTTGCTAACTTTTGAGCTAATTGGCTAGATTCATACCAAAAATCGTAGTTTCCGACATAAATCTTAATCTTACCAAAGTCAAGGTCAGCAATGTGTGTACAAACACTATTTAAGAAGTGGCGGTCGTGTGAGACAACGATAACTGTACCTTCAAAGTTAATTAAGAATTCTTCTAGCCACTGAATGGCACGAATGTCCAGGTGGTTAGTAGGCTCATCTAGAAGAAGAACATCCGGGTTACCGAATAAAGCTTGTGCTAATAGCACTTTTACTTTCTCTGAACCAGTAAGGTCAGCCATCTTCTTGTCGTGAAGATCTTCTGAAACGCCAAGACCAGTTAATAATCGAGCAGCATCAGATTCAGCTTCCCAACCGTTCATCTCTGCAAACTCGCCTTCAAGTTCTGCAGCACGCATACCGTCTTCTTCAGAGAAATCTGCTTTCATATAAATTTCATTCTTTTCTTGCATAACTTCATACAGGCGTTTATACCCCATCATAACAACTTGCATCACATCGTAATCTTCATATTCAAAGTGGTTCTGCTTAAGAACAGCCATACGATAATTCGATGCTAAGGATACGTCTCCAGATTGGGATTCAATTTCTCCGGAAAGAATTTTTAGAAATGTTGATTTACCAGCACCGTTCGCGCCAATTAGACCGTAACAGTTCCCGGCAGTAAATTTTATATTGACGTCTTCAAATAATTTCTGATCGCCAAATCGTAAACTAACGTTATTAACATTAAGCATATGGGTTGTATTCCTCCAATATTTAAATGGTACCAACGTGATTATATCACTGTGAGCTCAATATAGATAGTGGTACAACAAGAAAAAGGAGACGAGCTCTTACTGAACGTCGTCTCCTCCATTATTTACACTCCAAAGAATTCTAACCATATTTTTACTGCACTTCCTAAAATCAAAAGCGCAAGTATTGTTTGTAGAACTTTGGTGTTCATTTTCTTTGCTGCATTGGCACCCAGTGGTGAAGCCAGCAGACTGGCTACGATCATAATAGCAGCTGGTCCATATTCTACTTGCCCCGTTGTAACCTTACCAATGGTAGCTCCAATTGATGAAATAAATGTTATTGCAAGAGAACTTGCGATCGTCATTCGCGTAGGAATCTTTAAGACTACCAGCATAATTGGTACTAAGATGAATGCCCCTGCTGCACCTACAATACCAGCTCCTACACCAGTAACGAATGCTAAGAGAGATGCTAAAGCTTTTGGAAATGTTACTTCATTCATTTTCTCATCGTCAATACCTTTTTTAGGTATAAACATCATAATAGCAGCAATAGTGGCTAGTAAGCCGTAAACTAGGTTCACACCCGTATCAGACATTAACCTAGAGCCGTAACCTCCTATAAAGCTACCGATTAAGATACTAATTCCCATATAAGCAATAAGCGATTTATTTAAGTAGCCGCCTTTTCGATAAGCCCAAACGCCTCCAATTGTAGCAAAGAATACTTGTAAAGCACTAATTCCTGATACTTCGTGTGCTGTAAAAGCTGTGAATCCTAATAATGGAGGTATATATAATAACATCGGGTATTTAATGATAGAGCCACCAATTCCAACCATACCGGAAACGAATGATCCTATGAACCCAATGAGGAAGATTGTGATAATAAAAGAAAATTCCATGTCGACTCAGGCCTCCCCTATTCCTCTAACACTGAACAATACCGATCCAATAAAAAGATCAGTTCCCTATCTTACCTTGTGCTTTCTCAAAAGATTGGGAGCTGATCTTTTAATCGGACTGACCTAATTGAGGATAATTAAATAAATAAGTTCACATTTCCGTCTTCTGCATCTGCAAGGTAAGCCGCTACACCAGCATAGGTAATGTCATCTAATAACTCTGCTTTTTGGAAACCAAGCAGATCCATAGTCATTTGACAAGCAACAAGATTAATCTCTTGCATTTGAGCCATCTCAATAAGGGCTGGTAATGATGTGGTATTGTGTTTTTTCATTACTTTTTTAATCATTTTAGGACCCATTCCGGCCATATTCATATTGGATAGTCCCATTTTGTCTGCACCACGTGGCATCATTTTTCCAAACATTTTTTCTAGAAATCCTTTTTGTACATCAACCTGTTCATCTTTACGAAGAGCGTTTAAGCCCCAAAACGTATGGAAGATTGTCACTTCGTGGTCGTAAGCTGCCGCTCCATTTGCAATAATATAGGCAGCCATCGCTTTATCATAATCACCGCTAAATAAGATGATGTTAGTCTTTTTTGTAGTAGACATCTATAGGTTCCTCCTTTTATACTAATACAAGTAGGGGTATGGAAGAGAGTGTTTTCTCCTCTCCCATATCCACTATTTATTATCCTTTACGGATCCAGAACGTAATAACTCCATCTTCTTCTTTATGATCCACTACTTCATGTCCGCCAGATTTAGCCCATGCGGACAAGTCTGCAACGGCACCTTGGTCTGTTGTGTGCACTTCTAGCACATCTCCAGTGTTTAAATCCTGGATTGATTTTTTTGTTTTAATAATTGGCATTGGGCAAGCCATTCCTTTAACGTCTAATACTGTTGTATTCATTTTCATACCTCCAAGTTGTTTTTTTGTTTCTTTTAATACCTATATGGGTATCTTAATATGAATTCACAGAAACGTCAACCCCCCAGGGTATATTATTGCGTGAAAAGCTCGTGTTGGTTTAGAACTTGTATATCTGATATAGTTTGAGGCAGATGAGAATAGGAGTGAATACAATACATGAACCGATTAGTATTAATTGGTGCAGGCCATGCACATTTACATATTATTGATCAGCTACGTAATGAACAACTTCCAGATACAGAAGTTATCCTTATTTCCCCGTCTCCATATCAATATTATTCAGGAATGTTTTCTGGATACGCCGAGGGGTTATATAATGAGGAAGATATCAGGGTGTCGCTTCCGCAGTTATGCGAGAAAGCTTCGGTTGATTTTAAAGAAGAGTTTATCGTCTCAATCGATGCAGAGCAGAAAATTTTACTTACCGATCAGGGGAACGTCCTCTCTTATGATGTTGTTTCATTTGATATCGGATCACTTACAGCACATACGGATATAAAGGGCGTTAAAGAACATGCCAGACGTATAAAACCAAATTATCATTTCCCTGCGATGGTGGATGAAGTACGTCAGACCGATCACCTATCAATAGTCGGTGGTGGTATAGCAGGTGTTGAACTAGCTTTATCCCTACAGTCCTATCGAACACACCATAACGAGGGGAAAGATATCACTATTGTAAGTGGTACTGAACGATTACTACCTGGAGAAACAGAAGACATCTCGAAAAAGATCGAACGAATTGTAAAAGGTAAAGGCATAAAGCTCCAAAAAGGAAGTCATGTTACTGAGATGACAAATGATAAAATCTATACGGATCAAGGTACTGAGATAAAATATACAGATGCTCTCTGGTTAGCAGGCCCCAAAGCTCCTGGTGTGTTTAAACAATCAAAGCTTCCAATCGATGACGGGGGTTATCTTCAAGTAGAATCAACATTACAAGTGAAAGACCATCCTTCAATATTTGGAGCGGGAGATTGTATCAGTCTTTCTGAAAATCCTGACCTTCCAAAGAATGGAGTATTCGCCATACGTCAAGCTCCTATACTTTGGGAGAATATTAAAGGGTTTCTCTCCACAGGTGATGGGAGCCATTACATTCCCCAGCATAAATGGCTTGCGATCATGTCCATTGGTCATAAAGAAGGCTTTCTTCTCTATGGTAAATGGTCTTATAAAGGGAAGATTGCCTGGAGTTTAAAGAATCGTATCGATCGTAAATTTATGAACCAATACCAAACATAAATAAAGCGAGCCTACCCTTAGGCTCGCTTTTTTATTTTGGTTATTACCACAAAATTATATGGTCTTTATTCATAGAGATCAGTGCGTCGATCTTGAAAAATCGGGATTTGTTTACGAATGCCTTCCACGATACTCATATCAAGTTCTCCAGTAAGAAGCATTTCAGTGTCATCTGCTTCTGAGATAATATCGCCCCATGGACTTATGATAAGCGAGTGGCCACCAAATGAATTCTTAGGATCACTCCCTATTCGGTTACATGCTACGACAAAAGACTGGTTCTCAATCGCTCGGCTAATGAGTAAGCTCCTCCAATGATCTATACGAGGGGTAGGCCATTGAGCAACGACAAACAAAATCTCACTACCATTTATAGTATGAGTTCTCATCCATTCTGGAAAACGGATGTCATAACAAATAAAAGCAGCACTAGGGTAACCTTTTATTTCGAAATGACTCTGTTTATCACCAGCTTGTAAATACAAATGTTCATCCATTAACTTAAATAAATGAACCTTGCTGTACTCTTTCTTGAGATGACCGTCTTCATCAAATACGTACAAGGTATTAGTGTGTTGTCCTTCCTCTTTTTTAGCTACTGATCCTCCCACGATATCTACACCGTATTGACGAGATAAACGAGATAGAAAGTCTTGACTCTGCTCCCCTAAAGGATCAGCAATTTCATCCAATCTAGTAAGGTCATATCCAGTGTTCCACAGTTCCGGCATTACCACTACATCGATTTGTTCAAGTGATTTGAGTTGTTTCATTTGTTCTTCAATGTGCTTCTGGTTTTCTGCAGGATTTCCATATGTAACATCTATTTGAAGTATGGCAACATGTAAACTCACAAAAATCCTCCCCACTTAGTTTGTTTACACAATAGCGTATATCACACTCCATTTGCAAGAAAATTCATTCAATAAGACATAAAAAAAGATCTCACCATAAGTGAGATCTTTTTTTATTCATCAATTCCATTTAGCGCTGTTATTTTCTACTACTTGTAGCTCTTTTACAGATGTCACCATTTTGCTTTTGCAAATTGGGCATGTAGGGGTTTCTTCGGATTTGAAGTTATCCCGCATCCATGCATTACAATCTTCAGAGGAGCATTCCCAAATTTTAAGGTCCTGTTTCTTGATCTCTTCTTGTTTCTTCTTACCAAATGCCATGTACTGAACGCCTCCTTGGAAAAGACTTATATTAGAAAAACAAACGATTACGTTTGCTTCTCTCATACCTTCATCTTTTAGAGAACTGAAACTTAGAGAAAGTATATATAAAAAGCTACCTTTGGAGGTAGCTTTTTAATTCTTATAATTTAGTTACGTTAGCCGCTTGTGGTCCACGGTTACCTTCTGTTACTTCAAATTCAACGCTTTGGCCTTCTTCAAGAGACTTGAAGCCTTCTTCGTTGATCGCACTGAAGTGTACGAATACATCGTCTTCACCTTGTACTTCGATGAAGCCAAAACCTTTTTCTGCGTTAAACCATTTTACTGTACCTGTTTTCATTAGAGAAAACCTCCATTACTAATTTCTAATATGTTACTTTTATTGAAGTAATAAAAAATCACATATTAGAAAAAGTACTAATGTGAATTAATACTCTTTCTGATATGTGAATCGGAGTATCTTTCAAATCGTAACTCATTACTTATCTTATGATTCTAATGGTGTTTTATGCGTTCGAGTTATATTCTGTTGTTTTTCTTTATTAATTTCATAATACTCCCTTCTTACACATAAGTCAAGCGAATAAGTGAAACGATTTCATTTGTATTGATATTAAAGTGGGATCAACTCTTTCTATAAGAGCCAATCCCACTCCCCATTTTACTGACTTAGTTGTAGGAATTCTTCAACATCTTTCACACATAATTTAATTGCATCTTCCCAGAATTCTGGTTGCTCAATATCAACGTTTAAATGTTTCATTGCAAGGTCTTCTACTCTCATACTTCCTGTATCTTTCAATAAAGCGATATACTTCTCTTCAAAATCGCTCCCCTCTTCTAATGCTTTTGCATATATTCCAAGGCTGAACAAGTAACCAAATGTGTACGGGAAGTTATAGAATGGAACACCTGTGATGTGGAAATGGAGTTTGGATGCCCACATATGAGGATCATATTCTCCTAAAGCATCACAGTACGCTTCTTTTTGTGCCTCTTCCATTAGTGTATTAAGGCGTTCGACCGAAACTTGACCTTGTTTACGTTCTTCATAAAATCTCGTTTCAAATAAGAAGCGGGCATGGATATTCATGAAAAAGGCAACACTTCGGTTTACTTTATCCTCTAAAAGGGATAAACGCTCTTGTTCTGTCTCAGCTTTCTTAACAGCAGCATCTGCTACAATCATTTCTGCAAACGTTGATGCAGTTTCAGCCACGTTCATAGCATAACGCTGATTTAAAGGGTGAACATCATCCATAACATGTTGGTGGAATGCGTGACCTAGTTCGTGAGCTAGTGTGGCTACATTTGATGCTGTTCCTGAATAGGTCATAAATATACGCGTTTGTTTGCTGTCAGGAAAGCTTGTACAAAAACCTCCTGGTCGTTTGCCGCTGCGATCTTCAGCTTCAATCCAGCGCTTTTCAAATGCCATTTCTGCAAATGAAGCCATTTTGGGACCGAATTGGTTAAACTGGTCAACAATAAACTTTGCTCCTTCATCATAAGAAACGGTTTGTTCCTCATTTGTAATAGGCGCGCCGACATCATACCAATTCAGCTTTTCAATACCAAGTAAATGAGCTTTACGCTCAAGGTATTTTACAAATGTATCCTTATATTTGGTGATCGAAGACCACATCGTATCAAGTGTTTTCTCACTCATTCGATTAATTTCAAGTGGCTCCTTAAGGACATGATCCCACTCTCTATGCTTATAGGTTTGTAAACGAAAGCCTGATAAGTGATTAATCGTTTCCCCAAATAGGTCTTGTTGTTCAGTCCATGCATTTTGTAACTTGTGGAAAACAGCTTGTCTTACATCTCGGTCAGCAGAACTTAATTTGTTTGAAGCTTGTCCTACAGATAAATGATGAGATTCCCCATTTTCTTCTACTTCTACACTCATTTTGCCAACGATCGTGTTATACATTTGGCCCCATGCATGATAGCCATCAATACTTAAGTCATTAATAATTGCCTCTTGCTCCAGGGGTAAATTTTCGTTAGCTCGTTTTCTCTTTTCATTCAACACATATTGTAAATTGGATAATTCGGGTGAATCGAGCAATTGATTCCACACAGATTCTTCAACCTGAACCAACTTTTGATCAAGTTGTGTCATTGTTGTAGAAAATACAGCTCCCATCTGACTTACTTGAGCTCTTAATAGGCTGGCCTTTTTATCGTCCACATTTTGAGCAGATAAACAACTTATAAATGCACCACTTTCTCTAATTTGTGTCGTAACTGTTTCCAAGTGATGAATAATAGTTGCAAGAGATTCGACTTCTTCTGCGCTTTTAGGTGTGGTGAATTGATTTACCTTATCACCTAACTCTTGTAAATTTTCGTTTAATGTATGTAAATATTGATTGAAAGCTTCAGACTCACTGCCCCCTTCAAAGATCACATCTAAATCCCACGTTAAATCATAAGACGTTTTGGTCATGTTATATCCTCCTCATTATTTCGTAACTCTAAGTATATTAAATTTTCATAATTTTTTCTACACTTATACTCTATTAATATCAAAAAACAACAGCCCTTCCGTGGGGAAGGGCTGTTGTTTATATAAATATGGCTTCTAGTGTTGGCTCACCATTAGCATATCCTACTGCTACAGCGTTATAGATTCCATCAGCTTCTAACATGACTCCTGGAACTGTAAGTACAACTTGTTTTGATCCTGCTGGCCTTACTTCTAACTCAACCTGTGTCGGTGGTAAAGTCAAGTAATTTGTCGCCTCTTTAAAACCTACGTTCGGAAATAGCACTTCTCCTCCCTTAACTGCAATGTCTACGCGCGGGGCATCCGGGGATAAATGGATAAATCGAGCTTTCGCTTTTCCTTGAGCAGGTGTCATATCATCAACATAAGGGACCAACGTTAGTTCTTCAACGTTCCCAGCAGCGGCAACTGTATAAGCCTGACCTGGTTCTACTCTAATATCTTTAGTCAAAACTGCCTCAGAGTTTCCGGTTGGAGTAATTTTAATACGATAATCTCCAGCCATAACCGGTACGTACTGACTGACCTGTTTAAAGGCCACGTTTTGAAGTAGCTGCTGACCATTAACATACACATCCACATTAGGGGCATTAGGTGATGCATGAAAAACCCTTACATAAGACATATTCTGATGATTTGCTTGCTGAGCGTTCTGTTGATCATTTGAACGATACATACCCGTTAGTTGTCGCATGCATTCATAATGCTTCATGTAATACATCATATGTTTGTTAGGGTCTATATACTTGTAATAGTTAGCGAGCAAATCGTACATAGAAGCATTTTGGATGAGGCTTTGTTCATATTGATTATAATGGTATGGATTCATATTGCTCTTTCCTCCTTAAATAGCAATCTTCACTAATGACTATGTGAAATAGTTCCTAAACATGCCTTTAAAATTGGCATTTACATACTGAACAAGCCTCATTATAAGAGGATGTATTTTACAAGAGCATTTGTGGTATGATACAGTCTAACAGAATTGAATTTTCAGCAAGGGAGATGTTCTTTTGACATTCAAGAAAAAACTGGCCACATTGCTATTTGGCCTTGTCCTTTCCGTAGGAATCGTAGGGTGCTCAAGTAGCGAAGAAGGCTCTAATGATAATGACTCCAAAGATACTGAAACGACAGAAGAAAGCAAGGATAGCGAAAACAAAGAAGAAAAAAATTCAGAAAACAATGACAAAGAATCTGAAGGAGACGTAGCCGCTGTAGTAAATGGTGAAGAGATCCCTATGTCTCGCTTAAACGATTCGATTGAGCAACAAAAGCAGATGTATAAGCAACAAGGAATGGAACTTAAAGATGAACAGCTTACACAAATAAAAGATTCGACACTGACTCAACTTATTAACCTAGAACTTGTTAAACAAGAAGCGGAATCTTCTGATATCAGCGTATCTGATGAAGAAGTACAGAAAGATTTAGATAGCATCATTGAGCGAAATGGTGGCGAAGAACAGTTTAACAAGCTCTTAGAAAAAGAAGAAATTTCTAAAGATGAAGTAAAAGATCAACTTCGTACTCAAATCCTGATTGACAAGTTTATTTCTGAAAACACAGAAGAAGTGAAAGTAACAGATGAAGAGATTCAAAAGCAATATGATCAATTAGCTAAAAGTAGTGAAGGAAGCGAACAAGAAATTCCGGAGCTAAAAGAAGTAAAAGATCAACTTAAACAAAGAATTCAACAACAAGAGAAACAAAAGCAAGAAAAACAGCTAATTGACAAGCTGAAAAAAGATGCTGATATCGAAAAGAAAGTATAATGCAAAAAGCAGCCATGTTATGGCTGCTTTTTTATTGGACAATTTTCATATTTAAAGTTCACCTGTTAATAAAATTAGTTCTTCACTAACTTAACGAATTGAGTGTTCGATTTGTTGCTTGGTGTTTTTTAGTGCATCCAAATCAACGCGTTCTTCAAGGGAACCTAATAATCCATTGTAATATTCTTCAACGCTTCGCTTCGACTTATCCTGGTACTCTTCAGTGACTTTGTTCCACTCTGCAAGGTAATAACGGATGAGCAAATCATCATTAGCTTTTATTACCGATTCCACTTGTGGAAGTAAACCTTCTAGCAACGCTTCTTTCATCTTTTCCTTCTCATTATGTTCAAAAAATGCTTTTGTATTTTTAAACAGACCCAAAGCCTGCTCAATAGCCTTATCTTTTATAGAAATGGATAGATGTGGTTGGATCTCTGGTGTAAGAATTTTCTTATCTTCGTAATACGGAAGTGATATGGGAGCTACTTCCCTACTACATTTCTCCTCAAGATCTTGCTTCCATTCTTTAGCCGTTTCATTTGTAAACGTTTCTATACGAATCGTTACAGCTCTTAGTTCTTGAAGCAACTCATGCTCAATCATCTCTTTTAAGTGATTAAAACTTTTCTGAAGAGCTTCTTTTGCTTCTTTCCCATTCCCCTTTATTACAGCTGGATTAAACGATTGCTTAAATAAATCAGAAAAAGCTAACGATAAACGTTCTTGAACATAATAGGTTTGTTTCGTCACTTTATTTTCGATCGCCTGCTCATAGCGCGCTTTATCTGAACTTTCGATGCGAGAGACGATCTCGTTTTTCTCTGTTTGATATTCTATTTTCTTTTTCTCCTTCTGCTTTTGATCTAGAGAAGCAGAATGAATATAGTGTTCTATTGTATTCTTTGCTCGTTCTAGATCATGAAAAGCAGCGTGAATAAGGAGTTGCACGAGCTCTTGTTGTATAAAACTATGGAAAGACTGTTCAAATTCCATAATCCCTGAAGTACCAGTAACGGAAGTGATCTCTGATTTCCCAGCACGCTCTTCTAAAGCCATTTTGCTTGATACAGGAAATAATCGAGGCGAACGAATTCCATATTGGAGTAATTGATCTTCAACGTAGTTTGTAACAAGATCGAGTTCTTCTTTTGTTTTGGCGAGATCTGATGCGTTTACGACAAAGAACATTTTATCCATACTAAATGCGTCCTTTACTCGGCCGAGTTGCAGAAGGAAATCCCGATCAGCCCCAGAGAAAGCATGGTTATAATAAGTGACAAATAGGATTGCATCTGCCTCTTTAATGTATTCAAAAGAGGTCTCCGTATGACGCGCATTAACCGAATCAGCACCAGGTGTGTCTACAAGGGTAATCCCTTCTCTGGTAAGGGCGCAATCATAGTACAATTCCATCCACTCAATAAAGCAAGAACGCTCTTCATTAGACACAAACTCCTTGAATTCTTCTAATCCAACTTCAAGCGTTCCTCCTAAGTGCTTTCTAATATAGGAGTATCCATTTGTGACAGCTTGAAGAAAGGACCATCTTTTTTGGTCCGGTGTGATGGTTGATATACGCGTATTATCTTCTTTAATCCATTCTACTAATTGATCAATATTCTCGAAATTTTCACTGTAGTGATCTGTCGCGTAAGCAAGGTCTGCTTTCAAATCTTCTGATTGTTTTACTTTCACACGAACACTACCGTGAGGGTATTCATCAGAAGCGGGTAAAATTTTATTAATGGTTGCGGTTGTAGGATTAGGTGACACAGGTAAGACAGCTTCACCTAACAGAGCATTTGCAAACGACGATTTACCTGCTGAGAATGCTCCGAATAAAGCGATTGTGTAATGCCTGGATTGAAGCCGACTCTTTTTCTCTAGCAAGTCTTGTTGTAACGAACCGAACCCTTGTAAGGGTTCTAGTGCAGAATGCGTCTCATCTAATCGTTCGATCGCTTCTTCTATTGTAACCTCTTTCTTCTTTTGAGGTTTTAAGTTCTTTTCGTTCCTGGGTTGAGGCTTATCATTTGATTGAGGTACTTTCACATCTAGCTCCGCATTTCTACGTACTCGCTGTTCTCTTGCGAATAATGTTGAGGTAGCATCATCAAGTGCCCCGTCAATATCAAGATCTCCACTTCTGATATTGATGAGAGATTCTTTTCTCTCAGTCAAATCTTTATGAAGGGATTCGAGCTTTTGTTTATAAGATAAGTATTGATTCTCGGATTCTTGCTTAGCTTTAAGCTGTTCTAATTTATCTTCTTTCTCACTTTCAAGAAAATGAGAAGCTTCCCCCCAAGATTTAAGTGCCTCGTCTTTCACCAAACGCTTGATCTCTCGTGAAACATCTTCAGAATACTGAAGTACATAATCCCCACCAGATCCAGCGCCTTTTTGGATCGTGTCTTTAAGTAAATCAGGAGCAAAAGTGATGGTGAAATTCTCAAATTTTTGCAGAGTAGTTTCATCAAAAACATGGTATGATTTCGCTGTTTCAACAAGAGCTTTCCTTACCGGCCATTCTAGCTTCGCTTTAGCCTGTTCGGATATAGCTTCATAAAATGAATCCAACCTTTCTTTCCGAGCTTCTTCTGTTTTCGATTTCGTAAAGAAAAAACCTACTTTAAAATTAGATTGTTGAGACTCAATAAATGAACGAGCTTTTTCTCTAACTTCATAAGGCATAAGGGTGGCATTTCGGAGGGAATGGTCCACGCGCTGCCTCAAATCATCTTCGGCATTCTCTGGTATAGCTTTCGTTTCGATCATTTGCTGTTGGGATGAAGGCTCCCCTTCGTCCTTTTGAAAAGAAGCTAATTTCTTTTCAAGATCTTCTTGTACGTCTTTGTTATCTTCTTTCAGTTGAGTGATGTAATCTGTTATGAGTGTTTTACTCGAGTTCGTGATGGTTTCTTTTATAATAAAATTTTTCTGATCAATCAATTGTTCAAGTGTTGACTTCATTTGCTGGAATTGATTGTGTTGTAGTTCAGGATCTGTCAGCGTGGTGAAGTAAATCCCTTTTGTCTCAATACTCCAATTGTTCAGTGCGTCGTAAACACTTTGCTTAAAAGAAGAAAAAGGTAACTCAGATTCATCGTGCTTATCAATCTGGTTCACTATAATATAAAGTGGTTTATCTTTTTTCTGCATTTCTGACAAGAAGGCTAAATTCACTTCAGATTGAACGTGATTATAATCCATCACATAGAACAATACGTCCACTATGTGAAGAGCTGACTCTGTCATGATTCTGTCCGCATCATTTGATGAATCAATGCCTGGTGTGTCAAGAATGGTTACGTTTTCAACTAAGTGAGTATCCTTTTTTGTGAGTTCAAGTTCTTTAATGGCATCGCCATCTTTGCAGAATTGTTGTATGCGGTCAATATTATAAGGTTCAGGGTATTCAATTGGGTCATCCTCGCTGAAATAAACACGAGCATACCCCTCCCCCTTTTTAATTTTCACAAGATTAGCACTCGTTGGAATAGGGCTGGATGGTAAAAGTTCTTCTTTAAGAAGCGTATTGATCATCGTCGATTTTCCGGCTGAAAAATGTCCCGCAAAGCCAATCACAAGTTCCTGGTTTTGTTGCTTCTCCAATAAATCCAGCGCTTTTTTGGCTGATTCATGCGCATCATACATAGTAAATTGTTTGTATAAACTAGCTAATGGGTGTAACGAATCTTGATACTGGTCAGTTGTCATGATACTGGTAACTCCTTTATAAACAGATCATTATTTATTGTATTGAAATTATCCGTCAGTTGACAGCGGTTACCATGATTTTAACATCTCTTCTCTTCTTAATCACGAAAAACCAGGTATACTTAATTTTATAAGTATACCTGGTAACATTCACTCACTTAGCTGTGTAAACTTTTTAGATGTTTGATTAGTGCTTTTTGTATTAATGTGTAAATTTTTTCAATCGGGAGGTGCTTGTTTTGTTGAAGTGTCCTGTGAACCGCAAATTCCCTCCCCACTTCTAGAGCTTCAGGATAAACCTTCTTCATCTCTTCTATAACAAACCGTTTCGTAGGATCGTATTCGATGTCAAAGGCGACGTTTAATACAATGGAGACTTCTTCAATACTAACAAATGGACCCTCTGCATTTATCTTCTTTCGACTCATATAAGTTGTCGATCCTAGTAAATCGATACTTCCGCCATATTCATCTTTGGCCGCATACTTTAAGTTTTTAATGCCAGACATATATAATGCCCCCATGCAAAGCGGACATGGCTCTAACGTCGAGTAAAGGGTATAAGGAGCTCGGTATGTATGTACGCGATTGTCGATATTTAATAGCGCATTAACCTCCGCATGTGCGATTTCATTACATCTTATTCTTTCATCAGGGAGATTACAATGAACCGCGCATTTTCCTTCTGCAACGATCTTCCCTTCTTCATTTGTAACTAGTGCAGCGATTGGTTTAGACCCTAGTTGATAGGATTCCCAAGCTAACTCAAAACACCTTTTCCATTGACTAGATAATTGATTCCAATTCATACAATTCCTCCTTCTGCCGCCTTGTATCTAATTAGACTTCGGCAGAGTGAAATCCTCCCAGATTACAAATAACGACGTAACGCTTTTAGGAGCAACTCTTCCACAGGGAGACCTAGCTCTTCTGCTTCCTTATAATACCGATCCAGTATTTTAGTGGATATATCAAGTGACGTTGTGGTAAAACCGGACATAAGTTGAGCTATTAAAGCCTTAGAATCATAGTGAATTTCTCCCTTTTCAATATACCGAAGCAATAATTGGTGTTCCTCCTCTGTGATCGTTAATCGACCTAACCTGCATCGAACATAAAAGTCCCCAAGATCTGTTTCATAGATTTGTATATTTTTTCTACCTAACTGGAAAATCATCTTGTATATCAGATCATATACAGGATGGTCCATATTACGAGGTATAGGTATGGAGAATTCCGCAAATCCTTTTTGCTTAATATACTCTCGCTCTGGCCATTTTCCTTTTCCTTCAATATTTTCACGAATATGGATTTCCTTGCCGTTGCTCATTAATGTTCTTAGCGGCGATGTGCTCACAACCCGCGTCATGACGCCGTTTACACGGACTTTATCAAAAATACGGACTTCTCGCGAAATTAGTTGCACCCGTGACCCATAATCCCCTTCTCGATTCGACACAGTTCGCTCCTGTAATCGATCTTTAAATCGATCAATTTCTTCCAATTCAAAGAAGCGCCGTTTTTGTTTACCGATAATCTTTGTAAAACTTTCAACTTCTCCCTTCCTCACAAATTGCATTAAGTATTGAGGAGAAATTCCGGCTCGTTTGGCTGCACCCTTTACAGTTAACCCACCTGGTTCATAGGTTTGTTTGATATAGTCAATCTCTTCTTCCTTAAACCGATACCCGCCATCCCTTCTGTACGTATCTGGATTAACAGGCATAATTTGTTCTTGTTTAATCATGTACCGAATTTGTCTTTCTGATTTATGTAATTTCTTGGATACTTGTTGGATCGACAAGTACATTTTCGCTCCCCCTCTGACAAATATAAATAATATTAATATATTCTATTATAGTTTATATATTTGTAATTGAATATAGAATAATAAACAATTTTTCTAGGTTTAATGAAAAATGCTATGTTATAGTATAGATAGAAAGTTTTGGTTTTGTCACTTATTAAATGAAGGGAGAACATTATGAATAATCAAACAACATTACAAACCATTCATCACATTACCCAACAACAAATTGATTGGAGTTCCCCTGATTTGTACCATAAGATCATGCAAGTTGGTTTTAGGGATATTCCCTGGGAACAAGTTCCGGATGAGTTACTTCTTTATCTGTTTCTCCACGATGACCCTACACTTGGGTCACGTCGTAAAACTTCTACCCTAAGAGAGTATTTTCGTGATGTTCGTCAGTTTATCGGATACATACAAGCAGATGGCCATACAATCCAAACCATTCATCACGAAGACTTAGGGCGCTATCAGCTGTATTTAGAAAGCTGCTCATACCGTCCCACTACCTTACGTCGCAAAAGTACCGTTGTTAGTCAGTTCCTCTCTTATTTACATAATCGTGATATCGTAAACTATGATCTTACGAAAAGTATGAAACGAATCTCTGTAAAAAAAGAACAACTCGTCAATCGAGACTTTTATGAAGAAGAAGTTGAAGAGCTCCTTAAATACTTCAAAGAGCATGACTATTATATGTATACAATGTTGTATACATTGGTTTCAACCGGCCTTCGTATTCAGGAATTTGCAGAAGCTAAATGGTCTGAAGTCTTTTATCAACCAGATGTTGGGCTTTATTTTGTCTCTGTTATTGGAAAACGAAGTAAGTTGCGAGAAGTCCCTTTATTTGAAGAAGTACTAGAAGTGATTAGTGAATTTAGAATGAGGCGAGGCTTTTCAGGAAACTTAGACGGAGATGAGACCCCTCTTTTCCCTAAGCCTAACGGAGAACATTATAATTTTAAGTATTTAAGTAATGAATTCACTAAACAAATAGAAAACTTGCATACTATCTTTCCATTTATCCAGCAACGCTTAGATCGCCAGGAACGTTATGCGAAAACCTCTAATCCTATTAAATTTAAGATTACTCCGCATACGTGTAGACATTACACGGCTTCTTATTACCTGTCTAAAGGAGCAGATTTAAAAGCGATACAAGACTTGCTAGATCATGAATCGTCCTCTACAACAGATAATTACCTCCGTCGTAAGCGAAAATTCCAGGACCATGCTGCTGTAAAAATCGGAGGTCAGTTTATGAAATAGTTTCTTCATGTACTAAAGAGCTAAAAAAGCGCCCAGCTAAATGCCAGGCGCTTTCATTTTATTTTTATAAAGGTAAATCTCTTTTCTTAAATATCCACAAAGACATACTTAAGGCTGCTATTCCAATCACTATAAGCCAAAAATAGGAATAAACAGGGGCCGATCCACTTCTTAAAATATCACTTGCTTGAAAGAAAGAGAATAATGTAGCATACTCCAACCAACTTAACTTCTCTGTTAATTTTGCTATAATATCAAACCCGTACATGAGAAAAACCACCAAGGAAGCAGCACCTAAAGCTTTCTTCTCATCGTTCAATAAACAAGATAAGAGGAAATTCAAACTCCCAAGAGCAAAAAATAAAAGTGTCCCCATTACATTCACTTCTAAAAACGCTTGGACATCCATTTGATTATCGCTTGTAACGATCACCGTTTGAGCCCATATCCCTATAGCTGTCGTTACAACCATAATAGTGAGTAATCCTGTGAGAAATACCGAGAAGTGTAAGAGTGCAATCTTGATTCTTGAATAGGGTGTCGCCAGTAAATAGGCCATTGATCCCCGATCTATAAATTGGGAGATGAGTTGATTCGTAATCATAATACTGTAGATTGATAAAATAATGATAAAGATCATATCGTAATACTTGCTTGATAAAAACTCTCCAAGACTCCCCATACCAGCTTCTAAACCGAAGGCTTGAATAAATCCAGCGGGCATACCTGATATTAGCTCATTCATAACATCCATCTTATCTGCAAACGTTGGGAAAATCCAAATAATGAGGGTCATATATAGTACAGAGACAGCAGTAAATCCAACAATACTCATAGCATGTAGTTGTATCATACGTTTATAAAGGCTCATTATAACTCCTCCTCTTGATCAGAAGGCGCGTTTTTATGATTATAGATATCCATAAAGACCTCTTCAAGTGTTTGAGACTCCATTTCCATATTTGTAACTGAGTGATTTTGTAGGGAAGTAACAAAAGCATCATAGCTTCCTTTTATAGGAACTATAACCCGGTTGTAGGATCTACTTTCCACTTGATCAGGAAACTGATCTGCGTAGGAACAAGCCTCTACCTCATCTTCAAATGTGACTTCTACTTTTTTTGTTTGTAAGGAACGAAGATCTGTCATAGAATCTGTCCTAACGATTCTACCTTCCTTAATAATAGAAGCTCTATTACACGTACGCTCCACCTCAGGGAAATAGTGGGAACTCATTAAAATGGTTTTCCCCCTCCCTCGTTCTTCGCCTAACAAATTAAGAAACTCCCTTTGCATAAAGGGGTCAAGTCCTGATGTAGGCTCATCTAATATGTAAATGGATGGATCGTGCATAAAGGCAGCTACAATACCCACTTTTTGCTTCATCCCTTTAGACATCTTACGTATTTGTATAGAAGGGTCAAATTGAAAACGATCAATTAAAGCGTCTTTTCTTGAGGTACCACGCAACGATCTCATATCTTCAAGTAAGTTAAGAAATTCAGTTCCTTTCATCTTTTCAATAAGAGCAATTTCACCTGGAAGATAGCCTACAAATTTCTGGATGGTAGGCGCGTCTTCCCAGCAGTTATATTTTGAAATAGATAAATTCCCTTCATTCGGCTTCATAAAGCCCATTAGCTGACGTATGGTAGTTGATTTTCCAGCCCCATTAGGTCCAAGAAAACCAAATATATCTCCTTCTTCTACCCTAAAAGAAACATTGAATATCCCCTTGCCATTAGAGAAAGATTTTGTAACATTTTCAACGTGAATCATCTAAATCCCCCTTTCTAATGAAAAAGCTGTATTTTAGTGACTTATGATTATCGTAAGCTCCCCCTCTTAGTCTGTCAATTTAATCCTTTAGAGTAAGTATAGTTTTTTAAGAGTCGTACATACTATCCTTAACAACATGTTAAAGGATGAAATATATGTCTTCACATGACACATCAATTATTTATCGCCCTCTTGTATACGACGGACAACTGAAAACTTATATCGGTAGTCCTAATGCATATCACACTTCTGTAGAAGCAATTATTGAAGCAATGAATTTTGCAGAGCTTTATAATGAGGATATGTACGACGGAGCTATATTATGGGAAGATTCTGAAGTCACTAGAGGTGCTAATAACAACTTAAGAATTTTAAGTGGTACATTAAATAGCGATACTCCACCTACATTTTTTATTGAGATTAAGCAACTATTGGATAATGGTACCATCAAGGTTTCTGAGAAATCCCGCGCTAAACCAGTAGCAAGAGAACGTAATGAGGCACTTGCTATGCGAGTTGGTGAAGAAATTGACTTAATGGACTATCCTGTGAATGAATGAAACTGGCTCTTTTCTTGAGCTGGTTTTTATTTTGTTTATTTTTTCTGTTCGGAGTTGCTACTAAGTATAAATAGGTTTTTGTTCTTTGTATTGATATGTTAACACCCCCTTTTAACCAAATTCACTTGAAATTTATGTGGTAAAGTTAATCTCCCATGACTTATCACCCTTCTTACTCGGTCCTCCTTTAATGGATTTTACCTAAAGATCTAACCTAAAAAGAAAATCCACCTCATGAAAGGTGGATTTTCTTTATCTTGATTGGGCTACTATCCCATTGTGCACTTTAATAAAGCCATGCTGCTTGATGTCAAATCCATTCTCATATACATATAACCCCATTTGCTCCAAAGTCATTAGTTCTCGATACGTATGGTTCATTACATCGGCCATTACATTATAATAGAGCCTTGAGCGTAATTGATTTCTCGGTGTTGTTAAAATAGCATAGCCACCCGGTTTTAAAAACTTTCGGTGCCAGTCCATAACCTCAGGCTTATAGTCATCAGGGAAATGTTCCAATAACCCTACAGATAAGACTATATCAAATTCTTTACCAAATGGAAGGTTTCTTATGTCATTTATAATATAATCGATGATGAAATCACCTTTGTAATAGACTTTCTGTTGTCCAGTAGATGGGTTCTCTCCTAAAAATGGGTACGTATCGGGAAACTCTTCAAAACGAGTGCTCCTACAGTACTCATCATAGTCAACCATTGTAATATGAGCTCCAGGATACATTGCACCTAACTGCATACCTTCGTATCCTTCTGCAGCTCCGAGGAAAAGTATTCGAGGGTTTGTTATATCTAAACCTTCAAACAATGCTCTTTTCCCCCTGGGATCCCAAACCCCATCCTGAATGCGATGAGCATAATTCCAAAGCTGTATTTTTGCCACATCTCCTAAGGCACTCTTGATTTGTTGAGGGTTAAATGTCTTTAAGCTTTTTAAGAATTGACTTTTTTGTTCTTTCAATTCGTTCGGTACATCTTTTACAAACCATTCATGAAACGCCTTATTGAAATATTGCCAGGATGTGAAAGGTTTCATATCTTCTCCGTAAGATTCTTCGTATTGCTTTCGATCGTTTGAATATTTCTTGACTTCTAACGGTTTCCCTACATCTTTCCAACTTAGAGAAGACCAATCTTTCACACGATCCATCTTAACGAACTTATTATATTCCCTTTCTGTAAAGTTCCTTAAATCTATGCGGTGACTAGGAAGGAGAGCCGTTTTGCCAATATGCTCTTCACGGAAGGATTTTTCACCTTCAGGAACCCAAATTGAGTTTGTTTCCACTACACCACCCCTATTCACAGAAATTTCCTACATTATATACGAATGTGATAACGTTTACAATTACCTTCTAGTTACTTTTTATATTTAAATAAAACCAGTCAAATCTTCATTATCATATAGAGTAAAAAAGTCAGCTCTATTGCTATCTATTTAGTTGAAATTTATAATGTTTTTTTGATTTAATTGTTTTCTGCTCGGAGTTACTACTAAGTTTAAGCTAGAACTAGACTTTGCGATTCCTCTTGCTTCGCGCAGATCGTATGGTATTGAAGACAGCATTAGAATCTTTTTTGTTCTTATACAAAAACAAGCCCGCTGCCTTATATTTTAAGACAGAGGGCTTGTTAGTAGGTTTTACAATCATCCAGGGATTTAGCACTTAAGAGATTCGTCTTTTTATATGTTATGGTTGCTTTTCTACGCTACTTTTTTTCGAAAGCAGAACACCCTAGTCCCAACTTAATTCAATGAGATACATTAATTTGAATAGGTTGTTCCCTTTTTTACGATGTTTAATTGATTTTTATACTATTCGGAGTTGCTACTAAGTTCTAATCAAAATATAACATCATATTTGTTTACATAATGTATTTATGGTTTACTTATGATTTTAGTTTGTTTTTCAAATGCCGTTTTAATCCAATTTAATACTTCATAAACGTTCGACTCTTCAGATATTATAGAATTGTGATTGTGCCCTTTTTGCAATTTATATGGATGGTCCGTCCGCCCTTTCCACCATTCAGCAAGTTTTGTAGCATTCGTTACTTCATCTTCATCTCCAATCATCATAAATAAAGGAATTTGTGATCTATACAATGTATTTAACATTTTCACCTCAGGAATACGTGAAATCAATAAACGAAAGCTTAAGTGTAGCAGATTATTTTCGTGGAAATCATCTGGAACCTTTAAGACTTTACTTTTATTAAAAATTTGTACCTTAAATTGGTGAAGTGTGTACAGTAATATCGATTTAAATAATTTTACTTCATAAATATTATTAAGTTCTTTATTAGAGGAATTTTGGAAGTTGTAGACTGGCAATCTAGGATGAAAAAATGGAGAAAGAAAAATGAAACCTTTACTTAATTTTGAAACCGTCTCTTTTTTGAGCACTCTCAATAAGTTCCCACACCCCATAGAATGGCCACACCAATAAACGTTTTGAAGGTCTATTGACTGTAAATACAAACATAAGTCCTCTAAGTCATCATCGTATTGACCCTTGTATTGTAAATCACCTCTAATAAGTGCAGGGTGATATCCCCTTAATATTGGGATAATCACGTTTGCTTCCTTTTTTGCTTTAGAAGCGAACTGTCTGATATGGTGCAATTCAGCAGTAATTCCATGAATAAATATAATGGTAGGCTTGCTTTTGGCAGCACCTTCGCTATAAAAATAATATTGTAGATGCGCATGATCTCTGGCTTTAAATGTACATACTTTTACTTCTCCCATAATGCACCTCACTCTGACCTATGTAAGATTAGAAACATGTATATCCTCCCCTACTTTTTAAAATATAAACAAACATTAACACGGAATGTACGATAATATTATTATGTAAACAAAAGTGACAAATATTAGCAAGATGAAATATGATTAGTTCTTTATCGTTTATATAAACTAAGGATAACTATGATAAAGGTGGGATAGATATGGATATGATTGATCCTAAGGAGATTAAGTCTGGAGATGAGGTATTTGTGCTCTACCGAAACCCTCACACACCTACAGTAATGAATATAAAACAAGCGGAAATTGTACCTCATCCCCATAACCCTGAGCAGAGTGCACTCTTCCTTCATGAGACCTACCACCTCATTGAAGAAAATGATGCCCTCTTCTCTACTGAGGAAGCTGCACAGGCAGCTTATGACGAAATATATGGAGACTACCCTTCTGACGAATACATGTAATGCGCCTTCCTAGTTTAATTCACCTCATAAACGGTAATGGGTCTACGTATCTAACTAGACGTGAGGTGATAAGATGAAACGTATTCATATGATTGTAAGTGGTCGTGTTCAAGGAGTTGGGTTTCGGTTCTCTGCCCAACAAAAAGCACAAGAATGTAACGTAGTTGGCTGGGTAAAAAATAAATCAGATGGGACCGTAGAAATTGAAGCGCAGGGTGAAAATGATCGCATTCAATCTTACTCTGAAGCCATTAAACACGGGCCAAGCCCATATGCGAAAGTATCGGATATTACAATTGAAGAATTAGAGCCAACAAATAAATTCCAAACTTTTGAAATTCGCTAATATAAATGCTGTCCTCACCAAGAGGACAGCATTTACTTTTCTTATTTACTTTCTTTTTGCATTGGACGAACAATAACTTCGTTTACATTCACATAGCTTGGCTGTGAGACTGCGTATACTACAGAACGTGCTATATCTTCAGCTTCTAGAGTGATACGACCTTTTCGATCTGAGAACATCTCAAGCACTTCTTCGTCTGTTATATGTTCAGGAAGTTCTGTTGATACAGCTCCCGGGGATATGTTCGTTACCCGCACGCCTGTTTTAGAAAGTTCTTTTTCCATCCCTTGTGAGAGGGCTTTAACAGCGTATTTCGTCGCACTATAAACCGTACTAGACGGAAACACTTCGTGACCTGCTACAGAAGATACATTAATGATATGACCACTCTCTTGTTCCAACATTGTTGGTAGTGTGGCATGGATGCCGAAAAGGACACCTTTAATATTTACATCAATCATTTTCTCCCATTCATCAACTTTATCATTTTTTAAGAATGAGAGAAGCATAACACCTGCATTATTAATGAAGTAATCTACAGATTTAAACTCTTCTTTAGTCTCTTTCACAAGTCGTTCCATGTCCTCTTGCTTCGTCACGTCTGTTTGAACCACTTTCACCTGAATGTTATGTTCTGTTTTCAATGAATCAGCTAGCTTGTGTAAACGCTCTTCGCGTCTTGCTGCTAGTACTACGTTGGTCCCTTCAGCTGCGAAATGTTGAGCTATTGATTCACCAATACCACTACTAGCACCGGTAATAACTGCTGTTTTTCCTTTTAAATGTGACACATGTTGTCCTCCTCTTTTAATCATTTACTTAATCACATTACCCTTTTGTGCAATAATGTATTCCCTTCATAACTCATAACAGCACATCGTTTGTCTCTAGTTCTTTTAAACAAGACATTTTTAAGGTGTAATGATGACTGACCTAGGTCGTAACAAAAAATATCTTCTTTCTAACAGAAAGGTCAAACAATGAAGATGATTATGGTTCTTTTTATGATTCTTAAGTGATAAACTAGTGAATAGTGTGTTTAATTTTAAAAAGAAAGGGAGTTTCATATATGGAAGACATGAAGCTCAAACCCATTACTCCCCATAATGATCCATGGGAAGCGTATATGGATGTAACAGAACATGGAGAAATGGTTCTCTCAAACGTCGAATTTACAACGACACATCTTTGTAATATGCGATGTGACCACTGCGCAGTGGGATACACGCTTCAAAATAAAGATCCTGATGCACTACCGTTTGACTTATTAAAAAAACGTTTAGATGAGATTCCTCATCTACGAGCGCTTAGTATTACAGGTGGAGAACCTGTGTTAAGTAAAAAGTCTGTGGAACAATATGTAGTTCCGCTTCTGAAATATGCACATGAACGTGGTGCCAGAACGCAAATTAATTCTAATTTAACGCTGCCCTATGAGCGGTATAAGCCTATTATCCCTTATCTTGACGTTTTACATATATCTCATAATTGGGGTACTGTAGAAGAGTTTGTTACGACTGGGTTTGCCAGAATGGACAAGAAACCATCTGAGGAAATTAGAAAAGGTTATTTCGATCGCATGGTTGAAAACTCTCAAAAACTATCGGCTGAAGGTGTTATGGTATCCGCTGAAACCATGCTGAACAAACGGACGTATCCATACTTAGAACAAATTCATGACCACATTATTGAAATGGGCTGTGCGAGGCATGAAGTTCATCCTATGTACCCAGTTGATTTCGCAAGTGGACTTGAAACTTTGTCTTTAGATGAAATGCGAAATGGGATTAACCGATTATTAAACCACCGATCAGAGGACATGTGGATGTTATTTGGAACCCTTCCATTTTACCCGTGCAGTACTTCAAAAGAAGATTTAGAATTACAAAAGCGCTTATTTAATGAGAAAAATGTAACGGTTCGAAATGACCCGGATGGACGTTCTCGATTAAATATCAATATTTTTAGCGGCGAAATAATAGTAACAGACTTTGCAGATGAACCACCACTTGGGAATATTCAAAACACCTCTCTCCCATTAGCCTATAAACGCTATAAGGAAAGTGCATTAGCGCAAAGCTTAAACTGCCACTGCCCTGCTGCAGCTTGTTTAGGTCCGAATGTACTTGTAAAGAATACGTATTATAAAGATGTTGATTTTAAAAAGAGAGAAGCACAGATCACACGTTAACATCTAAAAGACCGCTAAGAAATTCTCTTAGCGGTCTTTCTTTAATGCAATCCTGCTTAACTAATCTTAATAAATGATGCAATTACTTATGATCGTGATGAGGTGGAAAATAAGGGATAACCTCTTCGCCAAGTTCCTTCATAACTTCTTCTGCTGGCCTAGTGCTGTCTTCTAGAGAAAGGAGAACATGGTTCACTCCGATCGCTTCATATTCCTTTAACCATTTTACAAGCGCTCGACTCCCCACTCGATATCCTAGAGCGATTTTTTCAGGCTGTTGATCTTTGTCCTCAGCAAGATCGAAGACAACAGGTTGGAAGAAAGGCTTAAATGTTTCTGCTTCAAAACTCGCAACCTTTTGTCTGTATTCATCTATAAGCCCCTTTTGTGCATCAACCGATTGAGGATAAAACATCCAACCATCACCATGTTTGGCTACATATTCTAAAGTCTGCTGTGCGTATCCAGTCATAAACATAGGTATTTTACTCGTTGGCTTTGGTACAAGTGTAACGTTCTCCATTTTACCAAGGGGTGTTTCAGTATTTGAATAATCCGTATACAACAAATGCTGTACATAATCAAAAGCTTCTCTAAACAAACGCCCTCTTTCCATGATAGGAACGTTCATCGCTTCGAAATCCCTGCGACGATCTCCAGAAGAAAGTCCAATCATTAATCGTTCAGGTATTAAATTCTCGATACTAGCTATTTCTTTAGCGAATCGAGCTGGATGTCGTAACGCCAATACCGAAGCTGCTGTCCCCAAATTGATTCGCTTAGTATGAGCACCCATATAAGTAAGATAAATGAAGCTATCTAATATTTGACCTGTAGCTGGGTCGTCAAAGGTAGGGTCTTCTAGTAATACATCCTGGAACCATATCGAACTAAACCCCAGCTTTTCTGCAAGTTGAACTCTTTCAACCTGGTGATCTAAAGTTGGCTTCTCTTTTCCGTGATTTTCAATTGGCATGTTAAGACCAATCGTTAAATGATTCGGTTTAATCATACGACTAAAACCATAATGACTTTGCCAATTCATAATAATATCCTCTCTAATTTACCTAGTTAAGTAAAGATTATGTAACATATAGAAGTATGATAGAAGGGGGGTTATTTTTCAAAATATCAGCTTAAGATTTGTACATATTGCACATTGCTTGGCAAAAAACTACTAATAGCGCTATAATTTTATGGTAGTAGCAAGTTTTCCTGCTGTTAGGAGGATTCCCGTGAAACAATATAATATTCCGGTAGAAGCAACATTAGATGTCATTGGTGGGAAATGGAAGGTAGTGATCCTTTGTCATCTTATTGATAATGGCACAAAACGAACAGGTGAGTTAAAAAGACTAATTCCTGAAATCACCCAAAAAATGCTAACCCAACAATTAAGAGAGCTTGAAGATGATGGCATCATTGAAAGAAGAGTCTATAATCAAGTTCCACCTAAAGTAGAATACTCTTTGACTGAATATGGATGGAGCTTAGAAAAGATTTTAACCTCTCTATGCACTTGGGGAGAAGAACACATCGCACAAACAGGTGATGGATTAAAAAAAGACCCTATTGAATCTTAGAAAAGACTCTAATTTAATTGGTCATGCTTGTAATGAATAAATAATTGTGAAACAAAAGGACCAAAATCTAAAAAGATTTTGGTCCTTTTTCATATTAATTGTCTTTACGAGTATATACACAAGCTCCCTTAGTCCATGTCTCTTCAACTGTAAGGGTACGTAATTGAATAGGGTCTACTTCCGAAGGGAATTGATTTAAAAATACAAAGTCTGCTTGATACCCTTCTTTTATCAGTCCCTTTCGTTGTTCCTGGAACTCCAAATGTGCTGGTGTTTCAGAAAAAGCCTTAAAACTCTCATCAATCGTAAGCTTTTCCTGTGGCATCCATCCCCCTTTAGGATTATGATTGTCATCCACACGATTTACTGCTGCAAAAACTGAATCAATTGGGTTAATTGAGCCTATTGGGGCATCGGAACTAAGTGTGATCGGAATTTGATGAGAAAGCATCGTCTTGAAAGCATCACAATAAGGCAATAGCTCTTCTGGGCTCCACTTATCTTTTTTGTCCCATTCCCCCATTAGAAATGTAGGCTGCGTTTCAATATAAGCCCCAACCTCTTTTAAACGTACTAAAAGGTCTTCTCCTAACGTTTGAGCATGTATAATTCGATGTCGCAATTGTTGAGTATTTGCCTCTTCTTGTTCGAAAGCAATAAGGGCCGATTCTACAGCTCGATCCCCCAGAGCATGCACCGCTACTTGCATCCCTGCCTCTGAAGCTTTTCGAATCATACGATTTAATTCTTCTTGTTGATAAATAAGTTGACCTGTTGTTTCCGGAGCATCAGGGTATGGCTGCCTCATAGCAGCTGTATGGAGGCGCTGTGTGCCGTCTAAGAATATCTTAATCGATCCAACCTTAACTTGATTCGTTCCTTCTCCTGTGCGAAGAGTCGTATCTTGTATGAAATCATCTAGATCTTTCTCATCATATACATAATGATGTAAAAAGGCCTCTATATGTAAGTCACCCTTTGCTTCAACTTGTTCATATGCTTTCCACAAGGTATCGTAAGAACCAACAAAGCTTCTGTCATCTGTATGTACAGAAGTAACACCATTTTGAAGAAGATATGGTATGGCTTCACACAAAGCTTTTTTGGTATCTTCTATTGACCTCTCCCAAAGGTGATAATTAATAAAATGCACCATTGTATCTTTAAATCTTCCAGTTAAATTCCCTTCTTGGTCTCGTTCTTTAAAAACTTCAGGTTGTTTGTAGAAATCTTCTTCCTTCTCTAGTTTCTTTAAGAGCTTATAACTTATAACACACTCATGTTGATCATGATGCATAAAGTACATATATTTATCTACATCTATTTCATTTAAATCCTCTGATGTAAGCAGATGATCAATATCTGTAAATTGGGCATCATCGAAACCTTTTCCAAATATCCAATTCTTATCCTCAATTGATGTATAATGCTGTTCCACCTCTTGTTTCATGTCTTTCCATGACGAAACCTCGGTTAGGTCTAGCTCTTTCTTTAACAGTCCATACCGTAATAAATGCATATGTGAATCAATAAACCCTGCTGCAATTGTTCTTCCTTCTCCATCAACAGCCCCTATTTCTCCACTAGATCCTTCTTGAACTTTTGTAAAAACACCATCTTCAATATACAAAGAATATGTTTTGTCTGGGTCGTATAGACGATCAGGTGAGTAAATACGAACATTTTCTATAATCATGGTTATCCTCCTAATAAATAAAGTGATCCCAACTACATTACCCGACTTTGAAAACCTAAAACGTAAATGGATATCAAGACCTTCGCTCACATAGACATAAAGTAGCACATCAGAAAGGAGGAGCTATATGGCTATTAAATTAATTAAAATTTCATCAATCTACTTCTTTATTGCAGTTATCCTTGGTTTAATTATGTCTATAACACATGATTACAGTTTTACTCCAGTACATGTTCATATGAACTTATTGGGATGGACATCATTAACATTAGCTGGGATTTTGTATCATCTATTTCCACAATTAGAACAGTCAATCTCAGGTAAAATTCATTTTTGGCTTCATAACATTGGCTTACCCATTATGATGGTCTCATTATATTTATTAATATCACTTGAAAACGAAAGCTTTGGTATTGGTGCTGCAATCGGTTCAATCATAACGGTTATTGGTGTTATAGTTTTTGTTTTGAACATATTCATTAATCTTAAAAAGTCTTAATAATCACCAATTTGTTCTTATTGAAATTATTTATCGCATAAAATAAAGCGGATCTCCAAAAAGAGATCCGCTTTTTACATTATTATACTTCTTTGAAATAATCCTTCTTAAATCCACCCATACGACCTGTGTTGTCTACAATGAAAATAAACTCTTCTGTTTCGTTTTTAACATCGTATATTTTACCAGGGGTTAGTACGCGATCTACCACATATTTTTCAGCATCTGCATGCACACATTCCACTCTTTTAATGGTTTCTGTTTCATACCAAGTCTTATGAATCATCAAGACAACTCCTTTATGTACAACTATACTTATCTTACTATAGATGAATCATTAGATTCAATATATTTGCCAATTCAATCTTCCTTAACTAAAACTGGAATCTCTTCTTTCAATGAAATCCCCTCAGTGGTGATATAAGTTGAATAAGCTAATAGGTTAACCCCTTTTTGTTTAGCCTCTTGCAAGGCCATAGCAAAAGTTGGGTCAATGTGTTTAGCTGGACGAACAGAATGAAGGTCATTACGCTGACAAACAAATAAAATCGATCCTAGCCACTCTTTTTCCTCCGCTACGATCGATGTCAGCTCTTGAACATGTTTGGTTCCCCTCTTTGTTATAGCGTCAGGGAAATATCCTACTCCCTTAACACCTAGAGAGACACTTTTAACTTCAATTAAGTGGTGTAGGTCTCCTTCAGATCCATGAAAATCCCACCTGGAATGACCTTTTCTGTATTCTCTAGCTTTGTACGTAAACCGTTCAAAGGCTTTTAATTTATTTTCTTTTAAAGCCTTTTCTATTAGATGATTAACCAATGTAGTTTGTAAAGAAACAAGCGTATCATCAAATGGATCGTGAGCTAAAACAGCTGTCCATTTTGTTTTTCGATCTTTCTTATCACTATAACGCAAATAAACGGTCGCACCGTATTGAAGTAATTCTTTCAATCGGCCTGGGTCTGGTAGGTGAACTCTTACCATTTCTCCTGCCTCGTCAATCTTACAATGAAGTATAAACCGGTTAGGTCTTTCTATAAATGTCGCTTTATACAATTTATGTTCAAACGGAATAAACATTTTCTCCACCCTTCAGAAAAAGGGTGCTCAGATTGAGCACCCTGCAGTTTAATACTTGCTAGTATACCACTTCTTAGATTCTGATACTTCTGCTTCCGTTAAACGATGACCGTAACTCTCCCAGTACATATAGACTTCTGCTCCGGCTTCTTCAAGTAAACCTTTTAACTCAGTCGTTTCTTCAGGTTTGCAAATTGGGTCATTGGTTCCTGCGCCAATAAAGATCGGCAACTGAGTCATATTAGGTAAGGTTACACTTCTAATCGGAACCATAGGATGGAACAAGACTGCTCCTTTTAGAACATCTTCATAATGGAATAATAAACTACCAGCCATATTCGCTCCGTTCGAATAACCGATTGCAATTATATTATTACGATCAAAATCATACTCTTTTGCAGCCCACTTCAGAAATTCAAACAGTTCCTCAGTACGATATACAAGGTCCTCTTCATCAAATACACCTTCTCTGAGTCGTTTAAAAAAACGAGGCATACCTTGTTCACTAATTTGACCTCTAACACTGAGTACAGAAGCTTCTCGATCAATCATCTCTGCTATAGGTAACAAATCTTCTTCAGTGCCTCCTGTACCATGTAACAGAAGCAATACTGGTTTATCTGCTTTACCTTGCTTGAATAGGTGCTTCATATTAAACACTCCTTTTCACAATGCCTCAAACATAAAGTCGTCTTTCACTAAACGAATTCATGATAATCAATAGTTTTCTTTGAAGAACTTTAAAAGATGAATACTTTTCTACTCGATGTACGTTACAGAACCCTTTTAGTTTACATAATATTATTATGGTTTCATCTAACTACTTCTTTAGCATTATATTATCTCAGTTTCGAGATAGTGTCAATTAACTAAATCTTTGTTTCCAATTGAATTTATGAAATGAATGTTCATCTCCCCACACATTTTATGTTTAGTGTGTATGTACTAAATCGATTCTTGGAATGAACTTTATAAAAAATCTCTCCGTTGAAACATTCCAACGGAGAGATTTTTTAATTATTCAAATAAAAATTGTAAATATCCGTAACCTTTTTCTTCTAATTCATTTTTTGGTATGAATTTTAAAGCAGCCGAGTTGATGCAATAACGTAATCCACCTTCCTCTTTGGGTCCATCGTCAAAGAGGTGTCCAAGGTGTGAGTCTCCAGTCCGACTTCTAACTTCTGTACGAATCATACCATGGGACGTATCTAAATTTTCTTCGACGAAATAAGAATCGATTGGTCGTGTAAAACTTGGCCATCCACATCCAGCATCATATTTGTCCCTAGAACTAAATAGAGGTTCGCCCGAAACAACTTCTACATAAATGCCTTCTTCTTCATGATCATGGTACTCATTGCGAAATGGAGGTTCTGTTCCATTTTCCTGTGTTACCTTATACTGCATAGGTGTCAATTCTTCTTTTAACTGATTAGGGTCTTTTTCCATTTTCCAATGATTCTCAATAAAATCTTTTCGACCTGATCCTTGTTTATAACGCTTATAATGATAAGGTTGTTTTTTGTAATAATCCTGGTGCTTTTCTTCTGCTGGATAGAAAGTTGAAGCAGGCAAGACTTTTGTAACAATTGGGTCTTTAAACTTACCACTTTCTTCTAATTCCTGTTTTGATTTCAACGCTAATTCTCTCTGTTTATCGTTATGAAAGAATATGACTGTTGAGTAAGATTCCCCTCTGTCGGCAAATTGTCCAAAAGCATCGGTTGGATTAATTTGTTGCCAGAATACTTGTAGAAGGCGTTCGTAAGGGAAGATATCCGGATCAAATGTAATTTGAACAGCTTCTACATGACCCGTGGTATCTGTTACGACGTCCGTATAAGTCGGATTCTCCATGTGGCCACCTGTGTAACCAGAGATTACCTCATGAATTCCTGGGCGCTGGTCAAATGGTTCTACCATACACCAGAAGCAGCCACCTGCAAACGTTGCTTTCTCAAGATTGTTGCTCGTCACGATGCATTCCTCCTCTAATCAAAACAATCTTATCGTACCCATTATTGTTTCCTTTTAGAGGAGAAAAATCAAGAATCTTGCTTATTTAAATATACATTCGAGGTTTAGAAGGACCGTTCCCTTCAGGTTTAGAATTTGAATGAGATTCCTTTACAAGAA
Organism: Pontibacillus chungwhensis BH030062; assembly: GCF_000770675.1. Taxonomy (GTDB): domain Bacteria; phylum Bacillota; class Bacilli; order Bacillales; family BH030062; genus Pontibacillus; species Pontibacillus chungwhensis. Next base: position 348,931 of record NZ_AVBG01000001.1, read on the forward strand.
CTGGTTCTTTACTGTGAGAAGAAGCACTAGTAGTTTGATTTCCCGCCTCTTTCACACGATTTCTACGCTGTTCAGTATTCTGACTTGATTCTTCTTGCGATGTCGATCTCTCTTCCTCTCCCTCATTTCCCTCGTCTGGTTCGTTCATAATCTTCATTAAACGGAACATGGTAGGAATATTACGCATCATTGGGCCGTATTCCTGCACCATCGGCATAGCTGATTGAGCCATTTTTAATACTTGCTGAACATTATTTAGCATTCCAGTGGCTCCTCCGCCCGTACCAGCTAATCCTTGTGCAGCTCCCCCTAGTGATGGAAGACCACTTCCCCCTCCAGAAGAAAAAATTTTAGAAAGCAATCCTCCCCCACCTCGTGTTTGACTCCCCACTTCCTGAACACCCATATTAGACATACCAGGGAATCCTTGCATTCCTCCCATCCCATTAAACCTTTGAAAACTTTGAGGAATCGGACTCTGAAAACCCTGTGGTCCAAAGCGTTGCGGCATTTGAGGGATCCTACCAGGCCCCTGGTTAAACATTCTTCCTACCTGGGGCCTAGGCCCGGGACCAAATGATCTCATACCTTGATTCATCGGTTCCCCTCCTTTATATATTCACTACTTCTAATGTACGTTTAGTAAGGAGAGAAGGTGTAGGCGAATTCATTATTTATTTAAAAGCTCCGTTAATGTTTGCTGTCGTAATCTTTATAATAGGTTTGTTCAATAATAGAGCAGGATTGTTGAAGACTCGAAAATGAGAGAAGTTCGACTAAAATCCTCACGTCCTGTGACAACGTCGAACGACCCCACATCGTGTGGGGCCGCCCGCGGAAAGCGAGTCGTTCCCCAGACAACCCAACCACTCCACAAGCGTAACGGACCTATCTACACAAAAGTGTCTCAGCTTAGAGTCTTTCATATAAGGGGCATATATAGAACAAGTAAAATTACTAATACTGATAAGACCTCAATTTACTTAGATTCATAAGGGTCATGGGGGAGTTGCCAATCTATGGACCCGAGCCCCTTTTCTAATAGAAATTCGTTTGCTCTAGAGAAATGATGACTACCGAAGAAACCCCGGTAGGCTGAGAGAGGACTAGGGTGTGGCGCTTCTAATACAAGATGCTTATCTGCATCAATCATTTTCACCTTTTGCTGGGCAGGTTTCCCCCAAAGCATGAAGACCACAGGATCTTCACGCTTGTTCAGGGACTCAATAACTGCGTTCGTAAATGTCTCCCATCCCTTCTTCTTGTGTGAATGCGCTTGTCCTTCGCGGACGGTTAAAACCGTATTTAATAGTAATACCCCTTGTTTAGCCCAAGGTAGCAGGTAACCGTGTGGAGGTGCATGAAAACCAACATCTTCTGACAGCTCCTTATAAATATTCCTAAGGGAAGGCGGGACTGTCACTTGCGGGTTAACTGAAAAACTAAAACCATGAGCTTGATCTTTACCGTGATAAGGGTCCTGTCCTAGCAAAACAACCTTAGTATTTGAGTAGGAAGTGTAGTGAAGCGCATTAAAAATATCGTGCATAGGTGGATGAACCGCTTCATTTGCATATTCAATTTTCAAAAATTCTCTTAATCTCTGGTAATAATCTTTGTAGAATTCTTCTTCCAAAACGTCTTTCCAATCATTCTTTAAAATATCCAATCTTGTTCACCTCACGCTCATTTATGTAAATAAAAAAGCAGGCACCCCTTGGCACCTGCTCCGGAAGTATAGCATTCTAGATTGTTGAGTTCAATCTGTTGTTAGCTCTCCTGCAATAATTAAAGCAAAGCTACCACTTAAAATACAACCAAATAACATCGCCGTCATCATTGGAATCCCTTCCTTCTCATATGTTTGTAATGATCTCTACTTTCAGTATAAGGGAAGGGAGTTCCTTTCGAACATCTGACTTATGGCAATTTCATGAAAATATGCTAAGGAATAATTGTCTATTTCCCGGGCAAGCGCATCATTCAACATAACCGCAAATTTACTGTCGTTAATTGACGCTATATAACGAAATTAATTGATAAACTAAACGTGTTTGCCCACGAGCCCAAGTCATTTCGACAATCTTCGCTGTCCCGGTCTGTTCAGAATCAGCTGTTCGAGATATTTCCAATAATTCATCTATCGGAAACAAGCAGTATTGATCTAGATAAAGTTCAAATACATTTTCTTTTTCTTGTACACGTTTTTCTTTTCCGAGTGTGATTATTTTCGTATCTAATGAAAGAGGCATTGTCAACCTCATCCCCTCCATCTCTTTTCTTTTTCTTTATCCTACTCCAGACGAGGAAAGTTGACAAGAAGTTTCTACAAGATCCATTGATTCTCTGGCTTCCCCATAAGAGACAAAGCTTCCTTATCTGATGTAGATAAGAAGTCATCATATCTAAGTGGGAAATAGATAGAGTGTTTTTCTAAAATTTTTGTATTACGATCAAATTGCTTAGAATGCTTCGGATCTCCAACACGATCAGAAATACACTCTAAAAGGCTTTGCAATGTTTGCAGTGCAGCTGTTACTTCTAGTATCTCTTTAAGAGAGTATTCTTCCACGCCTTCAATAGAAAGGACCCCAAAATTCTCAAGATCTATTGCATAATTCTTCGAGAAGAAAAAAGGAAATAGCGAATCAAAAAAATATGTAATCTTCTCTTTTACATATTCTTGTTGTTCAAATGTTGAAGCTGTCACGATTTTCATAATGGTAAAGGCCTCCTAGACTTACTACATCATCTATTTCCAAGTAATTCACAATGGAATAGACAGGGATTTACTCTATCCATTACTATATCATGTGAAATTGTCAGAATTTAAGGTGTAAATACTTCCAGTCAGTGGAATGTAAAATGACATACTGATCCTTTAGGAGACGGCTGTATCTGTAATTTCGCTGGTATTTCCTGCTTTAATTGTGGCACGTGAGATATGATGCCTAGCATCCGATTCCCTTTTTGAAGATCTTTCAGGCACCCGATTGCTTGTTCTAAAGAAATCTCATCTAGAGTACCAAATCCTTCATCGATAAACAACGTATCCAACTGTACTCCACCTGCGTGAGCTTGAACCACATCAGCCATACCTAGAGCAAGGCTCAGCGCGGCTTTAAAGCCTTCTCCCCCAGATAAAGTCTTAACTGAACGCTTTTGCCCTGTGTAATGATCAAGCACTTCAAGGTCTAACCCACTCTGAGCTCCTCCTTTAGCTCGTTCCTTACTCCGCTCGAGCTGATAACGGTGCTCTGTCATCTGATCTAACCTAATATTAGCTTGAAGAATAATTTCATCCAGGAAGGCTGAAAGAACATAGCGTTCAAAAGATAACTTATATGCGTTATCTCCTCTAGCTAACTGAGCTAATTCCCCAACGTAATAGTACCTTTGCTCTTTCTCTTGTTTATCATGTAAAAGTTTTTGAAGTTTTTTATGAATTCTCAATTGTTCATTGATTTGTAGATGCAATACTTGCTGTCTCTCTGTAATCCCCTGAAGATTCCGCTCTAGAGTCTTTACAATATCATCATAGTAGGATAAATCGGGTACTTCTTCATTTTCTAATTGTTTTTTTAGAGCTTCATAACCTTCCATAACAGATTGATAGCTTGCGTAAAAATTCTCTACCTCTTTTTGTTTTTGGTCTACCATTTCAGAATCCATTTTAGCATCACTGTAATCATCTGTTGACCTGAAGCCCTGCTCTTTTATGATTTTCCCAAAAGATTCTCTGGCAATTGCAACGTTGCGCCTTATTTCTTCTAAAAATTGCTTGTGACCTTCAACTTCTGTCTCTAACTTCTGTTTTTGTTCTTTTTCTTGTTGGTACGAATTAGCCAAGTCTTGCAATGCTTTTTGTTGCCTGGAATATTCGTTTTCCATTTTATTTAATTCCAGTTTAAAAGCTTTAACATCTGTAGTTATATCAGATACTTCCTCTTCTATTTGAGAAAGCTTTGTAGATACTTGCAGCCAAGCGTCGCGCTTTGATGAAGATTCTTTACGTGCATTTTCGAGCGAACTACTCAATTCACTTATCTGTTGGCTTACTTGCTCCATCTCATTACGAGCGACCTCAAATTGCTTAATTTTTTCCGACAGCGTTTCTTTTTCTTTCTTTAAATCTTCGTATTGACCTTGCCAATATTGCATCTGTTCATGGAGACTTTTCTCAGAAAGATGATCCTTTTGCAAATCATCCTTAAGCTCTTCAGCCAGTTGATCTGTTATTTGACGTTGGGTTTGGCCTTCAGATTTGATCTTAATATAATATTCCTGTTCTTCAGTAAGTCTCTTTTCACTTTCTTCTACTTGTCTACTTACTCGGTTAATTTCCTCATCAGAGATTGGATCTTTCTTTGTGTATGCTTTATCAGGATGGTCCATAGAGCCACAAACAGGGCATGCCTCTCCATCGTGCAGATGGTTGGCTAAAACAACAGCTTGATTCTGTTGCTTAGACTGTTCTAGTTGTTTAAGCTTTGATTTTGTGCTTTCTACTTGTTCTTTAGCTCTTTCCAAACGGTTTTTAGCTTGATGGTAGGTTCGAATCATAGACTGAATTTTTTCTTCTTCTTTTATCAAATGGTGTAATTTATCAATTCTTGCGCCGTATTCTTTTTGCTGACCTTCCAATTCATAGTATTGTTTTGTCAATCCTTGAGAATTATAGGTAGCTTTAGAAAGTGATTGCCATCTCTCATTCAATTGTTTTAATTGTTCTTCTAGCGCTTTAACAGAAGACTCCATTTCTTCCTTGGACTTTCGTAAATATTCCTCTTCAGTTTGCAATGATTTAAAACGTTCAACTTTTTCATAATCCTTCTTCTTTTGCTGTATTTTCAATTTTAATGACTCTAACTCTTCTTCTTTAGAAAGAGCTGCTTCATAGTTTTTCTTTGTTTGTTCAAATTTAATTTTCACTTCATTAAGAGCTTTTTCTTTTTGTTCAAGTTGCTCATGCTGTTTCTTCTCTTCTTCTTCTCTTTGGCGAACCTGATCCTCATATGGTTTTACGTGATTTGCTTTTGTGGCAGCATGGACTTCCTCTTCAAGTTTTATAATGGAAGGCTTCTGATTATCCAACTGACTAACTTCTTTCTCTTGCTTCTCTAATCTAAGGAACAATTGATTTAACTGTTTTTTCTCATAAAACGTTTCTTGGGCGCTTGCTAAATCTTTCCGCTCATTTTCAATTTTTTCTTTATTATCTTGAAGTTGTTGTTGGTCTCTTTCGATATCTTTTTGGAGCTTAGTCATTACTTCAGCAGAAGTAGTAAGAGAATGACGTGTTTCTTCGTCCCAATCTAAACGATTGATTTCCTCAACTTCTTTATATTCAATTTCCTGAATAGCTTCTTTTAATTCTTTTGACTCCTCTTTCAAACGATCTGTCATCTGTTCATAAACGTATGTTTGAAAGATTTTTTGAAGAATTTCTTCTCTCTCTTTACTGTTTTCAGATATGAGACGCCTAAACTCCCCTTGTGGAATCATGATCATCTTCCTAAACTGCTCATAATCTAAATGAAGCATGCTTTCAATCGATTCATTTACTTCTTTGATCTTAGATGCTAATAGCTCATGTTCACCTTCTTTAATCCTATAAAGTTCAGCTTTAGGCGGCTGCTCTGTGAATCCCTCCCCTTTTTCTTTTCTTTTTAATTGGCGAGGGGTTCTCCTGACTTCATAAATGTGTTGTTTTAATTCAAACCTAAACTTCACTTCCGTTTGTTGATCTTCATCAGCAAAGTGGCTACGCAATGTGTCCTGGTCCCGATCACTCCCGCTCGCTCGACCATATAAGGCATACACCATGGCATCAAAAATACTCGTTTTACCTGCACCTGTAGGTCCTGTAATTAAAAACACCGTCTCGTGTCCTAACTGTGTGAAATCTACGACTTGGCGTTTTGAATAGGGCCCAAAAGCTTCTATTACTAGCTGAATGGCACGCATATTATTGGTTCCTTTCTTCTTCCTGAATTTCATTTATAACCGTAGAAATCGCATCTCTTCTGTCTTGGTCCATGTCAGTACCTTTCACTTCTTTATAGAACGATTCAAAAAGCTCCATATGCGACATTTGTTTCCTTTCCTGCACATTGGATAACTGTTCTGTGTACGCCTTCCCAATTAATCCAACACGTTCCAGGCTTAAAACATTAGGAAATTTCTTACGGAGTTTCCCCATAGGGTCAAGAATCTGTCCTTCGTCTAATAATTTAATATGAAGATAATCTTCCATACCTTCTTCATTAACCTTGAGGAGATCATGTAAATATCCTTCTTTTACTCTCATATCTCTTTTTGGCTTTAATCGTTCTTGTCGTATAGAAGCCACACCGCTTCCATCTAATTCCACTATTGTCACACCTTTTTTGTGGTTGGCCTCTGAGAACGAATACTTCAGTAAAGAACCCGAGTAACGAATGGTTTCATTTTTAACCTTTTGGGGTTGGTGAAGGTGCCCAAGTGCTACGTAGGAGAAATCATTAAAAAGCTCTGCGTTTATATATGGCGCCCCTCCTAGCATAGACAACCGCTCCTCAGACTCTGACTCCATTCCACCAGCTAAGAACGCATGACCTACAAATACGTGACGGTCATCAGCAACTTGGTCTTCCTTTATACGCTTTACAATTGCTTCCATAGCTTGTTGGTGTGTATCTACAGATTCATCGTCAAGCTCTTTTCTTACTTCGCTCGGCTCTATATAAGGAATCAAATAGAAGCTTACCTGGCCGTATTCATCCGGAATACGAACAGGTTTCCAAGCATCCTCAAGTCTCGCTTGTAAGTAAAATTGTTGGCGCTTAAAGAGCTGACTTCCAAAATTCAGTCTGTCTGGACTGTCATGATTCCCTGATATAGCTAAAACAGGGATATTTAAGTCATAGATTAGTGTAATAAGAGTACGGTTCAGTAAATCTACAGCTTCCTTTGGAGGTACTGCCCGATCATACAAATCTCCAGCAATAATAACCACATCCGGTTGTTCATCTTTCACTAACTCTATAAATTGATCAAGAATATATTCTTGGTCTTCTGTCATATGTAATTGATGGACAAGCTTACCTAAATGCCAGTCCGCGGTATGAATAATTTTCATTATACTGCCTCCCTTATAAACATCGTACCAAATTCCACAATACAATGCAGACTAACAAAATTATAAAAAGGCTATCTATGTGATGAAGTAGGTAACTTCGGGTGAGCAGCCAGTATATTTTCCTTTAAAAAACTACGCATTTGATGGCGCAAGTAACAATACCCGTTTACAGAATTTCGATTACATGACACCACCTTTATTTTCCGCTTTGTTAACGTGCCGTCTTTGGCCATGTAAACAATCTCAACATTGTAACCTTGCTGTTTCCAGACTGGTTGTTCCATAAGTACCAACCTCCTGACCTAATTATATACGAACGTAGGTTCTTTATCTATTGTTTTACAAACACTTGTTCGTTATACTCAATATAGAGGTGATATATATGCTGCGAGATCGAGGAACTATGAAGTGGACTTCACTTATGTTGCCAGAACACGTGGAAATGATGAAGAAAATGTGGGAAGAAGATGGAAAGCTACCGCCTCCATCGCTTGATGAGCAGGCATTAAGTGAGCTTAATGAGGCATGTTTAGAGGCACACGAAAACCAAGCTCTTGTAAGAATTACAGTGTATTCAAAGGGAGAATTAAAGCAGTTAGAAGGTAAAATAACTCACTTAATCCCTCAAGAACAATCGTTACGAATTTTAACTGTCGCAGGAAATACTAAAGCAATAGCAATTGGTCACATATACATCATCGATTAATCTTCAAACCTCCGCATATGCCCATACCAACTCCTCCTTAGTTCCATATAGTAATACTATCTAGAATTAAAGGAGGCGCTCACATGAGCTATGGTTACGGAAATAACTTTGTATTAATTGTGGTCCTTTTTATTTTGCTTATCATAGTTGGTGCAACATTCGTTTGTTAATAAAAAACGCGCTAGAACTAAAGTGGATAGCCTCAACGCTTTAATAGTTATACCCAGTACAAAGTAGCTGTTTTGTTATTTCAAAACAAAAAACCGCCATTTTGGCGGTTTTTTCATGAGTTTTATAGCTAAAATTCAAAACATTTCTTACATAACTTCTTCCATCTGATATTGCTCCCATAATTCATCGAAAATGCTTAAAGCAGATGAGAATGGTATATTCCATTCTAAATATCGGCTAATTTCATCGTAAGAGTATGACTGTTTCGGGAAATTTGAGTCTTCAAACATCCAGTCTGCTAACCGACTTTTGTCATCTGGTACTAATTTACCGCGAAATGTCATCATAAAATGATAAAAAGATCGCATTTTTGTCCCCCTTGTTCTATATTGCTTTTTACTTTTGTAACATGTAGCCTGCAAAAAAGCAATCATACTAAAAAAAGATACCCTATAACGGGTATCTTTTCAAACGTTATGAATCTGTTGAAATGTCTTCCATTTTTCTCGCTTGTTTACGGGCCACCACACTTGAAAGAATAATGGATACTTCATAAAGAATGATTAATGGAATCGCCACTACAATCTGCAGAACAAAGTCTGGAGGGGAGATGATTGTTCCAATAATAATAAGTACGAAGTAAGCATATTTTCTAATCTTTCGAAGCAATCCGGGATCTACAATACCAAGGCTCGTTAAAAACATAACAATAATAGGAATTTCAAAGAAAACGGCAAATGGTAACGTAATTCTAAGCAGAAAGCTAAAATATTTATCAGCAGTAAACATCATCGTAAACATGTCTTCCCCTAAAGCAACCAAGAAATCGAATATCAGAGGTTGAATAAGGAAATACCCAAATGATAATCCCCCAATAAACAAGAGAAAAATAGCTGGTATATAGGAAAGTGAGAGTTTTTGTTCTTTAGGTGTAAGAGCAGGCTTAATAAATAACCACACCTGAAGACAAAGGATTGGAAGAGTCCCTGCCACTGCAATAATACTTGCTAAAGTTATATATACCCACAGCACATCAAACGGGCCCAATACCGTTAATTTTGTAATCTCATTTCCTAACTCTTTCGAACGTTCTTGAAATCCTTGCATGAAGAATTGGAAAATTTCCTCAATAAAGATAAACCCGCCAACAAAAAAGAGAATAAAAACGCTTATCGTTATGATTAATCGCTTCCGAAGTTCTCCTAAGTGCTCCGTTACATTCATTTCTTTATCTATAGTACTATGATCTTGTTCCATTGTTGCACCTCCAGATGGGAGCGACGTGTCCTTTTTCATGAAAGAAGATGCAAGAGCGTATGCCTCTTACATCTCCACATTTAATTTCTCTACGCATTTTTGTCTTGGTTTTGATTTTGATCAATCTTCTTGGAATCTTCAGAGTCCGTGCTAGTAAGATCCGAAGTAGCTTTCTTAAACTCTCGAAGTGAACTCCCTACTGCTTTACCTACTTCAGGAAGTTTAGAAGGTCCAAACACTACAAGAGCAATCACCAAAATAAGTATTAATCCGGGTACACCAATTTGTCCTAACATAAATCACCACTCCATGCTCTTATTGTTGTTGAGTGTTAGGGGATGCTTGATCTTGGTTAGAAGAAGTCCCTTTTGATTCAATTACTGTATTGTCATCTTCTTCACTCGTTAATTCCCGGGCAGATTTCTTAAATTCCTTTAAGGTTTGACCAGTAGCTTTTCCAATTTCAGGCAACTTTTTTGGACCAAATATAATCAGTGTAATTGCAAGGATCAGAATTAACCCTGGAATGCCAATTGTCGATAGCATAACTTCACCGTCCCTTGTCCAAATGGCAGTTAATAGGCTGCACATTTTTTCTATTTGGATCTATTACCTTGAGTTTCTCACAAAAGCAGAGACTCTAAACAGACCCACTACAAAAATATTCAAATACCTAAGGGAAAAATATGTCTTTCGTCTTCGATTGTAAGCCTTTTTATTTGTTTTGTCTATGTTTCTTCATTAATTCTAAAAACTATATTAAAGAGTTATTTCATCTTTTTGTACATGCGTGCCTCTCTAATTATAGCGGAGCATTAATTGCTATTTTAACGGAGGGCTTTCATACATTATTCTTATAGTTTCCAAAAACAAGCCTTCTAATGACAATCATTCCAAAAACTCATGCAGGAAAGCTGCATGAGTTTCGTTCAAACTTATTGTTTACGATCGTATTGGCAAAAGTAGTATTCATATGGGTTTTTTTCGTCCTGAACTCCGCGCTCTTTCTTCGTTAAAGTCCACTCATCTTCATTAAACTCTGGGAAATATGTATCCCCCTCAAAATCTTCTTCAATCCATGTGATATACATTCGATCCGCTTCATTGATCGTTTGTTCAAAGATATGACTGCCACCTATAATAAGGTATTCTGTATTAGGATCTTCTTTCTCCCATTCAAAGACAGGATCTAGACTGTGAATGACATCGCACCCATCTTCTTGAAAGTTAGCATCACGTGTCAATACAACATTCTTGCGATTCGGAAGTGGTCCATTCATGGATTCAAATGTTTTCCTTCCCATTATAATCGTTTTCCCAGTTGAAACCGATTTGAAAAATTTCAAATCATTAGGGAGACGCCATGGTAAATCATTATCTTTTCCTATAAGACGATTCCGATCCATCGCCACTAAAAATGAAATCATATATTGTCATCCTCCTTTATCAAGTCTACACAGCAACTGGTGCTTTAATACGAGGGTGTGGGTCATATCCGTTTAGCTCAATATCATCGGTTTCTACTTCAAATACAGACTTTCCTTCCATGTTAATTGAAATGGATGGTAGGGGCTTCATTTCTCGAGCAAGCTGCGTTTTAACTTGTTCTACATGATTCGTATAAATATGGGCATCTCCAAGTGTATGAATAAACTCGCCTACCTCTAGACCACATTCTTCTGCAATTAAATGGGTAAGTAGTGCATAACTTGCAATGTTAAACGGAACCCCCAAGAATACATCCCCACTACGCTGGTATAACTGACAACTTAACTTCCCGTTAACCACGTAAAATTGGAATAGAACGTGACAAGGCGGTAATGCTGCTCTCTCTGGGGCAATATCTTCAGGATTCCAAGCTGACACAATTAAACGCCTTGAATCTGGCTTAGTCTTAATATCTTGAATAACTTGTTGAATCTGATCGATCCATTCTCCTTGAGAAGACTCCCAATTACGCCATTGCTTTCCATACACATTTCCTAAGTCTCCATAGGTATGAGCGAATGATTCATCTGCTAATATACGTTCTTTAAATTTATCCATCTGTTCCTTATATTGTTCATTAAACCCTTCATCCTGTTGACTACGAATGCCAAAGTTCGTCATGTCAGGACCCTTATAGTCCGAACTTTCAATCCACCGCTTAAAAGGCCATTCGTTCCAAATATTGTTATTATGTTGCAAAAGGTAACGGATGTTGGTGTCCCCTTTTAGAAACCACAAGAGCTCGCTTTTAATAAGCCGGAACGGGACTTTTTTTGTGGTTAAGAGCGGAAAGCCTTCTGATAGATCAAATCTCATTTGATAGCCGAACGTAGAAAGCGTGCCTGTACCAGTACGATCTCCCTTACGTTCTCCATGATCCATTATGTATCGACACATATCTAAATACGTTTTTTCACTTGTTTGCACAATCGTCACCTCATTCTTATACTAACTGGTCCGAGACATTATATCATATCTCAGGTCCGAGTAAGATGTCTGATCTTATTAAAATAAAACAAACCCGAGAATTATTCGACGTCTGCTTCGACCTTAAGCATACGAGCATTTTTAACAGCAATTACACTCGTTACATCCATTCCTCATAAAACTGATGAAGGTATGTTTCAAGAAAGTCATGTCTCTTTTGACCGATTTTAACCGCTGAGGGAGTGTTGAGAAGACCTTGAATTTTAAGCAGCTTATCATAAAAGTGACGTATCGTCGTCTCCTCAGAAGTTTCACTATGTAAAGCTTGACCTTTGGCTCCACCAAACGAGAAAGCACGTGCAATACCAATAGCTCCTATAGCATCTAACCGATCAGCGTCCTGGACCACTTTCCCTTCTATGCACTGAGGAATACGATGCCCTGATTTAAAAGAGACGGCTTCCATTGCCCTTAAAATCTGCTTCTGTTCTTTTTGGGGTATATGACAAAATTCAAGCAAGTTGATAACTTCTTGCTTAGCTTCAGTAAGATTCTCTGTCAGTTTTGGATCTAGTGTGTCATGAAGCCAGCCTGCTGTTTCTGAAATAAAAGGATCGGCTCCTTCTAGAACGGCCAACCGCTTAGCCATTTTGGCTACTCTTTTCATATGATAAAAGTCATGTCCAGTAGCGTCATGCCTGAAGCGATTGTATATAAAGCTTGATATATTCTCCAACACTTCATCCTCCATAAAGTCCTCCTAGTCTTGGAATAAATCCATTTGTCTTGGGTTTAACTGCTCGTACTCAACCTGACATAAGTCAATAAATTGTTTAGCATTATCCGCGGCGTCGCCCCCAGAGTTATTGTTGAACAATACAGTTACATGTTCAGATTGTTGAAGTAAGCTCTCCACATTTTCCTTCCATTCTTCAAGTTCCTCTTCATTGTATCGGTACAAAAAGCGTACCTCCCTCCAATCTTCACGCCCATTTTTGTTCCACCCATGCACGTTGCGACCGTGAAGTCTGACGAGTGTTTCTTTTGAGTTTGTAGCTTGAAGAACCGTTGGCGCAGAGCCCTCACCAGCTTGAGGTTCATCAACTACTCCGTGAATCCAATTTCCTTTCTCCATAAACGATAGAGTTTGTTCTCTATACTCACTTGAGTACCAAGATTGGTTGCGAAATTCTAAAGCAAGTGGTAAGTCACCCATTAATTCACGAATGACTCTTAGTTTTTGAACATTTTCCTTTGATACAGAAAACCAAGGAGGAAATTGAAATAAAACAAAACGAAGCTTACTTGAATCAATTAATGGTTGGATCGACTCTATATAGGCATGAAACATATCTCGAACTTCTTCTGAGGACATCTTTTCTCTTTGGTGACCAGTCATTTTACTAAAAGCTTTAACCACGAACGAAAAACCTTCTGGTGTTTCCTTAACCCATTTCTCATAGTTCCGTTTAGGTTGGATCGCATAGAATGCACTATCAATTTCCACAACAGGAAAATGAGAAGCATATACCGCTAATTTATCCTGACTTTTCGTACCCGCAGGATATAGCTGGTCATGATCGCCCCAACCAGTTACGCCTATTGATAAATTCATATGTACCGTCCTCCCCTCCGTCTTCACCTCTATATTACGAAGGAATAATTTTATCTGTAAAGCAAAAGAGATTGCTCCTTCCCAAAGAGCAACCTCTTATATTTGTACGTTGTCATCAAGTTTAAAATAAACCTACAGCTTTCCCTGTTGAGTCTATATCCATGTGGAGTGCAGCTGGCTCTTTTGGTAATCCTGGCATTGTCATTACATCACCTGTCAAAGCAACGATAAATCCTGCTCCAATTGAGGGACTAAATTCTCTGATCGTAATAGTGAAATCAGATGGTCTACCTATTAGCGTGGGATCATCAGACAGTGAGTACTGAGTTTTAGCCATGCAAATAGGCAGATTCGCCCAACCTAGCTGGTTGTATAATTCTATTTGCTTCTTTGCCTGACTTGAAAATTCAACTTCTTTAGCACCATAAACCTTTTTTGCAATTTTTGATATCTTTTGTTCAATAGTGTCCTCAAGATCATACGTATAAGTAAATGAGCTAGCTTCTTTTTCAACAGTATCAATAACAGCTTGAGCAAGCTCTAGCCCTCCTGTGCCTCCCTTAGAATGAACTTCAGTAAGAGCAACCCGAACGTTTCGGTCTTTACACCATTTTTCTATATAAGCCAACTCTTCTTCAGTGTCGGTGGGGAAACGATTCAAAGCGACTACAAATGGAAGGCCAAATGACTGAATAGTCTCCATGTGTTTCTCAAGATTGGTTATCCCTTCCTGAAGAGCGCATACATTTTCTTGTGCTAACTCGTCTTTCGATACTCCACCATGCATTTTCAAAGCCCGAGCGGTAGCAACGAGGACAACAGCATCGGGAGTAAAATCTCCTGCACGTGTTTTGATATTTAAAAACTTCTCAGCACCAAGATCAGCACCAAATCCTGCTTCAGTAATGACGTAGTCCCCTAATTTGGAAGCAATCGTTGTCGCCATCACACTGTTACAACCATGTGCAATATTGGCAAACGGTCCACCATGTACAATGGCAGGTGTATTTTCAATCGTTTGGACAAGATTTGGCTTAAGCGCTTCTTTTAATAAAAGTGTTAAAGCCCCTTCCATACCTAACTGTTCAACAGTAACGGGTTGATCCTCGTACGTATAACCAAACACAATTCGAGCAAGTCGTTTCTTCAGATCTTTTAAGTCTGAAGCAAGACAGAGAATGGCCATAATCTCGGAGGCTACACTGATATTAAATCCATCTTCCCTTGGTACTCCTTTCAAGGGACCACCTAGCCCTATCACAATTTCACGAAGAGCTCGGTCATTTAAATCCAAAACCCTTTTCCATCCAATCTTTCTAGGATCGATATTTAATTCATTCCCCCTGTGAATATGATTATCAATAAAAGCAGAAAGGGCATTGTTCGCGCTAGTAATCGCATGTATATCGCCTGTGAAATGAAGGTTTATGTCTTCCATGGGTAAAACTTGCGAATAACCTCCCCCAGCAGCACCTCCTTTTAGTCCCATTGTTGGACCTAAAGAAGGCTCTCGAAGTGCAATTACAGCCTTTTTATTCAGCTTGTTCATAGCCTGCCCCAAACCTACAGTAACGGTGGACTTACCTTCCCCAGCCGGGGTAGGGTTAATGGCTGTTACAAGCACAACTTTTCCATTCTTACGTTCAGACAACTTATGTAATAATGAATCAGATAATTTAGCTTTGTAGCGCCCATATGGCTCAAAGTCCTCATGATCTAGCTTTAACTGATGCGTAATTTCTTCTATTGGTTTTATATTAGCTTGCTGAGCAATTTCAATATCTTTTTTCATTAGAGTTCTCCTTCCATTTATTCTTTTATAGTTTAGATGAAATGTGACTAAAAATGCAAAGAACGGGTATTTTATAAGAGAAGGAAAGAAGATCTCTGCAGTATGTTGAGAAAATACAATTTGTTTTAAAAATTCTCATTACTCCTTGACTTCCTTTATAAAAATAAGCTATATTAGACCTAAGCAAAGAAGATGTGGAATCATGAAAGACGAGGTAACTTCAATAGAAGTGTTCGGGATTTGATGATCCTACATTTCTATTGGAGTTACCCTTTTTTATGAATTCTTTCATCAACTTTGTATTATTACGTCTCACGTCATTACGTGAATGTTTTAGGAGGATTTTACAATGCAAAATGGTACAGTAAAATGGTTTAACGCAGAAAAAGGTTATGGTTTCATCCAAGTAGAAGGTGGAAACGATGTATTCGTACACTTCTCTGCGATCCAAGAAGAAGGTTTCAAAACACTTGAAGAAGGTCAAAGCGTTTCTTTCGAAATCGTAGAAGGCGACCGTGGCCCTCAAGCTGCTAACGTTGTTAAAAACTAATTAAATTATAAAAAACGCACGACATATAGCGACAGCTCTTTAGAGCTGTCGCTTTTTTATTTGCCTCTGTTAACGTGGTGTTATTGAATAGCTTTCACAAGAAAAGGGCATTAATCTTGAAGACTTGAAACTGAGACACTTTATTGCGAGTGGGGCCGTTACGTTTATTGAGAACTAGGGGTGTCTGGGGAACGACTCGCTTTCCGCAGGCGAGCTGTCGAGCCTCCTCACTCACTACGTTCGCTCCGGGGTCTCGTCGACCTCTTTCTCCTGCAGGAGTCTCCCCGTTCCCCAGACACCCCTTATCAGGATTTGAATTACGTCCCCTCAGCTTAAGTATGGCGGGGGCTTAACATTCCGCGCTCTTATGTAGCATGCTTCCGTTCTCTATATATGGTGAAGGTGGTTCGGGAAATTGCGAGACTCCTGCGGCAGTAGGAGCCTAGGGAAGACCCCACAGAGAGCGAAAGCGTTCGAGGAGGCTTGCCAGCTCGCCGCGGAAAGCGAGTGATTTCCCGAACCACCTTACTCTCAATTTTGGAAAAACGGAAGCATTCTCTCAACTTCGATTCTTCCACATAAAGGGGCTTAACAACCTACTTTTGAGAGTCTTTTATTTAGACTCTCAAAAGTACAGTTTGGGCAACATATTGAAAAAAACATCAACACCACGTATAATGGTCTATCGTTATGCATAGCGCAGTTCGAAACTTCCTGCGATATCAAAACTAGAAAGGATTGAAAAAATGAACGAAATATTATGGATTGTATTCGCCCTTATTAACTTTTCCATGTTAACTTTAATTTATAAAGGATTTGGAAGACAAGGTCTCTTTGTATGGATTGGAATGGCTACCGTTGTAGCTAACATACAAGTTACAAAAACGATTGAGATGTTTGGATTAACTGCGACGCTAGGAAATATTATTTATGGAACAGTGTTCTTGGCTACCGACATTCTTAATGAAAAATATGGTAAAGAGGAAGCAAAGAAAGCAGTTTGGTTAGGTTTCTTTACTCTTATTAGTATGACGGTTATGATGCAAATAGCGGTTAAATGGTTTACACCTGTTGGCACGGAAGTCCAAACGGCTCTCGAAACCATATTTGGATTATTACCGCGTGTTGCTGCAGGAAGCCTAGTCGCGTATATCGTAAGTCAATATGTAGACGTCTTCATCTACTCTAAGCTGAAGAGTATGTTTGCTGGAGATCGCTTACTTTGGGTTAGAAATAACGGAAGTACAATGATTAGTCAATTGCTTGATTCCTTTGTGTTTACCCTGATTGCTTTCTTAGGAGAAGTTCCGACAAACGTTTGGTTTGAAATCTTTATAACAACTTATGTTATTAAATTTATTGTAGCTGCTCTAGACACACCTTTCTTATATTTAGCGAAGCGATTTAATAAAACATCAACCCCTTCATAAAGGAGGTTCAACGTATGCTTGAAGTATATGTAGATGGTTCTTCAAAAGGAGACCCAGGTCCAAGTGGAGTTGGAATCTACATTAAAAATGGGAAAGACCACTACACCTATTCGATTCCGATTGGAATAACATCAAATCACGAAGCAGAATTTACGGCCCTCATAAAAGCACTAGAAATCTGTAAGGAAATGTTTCCAGAAGAAATAGTCAGTGTGCGATCAGATTCTAAGCTTGTTGTGGACTGTATTGAACAGTCATCCACGAAGCAAGATCGCTTCCTTCCTCTTTTAAGAGAAGCTGAACAACTAGGGAATCATTTCCCATTCTTTTTTATTAAGTGGATCCCCGATAAGCAAAACAAAAAAGCAGATGAACTTGCACGAGCTGCTATACACGCTAATTAAAAAACCACACTCCTATTTAGCTAAGGAGTGTGGTTTTTTTCTTTTGTATAGCCCTTTTTGTTCAATAAGTCTCCAAGCATCTCGTTTTGTACGAGGATGGTTTTCTTGTAAATACTCTAATACCCCAATAAAGAAACTACCATCGAATTTCATTTGAAACTGAATCGTAACTTTTAAAGCGAAGATTACGAGCCAATCTTCAGAGTTCGTATAATTCTTGCCGAAATAAATAAAATGAATATCTTTATCCTTTAGTCGAAAGCCTTTCGACCATAGATCCTCTATAAAGTACCCAAGTGATTTGGATAGCGGCATGTACTACACCCTTTATGTATAATCTGATTAAGAAGAAACGGAGCTATCAATTGGATTCTTATCATTAGTAATCCAATCGCTCCAACTACCTACATAGAGTCGGACTTGCTTGAAACCCGCTTCATACAATGCGAGTACGTTAGGCGCAGCAGTAACACCGGAACCACAATAGACAATCCACTCTTCCGGGTTTCCATATTGCAGGAAATGAGATCTTAATTCCTCTTTAGATTTCCATATCCCTGCTTCATTCAAAACTTTTGTCCATTCTGCATTTACTGCGGAAGGAATATGACCCGCTTTTCGATCTATTGGCTCAGTTATACCTGCAAAACGCTCATAATTTCTTGAATCAAGAATAATTGTATGGTGGTTATCGATTTGTTGAGCTACGTAGGTTTGATCTGCTATCATACTAGATTGATATACTGCTTTATAAGAGGATCGCTTGTGAACTGGGAATTCTGTAGTCAATCCAGATCCTTTTTCTTCCCAGGCTCTAAAACCACCATCTAAAATATACACTTCTTTATGCCCCATGTACATCATCATCCATACAAATCTCGATGCCATAGCACCATTCTGATTATCGTAAGCAACAATGATATCATTATTCTGAATGCCAGATTCTTGAATAACACCTAAGAAATCTTTCATATTTGGCAGAGGATGACGCCCGCCTGTTTGTCCAACAGTCCCACTCATATCTTTCTCCAGGTCTATGTATACTGCGCCAGGTATGTGTCCTTCTTCATATTCTAATCGACCTTTGTCTGGATTTTGTAAGTAAAACCTACAATCCACTAATCGAATTGAGTCCAGTTGGTCTCGAACCCAATTGACCGAACGAATATATGTCATATATTGATCCCCCTTTCGCTTTAGCCTCTATGTATTAGTATAACGATTTTAGTAACACTTGAAAACGTTCTAGTTAAATTGAGTTTATAGCAAGTTAAAACGAAACACTGATTAGACTAAGAGGGATTCATATAATCCAAAATCAAATATATTTAGTAAGATTCTAGCCATATAAAAAGCCAGGTATATTACCTGGCTGATAAAACATCTTCATATTTTCTTTGTTTCGCTTCTGCTGATCTTAATGTATGTCTACCTTTAAACAAATCTACTAAGTACATTGCCTTTTCATCACGAAGCTTGGCTAGTATGCCAACCATCAGTATTGAATATAGCACTACAATTCCCATTATAAGAAAAATCATTTTAGCCCCTCACTTCCGATGATAATGATTTTCATTTCTAAATAGAGTATAGCAGGGTTGAGAAGAGTTTTCAATGAGAATGAGAAATAATTTCAATCATTCAGACAGTTTCGTCAGAGCTCTCTCTTCATGAGGAATGCGAATTTTCATAAGAGCCAAATGAAGTAGCGGGAATAAAACAGCTGACATATAGGCATTAAATAACAGTGGAATTATGACAAACTCTAAACCCACCACTACATAATTGGGATGCTTCATCCATTTATATGGTCCCTTCGCTACAAGTTCTGCCCCTGGTAAAACAATGATTTTTGTATTCCAGAACCTTCCTAGCGAAGTTAAGCACCAGATTCGAAACCCTTGAGTAACAAAGAATGCCCCTAATAAAAAGCCTTTCCAATCTGAGATGACTAGCTCCTTATTCCATGCTTCTAAACCAACTGAAACGAAGAACAACGAGTGTACTAAAACAATCCATTTGTAATGACCTCCGGCAACTTCTATTGCACCATGGCGTAACATCCATATCTCATTACGTTTTGCTACTGCCACTTCAATAAGTCGTTGAGCTATGATAAACAAGTATAATACAACAAACCATAAAGTCATTCCGACCACTCCAATCCAACTAATTCAGAGCTAAATCCAGGCCCTAATGCTGCTAGTACGCTAGCTGTTCCTGCCTTTGGAAACTCTTCCATCCAATGTTTCAAAACATGTAATACTGTTGCAGAAGACATATTGCCATGATTTCTTAAAACATCGTATGAATATCTGAATTTTTCTTTAGAACTCCCCAATACTTCCTCATAAGCTTGAAGAACCTTTTGGCCTCCAGGGTGAGCTACGTAGAAAGATAAGTCCCCCTCTTTCTTATTTATACTTCTCAAAAAGTGTTCAATGTGTTCTTTCCAAAACGTTTCAACGAGTGTGGGTATGCTTTTAGCAAAGACTACTTGAAAGCCATCCTCATTCACATTCCACCCCATTACATCAAGAGCTTGCTTTTTTAATTTCGAACTTGATCGAATCATTTTTGGAGCTGTAGAAGTTCTTTTCGCTGCAATTGGAGAATGTTCCCCCGTTACTAATGCTGCTGCAATTCCATCACCAAATAAGGCAGTCCCTATGAAATTGCTCTTTCTTCGGTCGCCTTTTTGAAAAGTAAGTCCACAAAGTTCAACGCACACTACTAGAATAGTTGCTTCAGGATACATATGCGCAAAATCCATAGCTCTAGCAAGACCTGCGCCTCCGCCAGCGCATCCCAACCCCCAAATAGGAACACGTTTCACATCATCTCTGAAATTTCGTTCATTCATTAGACGCGCATCAATAGTTGGTGTAGCTACTCCTGTACTGGATACATAAATGATATAGTCAATTGATTCATAAGGGACTTCTTCTGTCAGGAATGATTCATTAGTCAGACAATGATCAACAGCTTCTAAAGAATGCTGAAGTGCTTTTTCTTCATATAAATCATTTCGCTCCCGAAAAGAATGCTCTTTGCCGAACCATTCCTTTGGTACAACGAATTGACGTTTCTCAACTGCTGCATTTTCAAATACAGGTAAAAGCCTGTTAATCTCTCTTTCTGATCGAGGAAACACTTCTTTCACAAAAGATTGTATGTCCTTTTGTGTTATTTCATATTCGGGAATACTTACACCGACCGATGTTATCCATGCCATACTATCCCTCTTCCATTTTTCTTTTAGCTTGCCTCCCCCCTTTGAATCTTACTCACGGTTTTACACATTTTACTATGTAGCTTTTATTTGAATTTGTTTCAAAGGAAACTACGCATCTCCTTAAACCCCAGCATATGTGTTCAAGATGTACTATGAATCGAAAAGCAGTATGATTTACCTTAATCTATATAAATAGGCGCTATGAGTCATAAAACTCCTAGCGCCAAAAACTTCAATTATTAAATTTAAAAATTAAAAACCATAAACGCTCATTCCGCCATCTATATACAAGGTTTGACCCGTCATGTAATTACTACCTTCTGAAGCCAAGAAAACAGCAGCTCCCGCTAATTCTTTTAACTCTCCAATCCGCCCCATTGGTGTTCGCTCTTTTATTTCTTTAACGTATTGTTCATTTTCAAGAAGCTTTTCGGTCAGAGATGTAGGGAAATACCATGGGCCGATAGCATTTACATGAATATTGTATTTTCCCCATTCTAGAGATAAAGTTTTGGTCATCTGAATCAACGCTGCCTTCGTCATCCCATATACCACTCCTGTACGAAGGGCTACGTGACCCGCCACTGATGATACGTTAACAACTTTTCCTTCCCCTCTTTCTTTCATTTGTTCACCTGCAAATTGTGCTAAGAAGAAAGCACTTTTCATATTTGTCTGTATAATTTGATCCCACTCAGATTCTGTTACATTGAATGCGTCGCTTCTTATATTGACCCCAGCGTTGTTCACCCATATATGAATGTCTTGATAAGGGGTGGTTTCTTTAATTTGATTTATAATCTCTTCGTAATCTTGCACATTTCCTACAACAGGATAAGCTATTCTCCCTAACTGTTCAATCTCTTTACAAACTGTATGTACATCTTCTTCAGTTCTTGAAATGACAATAATGTCTGCCCCGGCTTCCGCATACGCCATCGTAATAGCATACCCAATCCCCTTCGTAGCACCCGTTACTGCAGCAAGTTTACCTTCAAGGTTAAAACTAGGCAAAAACATAAAACTCTCCCCTTCCAACTATAATGTTTGTTTAGTATACCATTCCATTTAAAGAGAACGCCATTTTCACTACCCTCGCAGTGTAAACAAATATACTCTGATTAATTTGTAAAACCAGAAGTGCTTTAAAAACCATTCATTTATAGTCACTTTGTCACTGATTGTTCATGAAATCGGTGTCAAATAAACGTCACAAACGGCCGGATCCATTGATATTAAAGGTTTATTCGAGAGTTTTGAACTATTTGTGAAATGGATCTCCAACTTGTTTCTAAACAGAAAAAATACAGTATGATAAAAATGTAAAAACCAAACAGGGGTAATTTGGAAGGAGTGGAATGGAAGATGGCAAAAACTCAATTGAACGATCCAAATACACAGACAAAAACTCAAGCAGAAGAAGCGGATCTAAAAGGAACGTTTATCGCGGTTTTATTTGTAGGGGCATTCTTGGTCGTAACTTGGTTTGGAGTTTGGGGGATTTTTGTAAATCGGTAAGTCATAATCAGATTTGTTTAAGGGGGAAAGACAATGCATTTACACAAATATGAAAAGATGTGGATGTTAATAGGCGGAGGAGCGTTATTAATCTTTTTAATCATGTTAGGCGTAGGGGCATTTTATCAAGGGACGAAACCACCTAGCTGCTTAACAACAATCGACCCGCAAAATGTAGAGGCTCATGATTCATTTAAAAAAGAGAACTTAGGCATGCAGCAGCTAGATGATAACCGTTATGTAGTGAACGTCATTGCTTCAGCCTTTAACTACGATTTCGGAACAGATGAAGAAGGAAATGTAGTACGCACGATTAGAATTCCTGTAGGCTCAGAGGTCATGTTCCAAGGCACAAGTACAGATGTAGTTCATGGATTTGAATTAGCAGGCACCAATGCAAATATGATGCTTGAGCCTGGTTATATCAATACGGTAGAGACCACTTTTAACAAGCCAGGAACATATACATTTGTTTGTAATGAATATTGTGGAACTGGCCACCATTATATGACCGCTACTGTGGAGGTGTATGACGAATGATTGCTAACCAACTAACAAAGAAGGATTCAAAGCTATCTATGGCCCACATGTGGGTTGCCTTTATTTCACTACTGATAGGCGGACTAATGGGACTTTTACAAACCCTAGTAAGAACAGGGAGATTCACATTACCATTTGGAATTGATTATTATCAAATCCTCACTGTGCATGGAGTTATTCTTGCTTTAGTGTTAACCACATTCTTTATTATCGGATTCCAATTTTCTTTAATGAGTAAAACGGTTGGTATGAGTGATAAAGAAAGAGTTTGGGCTTGGATCGCCTTCTGGGTAATGCTTGTTGGTACGATTGCAGCTGCAACTATGATTCTGTTAGGTAAAGCAAGTGTATTATATACCTTCTACGCTCCACTTGCGGCTCATCCTATTTTCTACTTTGGCCTAACACTCGTTATTGTAGGCACGTGGATCGCTTGTTTCGTTAATTTTCACCAGTTATATAAGTGGAAAAAAGCAAATAAAGGAGAAAAATCTCCATTACTAGCCTTTATGGTCGTTATTAATATGATAATTTGGTTTATTAGTACAATTGGTGTGGCAGCAACAGTACTTATTCAATTTATCCCTTGGTCTTTAGGTATTGTGGATGAAATTAACATCCTTGTAAGTCGTACCTTATTCTGGTATTTTGGCCATCCTCTTGTATACTTCTGGTTGTTACCAGCTTACATGGCATGGTATGGAATTATCCCTAAAATTATCGGTGGCAAAATATTTAGTGACGGGTTAGCACGTCTGGCATTCATTCTATTCCTGTTGTTCTCTATTCCAGTTGGATTTCACCACCAATTATTAGAACCTGGTATTGATCCATTTTGGAAATACATCCAAGTTGTATTAACTTTTGCTGTTGCCATCCCTTCCTTACTAACTGCTTTCAGCATGTTTGCGACTTTTGAAACAGCTGGCAGAGCAAAAGGGTTTAACACCCTATTTGGTTGGTTTAAAGCACTACCTTGGAAGGACGTTCGCTTTTTCGCACCTATGGTTGGAATGATTGCATTTATCCCTGCAGGTGCAGGAGGTCTGGTTAATGCATCTAACCAATTAAACCTTGTTGTTCATAATACCATCTGGGTTACAGGTCACTTTCACCTGACATTAGCGACAACTGTTATCCTTACATTCTTCGGGATATCCTATTGGCTCGTTCCTGTATTAACAGGTCGCAAACTGGATGAGAAAACGAACCGTTTAGGAATTATTCAAACCATTGTGTGGGCCATTGGAATGTTCTTTATGTCAGGTTCCATGCATATTGCCGGTTTACTTGGCGCTCCACGCCGCTCCGCCTTTTCTGAATACAATGGTAGTGAACAAGTAACAGAATGGATTGGATATCAATACGGTCAAGCCATTGGTGGATCCATTCTATTTATCGGCATCATAATCATGATGTACACATTTATTTACATGACTTTCTTTGCTCCAAAAGGTGTAGAAGAATTCCCAATAGCTGAAACAGCTGAAGATGCTGAACCTACCCCTATGATCTTTGAGAACTGGCGCTTATGGATTGGCATCGCAGTGGTCTTAATTGCTTTCGCTTACACGATTCCATTTATAGACATCATTCAAAATTCACCACCAGGATCACCAACGTTTAAAGGTTTAATCGGTAATTCATAAAAAAACAGGAGCCCCTTAAAGGGTCTCCTGTTTTTTTATTAGAATTGATACACTTTACTATATTTGTCCGATAAATGCTGTACTAGGTGATTAGCATTTAATTTTTCACCAGTTACATCCTCTAAAATCTCAAGAGGCTTCTTAGATTTACCATATTTATGAATGTTTTCAGTTAACCAATTCTTTATGACAGTAAAGTCACCTTTTTCAATTGATCCCTCTACATCTATCTCACTCTTCATTGTGTTATGAAACTGAGCTGCATACATATAACCTAGTGCATAGGATGGGAAGTAACCGAACATTCCGCCAGCCCAGTGAACATCTTGAAGTACACCAACTTTATTGCTAGTTGGACGAACGCCAAGGTACTCTTCCATTTTATCATTCCATAACTCAGGAAGGTCACCTACTTCTATCTCTCCACTGATTAGCGCTTTTTCTAGTTCATACCGGATCATAATATGGAGACAATAGGTTAATTCGTCTGCTTCAATACGAATAAATGATGGTTTGACTTCATTTACAGCTGCAAAGAAATCTTCGAATGAAACTTCCTTAAAAGATTCAGGCGCATGCTCCAAGAACAAGTCATAATGGTTCTGCCAAAATGCTTTAGTCCTTGAAACAAAATTCTCCCAGAATAAGGATTGTGATTCATGAATTCCCATTGAAGTGCCACCTTGGAGAGCAGTATATGCAAGCTCAGAACTGATATTTTGTTCATATAGAGCATGCCCACCTTCATGGATTGTACCGAAGACAGCGGTTCGGAAATCTGATTCATCATATTTTGTAGTAACACGGACATCCCCTTGGTTTAACCCTGTTGCAAAAGGATGTACTGTTTCGTCAAGGCGACCAGCATCAAAATCATATCCCATACGCTTTAAAATTTCTAGACTAAATGCTTGTTGTTGTTCTTTAGGGAAATGACCTGTAAGGACAGAAGCATCAACTTCCACACTAGAATTTTGAATTTTTTGCAGTAGTTCAGTCAGTGACTTTCTTACAGCTGGGAAAACCTCGTCAAGGACATCTACAGTTACTCCAGGTTCAAAATTATCCAAGAGTGCATTATAGATATGCTTCTCATAACCCCAATATTCTGCGAATCGCTTATTAAATTCAACCATCTTCTCTAAGTATGGTTTAAACATCTCAAAATCGTTTTTGTCCTTAGCTTCTTCCCACACAGACTCAGCTTTAGACTGTAGTGCTACATATTCTTTAAACTCAGCAGTAGGTATTTTACGAGCTTGATTATAGTCCTTTTCACATTCTTCTACTGACTTCTGAACAATTTCATGATCAGTTTGACCTTTTAATGTGTCGATGTATTCTTTCATTTGATCAGATGTTTGCATTTCATGTATTTTAGATGAAAGGGTTGCGATAACTTCTGAACGACCTTCTACCCCCTTCTTTGGTGCGTATGTACGTAAATCCCATCCCATTAAACCAATAGCTTCACCTAATTGTGTTATTTCTTTCACATAGTCCATAAATTTCTGCTCAATCGGCTGTAATTCTGTTTGAACTGTACTCATTTCTTTCCTCCTCTTCTCCGTTTCCAATAAACGATAGATCTCCTACAATTATACTAATTATTCAGTAAACTTCAACAAATATATCTTTTAGACATAACAAAAGTCAGGCACTGCTAAAGAAGTAGCAGTGCCTGACTAAGGTTACATTTAAGATTCTTTCTTCCCAAAATACTGATAGTAATCGATCTTAATAAATCCATTGTATAACTTACGTCGCTTCGTAGCTGGCAGACCGTAAAGTTTTTCAAATTTTTCATTCGAAGTTATAACATAAACACTCCATGAAGGATGATCACGCATGATTAACCCGAAGTCTTTATACATTTGTTCGACCTCTTCTTGGTCTCCGATGCGTTCACCGTAAGGAGGATTACCCACAATGTAACCATTTTTCTCTTTTGGATTAAAGTCTTTAACTTGCATTTGTTTCCACGA
Source organism: Pontibacillus chungwhensis BH030062 (assembly GCF_000770675.1). Classification (GTDB taxonomy): domain Bacteria; phylum Bacillota; class Bacilli; order Bacillales; family BH030062; genus Pontibacillus; species Pontibacillus chungwhensis. The sequence continues at coordinate 375,318 of NZ_AVBG01000001.1, forward strand.
AATTAAGTCACCAAGTCCTGCTTCAATCGCATTCGCTTTTGCAGTTTCTATCATACGGCCATCTACGTCTAGACCAGTTATATTTAACTCCTGGTCATAATTAGCCGCCTCTTCAGCTTCATTAAAAGCATTCTCCCAAAGATTATAAGGAATAAAGTCCCATGATTCTGATGCAAACTCCCTATTAAATCCTGGGGCAATATTTTGACCAATCAAAGCTGCTTCAATGGGAATAGTACCAGAGCCACAGAAGGGATCTACAAATGGTTCATCAGGGCGCCAATTCGTAAGCTGTACAAGAGCAGCAGCCATCGTTTCTTTTAAAGGCGCTTCACCTTGACCAGTTCTATAGCCACGTTTATGAAGCCCGGCACCACTTGTATCCATTGTAAGTAGAGCATGATCTTTATGAATGGCAATTTCTACTTTATGTTCTGGCCCTGACTCTTCGATACGAGATGCAAGCCCATACATTTTCCTCATTCGTTCAACAATTGCTTTCTTAACTATTGACTGACAATCACGAACAGAATAAAGGGTAGATTTAACCGATTTTCCAATAACAGGAATCGATCCGTCTTCAGGTATATAATCTTCCCATGGCAAAGCTTTCGTTTGTTCGAATAAATCGTCAAAGGTTTTAGCCTCAAATTCACCAATTACCAATTTCACTCGATCAGCACTTCTCAACCACAGATTACTTCTTGGAATTGCAGATAGATCTGCTTCATAACGAACCCGGCCATTCTCTACACTAACATCCTCATAACCTAGATTTTTTACTTCTTTAGCTACTATGGATTCAAGCCCCATGGCTGTAGTTGCAATTAGGGTTACTTTTTTCGGTTTCGGCATGCACAAGCACTCCTTATAACGTAATAAAAAAACCCTTTCTAAGCTCGAGCTTTAGAAAGGGTGTTGTGATGAACATTAATTGACCAGATGAATGCTTTGTAAGCCATGTTCTGTACCTTTGTACTGCTACCGGTGGTCAACCTCGTACAAAAGGTGGTAATCATCTATCTACAAGCGCAAAGCTTGTCTCTTCATATTGGTTGAATTTCCTCAGAAGAGTGCCCCTACCTAATTTTGGGTTGCTCGCTCGTGGGGTTTACCTCGTTCCACTTTGATTGTTTCCAATCAAACTTCGTCACTGTGGCACTTTCAAGATCGCAACACCTTATCACTAAGACGTAGGTGTCTTCCCTGCCGTTAGTGTGAACACTACCTTGACTTATGATTTCGTCAAGCACGATCACTACAAGCATCTCAGCCTGTGCGAGCATGGACTTTCCTCTACATGCTAAAACATGCAGCGATTACCCAAGCATTCATCAACCGCTCAATTATTTTAATCTCTTTTCTTTGTTTCGTCAATCTGTTTCTGCAAATAGTATACCACGAAATTCACATTACTTCATCAAGTATATTTTTCCATATACTAAGAATCTGCGTACTTTTTGCCGAAAACAGCCTTTTCTAAATTCGATAATCGTTGTAACACATCATAATTAACCTGGCCGGTTTGTCTTGAAGGCGCAGGTGATGCTTCAGAGGAACGAACACGTTGCTTCGGAACATCACCTTGCTTTTTCAGCTTAGCGTTTTCTTGTTTCAACCGTTCAATCTCTTGATGAAAAGCTTCATAATCTTGGATAATTACATCTAAGAATTGATCTACCTCATCTTGATTATACCCACGAATACCTGTTTTAAAATCTTTATCCAATATTTCTTTACCTGACAATTGAATACGATCTAAACCCATCTCTCTCACCTCAGATTTATACACTTATCATAATTCTTGCAGATGAACCCACGATTGTCAATTTAATCTTTAGGAATGGTTCCAGTAATCTGGGTCTTCCATTTGCATTTCACGGACAGTGTCATCAATATCAAAAGGAGTGACATAAAAAATGGAGTAGTCATGTGTTTCTTGGTAGTTTTTCGCTTTTTCAAGAAAATATCCCGGACTCCCTCCGGTTTCTTCATCATAGAGAATAAGACACCCATCCGTTTTGTCTAGCAACCATTGATCTTTTGCTCTAAACTGGTAAGGGCCATCATAATCTTTATTATATAAAGCTTGTACATGGTCAACTTCTTCACAAAGGCGTCGATATTCTTCTTGCTGAGCTTCAGGCCACCTACTTTCCTGATTATTAAAAGGAGGAAATATGCCGACGTGCACATTGTATTGTTCTTTTAAAGCCACTAAAACTTCACACGCCCATAACTCTACTCCCATTTGACCAGAGATTAATACCCACTCGACTCCTTCTTCAATAAGAGGAACCAATCTCCTTCGAAGCGTTTCTTTCACAAATACAATGTTTGGATCATCGACCTTAAAAATCCCCATTTCCATTGGTTTATAGCCTGTCACCGTTATAACTCTCATAAAATAACTCCTTTAATATATGTAAAATGAGCTGGTAAGCCAGCTCATTTATAACTGCATTAATCTCTCCAACATCCAGGCCCTTTAGGACCCATGCCCATGCCCGGTCCCATACCTGGTCCTTGCATGCCTGGTCCCATACCAGGCCCTTGCATTCCAGGACCCATAGGACCTGTGGAAGCACCCATTACTTGACCTCCAGGGCCTTGTTGACCCATAGGACCTGTGGAAGCGCCCATTACCTGTCCTCCTGGACCTTGTTGACCCATTGGTGAAGTTGGACCCATGTTTACATTTTGCTCAGAAAATTCAAATACATCAGATTGAGTTTGAGGGAAGAAGTTTTTATTTACTGTATTCACATGGTTTACATTTGTAGTGTGTGTTGGGTAAACGTTATTTACCTCTTGTTGATAGAAGTTGTGCTTTACACATTGTTTCGTAGGGAAAACATTAGTCTTAGCCGGGCTCACCATTGAAGGTTGACAAGGATGACACATTTTCTTGTGATGCATAATCATTTCTCCTTTCTTTATCTTAGGTTCACTAATAACCTATGTCAAAAAGGAGAGACATGTACTAAGACAGATACCTAATTCTCCCAAAGTAAACTTAATAAACAAGCCTAATTTTCTACATGCATTCCCCTCACCGAAAATCGCGTGTCCGTTCACCCTTTAAATACTATGTCTTGCTCGGTGACAACTTAGACTCAACAATCCCTTTAATTAAGTACATAAATAAAGGGAGAGCGTTCTTATCAGAACCTCTCCCTTAAAAAATTATTTTGTAAGATCATCTTGATTAAATGAATATGGCAATAGTTCACGTACAGTAAGGGTTTTGACTTCACCGCTTAGGTTTGTGGTATGAACTTTTGTGTCTTGTCCAAAGAATTCACTAATAACTTGACGACAAGAACCACAAGGTGGAACTGGTCGATTCGTATCTGCAACAACAGCAATCTGTTCAAAGTCTGTTTCACCTTCAGAGATTGCCTTAAAAATGGCTACCCGCTCAGCACAACAGGTTACCGGATACGCGGCATTTTCAATATTACAACCTTCATAGACTTTTCCCGATTTCATTAAAATTGCTGCACCTACTGGGAACTTAGAGTACGGTACATAAGCTCTGTTTCTAACTTCTTTAGCTCGATTAATTAATTGTTCTGTATTCATTTAAAATGACAGCCCTTTCTGCTCAGGAAAATAGATAAATGGATAATTATTATATGAGATAAATAACAAGGTGTAAAGCGTTTCCACTAAATAATTTCATTATAACCGATTCATAATTGACCTATAATGAAAGGTCGCATATGTTAATATTGTAATATAAACTCTCACCAGAGATAAAGGAGGATATTAATGAATTGGGTACTTAAATATCGAAAAATTGTTTGGATATTTATTCTCTTACTCATCTTTACAGGCATCTTTACATACGCACAGTTGCCTAAAAGAGAGATTCCAGAAATCAATGTGAACGTTGCTACGATCTCAACTGTTTACCCTGGTGCAACCCCTAAAGAAGTGGAAAGCACCATTACGAACCCATTTGAAAATGATATGGAGGATATAGCCGGTATAGATACTGTAGAATCTGTTTCTTCAACTGGATTCTCTTCTGTTACCCTGACATTAAGTGGAGATGCAGACCGTCAAACCGTTTTCTCTAAAGTACGACAAGCTGTATCTGACGTATCAAGGTCCTTCCCTGATAACGTTCAAGACCCGAGTGTTCAAACAGACTTCCGTATGTCGGCTGTTGCATCTTATCACCTAACAGCAGAGGAGTTTAACGATCTTTATAACATTCGTGACACCGTCCAAAAATGGAAAGAATCTTTAACTGATATTGGCGGGATTGATCAAGTTCAAGTAAAAGGCTTACCAGAGCAACAGCTACTTATTGAACTTGATTCAGACTCACTAAACCAACAAGGCGTTTCGCCTTTTCAAATTACACAAACATTAAGGGAGGAGCTTTCTCCTGGAGCAATTGGTACAACTGAAGAAGAAGGAAAGCAATACCAACTATTGTTGCAAAAAACTGAGAACTGGGAACAACTAAAATCTCTAGCAATCGGAAAGAAGCAAAATGGAGACCCGCTTTTCTTAAATGATGTTGGCTCGATATCACTTACGTTAAAAGAGACGGAAGACCTTATTACGTATAAAGGCAAACCTTCCCTTTCTTTTACAATCTTAGCCAATGAAGGTCAAAATATATCAGCTTTGCAGGATACAATAACAGAAGAAGTAAATACACTATCAAAAGATTTACCTTCAAATATCGATGTTGATCGCTTCTATACCCAAAGCACGATCATTGAAGAAGTCTTCACAAGTCTAATTACATCTTTTGCTATATCTGTAGTGGCCGTATTGATTATTATGTTATTCGGACTACCAATCTCAAGTGCCATTCTAGTCGCTATTGCTATTCCAATATCCGTCATTATTGGATTAATCCCGCTCCCTTATGTTGGAGTTGATTTAAATCAAATATCCATTATAGGAATAATAATAGCCATTGGTATATTAGTTGATGATGCCATTGTGGTGAACGACAATATTCAGCGCAGGTTCCAAATGGGAGACAGCGCATGGCAAGGTACAATACAGGGGGTAAAGGAAGTTCGTGTATCCATTATAACCTCTACTCTCATGATTATTTTCAGCTTTTTCCCTCTTACCTTTATTTCTGGGTCTAACGGGGACTTTATACGAGCTTTACCTACAACACTCATAACAACGATTATTGCTTCCACCATCATGGCATTAACATTAGTGCCTACGGTCCAATACGTTCGTCGAAAGCGTAAAGACCAAGAAGAAGCTCCCAAAAAAGTGGGGATACTCGGTTCATTTTTCAATTGGATTGAAGATGCGTATGCAAACCGAGTATTACCAAGAGTAACAAAGCGACCATTTATTTTTGGATTTTCTGGGTTATTGGCATGTGTATTACTAGCCCTTCTTGTAACACGAATTCCTTTCGAATTCTTCCCAGAGGCAGACAGGCAAGAAGTTACTATATCGGTATCCTATCCCCAAGAAACGACATTAGATAATACGCAGAATCAATTAAACGACATGGAACAGTTTCTTAAAGAAAACAGTAACAAGATTGATGAAACAGCCGTATTTGCGGGATCCGGTATGCCAAATCTATTCAGCTCAGGTTTACAACAAAGCGGCGAATATACAGGCCAGGTCCTGGTAAGGGTTGACAAAAGTGAAACGAGTGCTTCCGAATTCATTAATGAATGGGAAGGACCATTACGAGAAGAATATCCGGAAGCAGAGATTTTCTTAGAAACCATCGTTTCAGGTCCACCCCCGAGTGCTCCTGTAGAGGTGAAAATTCAAGGTAGTGAAATTGATGAGCTTCTTAGCCTATCAAATGACTTAAAAGAGAAAATTAAGTCTCTTGAATCTACAGAACTCGTGACATTAAACATGAATAATGAGCAACCTTATATTGAATATAATTTAGATCGTGAGAGAATGGCTGACTTAAATCTATCAGTTGATCAAGTTTCTTCTCAGATTCAATCCGCAAGCGCAGGAATCCCCTTACCTGCATTTGATAACGGAGTTGAAAACTATTCTATGAAAGTCTTACTAGATGACGGGGACGATGCAGGTGTTAACCTAAGTAACTTACAAATTGCTGCACCTTCAACAGGTGAAAACGGTCCACCTGAAATTATTACACTTAATGAAATAATCACCGAAGAAAAAACGGAGAAGATTGGGAGCATCCCTCATATAGACGGAGAACGCACCATTACACTGAAAGCGTATGGAGAAGAAGGATCGAATAGATTCCAAGATGATGCCAATCAAATCGTATCTGATTTTGAAGAAACGTTGCCTTCTGGTTACTCTTTCACGCAAAGTGGTCAGGCAAGTGCTCAACAAGAGTTCTTTATTGAAGTATCTAAACTATTTGTTATTATCTTGTTCCTGATCTACTTAGTTATTGCAATCCAGTTCAACTCCTTGTTAATGCCTTTACTCATTACAAGTACTGTCTTCTTAGCAGTAACAGGTGCGATCATTGGACTCTTTATTTTCAATCAGCCTCTTAGCTTCTTAGCAGTGCTTGGTATTGTATCATTATCAGGAATTGTAGTACGAAACTCAGTTATTCTGGTCGAATTTATTGAGCAGAACTACCGAGTATCACAGTCTATTATTGAAGCTGTCATTGAAGCTGGAAGAGCGCGTATACGTCCTATTATACTAACGACCTTAACTTCAATCGCTGCACTAGTGCCTATTATCGTTAGTGGAGATGTTTTATTTAGGCCTCTTGCCGTATCTATTGTGGCAGGACTTGCGTTTTCAACACTCTTAACGCTACTATTACTTCCTGCTTTCTACCTTATTTTATATCGTATACGAAACGGCAAGAAATCATTGTCTTAATAAGTACAGTAAAAAACAATGAATGAAAGCCGAGAGACAATTGTCTCTCGGCTTTCATTTTAACTTTATGGTGAATACCTCTATTCTCTATGTTTCTTCAATGATAACAGCAGTTCCGTAAGCTATGATCTCGGAAGCCGCACTCGTTACACTCGAAGTTTCTAAACGAACGGCTATAATGGCATTCGCCCCTTTTTCCTTAGCATGTTCTGTCATCCGCCCAATGGCTAATTGACGAGCTTCATCCATCATCTTCGTATAATCCCGTATCTCTCCACCTACTATGTTTTTAAGTCCAGCAAGTATATCACGGCCAATATTTTTAGATTGAACTGTACTCCCTCTTACAAACCCCTTTACTTCTTTAATGGTTGAGCCTGTTACAAAATCAGTAGTCACGATAATCATTGCGTTCTTCCTCCTCTTTTTGAAGATCTTTTACTAGCATAAACAGGACAATGCCAACAAGCACATAAGACTAGGCATAAAGGACGCTTCCTGTTTTAACATCAATGAAGAAACTAACAAGCCCGGTCATTTGAAGTAGTAAGCTTAAAAAGATTAGTCCAGCTCTCATCTTCTCTTCTCCCATAAAAGCTTTTTCATTACAAAAAATGCAACAGTGGGCATAGGGACCTGTACTAGACCAATTAAAGCCCAAAACCAGGGAGCTTTCCCCACCTTTTTAGCTTGTAGGAATAAAAAAGTACTTTGACTAACTAATAATAATGCAATGAGACACCAAGCTAAGATCGGCACTTCGTGAGGTTCAACTTGGGTCATACCGCATCACCTTCACTTTTTCCTTGTAGAAATATACAGCAAGACTTGTAATGACTCCTAATTGGGACAAACCGAAAAGAATGGGTGTATAAAAATAAAGGATAGCTAGCAGTGCCAAAATGATCACAGACATCCCCCATAAAAACATTAACTCTTTCCAAATATCTTGATGCCTTTGATTTTGTTCTGTTTGAACAAGATGCAATAGATGATTAAAGTCAGGTTGTTCTACATCAATGGATTCATGGAAATCCTTTAAATCGTTCGTCACTTTATCCTCAAACATGTTGTTTTCATTATGTTTTTTCATCACCTTGCATCTCCTTCCTTAAAAGCTCCAGTCCATAATGTACCCTAGATTTAACAGTGCCTGCCTTTAAACCAATCATCCGTCCAATCTCTTTATACTCATAGCCATACAAATGCTTCAAGAGGATCGGAATACGATATTTATCTTCTAGGGATGAAAGAACTTCCAATGTTTCAGACCAGCCATTTTCCATATTTGATTTATATCCTACTGCCCCACTATTTTCTTTCAGATATAGTTCCCATCTTTTATCCTTCCGCTTCATATCCAGAAAAATATTCGTAGCAATTTGAATGATCCATGTTGAAAACTTGGCCTGTATTTCATATTTGTGAATAGAATGTATGACTTTCACCATCGTTTCTTGCGTAACATCCTTCGCAACGTCTGTATTTCCGGTAAGCTGAACAGTGTATTTATAAAGAAACTCATAATGATCTTTTAAAACTTGGGCAAGGGCTTGTTGATCACCTTTTTTAATCCTCTTTAGAACTTGTTCGTCCATACCCACTCCCCTTTTATGACCCTTATAGATATAACGAATAAGTATAGCCATTCGTTCATGATTATTTTAATTTTTTTATATTTCCTATTCAAAATTCGTTAAGCATAGTTCATCGTCCCCTAAGAAATAATAAATATGAAAGCAGAAAGGAGGCGAATGGTAATGGGAAGAGGTAAAGGATATAAAGTCAAACGTCAAAATCACGAAAATGAAAAACCCTTAACTGCTAAACGATTTGCAGAAGTAGGCGAGGACAAACCATCAGAAATGCACACAAAAAAAGGTGGAGCCATTAAAGAATAGCTTCACCTCATTGTTCGAGAGCACCTATTCATCGGTGCTCTCTTTTTGTAACCCTTCCACTAGTTGATCTAAAACATAATGAATGGAATTGTATAATTCCATGAAACGTTTTTTCGGAACATCAATGTAATAACTGTGAAGAATTACAAGTTCTATATTTTCTTTTGTGTTTTTCAATTGCAATGGGTGAACAGATTGACCTGGATGACGCTTTAAGTACTGTTCAGCCTCGTTGGCCCATCGCTCATTTAAAGTAAAAAGCGGAGCTGTTTCTGTTTTGACACGTTCAAATAAAGCCCTATCTTTCTTCTCTGCTGGTTTTTCTGATTGTACGAACTGTACTTTTAATACTTCAAGTTGCTCTTTTATTTTTAGTATATCATCATATAATTGTGAATTCACAGTTGCTCACTCCCATGTCTACTTTAACATGAAAATAAACAATGTTCACTTGTAAATTCGGTGCCAAAGGTTTTTAATTTTAGAAGATTGAGTGGGTTTCTCTATATGTTGCACGGCGTTCTTTTGTTCCTTTTGAAGTTTCTTAAGTTCACTTTGGAGACGGTATAATTCTGATTGCAAATCTTCAATTTCGTGCCTATGAGACAATACCATTGTCATAACAACCTCATCTGCTTTTCTTGAAACTTTCTCGTCCACCATTTCGATCCGGTCCATAAGCTCAACCCAGTTTTGTTCAAATTCAAACTTGGAAACACCTTTTTGGAACATTTCAATCTTTTTAGCAGCTACCGCCATTTGGCACCCTCCTCGAGAATTGTTTATATAAGAATTCTCTCTTGGGTCCAATAACCCTTTCCACCTGACAAAACTAGAAGAAAAGCTACAAAGAAAGTGAATATCGCCAAAATTCCCCTTGATTCGTATGTTTTCATAAAACTGTCGCAAACTATTGTCGAGGAGGGATATCATGGGTAAAAAAGGTCGTAATACACAAGCAAAGAAGCCTTTAAAGAACGAGGAACCAAAACAACGCAACGAGAACTTTAAAGGCGATGGGAATCCTAAACTAGACGGTGAGAATCGTCCAGCTACTTAAAGCTAAATAATAATAAAGCACGAGCATCCACTAGTGGATGCTCGTGCTTTATTGTGGACTTTTTAACTGTTGAAACGCTAACATAGCAAAACGCTTAGCATAAAAGCGATGACTGACATCCATAGTCGTTTTATAACACTCATCTCGCCACCACTTTTTCTTCACGGAACGCCCTGAAAGGTACCAATCTGGTCGAATATTATCCCTGTGATGTATGATAGGATACATCACCCTAAGCATAGGAGTTTTCGCAACTGGTAACAAGAAATACTGTTCGTACTCAGTTCTTGATCCGATAGGTTCCGTCTGAACAGCAAATTGGTGAAAAAAGGGGTAAAATTGTGGATGAAATAGTAATTGATATAACTTCTTCCCCAATGCAATTCGTTTAGAGATATTCGTAAAATCATGAACTGAAGCACCGTAAAGTTTCCCGGTTGATGTAGGAAAAAGGACAGCACTTAAATGAAAAAAGTCTTGAGATAAGTACGGTACCCTATGAAATACTCGTTTCTTGAAGAAGGGGTGTTGAATAACAGGCTTTTCAATAACATTTTGTTCATTGATAATGAGTGCTTTGACAAGACGTTCCTTGTCATTTGTATGCCAAAAACTTTCCCATTCTTTAATCATAAACCGAGATACATTTAATGTTGATAAATGTCGAAATAGCGGTTCCCCTTTTTCAATCGATCGTTTATAGAGAAGTAATTGAGGGTAAGCATCTGAGAATATGAGCCAGTTAGCCCGTTCAAAAGTAGCAAATAATTGCTGCCTGACATCTCTAGACAGTAAATCCTTCATTGGATGCACATTAAGATCGGTCATATTCCATCCAGCATTTCTTGAGACCATGCTAGCAAGAAATGCCCAATGAATTTCCTTGTTTTTCATATAGAAGTCCTGATAGCATTTAGTTCTTGAAACGTTATCTTTATTACCTTCTTCTGTAGCATGAATGATGTCTTGAATAAAAGAAGGATGTTTCGTCTTATTCAAACAATCACCTCTCTCGTACTTATTCAGAAATGCAATGTTTTAGGGATTTTTCACATTTTTGTTCTCATTTTTTTATCATTTCTGATATGATACTATCATGCACAGGGAGGGCACATTTCATGAATTATCCAAACGGAAAAAAAGGACGTTCCCCATCCCCTGGGAAGAAACGTCCTCAGTCGAAACCGGACTTCTCTAATCGTGGCATGACGTTAGAAGAAGACATTAACCAAACAAATAAAGCCTATTTAGAATTAAACCGAGCTGTCATCCATAAGAAGCCTACCCCCGTACAGATCGTCAATGTAGATTTCCCTAAGCGCAGTGCTGCTGTCATTAAGGAAGCGTACTTCAAACAAGCTTCCACTACAGACTACAACGGAATTTACAAGGGTAGGTATATTGATTTTGAAGCGAAGGAAACTAAAAACAAAACATCCTTCCCTCTTGCTAATGTTCACCAACACCAAATTGACCATATGAAACAAGTATGTGAACATGGGGGAATCTGCTTTTTAATTATTCGATTTTCCACTCTAGGAGAAACGTATTTTCTCGAGGCAGAGAAACTTTTCCCTTACTGGGAACGACAAAAAGATGGGGGAAGAAAATCAATCCCCTATCAAGAGATTGTAACAAAAGGGTATATCATCTCACTTAAGTATCATATACGTGTAGATTATTTGCACGTTTTGGATGACTTATACTTTTAGAACGGAGGAAGATGGGAAATGGCCGAAAATAGCCAATCTCGAGCTGCTAGAAAGAAGCAGCAAAAGCAAAGCAAACAATCTGGGAAGAAATCGGTATTTAAACGAATCTTCACCACGTTATTGATTATAGGTTTAGTAGGAGCTCTCTTAGGCGGTGGTCTTTTTGTCTACTATGTCCAAGGTGCACCTAATTTAGATGAAGCGAAATTATCTGATCCGTATTCAACCAAGCTGTATGATGTAAACGGAGATCTGTTTGCTGAACTCGGGACTCAGAAAAGAACAAAGATAACTTATGAAGATGTCCCACAAGTGTTAGAAAATGCAGTCCTCGCAACAGAAGATGTTCGTTTCTTTGATCACTTTGGTATTGATCTTCAGCGCATTGGCGGTGCCATTTATGCCAATATAACAGAAGGGTTTGGAGCTCAAGGAGCAAGTACAATCACGCAACAGGTTGTTAAAAGATCCTTCTTAAGCCCGAAAAAATCAATTGAGCGTAAAGTTCAGGAGCAATGGCTCGCACTTAAGCTAGAACAGAAATACTCTAAAGAACAAATTTTCTCCATGTACTTGAACAAGATTTATTACGGAAACAACGCATACGGTGTAGCAAGTGCAGCAAAACTCTATTTCAATAAAGATTTAAATGAATTAACATTACCTGAAGCTGCATTATTAGCCGGACTGCCGCAGCGTCCATCTGCTTATAACCCATACAAGAACCCTGATCTCGCTCAAGAACGTAAAAACGTCGTTCTTGATTTAATGGTTCAGCACGAAAAAATTACAGAAGCAGAAGCAAAAGAAGCAAAATCAGTGAAAGTACAATCCATGCTATCTGAAAAAACGGAAACCAATATTCCGTACGACGCCTTTATTGAACAAGTATTAAAAGAGATTCAAGGTAAAGTTGATGACGTGAATGTCTATGAAGATGGTCTTAAAGTATATACAACACTAGATCCAAAAGCACAACAAAAAGCAGAACAGCTTTTAGATGATAATGGTGGAATCTCCTTCCCTGATAAAGAACTGCAAGCTGCTGCAGCCGTCATAGATACCAAATCAGGTGCGATTAGAGCGATTGCAGGAGGACGTAACACAGAAGGAATTAACGCTACATTTAACTATGCAATCGATGGAGGATCACAGCCAGGGTCTACATTTAAACCAATTCTCGATTATGGACCTGCAATTGAGTACTTGAAGTGGTCGACTCACCATCAGCTTGTTGATGAAGAATACTATTATCAAACTGAACCTGATAAACAAGTTAGGACCCCTTATACTTCTGGATATAAGGGCCAGGTTTCAATGAGGTACGCTTTAGAGAAATCTTTAAACGTGCCGGCAGTCAAAACGCTTAATGAAGTTGGATTTGATAAAGCTCAATCCTTTGCTGAAGGATTAGGTATTGAATTTACAAAACCTAGCTTTTATGAGACGAATGCAATCGGTGGCGGTGAAGAAGTAACTCCACTTGAGTTAGCCGAAGCGTATAGTGCATTTGGTAATGAAGGAGTTCATAATGAATCGTATTCTGTTACGCGAATCGAGTTTCAAGACGGAAGCGAACCAATTGAATTTAAAACTAAATCAAATGTAGCTATGAATGACTCAACTGCTTATATGGTTACAGATATGCTTAGAGATGTCGTAACATCTGGTACAGGAACAGCAGCCAACATCCCTGGACTTCCAGTTGCCGGTAAGACCGGAACAACGAACGATGACACCAACTCTTGGTTTGCTGGTTATACAACAAACTACACAATTGCAGCTTGGGCGGGTTACGGAAATAACAAACGTTCAATACCTAAAGGGTATACGAATATTCCACACAATTACTTCCGACAACTCATGACCCATATCTCACAAGGGGTCGAAACAGCTGACTTCAAAAAGCCTTCTTCTGTTGTAGAATCTAAAGTAGAAGCTGGCACAAGTCCTGCTAAACTCCCAAGTGAGTATACACCGAGCAACCTAATCCGATACGAGCTATTTGTAAAAGGGACAGAACCTACAAATAGGTCACAAGCCTATGATCAGTTAAACCCTGTTGAGGGCTTGCAGGCTAACTATGACCAAGGAAAGCAAAGCATCACCCTTTCCTGGAAATATAAACAAGATGAAAAGCGTCCCGTAACGTTTACCGTAAAAGGAGCAACTAGAGGACAATCGCCTCAAACGATTACAGAAGGCATTAAGGAAACCAAAATACAAATTCCTAATGTTCAGCCTGGAGAGGCTTACTCCTTTGAAGTCTTTGCTGTTAGTGAACGAAATGGTGCTAATACAAGTTCACCAAAACCTGTTCAGATTGAAGTTCCTAAAAAAGAGGATGAAAATGTAGATGATCTGTTAGACGGTGAAGAAGAAAATGAAGAAAAGAATCAAAACGAAAATGACCAAAACGAGAACAATAATGGCAACAATAATGGCAATGGCAACAACCAAGGCAATAACGGTAACGGCAACAATCAGGACAATAATGATGCAGGTAATGATAACAACAACCAAGATAACGATTCTAATCAAGATCAAGAACAAGAAGACAATACAGATGACCAACCAGACTCTGAAGACCAGTCTTCAGGCGATACAAATGAAGAAGAAAACGATTCAGAAGAAAATAATAATTAAAAAAAGATCGATCCTTCTAGGATCGATCTTTTTACTTACTTACTTTTTTCATTCTCTTTTGCCCTTCTCTACATAGTTCTAATAAAGGGCATACCTCACATTGTGGATTTTGAGCTTTGCAGTGATACCTTCCAAAGAAAATCATTCTGTGATGAGTAGCACTCCACTGTTCTTTTGGAACTTTACGCATAAGTGTTTTCTCTACTTCAAGCACAGAATCTTTCCATCTGCATATCCCTAACCTTTTAGACACGCGCTCAACATGTGTATCAACCGCAATGGCTGGTTCTCCAAAGGCCACAGCACTTACTACATTTGCTGTTTTACGCCCTACCCCAGCTAATTTCTCTAGCTCTTCTTTTGATGATGGTACTTCCCCGTCATATTCATCGATTAGCATTTGACTTAACTTCCTGATATTTTTAGACTTGTTTCGATACAAGCCAATTGAACGGATGTCTTGTTGAAGTTCTTCTAGTGGCACGTTCACGTAATCTTCTGGTGTCCTGTACTTCTTAAATAAATCCTTTGTCACTTTGTTGACCAAAGCATCTGTGCATTGAGCTGACAGAACTACAGCAACAAGAAGCTCAAAAGGGTTCTCATGTTCTAGTTCACAATCCGCATCTGGAAACATCTTCTCTAATGAATCTAAAACAATCTTGATTTGGGAACGATTCAGCATCTCCTCTCCCCTTTCTCCTATGCGTCATCATCAAGCCAATTATAATAAATGGAAACATCCCGCTGAGAACTTTGTTCCTCAGAAGTTTGATTTGACTTCCCTTGTTGACTTCTAAATGATTTACTGGCCTCTCTGGCATCTTGTACAGAACGAATCCCTTTCTTCTTCCATTCGCGTAAAATGCGATCAATATACTTAAAGTTCAATTTCCCCATTAGCACCGCTTCCCTTAAAGCTGCTTTAATGAGTGCGGGCTCTTGATGATCTTCATCAATCCATATATTAATCGTTTCAATTTCAAATGGAGACAAGGCTCTCCCGAATTCTTGCTCAAACAAAACAAACATATTAGGCTGCTCCGGATCGTCTTGTTTCGTACGATATTCGTCTTCTTGTTCTTCAAGAAGTGCTTCCCACAGGCCATTTAACGAATAAACCTCATTTAGCACTTCTTCGTTTGTATTTTGTTCAATTGAAAGATAGCTCTTTTGAATTAACTTTCTAAGAACTTGGGAACATTCATATTCATTTATAGAAAGAAATTCAGACAGTTCTGAAGGTGTAGGAAAATCATTTCCTTCTGTTTGAAAGCGATGGATGTGTAAAAGCACCATAACATCACTCTCTGTTAGTCCTAGATGCCTGTAATTGGTTAATAATCTTTTTGGTAATGCTAACTGTTCTTTCATTAACGTTGCGATTCCGTTCATATTGTCCTGCTCACCTCTACCTTTGATTACACCGAAGTTATCCATCCACTGATTGTAACATGATTAACGATTAAAACCGACAGCCAATGAATGAAAAAGCTCCCAAACTTTGGGAGCTTTTACTACAATAAACATCGCTTATTGTCTTATGGGTATAGACGGTTTAATAAACGAGGGAACGGAATAGTCTC
Source organism: Pontibacillus chungwhensis BH030062 (assembly GCF_000770675.1). Classification (GTDB taxonomy): domain Bacteria; phylum Bacillota; class Bacilli; order Bacillales; family BH030062; genus Pontibacillus; species Pontibacillus chungwhensis. The sequence goes on from NZ_AVBG01000001.1 coordinate 391,069, forward strand.
GCGAACGTGTTCAATGCCTGTGATCCAAGCAACTGTTCGCTCAAGTCCAAGACCGAAACCAGAGTGAGGAACACTTCCGTATTTACGTAGTTCTAAATACCACTGATAGGCGTCACCAGTAAGCCCATGCTCCTCATAACGTTGTTCCATAAGCTCTAAATCATCAATACGCTGACTTCCACCAATAATTTCACCATAACCCTCTGGTGCGATCAAATCAGCACACAGTGCCACATCCGGACGCTCTGGGTCAGGCTTCATGTAAAAGGCTTTAATGTCTAATGGGTAATGCGTAATGAATACAGGCTTATCATAGCTCTCAGCAATGGCCGTTTCGTGTGGAGCTCCAAAGTCCTCGCCCCATTCGATATCGTCAAAGCCTTTTTCCTTTAATAATTGAATGGCATCATCATAGGTGATGCGAGGGAATGGGGCTTGAATTTTTTCAAGCTTCTCAGTATCCCTCTCTAGTGCATGTAATTCTAATTTACAATTTTCAAGTACAGATTGTACAACATGTGAGACATATTGCTCTTGGACTTCAAGGCTATCATTATGATCCATAAATGCCATCTCAGGTTCAATCATCCAGAACTCGATTAAGTGACGGCGAGTTTTAGATTTCTCAGCACGGAATGTAGGGCCAAATGAGAATACTTTGCCAAATGCCATTGCAGCAGCTTCCATGTAAAGTTGACCACTTTGAGAAAGATAAGCATCTTCTTCAAAATATTTTGTATGGAACAACTCAGTTGTACCTTCAGCAGATGACCCAGTTAAGATTGGTGGGTCAATTTTAGTATAACCATTATTGTTAAAGAATTCGTAAGTTGCACGAATGATTTCATTACGTACTTTCATAATGGCGTGCTGTTTTTTTGAACGTAACCATAAATGACGATGATCAAGAAGGAATTCAGGACCATGATTTTTTGGTGTGATTGGGTAATCAACAGCCTCATGAATGATTTCAAGAGAACTAACTTGCATCTCGTATCCAAAAGGAGATCTTGTATCTTCTACGATTTTTCCTGTTACGTACAACGAGGATTCTTGCGTTACACTTTTCGCAAGATTGAATGCTTCTTCCTCTACATCTGCTTTCACAACTACGCCTTGGATAAATCCAGTTCCATCACGTAATTGTAAGAAAGCAATCTTACCACTTGAGCGCTTGTTTGCTAACCACGCGCCGATTGTTACTTCCTCATTAACATGCTTATGTGCTTGAGAAATAGTTGTTTTCACTTTCTTTCCCTCCAAAAAACTTAAGATTGATGCTTCTCTACAAAACGATGAATACGTTTTGCTGCTTCTTCTAATTGGTCAAGAGATGTAGCATAAGATAACCGAACGTTTTGATCAGCTCCAAAACCTGAGCCCGGCACAAGTGCTACTTTCTCCTCTTCTAAAATTCCTTTTACCCAATCGTCAACAGAATCAAAGCCTGTGAGTTGTACCGCTTCTGAAACGTTTGGGAACAAGTAGAATGCGCCTTGAGGCTTCACGCACGTAATACCAGGAATCGCTGTTACCCATTCATAAAGTTTCTCTAGTCGCTGACTGAATGCTTCCTTCATGGTCATCACTTCTTCTTGAGAAGATGTGTAAGCCGCTAAAGCAGCATATTGAGCTACTGTTGTTGGATTTGACGTAGAATGGGAAGCAAGATTTGTCATAGCTTTGATTACTTTCTTACTCCCAGCAGCATATCCAATTCTCCATCCTGTCATAGCATGTGATTTAGAAACACCATTAATAATAACGGTACGTTCCTTTAACTCCTCAGATAGTTGAGCAATGGAAGTATGTGAAACGCCACCGTATATAAGCGTTTCATAAATTTCATCTGAAACAATCATTATATCTTTACGGTTACACACTTCCCCTAGCGCTGTTAGCTCCTCTTTAGAATAAACCATACCTGTAGGATTAGACGGTGAATTGATAATGACAGCCTTCGTACGATCTGTAATAGACTGTTCTAATTGTTCAGGGGTCAATTTGAAATGGTTCTCTTCCTGAGCTGAAACGATAACTGGATTCCCTCCAGCTAGCTTAATTTGTTCAGGATAGCTCACCCAATATGGAGCAGGAACAATGACTTCATCGCCGTCGTTAAGTAATACTTGAAATAATGTATATAGAGCATGTTTAGCACCAGTAGTAACGATCACTTGGTCGGGATCATATGTAAGGCCCTGATCATTTTCAAACTTTTCTACAATGGCCTGCTTGAGTTGTTTAATGCCTCCAGATGGAGTATATTTCGTATGCCCTTTATCCATCGCATTCTTAGCAGCATCTAATATGTGCTCCGGGGTATTAAAATCAGGCTCCCCTGCTCCTAGGCCAATGACATCGTGGCCTTGAGACTTAAGTTCATTTGCCTTCGCTGTAATAGCAAGTGTACTTGAAGGTGTTAACGTTTGAACGCGTTTTGCTAATTCCATTCCATATGCCCTCCTCTTATACGTCTATTGTTGTAAACGAAAAACTTCAAATCGCTTTCCGTTTTCCATTTTATAATAGTCAAATACATAACGGTTGTTTTCATCTCTATAAGTGATTTCCCATAGTGGCACACCTTGGTGTATTGCAGGAGTAATCTCAATGAAAGTGCAATTAGCACATTGGTCCTCCCAAATATTAAGCATTTCTTCTTCAACAACCATATCCGTATTCGTAACATATGTTACAGATTCTTCTTTTTCATCTGTTACGGGAATAAAGGCAAATCCTTTTACTCCATTGTCGTCCACGCCTGCTACTATATCATATTGATGCATTCCATGGTAGCGAGAAACTGAATTTACGGACATTAACGGGGTTTCTTTTTGAGCTACTTGTTTCGATGTTGCGTAAGTCTCTGTTTTATCATTTTGAACTGTATAATAAAGATAACCAAGGTATCCGGTCAGCAGAACAACAGCAATGATAACGGTTAATAAAACTTTCCCCGACTTATGTTCTATAGATGGTAAATACGGCCGTATTCTCATCATTCTCATCCAATGCTAATCCAAACATTAAATTTTGATCTTTCAGTGTACGATTTAAAGAATCCACGATCTTGTATAAGTCATTGGATTTCTCAACCCGAGTTGTAGACATCACTTCAACCTTTTGTCCTTCCATAATAACCCTCCGTCTGTCTTGTCGATATTTGCATGTGCTTATCAAAATCTGGATCACATAAAACCCTCTTGCGGTGCACATCATAAAAGTACACCAATGGAAAGCACCTTTTTATTATAACAATGATCCATTGACAATTTGATGATAAGCTACACATTTTTCAAAAATTTCTTCCTAACCCATTCTTGCTGCACGAAGTTATATCGTGCAGTTTTTTTTATAGAAAAGGGAAAAAGCCCACAAGAAGTGAGCATTTTTTAAGATAATACTTCATAATCCTCTAAATTACAAAGAATTGTAGTCGTTCCTGTATTCTTGAGCTGATATACTTCAATCCACGATTCATGCAAACGTTCCAAAAGTCCCTCATTAGGACGTGATCCCTGCAATGGAAACACCATTGCTACATGAGGATCAACCTCTTCTAAAAAATGAAGCGTAGGCGACTGTGTACGTGCATAATCCGCAATCTTAATGACTTCAGCTTTTAAAGGATAACTGTCGGCTATTTTTTGCTCTAATTCTAACTCACCGCTAGCTAAATACATAAGCGATGTCTTCCCATACATAAAGAATAAACTCATGTCACTTTCTCCCATTGAAGGCAAGACTCGAACAGACAAACCAGGGTTCAATTCATGAAGTTCTCCTTCTTTCCAAATAACTTCCTTAGCATGATTGTTCGATTTAGAACAAATTTCTTCTAAATCAGCTCCATGAATAACAGACTCCACGTGATACCTTTTTACAATTCTTGAAGTATTTCCACAGGTTGATTTTTCTTGATTAGTGAGGATGATCGAATCTAATTGATCTACCCCTATATTTGAAAGCTGTGCTAACAGATCATCTTCACTTTCTTTCGAAGCTGTGTTCACAAGAAAATCTTTTCCTCTCCCAGTTTGAATGAGCATGGCTTCTCCATCTGGAAGTGAGAAAAAAACAAATATCGCTTCATTTTTATCTAATAACATTCTCTCTGCATCTACATGGTGACTAGGAAAAGAGATAACAATGAGAAACATGATAAGCAATATTCTCATACCATTCACACCCTTACTTAAACTATGCCATTAGGATGTGCGTTTTCTCATCACTCTATTATAGCCAGTCTTTAGCTTGCTTAATTAATTTAGTGGTGCTGTCAAAATGTACAGGCAGCTCAGGGATTGAATCCAAGAAATACTTTCCGTATTTAGCTTTCATAATCCTATCGTCACAAACGAATACAATACCTCGATCAGAACTAGAGCGTATTAATCGCCCAAACCCTTGTTTAAATCTAAGCACTGCATTTGGCAATGAAAGTTCCATGAAAGCATTTTTCCCTGACTCTTTTATGCTTTGTGACTTTGCCTCATAAACTGGATGATCAGGAGGCTGAAATGGAAGACGAACAATAACAAGAGACGTAAGGTCTTCTCCTGGAATATCAACACCCTCCCAAAAAGAACTCGTACCAAAAAGTATGGCTTTATCAAATGCTTGGAAGTTCTTCTTAAGACGTGTTCGACTTCCACTTGATATCCCTTGAGCAATCAGCATAAATTCTTCTTGGTCCATAAAATCCTTCATGACATAATACGTTTTCTTTAACATATCGTAGGATGTGAACAACACAAGCATACGGCCCTCTGTTACATCTGCTAAAGAATATATGGCTTCACATGTAGCATGGATAAAAGCTTCCTGTTCTCCATATTTCACACTTGGAAAATCATTTGGGATAAGCAACTGAACTTGTTCGTCATAAAGAAATGGTGACGGGATTTTATATTGAATCGTGTCTTCGTTTGATAATCCTAAACGCTTTAACATGAACGAAAAAGAATCCTTCATGGTTAGAGTAGCACTTGTGAGTATGACACTTTCTTTTTTATCAAAGAAATGCTCAGAAAGCATGGATGCCACCTCTATGGGCTCGCTGTAAAGGAAAACCGCATTCTTTGCCCCATAAGCCTCTAGTTCAATCCACTTTACAAGGTTTTTTTGATCTTCAATCAGTAGCTCCTGAAGGCCATTTATAATGGTTTCTAAGCGCTCCATGTACATCGTAATATCTTCTGTCCACCTTGTAGCTTCATTACTTGTTTCCGCCATGGTAATATACTGCTTACATTGATGAAGAAACTGAATCGCGTCACGCATATAGAACGATACACGATGAGTCATCTCTTCAATCGTATTCCAAGTTGTAACATCCTCTTGATCCTTTTGATAACGATACTGAAAACGACCAACATCATTTAAAGTAATTTCAGCATTATGTTTTTTTACAACATAAGAAAAGATAAATCGAAACAATTCATCCGCTTCTTCCCTTATACGCTGCATATACTTATCCCACTTACGTATATCTAAACGCAGCGATAGCTCAGGGTACGCTGATAAAACGTTATGCATCCAATCACCGTTTTGATTTCCACCCATCTCATTGACTAAATACTGAATGGTTACGTAATCAAGTCTTAACCCAAAGTGTTTAGCAGCTGAAGATTCTAAGTGATGCGCTTCATCCACAATAATTTTCTTATAGGAAGCTATAAGACCATTCTGACGAATAATATCTGTGCATAGTAAGGAATGATTCGTAATGATAATGTCCGCCTTCTGTGCACGTTTCTTAGCCTGTTGATAAAAGGACATACGATACCAAAGTGACTTAGGATCTGCATACCCTTCAGCTTCAGCGGATACTTTTCTCCAAAAGATTTGACCACTTGAGGGCAATTGAATTTCATCTCGATCACCTGTAGTCGTTTCAGTTAACCACACCAAAATCATCGCTTTCGTTAAGGCGACATCATAATTGTCAGAGGTAGGTGAGAAGAGTTCATGTTCGAACTTTTTCAAACTTAAATAATGTTGCTTCCCTTTCAATAATGCAGATGAAAAAGAAAACGGTAATGCTGATTGTAAAAAAGGAAGTTCTTTTTCTACAAGTTGTGATTGCAATTGAGTGGTATGGGTACTCACCACCACCCTTTCCCCTGTTTCCATTGCTTCATATAGGGCAGGGATAAGATAACCAAGTGATTTCCCAGTTCCGGTTTCTGCTTCAATCATCGCATGAGTTTGTGACTGAAAAGCGTCATAGATCGTGGTAGCCATCTCCCTCTGGCCTTTTCGGTCCTCATACTTATCCATATGCTTGTGAAGATAGCCGCCTTGTTTAAATGTGTTCTCTAAGAAAGGAGCAAAACTTTCTTGAGATGTATGGGAAACCTCATCAAATTCATCTTGTTTACGAACAGCAATGCCTCTGAATAAATCCATTTCTGTATGATCTAAACTGAAGGCTTTTTCATTAACGATTCCTTGTAATAGCTCGCTTACATCACTTTTCAATTTTGCTTCAAGCTGTAGTAAGTGTGATAACGTTTCATAAGGAAGACCTTTAGCTTTATGTAATAATTTTAAGAGGATTTCTCCCGTCACATAGGCATCCGCAAGCGCACGATGGGGATCTTTGTGTGAAACGTTAAAAAACTCCGCTAGCTGCCCTAATTTGTATCCAGGAGCTTGTGGCATGAGAATACGCGCTAATTCTACAGTATCTATAACAGGCATAGATAGTTTATTACCTGTAACTTCTCTAATAGCATAATCTAAGAAACCAAGATCAAATTCTACATGGTGTGCCACAAAATAGGCCCCATCTAACCGGGATACGACGTCTTCTACAATCTCATCAAATAACGGCGCACCTTGAACATCTGAATCTTGAATGCCTGTTAATTGACTAATAAAGCTCGGAATGGGTTGTTCGGGGTGGACGAACGACTTATATTGATCAGTTATGACGCCATCTACAATCGTGACCATACCAATCTCTATAATTTTGTCACCTTTTTTCGGACTATGACCCGTTGTTTCCAAATCAACAACTACAAACTTCGCCATTTGTTCACCTTCTTTGCTGCATGCTAAATAGTATCTATATTCAAAAAATAAAGAGGCTGTACCACTCAAATGAAGATGCCCCCAATACTTTACCCACATAATCTAAAAAGTCATGAATGGGCTACTTGTATAGGGGAGCGATCCTCTTGAAAGGGACACCCTCTACATGATCGTTAATGGTGTTTCTTGTTCGATCATTTCTTCGATTTGGTTCTGTTCATTCATAATGGCTACTTTAGGTTGGAAGGTTTCTAATTCTTCTTCACTTAAAAGTCCATAAGAAACGATTATTACAATATCACCAGGTTGCACAAGTCGAGCAGCAGCTCCATTCAAACAGATCACTCCACTGTGCCTTTCACCTGGTATTACGTAGGTTTCTAGACGAGCTCCATTATTATTATTTACAATTTGCACTTGCTCATGAGGCAATATACCAACTTTCTCTAAAATGTGTTGGTCTATCGTAATGCTGCCCACATAATTCAAATTTGCCTCTGTCACACGGGCCCGATGAATTTTCGATTTCATCATGGTGCGTAGCATCTCTTCTCCCCCTATATATATCCGTTACTGGTATACTCGAATATTATCAATTAACCTGGCTTTTTCAAAATGAACAGCCACAGCGATAATCATGTCTCCCCTACAAACTTCTAATGACTCAAGTTGAGGATATGACAAGACATCAACATAGTCTATTTTACCATGGGTATGTGTTTTAATGAAGTGAGAAACAGCCTCAATAACAGCTTGAGGTGACTTTTCGACATTCTCTTCAATCAAAGATTTCCCATGTAAAAGACCTTGATATAGATAGGGAGCTTCTTCTCTTTCTATCGCATTTAGATAAACATTCCTGCTACTTTTAGCTAAGAAATCCTCTTCTCTTACTGTTGGAACTGGAACGAGCTTTACTGGAATATTATAATCTTCAATAAGTGCATCTACAACAGCTACTTGTTGAGCATCCTTCATTCCCATATAAACCTTGTCAGGCATCACGATGTTGAAGAGCTTTGCTAATACCGTAACAACTCCATCGAAATGTCCTACTCGGGATTTGCCACATAGAGCGTTTACTCTTTTATGAACGGTCATGTTAACTGACTGCTCATTTGGATACATCTCATTTACATGGGGGAAAAATAGAATATCATTTTCTTCCTGTTCCGCTATCTTTAGGTCATGATGTTCATCTCTTGGATATCGATCGAAGTCTTCATTTGGTCCAAATTGTAGTGGGTTAACGAAGATACTCGTCACAACAAAATCGCATTCTTTTTTTGCTTCTCTCATGAGCTGTTGATGCCCCTCATGCAAGTAACCCATAGTAGGAATAAAACCAATTACTCTACCTTCTTTAACCTTTTCTCGCATATAAGCTTGCATCTCTGAGATGCTTTTAATTACTTTCATTTACGTGTTCCTCCGTAAAGAGAAGGAATAAGTTCCTCTTTCATTTGAAAGCTATGATCATTTGTAGGGAATGATTTATTCTTCACATCTTGAACATAGGTGGATAAAGCATTTGTTATGCTTCCGTTAAGGTCAGCGTATGACTTAACGAACTTAGGTAATCGATCTACACCAAACTCTACCACATCATGAAAGACAAGTACTTGTCCATCTGTTCCCTCACCTGCACCTATCCCTATTACAGGAATTGATAATTCTTCCTGAATTAAAGCACCAAGCTGTTTAGGAACACATTCTAACACTAAAGCAATCGCCCCATTTTTCTCTACTTGCTTTGCGTCTTCCATAAGAGCTTCAGCTGCTTCTATATCTTTTCCTTGAACTCGGTAACCACCTAATACATTTACAGATTGAGGTGTTAGTCCAAGGTGAGCCACAACCGGTACTCCTGCCATTGTTAGTTTATTCATAACAGGAAGCACATCACCCGCTCCTTCAAGCTTAAGACTTTGAGCTCCTGTCTCTTGCATTATCCGCCTGGCATTCTCCATTGTTTCAGATAGAGAAGCATGATAGGACATAAACGGCATATCTACAACCATATAGGTCTCTTTAGCTCCTCTGCGTACAGCTTTCCCATGATGGATCATATCATCTACTGTTACGGGGATGGTAGATTCATATCCTAGAACCACCATACCTAATGAGTCACCAACTAAAATCATATCAACGCCCGATGATTCAGCTAACTTGGCTGTTGGATAATCGTATGCCGTTAGCATGACAATTGGGTCTTTAGCTTCTTTCATTTTTTTAAGCTTTGTATGGGTAAGCATTATATTTCTCCCCTTCTCCACTTAATTTCTGCTGAATACAATACATGTTCTTTTCCTTCTTCATCCCGAACCTTAAGCGCTCCATCATGCTCAATCCCCATGATTAAAGCACTCCATTCTTGCTGATGGGTAGTGATTTCAACATGTTCACCGATTCGATAACCAAAGGCTTCCCAACGAAGTTTTACACTTCTAAAACCTTCTTCAATAAATTCCTCATATCGTTTTTCAAACGTATTTAAAATTTGTTGTATAAGGGTGTGTATCTCCCAGCTCTCTCCTGTTTCAATTTTTAATGAGGTCGCTTGGTCCACAATTTCTTCCGGAAACTGTTCTGCACCATGATTAACATTAATCCCCATACCGAGTACGATATAATTAATTTGATCTTGCTCGGCCTGAAGTTCTGTTAAGATACCTGAGAGTTTCTTTCCACCCGTTAGTAAATCATTTGGCCACTTGATTTGGGGTGAAATTCCACAATATGTCTTAAACACTTCAGCTAAAACTGTAGCAGCCAGAAGTGTAATTTGAGGGGATTTATGAGGCTCAAACTTCGGTCGCAAAATAATACTCATCCATACTCCGTCCCCTTTGTGTGAATGCCAGGAACGATTTAAACGACCACGTCCTTTGGTTTGTTCATCAGCTACAATAACCGTACCATGTACAGCTCCAGCTTGTGCTTCTTGATGAGCAATAACTTGCGTTGACGTTACGCTAGGTTTATGGATCATCTCTTGACCTAACCACCTGGTCTTTAATCCCCAAGAAAGAGTATTCGAGCTAACTTTGTCAGGAAATGTCATAATTTTATATCCCTTTCTTGGAGCAGCCTCAATGCCATAACCATCTTTCTCTAATTCTTTCATATGTTTCCAAACAGCTGGTCGGCTAATATTTAATTGTTGTGAAAGCTTTTGACCAGAAAGATATTCTTCTGGATGATTGGATAGTATTTCAATCAGCTTCCCTCTTGTTGATTCCATTGCTTCACCCACATTTCAATTGCTTCCTTCTCATTTTTAAGATGCCCTATTACAACAGCTCGCTCAACCTTGTCCATATGTTCTTTTATCCATGGTCCTGGTTTTTGATCAGGAAACCAATTTTTAATATCGTTCCCAGAAATAGAAAGTCCGCTTTTAGAATATATAGGTAAACCTAGTAAGGTTTGCCTTAAGGTTTCCACCTGATCCTCTTGGTCACCCAATATGGATAAAATTCTTTTAAAAGAGATTAAACGTTCTTCCCCGAGTTGATATACAACCCACTTTAAAGGCTCGGTTCTTAACAGATTATAGGCTTTCACCAATACCTCTGATTCTTTTTTTAACTTCTTTGAGCATTTCCATTGTTCACTAAATGAAGTTACAGATAGTTCATGACTAGAAAGTACGAAAATCGCAAAAGCCTCTTCTAATCCATTCAAAGGTTCCCAACTAAGCTCCGTACTTTTTGCCATCAAATCATGATGGGTACTGAAAACAGGCATAAACTGAGGGAGGTTAGATGTAATCAAATGTTCAAATGAAGATTGAACCCAATCTCCCATTAAGAACTTCTCAAATTCTATGGCTATACGTTCTACTGCGATTTTGTCGAGTAGATAAGCATAATCTTGAACAGCTTGGAAGGTAGAGCTACTTATCGTAAACCCTAATTGACTTGTAAATCGAAGGGCTCTCATCATACGAAGAGGGTCTTCTTGAAAACGTTCCGCTGCATCTCTTACAGTTTCTATGGAACGATTAATGATCGATTCTTTGCCACCATAAGGGTCAACGAGTTCCCCTTTATAGCTCATAGCAATCGCATTCATTGTGAAGTCTCTTCTAGATAAGTCCTCTTCAATAGTAGCCACATATTTCACTTCATCAGGATGACGAAAATCGTTATATTCTCCGTCCACTCTATAGGTAGTCACTTCATAAGAAGTCCCCTCGTAATTGACAACTACTGTTCCGTGATCAATACCAATTGGGATTACCTTCTCAAAAAGAGCCTGAACTTGTTCTGGGCGGGCAGAGGTGGCGATATCAATATCACCTATCTCTCTTCCCATGATATGATCTCTTACAGATCCACCTACGAAATAAGCCTCATATCCTTGCTTCATCAAGATAAACAACACTGGCAATGCTTCTAAGAAAGGCTTCTCGAGTTGCTTATTCATACGCTTTCCTCTAGTAAATCTGAATAGACTTGTTCGTATTGCTTAACAATTGTTTCAGAAAGAAATTCGCTACGCACACGTTCTAGCCCTTTTCGAGAAAATTCTTCCCACTTATCATCGTCTGAAAGAAGGCGTAATGCATGTTCGGCGATTTGTTCAGTGTCCCCTACCTCACATATATATCCTGTTTCCTCGTGCACAATGACTTCTGGGATGCCTCCGATGTTTGTTCCAATACATGGTACACCACAGGCCATTGCTTCTAGTAAAACAAGACCAAAACTCTCTTTTTCAGATAGAAGAAGTTTCAAATCAGATAAAGAAAGAAGTTCAGAGACATTTTCTTGTTTACCGAGAAATAATACGTCTTCCCTTAAGCCAAGTTCGTTAACAAGTTGACAAGTTTTATAATAGTCCGGTCCATCCCCAACTAAAAGAAGTTTTGCTTTAGATTTTTCACGGATTGTTTTAAAAGATTTTATGACATCAGGAACTCTTTTCACTTGGCGGAAGTTCGAAATATGTATAATAACTTTATCATCTTCTTCAATACCGTATTCTTCTTTCAAATGAGACTCATCCCGCTCACGATACTCTCGTTCGTCCACGAAGTTGTAAATAACATCCATTTCCCTCTCAACATTAAGCATTTCTTTCGTCTGATTGACGAGGCTTCTGGATACCGCTGTAACACGGTTAGAGCGTTCGATTCCAAATCGGATCATATTTTGTAGACTCGGATCGACTCCAAGAACTGTTATGTCCGTTCCATGTAAAGTCGTTACAATTTTCACATCGTGATGAATCATTTCCTTGGCCAATATGGCACAGATCGCATGAGGCATTGCATAATGAACGTGCAATATATCTATCTTCTCTCGATTAATGACCTCAGCCATTTTATTAGCTAAAGCCAAGTCATACGGGGGATATTGAAAGACCGGGTAATGCGTCATCTCTACCTCGTGATAATAAATATTTGGATAAATTCGCTTTAACCGAAACGGGATATTCGATGTGATAAAGTGGATTTCATACCCCTTTTCAGCTAATAATTTTGCGAGTTCTGTCGCGATAACACCAGATCCTCCAACTGTCGGATAACAGGTTATACCGATCTTTGTTCTTTCCATACTCGTTTCACCCTTGCTGCTTTTTCTTATGAATGATCTCTCTCCAATGGAAATCACCATGTTCAATGGCTCTCACCATTATTTCCGCGGCTGCTAAATTTGTTGCAAGCGGGATTTGATAGACGTCGCATAATCGCATTAATGCACTAACATCCGGCTCGTGAGGTTGAGCTGTTAAAGGGTCCCGAAAGAATAAAATAACATCCATGTCATTCTGTGCCACATAAGCACCTATTTGTTGATCGCCACCGAGAGGGCCTGATTGAAATCGATGAAGTGATAACCCTGTAGCTTCTGTAATCTTTGTTCCTGTTGTACCAGTAGCAAAAAGGCTATGTTGTTCTAAAATATGCTGGTAAGCTGTAGCAAATTGAACCATATCTTCTTTTTTTTGATCGTGTGCGATTAATGCGATATTCATGACTACCTACTCCCTACTCTAATAAATTTTCTAATCCATAGATAAATGCGTTTAATTCCATCACTTTCTCAACAGACAATTTCACACCGGTCATAAAGGATTCACGATTGATGGAATCATGTTTGATTGTCAACGTTTCTCCGCTAGATCCAAACATCACTTCTTGATGGGCGACCAATCCTGGCAAACGAACACTATGAATATGCATACCATCAACGTCAGCACCGCGAGCTCCTGCTAGTGTTTCTTTCTCTTCTTCATGACCTTGCTTCTTAGCCTCTCGTACTTCTTGAATTAATTCAGCTGTTTTCACTGCAGTACCACTAGGTGCATCTAGTTTCTGGTCATGATGACGCTCAATAATCTCAACATCAGGGAAGTATTTTGCTGCCCATTTTGAGAATTGCATCATTAGAACTGCACCTAGTGCGAAGTTTGGTGCGATGACGACACCAAGTTCTTTTTCTTCTGATAATTGCTCTAATTCCAGGAGCTGTTCTTTTGTAAAACCCGTAGTTCCGACTACAGGACGGATTCCATGTTCAAGTGCAAGCTTTGTATGTTTATAGCCAAATTCAGGTGTAGTTAGGTCTACTAAAACATCTGCTTCTATTCTCTTAAAGCATTGCTCTATATCTTGATATATTGGAGCATCTGTATCAGGCAAACCCTCTATATCCTTTACTCGTAATCCACCGTTTTTATGATCCACACATCCAACAAGTGTAAAGTGCTCTGTGTTGTGAATCATCTTTACAGCCTCTCTCCCCATTTTGCCCCTTGGTCCTGCCACTATTATTTTTGTATTAGTCATTTTTATGGTCCTCCTCTTGATCTCGTTTCGTCCAGCGATCTTTATCTCTTGTTTCGAATTTATTCATAACAGTTTCAAAGCTCTCAGTCATATCAATATCTAAAGAATTGGCAAAGCAAAGCATCACAAATAAAAGATCTCCGAGCTCTTCTTCCATTGAATTATTATCTTCAGAAGATTTCTTTGGTTTCTCACCGTAATGATGATTGACCTCTCTAGCTAGTTCTCCTACCTCTTCAGTCATACGAGCCATCATACTTAGAGGTGAGAAATACCCTTCTTTAAATTGCGATATATAAGCATCAACGCGTTCTTGCATCTCTTTTGATGTTAGTGCGTGTGATTGAAATTTCATAGGAACCCTCATTTCTACAACTTTCATATGTAATCTCTTATCATGTTAGCTAAAAGGCGGGCTTTTGACAAATTTTTTTCACTATTATTGCTCCTACATCTCTGTTTGACTATAATGGATGGAGTGTGACGAAAGGAGGCGCTTCTTGATGAAGATGGGGGTAAATATTAAAAACATCCTATTGATTCTACTCGGTTCTGCTATTTTCAGCTTTGGTGTTCTTTATTTTAATATGGAAAACGATCTTGCTGAGGGTGGCTTCACGGGTATATTACTTATTCTTGACCACTTTGGTCTAAATATTGCAATTATGAACTTAGTCTTAAATATTCCGGTGTTCTTCCTAGGGTGGAAGTTACTTGGAAAAACAACGTTGATTTACTCAATCATAGGAACCTTTGCTGTTTCATTTTTCTTGTGGATATTTGAATTCCCTATATTTATGAATAATATAGAATTTGCCTTAAAAGATGAAATGATTATCGCTTCTCTAATGGCCGGTGTATTCATAGGTGTTGGTCTTGGTATTATTTTCAGGAGCGGCGGTACAACGGGAGGAGTCGACATTATTGCAAGACTTGTCCATAAATATGCAGGCTGGAGTATGGGTCGAACCATGTTCTTATTCGATGCATGTGTTATTTTAGCTTCCGTACTGATTTACTTAAACTATATTCAAGGTATGTACACTCTAGTAGCGGTCTTTGTAGGAGCGAGAGTGATTGACTTTATTCAAGAAGGAGCATACGCAGCTAGAGGAGCCACAATTATATCTGAACGATCTAATGCTGTGTCAGATAAGATTATGAAAGATATGGACCGTGGTGTTACAATTCTAGTTGGAAAAGGGAGTTATACAGGCGAAAGCCGTGATGTATTATACTGCGTGGTAGCTCGAAATGAAATTGTCCGATTAAAAAACATTATTAACTCAATTGATCCGCATGCATTTGTAGCAGTCACATCTGTTCACGATGTCCTTGGAGAAGGGTTTACACTCGACGAAGACAAGAACCCGATTGAACGTTAATATGAAAAAGATATAAAGAAGAGCTCAATGATATTGAAGCTCTTTTTTTATTGTTAGCCCATATAAATTCTGAACGAAAAAACGCTTAGAGCACATTATACCTGCTCTAAGCGTTTTGAAACTACTTATTAATCTTCATTCATCCCAGTGAATAAAAGTACAAGACGCACTAGTTCAAGAAGTGCTACCAGAGCGCTCGCTACATAAGTCCAAGCCGCTGCATTTAGAACTTTCTTAGTCTGACGCTCCTCGTTATTACGAATGATACCAGTAGATACAAGCTGGTTCATTGCTCTACTTGAGGCATTAAATTCAACAGGTAGCGTAACGAACTGGAACAATACAGCTAAAGCGAAGAATGCAATTCCAACTCCTAATAGTACTTGGCTAAAGAAAGCACCAGCAATAATTAAGAATATGGAAGCATTCGAGCCAAAGCTAGCTACAGGTACAAGAGCATGCCTGAATCGTAAAAAGGCGTAGGCTTCAGCATCCTGAATTGCGTGCCCTACTTCGTGTGCTGCCACTGCTTGTGCAGCTGCGGATGGTTCATGGTAGTTCCCTGAAGATAAACGAACAACCTTACTCCGAGGATCATAGTGATCGGATAACATGCCTTTAACTTCTTCCACTTGCACATTAGAGAGTCCATTGTCATCTAATATTTTACGGGCTACCTCCGCCCCAGTCATATTTGATTCATTACGGACTTTTGAATATCGCTTATACGTTTTTTTCACTCTCATTTGCGCCCAAATCGGGATGATAATGATTAAAGCCAAATAAATTAGATATTGACCCATCTTTTCATTCCTCCACTAATATAATCGACCTTTATATAAAGATCTTATTAAGGTCAATTTTAGTCAAAAGACACGGGAAAGTCAACTATCCCGCTCTCTCTTTTTTTCGGTATCATCTGTTTTCTCACCCTTATATTTTCTCCAACCTACATACATTAATGTGAATGAAATTAAACTACCAACAGAACCCATTAGCCAGATGAAACCTGGTTCTTCTGTTAAGCTTTTTTTACGTTTTACTTCAACCTCTTTCACCTCTTGGGCGAACACACTTATCTGATTTCCTTGTAGATCATCACCATTAAGTGACTGCATTTCATGCAACTCTTTCATGTGTCTTTCCATTATCTGAACACTCTCTTCAGTTCCTGATACTTTCACCGCTGGAAGAAGTCGTTCATATAAAGAATATACTTTTTGAAGTCTTTCGTTATTTTTTAAAGGATCATTCGTCATTTCCGATAATAAATGGTCCTTCCACGATAACCAAAGAGGATCTATTTTATTCCAGGTAGCCTCATAAAGTAACACAACTGTGAGACTTTTATGGTATTTATCCTCCGGGACTACGTGTGGATCAATTAGCGCTTGATGAGCTTCGTTTAGAACATCTTGAAACACTACACTATATTCTTTATCATCGATACTATAATCTCTTCTCAACTTCGTTAATACTGCATCAGCTGCCTCATATCTACCTTCTTCAACATACTGTAAGAAGCGATAAGTGGTCTCTTTCATCTCATTTGAAAAAGATGTTGCACTACTATAACCGATGTGAAACAAGCTAAGTCCAAAACAGACCAGTAATCCCCATAATATTTTCTTTTGTATCTGTTTCATAACGCTCCCCTCTCAAACCACTCTTGCTTCAATGTATGAGAGGATAAGTAGAATTAGTACAAGTAGTTATAGGTGATTCGCTCGTTTACGTTTAAGATGAATAGTTAGGAAATAGGCAATCCCAATCGAAAGTAAGCTAAGCCAGAATGTGAAATAACCTATTTCTTGACTAAAGTCACTTAGCTTTGAATAGATTGGCATCATCCCAAACACATAATCGATTATGTCATTGTGCAATGTCCATATACCAGCAATAACGATATGAATAACTTTAATTTTGTAATAAGGAGCATACAGTAAACCTTGAATAGCCATAGCCCCGTGAGAAGCAATTAACATATAACCTTGCCACGGAAGATATCCTGTCACAATTAACGTCAAAATGTTCATCACCACTGCCCATATTCCATACTTAAACAAAGTAATTATGGCAAGTGCTTCTATAAGTGGAACACTTTTTTTTATTAAGAAGAAGAATAAAAAAATGCAAAAGAACAAACTAGCTGTTGGACTATCAGGTACAAATGGTATAAAAATTGTTGGAGTTATTTCAAGCTGACTCTTATACCACCAATACCCATAAATAGTTCCTAAAATATTCACGATTAGCAAAAGTAAAACAAATGGTTTGAACGTTAAAAGATAACGAAGCACGTCATCCCTCCTTTTCTATAACCAGAAAAAGAAGCTGACCTAAAAGCCAGCTCCCTTTTTAAGTATCTTATTTATTCGCTACCTTCACTTCCAACACCAGTAATAAAGTTCGCGAGTTTGTCTAATTCTTCATCAGAACCTTGGAATATGTTAGCAGGCATGCCTCCAATTCCATTCTGTGCAATATCCTTAATCTCATCTGCAGAATACTCAACACCAATTAGTGCTGGACCATTTCCGCCTTCAAGATTGTCACCATGACAGGATGCACAGTTTTGAGAGTAGATTTTGTATCCATCAGATGATTTATCTATTTCAACATCTTCTACAATTTGACCTGACTTCGCGCGCTGTTCCCAGTCTACATGATCTGCTGCTTCCCATGTTAAGAAAACAGTAGCCGCTAAACCAATTAACATCATAGCATTTGCAATAGGACGCTCGAATGGACGACGGCCTTTTCCTGTATCTAAGAATGGTGCTAATAATAGTGCACCAAATGCAAGACCAGGAATAATAAATGCACCTAATACGATATACGGTCCACTCGCAAACTCGTATTTCAAGAACTGGTAAAGGAATAAAAAGTACCAGTCTGGTAACGGAATGTAACCAGCATCTGTTGGATCAGCTAGTTTTTCAAGCGGTGATGGAGCTACAACCGTTAGTGTTAAAAATCCAATTAGGAAAACAGCACCAACCAGCCATTCTTTTAACAAGAAGTTTGGCCAGAATGCCTCTGTTTTACCAGGGTATTCCGAATAGTCTTTTGGTATATTAGGTTTCTTCTCAGCCGGGACACGCGAGTCACCGACAAACTTCATACCTTTTCCCCTATGCACAGCGATCCCTCCTTTACATCAATGGAGTCCTATAGTGGACCAGAAATTCCTTGTTTACGAATCATAACAAAGTGCGCTGCCATTAATCCGAATAATGCAGCTGGCAGGAAGAATACGTGGATAGCAAAGAAACGAGTTAACGTTTGTGCCCCTACGATATCCGGGTCACCAGCTAGTAGTGTCTTCACTTCCGTACCTATAAGAGGTGTTTGTTCGGCGATTTGAAGACCTACTTGTGTAGCGAAGAATGCTTTGTTATCCCAAGGAAGCAGATAACCTGTGAAACCAAGACCGAGCATAACAAAGAAAATAAGTACCCCTACTACCCAGTTTAATTCACGAGGTTTTTTATAAGCCCCTTGGAAGAATACACGTAATGTATGTAAGAACATCATCACGATTACGAGACTAGCACCCCAGTGGTGCATACCACGTACAATTTGACCATAAGCTACCTCTTTTTGAAGATAGTAAACAGACTCCCATGCATTTTCAATGTCCGGTACATAATACATTGTCAAAAACATACCAGATAATACTTGAATAACGGTTACGAAGAACGTAAGTCCTCCGAAACAATAAACGAATGCTGAAAAATGATGAGCAGGGTTCACGTGTTCAGGAACTTCGTGATCCGCAATATCACGCCATAACGGTGTAATATCGACACGCTCGTCCACCCAATCGTAAAGTTTTTGAAGCATGAATTACACCACCTTGTTTGGAATGACTTCTCCTAAGTACAGCATGCCATCTTGAATTTTGACTTTGTATTGATCTAGCGGAGCTAATGGAGGTGTACCAGGTACGTTCGCTCCATTCTTCTCATAAAGCCCCCCATGGCAAGGACAGTAGTACTGGTTCTCGTTCCCCTGACCGCCTTCCCATTTAACAATGCATCCCAAGTGTTTACAAATTGGTGAAAATGCAATTACATCTCCACTTTCGTTTTTGTAAACCCACGCTGTTTTCGAAACTTCAGATACATACCACGCATCTTGCTGCTCGAAAGAGAAATCTACACGAATTGGTTCTTCCGTAATGTTTTTAACTTCGGTACCCGTAGCGTGAAACTCTCCGCCTTCTTTTGGCTGAAGCACTGGATCCACTGCCATTCGAACCATCGGCGAAAGCATAGCCGCTGCCATAAACCCTCCTACACCTGTAAGCGTGTAGTTCAGAAACTGACGGCGGGATACTGGTTGTTTTTTATCGCTCATTGTTTTCCCCCCTCTATCCAATATGATCCAACATTCATGGTAAATATTCACACAGTTTACTAGGACATTATAATGATAGCGCAAACTAATTAGACGGTCAATATTGGAATTGAAATCGCTTTAGAAATTATTCTTGCCAATATGCTGTAATTAATTCGGTTACTTGATCAATTTGAGAACGAAGGACTTTTTTAGCTTCTTCATTATGTATATCATCTACCTGAGGAAGAGGCAGCCAAATTAAAGAAGGATTTAGCTTTCTCTCTACTTTTTTCCATTGTTGATCAAACGTGAAGAAAAGAAGATGCTTAAAGCCTTCTGCTTCCATTCTTTCTGTCCATTCATTAATACGTTCGATTTCTTTATCGATAGACGTTTCTTTAAGATACGTATAGGACGGAGCCAAAAAAATTCTTCCTCTATATTCTTCTTCCACTTCTTTCATAAATAACGTTAATAGTTCAGACTGATTTGCCAACTGTGTAAGCTCTTTCTCTGAACCTGATAGTGAATAGGGAATAAGTGGCACAATTCCAGTATCCACAAATTCTTTAGATTGTGAATACAATGACACATCTTGTCCGCTCCATTTCATTGCATTACCCCCCTTTCATTCAATTCTTCCCTTTCATTATAGCCTCTCGGTCATGAAATCGAAAGGTTTAATCATTAAATTTGCCATTGTTTTCTGAATTTACCCTCTGTTAAAAAAATAAACCCCCTAATAAAATTAGGGAGTTACATTTCTCTTGAGTTCATTTAACTGTTCACTTAATCTCTCAAACGTTTCTTTATCTCCACTATCTAAAGCTCGGTCAATCTTTCTTCTAAGCTTTTGAGTTTGGTAGTTCGAAATGGACGTCTGCAAAACCAATTCAGCTAATTCCTGATCCTTCTCGGTGATAAAGTAATCTTGAGGCATAAAAGGATTTTCCTCCAAAACGGCTGCATAAGAGGCGCTCTGGTGAGAATTTTTGAAATTGAGTTGGATATAAACGGCTTCATTTCGATTCAGACGAATATCATGAAATGACTTTTCTGCATCTGTTGTCATGATTTGATCCTTATAGAAGCGAAATGGGACTTCATCAACGCAATGAGTTGAAATAACAATACCTCTTGGACAGAATCGTGCTTCTTCAACAAAATGTACGTTTTCCATAATTGAATCATGGTTAATTAAATAGTTTAGAATCCATACACTTTCCCTACGTTTTAATTGAAAATGATTCAAAAACCAACGAACAAATTCCTTTTTATCCTCTACCGAGACCGGCATTTTCACTTTTATGCCCTCCTTTTTAAACAGAGAAATACCTATTCCTCGTCACCAGACTGTAAACGGGCCATAAATGTCTCCACTTCTTCATCAGTTGGTTCTATAGTGAGATAACGCTCAAATACACTGTGAGCTTCCTTCACTCTTCCTTCTTCTACAAGGAAATAGCCATATTCTTTTAGGAAGTCACTATCATCTTTAAAGGTATTATATGCTTCTTGATAGTCGTTTAATGCCTCTTTAAAGTGTTCTAATTCATTATTTGCCTGAGCTAGATACCACTTATATAGAGGTTCTTCTTCATTCATTTCAATAAGGTACTCTAAAATGTCTTTAATGGCTTCGTAATCTCCATCTTCTTTTAGACGCTCTACTAAGAATAAAGCAGCTTCTTTGAACCCAGGGTCAATCGATAATGACTGCCTGATATGCTGATATCCCTCTTGCTTCTTCGTAAGACGAAATGCTAACGTTCCTGCTAAATAAAATAGGTCCTTATTAAATTCGTCTTTCTTTAATCCCTTATTCGCTGCATCATAAGCCTCATCAATCATACCTTCAGATTCGTATGCTTCAGCAAGTAAAGGGTAAGCAGATTGATAGAATGGATCTTCTTCAATTAGCTTATTCCACACGCGAATAGCAATATCTATGCGGTTAGCTTGATAAGCAGTAAAACCATATCGGAACAGTATATCAGGGGTCATTTCATCAGCAGCTTGGAAGTAATCTAATGCTTGATCAAAGTCACCTTCAATGGCAAATGCTTCCGCAAGACGCAAGGTAATATCTGTTTCACCCATCTTTTGATCACGGCGTAAGGCTTTCTCGTAATAAGGAATACTCTTTTGATACTCTCCAACAGAGAAAGCGAGTTCACCCAAAGCAAAATCAATAACAGGTTCATTAGGAGAAATGTTCTTTGCTAACAACAGCTTTTGTTCAGATACTTCGAATAACCCTTGCGTTTGATAAAGATCTGCAAGTTGAACAAGAGCTCCTAAATATTGTTCATCTTCTTCAGGAATTTGATTTAAAAGATCAATTGCCTTTTCATCATCTTCCTGATCTACGTAAATCTCAGCAAGTAAAAGCGTTAATTCATGTTCACCTGGGTAACGTTGTTTAAGCTCCTCTAAAACGTCTTTAGCCTCTTCAACCATCCCCCACTGCATAAACATTTCCGCTATTGTATATTTTTCTTCATCACCCGCACGGGATAACTCTGTACGTAGTGTTTCTACAGCTTGTTCTGTTTTTCCTGCATTCATATATTGAATGGCTTGTTCTATGCCTTGCATGTCTACACCCTTTCATCAACTCATAAAATGGTTTGGGATGGATGCTTTCAGGTAACAACCAATCCCTTCCATATCGTTAACCTCAACATGAGAACGAATAACTTGACCACGTAACACTGTAACACATGGAATAGCTTTATGATAAAACATTTGATCAGGTGTATCAATTTGTGTGTGTGATTGTATCCGAAAAATATTGAAATCCGCATCACCTGAATACATAAATTCTCCTTTATATGGATAAATTCCTGTCGCTCTTAAATTTTCTTTTACTATAGGACATTCATCCAATACCTTTGGTAGCGTTCGAACATTATGATAGTTTGCTAAAGCTAACCAGTCTCCATAAGAAATTGAGTTTTCCTTAGATACTACAGGTGCGATTGGTAAAAAAGAAGGATCTTGCGCTTGAGCAATCCATCCCCAAACTTTATTATTCATCTCTTTCTTAGACTGAACCTGAAATAACAGGAAGGGTACACGTTCTACCCCAAAATAACGTACCATTACAGGAGTCAACTTTGTAAGAGGTACAAGTGGCGCAATCATATAATCTAGACCAAGACCATCTAATGTACACTTCATCTTTTGAAATTCATCTACCATATTCCTTGTTGAAGTAATAGGGCATTGTACTACCAGTAGGGTTGCACCTCTAAACATATATCGTCTTACTAGAGCGGACTGATATTCAGTTTGATAAAGAGGAAACTGTAAGTCTATATGAACTTTTCCTGGTGCAATCCATAAAGGGTCTATGATAGATGTATAGGTGTTCCGTTTTAACTTATAAGATTGTATCCACTTCCCATCCTTGATCCCAATGGTTAATGGTTTCCATTCTTTATTCAATAAAGCTTGTTCTGCTTGTATACAATAAGCCTTCATACAACTTGTCCCCTTTACTAGCTTTTGGTACAAGGTATGAAGGCTTCATGTTCGTTATGCTTTTATTATCTACAGCTTACTCTCTAACGTTGAGTGTATAAGGCATCTAAGTGATCAAAGAAGCTTGGATAAGAGATTGAGATACACGATGGATGATCTAGCATGATCTTTTCTTCACATATAACCGATGCAACGGCGACCATCATTCCAATTCTGTGATCGTGATAAGAAGAGTAGGTGCCACCCTTCAAAGGATTTGTAGAACCTTCAATTATCATTCCATCTCTAGTAGCCTCCACCTCTACACCCATCTGTTTTAGAGTATCTACAACAGCTTGTATACGATCAGTCTCTTTATACCTTAGTTCTTCTGCATCTTTAATAATGGTTTTACCCTCAGCTCTTGAAGCCACAAGAGCGATTATTGGCAGCTCATCAATTAAACGGGGAATCAAATCACCTGATAATGTAGTCCCGTTCATTGCTCCACCTTTAACAGTAATATCACCCACTGGTTCATCCCCAATATGACGGGTAGTATTTACTGTCATAGATACTCCCATATCTTTAAGAACATCAATGATGCCTGTACGGGTAGGGTTTAATCCTACATCTTTTAATGTAATCTCACTATTTTCTTTTAGAGCCGCTGCACACATAAAGAATGCAGCAGAAGATATATCACCAGGTACTTCAATATCCACTCCGGTCAATGTCTGACCTCCTGAAATATGAATCAGATCTTCTTCGCGCTTCACGTTTACATCAAAAGCCTGTAGCATGCGTTCTGTATGATCTCGAGTCTTAACTGGCTCCATTATTGTAGTAGTTCCATCTGCAAATAGACCCGCTAGCAAGATTGCTGATTTAACCTGCGCGCTATTGACAGGCAAGCGATAATGAATAGGTTTTAAACTCTGACCTCTAATACTTAAAGGTAAAAGGTTTCCATGCTCCCTACCATCAATGAAAGCTCCCATTTCTCGCAAAGGATCAACAACACGATTCATAGGACGCTTAGAGAGAGATTGGTCTCCGAATAGTGTGTAGTGGTTCGATGTCCCCGCTAAAATACCAAGAAGTAATCGGGTCGTTGTACCTGAATTCCCTAAATTTAAAGGAGTCACCGATTCCGAAAGACCATGTAACCCCTTCCCCTCAATCTTAACCTCATCACCGTTTTGTTCAATGTGAATACCCATTGATTGGAATACTTGGATCGTTGTCAAACAATCTTCACCTGTCAAAAAACGTTTCACTGTTGTTCTTCCTTCAGCTAAAGAACCTAGCATAATAGCCCTGTGTGAGATTGACTTGTCTCCTGGTACATGTATTGTTCCATTAAGGGTGTGTGGTCTTGGTTGAATTTCCATTTGGTCCATATATTCACTACCTTTATTATTCAATAGTAACTTCATATCCGTTCGATTTTAGAAGGGTTTTAGCTCGTTTTTGATCTTTTTCTGTTTGGAAACTTAGGCGCAGAGCACCCGTTATTCCTTCTCGAATCTCTAGTATTTGAATGTTTACAATACTGATTGTTTCTTGTGCCACAATGTGAGTAACCTCAGAAAGGGCACCAGGTTGGTCATGAATATCTACGTATACATCATAAAAAGATGGAATAGCCCCTTTTTGTTTAACAGGGAGACCGTCACGATATTGTTTAGCTTGTTCTAAATACGTATGTAATTCATCATGTTCCAAAGTCTCTACAAGTGATTTGAGATGGTTCATTTCATGAATCCAATCAGTTAGAAGAGAAATCATCGTGTCTCTATTTTGAAAGAATATATCATTCCACATCTTTGGATGACTAGAAGCAATTCTTGTAATATCCCTAAACCCACCTGCAGCAAGTTCATGTAGAAAAGGATGTGTGCTATGCCACGATCGAGCTTGGTGAACAAGCGCTGAGGCAATCAAATGAGGGAAATGTGATATAACTCCAGTCATCTGATCATGCGCTTCAACATCGACAGTAACGAAATAACTCTTGGTCGAGTTTAATAATTGTTCAAGCATAGAGATGTGTTTTTCTTTAGCGTGTATCCCAGGAATAAATAAATAATAAGCATTTTCGAATAAATGAGCCTTGGCTGCTTCTATTCCATTCTTATGTGACCCTGCCATAGGGTGGCCACCTACAAAGACAATTTGTTGGTTGGTTAGCGATTGAGCCATGTCCATGACAGGCTTCTTAACAGAACAAACATCTGTCACTAGAACTTCTTTGTTTAATTCCATGTCATCTAGCTTTTGGATATAGGACCTTGTAATCGAAGTAGGAGTAGCAAGAAAGACAATGTCCGCTTGTAATACACCATCCTCAAAGGAATTAGCCTTTTGATTAATTATGTTGTTCTGAAGAGAGTAATCAATCGCCTTATCATTTCCGTCAAAACCTATAATTTTTACATTACTATTATTTTGCAGATTTAGGGCAATCGAACCCCCGATTAACCCTAAACCTACAACAAAAATCTTCGTTTGCTCCATCGCTTAACTATTCTCAACCTTTGTCAATTTCTGCTCCATTGCGTTCATAACCTCTTGCATATGTTCTTTCTTCCCAATTGTTAAACGAATGGATTGAGGAATACCAAGGGCTTCACCAGAGCGAACGATGAATCCATTCTGTAGAAGGTGTTCCGTCATTTCATCACCTGTTATAGGTAAATGAATGAGCAAAAAGTTCGTTTCCGAAGGGTAGTAACGTAGTCCGAGACGTTCACAAAAAGCCTCTAACTCTTGTTTGGTTTCAACGTTTTGCTCAAAAGTTTTTTCAATAAACGCTTTATCTTCCAGTGCTAGAACGGCAGCATGTTGAGCAATGACAGATGTATTAAAAGGCTCACGGGCAGGTTCAAGTTTCGTAATTACAGACTCTTGAGCTACTCCGTATCCTATACGTAAAGCAGCTAGTCCATAAGCTTTTGAGAAAGTTCGAGTGATAATTAAATTCTCATATTTCCCGAGGGCATCAAGTGCATTTGGAAAATCTTCAGATCCAACATATTCCATATAAGCTTCATCTAGCACAACAAGTACATGTTCAGGACACTTCTTCATGAACTCATCAAACTCAGCTTGAGTGAAAATATTACCTGTAGGATTGTTAGGGTTACACAACCAAATAACTCGTGTTTGTTCATCAATGATGGATAACATTTCTTCTAAATTATGATAACCGTTTACTAAAGGCACCTCACGAACTTCGGCACCTTCAATAAGTGCATTGTGTCGGTATTGCGGGAAGGTTGGGGTTGCCATTATTGTATTCGTTCCTGGTTCTAGATAAGTTCGGCAAATAATTTGCATAATCTCATCTGATCCATTCCCAAAGATCAACTTTGTCTCATCAACATTAAGTTCAGCAGCTAGTTTCGTTCTTAACTTTCTAGCGTAGCCATCAGGGTAGATTTCAAGATTGGTAACCGCATCTGAAAGATGTTTTTGCACATGACTAGAAAAGCCGAATGGATTTTCATTGGAAGCTAGTTTAATAATTCTCTCTAGTCCATATGCTTCTTTCACTTCATCTATTGTTTTTCCTGGGACATATGGCTTTAATTGATTAAAGATTGGTTTTGTTCTCATGATAAACCCTTCCCTTCTTCTTGAATAAGATCCGGACGTAATTGCTTAGCTTCAAACTGATAGATATGGCGAATATCTCTTTGGCTTACTTCCGTATTTACGTGCATCATAACTCGAATGCACCTTTCAAGAGATTGCGGTACCGGTATTTCTCTCATACACATAACCGGAACAAACGTCCAACCTTCTATTTTGCGGACCGCTTTTGCCGGGAATGTTGCGTTCAAGTCTTCAGTAGTTGAAATTTGAATCGAAGCAACTTGATCAGGATCAATCTTGTTCTCTACAATCATTTCCTCTAGCAACACATGAGTATTTGTCACAATTTCCTCTGCTCTATTCTTCTTAACTGTTGTAGCTCCTCTAACTCCTCTAATCATACCTAACTCACCTCTTTGTGATACTCTTTTAGCTCTTCTTTAATCTGATCCACTGTAAAGGAAACAACTTCTGGCTTACCTTGCTCCGATAATAATACCAATCTTATGTCAGATTGAACATTTTTCTTGTCCCTTGTCATCCTATGTAACAGTCCATCTGTATTTAACTGGTCTAAAATAGTAATAGGATAATGATGCCTGGAAATCCATTCTCTATACGTCTGGCGATTAAGATCGGTATTAAAATGAGACTCACTCACTCTAAGAGCAAAGTCCATTCCAACAGCAACAGCCTCTCCGTGCGTGATCTTACCATATCCAAGCTCTGCTTCAATCGCATGCCCCAGTGTATGACCAAAATTCAGAAAACGGCGAATACCTTGCTCCCTTTCATCTTCCGATACTATTCTTGCCTTAACAGCAATCCCTTGGTATAGGATAGAATTCATCCAATCACTTTCCATATCCGAAAAGCTATTTATTTTATAACATTGTTCTAGAAACGATTGATCCTTTGCAATCCAAGCGTGTTTAATCACTTCAGCCATTCCTGAGCGCCATTCAGTTTTACTTAGTGTACGTAAGGTTTCAGTATCGTAAATAACAGCAACTGGTTGATAGAAATGCCCAATCATATTCTTACCAAGTTCATGATTAATAGCAACTTTTCCACCTACACTACTATCATGTGCAAGTAATGTGGTCGGAACCTGAACATAGTCTATTCCTCGCATATAACTAGCTGCTACATAACCAGCTAGATCACCAACCACTCCCCCTCCAAGGGCTACAATTAAAGATTCCCGATCTATACCATTCTCAATAGCTTTGGTATGACAATCATAGAATACAGATAGACTTTTAGAATGTTCTCCTGCAGGAACAACATAGCTTGCTACTGTTGTTTCCTTAGAAAAGGCATTTTTTACATCTTGAAGATATAAAGGGGCAACATGACTATCTGTTATAACGAAAACTTGCCTATACGAAGTAGGCAAGTAATCTGTGATTTTATGGCGCAAACCCGCTCCAATTGTTATGGAGTATATTCCAGAGTCATGTTCAACTTGTAGCTGCTCCATTAGAAGCACCTAATTTCTTCTCGGTATTGATCTAAGCTTTCTTTTAATTTAGGGAACTGGTCATGTGGGAATTGCTCTGTTAGTGCACGCGCTAACTCCCATGCGACAACATGTTCCATTACCACTGCAGCAGCAGGAACCGCACATGAATCTGATCGTTCTATGCTTGCTTTAAATGGCTCTTTCGTATCGATATCCACACTTTGTAATGGTTTGTAAAGTGTAGGTATTGGTTTCATCACACCTTTTACAATTAAAGGCATTCCTGTAGTCATTCCGCCTTCAAATCCACCTAAACGATTTGTCTTACGGTAATAACCTCTCTCTTCTGACCAAGCGATTTCGTCATGAACTTCGCTTCCGTTGAGATGGCCAGCTTCAAAGCCTACTCCAAACTCAACACCTTTAAAGGCATTAATGCTGACTACACTTCCAGCTATGCGAGAATCAATTTTACGGTCGTACTGAACGTATGAGCCAATACCTGCTGGCATGCCCTCAACCATTACTTCGACAATACCTCCAATCGAATCCCCTTCTTGCTTTGCTGTATCAATTGCCTGCATCATTTTCTCTTCTGCCTCTTTATCGAGAGTTCTAACAGGTGAAGCTTCTGACATATCCTGACGTTCCTGTAGAGACATCGTTTCATCATAAGAAGCTGTGATACCACCAATTGTATTCACATAACCTGTAATCTTAATATCAAGTTCAGCAAGTAGTTTTTTTGCTATTGCACCTGCCGCTACGCGTGCAGCAGTTTCTCTCGCAGAAGAACGCTCTAATACATTACGCATATCTCTGTGTCCATATTTTAATGCACCGTTCAAATCTGCATGCCCAGGACGAGGGCGACTAATTGTGCGACGTACTTCTTCATCGTCACCTATAGGATCTTCTCCCATTATATTTCTCCAATGAGTAAAATCATCATTTGTTAGAACCAATGATATTGGAGACCCTAGTGTGTATCCATGTCGGACGCCACCTGTAATATTAATTAAGTCTTTCTCAATCTGCATACGGCGTCCACGTCCATATCCACCCTGCCTGCGGATTAATGATTCATTGATGTCCTCAGTAAGTAGTGGCATGAGGGAAGGGATCCCTTCTACGATTGTGGTTAGTTGTTTGCCATGTGATTCGCCTGCAGTTAAATATCTCATCTAAACTCTCCTTTTCTCAGCTATACTTTATGAATTTTGTATTACTATATCATATCCATTAGGAACTGTGTTCATCAAATATGAAAAATTGCACAATCTATCTAAAAATCCAAAAAAGTCAGAATATTTCATGTGCAACTTAGAGGATCTCTTCCCCCCTCTTCTACCCATTTTTCTTATAAAAAAATGTATCCGCGATGTCAAATTGATAGTTATGGGCGTTAAAGATTTGCTCTGTGCTTCCCACAAATAATACCCCACCTTTATTTAGCGAATGGCTAAAACGTTTATAGACTTCATTTTTTGCGGGCTCGGTGAAATAAATTAAAACATTCCTACAAATAATTAAATCAACATTCGATTCATAATGATCAGAAAGCAAGTTATGTTTCTTAAATGTTACGGTTTTTTTTATATCATCCGATACTTCAAACAAGTTCCCTTTCTGCATAAAGTATTTGTTCCTTATATCATTAGGTACTTCTTTTAAAGAGCGCTCTGGATATACCCCTTTTTTTGCTCGTTCCATGACATTCTCATCAATATCAGTAGCAAGTATATGTATATCGTTTAAGGGAAAGTAACGACTAAGAACCATAGCTATTGTGTATGGCTCCTCACCAGTAGAACAAGCAGCACTCCAAACTTTCAAAGTCTTCTTACCCTTTATTAAATCAGGTAATATTTTCGACTCTAGTATTTCCCAACGTTTCTGGTTCCTATAAAATTCGGAAACATTAATGGTCATACGATCTAGAAATTCAAAAAATAAGTCTTCATCTTTTGAAATAGCTTGGAAGTATCGTTCAAAACTAGAATAGCCTCTCTTATCTCGCAAAGTAGTTAACCTACGTTTCATTTGCCCCTCTTTATATAAAGAAAGATCTACCCCTGTTTTGCGCCTAACTTGATTTATAAATCCATAGTATTCATCTTCCATTTATTTCTTTCTCCTCCACTCTAATGCCCAATCTTTCAATCTCTATATTAATAAAAGGCTCACCTATTGTAAATATAATTGAAGAACGCCATGCTAAAAAGGTAAATACTCTAATTCACATTTATAACAACTATAACATCAGTAAAGGGAACCGTTTTCTCTTAAAATAAGCAAGAGGCCGTAATCTAAAATAGATTACGGCCTCTTGCTAATATCCTTTGTTTTCCTTACCTCACCATGCAAGTAAGGTTCATAATCCGGAATTCTAGTAAAGCCAGTTTTGGTCGTTTTTCTCATAATTAAGGAGTTCTTCCCCATTGAAGAACAGACCAATTTCGCGCTGAGCGCTTTCTGGAGAATCGGAACCGTGAATGACATTCTTACCTACTGTTAATCCAAAGTCTCCTCTTACAGTTCCTGGCAAAGCTTCTGAAGGGTTTGTTTTCCCCATCATTTGACGGGCTGTAGCAATTACATTTTCCCCTTCCCACACCATAGCAAAAACAGGTCCAGATGTAATGAACTCAACCAGTTCACCAAAGAAAGGCTTTTCTTTATGCTCCCCGTAATGCTCTTCAGCAAGGCTTGACGGAATCTGCATTAGCTTCCCACCAGCTAATTTAAACCCCTTTTTTTCAAACCTGTTGACAATATCCCCGATTAAATTTCTTTGTACTCCGTCTGGTTTGACCATAATGAACGTTTTTTCCATTTTCTCCACCTCTTAGTTATGTAGAATTATGAAAGCGTTTAAATGTTTAACCAGATGAAATTCTATCAAATTTTCGGAAAAGTAGCAAACAATTTCTTAAGATTTACGTTTGCCGATATATTTAGCAATCTTCATAAAGGTTTGTTTTTCCTTTTGATCAGGGAGATGATCTAGAGCTTCATAAGCTTTTTCTAGATATTGTTCGCTCAAGGCAAAAGATTGCTCAATAGCTCCTGAATCTTTAATTTTAGCGATTACCCAAGCCATATCGTTTTTAGTAACCTCTTCTTTTTGGAACAAGCCTTTCAATTCTTGTTTGAATAAATCATCTTGTTTGATTGCATATAAAACTGGAATTGTAATATTCCCTTGCATCAAATCGCTGCCAGCAGGCTTCCCGAGTTCCTTCTCGGTTGCAGTGAAATCTAAAACATCATCAATGACTTGATAAGACATTCCCACATAATACCCGTACTTAAAGAGAGCCCTTTCAACCGATTCATTAGCCCCGGCAGCAACAGCTCCAAGACGACAACTTACAGCAATTAAGAGAGCCGTCTTACGTTTGATTCTACGGAGATAAGTTCGCAGATTTTGTTCCCAATCAAATTTGTCTTTAATTTGTTCTATTTCACCAACACAAACCTCTACAATGGTTTTTGAGAGAATTTGGTGAGCCTTTACATTTTCTAAATTAGACAAACTCTCAATGGCTCTGGCGAATATGTAATCCCCTGAATACATGGCAACCCGATTATCCCACTTAGCTTTAATCGTTTGCTCTCCTCTTCTAAGCTCAGCGTCATCTATGACATCATCATGCACAAGAGAAGCCATATGAATAAGCTCCAAAGCTACAGCCACATGTTTGATTCTTTCTATGTCGTAGTTGCCAAACTTAGCCGCTAATAAAACAAAAACAGGACGGATTCGCTTTCCTCCTGCCTGTAACAATTGGGTAGAAGCTTCTCTTAAAATACTATGATCAGCTTGAATGGTCGTATTAAGAGTCTTTTCTATTTTATCAATATCTTGTTTTAAGTATGGATAGATCATCGCTAATTTCATTGGAGTCACCTTTATATCATTTTCTTACTTCAACGGCTTCGTTCCGAGATGCATTGCAGCAACTCCACCCGTGTAGCTTTTTACTTCAACATCTTTCAATCCGGCTTGTTCAAACATCTTTTTCAATTCTAATCTGCCAGGAAAATCTTTCGCAGATTCTTGAAGCCACGAATATTCTTCATAACTTTTTGCAAAAAGACGACCTAGTAAAGGCATAATGTGTTGGAAGTAAAAATAATATGCTTGTCTGAACCCTAACGCAGTCGGCTGAGATGTTTCCAAGCATACAACTAAGCCTCCTGGCTTTACTACACGATTCATTTCCTTTAGGACTTGTAAATAATCCGGTACATTTCTAAGGCCAAAACCGATTGTAGCATAATCGAAACTATTATCCTCATAAGGAAGTTCCATGGCATTCCCATGTTTGAAATCGACGTAATCCAAGTTCAAATTATTTTTCTTCTCCACACCAACACTTAGCATATTTTCGCTAAAATCAAGGCCCACAACTTTACCCTTTTCTCCTACTTCCTCTGCAAGTGCTAAAGTCCAATCACCTGTCCCACAGCAAACATCGATTGCACATTCTCCTTTTTGAACGTTCATACGATTCATGACGTCTTTACGCCATGCTTTATGACGTTGAAAGGAAATAATTGAATTCATAACATCGTACCGGTTATAAATTTTCTCAAAAACATGATGAACACGTTGTGATTTCGTTTGTTGATCCATTGGCTATCCTTCCTCCACAGCTTGATGTTTCAAATAAAATGAATGGTATATATGATGCTGGAGGTACGTTTTCAGAGTACTAAAGCTACCAGGCAAATGAGTTAAAGATTGCTCAACAGAAACCATTTGCTTTTTCATATACTTCTCTATTGTTCGAAGTGCTTGCGCTCCATTTTGATGAACGAGTGTGCTTTTAATAAGTAGTTCAATTAAAGGGGAATTTTCACGTTTCCTAAAACGGCGGTCTTCATCTTGAAGCCTTTTAGCTAAAAGCCAATCCCCTGCTACCTCACTCATCATTGGTTGGTTCACAAATTCTGCTACGCGTTGTATCAATAACGATTCAACTTGTTTTAAGGCATCCATTACTTGAGCAATAGAAGGAAAATCTTGATTGTAAATCTTCATTTTCAATTCATTGATCTCTTTAATGGCAGAAGCTAGTGTATGAATCATTGGTAAATCCTCTATTTTAGACAAAAGGTAATAATATAACCCACTGTAATAGTCACCAGCTAATACGGTAAGCTGACGACTCTTTGTTACATGGTCCTCTTCGTTCATTGTTGAAGAATTCACAAGTTCATGAGTATCTAGAGCTATTTGTACTAGCATCGTTGAGATTATATAATGCTTCTGCTTGTCTTCACTTAGGTCTGTATCTTGCAATAAAGACGTTAGAAACATGAGTTTATCTTCACAGATTACGGGATCAGATATATATTTGGCTAAATAAGGATGTTGGATTTGATGTTCAATACTAGTTCTTAAGTGTTCAATATTCACATTTGTATCTTTCACTGACATCACCCAAAACCTTTCGTGCCGTATCTCGGCTAACTCTGTCTATTATAGCATATCTAACTGTCTCAACACATTTATGAGTAACTATAGTGTGCCCATTTATTCTAAATGATTATATGTATAAAAGAAAAAGCAGAGCGTTCAGGTCACTCTGCCTCGGTGTTCATCTCGCCGTGACTTGTCTGAATTACTGCTTTCCCTCTAACTTTAACTGCTGAGGTATGTTCTGTGAACTGGGCAATCATAACCTCACCAGTATCGAGTTTTTCGGAATGATGGAATCGTGTATCGGTCCCTCTAGTGAGGCCAATTACATTCACTCCATCCTCAAGTGCTTTGATTACAAAAAAATCTCCGCTAGACTTTTGGTTGCTCATCTCAATCCTCCTAGAGCTAATCTTTATTTACTATCTCTTAAAATAAAATGTGTGTCAATTCATATACATCAAATTAAGTGTCTGTATGTGAAAATAAGGCTGACCCATAAAATTGAGTCAGCCTTACTCATTATGCCCTATATGTAATTACTTTACGGAATCCTTAAGGGCTTTACCTGGTTTGAATGCTGGTACTTTGCTAGCTGAAATTTCGATTTCTTGGCCAGTCTGTGGGTTACGACCTTTACGAGCCGCACGCTCACGTACTTCAAAGTTACCAAAACCAATAAGTTGTACTTTATCACCGTCTTTAAGTGTTTCAGTGATTGAATCAAAAACTGCATCTACAGCTTTTGTAGCATCTTTTTTAGAAAGATCACTTTTCTCTGCAACTGCATTGATCAGATCTGTCTTGTTCATGCTATTCACCTCCTCCCAGGAAATGGTTACGCATTCATTTGTGCCAAGTTGGAAACATGTTGTTACCTACATTTGTGCACATTTTTGTAACGTCTTATACGTATTTTCACCAAGAAAACTTGATGACAAGCCTTATATTAAACGATGAAGAGCGTGATTTCAATAAAAACAATAAACTTTCTTCAACAAAAAGACTGATACATCAAGACTTCAGGGCCTTTTATGCATATAAAACAATTATTTTCTGAATTATCTATAAAAAGCTAAACCCCTTGATATGAAAGGGTTTTGAACATATGGATAAGTTTTCTATTTTACATCTATTAGGGAATAGTTCTTTCTATAAAATTTCTTAAAAAAAAAATAAAAAAAGCGGTGGCTAACCGCTTATAAAATAATCGCGATTAGCCCTCCGC
Organism: Pontibacillus chungwhensis BH030062; assembly: GCF_000770675.1. GTDB lineage: Bacteria > Bacillota > Bacilli > Bacillales > BH030062 > Pontibacillus > Pontibacillus chungwhensis. The sequence goes on from NZ_AVBG01000001.1 coordinate 425,827, forward strand.
TGCCTTCATTTATAATTCTTTCAAGTGTTTCTTTTAATTTATAACGAGCATTTTCAGGCATTAATGCAAGCTTAGCACCGATGCCTTCTCTTACAATCGAACTTAACGAACGACCAAATATGTCTGAGTTCCAGATAGATAATGGATCTTCTTCAAAGTCCTGCATTAAATATCGAACTAATTCTTCACTTTGCTTCTCAGTACCTATAATTGGTGCAAATTCAGACTCAACATCCACTTTCACCATATGAATTGATGGTGCAACAGCTTTCAATCGAACCCCAAACCTTGAACCTTGACGTATAATTTCCGGCTCATCTAAGAACATATCTTCAAGAGCAGGGGCTGCAATACCGTAACCTGTCTGCTTTACCATCTGAAGAGCTTCAGACACTTGGTCATACTCTCGTTTGGCATGAGCGAAATCTTGCATAAGCTGCAACAAATGATCTTTGCCTCTAATTTCTTCTCCTACTATTTCTTTTAGTACTTGATCATAGAGGTAATCTGGTGCTTGAAGGTCAATCTCAGCTACACCTTCCCCCATCTCCATACCAGCTAACTGTGCCTTATCAATATAATCATAATCGGAAAATTGTCCGACCACCCTGTCTACGTCTCTCAATCTCTTAATGTCTTTCACAGTGTCTTGAATGGCGTCCTGATAATTTTTACGTAGCCAATGTCCCTCATTCAAAACCATAACCCAGCTAGGCAAATTAACATTCACTTCAAGAACAGGGAATTCATATAATGCTTCACGAAGAACATTGTAAACATCGCTCTCTCTCATTCCCTCTACACTCATAGAAATGACAGGTATATCATATTTTTCCTGCAATTGTTGTCTCAACAATTCAGTGTCCTGGTGATGAGGACGGACAGAGTTAATAATCATAATATATGGCTTTCCGACCTCTTTTAATTCTTCTACCACTCTCTCCTCAGCTTCAACATAATCCATTCTCGGAATTTCTCCAATAGTGCCATCAGTAGTAACCACCACCCCAATAGTCGAGTGTTCTGTGATTACTTTTCTTGTTCCGATTTCTGCCGCATCATGAAATGGTATAGGTTCTTCATACCAAGGAGTATTGATCATCCGAGGCCCATTTTCATCTTCGTAACCTTTAGCTCCTTCAACTGTATATCCAACACAATCTACAACCCTGAAATTCACATCCAAGCCTTCGTCCACATGCACTTGTACGGCTTGATTTGGTACAAACTTCGGCTCAGTAGTCATGATCGTCTTACCAGCTGCAGATTGAGGAAGTTCATCCTGGGCTCGTGCACGTTCACCTTCATCTTGGATATTTGGAAGGACAACAAGCTCCATAAACTTTTTAATAAAGGTTGATTTCCCTGTTCTCACCGCTCCTACAACACCTAAATAAATATCTCCATCAGTCCGTTTAGAAATGTCTTTAAAAACATCAACTCTTTCCAAGTGATCCCCTCCCGATCCATTTACTTCGCTTGGACAAACAAATAATGAGTGCTAACGAATCTTTGCATTACAAGTCTATGATGTTGTCCTACTGTTTTATGACTTGTTTTTGAAACCTAATAGAATCTAGTCCAGTCAAAGGTTACTTCCTTTTGACCTACTACTATTGTTACTATATAAAAACTAAAGACCGATTATGCTATAGTTTTGCAGGTTATCTGAAATTTTCTAAACCTTGTTCAAGAATAGGGCAGGATTGTTGAAGACTCGAAGTTGAGACACTTAGTCAGGATAGGTCCTTTGCAACAAAAGAGGTTGGGCAGGCTTGGGGACAACTCGCTTTCCTGCGGGGAGCTGGGAAGCCTCCTCAATCGCTTCGCGCTTTCCGGGGTCTCCCCTAGATTTAAAGTGCAGGAGTGGTGCCTTTATATATAAGGAAGTTCGACTAAGATCGTCACATCCTGCGACAACTTCGAACGACCCCACGTCGTGTGGGGCCGGATAAGATAGCTTTTTGGAAAAGGCGATCATCCTTTGTAAAAAAGATGGCTTATCCCGCTAGCTCCTTCACTCCGGAACTGGATAGGCTCCTTACCCCGCGGGAGTCTCGCAGTCCCCAAGCCTGCCCTGACGCTAATCAGTTGGACGGACCCGCTTATTATAATTGCTCTTAAGCTCCCTGCCTCACAAATCTGGCTCGTTTCCGTCTCTCCATTCGGCAAAGGTGGGCCTGGAAATTGCGAGAATCCTGCGGGAGAAAGAGGTCGACGAGATCCCGCAGGGTGGTTTTCCCGAGGAGGCTGTTAAAAGATAGAGGAAGTTCGACTAAGACCGTCACGTCCTGTGACAACGTCGAACGACCCCACGTCATGTGAGGCCGCGGAAAGCGAGTGATTTCCAGGCCCACCTTACGCTCCATTAATACTAACGGAAACCTCTCTCCACCTACCGCAAAAAAACTTTATCTCTGTTTCGAGCTTTCCATATAAGAGGGCTTACATAGAAAATATAATATAAAAAACCTTTCAACTAAGTTGAAAGGTTTTTTAGGAGCGCTATGAAGGGTTGTCTGCGTCGACCCCTCTAAAGACGGGTTCTCCGTCTTGTATTGTATAAGGAAGAGAGTGAGAAGGCACAATAGGAGAATCTTTCGCAAGTATGTATCGAATATCATCTCCATATGTATAGGAATGCTGCTTCTCTTGCAAGGCTTTATAGAGCTCTTGACGATAATCCAAGTATATTTTGCCTTTGGCATCCATCACAACCGGGAGTTGAGTATCAGAGAAGGGGCTTTTTATGGTAGGACTTTGTTCTAACCCAATCTTCTTATGGTCAATTTTGTAAACATCTTTTGCAATTCTTTCTCCATAGGGAGCATATTGATGCTCATTTCGATAGGCTGTGATACGATTATTAATTTTTTGCAGTTCTTGGGTGGCTCTTAAATCCATAACTTTTACAGTAGGGTCATCTTCTACATGAATTAATACATATTGGTACACGCCACCACGTTCAAATGAATTCCCTGGCGCTTCTGATATTAGATTCTCCTCACGTAATCGTTTATAGTCGATCGGATACTTCTGGAATATATTTGTATCTTGATCCCTTGTCTTGATCGGTAGAGAATAAGGATTATTCTTTTTATATTCATCTACTGCAGATTGAAGTGATTCCAATTGAACTTGATTAGGAATTTGATTCTTGGATAAGCGATCGTCCGGGTACAAACACCCAGTTAAAATGAACGCTGCCACTAATAGCACCGTCATTTTCTTGATATACATCAGTCATACCTCCACTTCTTAAGATGTCGGTCCACTAAAGACGATATAAAAAATGATAAGACCTGCTAGTATCATAAATATGTAAGCTAAAAAAGCAGTAACTCCACTTAAAATTCCCTTTAACTTATGACGGCTAAGCATAATTAGACCGATCGAAAGGAACATAAATATAATACCCGCAAAAGAAATATACATATTTAGCATCGATTTAGACAACGTGTTCAGCTCCTTTTGCATATGTCAACTTTCACGGCATTTATTATACCACAATTTATAACCTTACCATATGCTAGCAATAAACCCAATTCATACTTTTACATACCAAAAAACCGAGGCGAATGGGGCGAATTCACCTCGGTTTGACTAAATATTACCCTTAACATACAACTCTAGTTGATATCCTGCTGCGTTTTATAGTATGCAATCATTCATGTATTGGTATACTCAAGTGCCTATTTATAACTATTTTTTAAACATTTGATTTAATTGGTTCATATCCATATTGTTATTCGTTATGGCTTTTACAATTTTATCTTCTTTTTCCTTAGACACAGGTTTACCTGCCATTTTGGATAATTGCTTTACAAGATTACGAACTGTTTTCTCGTCTTTAAAGTTCGCATTCTTAACAGAGTCAGCAACTTTCATGATCTCATCTGGAGAGATATTGGCTTTATTTTGAAGATGCTCAAATGCTTTTTTTTGGAATCCGCTCACGTAACTTCCTCCTTATAATAAACTTTCACCACATTATATGCGGAGGAAGTTTAAGCGTGAGGTGTTCAGGAAAATTTAATCACTTAACACATTCGTTAAATCTTCCATTTCATGACGACGACCCCTTGTCATTAACTGATCGACAACATCTTTCGGTTCAGCATTTTGGAATAGAATTTGTTCAATTCCATGAGTTATAGGCATTTCCACACCTTGTTCCTTCGAGAGTTTATAAGCAGCGTTAGTAGTTCTAACCCCTTCTACAACCATACCCATATGCTCCAGAACGTCTTCAAGGTTTTGACCTTGCCCTAACATATAGCCCGCTCTGTAGTTACGGCTGTGTTGACTTGTACAAGTTACAATGAGATCCCCTACACCTGTTAATCCAGCAAATGTTAAAGGACTTGATCCCATAGAAGTACCTAAACGGGCAATCTCAGCAAGGCCGCGGGTAATGAGAGCAGCTTTTGCATTATCTCCGTATCCTAAACCATCTGAAATCCCTGCACCTAAAGCAATAATATTCTTTAGAGCACCACCTAATTCCACACCAACAATATCGGGATTCGTATAGACACGGAAATGCTCGTTAATAAAGAGATCTTGAGCCAATTCGGCTGTTTTCATGGTTTCAGATGAAACTGTAACAGTCGTTGGTTGCCTGAGCCCTACTTCTTCTGCATGTGAAGGTCCACTTAGAACAACGACATCATCATAATAATCACTAGGCATTTCTTCAGTAATTATTTCTGACACACGCTTTAACGAGTCTGGATCAATACCTTTAGTAGCATGGATAAGAGTTACTTTGTGATCTAACACTTCTCGTAACTGCTTGCAAACGTCTCTGATCGCTTTTGTTGGAACCACTAGCACAACAGCAGTAACATCTTGAACAGCTTGCTTTAAGTCTGTGTATGCAACAATGGATTCTGGTAAAGAGACTTCCTTCAGGTATTTCTTATTCGTATGCGACTCGTTTATATCATTGGCTTGTTCTGCTCGGTGAGTCCATAAACGAACTTCATGGTGGTTATCGGCTAACACAATGGATAGAGCTGTTCCCCAGCTTCCTGCACCTAGTACGGCTACATTTGCCATGCCTTCACTCTCCCCTTATTTTCGTCTACGTGCATAAATCTTAATTGGTGTTCCCTCAAAACCAAATGCGTCACGAATTCGGTTTTCTAAGAAACGTTCATATGAAAAGTGTAGTAAGTCTGGGTCATTCACAAACACCACAAATGTTGGTGGTGATACAGCTACTTGCGACATATAAAAGACTTTAAGTTTCTGTCCTTTTAATGATGGTGCTGGGTTCATTGCCAGAGCATCCATTATTACTTCATTTAGTATATTGGTTTGAACACGTTTCGTATGATTCTCACTCGCCTGTAAAATGCTAGGCAATAATGTGTGAACACGTTTTTTGGTTTTGGCAGATAAGAAAACAATCGGTGCATAGTCAAGGAACTGAAATTCTTGACGTACTTTATCTTCAAATTTCTTCATTGTTTTATCATCGCGGTCAACTGCATCCCATTTGTTTACGACAATAACAACCGCTTTCCCTGCTTCATGAGCATATCCAGCAATACGCTTATCCTGCTCAATGATACCAGACTCACCATCGAGAACAACTAAAACAACATCCGAGCGTTCAATAGCTTTTAGTGCTCTCATGACACTATACTTCTCAGTTGTTTCATAAACTTTCCCACGCTTACGCATTCCAGCGGTATCAATAATAATGTAGTCCCGCTCATCTTTAGTGAAAGAGGTATCAATAGCGTCCCTTGTCGTTCCTTCGATATCACTTACAATGACACGCTCTTCCCCTAACATAGTATTAACAAGAGAGGACTTCCCTACATTTGGTCGTCCAATTAAACTAAAGCGTATTGTATCATCATCCACATCAACTTCCTCACGCTCTGGGAAGTGATTAACAACTTCGTCAAGCATATCCCCTAATCCTAGTCCGTGCGTTCCGGAAATAGGGAATGGCTCTCCAAATCCTAGTGAATAGAATTCATAAATCTTCTCTCGCATTTCTGGGTTATCAATCTTATTAACAGCAAGCACAACTGGCTTATTTGACTTGTAAAGGAGCTTTGCGACTTCTTCATCAGCTCCCGTAATTCCGTCACGGCCATTTACCATGAAGACAATAACATCCGCTTCATCAATAGCGACCTCTGCTTGTCCTCTCATTTTCACAAGTAAAGGCTCGTCTCCTTGCTCTATTCCACCTGTATCAATTATATTAAACGTGGTATTTAACCATTCTGCTTCTGCATAAATACGGTCTCTTGTTACACCTGGCGTATCCTCTACAATAGAAATACGCTCTCCAACTAGGCGGTTGAAAATTGTGGATTTCCCCACATTTGGTCTACCGACTACGGCTACTACAGATTTTCGCATGAAAGGTTCACCCTTTCTTTATCATATTCTTATTTTTACAATTACACACAAGAGTGTTTTCACATGTTAAGCACGACTGTTATGTGTCATTGTAAATGAATAAGCAAACCCTTCTTGTCAAGTAAGAAGGGTTTACTCTTAACTTTTTCATTTTAGCAGAAGGACTTCAAACTAACAATCCTTTTCTCTTACAAATAGGACAGTAACAGCCTTTCAGAGGTTAATGCTTAACAATAATATATAACTCATCACTTAAGGCGTGAGAAATACCATCTAAAATCGCTTCTAGATTGGCAGCCACTTTATCCATTTCTTCTTTCGTATCGCAAATAAAGATTGGGGAACCGCCATCAACATTATCTCGCTTCATAGTAACAGAAGCCAATACCATTTTTTCTACTTTCATTTGAGACCCCCCTCTTCTTTATTCGCTTTAGATTCAGATGGCATACGAATTGCATTCTCAAGGACAGGTACTGCACCAATAATTTTTATAGCCTTTTCTTTATCCCTCTCTTGAGGCAAAACAAACACACCGATGCGTCCATCATCAAGATCCCTTTTAATTAATGGCACTAATGCAGGTGTACCGCTATCTCTAAATACCCCCATAGAGACCGATATATCGTGTAGGATCGCTTGTCGCTGACCTAGATTGGCAATAGTTGAACGAACATTGAAATTTTTTGGGGTTAACACAAATCCCATTCCATACTCCCCAATTTCCTCTTGTCTTTGAGGCAAACCAATATTCATTATATAAATATTATCTACATACAAACCTGCCCCTTCAAAATGAGGTTGAACATATTCAATATTCACGATATCTTTAAGAGTTTTCCCACTCATAAACTTACGAACAATAAAGAAGCAAACGAAGGAAATGATAATCCCGACCCAAATGTTCCACACTAAAAAGCTAAGTGTAGCTAATAAGGAAGTAAAGATAACAAGGTAGTTACGTGCTTCGAATGCTATAGCAATTCCTTCTATGTATGTATTCCCTCTTGGTACCAGTTCATAAGCATCTAATTCTGTTAATGTATTTCTTTCCATATTCCTCACTTCCCTAAACTGAGAAGCTGCAATGGTAAGAAAAGTTACAGCCGTAAATTCTAGTTCCATAATAGCTGGTACGGCAATCGTCCCAAGGGAAGCAGCTATGAAGCCAAGCGAAATGTGGATCACCTTACCATGTAGATAAGTAGGATATTGGCGATAATCAGCCCTTAACATTACTAAACGTATCGTAACTCCTATAATAACTCCAAATAAAATTGGGTAAGTATATTCATTCATGATCGAAATCCTACCTTTCTCTTGATCCGATTCGTCACTGTTTGTTCTAAGATCTCGCTTACTTTAACAAATCCACTATTTAAGATAACTAAACTACAGACTAAACTATAAACATCAAGGTAAGCCCAATCCCCCACATCTTCAGCATACCCATACCCACTTAAGATAATCGTATACAGACATTCACCTAGAGCTGAAGCAAACCCCCACACGGCGATTTTTAAAAAGACCGGTTCTACTAGCATGCTTACAACCACAAATGAAAGAACCCCTACAATGACAAGCCTTGGCATCATCATCCAAACGGGTACAACTTTCTCAAACAAGAGTATCCCTGCATACCCAACACCGATGAACAGAGACGCTAGTGTTGGATAAAATACCTTTTGATAATGCAAAATAATGTGCATTGAAAAAACTAAAATTACCAATACAGCGTAACTTCCAGAATATCTAAAAAGCTCCCAAGAAGAGCCTGAACTAATTAAAAGTATCAATACGTACATACTTGCCACTATACGCTTTCGAGTCTTAGACATTAGGAAAGTTGCTACCACCCATAATCCCCAACATAAATAGTAAAAAATCAGACCCTGAACCATCCTATCCACCTTCCCTCCTTTCATTATGGTCAATTGTGGGATTTCTAATCATGAATAACGTTTCGAATCAAGAAAATACTATTTTGAAAGAGGAGGTGTGCTCATGGGTAAGGATCGACAACAAAAGAAGTTAAAAAAAGAAAATCGGGTAGAAAGTGATCGCGACACACAAAATCATCCAAAAGGAAGTACGTACTTAGACACTCCGGAACAAGCTAGAAAAGATCAAAAATTATAAAAAAAGCCCATTGCTTATATGTAAGCAATGGGCTTTCATCCTTTATAAGGTTGTAATCCTTTGTTCTAACCAAGACTTCGTAGAACCGGTATAGATATGGGGTTTCCCATCTAGTTGATAGGTTTCTTTAGCACCTAAAAGCATCATGGCAATCTTAAACTCTTCGTGCACATGATCTACTTTCTTAATTAAGGTCTCAAGATCATCTTTCATCAAGGTTCTAAGAAGTTGGCCAGCCATACCAAATGCGTTAGCACCCAATACGAATGATTTCGCTCCATCCAAGCCGTCACGCATTCCACCAGAAGCAATTACATTACATTCAGGGAAAACGCTTTTCACTTCTTTGATAGACGTCACGGTAGGGATTCCCCATCCATTATAAGATTCAAGAGGTTGTCTTCTCCGTTTATTCTCAACATTAGAGAAGTTTGTCCCCCCCTTACCTCCTACATCAATATAGGAGACCCCTATTTCTTTTAACTGACGGGTAGTTTCCTGTGAAATACCAAACCCAACTTCTTTTAGTATAACTGGAACCTCTACAGATTTTACGATTTCTTCTATTTGCTCTAATCGAGTTGTAAAATCTCTATCTCCTTCAGGCATAATTAATTCTTGCAACACATTTAAATGGATCTGCAACGCGTTGGCTTCTAACATGTCAACAGCAAGCTTAGCTTGATCAAGTGTTGCTTCACTTCCAACGTTAGCAAAGACGATTCCGTCTGGATTCTCTTGTCTTACGACTTGATAACTCTTCATTTCTCTTTCATCTTTAAGAGCAGACATTTGAGATCCTACAGCAAGCGCGATTCCTGTTTCCTTTGCAGCTATTGCAAGGTCACGGTTTATCGCTTCTGTCTTCTCTCCGCCTCCTCCGGTCATTGCATTTACAAAAAGAGGCGAACTTAAGGTAAGTTCGCCTAATTGAGTCTGCAATGAAATATCGTCCCAATGAATATCCGTCAAACTTTGATGAATAATTTCCATCTCATCAAAGCTATTAACGCCAAGATCCTCACGGGAAAGTGCATGTCTAATATGCTCAAGTTTTCTCTTAGATCGACTCAATAATATCACCGAATTTGTAGTTTATTTTAGTTTGTTTAGTTTGTCACCAATAAAATCACCTAATTGAAAGCCACCATCGTCATCTCTTGTATATTGTTCTACTTGCTGACGATCTTGATCAGCTTCAATTTCTTTAATACTTAGTGAAATTCGTTTTTCATCTTCGTTTACATCCAGCACTTTAACTTTAATATCTTGACCTTCCTCAAGAACTTCCTGAGGGGTACCAATGTGCTGCTTAGAAATCTGAGAAATGTGTACAAGACCTTCAACTCCAGGAAGAAGTTCAACAAAGGCACCAAAGTTAACCAAACGGCGAACTTTACCTTCTAGTATATCTCCTGGACGAATCTTATCTCCAACCTGGTCCCAAGGTCCAGGAAGTGTGTCTTTAAGAGAAAGTGAAATTCGTTCATTGTCTCGGTCTACAGAAAGAACACGTACTTGAATTTTTTGTCCTTCCTCTACCACATCGGAAGCTTTATCGACATGCTCATGAGCAAGCTGAGAGATGTGTACAAGCCCATCTACTCCACCAATGTCTACGAAAGCACCAAAATCAGTTAAGCGTTGTACAGTACCGTCCAATACTTGGTCTGCTTCAAGTTCCTGAAGTAAAGCAGCTTTGCGCGCGTCATTTTCATCTTCTACTACGGCACTATGAGAAAGGATTACTCGATTTTGTTCTCGGTCTAGCTCAATTACTTTGAGCGTAAGAGTTCTACCTTTGTAATCATTAAAGTCTTCAACATAATATGTTTCGACAAGAGAAGCTGGAATAAATCCACGAAGTCCTACATCAACAACAAGTCCACCTTTTACAATGTCTTTGACTTCAGCTTCGAATACTTCTCCACTTTCTAATTTTGCTTCAAGGTCTTCCCAAGCTGATTCAGCATCTACCGCACGCTTAGATAAGACAATTTCTTCGTCATCCATTTTCTTCACTTTTAGCGTTAACTCGTCACCTTCTGATACCACATCAGCTGCTTTTTCTACATGCAAGCTAGAAAGTTCACTGATTGGAACGATGCCTTCAACTTTGTAACCGATATCGACAAGTACCTGCTTGTCTTCAACTTTTACAACTTTACCCGTAAGTACATCGCCGACTGAAACGTTCGGCATTTCTGACATTTCTTGGTTCATTTCATCCATTAAAAAAGACCTCCTTCAGTTCCGCCACAACCAACCATTAATTAATCCTTGGTTCTAACTTCTAATATTTGAAGCTTTTTGTCAAGCAAAAGACGTCTACTAGCGTTTTTTGTCTAAAAGCTTCTGGATATCTCCCATTATAACATCTGTAACCTCTTGAGATGAAGCCTTTCGCTCTCTTAATTCTGCCATTGGTACAGGTTTCCCATAGATCACCCGCAAAGGCTCCTTTCCCTTATATGAGCCTACAATAGCACAAGGGATAACTGTTGCTTCAGACCGAAGTGCGAAAAAACCAGCTCCAGCCAGTCCCTTTTTTAATTCTCCGGTTTTACTCCTAGTCCCCTCTGGAAATAATCCTAAAACCTCATTATCTTCTAAAACACCCATGGCTTTACGAAGAGCTTGACGGTCTTTCATCCCCCTTTTCACAGGAAAAGCATGAATACGTTTTAATAGTCCACCAATAAATTTATTTTTAAACAATTCCTCTTTAGCCATAAAATAAATATCTCTAGGAGCAGTGATACCTACTACAATTGGATCAAAATTTGAAATATGATTTGAACATATTACAACTGGACCTTTTTCTGGAATGTTTTCCTTTCCCTCTACCTTGATTCGGTAGCGAGGATAAAAGATGGTGGCACAAATGGATCTGGCTATCTTATATAACGCCATTATTATTCACCTCTATCTAGTTTATCGTGAACAACACGTAATATTTTTTCAGCCACTTCTATAATAGATAAAGACGTGGTATCAATTTCAACTGCATCTTCTGCTTTCAAGAGAGGAGAAACTTCACGCTCTGAATCTATTTTGTCACGTCTTCTGATCTCATCTTTTAATTTCTCCAAGTCTGAAGAAAAACCTTTTTCGAGATTTTCTTTGTGACGTCGTTCTGCGCGTTCTTGAACCGAAGCAATCAAAAAGATTTTTACTTCAGCATCTGGAATGACATGTGTGCCTATGTCACGACCATCCATCACCACGCCTCGCTTTAAAGCTAACTCACGCTGTCGTTTAACCATTTCATGTCTAACTTCTCCATGCTTAGCTACTATCGATACCTGATTGGTTACTTGTTCAGTTCTGATATCAAGTGTTACTTCCTCACCATCTAATATAACTTTTTGGCCCTCTACTGATTGCTGAAGGTCAATAGTGGTATCCTTAAGCAAATTCATTAACGATCTTTCTTCCTCTAAAGAAACACCTTCTTTAATAGCTTTGTACGTAAGAGCACGGTACATAGCACCTGTATCTATATAAACATAGGTTAACTTCTCTGCTATAATCTTGGCGACTGTACTCTTACCAGCAGCCGCTGGCCCATCAATAGCTACTGCAATATTTTGTTTCATCATCCATAATCCCTCTTTCACGTGCAAAAATACAATACGACTAACCATTTAAGTAAGGCTAGCTTCAAATGTTTGATTTAACTCAAGGTAATAAAACATTTCCTTGCGTTATGTAATGGTATAGTTATACTTCAAAAGGATAACACATCACCAAAGATGCGGTCTATTGTTTCTACGATATTGGTTTCAAGGCTTTTACCGACACCAAAATATTCGTAGACTGGTTGTACATATAAAGAAAAGTCGGTATAAAGCATTAAAGCCTGAAACATGACTAATAATACTGCGTGTACCAAAACAAGTGTACAAAGCCATTGTTCAAAACGTTTCATAGTATACAACCTCTTTTTTGGTAATAGCGTATCCTCTCTAATAAGCTTTATACGTTATCTTACTCTACTTCTCCTCCAAAGCAACTGGCGTTCGAAACAGAAACGAATTAACAGCTCTCTATCACGGTGGTCAATCTGCATGAATTCAAGAGAAAGTTGATCTCGATTTGTTGCTTTCTCCTGAAAAATTCGAACGATTCTTGAGATAGCTTTAATATAATGAATCTCACCTGATGTAAGAGGGATAACAAACCATACTTCCAGGTTATCTTGCTCTTGTAATTGATGAGATTCCGGTGGTATTACAGCCGCTCCTCCGCCACTAATATCAAGGGTTATGGTAGTAAAAGGCTCCTGTCGTCCCGGAAGCCCTTGTACACTCACATCAACTGCTGTTTCTACCCTGACATATTGGCGACGCTGTATGCGTATCATTTTTTTCTTGCCTGGGTTATGTATAGCTAAAACAGGAATTTGTAACTTCTTACGTTCCTTGACTTCTGTGTTAAACATATATATAGATTGATCTTCTCCGACAAACGTTACTTTAAACTGCGTCCCCTCAAAGAAAAATCCAGTTCTTCCAGTCTTTTCATTTACAGGGTAATCAATATAAAGCATTTGGTCATCTTGTTCTACGAGCTTACAACGAAAAGTTTCTGGCTCTTCATCATTATCCTGGTTTGGTTCAAGCGTTAATGACATTCCGATTTTTATCACTGTATGTTCCTCTCTCCCCTTAACATGGTCCTAAGGTCTCATAAATATATTATGTCAAAAAAAAACAAAAAGGGAAAGATAGATGTCTATCTTTCCCAAAACTCTCCTATCCAAATTTCATTTCTGCTTGCTTCAGTTTCTCAACTTTTTCCTCTACGCCATCGTTAGCATTAATGAAAATCCGATAGGTACTTTCTCCTAAAGTACCAAGGAATTCATAACACAAAACCTCTTCGCTGAGATCATTTTCAATTATGGCCATATGTTGTTCTCGTATTTTTACATTTGGATTCACATTGCTTCTTGCTTCTTCTTCAGAAATTTTCGGCTCTTTAATGGAACGCTCATGATGATTCATAAGAAAATCTCGTGCTGAAAGACCAAGGATATCCCCATTATCAAGAGCTACTTTTACTTGTAAGGAATCAGGATAAATACGGACATCATCTTGAACATACAAGAAATTGTATACTCCTACTTGTTCGTATTGTGTGCTCTGGAAGTTCTCCATCCCCTTATATTTATACTTCTCTAGAAAATTTTTCGCCTTTTCAGAACCTTCATATAGTCCTAACTCAGCTTCTTGAAGGTCTCTTTCAACTAATATACTAATAGGATGGCCACCTTTTACTGATATATCCATATACCCATTCTTCTTATCACTTCTATAGGAAAGACTGTAAGTTGGAACTTCAGCACCCTTTCCACTCTTAGTCATTGTTACCTTAGCACCTTGAGGAATCTCAAAAATCTCTTTTGTTTTTTCTTTAGCCTTCTCTTCTGAGAGGTTCTCACCTTTCAAGAATTTATATTCATGGTTTTGCTGTGAGGCACCTGTAAAAGTTGGACCTAAATCACCTTCAGCATACCCTTCCATATTCTTTTCTACCGTTTTAAAACCATTAATAATGGTATTATCTGATTTTTCATCACTTGCTAGAGCTAGCTGTACATCCATCCATCGTAAGTTTTCATTTAGAACCATGTATTGAACTTTGCGTAATTCTTTCTCAATTTTGCCAGACTGTTTATACAAGCTTTCTAACAATTTAACTTCATCATCCGTTAAAGGATTTTTATTCAAATCTCTGATTGCTGTTCGGTAAGTGAACTCCCCTATATCCGAAAGAAACTCTTCAGTCTTGTTAAAAGGGAGCAGGGCAAGGGGTAACTGCCCCACATCATTATGTGCTTCAGACGTAATTCTCCAAATATCGGCTAATTGAGGTGATAATTGCTTTTGTGAATTCATTGCTAAAACCGTTCCAATCTTATCGTGCAACAAATTCGTATGGTAAGACAAATCATGGAAAGCACGTTGGTAGGAGTTCTCTGCCTGAACAAGTATGGCATTCTTCTCCTGGTGTTCCTGGTACCCCCAAACAGCAGTACCTGTAACTCCAACAGCTAACACACCAATAAGGAGCCAACGAATCATAACAGTTCCACCCTTTCTCTATTTAGCAAATATATGCTTGCCTATTTTTTTAATTTGCGGCCGACTCCAAATCCAATCTGATGTAGCGGTATTTGGATTAAAATAATAGAGAGCATTCTGGGAAGGATCCCAACCGTTCATTGCATCCATAACCGCTTCCTTAGAAGTTTCATCTGGCTCAAGCCATATTTGACCATCACTAACTGCTGTAAATGCCCTTGGCTCAAAGATGACCCCAGAAACACTATTTGGGAAAGTAGAACTTTCCACCCTGTTTAAGATAACAGCAGCAACCGCTACTTGCCCCACATAAGGTTCTCCTCGTGCTTCTCCATGAACCGCATTTGCCATAAGCTGAATATCATTTTGAGAATAACCAGTCGGAACGTTTACTGAAGTAGGTTCTGATGGCCCATCATCTTTCTTTTGGTCTTCACCTTTTTGTGAAGGCTCCGTTTGCTGTTCTTTAGATGTTCCTCCATAATAGGTGAAATCTTTCCCGGAATTAATCTGCTTCTTTACATATTGTCTATCATAATTTGTAGCATCAATTAACTTTTGTTTCGCTTCCTGTCCAGCCAACCCATCCACTTCTAATCCGAATTCTTTCTGAAAGTTTCGGAGTGCCCAATAAGTTCCCCAGCCAAAGACCCCATCAATGTTTCCTTCATAGAATCCTATATACTGAAGCCTTGCCTGTAATTCGATCACATCATCTCCCGTAGAACCTTTCTGCAAAATCCTTGGACTAAACGCATGAGATGTTTGATCAACACTAGATGATATGGAGATCGTTAGCATACAAACGATCAATAAAATAGAAACCACTCGCAACCATTTCATATCCCGTATATCCTCCTGAACTATAGTCTTATGATCTGTAGTTTCTGAATCTAATGGGATTTTATACATGAAAGAAAAGCGGATGGGGCAAGTGGAAGTTCAGCTAAAACTGGCACGTCCTGTGCCAACGCTGAACTGACCCACATCCTGTGGACCCGCATATGGATAAGCAAACTAACGTAAGTGGCGTTAAGCCACTGAAGTTAATTTGCTTATCTCGCTAGCCTCTAATCCCCAGGAGCTAGACAGTAAGATTAACGTACGAGAGCAACACAACATGATCTACATAAAAAAGCCGCTCCTTTAAAGGAGCGGCTTTTATGCTTTCCATTTATTTTGTTCAATTGGAACTACACCAGCAGGTACGGTGTTTGCTTGTTTTACTTTTCTTAAGGCAATAAGCCATAGTATGATCATAAATGGGGTCAATGTATACTGCCATGTAGACTGCCAAATTTCTAAAATATAATCATATAAACCGTGAAGTAAAATAGGCGTTACTAGTGCAAGCCAAACAATATAGATGGAGCCTTTTTTCCGATTGGTTTTCCCTCTCCCCAAATAATAGCCCATAATAACTCCAAACAGGGCATGAGAAGAAACTGGGAAAAGAGCTCTTAAAAAAGCAACCTCTACACCATTAGCTAACAAATATAATATATTCTCAACAGTAGCAAAGCCCAGGCTAATAGAAACTCCATAAACAATCCCATCATAACGTCCTTCAAAATGGTCTTGCTTATAAACCGCATACATAAAAATAAACCATTTAAAGAATTCTTCTAACCCTCCGGATAGAAGGAACGATTTTGTAGCTGGATATTGTAATACACCTTCAGTTTCAAAAGCGTACTGGATAAACATAATTGGAAACACCAATAACGATCCCATCACAAACGTTCTAAACACAATTGAGAACGGCTTAGAGTCAAAACGGTCTTTCAAATAAAAAAAAGACATGAGCGCAAAGCCCGGTGCCACTGCTGCTGAAAGTATTGTAAACACGACCGTTCCTCCTCTTTCAATTCAATCTATTTCATCGTATCATGAACATAATGGAAAGAAAATACTTGAAATAAGAAGGTGTTATAGTGAAAAAGATTATAGTATTACATACAGGTGGAACAATCTCCATGAAAGAAGATAAAGATACAGGGACAGTAGCGCCAGACGTAGATCACCCTCTATATGAAATGCTTCCCTCTTTGGCTACATACGCAAATATTGAAGATGAGGTAGTCTTCCATTTACCCTCTCCACATATGACGCCTGCACACATGTTGACTTTAGGACAAAGAATACATGAAAGATTGGCTACGGAGCAAATAGATGGAATCGTTATTACTCACGGAACAGACACTCTAGAAGAGACAGCTTACTTTTTAGATTTGTACTTACAAACAAGGAAGCCTATCATCGTTACTGGAGCTATGCGGTCTTCTAATGAAATTGGCTCAGACGGCCTTTACAACTTATTAACGTCTGTACGCGTTGCCTGCTCTGACGAAGCCCAAGATAAAGGTGTTCTAGTCGTAATGAATGATGAAATTCATAGTGCAAAGAACGTTACAAAAACGTCCACTAGTAATGTCGCCACTTTCCAGAGTCCTCAGTACGGACCTATAGGCATTGTTACTAAAACGGGCATTATGTTTCACCATACTTTAACGTCACATGAGTCTTACCCGATTCAACAGATTCAAAAGCGCGTAACCCTTATAAAAACATATGCTGGAATGGACTCAGAAACAGTGGAAGCTATTCGACAAACTAAACCAGACGGAATAGTCATCGAAGCACTTGGCCAGGGAAATGTTCCACCTCAAATCGTTGAGCCTTTAAAACTATTAATCGAAGACAAAATTCCTGTAGTCCTTGTATCCCGATGCTACCAAGGTATAGCTCAAGACGTTTATAGTTATGAAGGTGGCGGTCGCAAGCTGAAAGATATGGGAGTTGTATTCTCAAACGGCCTCACAGGTCCAAAAGCTCGTATTAAACTTATGATCGCTTTGGAAATGACCCAAAACCCTTCAGAGCTCGTCCATATCTTTGCCTAATTCATATTAGTTTCTATAATAAATTCCTTAATTACATAGAAAGGTTCTACGCATATAAACGCGTAGAACCTTTTCTCCTATTTACTTCTGTCCACAAATCGCTTCCGCAATATATTCACCATGGTGACGTCCGTTCTCAATAAAAATCTCATTATTGTTATAACCCGCAGCAATAACTCCTGCTATATATATACCTTTAATATTGGTTTCCATAGTATCTTTGTTAAAAGTAGGACGACCCGTATCATCTTCAATTTCAATTCCCATCTTTCTCAAAAAACTATGATCAGGGTGATATCCAGTCATTGCAAAAACAAAGTCATTCTCAACGTCCTTCTTTTCACCATCAACCTCATAGTACACTTTATCGTAGGTAATTTCAGTTACGTTAGCATTAAACTCCATATTGATTACCTCTTTGTTAACTAGCGCTTCAAATTCAGGAAGAATCCACGGCTTCACACTCTTAGAATAGTCAGACTGACGATACAGAACTGTTACATTCGCGCCGGCTTTCACTAGTTCTAATGTGGCATCTACTGCAGAGTTTTTCCCGCCTATAACCACGACATTTTTATCGAAATAAGGGTGAGATTCCTTGAAGTAGTGACTTACTTTATCTAACGATTCACCCGGGATTCCCATGTGATTCGGGTGATCATAGTATCCTGTTGCTATAACGATCTGATTAGCTTGATACGTTACTTCCTCACCATTATTTCGCTCGGAGCATAAGGTAAAGTTCCCATTATTCTTTGTTACACTTGTTACTTTTTCATAAGCATTTACTCGAAGATTCTTTCTCTTTGCTACAGCACGATAATACGCAAGAGCTTGGTTACGTACTGGCTTTTTCATTTCTGTAATAAAGGGCATCCGACCAATTTCTAACTTTTCACTTGAGCTGAAAAAAGTTTGGTGAGTTGGATAGTTATAGATTGCATTTACTACATTTCCTTTTTCAATTATAAGAGGATTCAGACCTCTTTCTTGGAGTTCAATCGCAGTCGATAAACCACATGGCCCT
Source organism: Pontibacillus chungwhensis BH030062 (assembly GCF_000770675.1). GTDB lineage: Bacteria > Bacillota > Bacilli > Bacillales > BH030062 > Pontibacillus > Pontibacillus chungwhensis. The sequence goes on from NZ_AVBG01000001.1 coordinate 444,372, forward strand.
GCGCCCACAATAATTACATCTTCCTTTTGCAAAATTCCTTCACTCCTCTATAACAACACATATCACGATTCATAAGTATCATTTGTCTAATATTTTCTTGTATATCATGTTCTTTAAAAATAGGCTCTGTAAGATTCGAAGCTGAGAGATTATTTCCGTTAGCTTTGGCTTAGCGTGAGTGAACGAGGAAACTTCCCAGCTCCCCCGCAGGAAAGCGCATTGTCGCCAAGGAAACCCAAGCAGCCCCTTCCATGCTCTAAAGTATCTCAGTATAAAGTACTCCGTATCAGGGAGTTATATGAAACAGATCAACATGATCAGAGCCCAAAACAAAAAACATCTCCTACCCACATAATGATAGGAGATGCTTGCAAAAGATTCAACCTATATCCATCCACGGAAGCGCGAAGCCTCTGCCATTTTACGTACACCAACCATATAAGAGGCCAATCGCATATCAATACGACGAGTTTCCGCAGTATTATATACGGCATTGAAGCCTTTAACAATTACTTTATGAAGCTTTTCTTCAACTTCTTCTTCAGTCCAGTAATATCCTTGGTTATTCTGCACCCATTCGAAGTATGAAACCGTTACTCCACCGGATGATGCTAATACATCAGGAACTAATAAAATTCCACGTTCTGATAAAATTCGTGTTCCATCTAGTGTAGTTGGTCCATTTGCAGCTTCTACAACAATACTCGCTTTAATATTGGCTGCGTTTTCTTCGGTAATTTGATTCTCAATGGCTGCAGGAACCAAAATATCACAATCTAACTCTAAAAGTTGCTCATTAGTAATTGTGTTCTTAAATAGATTAGTAACCGTCCCGAAACTATCTCGACGATCTAGTAGATAGTCAATATCAAGCCCTTCTGGGTCATGAAGCGCGCCTTGTGCATCAGAAATCCCAATCACTTTTGCCCCTTTATCGTGCATAAACTTAGCTAAGAAGCTTCCTGCGTTACCAAAGCCTTGAATGACAACACGAGCTCCCTTTATATCAATACCTTTCTTTTTAGCGGCTTCTTCAATACAAATTGTAACACCTTTAGCCGTCGCAGACTCACGACCATGAGAACCGCCTAAAACAAGAGGTTTTCCTGTAATAAAACCAGGGTTATTAAATTCATCAATACGGCTATATTCATCCATCATCCATGCCATAATTTGCGAATTTGTAAACACGTCAGGAGCAGGAATATCCTTTGTAGGACCTACAATTTGACTTATAGCTCGTACATAACCGCGACTAAGCCCCTCTAGTTCACGGAAAGACATTTCACGTGGATCGCATACAATTCCGCCTTTTCCTCCACCGTAAGGAAGGTCAACAATCCCAGCCTTTAAACTCATCCATATTGATAAAGCTTTTACTTCTTTTTCAGTAACGCTTGGGTGGAATCTTACGCCACCCTTTGTAGGGCCCACTGCGTCATTGTGTTGAGCTCGATACCCTGTAAAGATCTTAATTGACCCGTCATCCATTCGAACTGGAATTCGAACTGTCATCATTCTTACAGGTTCTTTAAGCAATTCAAACACTTCGGATGGGTACCCTAATTTATCAAGTGCCTTATTAACCACAGTTTGAGTTGATTTTAATACGTCTAATTTGTCATGATTTTCATTCGCAGAATCTGCTGCTTTGTCGGCTACCATGAACTTACCTCCCATGAAAATTCGGTTCAGTCAATGTACATTCCATTTCTTCAGAAATTAGTATACAACTTCTCAGCCTTTATGGAAACACGAAAATACATATTTTGATGAAAACTAAACCTTTTGTAATGTAAGCGATTTCATTATAAAGGGGTTTTCGAATTCTTGCAATTCTTCACCCCTATATTTACTATTCTTTTTTATCGTAACATGTTCATAGAAATCCTTCTAATATTAACATAAATATTTTCTCTCTAATTAGAAATGTTTTAAGAGTTATTATATGTATAAGATTTATTCACAAAAAAAAGACCGTCCGCTTTTGTGGACCGATCTTTTGTTTACTGAAAATAGGTTGTAATTTCCTGAATTGCATTTCCAGCTAAAATTGTTTTTCCATACTCATTTAAACGATAACTAGTAACTGTACTTGGTGAACCAAACTCAGAAAGAATAGCAATCAAGTCTTCACGGTTCAACTCCGTCATATCCTCATCAGAAAGTTGCATATAGTAGTGGTCCATATAATACACCGATCCACCTTTAATGCCTAATTGAAGTAAGTGTTGAGCCACTTGAATAATGTCTTCAAAAGCATGGAAGTTAAACATCATTTCTTTACTCTCATCAAGTGTTACTTTCATTTCAATATAGTCTTCATCATAATTTTCATTCGTTTGATCACTTTGAGTAACGACAATGAGCATGCCCTGAGCCTGCATCAGATATACCTGAACTTGGAGCATACCCTCTAATTCGATTCCTAATTCATCTGTAGCCTCGAACATCATGTCATGGAATAATGCGTGAACAGCAGGTAAGTCATGCCACAGATCCTCTCGCGATATTCCGCGATCAAGCAAGTCATCAAACGTTAGAAATATTTTAAATTTATTACTAGATAACCTTTCAAGACGCATTCACTCGTCCCCCTTTGAATGCATATGCGATGCCTTACCTTAGTATATGTTTTTTTTATTAGTTTGGTACTATTTTTAAAGTATAAATTGGAATGGGCACAGCTACAAGAATTTTATTTCATTCACGCTGTTTAGGAAGCAAAAGACTCGCGCCTAAACGCGAGTCTTAAGAATGAATGGACAACCACTCTGACCAATCCGAACTGTTATTCCCTATGATGTAAGGTTGTATGGGATCTTTATCCTTGGATGGCAAGGTGTCTAATGCATAGCCGCCAAGACCAATTGCCAAGTCTGGATAGCGTTCTTTTAGAGCATCAGCAATGTGGACTGTTGCAGGAATATTTTTCTTCATCGTACAAGACATAAACAAATACTTAGGCTTTAATTCATTCACGATCACTTCAACATCGCCTGGTGCGATACTCTGACCTAAATAAACAACATCATATCCTTGCCTTTTCAGATAGAGACTAAATATTAAAATACCTAACTCATGCTTTTCGTTAGGGCCACAGACACATACAGCTTTCGGCTGCATATGATTAACTGGCATTGAAATCAACATCATCCCTAATCTGGAGCGAAGAAAGTTACTTGCAAAGTGTTCATGCACACTAGAAATATCATTTGCTTCCCACAGATCCCCAATCTTAACTAGTATAGGACCAACTACATCGATCGCTACTTTTTCAGGTGAGAAAATACTAAATGCATGATCAAGTTTCATCTGAGCCTCTCGTTCATTAAACTGTAACAAGGCATCTAATAATTCATCAGACAAAGCTTCAACATGACTTTCTTTTGAAGCAACATTTTCTTCCTCAACGTTAGATTGAGCGTTCTGATTGTTTTCAAGCAAAGAAACCGCTTGAGATATAGTAAAACCTCTATTCACTTTATCTATTAACCACTTTAATACTTTAATGTGTTCATCCGTATACAATCGATGACCAGCCTCATTACGTGTCGGGCGTATCATTTTATACCTACGTTCCCATGCACGCAGTGTTCCTGATTGAATTCCGAGCATTGTAGAAACGGCTTTGATGTTGTATTTACCTTGAGTGCTGGACATACCATATCCCCCATAAAACTATTTGTTCCTATTATAAAAAAGAAAGCGCTTTGTGTAAACTATGTATGGGTTTTGAATATGTTTTGCACAAATTATCTCAGAGATTTTACAAAGACCGTCTCCTAACATTTCCACGTTTGTTCCTTTTTCTCTCCATAGAAAGAATACCATAGATAACAGACATACAGAAAACGATAGCAACAACTTTTATAGAAAAAATGACCAGCACAGCAGGACTTAGCCATCCTAACAAGGATAAAACTTTCACTTCTGAACGAACGTTCGTTTGTACCAGAGCTCGAAATAACAATCCATGGTTTATACAAGCTACCAGCAAACATAAACTTCCAAACAGAAAATCAACTGGGGCCAAAATGGCGAGCAAAAAAAAATCGGATGAGAGTGGTACTCTAGCAAACGGAAGCCAGTATATAGCGAAAAAGGTTGCAAACCATGCCACACCACTAATAATTAAAGCGCTAAACAATAAAAACCCCTCCCCCACCCATTATATGGATGCGAGGAAGGGTCTAGTCCTTTTTAATCTTCTTTAATATCAAGTATTCTGAAGCCAGAACGCTCTAGTTTTTTAGCAAATTTGTCAATATTATCTTTCTTTTCAATTTTCAACACAATTCTTCTTGTGAGTTTAGCTGTTTCATCGAAAGTAGCCAGAGAAATTATATTTTCATGATATTGCTTAACAATTTCAGCCAGACGAGCAATGCGGCCTTCAGATTCCTCTGATGTAAATGCAATTCTTACACCTTTTTTCTTCATACCAAATGCACTTTCAAACTGCTCTAAAACATCATAACGTGTAACGATACCTAAGAATTTCCGATCATTCCCAATGACGGCAACTATAGAAAACCCCTTGAAAGTTGTTAGTGTTTGTTCAAACACATCATTCTCTGTAATATAGAGATCCTCATATGCCATCACATCTCCAACTTTTCGTTCAGCCAAAAAGGAATCTCTCGTCATTCCGCTTTCGAAGAAATTCTTATAGATCAGTTCTTTTGAAACCATTCCTTTAAAGGTACCCTCCACTACAACAGGCATACCTTGAATATCATTTTGATTAAGCCTATCAATTACTTCATTTAACGGTGTGTTTACTGAAGCTGTCCAACATTCATGAGCAGCTTTCATAATTCCCTTTACAAACATCGCCTTCACCTCAATTTATGTATTAATAAAATGGTACCCTTCATTAAATAATTCGATTAAAAAAACAAAAACCCTTCTTCGATATAAGGATTAAACTTGTAATAGGATAAGGCTTCACAAAATATTCATAAGTAGTAATGGTATGAATGTAAGTTCAACAGAAAGGAGAAATAAAGATGTTCACTCAAGTAAAGTACTATCAGCCCTATAATAGCCCAAATGATCCATGCCCGCCCGTTCGTGTAAAAAGCTATCAAACGCCACCTCAACTTTATATCGGGTTTCAACCCCCAAACCTACAGCAATTCAGCCCTAAGCAAGCACTTTATTGCGGCACCCTTTGGCCGGCATTTTACAGTCCATATCCAGATCCTGACGGGAGGAATGATGATAAATGAACCACCCCCTTCCCCCTGCCTATTATGAATTGCTAGAGGAGATTCAAGCTGTAGATTTTGTATTAGTAGAACTTACGTTATATTTAGACACCCACCCTGAAGATTATGAAGCGATCAAACAATTCAATCAATATGCTCAACAAAGCAAGAAGCTTAAGAAGCAATATGAACAGCAATACGGACCTCTTCGACAGTATGGAGAAAGTTACTCAGGATATCCTTGGAATTGGAACAATGCACCTTGGCCATGGCAGGTGTAAAAAGGAGGTAAAGTATGTGGTATTATGAGAAGAAACTACAGTATCCTGTTAGGGTAGGTTCCTGTAACCCACAGCTCGCAAAATATTTAATTGAACAATATGGCGGAGCTGATGGAGAACTTTCTGCAGCTCTGAGGTACTTAAATCAGCGATACACAATCCCTGATAAAGTTGTAGGACTCCTAACTGATATCGGCACAGAAGAATTCGCCCATTTGGAAATGATTGCGACTATGGTGTATAAACTTACAAAAGACGCGACGCCGGAACAAATGAAGGCTGCTGGTTTGGGCGCCCATTACGCTAATCATGAGCATGCTCTCTATTATGAAAATGCCGCCGGTTCGGCGTGGACCGCCACGTACATTGCCGCTAAAGGGGATCCTATTGCGGACTTATACGAGGATATTGCCGCAGAGGAAAAAGCACGTGCTACTTATCAATGGATCATTAATTTATCCGATGACCCCGACTTAAATGATGGTCTAAAATATTTAAGAGAAAGGGAAATCATACACTCACAACGATTCCGTGAAGCAGTTGAGATTCTAAAAGAAGAACGAGATCGCCAAATCTTCTTTTAAAACGGATGGTTACCTAAGGTTTACCTCTCAATTAATAAAGAGGTTTAGAGTTAACAACTCTAAACCTCTTTTTCTATAGATTATTTCCTGTCACTATTTTATAACTACCTACATAACGGAGACTTTAACTGTTACTAAGGAAAATTTTGCTTTCTTCCCCACTTTAAATTTACAGATAATATAAAGGAATAAGAAGTATAAAAACAACAAATAGAAAAACTAATAAGCGAATGAATGGATATTTAATTTTCCACTTCATTCTAGTTTGCTTACTCTTATGTACTTCATTTCTAGATGGAAGACTAGAAATAGCTTCACCTAATTCCTGTGGATCAGGTTCTTGCAACAAACCTCTTTCCTCATCTTGCATTCTCTGTCGCAAATTCTTAGCTTGGTCGTTGTTTCTAAAGGGTTCTTCCATAGTTCGTCACCTCAGTATACGATATCGAATCATGACTCCTAACACGAGATCAATCATAAAATGGGCAAATATTGTGACCCACAAATTATTTGTAATTTCATACATCCACCCAATATAAAAACTAATTGCAATAACAGAAATAAACAATACCGGTTTAGTCAAATAGCGAATGTGAACGAGCGCGAATGATATACTAGCAGCTAGGTAACCATATTCTGTTTGAATCACGCCACGAAATAGCATTTCCTCCGCAAAAGCCACAAAAAATGTCAAACCCATAATCTCTATAACTGGGAGGTTCCTGAAAACTTTTTCATTTATACCTCCGTCGTCGTAAAAACGTTTTGGCATAACCGTCATGAGCAATATGTCTATGCTTAGTATAAGAACAGCAGCTGACCCACCATAATATAAAATACCTTTCATATCCCAAGCAAATAAATTATACCAATCTTTTACAGAATCAAATAAAAACCAACTAGACACCAGCGAAAGGACTAAAATGAATATTTGAGTGATATAGAGTTGAGTTACCACTTGTCGATCCGTCATTTTTTTTATTAAATCAGCTTGATTCATTCAGACCCCCCTTGTAAAAAAATCTTCTGGAGTTCTTCTTCCCAATTTAACAACTCACTTCGCTTATCGGTGTTACTTGTTGTCCATAAATCAAACCTAAAGTCACAACGGTCGCAACAAAAACCAGTGGGCTTTTTTAATGAGGCTTGAAATGAACTATATAATGTGGACCTCAAACATTTTTCTGAGTGCACCCAATGTAAAAGTTCTGCTAATTTATTCTGTTTGATCTTAGTTCTTTCTTGAATAAAAGAAAGGATCGAATAGTAAGCCTCTTTCCAGCCTTGATGTATTAGAATATTTCTCCCTTTAATAAGGCCATGCTTCTCGAATTGATAGGATAAAAAGCGCCATTGAACCTCACTAAGTTGCAATGTTTCCTCTATATCCTCTGTCTGAGCAGGAATATACATACCTTTGTTGGATAATGACTGCAGGTAACGCATGGCGTTAGAAACCATTTCTTCAGTCGGAAGTTCTGTCTCAATAAAACGCTTCGGAATTTCACCATCTCCTGGACTATACAACGTTAAACTAACACTTTGAAATCCATCTCGCCCTGCGCGACCGATCTCTTGCAGAAAAGATTCAACTTGCGATGGAATATGGGCATGTACAACAAGCCGGATATTTCCTTTGTTAACCCCCATCCCAAAAGCACTGGTGCAACAAATAACATCTAATTGATTATTCATAAATTGTTGTTGAATCAGCAAACGGTCCATTTGATCCATTCCACCGTGATAATAAGCAACCTTCACCCCTTCAACACGTTGATTTAATTCATAAGCCGCTTTTTCTGTCCACTGACGACTCGAAAAATAAATCATAGTCGGTACTGAATGTGTATTTAATATAGCAGCTAAACGTTGTATCTTCTCTTCCATACCAGCAACGTGTTCTACTGTAAACGCAATATTTTCCCGGTCCATGGGGTAAATATGTTTCCGCATATCTGGTCGGTCCATTTGTTTCACAATGTCATCTTGGACATGCACTGGAGCGGTGGCACTTAATGCCAATACAGTTGGTTCTTTTAACTCCTTCAGTGTTTCATCCAACTTTAAATAGTCCGTACGAAACTCATGCCCCCATTGTGATATGCAATGCGCTTCGTCCACTACTAGTAACGAAACCGAGACTTTCTCTTTCAAAACCTGTAAAAATTGGTCATTTTGAAGCATCTCTGGTGAGCAATAGACTAATTTATATTGATCAATATGAGTATACACCTGCTGCTTTTGTTGTGGGTTGAGGAAACTGTTTACTGCCACAACACGTTTCATACCTTGTTGTTTTAACTGCTTCACTTGGTCAACCATTAATGAAATCAGTGGACTTACCACGATTACAGTTCCGTCTAAGAGGAGAGATGGCAATTGATAACACATCGATTTACCAGTTCCAGTAGGTAAAATACCTAAAACATCATTTCCTTTAAGTAAATCCTCAATAATCTCTCTTTGACCTTCTCTAAATTGTTCATATCCAAAGTAATTATACAGTAGCTTATCAAGTGTTTCGTCGTTCATGATTTGACACTCCTTGCGAGGCTGCTAACACGAGCCGAATTTCAAAATAAGAGTAATCTCCATTCAGCTCATCCCTAATTGTTTTCAAACGATTCGTGTTTAGTGTATTTGCTGTATGGGAAATGTTCTGTGCCGCTTCTTTTGTAACATATTCATCAATGCAAAAACGCGGATTCACTAGAGCAATCTCTACAATATGATCTTGGATTGTACTCATTTTTAATTTACGAATCCTTGCTATGGTCTCGAGAGTATAGCCTTTCTCAATCCATTCAAAAGTTTTTTGAGCAGAATGAGTAAGGGGGTATGTCACTTGAAGATCTTCACACATTTGAAATAGGTAAGGATAGGCGCTTTGGTTATCTAAAACCCTTTGTAACAAATAATGAATAACAGCCTGAAGGGTAATTGTGACATCATGTACAGATAGGTTGTAGCGCATAGCCAACTGATCTTTACTCATTCCATAGCGATGGTAAGCAGACAAACGATAAGTTGTAAATTCAGCAACCCATTCAGGCATACCTTTCAAAAGATCATATACTTCAGAATATAGGTGCTGTAAGTATTCATTAAGGTTCGACTGTTCATGTCGATACTTTACTTTCACCCAATCCAAAACCTCTTTTCGGTCGTCAACTGGAATAAATTGATGCTGACCAGAAGCGATATTAGAGGCTGTCTGTACGAATACTACTAAACGACCCCAAAATTGCTGGTCCATATGTTGATATGCAGTACCATTCAGCCAAACTAAGGGCGTATGTTCAATTGGTGCTTTGTTGAGTTCTTTCAATCCGGATTCTGTTAATTGAAGTGCTCGTTCTCTCGTGCTAATATACTGAAGCGCTTTTAACTTTTTCAATTCAAACATTAATTCATCCCGAGTAATCGTCCGATGAATTCCAAAAAAAGATGATAGATGGTATGCATAAACGTCCTGGAATGTTTGTGAAGATTTCTTACCCGTTAGCATGTGCAAAATCGCCGAAGCACTTCTTTCGCCTTGTAATTGTTGAATGCTGTGAAGTAATAAAGTGTTAAACATTAAATCCCCTTTCTCTACCCTTCAGAAAAGCTATTTGAAGGGCCACGTCCAGCTTAGGTTGCATGGTGAAATCGCCGATTTTTAGTTGAAATGTTAAAAGAAGAGCTTTACAATATGTATTAGGCGAAAATGTTTCCAAATTAGGATACTTATATATGTAATAGAAGATCCATACCAGGGTCTTAAATATTTTAGGAGGGTATGTGACATGGCTAAATATACAATTGTCGACAAAGAAACATGCATTGCATGTGGGGCTTGCGGGGCTGCAGCTCCAGATATTTATGATTACGATGATGAAGGCATTGCATTTGTCATCTTAGATGATAATAAAGGTACTGCTGAGATTCCTGAGGATCTCCATGAAGATATGGAAGATGCTTTCGAAGGTTGCCCTACAGATTCCATTAAAGTTGAAGACGAACCGTTCGACGGTGATGCATTGAAATTCGAATAATCTATCTTCCTAAAAAGATCCCTTCACATAATGGAGGGATCTTTTTTATATCGGATTTTCCCCTAGCTCAGCCAGTTTCTTACGCGCTTCTTTAAGATCAAAGCTGCTAAAGTACCTATAATAATTCCCATCAATAATTCTATAATGTTGACTTAAAACATTTTGTTGTAACATATATCCATTATGCTCTTCTACTGATGTCCACCATACCTTCCCACCAAATGTGCGCTGCTTAGGGCGGTTTACAGATTCATGGGCAATCGTCTCTAAAACTTCTAGAGGATCTTCCCCCAATGTATTTTGTATGACTTCACTATCTCGAAACAAAGCAACCATAGCTACTAACGTTGTCCAACTAGCTTGAATTCTACCCTTCTCTATTTGGACAAGGGTCTTTTTAGATACACCGAGTATCAAAGACATACGCTCCTGTGTATAGCCCCTCTCGACACGAACAAGCTTGACTTTTGGGGAAAGTTGCTCAACTAAAGAATGTTGGTCCATTTATCATCAGTCCTAACATACGTCGATACCTTTATATTAACATGTTCTATGCTTTCCTTCCTAGCTAAATGTTGATATAATATAAATCTGCAAGAACTTACATACTATTGTCGAATAAGGAGGCATTCATATGGCTGAAAATAAAGTTATTGATGTGTTTATTGAAATTCCAACAGGAAGTCAAAACAAATATGAATTTGATAAGGAAAAAGGTGTATTCAAACTAGACCGCGTCCTTTTCTCTTCTCAATTCTACCCTGCAGAATACGGGTATATTGATGACACGTTAGCACTAGACGATGATCCACTTGATGCACTTGTGCTTGTTACAAACCCTACTTTCCCAGGCTGCGTAATTGAATCTCGCGTAATTGGTTTCTTAAATATGATTGATGACGGGGAAGAAGATCAGAAGCTAATTGCAGTTCCTACTGAGGATCCACGCTTCAAAGATGTTCACACTTTAGACGATATTCCTCAACATAAATTAGAAGAAATCTCTCACTTCTTCAAAACGTACAAAGATCTTCAAGGTAAGAAAACTGAGATCGGAGAATACGAAGGTGTAGAAGCAGCGAGCAAGCTCATCGATGAGTGCTTAGCACGCTATGAAGAAAATAAATAAAGTGAAAAAGCTCGCCAATAGAGGCGAGCTTTTTTATTTCTAAGGGGCACTTTGTTGTAAAGGCATAGGATTAACACTATATGGAACAGAAATGGTTTTGTTTAAATCGTACATTCCCACCTCGTCTTTTGGAAGATGGTTGAATTTAACCTGAGTAAATCCAAATTGCTTAGCCGTTATAAGAATGGATTCAATCATTGTGAGCATTTGTTGATCTCCATCAAAATTGTCACCGCCATTTATATTAACTTCTAAGAGCTCTCCATTAGTTGTTATGTCCCCTATATCTACTGCCTTTGGAATCGTACCTTCAATAGTAAATGCCGGTTCATCGACTTTAAGTTCGTTTAGTGCTTCTGCTATCGTTGTTCCTTGATTAACAGGAATTGAAATAAATAGTTGCGGACCATTTTGCGGTGTATATAACTTGTAGATAGATCTTTTGGAAATATTGATTTCCTCTAAACCTGTATTGTTACCTAGATTAACACCTGATTCACCTTCTGTCTCAAGCTTTATTGTGTTCACATCAAGGGGACCAAACATCACTTTAAGAGACATTATAAAGATATTCTCCTGAGTAGAGGATTCAGGAAAATCATAATCCTCAGGAAAGTTTACTACGACGACTCCTTCTTCTTTGTTTATATCAAATGATACAGAAGAAAACTGGTATGCCCTCACTCCCCACTCATCTTCATCTAATGAGCCTTCTAATGAATTATATAGTTGTTCCATGGTGTTGGACTCTTTTAAGACTGAAAAGGTGACTGGTACTACATATTGTCCTTGAAAATCCCCAAACGCTGCAATGGCATGGAGTTCATTCTCATTATTAGTCACAACTCTTGAGATTAATGAAGATTCCGTAGTCATACTATCATGGAAACTAGATTCCGCCTTTTCGGATGAGGAACTTTCTTCTTGTGTATTTGCATCTGATGAACGATCAATTTCATTTTCCTTTTGGTCTCCATCTTTAGATTCAGCTTGGTCGTTGCTTAATTCTACTGATTCGTCAGAAGAAGAGGTATCATAGGCTTGCTCTTGTTGCATAGAGGGTAAGGCAGCGATTAAAAATATAATAATTGCAGCTACTGAAGCCATCCCCACTCCCCATCCTGTAGCCAGTTTTTTTCGCTTAGATTGTCTTTGTAATTCTTTATTACGCTTGGCAGAGATTTTTCGATATAGATCTTCAGAGCTTTGTCGATCTTCCACATCAGGCATGTTTTTCAGGAGATCTTTTATGGAGTCATTGCTGTGATATTTATTTCGTTTCACTTTTGATCCCCTCCTCGTCTTCTTCATTCATATAAGTTTGAAGTGCTTTCATTCCTCTATGTTGAGTGGTTTTAACTTTACTGACTGACATTCCTAAAATGTCCGCTGTCTCTTGTATAGACATAGATTGAATATACCTCAAGATGATCACCGACTTCTGATCTGTTGTACATCTCTCTAAACAATGGTACATCTTTTGAATCTCTTCGTTCTGCAGGGCAATTTCTTCCGGGATGGGCTGATCATCTTGTATGAAATGGCCATGCTCCCCCCAGTCAAAGAACTCCATGATACGATTCCTTTTTCGCTTTTGCTTACGAAAGAAATCGATTGTAACATGACGTGCAATAGAGAACATCCATGTTTTTTCACTACTATCCCCTTTAAATCGATCATAAGAATTCATGACTTTAATATATACTTCTTGAACGAGATCTTCAGCTTGCTCCCGGTTTTTCACCATGTAAAATATAAATTGAAAGAGATCTTTATGATATTTCTCATAAAGATCTTGAAATACGGAATCCATTCGTCAACCTCCCGTTCATAACATTAGTCGATAAATTATGTAAAACGTTTCACCCGTTTCATACTATAAATTATTTCCAAGCTTTTGAATAGACCATTTCCTACCAAAATTGAATAATGTCTAATGTTTGTTAAATAGATTGGCTATTGGTTAAGGATAACGTTTTTGTTTACTGGGTTGAGAGTAAGGAGGGGCCGTTCATCAAATTAAATAAGGGCTTGCCGTGTGACGACAAGACTCCCGCAGGAAAGCGAGTTATCCCACAGCAAGCCCTAGTCCTCATAAGGTAACGGCTGCAATATTATCCTAGTGTCTCAGTTTCAAGTCTCAAACAATGCTGCCCTTATCTTGTGAAAATCTCATTCAATCAACTATAAAACAACCCAATCAGTTCAATGACTGATTGGGTTGTTTAAAAGACTGTATGTTTTTATTCTCATATTGTTTAAACAAACGAGACAATACTGGATATAATACGATCATGAATACAACATTACCAACAGCATGATACGTGTCAAATGGGAGACTGCTTAGCCAATATGCAAAGAAATGGTTCCCTACTTGACCGTATGTAACAGCCATCATAAATCCAAAGAAATAGCCACTGACACCTGCAAATGCAGCATATATATACGTAGGAATTACATGCCTATACTTTCCTAACCAACCGGCAAGTAAACCGATTAAGGACCAGCTTACTATTTGAGGCAATGTCCATATTCCCATACCTAACAACAGATTAGATAAAACGGTGGTCACAACAGCGAGCACCACAGAGTACAAGGGCCCCAACCAAATTCCACAAATAATAATAATCGCTGTGACTGGTTGAACGTTTGGATAGAAACTAAACAAGAACCTTCCAACTGTGGCAAGTGCAGCGAGCAATGAGATCAATGTTAATTTATATAAGTTCATCAGTATTACTCCCAACTGTGAAAGTCAAATGTCACCCTGTCTCCAGGTTCCAATGTATACTCCTTAGCACCAACCATAGCTTCTTCTCCATTAACGGAATAAAACCATGCTTTCTGTTCGCCATTTTTAGGGGCTACACCTTCGATCGAAGTGATGAAACCATCGTTGCTGCCTGTCTCTATATCGAAATTTGCTTTCATTACTTCCATTACCGTTGTTCCTGCTTCAATTTCAATTTCTTTTTCAGCTACAGCTTCTTCTCCGTTATTCTTTGTAATTTCCACTTGTACACGTTGTTCTTGCTGCTCTTCTTGTGTAGATTGACTACCCTCTCCACTATTTGCATCCTCTGTTGACTGACCACAAGCAGTAAGTCCTCCTAATACGAATAAAGCAGCTAGTAGCATTTTCATCATTTGTTTCATCTCATCCAACCTCTCCATAAATATGTACTTGTTTCTTTGCGACACGAAGAGATGGAACGAAGACAGACCTTTTGTTACGAAAAAAGACTCTTCCTTTTAATGGAAGAGTCTTTGAGCATGACGGATCTCGTATAACAATGACAAGATAGGTCTCTCAAACGCTCAATCCTCGAAGCTTTGAAACGGTTAACCATGGCAGGTCTACTGACTTGTGTATCGATCTACTCGAGAGCCTTCCCTTATATATATAAAGTGGCATTTCCCTTTCGTCCACACGTACAGTTGCGAGGACAGTTCTGGACTTCAACCAGATTCCCTATTCAGTTCTCATAAGAGAACACCATAGTTAAATATGAAATTATATTATGTTTGTATCGTAGCATAGTTAAATTAGAAAAGGAAGCATTTCAACGTAGATCGTTTCATAGGAAACAAGATTGTTCTTCATGATTCGAGATCGTTTGGAAGCTTGAATAGGAAAGTTGTTCCTTCCCCTTGCTTACTATGAACAGAGATGGAGCCTCTGTGAGCTTCTACGATATTTTTAGCAATAGCAAGGCCTAACCCAGTCCCTGACTTACCACCTTCACTTCTCTTACGTGACTTATCTGCCTTATAGAAACGCTCGAACACGAACGGTAAATCTTCATCCGCTATCCCAATACCTTGGTCATGAATAGAAAATTGAACGTCCTCTTCTTCTCTTACTACATTTACAAAAACTTGTTTATTTTGTTCTGTATGTCGAATAGCATTATCAAGTAAGTTCGTTAGTACCTGTTCAATACGGTCGTAATCAAAATACACTTGTTGCAGGCCTTCATCCACTTCAACATGAATGGAGATATTCTTTTCGTTAGCTAACCCTGAGAATTTTTTCACAATCCGTTCAATATAATCATGGATATCAACTAACTCCCGATTTAGTTGTATGTGGCCTGCTTCCATACGTGCAAGATCTAATAATTCATTTACAAGTCTTCCGATCCTGAGGGACTCGTCATATATAATTTTAGCTAATTCATTTTTGTCTTCTTTGGATTCAGCTATATCATCCACAATAGCTTCACTATATCCTTGCAACATAGAAATCGGCGTTCTCAGTTCATGAGAAACATTAGCAATAAAGTCTTTACGAAGTTTGTCCAATCTTCGTTCTTCTGTCATATCCCTAATAACAGCAACTGCCCCTCTAACATATGTTTTATCATACAGAGGAGTCATGATGACTACAAAACTTCGCCCTTGAACCACTAGCTCTGTCATAATTTCTTTCTCTTGCGTAATAACTTCTTGAAGCATATCCTGTAGTTCACCTGGTAAAAGGTCGTGATTCGGAAGTCCATTTTCATGTTCATAGAACCAAGCATCAATGAATTGATCCGCAGGAGGATTCGTTACTAACATATGACCTTTTCGGTTTAGTGTAATAACACCATCGGCCATAGAACGAAGAATCCCTGATAACTGCTCCTTCTCCTGGTTTAGTGCGTTTATATGAAACTTCAACTGCCTTCCCATACGATTAAAGGCCATTGCCAGTTCTCCAATTTCATCATGGGTTAAGATAGGAACCTTTGTATTAAATTCACCTCGTGCTAACTCAAATGCCCCTTCTCTCATTTTAATAAGAGGGGACGTAATCCGTGTCGATAAGAAGAATGCAAAAATCGTTGTTAGAATAATCGCTATTCCTGCCCCTAAGAAAATGATTCTCGTCGTTTGTGAAGTTGTTTGTTCAACAAAGGCGAGGGATTGGTAAACGAAGATGCCAGAACCACTCTCGGAAAGAGGGATGCCCACAATCATGATATGTGTATCCGTTTCAGGAATGATATCTTCTTTCATCACCGTTTGTTTTGAATTAAATACGGTCGATAATGAATCATCTTGATACAACCACTCCATAGGGACAACGGGTACATCCTCTTTATAAGTGGGTGAAATCCAATGATCCTCTTCACCAAACGCAACTACAATCCTGCTTGACGGATCAATAATTTTCTCAGCAATCGAAAGGGCCAATGGACGCTCTTCGTACTCATCAAGAATACCTTCCACCTTTTCAGCTGTTTGCATCAATTCCTTCTCAGCTTGATAGATATGGTAACTTTCAAAGAATTCGAGTAATAATACCGTTAATATAAATAATACGAATGATACTAATAGTAGTATGGTAAACCACAACTTACCTACTACGCTTCGCCAGAACATTAGTCACCAACTACCTCAAATTTATATCCTACGCCCCACACTGTTACGATCATTTTGGCAGCGTCTTTCGATACTTTACTTAGTTTCTCGCGGAGACGCTTTACATGAGTATCGACTGTACGCAAGTCACCAAAGAATTCGTACTGCCAAACTTCCTTTAAAAGTTGCTCACGGTCAAAGACTTTATCAGGAGCTTGTGCAAGGAAAAGAAGAAGTTCATACTCTTTAGGTGTTAAGCTAACATCCTTACCATCAGCTTTCACCCTATGCGCATCATTATCAATGGTTAAATGATCAAACACCAACACATCTCTTGCTCCTGTTTCAGTTTGCAAGAATTTAGTGGAAGAGGAGCGCCTTAGTAAAGCTTTAACCCGAAGCACTACTTCTCTTGGACTAAAGGGTTTTACGATATAATCATCTGTCCCTGCTTCAAAACCTTGAACACGATTCGATTCTTCCCCTTTGGCCGTCAACATGATGATGGGTGTTGCTTTTTTCTCACGTATATCCTGACACACTTCAATACCATCTTTTCCGGGCATCATTAAATCTAGAAGTATAAGGTCAAAATCCTCACCAATAGCAAGCTCTAGAGCCTCTTCCCCATCTTCGGCTTCTACAACTTCGTAATCTTCTCTCTCTAAATACATGCGGATTAACCGACGAATACGTTCTTCATCATCTACTACTAAAATCTTTCCACCCTGGTCCATACTTCTATCTCCCTTCTTTTTTAAAACAAAGGCTACAAATCTAAAGATTAGCAGCCTTTGTAACAAATTACGCGTATGAATGTAGTCCTGCTAACACTAGGTTAACAGCTATTAAGTTAAACATGATAATGGCAAATCCAATGACGGCAAGCCATGCAGACTTTTCCCCATGCCACCCTGCACCTAATCGCAAGTGTAGGAAAACCGCATAGAACAACCAAGTAATGAGAGCCCAAACTTCTTTCGGGTCCCAACCCCAGAAACGGTTCCATGCTATTTGTGCCCAAATCATTGCAAAAATTAGCCCACCAAGGGTAAAGACCGGGAATCCGATTGCTACTGCACGATAAGATACTTCATCTACTAAGGAAGGTTTCACGCGTGCCAACTTGGGTTGTATCGCTGCAGCAACTCGTTTTCTTAATATAAGACGAGTCATTACGTATAAGACAAGACCTACTAGAAGGGACCAAATCATTGTATTTAACTTTCTTGCTGCCTTTTCTCCTTGCATCCAAGAAGGAGCTTCTATCAATGGTCCACTTGCACCTTGAGTTTGCAGCGTTCCATCTGTAGGTCCAACAATGGGAAGCAACGTATAATCGACTGTACTTACCTCCACTGCCTCTCCTTCAGCAGGAACTTCAAACGTAACTTCATAGCCACCTAAGCGGAATCCGCTTGTAATTACAATAAATCCAATGACTGCAAAAAGAGTATAAATAATAAACTCTAACCATGAGGTTTTTTTTGTTCTCTCAGTTTGATCAATTGTTTTAATTAAGTATAAAAGTCCAGCCCCAAAGCTTACTGCTAGTATTGCTTGACCTAGAGAAACAGTAGACACATGAATGTATAGCCAATGTGTATTTAGCGCTGGAATTAATGGTGAGATTTCACTAGGAAACATACTCGCATAGGCAATAATTAATAAAGCGGTCGGTAATACAAAAAGGCCCAGCACATTTAATCGGTATATAAAATACATAACGATAAAAGCAAGTACAAGCATCATTCCAAAGAAAGTCGTATATTCAAATAAATTACTTAGAGGGGCATGCTGGCTAGCAATCCAACGAGTTATGAAGTAGCCTACTTGCGCTACAAAACCAATAATGGTGATTGTAATACCAATCTTACCAGCCTTAGACTCTTTCTGTTGAGCATCCTTCTCCCGTATCGTACCTCCGAAAAAGAAAGTAGCGATCAAATAAAGAAAGAAGGATGCATAGAGTAAATTACTACTAATTGTGCTTAATTCCAACTTTATTCCTCCTTACCCTTCAAACGATTTAGGGTTTTACTCTTTTAACTCCTGTTGGTCTTCTGGTGGTTCCACACTAGTTCCTTCTAACACTTTCTCTAAGTCTTTCTTAAGACCAAACCAGTTTTTATTTGTATGACCTGCAACCCAAAATCCTTGCTCTTTAGGTTGAATCCATATGCGTCTGTGATTCCAATACATCCCCTGTATGACCCCAATCATAAAGATGGCGCCACCAATACCTAACAATGGAAGCGTATAGTCTTTGCGAATGGTTAATCCTGTCACATCTCGCATTTCTAAATCGGTAATACCAATCTTATATTGATTATCCCCGTTAGGATCTAAATTAGAGCCAATCGCTAAGAAGTTCACCTCTGGCTCAACTTGTCCTGGTGGATAGACATGGAACACGAAGGCAGGATCTTTCGGGTATTTGGAGTAAGAGCTTGGAACCCCGTCTTTCATTTCGAATTCAGGGTAGTAGTCATAAAGCTCAACTCGGTATCCATTATCTAATGTATATTCTGATTTCGGATCAACTAAATCAACTGTAAACTCACCGATCGCTTTTTCATCTGCATCGTTTTTTTCATGAAGCTTAAATGTCATCGTCTTAAATTCATTTAGCTGATAGGTTGTCTGATAAATAGCGAAACCATCTATTTTCAAAGGTTCATTTACACGAATTTCCCCTTCTTTTACTTGCTCAAGTTCAGGATCTACACCCGGAAGAGATTCATCTGTTCTTTGATAAAGAACCGCATTCGTTTGATAGTTTTTAGGTACAGAACCGCCTTGCTTCTCAATTGATTCTTTAAACCGTTCATCATTTTCATCATACATTTCTACAATGAAATCTTCATTCTTAATGTAATATTCTCCTTCAGTTCCCTCGAGCATTTTGGTTTCGCCTTCACGTACCCATACGTTGGCATCCACATACATAGATGGAACAAATCGCATTAAAGCACCTAAGAGGAAGATAATTAACCCTATGTGATTTACGTAAGGACCCCAACGCGAGAAACGACCTTTCTCCGCAAGAACATGACCATTCTCTTGAGTTACTTTATATCGACGTTCTTTTAATTGCTCAATAACGGTATGATAATCTTGATCTGAAGCATATTCGGCTTGGCCAAATAGACGCTGTCTTTTTAAGAAAGTCTCATGACGCTTTGGTTTTTGTTTCTTTAGTGACCGATATAAAGGAACAACACGGTCAATACTAGCTATAACCAAAGATACTCCAATTGAAGCAATTAAAATCATATACCACCAAGAACCATATAAATCATGGAAACCAAGTTGATAATAAATTTGTCCTGCCATTCCATAGTTCTCTTCATAATATTGTTCAGCAGGTAAAGGTGATTGGTTATTCATTTCCTGCGGGAAGATCGTCCCTAATGAGGAGGCGATCAACGTAATAGCAATTAGCCAAACCCCCACCTTTACAGAAGAAAAGAAATTCCAAATTTTATCAACAATTGTTTTATTGTACGTTTTTGAACGTCTCGCACTTCCATCGTATCGCATATTCAAAAGTTTGCTTTTATTATTCCCATCAATATGCTGATTCTCTTCAACCGGTTTCCCACAAGCTTCACAAAGAACGGTGCCCTCCGGATTAATATGCCCGCACTCACATTTAATTTTGTTCATGTAAAAACCTCTCTATCCCTTGGCTCGTTTAAGACTCAGGTATGATGTCTTGTAAATATCCTTCCAGACGATCAAGCGTTAATGGTCCAATGATTTTCTTTTCAATTGTACCGTCTGGGTTAATAAAATAACTAGCCGGTAGGTAACCTACCCCATACTCCCCCATGACTTGGCCTTTTTGATCATGAACAATTGGGAATGATATGCCATATTCTTTTAGAAAACGAGTAACGACAAGTTCACTCTGGTCGAGATTGACGGCCAGAATTTCTACGTCTTTATCCTTGTATTTCTTATATAACTCTTCCATATAAGGCATTTCATCTTTACAAGGTTCACAGTATGTAGCCCAAAAGTTCACCATAACACCCTTACCTTCAAAGTCTGATAAGGCAAGAGTATCTTGTTCATGATTAACCGTTTTCAATTTAAAATTAGGGGCCGTGTCCCCTTCTTTTAAAACAGCCTTCTCGTCATCTGTAAAGGAGGAATAGAGCGCAAAACCAACGGCAACTGCTAAAATAGCTAAAACTACACTCCGAAAAATAAGCCTTTTCTTTTTCTTATTCGCCATGTTTGTCACTCCTCCCGCACATTATACCATTTTACATAGTGGTAAACTTTGAAAATTTAGTTACAATTTTATTCAGATGCCTTTTTCAGTAATTTCACTTCATGTGGAGTCAACTCACGACATTCCCCTGGTTGAAGACCTTCAGTCGATAAGAAACCATAGCGCTCGCGCTTTAACTTGTCTACTGGATAACCTAATGCATCAAACATGCGGCGTATTTGTCGGTTCTTCCCTTCATGTAGCACCATTTGAATAATGGATGTATTCTTCTTACGGTCACTAGACAACATTTTTGTATGAATAGCTTTCAAATGTTCACCATCTGATTTGATCCCTTTTTTCATGCTTTGCAATTCTTCTTTAGTAGGTATACCTTTTATCTTTGCTACATATACTTTATCGATTTGGTGTTTCGGATGCATAAGTGACTGAGCAAAGGATCCATCATTGGTTAAGATAATTAAACCTGACGTATCATAATCAAGTCGACCTACTGGATAAACCCGCTCATTAACTTCTGGTAAAAAGTCAGTCACAACTTTTCGGTCTTTATCATCACTAACACTCGAAATAACTCCTCTAGGTTTATACAACAAGTAATAGACAGGAACTTCTTTCTCAAGAGGTACCCCATCTACTTCAACGGTATCATTTGGGCCAACTTTAGTTCCAAGTTCATTTACAACCTTCCCATTTACCTTCACTCTTCCATCGATAATATAAACTTCTGCTTTTCTTCTAGACGTTACTCCACTTTTTGCTATAACCTTTTGCAATCTTTCCTGATGATCTGCCATTTCCAAACTCCTTTTCAATCTATATTATGTAGACCGTTTATGCATAACAAATGCGCTAACATGAAGATGTTAACGCATTTTCATCTTAACGCTTTTGTTAACCAAATACAATCGACACAACGATGATAGAGGCAATTATACCAATAAAATCCGCAATTAGTCCAACTTTCAACGCATCTCCCATTCTCTTAATACCGACAGCACCAAAATAAACAGTAATAATGTAAAGTGTTGTATCCGTACTCCCTTGCATAGTAGACGCAAGTCTTCCTAAAAATGAATCAGGACCATGGGTACCTATAATCTCCGTTGTCATTCCAAGAGCAGCAGTTCCAGAAATGGGGCGGACTAGCGCTAAAGGAACAATATCAGATGGAACACCAACAAGTTGCAATAAAGGGGAGAATAACCCGACAACCGCTTCCATAGCTCCAGATGCTCTAAATATAGCAATCGCTACCATCATCCCTAACAAGAAGGGGATTAAACTAACAGCCATTTTAATTCCTTCTTTTCCGCCTTCAACAAACGTCTCATAGGTAGGCACTTGCTTAACTGTACCCACAACTAGAACAAGTAAAATGATTAAGGGGATCATCCATGTACTGACCGTTGTTAACCATTGCATTACTTGATCCTCCTCTCACGCAGCGAGTAGAAAAAGCGATCTACCATAATAGCTCCAAATGTTGAAATTAATGTAGCAACAATAGTAGTAGCTACGATTTCGGTAGGAGCAATGGATTCATATTTCATCCTAATTGCAATGACGGTAGTTGGAATCAGAGTAACACTAGAGGTGTTGATAGCTAAAAAAGTAATCATTGATCGACTTGCCTCATCACTATCGGGCTGTAACTTCTTCATTTCTTCCATAGCTTTAATCCCCATAGGCGTCGCAGCATTTCCAAGACCAAACAAATTTGCTGAAATATTAGATAAAATATAGCCCATTGCCGGATGATCATCAGGTATATCCGGGAAAAGCCGCCTAATTAATGGGCGAAAAAAGCGGGCTAAAATCTCTAATAATCCCGCTTTTTCAGCAATTCTCATCAGCCCTAACCAGAAAACCAATACACTCATCAGACTAATACTTAGCATTACAGCATCATCAGCTGTTTGAAAGAGCTCTTCATTTACTTCCGCCATTGTCCCATTAAACATAGCAAAAACAATACCACCAGCGGCCATAAAAACCCATATTAGATTAACCATTATTTCGCCCCTATGATCTCTTTAAATAAAGAGAAAACACTCTGAGTAAAGCTCTTTGTTTGAGTTGCTCTCATAGGATCAGCCATAACAGGAGCTGTTGCTACCACCTCTCCGTCTACTTCAAATATTGCTTGGCCTAAAATAGAATTGAAAGATTCATAATCTGATGGTTTTTGAATTTGTGTTTTGGTCGTTACCTGCTTATACTCCTCCTCTGTTAAAGGTGCTTTAACCGTATTCCATAAGTAACCAGTCGTAGAATCAAGGGATTGTTCTCCTTCTTCCCTCAAATCTCTCATTTCGAAAGTCTTAAATCCCCAATTAAACGAGTGGATATGATCATTCCAATCATCAGGTCCATTCAATGTAACCATTATAAGATTCATTCCATCTTTTTCAGCTGTTGACACAAGCGTACGCCCCGCTGTTTTTGTGTACCCCGTTTTCCCTCCTGTGCTATAGTCATATAACCGGGTAAGCAACTTATTCTTATTACCCCAAGCATAGGTTCTCGTCTCAGACTTATAAGTTGTAGTACCAGCGATTTTCTTGTACACGTCATTTTCCATAGCGTACCTGGTTAGAAGCGCCATATCATATGCGGTAGAATAATGACCATCCGCATCTAGGCCATGAGGGTTTGCAAAATGTGAATGATTCATGCCAATCCATTCTGCCTTCTGATTCATGAGATGGACAAACCCCTCCATACTTCCTCCAACGTGTTCAGCGATTGCCATAGCAGCATCATTCCCGGAGCGAAGCATCAGACCGTAGACGAGATCTTCTAGCTTCATTTCCTCTCCTTCTTCTAGATAGATTGATGACCCTTCCGTGTATACAGCACGTTTAGAGGTTTCAACTGTATCATCCATCATCCCAGATTCAATCGCAATGATCGCAGTCATAATCTTTGTGATACTAGCGATATTTCTCTTCTCATGAGCTTGCTTTTCATATAAGACTCGTCCTGTTTCTTGCTCCATCAACACAGCATTACGCGCTGAGACTGAAGGTTTAGCATCCACCTTTAAAGGAGCTAACACTAAACTTAAACAAACACATATTAAAACGATCCACTTCAGCTTCAAGGGGAATCCTCCCATTCCATTAACTTTGTATTAACATATGCGAAGCTGACAAGCATATGAATCATTTCTACCATCTCAATTATGACTCCAAATGTAATAAAGCCGTGATGACAGTCATCACGGCTTTGTTTATTAATACAGACTCCACTTTAAATCTTTTACAGATGTAAACCGAGCCGTCACGTCTTTCCAGTTCACAACATTCCACCAATTCTCAACATAATCCCCTCGCTTATTTTGGTACTGCAAATAATAAGCATGTTCCCATACATCTAACGCAAGAAGCGGGACTACATCCCACAGTGAAACATTTTGATGCTTTTCTACTGTTTGAATGGCTAATCTGCCAGAACGCATTTCCCAGACTAATAAAGCCCATCCAACACCTTCTACAGATTTAGCTGCATCTGTAAACTGTTTCTTAAATGATTTAAAACTACCAAAGTCTTTATTAATTTGCTTCAACAATTCCCCTTCTGGTTTACCTCCTCCATCCGGGGACATATTAAACCAGAAAATCGTGTGTAAAAAATGCCCTGAACCATGGAAGGACTGTTCTCTTAACCAATGTTTGATTAAAGTGTCTTTTCCGTTTTTTCTAAGCTTTTCCAGCTCGATTTCGGCTTTATTTAAACCATCCACATAGCTTTGATGATGAACATCATGATGCAGGCGCATGATTTCTTTAGATATATATGGTTCTAGAGCATTATACGGGTAAGGTAGGGGAGGAAGTTTATGTTTACCAATCGGGACACGTCCAGTTTGCCTATTCGTTTCCACATAATCCTCTAAATGATAAATAATACGTTCCCCTTCACGTACAACGTCTTCGACATCACCTGCAGTAATTTCATCTTTACGGATGGTTTTTTGAATCATTTTCTTCCATTGATCAAATTCATCCATCCACTCATCAAGCTTACCTTTTTCTATAGGCGCTTGTTTTAAAGACCCCTCTACTTCGTTTGCCCAGTTTAATAAAGATTGTAAGTATTGTCTTCTTTCATTTTGCACACCGATCACCTCGACGTATCGTATGCCCTTTGCCTAAAAAAAGTGAAAAGCCCCTCTTTATTAAGAGGAGCTTCTTCGATCTTCTTTCATGACCATTTTAGTATGATAATCCGTTTCATAATAAGCCAATTCTTCTCTCATTTGTTGGAATGCTTTCTCAAGTTCTACAATTAATTTACGAAATGACTGTGGTGGTTCGTGATGATACTTAATGGCATCTTTCCCGGTATAAGCTGCCCTGCTATCTTCGTACCATATATCCCCTTTTGGAGAAAAGAACTCCATAATACATTGATGATAAATACCATAAAGCGTTCTTTCCGCTGCAGGTTTACGGAATGTTTCCGATTGTAAGATGATTTGCACGGCATCATATGCTTCATCACAAAACACCTCTAAGCGACGTAAGGCTTTCAATAATAACTTATAATACTCCTGTTCCTTGCTCCCCTCTTCAAGAAGCATGGCTCCAATGGATTGTTGATTTAAATAGTCATTCGTATCCGCAACAGACTTCTTTAAGATCTCTTTTACCTCTTCCATCTGGGCACGAACCATTTGATTACTCATTTAAAGACCTCCTTAATTTAGGTCAATCATAAAAGAATTAAAATACCCATAGCATGGCTCACAGAACTCATCTATGAAATCTTTTACTATGTTACATACCTATTCGACACATTCCCCACAATGTCCTTTTTTCAATGATTTGTAGAATGATTGAAAAATGGAACGCCCCAGCTCGCTGCGGAAAGCGAGTGATTTCCCGAACCACCTTACGCTAAACCCGAGTAAAAGGAAACATTCTCTCAGCTTAGAGCCTTGAAAAAACCTTCCTGTAATTAGGAAGGTTCTGATGAATCGTCAAATGTCTCTTGGAAAGACTCAAAGAATAAATCTGCTTCATCTTCCATATCCAACTGCTCAGCACCTTCTGGTAAAGGCGGAAGTTCTTCAATAGAAGTTAAGCCGAAATAGGTTAAGAAATCTGTCGTTGTACCATATAAAATAGCTCGACCGCTTCCTTCTTTTCTTCCCCGCTCCTCAATTAAAGAACGGTTAATCAAGGTTTGAATGGGTCGCTCACTCTTCACCCCACGTATTTCTTCAACTTCCGTTCGTGTAATAGGCTGCTGATAAGCAATAATAGCAAGTGCTTCTAAAGCAGCTTGAGATAATCGAGAAGAGTGTGGAGCATCTTTCAGTCGCTGAAAGTAAGCGGAGTGCTCTGGTTTCGTAGTTAAATGAAAGAAAGCTTTTGATTGCATAAGAGAAATGCCTCTAGATGACTGGTCGTAATCTTCTTTAAGTTGTTGCAAAATCTCCTCAATTGCCTTAGGGTCTTCCTCTATAATTTCAGCAAGTTGTTTCGTTGTCATGCCTTCATCCCCTGCTGCAAATAGCAACCCTTCTACAATCGCTTGTAATTCGTTCGTTTCCATATATCACTATTCCTCCATCTTGTATAGCACGAGTTCATCGAAGTGGTTTGATTGTTCACAGTATACTTCTTTATTTTTCATAAGTTCTAAGATTGCTATAAAGGTTACAACTATATGAGTCCTTGTTGGAAAAGGAAACATTTCAAAGAAACGCACCCCACCCTTAGAACTAATAATAACGTCTCGAACTTCATTCATACGATCTTGGATCGGGATTTCTTGACGCTGTATTCTGGTTTCAAGAGGCTGTTCCCATTTCTTACGCTGGAAAAGCTTTTGCATGGCCCCAATCATGTCATAAATAGATACATCGCCCTGGGTACTGACTGACTGTTGTTGTTCTTCTTCTCCCTCTATGCTCATAGGAGGTCGGGTGTAAATTTGTGTAGCTTCTTCCCGTTCTTTCAACTCATCAGCAGCCTCTTTATACTTACGATATTCTATTAATCGGCGCATTAGTTCTTCACGAGGGTCTTCTTCATCATATTCCTCATCTTCAACTTCAAGCTCCTGATTCGGAAGGAGCATTTGGCTTTTAATGGCTAACAGCGTAGCTGCCATTACAAGGTATTCGCTCGCTATATCCAGTTCTAATTTCTGCATCGTATGAATATAGGCGGTGTATTGCTCTGTAATGGTAGCTACGGGAATATCATATATATCAATTTCATAGCGGTTAATCAAATGAAGCAATAGATCCAGGGGACCTTCAAAAGCATCAATTTTAACCGTATAGCTTGTATTCATCCTTTAACCCTCTCTATAACGATTAAAAAGTAATCCATTTAATTGGATTCTAAAAAAATATCCATCACCGGTATAAACGCCCATACACAATGGAGTGATTTCTCATAAGGTATACCGTAAGATAAATGTTATCAAAAAAACATTTATCCGTTAACAGAAAATAAGGAGGAATTCAATATGAGTTATGGTTATGGTGGCGGTTTCGCGTTAATCGTTGTATTGTTTATTCTATTGATCATTGTTGGTGCTAGCTGGTTATACTAATTCAGCAGTATCTAGAGAGAGCTAATTAGATAGCTCTCTCTTTACTTATGTACCGCATTCGCGTCTGTGTTTTCACATATGATACACTTACCTTGTTCATTATAATTTGAAAGGAGGCTGCCCTTTGTTTGACCAAGCCTACATTGACTATATAGCTCATTTCCATGGCACAAGAGACTATTTTGAATGTCATGAACTTCTTGAAGAGCGCTGGAAAGAAGATACCCCCCTCGATAAAAACGCGGTTTGGGTAGGCCTCATCCAACTAGCTGTTGCCTTGTATCACCATAGGCGTGGAAATTTTATTGGAGCTAAAAGAACCATAAAAAAAGCAAAATCCATTTTAGCAAGCCATTACAGCAATCTAGGTAAGTATGGTTTAGACGCTGAGGCTTTACAATCTACTATTGATTTAATTCGTGAACGAATCGAACAGCACGAACCTTACAAAAGTATAGAACTGCCCATTCTGTCTGCAGAACTAAAAGAAGCCGCCTTATTAAGATGCAAAGAGTGGGGCATTTCATATAATTCGCCTAGCAATCTAGATGACGTGTCTATTGTGCACCGCCATTCTGTACGGGACCGTTCAGATGTTATACAAGAACGAAAAGATGCATTAGTAGAACGGCAAAAAAATCGTTAACTAACGAAAAAAGCCAGCTCCTCCTTTCAGAGGAGCTGGCTTTTCTCATTTTATAACTTACATTTATGAGCCACAGTGGTCTACAAATGCCTCGGTATATTCATTCGAACAAACATCATAACGCTCACCTAGCTGTTGCTTCACCGCATCTACCATACGCTTTCCAATCCCTGAATTTCTATGTGATGGATTGACGGTTAAATGCTGAATAATAGCTTTTGATTGATCATCAAACTGTATACCAATTGCGCCCAGGATATCTTCTTCTTTCCAAAGATACAATTGCCAGTTATCATTACTTTCGTATTCCCTGATTGTTTGCAATAACTTCTTAACGTCTTTTTCCTCGGGCATGAAAGACAGAAGACCCATGGCAATTTTTTCAAAGCTTTTCTTATATCGAATTAACATATTAACCCCTCATTATGAAAATAAATTGCCGATAATTGACAACGAGATGATTACAATAATATTTATTTTTAGCTTCCTATTTGAAGTGTTTATACCAAAACTTATTTAAAGTTAGCATCTTTGGTTTGTCACATATGCCAAACTTCATTACTTAATCACAAAAAGGATCCAATATACGACGCCCCATGTCATACTCACACCGAGCAAAATAAAGAAAAGGGACCAATTCTTTTTCCTCATCTTTTACTCCTCCCTTATTATAACGACATTCGTTAAATATGCAAGCCTTTAAACGTTTAGCATCACTTCTCCTTAATTAAACACGCAGCATCTTTTATAACCAAGTAGCCATCTGACTGCTTACCTTTGACGCTAAATGGAATAAGGTTAATGATAAATAACCAACAATTAAAAACCAACATTAACGAAACAATTGGATAAGGAGCATAGAGGTAGATCCCCCAAGAAATCACAGCTCCTCCTAAACTAAATAATGGGCCACCTAACGATATAGCCATTCGATCCCCCGGAGAGAAACCTTCTCGCTTATCATATGAAGCCATTGCACCCAAGAAATACCACGAAGCAATATGTATGCGAAAGGAAGGATTTATTTGAAATTTTACAGATGGGCCAATTCCTAAAAAAACCTCAACACGGTCCGCACCAGCTGTACGAGCCAATAAGGAATGGCCTAACTCATGCAAGAGCAAACAAAAAGGCGCAACTATGAAAACAAACCATACGAAAACTACCATCTAAAGGCTCCTTCTCTCCAAATCTATACATATTCTCCCCCTCTTCACCGAATATTGCAAGTCTACAGTCAAAAACTCCCCCCCAGAATTTTCAATTTATTCTTCTGAAGGGCGAGATTGTTTAAGGCTCGTAGCGGAGACACGCTAGTGCGAATGGGGCCGTTATGATAATGAGAGCTAGGGATGACCGGGGAACGACTCGCTTTCCGCGGGCGAGGAGGCTCACCAGCTCCCCACAGGAAAGCGAGTGGTTTCCAGGCCCACCTTAGACTCAACTATAATTAACGGAAACATTCTCTCAACTTTGTATTTCCCATATGGGGGTTAATACGGAATATAAAAAAGACTGCTCCATTTAAATGGAACAGTCTTTAAAGAAAATATTAGTCTTCCCAAACTTTAACTTCTTGCATCACATCACCTGGATGAATGCGTAGAACGGTATCCATGCCATCTGTTACTTGACCAAATACCGTGTGTGCCCCATTTAAGTGTGGCTGCTCTTCGTGTACGATGAAGAACTGGCTTCCACCAGTGTCTTTACCTGCGTGAGCCATGGATAAAGAACCAGCTTGGTGAATATGTGGATTCCCTTCCGTTTCACATTTAATTGTATAGCCCGGGCCCCCTGTTCCATTCCCTTTAGGACAACCGCCTTGAGCAACGAAGCCTGGAATGACACGGTGGAATGTTAAGCCATTATAAAAGCCTTCATTCGCTAATTTTGCAAAGTTTTCTACTGTACCTGGCGCTTCATTTGGGTAAAGATCAAAATGGATCACTTCACCGTTTTCGAATGTAATTGAACCTTTATTCATGTATAGTTCCTCCTGTAAATACGTTCTCCTATTTAGACGCCATCTGGTGGAGTATAAGGTAAATCTAATCGAGTCATCTCCTGGTAGGATTCCCGCTTGATCACCAATTGATGATGACCGTTTTCTACGAAGACAACAGCAGATTTCGGAAATCGATTATAATGATTGCTCATAGAATATCCATAAGCCCCTGTACTAAAGGTAGCTAAAAGATCTCCACTCTCCACTTCCGGAACATCTATATCCCATATTAACATATCTCCGGATTCACAGCACTTCCCTGCGATTGAAACGGTTTTGACCTTCTCTTGATTTAGCTTGTTAGCAACTACAGCTTCATACTTGGCTGAATATAATGCTGGACGTAAATTATCAGTCATACCGCCATCTACTGCAACATATGTACGCACATTTGGAATCTCTTTAATGGATCCAATCGTATATAGAGTAACTCCTGCATCACCAACAATAGCACGGCCAGGTTCAATCCAAATCTCAGGCTCAGAAAACCCATAATGCTCCACTTGTTCTTTCACTTCTCTCACTAGCTGATGCACATAGTGAGAAAGTGGCAATGGCTCATCTGATTCAGTATATTTAATCCCGAATCCACCCCCAAGATTCAACACGTCAGGATGAAATCCGTATGTTTCTTTCCAAGATCCTAAAGCCCCGTAAAGTTTGCGAATAGCCATGATGAAGCCATCCGTCTCAAAAATTTGAGATCCAATATGACAATGCAAACCTTTTAAGTCCATATGATGCTGATCTTGAAGTAGGTATTTAACAGCTTCTTCAGCTTGTCCATTCCATAGATCAAAACCAAACTTTGAATCTTCCTGTCCTGTCAAAATATAATCATGTGTATGAGCCTCAATACCCGGGGTGACCCGTAATAAGACATCGATAGATGCATCTCTTTCAGCCAATAGACCTTGCAGCAATTCCATTTCCCAAAAGTTATCTAAGACTACACAGCCTATTTGGTGTTCAATCGCCATTTCTAATTCAGGAATGCTTTTATTGTTTCCGTGTAAATGTATACGCTCAGGAGGAAATTCAGCTTCAAGTGCTGTGTGCAACTCTCCTTGAGAAACTACATCAAGACTTAGACCTTCATCTTTCGCTACCTGGAGCATTGCTATAGAAGAAAATGCTTTTGATGCGTATGCGACTTGCGCTTCTACCCCTAAATCTTTAAACGTTCCCACAAAGTTACGAGCATTCTCCTTAATTTTACTTACATCATATACAAAGAGAGGTGTACCATATGTTGAAGCAAGCTCAACTGCGTCTACCCCACCTAATTTCAAATGCCCCTTGCCGTTCATACCGTGTACCATTCTTTTTCACTCCCATTCTACCCAAGACCATTAAAAAGAAGACAGAATAGACTGCCTTCTTTCATTCATTAGAATATTAAAATAAATTTACCACACCACTAGGTGTTATTCAATAAACAAATGTTATTGGCGTTGGTGATTTTGAGGTTTCACAATGCTTGGTCTATTCTTTGATAGTGGCACTGCAACACGGAAAACAATTTGCATTAGAGCACCAAAATTGAATGGTAGGAAAGGCCACAAATATGGTGTATTTAAAGAATTTGTACGCGTAAGCAACAGAATGTATAGCGTAAATCCAATCACAAATCCTTTTATTCCAAACATTGCAGTAATTAACAACAATGTAAGCCGGCTAATTTTATTGGCAACACTCAGTTCATAACTAGGTGTTGCAAATGACCCTATAGCACTCATGGCCACATACAAGATGACCTCAGGTATAAATAATCCCACGTCAATTGCAATCTGCCCAATTAACACGGCAGCAATTAGACCCATTGCGGTTGATAGAGGGGTCGGAGTATGGATGGCTGCTATCCTCAGAAACTCAATCCCTATATCCGCAATTATTAACTGTGCGAATACAGGTATGTTGCTCTCATCGTGAGGGCCGATGAATTTTAATGATTGAGGTAACAATGTTGGATCATTAACCATTAAGAGCCAAAACGGTAATAAGAATACAGACATGAAAATACCTAAGTATCGAACCCATCGAACAAAAGAACCAACCATCGGAGCCTGACGGTATTCTTCCGCGTGTTGCACGTGGTGGAAAAATGTAGTCGGAGTAATGATCATACTCGGGGAGGTGTCCACCATAATTAATACATGACCTTCAAATAAATGAGCAGAAGCTACATCAGGCCTCTCTGTGTATCTTACAAGAGGAAAAGGATTCTTCCCTTGACTAACGAGAAATTCCTCTACCGTTTTGTCAGCCATAGATAATCCATCTGTATCGATATTCTTTATTTCTTCTTTAATAAGATTAATTAAATCTGGATCCGCTACATCTTGTAGATAGGAAAGACAAATATCTGTTTTAGAACGTTCACCTACTTGAAAGATTTCATGGCGAAGTCTCTCATCCCTAACTCGCCTTCTTGTTAAAGAAGTATTTTCGATAATATTTTCTGTGTAGCCATCACGAGAGCCGCGTACAACTTTTTCTGTATCCGGTTCACTAGGTGACCTTCCTGGATACATCCGCACATCTACAATAAAGGCTTCGTTATAGCCCTCAACAAATACGATGATTAAACCTGAGAGGAGCTGAGTCGAAGCTTCCCCTAAATCTTTAACCTTTGATACTTGTTGATGAACTAAACGATTTTCTACAATCGAAAATAATTTAGACTTATTATGCCTCTCAACATCGTTAATCTCTACTAATTTCTTCATTAATTCAATAATATATTGGGTATCACACATACCCGTTAAGTAATAAATATCAATGTCTTTTTCAAACACTTTAATTTTTCTAAAGCCCAAATCAAATGAGACCCCAACACCAACGCGATCTTTAAGAAACTGCTCATTTTCTTGTATTTTGGAAGAGATCGGTTGACTACTCCCTTTTTTCATTTTCATCAGCCCTTTCCAAAATCAGTTCAATTGCTTTTCTTGTTATTGGCGCTCCTTTTTTTAAATCATCTTGACCATACATTTTCCCGATATCACCAATTGCAACTACGGTAGGGATGTCTAGCTCATCAAGGGAATAAACAGTATCACCGCTAATCCGTCCGATCTCCATTTCCCTCTCGCCTTCTTTATCAACACCCTGGGCTATGATCTCGCCTTTACGATCAATGGCAAAAGAAAATCTAGACCATTCCCTGAAACGGGTATGAGAGGCCACTGCAATTGCTCCTATAATTGTAATAGATGATTCTGTTGCAAGATCGAGTAACACTCGTTCCCCTGGCCCAACACCTTGAATACCTGCATCATCTAACAAAACATAAACAGGCTCTTCTTTAGCTCTATATACCGCTTCTATAATTTCTTTAGACGAAGCAGTAGTTGGATTTGCTGAATATTGGGCAAGAGAAGTGCCCCCAACCTCTCCCGCAAGGTAATCAATGGCTTTCCTGGCATACTCGTCTCCATCTGTGATGACAATAACTTTTTTGGAAAGCATATACATCTATCCTTTCGGTTTGAATATGAGAGCCACTAAAAAGCCAAATAAAATGGCAGAAGCAATACCAACAGATGTTAAATGAAAGATCCCTATTCCGATACCAAGAAGTCCGTTCTTGTCCGCTTGCTCCATGGCGCCATGTAGTAAAGAATGGCCAAAACTTGTAATCGGAACAGTAGCACCCGCACCAGCAAACTCAATTAACTTGTCGTAGATATTAAACCCATCAAGTACAGCACCTGAAACAACGAAAGACGCCATTACATGAGCGGGGGTCAACTTAAATACATCAAGTAGAATTTGCCCGATAACACAAATGGCACCACCTACCACAAACGCCCAAACATAATCCATTATTGACCCTCCTCTCTCATTAATACAACTCCGTGCGCAATAGTTGGGATAGATTCCTTTTGCTGAACCATTGTCGGACTCATTAGAGCGCCTGTAGCTACAACTAATATTCGCTGGTATTTCCCTTTTTCCAGGGCTTGAATTAAATGGCCATATGTTACGACAGCTGAACAAGCACAGCCACTTCCGCCCGCAAAAACTTCTTGATCGCTGTTATAAATCATCAATCCGCAATCATTGTGCATTTGGTCCACATTGTACCCATCTTCTTTTAACATATCTTTGACAATTGGACTTCCTACACCTGAAAGGTCGCCAGTTGCAATTAGATCGTAATCAGATGGCAACCTCCCCATATCTTCTAAGTGTGTCTTGATTGTGTCATAAGCAGCAGGAGCCATAGCTGATCCCATATCGAACGGATCCTTTGCACCGTAATCCATTACTTTACCAATCGTCGCTGCTTCAACTCTTATACTTGATTTTTTCTTACTTATTAATGCCGCACCTGCTCCTGTTACGGTGGAAGTAGCTGTCTTTGGCTTTTGCCCTCCATATTCAGTCGGATAGCGAAACTGCCTTTCAGCTGTAGCATTATGACTGCTCACAGCAGCTACAACATGATTAGCAAATCCTCCGTCCACAAGTGCACTACCTACCGCTAATGTCTCCATCGAAGTTGAACAAGCTCCAAACATACAAAGGAAAGGGATAGATAGAGATCTGGCTAAATAATTAGAGGTCACATTTTGATTTAATAGATCGCCTGCCAAGAAGAGGTCGACTTGTTCTTTGGTGATGTCTCCTTTTTCTATACATGACTGCACCGCCGTTTCCATTAACTTACGTTCAGCTAACTCCCAATTACCTTCATCACAGTGAAGGTTTTCAAAGCTCTTATCAAACGTTCCGGCAAGGGGTCCTTTCGCTTCCCTCGGACCTACCGCTGTACCTGTAGCATTAATATAAATGGGGTTTTCATAAACCCATGATTGCTTTCCTTGTTTCCGCATGAAGACCACCTCCTATAGAATTAGCTTGATGACATATCGGATAATACCTACTACATAAGCTGCCACAACCCCAAAAACGATGACCGAACCAGCTAATTTAAACATATTTGTTGCCACTCCCAGAACAATTCCTTCACTTTTATGCTCAAGAGCAGCACTTGTAATTGAATTAGCGAACCCTGTAACGGGAACTGCTGATCCTGCACCAGCAAACTGACCGATCTTATCATAAACGCCAAATCCAGTTAACAAGGAAGCGATTAAGATTAAAGTAGTCACCGTGTAATTTCCAGCTTCCTTCTCACTCATGTCCATAAAATTCATATAGAGTTCTGTCAGAACCTGACCGAAGGTACAAATAAGTCCACCTACTAAAAAGGCTTTCAAACAATTCCCTAACAAAGCCGGCTTAGGTTGGTATTCTTTGATCGTATTATTATACTGCTGCTGATTAAACTTTTTACTCATTAACGTCACCTCAATTATTTAACGAAAATCGTCCACTGAAACAGTGATCCCGTTATTTTCCCTAATACAATTGCCATTAAAAACCATAAAAGACTCCGCTCTAACCCTATACGCCTAGCCAGGATTGGAAAAACATTCAACACTTCTGTTAATGCAGCTGCTAACATTCCTATAAATACTCCATGGAACAATCCCCACACAGAACTCAACAAATCAGGAAAACTAAAAGGGATATCATTAAAAGATAAAAACGTTCCTGTTAAAACCCCAAGTACAACACTTGCTTCATACCACTTCGTAAATACAGCACTCTTACTTAACTGAATTAAACGCGGAATTATACCAAGTACCGTTAAGAAAGCAACAAATCCTGCTCCTACCGCAAGCCCTCCAGCTAATCCAATAAATAGTTCAATCAGTTGAGTCATGATTTTTGTAATCCTGATTAATTTGGTTTTCGTGATAAGCTACATACTGATCAAGATCCTGCTGGTATTTGTGCATCTCTATTTCAAGAGGACTTGGCTCTTCATTAATCCGCTTCTTAAACAAATGGTTAAAGAACAGTATCATTCCTACACCTAATCCAACAGAGTATGGAATTTGTAGCCATAGCGGGTGTTTCACTTTGTCACCCGTAAGCAGAAAGTGCAGATGTTGATGTACTTCCTCCATACTTACGTCAAAATGGAAATTCATTATTGCCATACCAGCACCAATGAATAACAATAGCCAAATTAAAACGACGTATAAAAGAGCAGGTTTCTTTTTCTTAGATGGGATCATAACAATCGTTTGATTTGGCCCCAAAGGCTGAAACTCAGCATCTTTAAATGTTTGACTTAATTGATAGATGACTCGAAACACATCAATAATGACTATATTCTTATCTTGTTTTGAAACAGTGTGAATCACCACACGGTTTAACTTTTCAGTTAACCGCTTGTTAGCAGAAATGAGCGCTATATCAGATAAGTAAATTACCTGATGACGATATCCGTTTATTTTTTGCCGCATCCTTATATAAACGATCTCGCTCATCTTCCACCCTCCTTAACAAGAAATATTTATAATTAGTATGAGTTTCCTGTACACGAATCATGCGTTTACATGTTATGTAAAAATAAGAGAATAAAAAAGATGCCTCCTCAAGATAAGGAGACACCTTTTTTACTCGTTCATTTGATTTTTTATAAAAGCTAAGATCTTCTTCTCAAGCCTTGAGACTTGAACTTGAGATATACCAAGCCGTTCAGCTACGTCTGATTGTGTTTGATCTTTGAAATAACGTAAGTAAATGATCAGGCGTTCTCGTTCATCTAATGATCGAATCGCCTCTTCTAAAGCCATTTTGTCAAACCATTTAGTATCCTGGTCTGCAATTTGATCAAGAAGGGTAATCGGGTCGCCGTCATTTTCATATACCGTCTCGTGGATGGAGTGTGGAGCTTTAGAAGCCTCCTGAGCTAACACAACATCTTCTGCTGAAATATCTAGCTCCTTGGCTAGTTCTTGAACAGTAGGAGCTCGCCCATAAACTTTTGTCAGTTCGTCTTTTTTCTTTCTGATTTTATTACCTGTCTCTTTTAGACTCCGGCTAACTTTCACACTGCCATCATCACGTATAAAACGCTGTATTTCGCCGATAATCATTGGAACTGCATAAGTGGAAAACTTAACATCATAGGAAAGATCAAACTTATCTACCGACTTTAACAAACCAATACATCCGATTTGAAACAAATCATCTGGATCATAACCACGATTTAAAAACCGCTGTACAACCGACCAGACTAAACGCATATTCTTCTCAACAAGAATGTTTCTCGATTCCTGATCGCCTTGTTGACTTAATGCAATATACGCTTTAACTTCTTGATCCGATAATTGTTCTTG
Source organism: Pontibacillus chungwhensis BH030062 (assembly GCF_000770675.1). Taxonomy (GTDB): domain Bacteria; phylum Bacillota; class Bacilli; order Bacillales; family BH030062; genus Pontibacillus; species Pontibacillus chungwhensis. The sequence goes on from NZ_AVBG01000001.1 coordinate 481,643, forward strand.
TTTTTTATTTTGTTTTAGTTCCACATCCATACGCATGACCCCTTAATTACATAAGGTTTTGCTTTTTTTTAGGTGCTTGACTAACCGAACTGTCGTGCCTTCCCCAGGAATTGATGTTATGTCCACTTCGTCCATAAAGTTTTCCATGATTGTAAAGCCCATCCCAGATCGCTCTAACTCCGGTTTTGATGTATATAGAGGTTGTTTGGCTTCATCAACATTCTCAATCCCCATCCCCTTATCCCAAATCGAGATTGAAACCGTTCCTTCCGCTATTTCACAATCAATATGAACCAACCCTTCCGGGAAGCCATCATAACCATGAATAATAGCATTGGTTACTGCTTCAGATACTACGGTTTTAATTTCAGTAAGCTCATCCATTGTTGGGTCTAATTGTGTAATAAAAGCCGCAACCGTTACACGTGCGAACGATTCATTCTCACTCAAGGCAGAGAATTGGATATGCATTTCATTCTTCATTAGGAAGCCACCCCCAACGTTTCAAGTGCAAACGCTTCGTTTTCTTCTAAACGAATAATTTTAAACAACCCCGACATTTCAAACAACCGTTGTACAGCAGGAGATATAGAACAAACAACCATCTCGCCGCCTTGTTGTTTAACTTCTTTATATCTTCCTAAGATCACACCTAATCCCGAGCTATCCATGAAACTTAAGGCTTCTAAGTTCAGGATTACGTGCTTCAGATTTTGCTTTGATAAGATGTCCTGCCAGTCATTACGTAAATTTTCTGCTTCATGATGATCTAACTCACCAGATAAGCGAACCAATAAGACATGCTGTTTAGTTTCAAAGTGAACTGAAAGACTCACTGGTATTTCCTCCTTGTTAATGGGTTAATGAGTCTTTCTTCTTTTTTATGCCTATTTCCTGCATCGTGACAAAACTAGTCTTAGTTCGAGTAAAGATCTTAAATTTAGCGTTGTTTCACCAATTCACTCATGGAGCGTTTAAATAACGTCCACACCCCTGCTTCCTCAACCGTTTCATTTACAACTACATTTGTTTTAGATAACGGTTTACCATTACTTGTAATCGTAAGCGTCCCAACTATTTCGCCTTTTTGAATAGGTAAAGTTAAGTTCTTGTTATACACCAATTTTTCATCTACATTTTCTATCGTTTGACCTTTCTTCTTCAATACCGATACAGATTCGCTTGTTACTACATCGACTTTTGTCTTAGCCGCTCGTATATTTTTAAGGGTATCGACAGGTTGATGACGTTCATATAATGACTCTGTCTCGTAATGATTAAATGCATAGTCAAGCATGGCTGAAATATCAGCATTTCTATCTTTCGGCGATTCAGCCCCCATCACCACTGCAATAACTCTCATATCATCTTTCTTTGCAGTTGCCGTTAGACAGTACATAGCTTCTCGTGTAAACCCAGTTTTCAAGCCATCTACACCGGTATAAAACTTAACGAGCTTGTTCGTATTCACAAGCCAAAACTCGTTATCTGTACCTTTTCTTAGATAATCTTCATAAATACTTGTATATTTCGTAATTTGTTCATGCTTCAATAATTCTTTAGCCATTACTGCCATATCATGGGCAGTACTGTAATGATCATTAGCTGGTAAGCCTGTGGTATTTTGGAACTTTGTATTTGTAAGACCAAGTTCTTTTACCTTTTGATTCATTTGCTTCACAAATACCGCTTCGCTACCAGCAATTCTTTCTGCTAATGCAACAGAAGCATCATTACCAGAGGCTACGGCGACTCCTTTTAGAAGCTCTTCTACCGTCATTTCTTCACCAGGCTCCAAGAAGATTTGCGATCCTCCCATTGATGCTGCATATTCACTTGCACGTACTTTTTCGTTTAACTTTAGCTTTCCTTCGTCTAAAGCTTCCATTATAAGGATCATCGTCATAATCTTAGTCATGCTAGCAGGAGGAAGTGATTCTCCTGAGTTTTTCTCATAAAGAATCTCACCTGTATCACGCTCTAGCAGAATGGCTGACTTTGCACTTTCTACCAATTCTGGACCTGACTCTTCTTTCGCATAAGAGACAGGCGCAAACATTGTCGTTATCATTGTCATCAAAATGAACCAGACACCTATTTTTTTCATAGAGGTCCCTCCAATCTTTATGTTAGCTATTTTTTCCAAGGGATCAGAATATATAACAAGAAAACCAAAAAAATCTTATCTTTACCTTTTTAAAGCACTAAATGGTGCCTGGCACCATTTAGTGCTTTAAAGTAATATAGCGCACAAAAAATAGCTCAATGCATAGGCACTTGATAAAAGTGCTCTAAAGCATTGAGCTAGTTTAAGAATAGATCCTATTTATTTTTCTGTTACCATGTCGTGAATAAGAGTAGGGGCTTCTACTTTATTCTTTGAGATTGTGATATTCTCGTAAAGCTTTTGTTTTACGTCCTCTACATCTTCTTGATTTGCATGTATGGTAAGGAGTGACTCTCCAGCTTCTACGTAATCGCCCACTTTTTTATTTAAATAAAGACCTACTGCTAAGTCAATTTCAGATTCTTTTGTCGCACGCCCAGCACCAAGCATCATTGCCGCTGTGCCGAGTTCATCTGCTACGATCTCTTCTACAAACCCAGCTTCTTTGGCCTCAAGCTCAATTTTATACGAAGCCTCTTTCATAACACTTGGGTCTTTAACGACACGCTCATCGCCACCTTGAGATTTTAAGAACGTCGCAAACTTCTCAAGCGCTTTGCCATTCTCCATATTCTCTTGAAGCTTCTCGCGCGCTTCGTCTAACGTAGCAGCTTTACCTGCTAATACAACCATTTGACTGCCTAGAGTAAGGCAAAGTTCTGTAAGGTCATCTGGACCATTTCCTTTAAGTGTTTCAATCGCTTCATTAACTTCTAGTGCATTTCCGATCGCACGCCCAAGAGGCTGACTCATATCAGAAATAACAGCCATCGTATTCCGGCCAACATGGTTTCCGATTGCTACCATAGCCTCCGCTAAAGCCTTTGAATCCTCTAAGCTCTTCATGAATGCACCAGCGCCTGTTTTAACATCTAACACAATCGCGTCTGCACCAGCTGCAATTTTCTTACTCATGATCGAGCTCGCAATTAAAGGAATAGAGTTAACGGTAGCTGTTACGTCACGAAGACCATAAAGCTTCTTATCAGCAGGCGTTAAATTACCTGTTTGACCAATTACAGAAACCTTGTTTTTATTCACAAGTTCTATAAATTCACTTTTGTCAATTTCTACGTGGAATCCTGGAACAGCTTCAAGTTTGTCGATTGTACCACCTGTGTGACCTAATCCACGTCCACTCATTTTTGCAACAGGAACATCTAGTGATGCAACAAGTGGTCCTAAGATTAGGGTTGTAGTATCACCAACACCACCTGTAGAGTGCTTATCAACTTTAATCCCTTCAATAGCAGATAGATCAATCGTATCTCCACTCTTCACCATTTCCATCGTCATGTTTGCACGTTCTTCGTCATTCATATCTTGAAAGAAGATTGCCATGCAAAGGGCACTTGCCTGGTAGTCGGGGATATCACCATTCGTATATCCTTCAATGAAAAACGTGATCTCTTCTGATGTTAGCGCTTGCCCATCGCGTTTCTTAGCAATAATATCATACATTCTCATGTTTCAATTCCCCCAGTATCGTCTTCACCTTTACAGTGATTTTGTAAGTTCTTTAACAAAGTTTAAAAAGTCCTGACGCACTTGCTGTGTTGTTTCAATTACCTCGTCGTGCGTTAAAGGTTGATCTAATATACCAGCAGCCATATTAGAGATGCAAGAGATGCCGAGTACTCTCATTCCAGCATGGTTCGCTACAATAACTTCCGGCACAGTTGACATACCAACAGCATCTCCACCCATCGTGCGTAGCATGCGCACCTCTGCACCAGTTTCGTAAGAAGGTCCTGTGTTTCCTACATATACACCTTCTTGCACCTTAAGTCCAAGGCGATCTGCGCAATTTTTAGCATGATTTGTAAGCTCTACATCATAAGCTTTTGACATGTCCGGAAAACGAGCGCCAAGTTCATCATCGTTCTTACCAATGAGTGGATTATCGCCCATATTATTAATATGATCCGTAATAATCATAAGGTTTCCTGGATTAAAGCTCTCATTTATACCACCTGCAGCGTTTGTAACAAATAGCGATTCGACGCCTAGTTGTTTCATTACACGAACAGGGAACGTCACTTGCTTCATGTCATAACCTTCGTAATAGTGGAAACGGCCTTGCATTGCAATAACTTGCTTTCCTTCGAGCTGTCCGATTACTAATTGTCCTTTATGTCCAGCCACTGTCGATTGCGGGAAATGAGGAATGTCACCATAAGGAATGGTTACAGCATCCTCAATTTCGTCTGCTAATACGCCTAGCCCTGATCCAAGGATCATCCCAACAGTAGGCTGCTCAGATAACTTTTGTTCAATAAATTGTGCTGCTTCTTTAGTTTGTACTGCGTTCATGTGTACGCCCTCCCCTTACTTTAAATCTTTTAAGAAACTCTTGCCGTGTTCAGGCATTTTAATATTAAAGTTCTCTGCAACTGTAGCACCAATATCAGAGAATGTTTCACGAAGGGGTAACTCTTTCCCCTCTTCAAACTGCTTGTTATAAACAAGTAGTGGCACTAATTCTCTTGTATGATCTGTGCCGTGGTGTATCGGGTCATTTCCATGATCGGCTGTGATAAGTAATAAATCATCTTCATTTAGTTTGTCTAAAACTTCTGGCAGGCGTTGGTCAAATGCTTCTAGAGCCTCACCATATCCCCTCGGATCACGACGGTGCCCATATTTCGCATCAAAGTCAACAAGGTTTAAGAAGTTTAGACCAGTAAAGTCTTTATCCATGGATTCGACCAATTTGTCCATACCATCCATGTTATCTTTCGTACGAATCTCTTCTGTAACACCTTCTCCATCATAGATATCAGAGATTTTACCAAGAGCGATTACGTCATAATTCTCATCTTTCAACTCATTCATCACAGTACGACCGAAGGGTTTCAATGCGTAGTCATGACGATTAGAAGTTCGTTCAAAGTTGCCTTCTTTTCCTACAAACGGACGAGCAATGACACGACCAATCATGTATTTCTCATCCTTCGTTAACTCACGTACCATTTCACAGATTTCATAAAGTTCTTTCACAGGTACTACTTCCTCGTGAGCAGCAATTTGAATAACAGAATCTGCAGATGTATAAACAATAAGAGCTCCTGTTTCTACATGTTCAGGTCCTAGTTCATCTAGAATAGCTGTTCCTGAAGCAGGTTTGTTTCCAATAACTTTACGTCCGCTTCGCTCTTCAATCTCATCGATTAATTCTTTTGGAAATTCTTCAAATGTGCGGAATGGCGTATCAATGTATAGGCCCATAATCTCCCAATGGCCTGTCATTGTATCTTTCCCGTTAGAAGCTTCCTGCATCTTGGTGTAATGGGCTAGCGGCTTGTCTGCCGGCTCAATCCCTTGTAGAGAACGGATGTTGCTAAGGCCAAGTTTGCCCATATTCGGCATATTAAGCCCCTTCATATGCTCGGCAATATGTCCTAACGTATCAGCGCCCTTATCATTAAATTGTTCTGCATCTGGTGCTTCACCAATTCCTACTGAGTCTAATACGATTAAAAATACACGTTTATATTGTTCCATTAATTCGATCCCTCCTATAAAGTTTTACATTCCCTTATTGAACAAATCTATTCAGCTCAGGGATAGTGGTATGATGTCAGACATCAATTTTTTGGAAAAAATTACGCTCTTGGATGGTAAGAGCGGTAAATGTCTGTTAGTCTCGCTTTTGATACATGCGTATAAATCTGAGTGGTAGAGATATCAGCATGTCCAAGCATCTCTTGGACAGCTCGAAGATCTGCTCCATTTTCTAATAAATGCGTTGCGAAAGAATGACGCAATGTGTGAGGTGTAATTTCTTTTTCGATCCCTACCTCACCCGCAACCGCTTTCAATATCTTCCAAAACCCCTGTCTAGACAATGGTCGACCATGATGATTAACAAATAATTCATCTGTTTGGTTGTGCTTTACGAGTTCAGATCTCGAACTAGATAAATAGATTTCCACTGAATTTTTAGCCATGTTACCAAGTGGGATAATCCTCTCTTTTGAACCTTTCCCTAAGCATCGGACAAACCCCATTGTCAAATGAAGGTCGCTTACTTTTAGAGATACAAGTTCTGTAACTCGTAGCCCTGTAGCGTAAAGCATTTCTAACATGGCTTTATTACGAATCGATAAAGCATCTTTCGCGTTCATAGCCAACAAAGCATCTACTTCCTTCATAGATAAGATCTTCGGAAGCTTTCTTTCTTTCTTTGGTGTTTCAATATGTAAGCTAGGATCTGACTGAGCTAGCTGTTCACGTACAAGAAATTGATGAAAGGCCCTTATAGAAGAAAGCGTTCGAGCGATTGTAGACTGAGAACGGTTAAGATCATTTAAATGGTGCAGGTACTGCATAATATGCGTACGAGTAATCATATGAACACCCGAAACTTCAGTATTTTTTTGTAAAAAGGTGACATACTGAGTAAGGTCTCTTTCGTAAGACATGAGGGTATTATGAGACAGCCCTCGTTCAATCTTTAGATAATGAAGAAAATCTTTACGCTCATTTTCCATGAACCATTACTCCCCTAACCGGAAAAAGATCGATAAACGATCTACAATTTGTTCTTCTTCCCATTGAAATACTTTAACAGCTTTACCTTCAGGTTCATCATAACGATGAATTTGTTCGTACTCATCATTCATCATGCGTAAACCAAAATAAAATAACAAAGTACACGCTGTAAAAATCACGAAGATTTTTATTGTATCTTTTATTAGTTGTACTAAACGCATCCGCACATCTCCTTTAGTGCTTATGTCCTTTAGTACAAGATATGCCAGAAATTCGGTAAAATATACGAGAAATCTAGTAAAAAAAGAGAAACACAAGATAAAAGTAACCGATTTCTTTTCATTTGTAAATAGAAATAAACGGATTGTCATGTTTTGTCTACGATAATGTATAAATCAATGATGTTACCAAAAGTTATATATGATAATGAACTACAAAGAAATAAAAAACCTTTCTTCCAACAGGAAAAAAGGCATTCTCACATTATGATTTTACTGTTACAACCTGGCATTTCTTACAGATGCCGTGAAACGTAAGTCTGTGGTCCTTAACTTGGAAACCCCAATCGCTTTCAACCCGTTTCTCCACATCGATTAGCAGGTCTTCTTCAATTTCTTCAACAGCACCGCATTCCACACAAACTAGATGGTGGTGAAAATGTTCCGCCCCTTCTTTACGCAAATCGTAGCGAGAGACTCCATCTCCAAAGTTGATTTTATCGACGATCTTTAATTCAGATAATAATTCTAATGTACGATAAACCGTAGCAAGTCCTATTTCAGGTGCTTTTTCTTTTACGAGGAGGTAAACGTCTTCTGCACTTAAATGATCCTCTTCATGTTCGAGCAAAACACGAACGGTTGCTTCACGCTGCGGCGTTAGCTTGTAGCTCTGGGAATGGAGCTGTTTTTTTATTTTCTCTATGCGTTGTTCCATGACTGGTCCCTCCCTCGTATATCCACCTTTCATTATAAGCAGATACAGAGAAAGTGTCAAATTATATTCATTACAATCTATTAATTAGAATGATTATTACCTAAAAATTTTAATGACCATAGATAAATTCTACTACAGCCTTTAACGCACCAGGCGATACATAAGACTCTATAATGGATGCAATGCTAAGCACCGCAAACAAGATAACAAAGATTGCGCCGTATCTCATTAAAGGAGGTAATAATGGCTGATGCCCTTTCTTGGCCATGAGCTTTTGTAGTAATGTAAAAGAGAAAATCATCGCAATGCTTCCTGCCATAATATAGACAGGAATGATAATCAAGTTTTGAGGGGCGATCGAAGCCGCTGCCATGAACAACCCTTTCCATCCCATTTGATTAACAAGAAAACCCACTGAAAACCCAACTACGATGCCTTTCATGAACAACAAGATCCAAATAATCGGCATCCCAATCACTGACATACCCAGAATAAAAATAAGTAGCAAATATTTCATATGGTAAAAGAAACTACTCTTTAAAAGGCTTTGGGCGTCACTTACCGTCCCACCCATCATTTGTTCAAAGAATTGATCAAGATAAAAAAACAAATCCTGCTTCTGAATGACGTTCATACTATTTACGATTACAGCTCCAAAAACGATTCCTATTAAAAATAGCAAGCTAGTAAATACATATATACTAGCATTTTCCCGAACGTGTTGAGAGGCGGCGTATCCTTTGGCGTACATAAGAATCCTCCATTTCTAGCGATCTGTTCTAGTTATTAGGTATTCTATGAAGGATTCTCTTAATATAGACCAAAGAAGAGAGATACTTTTCTATCTCTCTTTTTTTATTCTTCCGTATGTACCTCCACCACCCGCTTCAACTGCTACATGTCCTGAACGATTTCTTACAATTGTATAAGCTAATGATGATGGTACAACCTCTTCAAGGTCTTTCTCAGAACAATGATGAAGAACATTCATTTCTGTACCAAAGGCTTTTAATAACTTTTTCATTGTTTTTGGCCCGAGTTTTGGCAAATACTCTAGTGGGATTTGATAGATGTAGGGAGGCCTCTTTCTTTTATATCCCCCCTCCTTTGTCAACTCACTAATCCGGTCTGCCACTCCTTTTACCACAGCCGCTTCCTCACAGTCACAATTCCCGGGGTCCTGTAAGCACGCATTACAAACGGTCGTGTAATATTTACCAAGTAAAGGATTCATTCCATAATTAGCAACAATCCTTCTCCCTTGTAATTCGTGAAGAGAGAGCACAAATTCTTTAAACGTACATCGTTCCATTTTAATACTCTGGTATTCGCGAGCGATTTTAGGAAGCGAATGGGCGTCTGAATTTGTTAGAAAAGAGTACGGAGAAAGTTCTTCTATCCCTTCCGCCATCGTGGTGTCTGCACTTAGACCAAGTTCTACACCATCAATCAATTGGGGATGAAATACTTCTTCAAGAGATTGTATAACCCCCTTCCCATACAAACTCTTAAAAGGAGTAAAAATATGAGCCGGAATGAATATCCCTCCTTCAGCTTTCACATAATTCTGAAGGTCCCTTGCCGGTCCATACATTCGTTGAGAACTTAACGTTATATTCGTCACACGCTCGCTAAGCCAAACCGTGAAGCGCTGCATAGCTTCCATAGTCGGAAAATAACATAAAACATGGATCGGCCCCTGACAGTGCTCATCGTATACTTCCACCTCACAACCTAAAAGAAGCGTTAAAGGACCATAACGTATACCACCTTCTGAAAGCTCAGTCGCTTTCCCTTCTTTAATAAGATGAAGGATCTCTGCCTGCACATCAGGTACATGGCTATCTATCACTCCTACCATGTCTAATCCTTTTTGATAAGCAGCATGTTCCACAATATTTGTAAGAGTCAACTTGTCAGATGCAGTAATTTTAACCGGATCTCCGTAAATGGTTCTTCCAATATGAACATGAAGATCTGCAAAATAAGACTGCATTATGACATTAAACCCTTTAGCTTCACATAAAGAAGGGCGTAAGCTGTTTTCGCATCCCATATTCTCTGCTCTCTTTCCATTTCTTCTGCTTCTTGTAATGATGCTTCGATCAACTCAACAAATTCATCTTCATCTCCATCTAATTTGTTCTCTGCTTTCTTTAGATCCTTCGCAAGATATAAATGAACGATTTCATCCGCAAAACCAGGTGATGTAGAGAAAGAGGTAACAAACTCAAGGGACTCTGTAGTATACCCCGTCTCTTCCTCCAGCTCCCTTTTTGCTGTCTCATCAGGACCTTCTCCTGGCTCTAGTTTACCAGCCGGGATCTCAACCACTGAGCGCTCTAACGCTTTTCGGTATTGCTCAACAAAGACCATCTTTCCCTCTGGAGTAATAGGGATAATAGCCACGGCACCAGGATGTTTAATGAGTTCTCTTTTCGATGTATTTCCATCAGGCAACGAAACATCGTCCACCTGAAGGGAAATCACCTTCCCCTTATAGATTGATTCTGTATGTACGGTTTTTTCTTCGAATTTTTTCATGAATATATAGCTCCTCTCAAGAGTTGTAACGTATTGATATTTTAACTTACCCTATTTTAGGGAAAGGTGTAACAGTTGAGTCTTCCAAAGGACCCTTTTAAAATGAAACTACCTTAAACAGAAAGGATGATAGATCTTGAATAAACGACAACTAGGCTCCTCTAATTTGATGGTATCAGAAATTGGATTGGGTTGCATGACTTTAGGAACAGATGAAAAGAAAGCGACAGACATCGTAAACCGCGCGCTAGACGCAGGCATTAATTACTTAGATACGGCAGACTTATATAACTTTGGACGTAATGAAGAGATTGTCGGTAAAGCTTTAAAAGGAAAAAGAGATGAAGTTATTTTAGGAACGAAAGGAGGTAACCACTTTGACCGAGAGCAAGAAGATTGGTATTGGGATCCTTCCAAATCCTATATTAAAGACGCGGTAAAAAATAGTTTACATCGTTTAGGGACAGATTATATTGACCTTTATCAATTACACGGTGGAACGATTGATGATCCAATTGACGAAACTATAGCTGCATTTGACGAATTGGTTCAGGAAGGTCTCATCCGTTACTACGGAATCTCTTCAATCCGACCGAACGTTATCCGAGAATATGTTAAGCGTTCAAATATTGTGAGTGTCATGATGCAATACAGCCTACTAGACCGACGTCCGGAAGAAGAAATTCTGGACTTGCTTAACGAAAATCGAATTAGCGTACTGGCCAGAGGTCCATTGGCTAAAGGGATGCTAAGTAATAATGGCCTCGAAAAAGTTCAAGAAAAGGCGCAGGAAGGCTACTTATCCTATTCTCAAGAAGAAGTGAAACATATGATCGAGCATTTATTAGGCCATTCTTCTGACGAACGCTCATTACAAGCTTTAGCGTTGCAATACGTCCTCCAAGATCCTACTGTTTCAACTGCTGTGTTTGGAGCAAGTTCTATTAAACAATTAGAACGAAACCTTTCTATGTTAGAAGCACCTCCTTTAACAAAGGATGTATATGCGCAGCTTCAACAGATTACGAGACCCAATGTTTACCAAAAACACCGCTAAACTAAAAAACAATTCTAATTTCAAGAAGCTCCTCACATAGTGCGAGGAGCTTCTTTGTTAGTAGACATTCAAATTTTAGAGATGGAGAACGATCTTCATCTATTGTGAACAGTTATTAAAAAGGGTATTCCCTATACTCAGATTGAACACTAATCCACTTAACAGTTGTAAATTTATCTATAGCCCATTCTCCGCCAAATCGGCCAATCCCAGACTGTTTCTCTCCACCAAATGCAACATGGGCTTCATCATTAACGGATTGATCGTTAATGTGGATCATTCCCGTTTCAATACGTTTGGCAACTTCAATTCCACGGTACCGATCGGTTGTAAAGATTGATCCGCTTAAGCCATAAGGAGAATCGTTAGCAATCTGGATAGCTTCTTCTTCATCTTTCACCTTTATTAGTGCAGCCACTGGACCAAAAATTTCATTCTTGGCAATTGGCATATCGTTCGTCACATTAGACAACACCACTGGATGCATAAGGTTACCTTCTACCTTCCCTCCTAATAACTTTCTCGCTCCTTGATTTACACTTTCTTCAACGTCTTCTTGAATTCGCTCTACAGCTTCTTGGTTAATCACAGGCCCGACTACTGTATCATCATCAGCAGGATCTCCTGCTTTTAGGCTCTCTACTTTATTCTTAAAGGCCTCTGTAAACTTATCATAGATGCTCTCATGAATAAGAATACGATTTAGAGACATACAAATTTGCCCTTGATGCAAGAACTTACCGAACGCAGCCGCTTGAACAGCCCGGTCAATATCCGCATCTTTTAACACGAGCATTGCATTATTCCCACCTAATTCTAAGGCAGTGTCTTTCAGATGTTTACCAGCCAACTCCCCAATATGACTACCTACTTCAGTGGATCCGGTAAAGGAAATTAATTTAGGGGTTGAATGTTCCACGAATGCATCGCCAATTTCAGAGCCTCGTCCCACTAATACATTAATGACTCCCTCCGGGAATCCTGCCTCATGGAACAAGTCTGCAATTAATAAACCAGATGTGACTGGTGTATCAGAAGCTGGCTTAACCACAACCGTATTTCCAGTTGCAATGGCTGGCGCTATAGAGCGAAGTGCTAAATGAAACGGGAAGTTCCATGGTCCAATTACGCCGATTACTCCTTTTGCAGAACGGTGAACATAGTTGTCTTTACCAGGAACATTTGACGGCAGGATTGTCCCTTCCATACGAGTTGGGAAAGAACTGGCTTCCTTCACAATCGCGAGCGCTGCTTGAAATTCCACTTGTGATTTAACCTTTGTACTCCCCGATTCTTTAACAAGCCATCCAACGATTTCCTCTTTTCGATCATTCATAATCTTAAGCAACCGATCAAAATAAGCTTGCTTCTCCGCAGGTCTTAATGATGCCCAACCAGACTGTGCCTTCTCAGCATAATCATATGCCTCATTTAAATCATCTACATTTGCTGACTGAATCGTTTGAATTAATTCGTTTGAATATGGATTATAATTTTCTACGGTTTTTTCACTAGAACCCTGTTTCCATGTTCCATTTATATACTGTTGAGTAAAAGATGTACTCATCGTTTTGCCTCCTCAAAATAGAATGCTCTCTTGGTTTATCCATTTCCCCTCGAATTAAAACCATTTCGAGCCTATTCATCCTTTTTAAAGATGAGAAGGACTTCCCTTTTGTTTACTCAACTAAAGATCAGTAACCCTAAAAACTCGAAGTCGAGACATGTTAGTAGGGTTGGGGCCGTTATGAGTTGGGAGCTAGGGGTGTCTGGGGAACGACTCGCTTTCCGCAGGCGAGCTGTCGAGCCTCCTCACTCACTTCGTTCGCTCCGGGGTCTCGTCGACCTCTTTCTCCTGCAGGAGTCTCCCCGCTCCCCAGATACCCCTTATCAGAAGTTGTAGAACGGCCCCGCAGCTCAAGCATGGCAGAGCTTCAACAATCCCCTCCCCTTATGTAGCATGCTTCCGTTCCCTCTATATATGGCAAAGGTGGTTCGGGAAATTGCGAGACTCCTGCGGCAGTAGGAGCCTCGGGGAGACCCCACAGAGAGCGTAGCGAACGAGGAGGCTTCCCAGCTCGCCGCGGAAAGCGAGTGATTTCCCGAACCACCTTATCCTCAATTTGAGCCAACGGAAGTATTCTCTCAACTTCAAATCTTCCACATAAGGGAGCTTATGCAGAAGAGTCACCTCGGCAAATGGAAAGGGAGGGTTCGTTCCTTTGACCCACTTCAAAGGAAACCACTAGCGTTCTTATGTACTAACGACAAACACCATAATTATGGTATAATTAGGAAAGATCTCGTCTCTCTATATGACAAGGGTGGTCGGCTAACCCCTATCCGGAAGGGGGTGATGCCTATCGACGCATATCAAGTAATCATGGTGATGTTTTCGTTTGGTATGTTCGTCCTTTCGCTTCTTAGCTTTGTTGTGAAAATTGTAACAGAGTTATTAAAGCATAAAAAATAGACCTCCCTTCACACGTTTATGCAGGAGAGGTCTATTCATATGGGCCGATCCTCTTAAGTAGAGAGAACGTAGATCATACGACCACAGTTGCAGCTGTGGTCGTTTTTATTATATGCTTTCTACTTTTATAATACCACATCTTTACACAATAAAAACACGTATTTACCGGTTACTTTTTAAAGTTTTCCCAATCGAGACTGCTATCATTTAATAGCTCTTCAAAGCTTTTGTTTGCTTCACGTTGTTTTCGTTCCTCGATTCTCTTTTGTTTTTCTTCTTCTTTACGTTTTTCTTCTTGTTTCTTTAGATCTGCTTTTTTAGATTGAAGCTGCTTAACAAGATCATCTTGAAGAAGGTCTTTCAATGTCCCTTCTTCCTCGTGTTCCCGCCTTTTCTTACCCAACAAACTCCACTCCTTTTTGAATAACTCTAGAAGATAACGAAGCATTTAGCATTTGGTTCGGACTCTTTAAGCGGAACAAACGTCCCGTCCATTCCAGTTTCATCTCTGGTTCGAAAAAGGTTTTTTGCTGTTCATCTATAACGATCTTGTACTGATCATTCTCTACCACTTCATCATATTGTGTCGTTTCATTTGTGAAATACATAATACGAACGCCATTCACCCCACATCCACAACCTTCAATATCATAATAAAGACGTAAGATAGGATGACCTTCTATTTGTAATAACCGTAACTGTTCTAATGCTTCGTCCATTATAGTTAATTTCATTTTACTACCACCTCTTATCTCTTTTCATCTTATAAAATCATAACATGTTGAGCAAGAGTTTCGATTGTTCTGTATAAATCGCCTACATCCCAGATTTAAATTTTGTGCGTACTATACAAAATACGAATATTTCTTTCCGAAAGAAGGGTATAGCCTATTAAACGCATAATTATGATAAAGAAAACAGAAAAGATTTTAGGAGGAGATAAAGATGAAATTGCAAGTGAAAAAACCAATCTTTGCAGAGTCAGCAAGTCTTTTTGTTAATACCATAAGCGAGTACGAAGATACAGTACTATTAAAAAAAGATCACTGGGTAGTGGATGCTAAAAGTCTCCTTGGGGTGTTAGCGGTATCCTTACAACCAGGCCAAACAGTCGAATTTGATGTTCAAGGAACTAATGAAGAAGCGATTAAACAATCTCTTATTGAAAAAGATTTATTTAAGGAAGCATAATTTAAAATCAAAGTCGCCCAAAGAAGAGTACAAGTCCATATGCGCTCTTTTTTGGAGCGACTTCTACATTTTAATAAATGACAGTCGTATGGCCGCGAATATTCACAACAACCCCTTTCTTATTCTGCATAGTGACCTCCTACAAGCTTACTACGATGCTTTGCAGTTCCAGCCTCTGTGTAGGAAACGGCTCGTAAAAGAGCATCATTGCCATATTTGTTCCGAATCTCATCCATAACATAACCAAGGTCCCTCTTTTTATCACGATCTTGCTCAAACAAACTAAGCTGCATAGCTTCATCTTCTGTAATACTCGAAAGACTTATAGAAATTTTCCGAACTGTCTGATGGGAATAAAACTCGTCAAACAACTGCATACACACATCATACATTTCCGTCGTAATATTAGTAGGAGACGCAATCGATTTTGAACGATGAAATCCTCCACCCCCTTCATCTTTACTATATCCGAGTCCAAGACTAATTGTTCGACCGGCTTTACGGTAAGCACGTGCTCGCTTTGCTACTTCTTCACACATTTCTAAGATTACGTATCGCACTTCTTTCGGATCTGGGTAATCTCTCATGAGAATCTGGCTTTTCCCGAAGCTGATCTGCCCCTGCATAATCGGTGCCCCAAGCTCAGAGAGATCTACCCCGTTGGCATGATAATAAAGTTGATTTCCCATTACACCAAACCGCTTCTCAAGTTG
Source organism: Pontibacillus chungwhensis BH030062 (assembly GCF_000770675.1). GTDB lineage: Bacteria > Bacillota > Bacilli > Bacillales > BH030062 > Pontibacillus > Pontibacillus chungwhensis. Next base: position 497,218 of record NZ_AVBG01000001.1, read on the forward strand.
CTCTAGAGGAAAGGTAGCGAGCTGTCCGACAGTTGTAATCCCTAATCGATTGAGTCGCTTCTCCATTCGAGATCCAATCCCCCACATTTCACTTAAAGGAGAGACAGGCCACAGCTTTTTCTTTACATCTTCATATCCCCAATGAGCTACTCCCGTTTTCTTCGCTTCTAAATCCAGACATAGCTTTGAAAGGAGCATGTTTGGACCAATGCCGATTGCACATTGAAGGTGGAACGTTTCGAACAACTCTTTTCGAATCATTCGAGCTACTTCTTTTGCATCCCCCCATAACCGCTCCGTTCCCGTTACGTCGAGAAAACTTTCGTCCACACTATACGTATGAATGGCTTCTTTTGGTACATATCGATTAAAAAGTCGTGTAATTTCCGTAGAGATATGCAAATAAAGCCTCATCTGAGCAGAGACTAAATGGATTCTTGGGTCATCGGGAATTTCAAATAACCGACTTCCTGTTTTTATACCAAAGTCTTTTTTTAGAGCTGGAGAAGCCGCGAGCACCACACTCCCCGGCCGTTTCAAATCCGCCACCACAGCCAAATGTGTTCTCATCGGATCTAAACCTTTCATAATAGCTGCACAACTGGCATAGAAACTCTTCATATCAATACACAAAATACTACGCTTTGGAAACGATTGATAATCAATCACCGCATTCATACGACACCCTCCTACCACGAAACGAATGTTTGTTCGCATTATCTGTTACCTTTATTATGCGAATGTTTGTTCTCTTTTTCAAGTGGTGATGTTTTCCTTTTTTCGACATCCCCCCTTTTTTCCACATAAGCCCCCTTACGCGGAGGACTCGAAGTTGAGAGAATGCTTCCGTTGGCTCAAATTGAGGATAAGGTGGTTCGGGAAATCACTCGCTTTCCGCGGCGAGCTGGGAAGCCTCTCAGTTTCGAGCCTTCATCGCCCTTTCTTGATCACCCCACAGAGACAGTTCACTCCATAAAAAAATCCTCACATGGTGTGAGGATTTATTTCTTCTCAAATTGTTTGCGCATGAGTTTTTCAGTAAGGCCCGGCATGAGTTGATAAAGCTTTGAACCGGCTTCCATCCAAGAGGGGAGATTAATTTCACGTTTTGGGGTGAACAAGTGCTTCACCACTTTTTGCGCTACGGTGTCAGGGTCTAACATAAATCGTTCTACGGATTTTTGATAGTTTCCTTCAGGGTCTGCCTGGTCGAAGAAGTTGGTTCGTACAGGTCCAAGGTTTACCCCCGTTACAAATACGCCTTTAGACTTCACCTCTAACCGAAGAGCGTTTGTAAATCCTAAAACCGCATGTTTTGAGGCTGCATAGCCTGATGCTTTAGGGGTGGACATCTTTCCGGCTTGGGAAGCGATATTGACAATATGACCTCCGCGTGAAACGAAAGAAGGAAGTATTGCTTTTACGCATTGAATCAGACCAAGCACATTGACTTGAAACATTGATTCATATTGGTCAAGCTCTGTCATCTCCACAGATTCAAAAATCCCAAATCCGGCATTGTTAATTAAAGCATCTACATCTCCTATTGTTTCCTTGATCGCACGAAATGCTCGATCAATATCTGCTCGGTCCGATAAGTCACATGAATCCGCATACCCTGCAACTCCTGTGTCCTTTTCTATTTGCTCGATCATTTGCTTCAAACGTTCCCCTCGCCGTGCTAGTAAAATAGGAACTCCTCCTTGTTTAGCCACATGCCAAGCTAGACGTTCACCTATTCCACTAGAGGCGCCAGTAATAATAACTTTTTTGCTGTTTAGCGTGTTTGTCACATACATCACCTATTTTGCTTCATAATAATAGACTCCATCTTCTAAGTGTACACGAACACGCCCTTCTTCTTCCAGGAGATCAAGTTGACCTACAGTTTCAGACATCGTTAAACCAAATTGTTTCTTTATATGCTTTGGAAATAACTGTTTACATACTTGGAATGGAGTAAGAGGGCCTCCTTCTAGCATGTGATAGACCTTATTGGAGCGGTAGCGTTGCTTATTTAAACGTTCTTTAATAAGCTCCTCCGGATGAGCAAAAATTGGACCATGACCTGGATATACTTCTCCAATATCCATATGTAGACACCTTTCAAGCGTCTTTTGATACGTGACAAGCGGTCGAGGTCGTTCTCCCCCAGGATTCCGAGGCGGTTCTAACAAAGGATTAGATGAAATGTGATAAAGTAAATGATCCCCAGATATCATAGACTGATCAGCAGACCGGTAAAACGATAAATGACTCTCTGCATGACCTGGTGTTTCAAGACAAACCCAATCTGAATGTCCCGGTATACTGTCACCTTCTTGAAGAGGCCGAGTTAAGGTCCCCTTCGCTACATATTTAAGCGGATCTTGTAAATGCTTAAAAAACGCTTCATGAGATTGATCTACACCAAACTGCTTATATAACGTATGGAAAAATGTTTGAAAACGAGTAAGAAATGCTTCATCTCTTTCAAGCCAATTTCTATTATCTTCATGCCCGTAAACCCCTTCCAAATGATCAAAACGATCCACTAAACCTATGTGATCAGGATGATGGTGCGTCAGAACAATTTGCTTAATATCCTTTGGTCTGTAGCCAAGCGAATTCAATTGAGATTTTAAAGATTCCCAGGCCTCTTCTGTTTTTACTCCTGCATCAACTAAAGTTAGCATTTCTCCTTTTAATAAATACGTATGAACATCGCCTACTGCGAAAGGCGTTGGAATTGAGAGTTGATAAATCTTATCTGTAGTTTGTACCATAAAGAAACCCCCACACACTGAATGATCATTCAGTTTTTATTCTATTGTACCCTTTCCAATCAAATTTGTCATGAACATGGAGGAAAAAGGGAATGAACACGTCTTCTTTTTGAAACACTAACATTGCGCAATAGAAAAAATAAAAAAAATATTTTACCTTTTACTGCATGAGTTTCTATATTTCCTTGTCCACACCAGTGCGATAAAGATAAAAGAGTCACTCTTCTATAATGAGCAACATTCGTCACCACACCAATGCGTTGATGCGGTAAAGAATACATACATCAGCCTTACACTTGTACATGTGGAGTGGAAATTGATTCTTACATAAAAATGGTAGTGTTTATTTTTTTACTTTTGGCAAAATTCGAGGAATTGCGTATTTTACGATATCCCTTTAAAACGGTCATAAGTTTTTCTATACTTCTTTAGTACTCAAAACGATAAATTAAATTGTTTGAAAAATCACAAGAAAAAGAAAGGGAGATCCAACTATGGAGGATACTCAAAAACGCGGTTGGGTAACAAAGGCCCTCGACGTCATCGAGCGCGTCGGGAACAAGCTTCCCCACCCAGCAACACTCTTTGCTATATTAGCAGGACTCATTATTGTAGTCTCAGGAATTATGGCAGCCATTGGCGTGACGGTAGAGGACCCTATTAAGGGAGAAACAGTTACCGTCTTCAACTTAATGTCTTCAGAGGGAATTCAGTATATATTTGAGAACTTTGTAACGAACTTTACAGGCTTCGCACCACTGGGAACAGTTCTTGTAACGATGCTTGGTATTGGCGTTGCAGAACGTTCTGGCTTGATCAGCGCTATGCTTCGTGGCCTTGTTACATCTGTACCAAGTTCTATGATTACAGCTGCACTAGTATTTGCTGGTATTATGTCCAGCATGGCAGCAGATGCTGGTTACGTTGTTCTTGTTCCTTTAGGTGCTGTCCTATACGCAGGTCTTGGACGCCACCCATTAGCAGGACTAGCAGCAGCATTCGCCGGTGTTTCAGCAGGTTTCAGTGCAAACTTATCGTTAACAGCTCTAGATCCTTTGCTCGCTGATTTGACCATTGAAGCTGTTAAAAACTCTGCCTTCCCTGAGTACGCTGGTCAAATTCAATACACAATGAACTACTTCTTTATGTTAGCTTCTGTAGTTCTATTAACAGTAGTCGGCACATGGGTGACAAATCGTTTTGTTGAACCTCGTCTTGGCAATTACCAAGGGGAAGTCGAAGAAGAAATTAATTACTTAACAAAAGCAGAGAAAAAAGGACTTATTCTTTCATTCCTATCTCTTCTTGTTACGTTAGGCTTATTGTCTTTACTGATTGCATTTGAGTGGTCCCCACTACGAAACAATGAAGATGTTCTTATGTCACCATTCTTCTTCAATCTTGTCCCGAGCATATTCTTGGCTTTCTTTATTCCTGGTCTTGTATACGGAATTGTTACGAAGAATATTAAAAACGACAAAGATGTAGCGAATCAGTTAAACGAAACAATGGAAACAATGGGTTCCTTTATTGTTCTTTCTTTCTTCGCAGCTCAGTTTGTAGGATTCTTTGCTAAAACAAACCTTGGACGCATCTTAGCCATTAAAGGTGCCGAATTTTTAGACAGCACAGGAATCAATGATTTCCGCGTCGTTATTCTATTTATTATTGTCGCCTCTCTCATTAACCTTGTTATGGGAAGCGCATCAGCAAAATGGGCCATTATGGCGCCTGTATTCGTACCTATCATGATGCGTATTGGATACAGCCCAGAATTCACGACATTGATTTACCGTATTGCAGATTCAACAACAAACGTTATTTCACCACTAATGACGTATTTTGCCATCGTAATTGCATTTGCTCAAAAGTATGATAAACGCGTCGGTATCGGAACGCTAATTTCTACTATGCTTCCATACTCCATCGCATTCTTTATTGCGTGGCTAATCATGCTGATCATTTGGGTTGTGGTTGGTCTTCCAATCGGACCAGACACCGGCATTTACTTTGACGGAGATATGTGGAAATAAACTTAAAAGTCCAGCTCAATTTATTGAGCTGGACTTTTTTATACCGATCTGAAAAATAATTAAACTAAGATTTCAATAAAGTATGAATGGTTTCAGAAATGATCTCTGGCAATTGTTCAAAGCTGTAGGTTAGCTCCAAACGTTCAGACCACTGATGAGGGTCCTTACCTCTTGGGCCTACGTTTAAAATGGGCATCCGTAACATTGATAGCCGTTCATCTGATAATTCGAACCCATTTCCATGTAAAGGCATATTCTCGAGAAGTGTATTTAATTTTGTCTCAGAAGTTGGAGGCCCTATAAAGCTAAGGTCTGATAATCCAGGAAAGAACTCCACTTCTTCTAACTTGATTTTAAATCTGTCTTCTGTGTAATCCTTAACATGCTGAAGCGTATCTTTGATATACTTATCTTCTTTTGAAGATACAGAAGGGTAAAACGGAGGGCTATAAAATAACACAATCATCGGCGCTAAGTCCTTACATAATGAAGCGAGTTCTTGCACTAATAAAGTTGAGAATTCCCGGTCCCCTGTCTCTCTTTGACTAATAAGAAGATTCCTTCTTCTCTCTACTTCCTCTTCCCCGAAACGCTGTACCGCTTCATCATATAACTCTTCATACGTAAAAACTCGAACAGGTCTTTCTGGTATATGAATTCCTGGTTTCTCCTTTAAGAACGCTCGCGCTTTTGCATTAAAATGCTTACTCGTTTGGCTACTTGCCCGATGAGCGGCTTCAAGTAACTTATTATGAATGTCTTTGCTTGACTGCTTTAAGTAAAGGACATTATACATAGCCACGGCTGCTTGAGGAGTCTGCACGGAATACTCATCTTTTAAATCCCGTTGCATTAAAGAAATAGGGGGAGGAGTTGTTTCCTCTCCTACGGTTTCAATAAATGCTTCATTCAATTCCAGTTCTTGCGAGAGGTAACTCACCATTAAATTCGCATTTAAGCCAGCGAAAGGTTCTCCAACATGTGTTTCTTTTCCATAGCATAGAAATCCAGGTAAAAGCTTTCCGATTGACCCTGAATACACATATTGACGTGGATCACCAGGGTACTGACTAAACATCGGCTCTCCATTCAAACATGCTTTATAATTCAAATTCTCTTGTTTCTTAATTTCTTGTAATGCAGGAAGTGCCTGAAGCATTCCTAAAGAGTTAACTTCCTCATCGGGGACGGTTAAAAGGAGCAGGTTCCCTTTAAACTCACCTTCCATGGCACGCTCAATCATAGACATATGCAGGGTAAGACCAGCTTTCATGTCCATTATCCCCCGACCAAAAAGCCATTCACCATTCTCTATATCATGTCGTATAGCTTCTGGGAGCTCTTCTTTTATTCGCTCATATTCTTCTGTTAAACCACGAGGATAAAAAGCTAATGACTTTTTAGATCCGAAATCATCAACACCTACCACGTCAAAGTGGCTTAGTAAGATGACTGTATCCTGTGTATCATCTTGCTTCACAAGTGCCGTCACTAATTCACGACCGTCTGGTAAAGGATGGAGTTTTACATGGCTTGGGTGTTCTTTGAAATATGGTTTTTCCATAAAACGCTGATGTATATGCTCAGCTAGGGCTATTTCTGCTTCACTTCCAGTAATACTTGGGTACTCAACTAATTGACAGAGTAGATCGACAAGCTGCTGCTTTGATTTCCAATCTGACATGATCCCACTCCTCCCCTATTTGGGTAAATATTTATTCACTATTCAGATATTTACGCTATCTTATCATAATACATTCTTTCACAGAAACTAAATTGACTTTTACAACTGGATGGAACACAATCAATATGGAATCTATTTCATTCAGGAGGTGCTGTAGTGGAAACTTCCATATTTGCTCACAGAGGTGCAAGTAAACTGGCACCAGAAAATACAATGGCCGCTTTCACCCTAGCTCAAAAGATGGGGGCAGATGGGATTGAGACAGATGTACAATTAACGAAGGATCATGTCCCTATCTTAATTCATGATGAAACATTACATCGAACTACTGACGGTACAGGTTATGTGAAAGATTACACATACGAGCAATTAACAAAGCTAGACGCTGGTAAGTGGTTTAATGAAAAATACACTGGAGAAAGGCTTCTCAGTTTAGAAGAGTTTCTGAAATGGATTTCAAATACATCACTTTCTCTAAATATTGAATTAAAAAACAACATTATTGATTATAAAGATATTGAGAAAGAGGTACTTGCGCTTATAAAACATTACGGAGTTGCAGAAAGAACTATTATTTCGAGCTTTAACCCTAAAAGCATTAAACGTTTTAAACGATTATCAAAAGAGATTGAATGCGCTTGTTTAACAAGCAGACGCCCGAAAGATCTTCAAAGCCTTATTGAAGAGACAAAAGCCAACGCGCTGCACATAAATTATAACGCGTTAAATAGAGGATTAATTAAAGAAGCAAAGCGTCTCCATCTCCCCGTTAGAACGTACACGATTAATCGCCCATCGAGGTTAATGCGTTCCTATAAACTAGAGGTGGATGGCATCTTTACAGATGTTCCCCATTCTGCCATTGAATACAGAGAATTATATTTACATAAACACAAACCATAATAAGTGAGCGCTTTTAGCTCACTTATTTTTATTTGACTTAATCTTGTTAATTATTTTAAGTATTTTAGAAAATATACAGAAAACGCATACAATACATTTATTAGAACGATATTACATATTTTACTAATAAATACGTTTGAGAAAGCACTTTCATTGATATATCAGTGTTTATGCTTTGCAATATTCCTTAATCAATTATAAAATAACTTACAGTGAAGCATCTTAGTAAAGAATTATTAAAATTTTTAACTACCTGAAGTAGACACTGAACCATAAAGGAGTTTTACAAGTGAGTACAACTACAAACGAAATGATTAAAACATTACTAAACGGAGAATGGAATGTAAGCGAATCAAACGCTACTGTTGATATTTATTCTCCTTCCAATAAAGAATTAGTCGGAAGCGTACCTTCTTTATCTCAAGAAGAGTTAAATACTTCAATTGAAAATACATCACAAGCTCAATTAGCTTGGGCAGAACGTTCAGTACAAGAGCGTGGCGAAATCTTGAACAAATGGGCAGATCTCCTCGAGGAACGTAAAGAAGAAATAGGCACGGCTATTATGAGAGAAGTAGCCAAGAACAAGAAGTCCTCTGTATCTGAAGTAGAGCGTACTGTTGATTACATTCGTTACACAGTAGAAGATGCTTATCGCTTAAACGGCGAAGTAAAACGTGGAGACGGATTCAAAGGTGGTTCTCGTTCTAAAGTAGGTTTAGCTGAAAAAGCTCCACTTGGCACAATTTTAGCCATTGGTCCATTTAACTACCCAGTAAACCTCTCTGCTTCAAAGATTGCTCCAGCTCTTGTTCAAGGGAACAGTGTAGTCTTTAAACCGGCTACTCAAGGTGCAATTAGTGGTATTAAAATGGTGGAAGCTTTAATCGATGCTGGCCTGCCGAAAGAACTTGTAACAGTCGCAACAGGACGCGGTTCTGTAATTGGTGATTTCCTAGTTCAACACCCTAGAGTAGACATGATCTCGTTCACAGGCGGAACTAGTACAGGTCGCCATATTGCCAAGCTTTCTTCTATGGTACCTCTTGTTCTTGAACTTGGTGGTAAGGACCCAGCAATTGTCCTTGAAGATGCAGACCTAGATAAAGCAGCAAAAGAAATTGTAGCAGGTGCATATAGTTACTCTGGTCAACGCTGCACTGCCATTAAGCGCGTTTTAGTTCAAGATGAAATTGCAGATGAGCTTGTGGACCGTATAGCCCATAAAGTGAAGAGCCTTTCTGTTGGTATGCCAGAGGATAATAAAGATATAACCCCATTAATTGATAACAAGAGCGCAGATTATGTTCAAAGTTTAATTGATGATGCGAAAGAGCAAGGAGCCAAAGTTGTATCAGGCGACACACGTGAAGGTAACCTTCTTCACCCTACTCTTCTAGACAACGTAACAACTGACATGCGTGTAGCTTGGGAAGAGCCATTCGGCCCTGTTCTTCCAATCATCCGCGTATCGAGTCAGTCTGAAGCTATTCAGATTGCAAACGAATCTGAATATGGCTTGCAAGCGAGTATCTTTACAAAGAATATTGACAACGCGATGAGTATCGCAGACAAACTAGAAGTCGGCACTGTTCAACTGAACGGTAAAACCTCCCGCGGTCCGGATCACTTCCCATTCTTAGGTGTAAAATCATCAGGTCTTGGTGTACAAGGAATTCGCGAAAGCCTTCTGTCCGTTGTACGCGATAAAGTTACTGTTATCAATATGTAATAAGTAAATTAACACGAAGAAGGCTCAGAGTTTATATAAACTCTGAGCCTTCTTTATTGTTCTTAAGTATAAGCTGAGATCCTCATCTCGTATTTAATCAACGGTTTTCTTTCTGATCTTTCTTCATTAAAGTGACTACGTGTTCTTTTGGTGTCCAACAATTAAACTTCCATTTGGGGTCTGTTTCATAGCCCAATCGTTCACAGAATCGCTTCGATTTCCTCTTTTCTTTGATGATCGTGAAGTGAACACATGTAGCGCAACAATGAAAGTCCTTCACCTCCATCACCTCCGGGAATCCATATTGTATTCAGTGTAACACAAGGTCAAGTGCCTATTTTCAAATTTCCTCTTGGAACAAAGACCCACATAAGGCTAAAACAGCATATTATAACCGGAGAAGATAAAGGAGGAGGAAATGTTTATGCATTACAACGGTTATTCACATTCCACGCACCCGTACTATGAGAACAATAATATATACAGGTCAGATGAACGAATCTTTATAGGAAGACGTCCTTTTGGATTTGGAGGTCCTTTTGGATTTGGGCGTCCATTTTTCGGCGGGCCCTTTGTTGGCGGTCTTGTAGGAGGGCTTGTAGGCAGCGCCCTCTTAGCACCTCGCCCTCCCTATCCGTATTATCCACCATACTATGGATACGGCTACGGCCCAGGCCCATATCCTTATTATGGAGGATATGGTTACGGAGGGTATGGAGGATACTAAAACCGACCTTCCCACTCTATTATCATGAATAGCAATATTCACATAAGGACTAAATCAGATCTGATTTAGTCCTTATTTTCATACATATGACTACCCTAATTAACTGATTCTATCAAAAAAGAAAAAGATATCGCTATCAAAGTTTCAAACTGGTTACAAGTGGAATAGTACCTCCGAACCTTAAAATAGTTTTGCGCCATAATAAGGAGGACTCTATATGAATCGCGATGATTTAATGCAAGATGGACCACGTAAACAAGAACAAGGACGTCAGCCAGGATATGAAGCCCAAATGAATCCTTCCCCTCTTCAAGCGGACGAAGACTATAAGAGCGGGAATAAACTTAAAGGAAAAGTAACGTTGATCACAGGAGGAGACAGTGGAATTGGTCGCTCTGTAGCCATAGGCTATGCTAAAGAAGGGGCTCACGTCGCAATTTCTTACTTAGATGAACACGAAGATGCAGAAGAAACCAAGAAGAAAGTAGAAGCAGAAGGCGCCCAAGCTTTACTTCTGCCAGGTGATGTTGGCGATGATGCAACCTGCCGTGATATTGTAGCGAAAACAGTAGACACATTTGGCAAACTTGACGTGTTAGTCAATAATGCAGCAGAACAGCATCCGAAAGAATCAATCGAAGATATATCAGTAGAACAATTAGAAAGCACGTTCAAGACAAATATTTTCTCCATGTTCCATATGGTAAAAGCAGCACTCCCACATTTAAAACAAGGGAGCGCTATTATCAACACAGCTTCCATCAACCCTTATACAGGAAACGCTGAATTAGTCGACTACACAGCTACAAAAGGTGCCGTGGTCGCCTTCACACGGTCTATGGCCCAACAACTTGTAAACCGCGGCATCCGAGTAAACGGTGTAGCACCAGGACCTATCTGGACCCCTCTTATTCCGGCGACCTTCCCAGAAGAGGAAGTAGATCAATTCGGAACAAATACCTTAATGGGGCGCCCAGGCCAACCCGTTGAACACGTTGGGAGTTATGTGCTTCTTGCCTCTGATGACTCGTCCTATATGACAGGTCAATTCATTCATATTAACGGCGGCTTATATACATCTAGCTGACCTTCTCAACAAAAAAGCAGCCCTCCCCTTCCGGGAAGAGCTGCTTTTTTGTTGTTGCGTCCCCCTTTTACAAAAGGGTTACGTTAAGAATAAACCAACCTATAATAAACGTTTGAATAATGAACTTTGCGAGGGTTCCTCCAAGAAATCCAATAATAGCTCCTTTTGATGACTGAAGAGCTACTTGCAAATCTTCTTTCTGAATATATTCAGTAATAAAAACGAAAATAAACGGTACAAGAATTACACCAAAAGGCGGGAATACAAATGAGCCTATGATTACACCAATCGCAGCCATGCGTTCCCCCCACTTTGTTCCCCCATAGTGCTTAACAGCTTTACTGTTTATAATAATATCAGAGATAAGTAGCACAATAGTTAACACAACCATCGTAATCCAATACCATAAGCCTAATTCATTACCATTTACAGCGAATTGATACACAAGTACGCTGATCCACAGAAATAACGGACTTGGTAAAACGGGATAAACTAATCCAACATAACTGAAAATAAAGCTTAAAATAATAATAAGCCACCAAATAATATCCATTTATTCGCTCCTGTCTCTTAAAATCTTGTTCGACACTACTATGCCAAATTTCAAACCCCTTGTCTAACGTTTTAGTGAACTAGATCAACCTTCACCCATTTCTTCAAACCATTAATCATCCATACTTCACTAGCACGCTCTAAATCTTCTTTATAGAGTGTACGCACGTGTAAGACACCTTCCTCAATTAAATATTCACGATACGTACCAGATAATAACCCACTCTCTATAGGTGGTGTTACATAATCACCATCTATAAGCAAAACAACATTTCCAATCAAAAATTCTGTTAGCTCTCTTCTTTTGTTAAAAAGGAGAACAGAATAATATTCAGAGTCCTTGTGCTCGTTGTATACATCTCTATGAGTTGTTTTATGATATAGAAAAGGATCCTCCTCATTAACCGATGTTTCCGCTATCTTACACCTCACAGCACGTAAAAGCTCTTTTTCTGGAACAACCTCACTCGTGATCTCGCCTTCTTTATTTAGTAAAAGTCTTACTTTGTAAAGGCCGTTTGAATAGCAACCCTTTATTTCCTCTAATTTTTCATGAATAGATGTCTCTGGCCAAGAGTATTGAAAGTAGGTGGCACTAGATTTCATACGCTTCAGATGCTTCTCAATTAGGAAATAATCACCATTTTCCAGACGAATGGTTTCTAGAAGATGAAAAGAGGGACGTTTCTCCGTTAGAAGTTTAGCTTTTACCCAAAGTTCGTCATATTCCCCTTTTGATGTAGATTCCCACGTTATTCCTCCGCCAGCACCGTATGTAGCGATCCTGGAATTGTGGTCAATCCAAACGGTACGTATAGGAACGTTAAAGACCGCATTTCGATCTGGTGTGATCATCCCAATAGCTCCACAGTATACATCTCGGGGTGATTGTTCTAATGAAGATATATAATCCATCGTCCGGATCTTAGGAGCTCCTGTAATCGAACCACACGGGAACAAAGCACGAAACACCTCAAAAAAAGGTAGTTCTTGGGCTATTTCCCCCTGGACAGTAGAAGTCATTTGGTGGACGGTTGGATACGTTTCTATCTCAAATAATCGAGGTACCTTAACGGTTCCCGGTCTAGCAATACGACCAAGGTCATTACGAAGCAAGTCAACAATCATTACGTTTTCAGAACGATCTTTCTCTGACTGAGATAAGTGCTGCCTCAATTCTTCATCTTCTATAGTTGTTTTCCCTCTCTTCACCGTCCCTTTCATAGGCTTTGTTGTGAGAAGCCCGCCATCTTTGCGAAAGAATAACTCCGGAGAGGCAGACAGGATCGAGTAATCGTCAAAATGTAAATAAGCGCTATAGGACGATCGTTGATTATGGGCTAAAACATTAAATAGGGCGTGATCGTTTCCACTAAACTCAGCTTTTAAACGAGCTGTATAGTTCACCTGATACGTGTCCCCTTTTTCAATAGCCTCATGTATGGCGTGAATCCCTCTCTGGTACTCGGTATAATTAGATTGGAGTTTCCAGTTAGAAACTTCATAACCGTTTGTAATTGACGCCAGGGGGACTGCGCTAGTATCTCGAAAAACCCCCATCTTCAGTAAAGGCATATCAGGATTCAATGCAACCTTAAAACGTTCATCAAAAGCTGGTGCTGCTTCATAGGATACATAGCCAGCCACATACATCCCTTCCTCAATTGCCTCTTCTATCCTTTTAAAAGCAGGCTCAATGTCTTGCACTTCATTTGCTTCAATAACGTATTCGGGATTCGTAAATACATATGGCTCAACAACACCTTGCTGATCTGCAAAATTAAATTGAAATTTAATCATGAAGAAGCAACCTCCTTTACCGCAAAGAAGTTCTGTAACATATCATACCCCAGGCTTGTAAGGATCGCTTCAGGATGGAATTGAATACCTTCGATTGGGTATTTTTTGTGACGAACCCCCATAATAGCCCCGTCTTCTGAACGCGAAGTCACTATGAGATCATTCGGGAACGCCTTTTCTTGTGCGACCAATGAGTGATACCTCGTCACAGAAGTTGGTGACGGTAACCCCTCATATACTCCTTGGCAATCGTGATGGATGTTCGTTACTTTCCCGTGCATGGGACGATCTCCTTTCACAATTAATCCGCCAAAGGATTCTACAATAACCTGATGCCCAAGACAAATCCCTAGTATAGGAACTTGTTTGTAAAAATGCTTAACAATGGACAAACAAATGCCCGCTTCCATAGGAGTTCCAGGACCGGGAGAGAGAACAATGGCCTCAGGAGTCAGTGCCTCAATCTCTTCAATAGTTATTTGGTCATTTCGGTAGACCTCTACCTCATAACCAGCCATTTGAATATATTGAAATAAATTATACGTAAATGAATCATAGTTATCGATCATGATGATCATTCTTACCACCGCTTTTATGTAATAGTATTAACCTTTTTATTATAGCTTGATTTGGGTCCCCCACACAAAAGGAGATATTTTTATATGGAGGAAGTTTTAAGATAATCTAAACAGAACGATTGAACATCGTTACTTGTCTAAAAATATGATATGGTTAACCTCATAAGATCGGAGGTAAAAAATGACGTTTCTTTTGTTCATAACCATTATGTTTTGGGCCTTCGCTCTTTGGGATGGGTGGAGGGGATTACGCTCTATTCAAGACCTCAGGAACATTAAAAGGCAAAGTTCAAAGCAATTTGTGTCTGTAATAGTAGCCGCCAAAGATGAAGAATGTGCTATTGACAAAACGCTTCAATCATTAGCATCACAAACACACGAGTTCCTTGAAATTATTGCCGTAAATGACCGCTCAGAAGACAACACGGGCTCTATTATGAAGAAATGGGAGAATAAATTACCGCTTCAAGTAAAAACGATCACCATTGAAACACTTCCTGAAGGTTGGTTAGGTAAGAATCACGCACTCTATAAAGGGTATCAAGAAGCTGAAGGTGACGTAATTGTTTTTACAGACGGTGATATTCAATTTTCAGAGAGCGCCATCGAACGAGCACTCTCGTTTCTTGAACAAGAGAAAGCTGATCACCTTACTGTTGCTCCTAATTTAGTAACAAAAAGTAAAGGACTAAAAGCTTTTATATCCTATTTTATGTTTGGATTTGGCTTCTTTAAGAGACCTTGGACGGCTAATAATGACCATTCCCAGAAAGGTGGAATGGGGATCGGAGCGTTCAATATGTTAAAGCGACCAACCTACGAAGCGATAGGAACTCATGAATTGATTGCCAAACGACCTGATGATGACTTATTTCTAGGACAAAAGGTTAAATCCCTGGGATATAAGCAGCGTCTCGCTACAGGTATGGAAGACATATCAGTTGAATGGTATTCCTCTTTACAAGAAGCAATTAAAGGATTAGAAAAGAACACATTTGCTGGTTTGAACTATTCATTTCTATTAAGTATTGTTGCCGTTATAGGTACGTTTACTTCTCAAGTGTTTCCTTTTATAACATTGTTATTTTCAACATATACTAATAGAGCACTCAGTCTTATTGCTATAACACTTATGTGTACTTTAATGGCCATAACCACTAAGAAACTGACTCAATTTAAGACAATTTATGCGCTCACCCTCCCCTACTCTGCTCTGTTGTTCATCTATACAATTGGACGAGCCGTATCACTCACAATAAAAAGAGGTGGAATTGAGTGGCGGGGAACATTCTATTCCTTAAAAGAATTAAAAGATGCTCATAAGGAACAATTAAAATCCAAGCATTAAACAAGTAAAGAAGCCTTGATTATGAAATAATATATTCATTCTTACATAACGATAAAGGAGGCACCATTTCCAATGGAATCTAGTTTATTCTCCCCTATTACATTCGGAAAAGTGACATTAAAGAACCGTATTGCTATGTCCCCAATGTGTATGTATTCTTCACACACAGAAGATGGAAAAGTAGCACCGTTTCACTTAGCTCATTATGAAAGCCGCGCTGCAGGTCAAGCAGGCCTTATTATGATTGAAGCGACATCAGTATTACCTGAAGGCCGAATCTCTCCACAAGACCTCGGCATATGGAGCGATGATCACATTGTAGGATTACAACAAATCAACGAAGGAATCCATCGCCATGGAGCAAGATCTGCCATACAATTAGGACATGCTGGACGTAAGGCGATATTGGAGCAAGAAATATTTGCACCAAGCGCCATCCCATTCAAAGAAGATATGAAAACACCAACCGAAATGACCAATCATGATATAAAGCGGACGATTGAAGCCTTCAAGGAAGCTGCTCGACGTTCCAAAGAAGCGCACTTTGATATCATTGAGTTACATGGAGCACATGGTTATTTGATTAGTCAGTTCTTATCCCCCCTTACGAATAAGCGCACTGACGAATATGGCGGGGACCGTAATGGACGCTTTCGCTTCTTAGAAGAAGTGATTGAAGAAGTGAAAACCGCATGGGATGGTCCGATTTTCGTCCGCATCTCAGCTAATGAACACGATGATAACGGCAACCAAATGGATGATTTTCTCTACTATGCAGAGCGCATGAAAGCTCTCGGGATTCATTTAATCGACTGTAGTTCTGGTGGCGTTGTACCAGTTCGTCCAGAAGTATATCCTGGATATCAGCTACAATATGCAGATCAAATACGTAACCAAGCATCTATTGCAACAGGCGCAGTTGGTATGATTACTTCTGGCCTTCAAGCAGAAGAAGTCATTCGTAACGAAAGAGCAGATCTAATCTTCGTAGCTCGTGCAATGCTCCGAAACCCTTATTGGCCGAAAGCGGCTGCTGATGAACTCGGCGTCGAATTAGAAGGTCCAGTGCAATACAAACGAGGTTGGATGTAATCAGAACGGATCCACCTCTCTTTCAACTAAAAAAGGAGTATGAAACAAAAAAAGTTTCATACTCCTTTTTATTTGGCTTAATCAAGATAATAAAGCATCGATATTCAGTTAACCAACAGATATTGAAATCGTGAAATAAAAACTTGCTTCCACCCACCTTTTCGTTTAAACTTTTAAACTAATGAACAGAAAGAAGGAATGGAATCATGTCTACTCAATTTGAAAAGTTATTTCGCCTCAACACTCTAACGTTTCATGCATTAGGGGATACGGCCAGACAGGATATCATACTATTGTTAGACCAACATAAACGTTTAAGCGTAAATGAAATTGCCGATAAGTCTCCCCTTTCAAGACCTGCAGTATCTCACCATTTGAAGATTCTACGTGATGCAGGTATCGTATCCATTGAGAAAGAAGGAACAAAACGGTACTATTATCTTACTATTGAGGAACGAATAGACTTATTAAAACAATTGATTGCAGAAGTTGAAGAGCATTGCATAGAGTAGGAGGACCATCATGGAATTTATCTTTTTAGGAACAGGCGCAGGCGTTCCTTCGAAGAAACGAAACGTCACAAGCATCGCTTTACAGTTATTACAAGAAAGACGGAGCACATGGCTTATTGACTGCGGCGAAGCCACACAGCATCAAATTTTAAATACATCAATTCGCCCAAGAAGAATTGATAAGATATTTATTACACACTTGCACGGCGATCATATTTTCGGATTGCCGGGTTTTTTAGGAAGCCGGTCTTTTCAAGGAGGTACTACACCTTTAGAAATATATGGCCCACGCGGTATTAAAACATTTATCGAAACAGCACTCTCTGTTAGTTCAACGAGGTTAACCTACGATATCCATATCCATGAAATCGAAGAAGGTAAGATTTATGAAGATGATCAATTTGTAATCTCTTGCAAGAAGTTAGACCATGGGATCCTAAGCTATGGGTATGCTTTTGAAGAAAAAGATAAACCCGGTGAACTGCTTGTAGAGCGATTGAAAGAAATGGGCGTTCAACCCGGACCAATTTACCAGCAAATTAAAGACCATCCCCGCGTCATGTTAGAGAATGGAACGATGATTAACCGGGAGGATTATTTAGGTCCACCTAAAAAGGGTAGAAAAGTTTGTGTGTTCGGAGACACAAGGTATCACGAGCGATTTATACCTTTTGTAAAGAATGCAGATGTTCTAGTTCATGAAGCCACGTTCGCTGAAAACGAAAATGAGTTAGCTTTTAATTACTATCATTCCACTACAGCTCAAGCAGCTCGCATTGCTAGAGACGCAGGGGTACAACAATTGATTCTAACTCACATTTCTTCTCGCTATCAGGACAACGATCTTGAACAATTATTAAATGAAGCAAAGAGCTATTTTTCTAATACAGAAATCGCTGCCGATCTGAAGCAATTCAAGGTGAGAGATTAAGGAGGTTTTGAGATGAGGATTCATGATTTAGTCCAACATCAACGCACATTCTACTACACAGAATCTACTAAGCCCTTCTCATTTCGAAGAGAACAATTAAACAATCTAAGAAACATGATTGAAGAACATGAGCAATCCATTATAGAAGCGCTGTATAAGGACTTGCATAAATCGGAATTTGAGAGTTATACAACTGAAATTGGTTTTTTATATAGCGAGATCACCTCTGCTCTAAAAAACCTTAAAGAGTGGATGAAGCCTCAAAAGGTGAAAACGCCTCTTACGCATGCAGGATCTAAAAGTTATTTATATCAGGAACCTTACGGAGTTACGCTCATAATTGCTCCTTGGAATTATCCTTTTCAACTCGCGCTCGCCCCAGTTATTGGAGCCTTGGCTGCTGGAAACACAGTTGTTCTAAAACCATCCGAACTTACACCTGAAACATCTTCTCTCTTGAAGGAAATGGTTAATAAATGGTTTGATCCTGCCGTTTTTGCAGTAGTAGAGGGAGATGCTGAAGTAAGCCAAGAGTTACTTGAACAGCGATTTGATTTAATTTTCTTTACAGGAAGTGTTCCAGTCGGAAAAATCGTTATGGAAAAAGCAAGTCGACATCTAACTCCTGTCATATTAGAACTGGGCGGTAAAAGCCCAACAATCGTAGATGAAGATGCAAATCTAGACCTGGCTGCAAAACGGATTGCATGGGGGAAATTCACCAACGCCGGTCAAACGTGCATCGCTCCTGATTATTTATATGTCCAACGGTCTGTTAAACCCGAATTACTAAGTAAATTAAAACAGGCTATAAAAGACCTGTACGGTGAAGATCCTCTTTATAATGAGGAATATAGTCATATCGTCAATAGACGCCATTTCGATCGTTTGAGTGAATATTTAAACGATGGAGAACTGATAGCTGGCGGAGAGCGTGATGAGGATATAACTGCTATCGAACCAACTATTTTAGATCACATTTCGTGGAAGGATGCTGTCATGCAGGATGAGATCTTTGGGCCAATCTTACCCGTATTAACGTTCGATGACCTAGGTGAAGTTGTAGCAGAAGTGAGAGACCATGAGAAACCTCTTGCCCTCTATTATTTTTCCGAAAATGAAGAGAAACAAGAAGAAATCTTATCAAAGTTATCTTTCGGGGGAGGATGTATTAATGACACGCTCTTCCATGTTGCTAACCCCCACCTCCCCTTTGGGGGCGTTGGTCAAAGCGGCGTAGGTAGCTATCACGGTAAAGCAAGCTTCGACGCCTTCACCCACTCAAAAGGGATCGTTAAGCAAACGACAAAGTTTGACCTTTCCATACGTTACCCTGGTCGTAAACACGGGTTAAAACTTATTAAGAAATTACTCAAATAATGCCTACCCGCTCTCATTGAGCGGGTAGTTTATGTTTACACTCTACGTAATATATTGGTGGGTGCATTGTAGTCCGTTTGAGGTATCAATAATTCCATAAGAAGCATAAGGAAGTTTACGCTTGTCCATTAGAGAGCCTGGATTGAAAAGAAGCGTCTTCTTCACCCATCTTGTTAGTGGTAAGTGTGAATGGCCAAAGATAATGAGATCTACTTCCTCATTTTCAAATGCTTCAATCACTCGCTTTTCAGTAGTCTTCTTCTCTCCATGACCATGCACAACACCTATCTTATATCCATCTATCTTTATAAGTAACTTCTCAGGAAGTAATTCTACAATATCATCTTCTTCAACATTCCCATAAACTCCTTTTACCTCTCCATAATAGGTAAGTGCTTCATATATTTCGATACTACTCCAATCCCCTGCATGAATGATCAAGTCTACCTCCCTCAACTCCTGTATGAAAGATTCAGGGAATGCTCCTCCCTTCTTTGGCATATGTGTATCAGAGACAACGATTATTCTCATTTTCTCATTCCTTTCTAAAGGTGGTTATATAATGAAAGTTTTCTTAGCAGGTCCTTTTTTTAACGAAGAAGAACGTAATAGGGTACGAGAAATTGCTGAGATTCTACAAGATATCAAGGGGTTAGAAGTCTTCATTCCCATGAAAAACCAGTTCAAACCTCTAGAATTTGGAGAAGAACGATGGAGAAAAGCCGTATTCTCAAATGACGTGATACACATTTTAGAATCTGATGTAATGATCGCTATCCATGATAGTGGTGATAAACCCTATCCTGATTCCGGCACGATGTGGGAAATGGGGTTTGCTTATGCAAACCGTATCCCAATCATAGTTTATACTGAAAAGGATACTGTCATGAACCTTATGATTGCAGAGTCAGGAAGAGCATATGTTCATTCATTAGAAGACTTAATCGCTTATGATTTCAACACTCTCCCTTCTAACACTTATAATGGTAAGATCATCTAGCATACACGAGAGATGTTTTCCATTGCTCCTGACCAACTGGTTATGTACAATAATAGTGACCCTAACCGAAACAGTTAAGCAGGCTTCATCATAAGAAAGGATTTAGATATCTTGACTACCATATGTTTAGTAAGACACGGCGAAACGGACTGGAACAAAGAATCGCGTTTACAAGGCCAGGAGGACATTCCCTTAAATAATACAGGACGTAAGCAGGCAAAGGAAGCTGGACTACACCTTCAAAATTCCAATTGGGATGTATTAATCTCGAGCCCTCTATCGAGAGCAAAAGAAACAGCCACTATTATTTTAGACCATCTTAACCAGCCAATTGATCTTGTGGAGATGGATAACTTCAAGGAACGAGCTTTCGGTAAAGGATCTGGATTAACATTTAAAGAAATTCATACCAGATATCCGGAACGCGATTATCCAGGCCAAGAGGAGTGGGAACCATTCCAGAAACGAATTTTTGATGGTTTGCACGAAGTTCAACAACAATTTCAAGACAAAAAAATTCTATTGGTTGCTCATGGTGCTGTAATCAACGCCATACTATCTGTCCTATCAGAAGGAGAAATTGGTTCTGGAAAGACTAAGTTAATGAACGCGTGTATAAGTAACATTGAACATCTAAATGAAATGTGGCAAATCTCAACATACAATGAAACTCATCACCTTTCTTAAACATAATAAATAAATTCTACAATGAACACAGG
Source organism: Pontibacillus chungwhensis BH030062 (assembly GCF_000770675.1). Taxonomy (GTDB): domain Bacteria; phylum Bacillota; class Bacilli; order Bacillales; family BH030062; genus Pontibacillus; species Pontibacillus chungwhensis. The sequence continues at coordinate 518,061 of NZ_AVBG01000001.1, forward strand.
AGTGTATTTTTTTGACCTATATCCTCTTTACGATAGCTGCTATAATCACCTTTTTACTAGCTGTAAACTTATCTACTTACGCAGATATCATCGAAAAAAAATCAGCAGCAACAGGTGCAATGATTGGCCTATTACTTGGTGCCGCAACTTCCTTGCCAGAAATTACGACAAGTATTACCGCTGTAACTATCGATAATCCTGACCTTGCTTTAGGCAACCTATTAGGCAGCAACCTATTTAACGTACTTATACTAGCCTTATTTGATCTTTATTATCGCAGGTCTCGCCTATTGCGTTACTCAACCAATGAACATGCTGCAACAGCAGGACTTGGCCTATTAATGTCGATGATTATCTTATTATCCTTTATCATCTCACTTCCATATTCCATATGGGGAGTTGGACTCGATTCCATCATTCTAATTGCATTTTACCTAATTGGCATTAAAATTATCTCAGAGTTCACCTCAAATGAGGTAGAAAGCCCCGTAGAGGAAGCGAATGCAAGACACCAACAACGAATTAAAGATACGAGTTTAAATCAAGCCATTCTCTACTTCGCACTTGCTGCAATCGGAACAATCCTTGCCGGAAGTCTTCTTACAGTAACGGGAGATCGCATTGCACAAATTAGCGGACTTGGATCTACATTTGTAGGTTCATTGCTAATCGCTGCAAGCACTTCATTACCTGAAGCTGTATCATCATTTATTGCTATACGATTACGAAATTACTCCTTAATGATGAACGGTATTCTTGGAAGCAACTTGTTTAACCTGCTCATCCTGGCCGGAACAGATATCTTTTTCAGAGACGGCCCCCTTCTTCAAGCAGGAAACGAAGCTCATGTATACTCCATAACTGGATCAATGCTCTTGATAGCAATAACTCTTTACGCCATTTTGCGAAAGAAATCAGCCAATTCACTAACGTATGTTATTCCTTCTACTTTAATCGTGCTGATTTACTTAGCATCAAGCTATTTAATCTACACCCATTCTACAATATAAAAAACAACCAGCCACCTCGGCTGGTTGTTTTTTATATGCCCTGTTTTCGTTTCCTTGTTAGTTTTTCAATCTTCCACATAAGCGTGTTATACGTGAGACTTGGATTTGAGCTGGTTGAGGTAGAGATAGATAGAGTTTCTTTTCCGTTGATTTTGTTGAGAATAAGGCATAACGGGAAACCACCCACTTTCCGTGGGGCCCCACACGATGTGGGGGCGTTCGACGTTGTCGCAGGATGTGACGGTTTTAGTCGGTCTGACTCTTCTTCCCACAGGAGTCTCACAGTTTCCCCTCCCACCTATTCCGTATTACCCTAACTAAAACCTGCCAATTATTGGTGTTGGGGCTTAAGGTCTTTGCGGAGGTCCGTTCAACACCTAAACATCAGGGCTTGCTGTGGGACTGCGAGACTCCCGCGGGGTAAGGAGCCTAGGGAAGACCCCGCAAAGCGCGTAGCGATTGAGGAGGCTTCCCAGCTCCCCGCAGGAAAGCGAGTGGTCCCACAGCAAGCCGAAGCACTTTTCAAGCAAAGGACCTATTCATCCCCATTGCCACAAGACAATGACCATATGCTACAATAGGGATGATTATTGAAAGGAGAGATAGAATGGAACAACTCGTATTTATTGAAACAGGTATGGGCGTTGATGTTCACGGTCAGAATGTCACAAAAGCAGCTGTTCGTGCTGTGAAAAACGCCATACATACCAATTCAATGCCTGGTATTAAGAATATTTTACCTGAACAGTCTTTAGACAACATGGTCGTTAACATAAAACTAGCAGCACCTTGTGATCATGATAAATTAGATCTTGAAGAAGTTCGAAGCGCCATTCCTTATGGTACTGTTACAGTTGAAGTGATGGATGGAGGTATGCTTACAACAAGTGGCATCCATTTAGAAGAAAAAGAAGACAAAAACGACTTAATGTACATCGTCAACGCCTCTGTTGAAGTTGGCTACTAATATCTAAGTTATTTACAGAGCTCGGACAGAAAGGTGGAGAGAATATGTTTAAAAAGGTGGCTTCTGATGCCCTCGGCTTAAGTGATGTAGGTAAAGTTATTCTTCCTGAGGATTATGATAAAGCTGATGCTGATGATTATGTGATGCATGAAGACGGGGAAAAAATCTTCTTCCTAATTAAATCTGCCGCTGATGAGTATTGTTTTACGAACAAAGCTTTAATTCACTTGGATGGTACTAGCGCAACAAGTAAAAAACGTATGCTTCACCGCTACGATTATTACAAACATACTATATCGAATGTTGCCCTTGAAACAGCTGGTACTGTTGATTTAGATGTAGAAGTTAAGTTTTCAATGGGCAATCAGGATTTCTCCATTGACGTCCACAAGAAGAACATCGAAGAGTTAAAAGACTTGTACAAAGCACTCCTTAAAATAGCTGAGATTATGAGCGAAAATGATGCGTATTACGAGTTTACAAAGCAGAGTCTTGATTATGCTTCTAATACACTGCACCGGGCAGATATTAAAGATAACCGTGTATTTGAAGAATTTAAATCCATTAATCAGTTAGCGTTTAACTGGTTAGTTGAAAGTAAACAAAAATACACGGTAAAGGATTTCGGAGAAGTATTTGAGCGCTATATTCAAAACTAGTTTCCAGGCAGCTACCGATTATTTTAGGTGGCTGCTTTTTCTATGAACGAAAAAGCATATTCCCTTCCTCCACACTCATACACTAAAGGGACAGCCTAGAAGTGAGGTGATGTGAGCATGGGAGATGTGATTCCTTTTCCGAAGCCTAAGATTAAACTAACACACGAGGAATCAATCGAGTACAGGGAGCTTCGAGATCTACTAGATCGAGCCCAAACATGGAAAGAACTCAGGGTATGCCAACGCAAAGTAGAACAGTTTAAAAAACGTGTAAAGAAGCGCCACTCCCAAAACCCCTTACCTTGAAGTGGGTTTTCTTTTTTGTTATTAATTAGTTCGGAGTTGCTACTAAGTATAAATAAGAAAGCTCACTTTTATATGAGTGAGCTTCTCCTAATTTATTGATTGGTAAATGAAAGCGTACGAAAACGATCGATTGCTTCTCTTAACCGTTCTTCTGATTCTAGTAAACCGATCCGTACATAGCCCTCACCATATTCCCCAAAACCTACACCAGGTGCCACTACAATTCCAATCTCATCTATAAGGTAATCAGCAAAAGATTCAGAAGTAAAACCTTCAGGAATCTCAAGCCACATAAAGAAGGATCCTTGTGGAGCATCTACACGCCAACCTATATCACGAAACCCTTCTACAAGTTGGTTCCTTCTTGTTTCATAAAGCTCTACTAACTCTTTTACTGATTCCTCGCCGTTGTCTAATGCCTCAGCTGCAGCTTCTTGAACCGCTCCGAACAAACTTACATAATAGTGATCCTGAACGAGTTCTAAAGCTTGAATGACGCTTTTATTTCCTACGGCAAATGCGACACGCCAACCTGCCATATTAAATGTCTTACTCATTGTATACATCTCCACACCTACATTCTTAGCACCGGGCACCTGCAGAAAGCTAAGTGGCTTCTCTCCATCAAAACCTATCGCACCGTAGGCAAAGTCGTGGACCACACATATATCATGCTTATTGGCTACATCAATTGTTTCTTCAAAAAACGCCTTTGTTGCTGTAGCAGCAGTAGGGTTATTTGGATAATTTAAAAACATTAACTTGGCTTTATGTAACGTTTCTTCAGATATCTGATCATATTGCGGGAGAAATTGATTCCCTTTAAAGAGTGGCATCTTCTCCATATTAGCATTTGCCATCGCAACCCCAGACCAATAATCGGGATAACCAGGGTCAGGGACGAGAGCCGTATCCCCTTCATCTAGAAAGCATTGACTCACCTCAACAAGACCTGTTTTACTTCCAAACATTATGGCTACCTCAGTTTCTGGATCAAGGTCAACATCGTACTCTCTTTTATAAAAATTTGCTACTGATCTTTTTAAAAATGGAAACCCTTTAAATGGAGAATATTTGTGATAGACTTCGTTGTCAACGGCTCGCTTTAAAGATTCTGTAACAAACGGAGGTGTCGGCTGATCCGGATTTCCTTGTCCTAAATTAATCATCTCTTTTCCGCCTGCTTCTGCTCTTTTTACTTTATCTACTAACTTTGCAAAGAATTGCTCAGGCAATCGCTCTAGCGCCTTTGAATATGTAAACTGCTTCATGCCTCTCCCCCTCTAAACGGTCTTAATAAAACAGAATAGACCTATTCAACCAATTTGTAAAGACCGAATTTTCTTACTAGTAAATTCATTTGAACATCCGTTACGGCACATAAAAAAGCTAACCAAAATGGTTAGCTTTTAAAATCTAGAAGTAAATCTAGAAGTGTCCGTACTGTAAGCCAGGTTGTTGGTAGAGAAACGGGCAAATTGAATGACTTCCCGTTCTCTTTTTCGCGTTTTAAATTCACAAATATAAGGTTCAAATTTGGGTGTTTGATAAGTAAATCGCTCTTTCAACACCAATCCCTCCAACTTAATTAGGTCAGTTATAGTGTTAACGGAAAACATCACCCTTATTTATGAATGAATGACGATCTGCAAATTCTTGAATTTTCGAGGATAAGAGAGCGTATCCTTCAAGAGAGAAATGAAGACCATCATGATCAGGTCCATCTACTAAATATGTATAATCTTTCATTTGTAACATCTCTCCAAATAAATCAAAAACTTCGACCCCTGTTTCTTCAGCCACTTCTTGAACAACATTTGAATACGACCGTAACTTCCCATTTGTTCGTTTTTGTTGGACCTTTTCATCTACAGCAGGGGGAGTAATTAAAAGCACACTAGACGCCTTTAAATGATTTACCATATGTAATAAATTGTTTCTAAACAGTGTTAGTGATACCTTGCGATGATCCGCCCCATCATTTGAACCAAAGAGGATCGTTACCATTGAGGGGTTATGAGCTAAAACTTCTCGTTCAAATCGCTCTATCCCATCTTCAGTTGTATCACCTGACACGCCACTGTTAATAATAACCAGATCCCCTAACTCTTCTTGAAGTTGTTTCGTTAATGGGGATTCAGTAAATCCATGTCCTGCGGTAATACTGTCTCCAAAGCATACCATCCTCCTCATTATATCCTTCTCCTTTTAAAATTTATTAGCCATTATATCAACCCTATGCTAGCTCAACAAACATAAAAGGGACCCAATCATACAATCAGATCCCTTCCTTTTTATATCAATATACAGCTTTTCTTTTAATTGTAAATTGATCTAGCGGACTTGCCCAGTGCCTTTCATTTGAAATTTAATTGTCGTCAAGGCCGGCAGCCCCATTGGCCCTCTGGCATGAAGCTTCTGAGTTGAAATGCCAATTTCTGCACCAAATCCTAACGCCCCACCATCGGTAAACCGTGTTGATGCATTGTGATAAAGAGCTGCGGCGTCTACAAGTTTCATAAAGAGGTCAACATTTTGAAGATCTTCTGAAATAATCGCTTCTGAGTGCTTCGTACCGTACACTTCAATATGTTCAATTGCCTCTATAACATCAGCTACAACTTTCACCGCGATATGCTTACTTAAATACTCTTCTGCCCAATCTGCTTCCTTCGCTTCTGTTGCACCTGGTATGGCCTCAACAGCCAATTTATCGCCATGTACAGATATTCCATTTTCTTGTAAAGCCTGTATTAGCGCTTCTTTATGGGCATTCAACCATGTTTCATGAACGATGACGGTTTCTACCGCATTACATACAGCAGGTCGATCGGTTTTGGCATTCATAAGGATTGAGATGGCTTGATCAACCTCAGCACTTTCATCAATGTATATGTGACAATTCCCAACTCCCGTTTCTAGTACCGGAACCGTTGCATTGTTCACAACTGCTTGAATTAAAGACCCACCTCCACGAGGGATTAATACATCAATATGTTCTTTCATAGTAAACAAAGCATTAGTGGCTTTACGATCTGTGCTGGCTATAAATTGAATGGCATCCTTAGGAATTCTTGTGTTCAATAACCCTTCTTTCATGACTTCCACGATTTTTTTATTTGATTCAATCGCTGAAGATCCTCCCTTTAGAACAATAGAATTACCTGATTTTAAAGCAAGCCCTGTTGCATCTACCGTAACGTTTGGGCGAGCTTCATAAATCATGCCAATCACACCAAGAGGGACAGTCACTTTTTGTACTTGAAGTCCATTATCAAGTGTCCAGTCTGATTGAACAATACCAGTAGGGTCATCAAGAGAAGCCACTTCCCGTAGACCATTTGCAAATTCAGACACCCGTTCTTTTGTAAGAGATAAACGGTCCATAAACGCTTCTTCATACCCTGCTTCACGACCTTTGATAAGGTCTAATTCATTTGCTTTAAGGATCTCTTCCCAATTCGCTTCTATTTGATCTGCAATGGCATGTAATGCTTTATTCTTTTCCTCTGTAGTTAGGATGGAAAGTGTCTTTGATGCTTTCTTTGCTTGAATGGCTTGTGCTTCTACATTCGTTTGTTCTTTCGTAATCATGTATCTATTCCTCCTCTATATTAAACACTTACAGGTAATGCAAAATCGAGATGGCATACAAAATCTTCACGTTCCACGGCTGCTTGTTTATATTTAGATAATCGATCAATCGGTTGACCAATAAAGGACTTAAAGGTTGTTGAAGAATAGTTCACAACACCAAGACCTACTTCTTCTCCGGAGACATCAATAACACGAACAACTGCCCCCTTATCGAAATCACCATGAACTTTCGTTACATGTGCAGGGTGTAAGCTATTCTTTTGTTGAACAATCATATCCTTAGAATCCATGCTAATAATGACTTCACCCTCTGGTCCAGAATTAAAGGCAATCCACTGCTTCTTTTGATTAAGGTTGGTCGTGTCTGGTTTAGAAGTGAAGTAAGTACCTTTTGCTTTATGATGAACTGCATCATAAACGATGTTCGCAGTCGAAGCCTTCCCTAAGAAAGAAGCGATCCCAGAAGCCATCGCAATCTTAAAGGCATCAATCTTAGACTTCATGCCCCCTGTACCTACCGAACTTCCTGATCCTCCTGCAGAGGCCTCAATTTCATCTGTGATCTCTTGAACTTGTTCTACAAGTTTTGCGTCTGGATTATCATTTGGGTTCTCATTATACAGTCCCTCAATATCAGAAAGAATAATAAGCTGATCTGCATCTACAAGTCCCGCTACTTTTGCAGATAGCGTGTCGTTATCTCCGAATTTCAGAAAGTCCATCGTAATCGTGTCGTTCTCATTAACAATTGGGATAATGCCTCGATCAAGTAAAACGTTTATCGTACTTCTAGCATTATTGTAACGGTCCTCATCAGAGAAATCGCTTCTTGTAATGAGTATCTGTGATCCTACATAACCGTGTGAAAGAAATAAATCAGAATAGGATTCAATAAGAAGTCCTTGGCCAATAGAGGCTGCAGCTTGCTTCTCTGCAAGATCTGTTGGTCGCTCTAAACAACCCAGCTTTCGATACCCAGCTGCTACTGCACCAGAAGATACAAGCAACACTTCATGGCCTTCATCTTTTAAACGAACGACTTCGTCTACTATTTTTTCTAGTTTCCGACGGCTAATCTCCCCATGCATACTCGTTAGAGAACTACTTCCAATTTTAATGACGATACGTTTCGATTCGGTTTCTGTAATCATACGTTCCTCCTGCAATTCAATAGTTTGTTTCATGTTATTTTGTTGCAACTAGGGTTGGTTTCATCTGTTTGCTCATTTCCTTTGAACGAGATGTAGCACCTTTAACTGCTGCCGCGATGGCTTCTCCGCCACCGTGATGATCAAGCTCCTCTAGCCCAGCTGCTGTGGTACCATTAGGAGATGTCACATTTTCTCTTAACTCAGTAGGGCTCTCTGATCTTTCTTGAATCATTTTAGCTGCACCAAGTATGGTTTGCGCACCGATAGACCTCGCAAGTTCTCCTTCAAGTCCTGCTTCTATGCCCGCTTGTTCAATATGCTCCATAAGATTATAGAAATAAGCAGGTCCACTGCCGGCAATCCCTGTAAAAATATCCATCTGATCCTCATCGATGATGTAAGCTTCTCCGAAGGATTCCATTAATGCTTTAGTGAGGTAAACTCGATCTTTAGGGGCATGGGTTCCTGGCGCTATCGCCGTGGCAGATTCCCCGATCATGCTAGAAGTGTTAGGCATGACTCGAATCACTTGTTGCTTATCAGGTAAGTGACTCTCCATGTGTGAAGTTGTAATTCCTGCTAAGACAGAAATGATGGTTTGATGTGGGTATAAGTGAGGCCGTATAGATTCCAATACAGAATCAATGTCTTTTGGTTTCATTGCCAATATAAATAGATCAATCGTTGCAAAATCTAAGTCTTCACGCTTTTTCGCTTGAATGCCATATTTATATTTCAACTCGTTTAAACGATTCGTGTTACTTCGGTTTGATACGATAATTTGACTCGGAGTGACTTGGTTTGACTGAACCATACCTGAAATCATCGCTTCAGCCATAGATCCTGCTCCTAAAAAAGCAATTGTTTGTGTCACTACTTTAACACGCTCCCTTTTTTCGCTTTTGTAACAACGAAGATTATCGTAACATTCAAAAAAATATATGCAAGGGCTTTCGATTAAGTGGGGTGCAAAGAGGCGAAATAGTTAATGAAAACGGTTCCATTTAGTCTTATTCACTTCTTTTGACGTCTCATGAGGTCTGATTTCTTCTCAGAACGATTTATGAAGATTATGGAAAGGAGATTTTAATAAATATAATTTAATTCTTAATATTCTAACACTTCAACCTAAACCTTACTCCTGCACACTCGAACAATCCCCTTCCATTTGGGCTAGTATCATAAAAATTTTACGTCAATTAATTATTTTTAGATTAACAAAGTCGACATTGAGGAAATAATAGATATAACCACTAAAGGAGTACGAATGGATGTTCTATATACTAAAAAGATATTTAACAATGTCAAAACGCGAAAGAAAGAATGAATTACAGTCCACACTTTGGTTTATGCCCATGTGGTATATTATAGCTTCCATATGCCTCTCTGCTATAACCTTTATATTGGATTATAAGCTAGATATAGCATCTTATTTCCCTAAACTAGTAGCCTTTAGCGCAAGTACAACTCAGACCCTTATAGGTTCCTTAGTTGGAGGAGTTTTAACGCTTAGTGCCTTCACGATTAACTCGATCTTGGTTGCACTTACTACATTTAGCGGGCAGTTTTCGTCTAAAATGCTCCTAAATTACATAAGCGATCGAAATACCCAACACGTTATGGGAATCTTCAACGGTAGTTTTATTTATGTATTACTAAACTTTCTATATGTATCTAATGAAGATGTAGAATATCTTCTAGCTATCCCGTTTCTCTCCATAGCGACCGTCTTTCTTGCAGCCATTACATTTGTGTATTTCATTAACCACACGACCACTTGGCTACAAGTTCACAACATTACCGCACGCATGAAAGAGAATTCAAAGAGTATTATTCAAAGTTCTCTGATGAAAGAGATACAACCATTTCGAAAAGATCCAAATGAGTCCACCGCCCAACTTCCTTCTGAACAAGGGGTAGTAGTCAATGCAGAAAGCTCTGGCTATCTTCAGTTAGCAGATTTCCAACGACTCATTCATAAGGCAAAAGAAGACCGTTTAATTATAGAACTTCACCCGCGTATAGGGGAGTTTGTACTGTGTAACACGCCGTTATTCAGCTATTGGGGAAATAAAGAAAATTTCGATAAAAAGAAATATTTAAAGTTAGTTGTTCTAGGTAAAAAACAAACAGAGATCCAAGACCTTGAATACGGAGTTAATAAACTTGCTGAAGTAGCTATCAGAGCCCTAGGAAATGATGACCCGTTAACTGTTACGAACACTCTTCATCAAATTACAGAACTACTTCAAGAAGTTGGTAGTGTTACTGACTTCTCTCCATATTTGTATGATGAAGAAGGTAATCTGAGGCTAATGCTTTGTCAGGAAGACTTTAAATATTACTTGCACAAAGGCTTTGCCAACATACGAGAATACAGCCACCATAATGTAACGATTATTACTGAAATCTTGTCTATGCTTTCTTTAATGGCTAAAGGGATGGATGAGAGATTCCATGATGATATATGGGAATTTGCTTTCCAAACGGTTAAAGGGTTAAACGGTTGCAGCCTATTTGAGAATGATTGCTATTACCTTATTGACAACCTGAGATTAGTCACAAAGAACACACGCAAGGAAGATGAGTTTGAACCATTAAAAGAAGAGCTTTTAAAAACCATTTATCAGTAGAGCCTAAATGTAGCACCCCTACAGAACTAAGCGATATAATCTACTGCATCCAATAATAAAAAAGAGGACAAAACCATTTTGGTTTTGTCCTCTTTTATTAGATAGTATGACTTAGGCAGAGAATACGTAAACACGTGCTTCATAGGGAGAGAGTTTTAATTCAGTATCACTTGTGTCTTCATTCATGTTGTAATTACTTAATACAAGAGAAGGAGGACTTACAGATACCGGAGATTTAAACACCACATCAGATTCTGTAAGATTTGTAATTACTAAAGCTGTTTCATTCTCTAAAGTTCTTGTATAAGCATAAACTTGTGCGTCATCAGCGTTTACCAAATCATATGTCCCATACGTAAATAAATCGTATTGTTTTTTCAATTGAATCATAGTCTTATAGTATTCTAAGATAGAATCTTGATCATTCTGCTGAGATTCTACATTAATCGTTTCATAGTTGGGATTAATTTTCATCCAGGGATTTGCGGTCGTAAAGCCAGCATGTTCGTCTTGACTCCATTGCATTGGTGTACGGCTATTATCTCGAGAAGTACTCCATAACACCTTCATCACGTCTTGATGAGTGTAGCCTTCTTCAATCATGTTTTGATACGTATTTTTAGCAGCAACGTCATCAAAATCCTCAATTGAAGGGAACTTAAAATTGGTCATCCCTATTTCTTGTCCTTGATAGATAAACGGTGTCCCCTGCATGAAGAAATACATCGTTCCTAAAGATGTAGCACTTTCACGCCAGTACTTACCGTCATTACCCCAAGTTGAAACACTTCTCGCTTTGTCATGGTTCTCAATGAAGAGGGCATTCCACCCATCTCCTTCAAGACCTTTCTGCCAACGAGTCAAAGCTTCTTTCAATGCTAACACATCTAACTTTTGGTCGGCATCCTGGTCCCAAAGGTCTAAGTGTTCGAACTGAAAGACCATGTCCATTTTTCCTTCTTCACCAACCCAAAGGTGTGCTTCATCAGCACTTACACCATTGGCTTCCCCTACAGTCATAACGTCATAGTTTCCGTAAGTCTTATCTTTAAACTCTTGAAGAAACTTGTGAATACCTTCCTGGTTCATGTGCATATCAAAAGAGGAAACATACTTCTCTTCCTTAGGATTAGGAAGAGAAGGAAGACCTGGGCGCTTCTTAATATGACTAATGGCATCAATACGGAAGCCATCAATACCTTTATCAAGCCACCAATTTACTGTGTCGTACAATACTTCTCTAACTTCTTCATTCTCCCAGTTTAAGTCCGGCTGTTTCTTTGAGAACAAGTGCATATAGTATTGTCCAGACGTCTCATCGTATTCCCAAGCAGACCCTCCAAAGATACTTTCCCAGTTATTTGGTTCTTCACCGTTCAGAGGGTCTCTCCATATATACCAGTCTCGCTTAGAACTTTGAACGGAGGACTTTGATTCTAAAAACCAAGGGTGTTCATCACTCGTATGGTTTAAGACAAGATCGATAATAAGCTTCATTCCACGTTTATGTACTTCACGTAAAAGCTCGTCAAAATCTTCCATTGTACCAAACTCTTCTAATATATCTTGATAGTCTGATATATCATAACCATTATCATCTTTAGGAGATTTGTACATAGGACAAATCCAAATAAAATCTATACCTAAATCTTTCAAGTAATCAAGCCGACTAATCATTCCCTGTAAGTCACCAATACCATCGCCATTTGAATCTTGAAAGCTTCGAGGGTACACTTGGTACCCAACAGCTTCTTTCCACCATACTCTTTCCATCATTATTCCCTCATTTCTTTAACCGATTGTAAACGTAACCTCTAAGCCATAATGATCGGATACAATCGGTGTTGTTCTCCCATCAAATACAACTTCTGACTGCTGTACATGCACATGTTGATTACTAAAGATGTGATCAATTTTGATCCCTTCTTTGTTCTGGTCCCAACCGGCAATGTTCCCTTTAATTGTTTCTTCACCAATTTGTTCTAGAGCTACTTTATGTGTATCAATCCATCCATGTGCAAGGATATAATCATACCCTTCCTCACGACTCTCATCAGAAGCATTGAAGTCACCCAGAAGGAAAGATAAGCCTTCAACATTCACGTGACTCATAAGTACATCCACTTGAGTATCATAAGGCTCGTCTTTATCACCCCACCAACCTAGATGACAAGAGTAGAGTCTTACAGGCACCTCATTGATCACACACTTTGCAGATACAATCTTTCGTGATTTCCAATAGTCTATGGAGGTCGAATTTGTCACATAAAATGACTCTGAAGATTGAATCGGATGCCTTACAAGAAGCGCAATCCCCTCTTCATAAACGTCATATCCATAATGGGAAACCTCCCAGACTAATTCATAATCAGTACTCCCTAACGCATTTAATTCCTGTTGTATTAAATACCCATAGTTATCATTCCTGATATGGTCGTACACATAATGAGCATCTTTATGCTGACTTACTTCCTGTAACGCAACGGCATCATAACGGCTTTTATGAATTCTTGCTGCAACCTGTTTAATTTTAGTCATTTGATTGTCTTCCTGCCATGCGTGTCCATTCAATGTCAGTAGTTTCATATATTAAGCTCCTAGCTTTGTTTGAATCTCAGATTTTAGAACATCTGCTTTAGGGCCATAGATTGCTTGAACACCTCTATCTTTCACAACAAGTCCCATAACTCCGTTACGCTTCCACTCATCTTCTTTAGCTACTTTCTCTAAATCATTCACTGTTACACGTAAGCGTGTCATACAAGCGTCTACTTCATAGATGTTTTCCTTACCACCTAGTAATGCAATAACTTGACCGGATTGAGAATGATCTTCTCCGTTCTCACTCATAGAAGGATCTGCCGTACGATCTCCTTCTCCGCCGTCATCAATGTAATTGCCTTTACGCCCTGGAGTTGGTAATTTCATTTTTTTAATCATAACATTCGCAATTGAGAAGTTCAGTCCAAAGAATACAAGGCATGTTACGACAAAGTTAATTAAATCTCGCCCAATCCCTGCATTAATCATAAGAGGTGTACGAGTAATTAATTCAACCATACCAAATGCATGTACACGTAAATCTACTAAGTCTACAACAGCAAAGGCTAAACCTGTCATGATCGCATAAACAACGTATAATAAAGGCGCAGCAAACATAAACATAAACTCAATTGGTTCCGTCACCCCTGTCAGGAATACGGCAAGCCCAGCTGAAAGGAATACAGATTTATATTTACTCTTCTTATCTTCGTCTACGTTTTTATACATCGCAAGGGCAATACCTATTAAAGCCGCAGTTGATGTAACAACCTGACCTGCTTTAAAACGAGCAGGTGTAACATTCTCTTTCAGTTCATTATAAGCTTCCATATTACCTTGAGACATATAGTTGTAAAGATCTGTTGCCCAAGCCAACCATAGCGGATCCTGACCAGCTACTGCTTGTCCTATATTTTTTCCAGTCTGAATAATGTACGTTCCACCTAGTTCCGTATAATTAATTGGAACAGTTAACATATGGTGAAGACCAAACGGAAGCATTAATCGTTCCATAGCACCATATACAAATGGAGCTAAAATTGGTGCGGTATCGCGTGATGTTGCAATCCATTCACCAAAGTTGTTAAGAACGGTTTGAACAGGAGGCCATACAAGCGCCAATAATAGTGATACAAACACAGAACCTACCATTACAACAAACGGTACAAAACGTTTTCCATTAAAGAAACCTAATGCATCTGGTAACTTGTCAAAGGCATAATATTTATTAAAAAGACTAGCTCCTAAGAAACCAGAAATGATTCCAACAAATACCCCCATGTTCAGGGCTGGTGCACCTAAGACATTAATAAAATAATCCCCGACAGGCATTTCAGTACCTAAAAATGATGTTACGGTTTCCTCTCCTCCAATTAACATGGCTGAGTTTACACCGAATATTGCACCGGTAATTCGGTTAATAAAGATAAAAGCAAGAAGCGCAGCAAACGCTCCTCCTGCACGTTCTTTAGCCCAAGACCCACCAATTGCTACGGCGAATAAGATATGAAGGTTACCAATAATAGACCAACCTATATCTTCCATGATTCGCGCAAACGCTTGCATAAACACAAGATCATCTACAACCATATCAAGTGCTTTCCCTAACGAGATCATAATACCAGCTGCTGGCATTACAGCAACTACAACCATCAATGCTTTACCGAACTTTTGCCAAAAATCAAATGAAAAGATCGGCAATTGCTTAATTTTAGACATGTTCCCACTCCCCTTATCCCTATTATCTGGAATCGTTTTCACAATTATGTAAAAAATGAAAACGTTTGTGCAAACGTTTTCGCAACTTATAAATCAAATAGTACCGTAAAATTTTCCATGAAGCAATACTAATCTAATAATTTTACAAAAATATTTTATCATATGTTTGTAAATAATAGATAAGGCTATCCAAATCGTGAGACTCTACACCTACTTCAATATCTTCGATGAGCGAATAAATAACCTTCTCATTTAACTGATATACCGTTAAGATAGCTCCCCAAAGGCGTATATCCACTTTCATATCATCAAGGCTTGCCTCACTAGCGTGAACTTTAATAAACTCATCTATTATATGGAGATTTTCTTTCCATTTAATATATTCTTCGTGCGTTACATATCCATTTTCCATAAGTAACTTTATTAAATTGGGAGCATTATTATATAATCGGATCAATAACTTCGACAATATTGGTAGTCGGTCATAAACTTCTCCAAAACTACCAAACCCTTGCTTCAGAACCTTCAAAAGTGTTTTGATTAAGCCGAAGTGAAACCCTTCTTCTCTATAATCCACAATAGACCTAAATAAACCCTCAACAACCGCTGCATCAATCCCCGTTACCTCTTCCCACAGTGCGTCAAAACCTTCCTTTTCATATATAATGCTGTAGGAGAATAGAACTTCCCTCAGTTCACGAAAGAATGATAGAGGTATGCTTTCTATAACGCTTCGTAAAGAATTATCTTTAACATTTTGAACAAGTTTTTCGTGGCCTGTCTCTAAAAATCCAGGAACTTGGTGAAAAGCATACAATAGATCTCCTGTGAGGCTAACTTTACAGACCCTCCCATCTTTCAGGTCATATCTTTTGCTTGCTACTTTTATTAGTTGATAAATAGGAATTCCATAAATCATAGAAAAAGGCACTAATGGCTTATGGAAGGCTTCCTCAATATCATTTTGAAATTCCTTATCAATTGCAGCCAGCTGGTAAACGCTTGGTTTGGCATCATTAAACGTGTATACATTATCAAATCGTGTTTCAACAAGTTGAAGTGTTTGAGCCAAGTTTCCACCTAATGAAAAGCCCATTGCTATTTTCCTTAACGGGATGTTCGTATGACGTCGGATATGTTCTGTAAGATATTCGTCAAATGCTTGAGCTGATCGATATTGAGATATTCCTTGGCCTACAAAAATCCCAAGCATATTGTAAACCCAGTCTTTGGGTCTCCAGTCTGAAACCTCTACATGCTCACTTCCTCGAAAGATGGTGTACATCTCGTTCACACTTTTTGTTGGATTGTAGAAGTGGAGCACCGTTCCATCAAACCCCGTATCTCGTTCAGATGTGTTAAAGGAAGAAGGATAAATGGTTATATCAAATTCTCTTTCTGCCAAAGTGCCCTGAGCTTTAAGCCACTCTTGAAATGCTTCAGGTGTTGTTCCTTCAAATTCAATATTCACGACCTTTGCTCGAATTAAATCATCATTTAAAATGATCCTTTGCACCTTCATTCCCCTCCTCATTGTCCCTATTTTTAGTGTAGCAAAAAATACATTGCAACACGTCCTCAATTAGAAGGATATTTTCAACCACACCTGATACAAAAAGAGGGTGAAATCTTAAGTGATTTCACCCTCTTATCAATACAATCTATGCTGATTTCTTTTCGTTTACTTCTTCAGTTTCCACCTGGTTCCCCATTAACTTATCTACCACAATTGAGATCGCTCCGTCACCAGTTACATTTGTAGCTGTACCGAAGCTATCTTGTGTTAAATAAAGAGCAATCATAAGCGAAAGCATTGCATCATTAAAACCAAGCATGGATTGAAGTAGTCCAATCGCTGACATAACCGCTCCCCCAGGAACACCAGGAGCTGCAATCATTGTAAGACCTAGTGCAAGGATGAAAGGGAATACTTCAACAAAAGTAACTTCCATTCCGTTTAAAAACATAACAGCCATAGCAGCACTCACAATTGTAATCGTACTACCAGAGAGATGAATATTTGCACATAGTGGAACAACAAATTCTGCAATCTTATCCTTCACATTATTTTTCTTTGTTTGACGAAGCGTAACGGGAATCGTCGAAGCAGATGATTGTGTTCCGAGTGCTGTGAAATAAGCAGGAACCATATTTTTAATGGATGTGAAGATATTTTTCTTTGATAATGCGGAAGCTGTTGTATATTGCAATGTAAGCATAACTAAATGTAAAACAATAATAATAGCAAATACCTTGATAAACGTTGACATAATCGTTGCAACTTGACCACCGTAAGTCATGTTGGCAAATATACCAAAGATGTGTATAGGTAATAAAGGAATAATGACGTACTGAATGACCTTTTCAATAATGCTTCGAAGATCTTCAAATCCTTTCTGAAGTACGTTTCCATTAATAGAAGCAAGACCAATTCCAATTACGAAAGCTAGAATCAACGCTGTCATAACGCTCATAACAGGGGGCATTTCTACTTGGAAAAACCCTTCTAATAAAAATTCTTCAGGATTTTCAAAATTACCGCCTAAGCTTCCCACGGTTAAAATGTTCGGGAACACATTACTTCCAACAATAAATGCTAACAGTCCAGCAAGTACAGTTGAGCCATATGCTACACCTGCTGTTAAACCTACAAGCTTGCCTGCACCCTTACCTAATTCACCTATTCCTGGTGCGATGAATGCCAAAATAATAAGCGGAATAATGAAGTTTAGAAAGTTTCCGAACAAGCCATTAAAAGTAGCGAACAGTTCAATTCCCCATTGAGGAAGTACTAACCCACTAATGATACCTAGTGCAATTCCGATTAAGAGTCGTGGTAATAATCCTATTTTCATGCTTTGTCCTCCTCAGGTGAACACGTGTTTTCTCTTGATGGATACAAGTATAGACCCTTGATTCCCTTTTGTTAAGGAAAAAACATAAATTCGGAATATTCAGTTTATATAGCGTTTTCATACCAATATTATCATTTTACAAATCCCCACATATATACAGCATGATTTCATGAAGCACCGCTAATACTATCGTTAATACCGTTTGTTAGGAGGAATCGTATGCTTTCATCACAAGAGCAACAAACGTTTCGTCACAAATTGATGAAACAAAAGGAAGAGCTAGAAACTCACCTTGAACACAATGATCATTACGACCTTGAGTCAGAAGCAGATCAAGATTCTGTCTCTGAACTATCCAATTATGATAACCACCCAGGAGATACTGCAACATTTCTATATGAACGAGAAAAAGATATTGCTTTAAATGAACACGCAGAACAAGAATTAAAAGATATTACCCACGCCCTTGAACGAATGGACAATGGTGAGTATGGACAGTGTGAAGCTTGCGGAAAAGATATTCCAAAGGATCGCCTTGACGCCTTACCCACCACTACGTTTTGTATTGAACATAGCCCAAATCAACAAGAGCACGAAGAACGTCCAGTAGAAGAAGAAATCCTTCAACCTGGACTTAGAAGACACTCCGATGAAGCAGCTGGTTCTAACTTTTATGACTCAGAGGATTCATGGCAAGATGTAGCACGATACGGTACATCGGAAACGCCTTCGGACTTTTCTGGCCAGGATATATCAGAGTATGATGAAACGTATATTAATTCAGATGAACCTGTAAGCTATGTTGAAGATTACGAGAACTTCACCGGTAACGACTTGTATGGAAAGAACATTACGGTTTACCCAAATGCCGCACATGAAGAATACGAAGAAGACTTAGATGAAGACGGAATGATGTCTATTATGGGAGACATTCCTTATCATGAAGGTGACAGTTACGTCGAAGAAGAATAAAAAAAGCCTTGCCGAAGGGCGAGGCTTTTACTCTTTATTTTTCACTTGGTCTTCTGTGTCATGATCTGTATCTTCTAGTGGATCAATATCGATGGCAGGTGTATTGTTGTACATGTAGTACTGGGATAAATTCTCCCCTTCCATCCCTCCATCTTCATGGTCCTCACCACTAAATGCTTTACTTATCTTACTGTTTGCAGTAAATGCTTCAGACATTTGGTGATCTTCATTACGTTTCTTATTACTCATACGATTTAACCTCCTGTTGTATAACGCTTCTATTACACGTTTCCCAGGATGGCGCTATCTTAATCATTTAATATTGAATGAATTGATAAAACACGTTCTGTTTAAGTTTTAAAGGAAACATTCCCCAAGATTCGAGCATGCCATATTAAGGAGGTATTCTAATGGAGTTTGAACTACAAACCAAAGAAGGGGCGTACCCTAACCAAATTACAATTGATTCTGACAATGGTCGGTACATGATTCGCTCAAGTGATACAAGCGGACAAGTTTTTAATTCACCACAAGAACTAATCAGCTGGATGGAACAAAATTGGGATAAAGATGTGTTTGTCCATCCTGAAGAGTATGATCACATGATGAAAGCCATTCGCTCTGAAACAGATGCATGATATGGTCCGAAACGTAAAAACTAATAGAACAAGAAGGGAGGAAAAATCAATGACAAAACGTAAGGTAACGAGAGATGCAGCATTAAAGAACAATTCCACTCCTACTGAAAGCATGGCAAATGTGGAATTAACAGATGAAACGAAGAGTCAAGAAGATATGCAACGCGGGGCGAACCGTAATTCAAAGCACGGCATGCAAGGTGACCATAAAAAATAAGAGGAGCTTCTCCTCTTATTTTTTAATTATTATTTAGAAATCAAGAGTCTGACCTTTTAGTTTTAAAAACATCTCGGAAAAGCCATTCTCTGTCCACCTCTTCTGATACTGTTTTAAAGACTACTTTTATAACTGAATACAACGGAATAGCAACAAGCATGCCAATGAATCCGTATAGAGCCGATGCAACGATAAGCAGCAAAATGATTGTAATCGGATGTATGTTTAATCGCTTACCAAGCACAAGCGGTGCTACTAAATTTCCTTCTAACTGTTGCACGATAATAAGTGTAATAATGACATAAAGGGCCATTGCAGGGTCTTGCGTTAAAGCAACGATAACCGCTGGGATTACACCGATAATGGGACCAAAGAAAGGAACAACGGCTGTTAAAGAAACAAAAATCCCTAATATTAAAGCGTAATCTAGTCCAAGAATTAAGTAACCGATATACATTAATACTCCATCAACAAGCGCTACGATTACCTGCCCCGTAATATATGCAGATACCGTTTCACTAATTCTTCTTAGAACATCTTTCCCTTTAGCATTGTGACGGTCTGGTATGAACTGAAGCATATAAGGAATAAATTTATGATCATCTTTTAAGAAATAGAATAAGATGAACGGCACAATGACTAGAACAGTTGTAGCGCCTGTAATGGCTGATACAACCTGCATCACGTTATCACCTAATGATTGGAGTACCTCTGATGCTCCACTACTTACTTTCTGTCTCAAATTCTGTACAGAAACCATCCCCATGTCATTCTTCTCAATCGTTTTCTGAGCTTCTTCAGCTGACTTCTTTAATTGCTCTGGTAGTTTAGAACTAATGTTTTTCACTTGTTCTTGAATCGTACCGGCTAAAAAATAGATAGCCGCATACATGATTGTAACTATGGAAAGAAACACAGTAAGTATGGCCATCGTTTTATTCATAATTTTTGTTCTCGTTAATTTCGACACAATCGGCCTTAAAATATAAAATAAAAAACCTGCAATTAATATAGGATAAAAAAGCGTTTTAAGAATGGTTTTTATAGGACCAAAGAAACCTAATAACTCAAGGATATAAAGGCCAATAAGTACAATTACAGTTCCTGTTGCATATTTAAAGAATGGATGTTTAAACCACATATAATTCCTCCTTCTAAAGGGCTTCAAACCCTAATTGTCGCAAAATTTGTAGAAATTTTTGTTGTTTAATTTTGTTTGAATGACGGTATAAACTACTAAATGATCAGATGAATGCATAGTTGAATAGTTTCCCTTGCTTTTGTTTGTTTTCCAATCAAAAAGGAGGAGATTCAATATGAAAATCAAAGCTGCTAGCTGGAGAATGTTAACCCCGCAAGATAAGTTATCGATCCTTAAAGCCATTAGTCAGCGCTCAATTATTGCTAAGAGTGCTTAGAACCTTCATTAAAGATTCAGTCTAACTTTTGTTTTTCCTAAATAGCTTCTTTGGAAACCTAAAGATTCAAAATCTATTTAAGTTTTTTCTTCCATAAAAAAACAGGTGACCGATATCACCTGTTACACATTAGAACGTTCTTTAGTTGTTTATTGAAATCATTTATCACTAAAGGTTTATTGAGCGTTGAAATCACCTGAGCTTGTGCGGATCTCGATACGTTGATCCCCATTTCCTTTTTGTCCCTTAACTTCGTTTTCAGCTTTTCGTTCATATTCAATTCCTTCTAGATTCACTCGCTCATCACCTGAACTTGATTGATAATCAATGATATAGGAGTCAGGCACTTTAGCAAAGAGGAGATAAACATCACCACTTGAAGTTTTGATCTGTAAATCACCTGTTAATGTTAATTCGCTATAATCGATAGTGCCTGATGAGGAATCACTTGTTACTTGTAACACTTCTATCTTCTCACCGATTACATCCCCACTGCTCGTATCAGTCAGTAAGCGATCAGCATAAACCTCTTTTAAACGAATCGTTCCACTGGATGAACGCGAGTTAAGTTCACCAGATGTTTCAACCTTTACTAATTCCATATCACCTGAACTAGTTTTTATACTCATGTTATTGGATCTTTGTTCATTTATATAAATATCACCTGAAGAAGAAGATAGAGATAAACCTTCATACAGTTTCTTCGGGAGCATTACTGTAAGCTTCAAGTCTTTCTGAATGAACCCAAATTGAAAGCCTAGAATATCCTTTTGGCGAAGCTTTACAGAAAGTTCCCCTCCCTTATTTGTAGTTTTTAATTCATAATCCTCCCACACACCTTTACTCGCTTTGCCGCCCCATTGTACATAGACCGTATCGTCCTGACTTGGTTCAATGTAAATATCTGCAGATGAAGTATCGACACTGAGATACTTTATTGAAGAACCCTTTACTTTCTTTTCTTCAAATACATCTACCACCTCATGAGTGAAGGCCCCTGTTACTTGAAGAGAAATAAAAGTACCTATAATCCCAATAACAAAAACCACACTCACCCATTTTATAAATACCTTCATACCGCACTCTCCCCTTTTACAATTCTTATATTAAAACGGATATAAGAAAGCGTTAATTTATAGAGCCATTTTCCTACGAAAAATAAAGCTGACCCCATCAACAAACCACCACTACCTAGCGTAATGGAAATGAACAAGTTAATGAAGAATGGCTCAACAGTGCCTATGAACATACTACCGATAAAAAGGAATGGTGTTATTGCCAGACCGATGGCCATAGAACATAACCCTATATAAAGACTGATCACACCAATGGCAGGGCCGAGAACAAGGATTAAATTTAAGAAGCTTACGCTCATTGTAGCGAATATGGCTTGTAAAATATGTTTAACTGACTTTTCAACCTGCGCTCGTTCAAGTCTATATTCAGCCAATAAATCTTTGCCGATTCTCCTTGGATCACCTAACTGGCGCGCAAGCTCCTCTTCAGAATGCCCTTTCATCATCCCTGTATCAAAATGTTCTTCATAATCATAAAGAAGCTCTTTACGGTCTTTTTCAGGAAGTTTACTCAATTGCTTTGCTAACTTATACATAAATTGATCCTTATTCAATTTTATTCTCCTCCTCAATTAATTCTGTCACAGCACTTGTGAACATGTTCCAATCTTGGATGAGGGTTTCTTTGTAAATTCTTCCTTCAGGAGTAATGGAGTAATATTTTCTGGATGGTCCTTCGGTAGATGCGGCAAAATACGTAGTTAGATATTCTTCTTTGGTGAGGCGTCGTAGCAAGGGATAAAGAGTACCTTCTGCAATTTGTATCTTATTAGAAATATTTTGAGCAAGTTCATAGCCATATTGATCTCTAGAAGCAATCATAACGAGCACACATAACTCTAGTGCTCCCTTTTTAAATTGAACATTCACTTATCCACCCCCTACTTTATATTATTCAGTACTAAATAATACTCACTAGTCAGGAAAAAGTTTCCTAATCAACTAAAATTATCTTACCTTATACTACTGAATAATACAAGGTAGTGAGGAAAAAGATGTTCAAGGCTTCATTCATTCAGTACACTATATAAAAAAGGAGGTTTGTAAAATGAGCTCACCCCTTAAGATTTTCGGTCAAATCGTTGATGAAGAAACGCGTTGTGTGCACTACCACACTAGTAAAGACGTTGTTGCGATTAAATTTTATTGCTGCCGTACATATTACCCTTGTTATAAATGTCATGATGAGACTTGTGAACATCCTATTCGTCGCTGGCCAAAAACAAAGTTCGAAGAAACAGCTATACTTTGTGGCCATTGTCAATCGCAATTCTCAATTAACACCTATTTAAGTGCCCCTTTCACCTGCCCCCACTGTAAACATGCATGGAATGAAGGATGTGCTTTGCACTACCATATTTACTTTGAGGCATAGAACTTTCCTAAGAGAGATACACTAATGGGCGTAAAGGAGGCGTGACGATGTCGAATAAGAATAAGCAAGGGAAAAAGCAAGGTAGTCAAAAAGGAAAACCGTACAATGAGGCACTTGGAGCCCAAGATAATGTAATGTCAAAGGAAGAAATGAAAAAAGCTACACACCCAACACAAACTACGATCGATGAAGACTAATTCTATGATCCCCCAAAAAGGCATTGTTCAAAGCAATGTCTTTTTTAATTCTTCAGAGAATGTTTAGTATGGGCTACTAAAAATGAACGAAAACCTTCACAGTTCCTTCATCGAATTAACAGAATAGATAGAATTCTACCGAATAAGGCATTTGGATTGGATGAAGCGCGCTGAATCGTTTATGATAACAATATGAAAATGAAACAGACTCTCTATCAAACCTTACTACATTGGCTTGCAAGAATTACGGCGGCAGATCCTGGTCTGACCCGACTAGTCAATGCAGCAAAGGCCACGCTAAGCGTGATTTCCTCTGTACTCACTACAAATCTTCTACTAGATTGGCTCGATTACAGTTTAATTACCGTTCCGATCTTCTCCGGAATTGTAGGGCTCTTAGGTGTCTTTGCTGTATTTGACGATACGAGTCAAAAGCAAAAAGTCACAACGCTACTCCTCGCTTTATCAAGTGGAATAACACTTACTATCGGGGCCTGGACCTCTTCCTACTTCCACCTATCAGATGTTGCAATCTTGAGCGTTGTATTTTTAGCTTTTTATCTATCACGTTACGGCTCCCGATACTTCTCACTAAACATGATTGGTTTTATCTCGATTTATTTTTCAACAATCTTAAATGTTCAATTTAACGATTTGCCAATATACTTCATTGGTATAGCTATTGGTGTGTTTTATGCATACTTCTATAAGTTTGTTGTACTCAAGAATAAGCCTGAAAATGTACTAAAAAGAAGCATGACGTCCTTCCACATTCAAACAAACTTGATTCTCTCCAGGGTGATTCATATTATTCAACATCCTGATGAGGATGAAAGTCAGCTACGTTACTTAAACCGCAATGTTTTAAAGTTGAATGAATATGCCCGCAATATATCATCACAACTAGGCGACGTAGACCCCTACGATGTATGGGAAGGAATAACAGCAAATCAACTTCGGCTTTATGTGTTTGATGTTCAAATGCTAATGGAAACTTTAACACCTACCATTAAGCAACTTAAAGAACAAGAAGCAATTAGTCATAACGATGTACAGAATGCCCTTGTACAATTAATCCAATCAACCAAAAACGTTAAGGTTTTGCGCCACCATGATGTCTTAGAACAGCTTTTAGAAGCTGAAAAGAGTGTACAGCAACTTCGAACAGTTGCTCAAGAAATTAACCAACAAGAGTATGATGAGTGGTTATTCTTGTTACGCCGCCTGAATACGATGGCAAACCACGTCAT
Source organism: Pontibacillus chungwhensis BH030062 (assembly GCF_000770675.1). Classification (GTDB taxonomy): domain Bacteria; phylum Bacillota; class Bacilli; order Bacillales; family BH030062; genus Pontibacillus; species Pontibacillus chungwhensis. The sequence goes on from NZ_AVBG01000001.1 coordinate 542,642, forward strand.
TGAAGGGGCATTTGAACTTCATGAAGTTCGCCACAAGAATATAGAACGGACAAATAAAGAGGAACCAACAGGGGAACCCTCTCAAGATGAGAAACAAGAAGGACTTGAGCCTACGACCAAAAAAGCACTTCAAGCTCTACTAGCAGGTGCCTTAGCCATTGCGCTTGGTTATTTATTAACACCTACACATCAGTACTGGATTTTACTTTCAGCCTTTATAGTATTTATGGGAACTGATACGGTCGGACGAACTTTTATTAAAGCAAATGAACGTACAATTGGTACTATTGCTGGTGCGATTGTTGGTTTCGGAGTTTCTTTAGTACTAAGTGGCCATAGCACGTGGCAGGTTGCGTTTATCTTTTTATGCATTTTTATGGCGTTTTACTTATTTAATGTCTCCTACTCTCTGGCGATGTTCTGGATTACCATGATTATCGCGATGCTATACGACCTATTATTAGGGGGAATTACGTATCACCTATTGCTAGCGCGTGTATTCGATACATTCCTAGGTGCATATATTGGATTCTTCTCTAGCGCATTAGTACTGCCGAACAAAACGAGAGAAAAAGTAACGGATACGACCATTGCATTTTTAGATTCCTTGTCTCAGTACATTGAAACGTATTTAATGGGCCTGAAAGGGAAAAACACGACCGAAAACTTGACTGAAATTGCCTTCGAGCTTGATCAATCTCTTCACCAATTCAAGATTGACTCTGAATCTATCCGTAAACGTCCAGCACGTTTCTCAAGATCTGATATCGAAAGATGGTTAACGATTCTTGTAGCTACGAATTATTATGCGAAACACTTAAATGCGACTAGAGAACAAGCACCTACGATCGATCCTGAATTAAAAGAAACCATTGACCACATTCAAGCTCACGTTAATCATAATATTGCAGCAATTAGTGAGATGTTACGCACGAAACGACATCAGGTCATCTATGATTTAGAACACGATCGTGAGCGTATTGAACGTTATCCTGACCAGGATAACGATTTATCAAAACGTATTTTCGTGTACAAGCTCTACTACATTTGGCGCATTAACCAGTCCCTTGTATTACTTGCTCAGGATATGGGCGCCCCGATATCAAGACCTCCTGAATAAATTTAAATAGTAGAACTTTTCTGTTTACAGAGACGATTTAACGTGCTAAACTTCTAAAAAATAAGGAAAAGTAATGATGAAGACCAACATAAATTTGTGACCCTCAGAGAGTCGATGGTAGGTGAGAATCGACGGCACAGTTTATGGGTAGCCCTTCTAAACTAGTGTCCGAAACCTAGAGTAGGCACACTCGGCGTCAACCGTTATCAGACTGGTAATTATACCAAATGAGAGAACGACGCTTGTCGTTTATTAAAGGGTGGTACCGCGTTAATGACAACGCCCCTTGCTAGCAATACGTTAGCAAGGGGCGTTTTTATTTTACCTTAAATACACAGGAGGGATTTCAAATGCTACAAGATCAAACATTTCTTCGAGCTCCAGGACCAACACCAATTCCAGATCGCGTCAAACATGCGATGAACCAACCAATGATTGGACACCGCTCCCCGTCATTCGCTAGGTTATTTGCGGATACGAGCGAACGTCTAAAGCCTATTTTCGGAACATCTCAACCTGTTTATACTCTGACTGCGAGCGGAACAGCAGCCCTAGAAGCAGCTGTTACGAATACAGTCGCTAAAGGGGAGAAGGTAATCGTAGTTGTTGCAGGAGCATTTGGAGACCGCTTCGCAAATGTATGTGAACATAATGGCTACAACACTCATCGATTAGAAATTGAATGGGGTCGCTCTGTTACATCTGAAGAACTTAAGAGTACCCTCAAGGAACATCAGGATGCAAAAGCAGTTCTGTTAACTTATAATGAGACCTCAACCGGCGTCATGCACCCTATTCAACAACTTTCTCAAACTGTTCATCAATATAGCGAGGCCCTTGTCTTAGTAGATGGGGTTAGCTGTATCGGAGGAGTACCGGGTAATATGGATCAATGGAATTTGGATGTCCTTGTCACAGGATCACAAAAAGCAATGATGCTGCCACCAGGGTTATCATTTGTTGCCTTAAGTAAAAGAGCTGAAGCAAAGCTTGAAGAAGGGAATCCATCTTTCTATTTAAATATAAAAGCCTATCAAAAGCAGCTTGAGAACAGTATGACTCCTTATACACCTGCTGTCTCTTTAATACAAGGGCTTCAGGAAGTAAGTAAAATGATGGAGGAGGAGACGCTTGAACATGTCTTCGACCGCCATCAAATTATGAAAGACATGACACGCGCTGGAATTAAAGCGCTTGGGTTACCGCTTCTTACAAACGAAGAAGATGCCTCCCCTACCGTGACATCTGTTAGAGAAACGGAGCAGTTTAAACCAGATGAACTTCGGAGCCTTCTCTCTAAACAATTCGGGTTAACGTTAGCAGGCGGCCAGAAAGAATTAAAAGGGAAAATATTCAGAATCGGTCACATGGGATACTGCTCCCCAGCCGATGTCCTAACAACGCTATCTATGATTGAAATTGGCTTGCAACAACTTGGTGTAGATATTGAACTAGGTGCAGGCGTTAAAGCAGCCCAGGAGGTGTATGTTAAACATGTTTAAAGTATTAGTAAGTGATCCAATTAGTGAAGACGGAATCAGAGCGCTTCTAGATTCTGATCAAGTCCAAGTAGATCAAAAAACTGACCTATCGCCTGAAGAGTTAAAGGAAACGATTCCAGAATATGACGGTCTCATCGTACGTTCTCAAACAAAGGTAACAAAAGAGATTTTAGAAAGTGCCACAAATTTAAAAGTCATCGGTCGAGCTGGTGTTGGTGTTGACACCATTGACCTTGAAGCTGCTACCGAACACGGAGTTATAGTAGTCAACGCACCGAACGGAAATACCATTTCCACTTGTGAACACACTTTCGCTATGCTAATGGCTTCGGCAAGAAACATCCCTCAAGCTCATAAAGCACTCACAGAGGGAAATTGGGATAGGAAGACGTATAAAGGCGTTGAGCTTAAAGGAAAGACGCTTGGCATAGTCGGTATGGGAAGAATCGGAACAGAAGTATCAAAACGGGCGAAAGCTTTTCAAATGAATGTAATCGGCTACGATCCTTTCTTAACAGAAGAACGAGCTTCTCAAATAGGCATCCAAAAAGGTGACCTGGATGAAATTTATGAAAATGCAGATTTCATTACTGTCCACACACCGCTCATTAAGGAAACGCACCACTTAATTGATAAGAGTGCATTTCAAAAAATGAAAAAAGGCGTTCGTATTGTCAACTGCGCTCGCGGCGGTATCATCGATGAGACCGCTCTCCTTGAAGCCATTGATGAAGGAATTGTGGCAAGAGCTGCTTTGGATGTGTTCGAAGAAGAACCACCAACAGATAACCCGCTCGTCGGTAAACCAGAAGTTATCGTAACCCCTCACTTAGGCGCATCGACATCTGAAGCCCAATTGTATGTAGCAGAAGATGTGAGTCAAGAAATCTTGAATATTTTATCAGATCAACCGTTCCAAAACGCCGTCAATATGCCGGCTGTTAACGACGAAACGAGAAAAATTCTTGAGCCTTACTACTTACTAAGTGAGAAACTTGGGGAAATGATGATTCAGCTCGCCAAACAACCTCCAAGACACATCAAGATCAGCTATGCAGGCACATTGACTGATTTCAATACAGAGCTTGTAACCCGCACTTTTGTAAAAGGATTGCTTAGCCATTACCTCGGTGAAAAGGTGAATATAGTAAATGCAACTCACCTCGCCAAGCAATATGGTTTAAGCTACTCCGTTGAGAACACAACGGCTAGTCTAGGTTATTCTGGTCTAATTAGTGTTACATTAACAACAGACGAAGGAGAATACAGCGCAGCCGGAACTTTATTTGATGGTTTAGGGCCACGTATTGTTCATGTGAATCAGTATACGATCGACATCGCACCAACTGATCGTCTCCTCTACATTCAACATACAGACGTGCCCGGAATCATCGGTCATGTTGGTAGCTTACTAGGGAAGCATGAAATAAACATCGCAACCATGCAAGTTGGTCGTAAACAAGTTGGTGGTCAAGCGATTATGATGTTAACGATCGACAAAGCTCTCTCTGAAGAGGTCTTAGGAGAACTGCTTCAAGTTGGCCATATTCACTCAGCCAAAAATATAGATTTATAAATAAACGAAGCTGCTCTCTTTGATAAAAAGCTGAGCAGCTTCGTTCGTTTTGTGCCAATTTTTCTTTTCAGGTCGCTTGGATTCCTTTTTCTGGTCCTAAGCACCTTTTTTAAACTGTGTTCATATCTACTCTACCCGGTAAAGCTATAACCATACCTCCTCTTCTTTTACAAAGAATCAGACGCAATAATGGAACTCCTTGGCTGTGTTTGTTAAAATCAACAAAGAGTATACGAGTAAGGGGGACATCAAAATGAATATTGTGTCAATTGAACCGACACCAAGCCCCAATTCAATGAAGATTAACTTGAATGAACAATTAGCTGACGGAGAATCGAGAAACTATAAAAGAAACGATGATCCATCAGATGCGCCGGATTACATTCAACAACTATTTGCAATTGAAGGGGTAAAAAGTCTATATCATGTTTCAGACTTTATTGCACTAGATCGAAATCCTAAGCACGCTTGGGAACATATACTACCTGCAGTACGTTCTGTATTTGGCTCAGTCGAACAACCTATGGAAGAGACTGATGAAAGAGCACCAGATACAGAGGCATTTGGAGAAGTAAACGTTTATATACAAATGTTTCGTGGAATTCCAATGCAGATTAAGCTTGAAGAAGGCGATAACGAGCAACGAGTAGGACTTCCAGAGAGATTTATGAACGCAGCCATGAAGGCTTCTCCTGCCTCACCTAATATGGTTATGGAACGAAAATGGGTTGAACAAAATCCTCGTTACGGTGACCCTGAAGAAGTTGGACAAGAGATCACTGAGGAGATTTCAGCCAGCTACGATGAGGATCGGCTAGCGTCATTAGTAGAACAGGCTTTTGAAGATGGCGCAGGTGAAGTTCAAACGGGTCACGAAGAAGCGAAACAAGTAACGCTTGAAACGTTAGATGAGTCAGATTGGAAAGTGCGCTATGCTGCACTCGACCGTATGAATCCAACGTATAATGACCTCCCTGTATTAGATAAAGCGCTAGACGATGAGAAGGCTTCTATTCGCCGCCTTGCAACTGCTTATTTAGGAATGATTGAAGAACCTGAAGTACTTCCTTATCTTTACAAAGCTTTAAAAGATAAATCTGTAACCGTTCGTCGTACAGCTGGAGATTGTTTATCTGATTTAGGATTCAAGGAAGCCATGCCTGAGATGATCGCTTCATTATCGGATAAAAATAAGCTTGTACGCTGGAGAGCAGCTATGTTTTTATACGAGCTTGGTGATGAATCAGCTATCCCCGCTTTACAAGAAGCCATTCAAGATTCAGAATTTGAAGTACGCATGCAAGCTAAAATGGCACTTCGCCGCATTGAAGGCGGAGAAGAAGCAAAAGGTTCTGTATGGCACCAAATGACTCAGGCAAGAAAAGAACAGTAAGATTCTAAGGAGGAATATAAAATGAACGCATATGAAGAATATATGAAACAAGTAGCTCAACCGATGCGCGATGAACTAACAGGCGCGGGTTTCACAGAACTCACAACTCCTGAAGAGGTAGATGCTTTCGTTAGCGAAATGGAAGGCACGGCCCTTGTCGTTGTTAATTCCGTATGTGGCTGCGCAGCAGGATTAGCTCGACCTTCTGCGAAAGAATCACTTAATCACACAAAACGTCCTGATCACATTGTAACTGTTTTCGCGGGACAAGACCGAGAAGCTACAAATCGTATGAGAGAGTATTTGGAAGGCTATGAACCATCCTCCCCTTCTATGGCTGTTATGAAAAAAGGCCAAGTCGTTCACTTTATCCCTCGCGAAGAGATTGAGGACCATGAAGTAGAAGAGATTGTAGCAAACTTAACCAACGCATACGATCAATTTTGTTAAAAAAAGAGGGTGCATCTATTGAGATGCACCCTCTTTCTTTTGGCGACGATTTTCAACAAGCCTCAATCCCTTCGTCAATGTGGAGTGCTCCCTATCCACTTTCAACATAAGGATCAAATATGCCGTAAAACTAGTAATACTAAGAGCAAACGCTATGCGAACGGTGTAGTATAAACCTGCAGCGGGCTTGTCTAGTTCTATAATTTGCGACGCAAATAGGCTAGTTAAGGCTGCTATAGCTCCGCACAATACTGTTAGACACAAGAGAGTACTAGTCGGCCACCACCAACGTTCATTCACAAACAATTCCCGTATACCGAATGCGCTACTTACCATGACCACGATAAAGCTAGCCAATGTCCATAAGAATAACTCTAGCATACAATCCCCTCCGCTACTATTCTATGAACACCTTCTCTTCTCTATGACCTACAATAAACAACCTTGTTCCATCAACTCAGCACCCGTTAACAAGTTAAAGTATTAAACGGTGCCAGACACCCACTGTTTCGCTAAAGCACTAAAGGGTGTCTGGCACGCATCATTGCACTAATTTGTTAAAGCATTTGGATTATAAAGCTTCGTAAAGGTCTTTTATATTGTCTATGATGTTATGCTGGTTATTTTGTTCGAACTCCTGTCTTGCTTTTTGACCTGATAGTCCGGTTAAGACAGCTACAAAATGACAGCCAAGGCTTTGCGCGGCTAGTCCATCTGCCAACGAATCTCCAACAATTACAACTGAATCTTTCTCTTCTTCAGTAAACGTATACTCCAGTGCTTCTTCAATACTTGAACGCTCTAACCAAGCAAACATATACGTAAATGGATTTGGTTTCGCTAGCGGGGCTTTGTCTCCGTACCTATGCTCGGCTTCTAACACATCAGATGCAGTCGCCATACGATTACGATCAAAGTAAGAAAGAATACCAAGCTTTTCAAGAGGCTCAACTGTTTCAAGAGCTGGTCGGCCTGTCCCAATACCAAGTGTATAGCCCTCTTCTTTAAGCTTCGTAAATAGTTCATCAAGTTCTTCCATTGTAGCTAGTGGGGTTTCGATATGGACAAACCCTTCTTTTCCTTTTTGATAAGCCGGGCGCCCAATGGATTTTTCTGTTAAACCTTCTCCTACATACCACTCTTGGAAGGTCTCTCTACCAAGTTCCCAAAGCTGACTATTGCGAGTAAATGCCATTGTCTCAATCCCTGTCATTTCATAAGCAATATGATTCAAATGCGTGAGTAACTCAACACGCATTGCTTCTGCCTCTTTCATAACTGGAACAAACGTTTTATAGTCTGGTTCTATACCAGCCTTATAAAGCTCTCCCCCAATTTCTTGGAGTGTCTCGCGATTTAACGTCTTCTCTTGAAGGACTTTCTTTACATACGACTCGTTTGCCTCACTTAACTTTGACAGCAAACGAATGAGTTGGAAAGAAAATGTTAAGTAAACCATGTCCCAGTTCGCGTTAATCCCTTTTGATTTAATAAGATACAAAACTTCATCATCCTGAAAAACTTCTGCCCGAAGCTCTCCTACTTCACTCTCTGTCACATTTGTATGGAACCGATCTGATTGAAGGCCTAAATAATTCTCACTATGTATAAGCTCCCACACCGTCAAGGCTGAAGCATCGAAATACCTGTGCTCACTCAATAAAACACCATCAACATCAAACAGAATTGTTTTTCCCAATTGGCTCACCTACTCTTCTTAGAATTATGTCCTATTGTAGCAAGGTAAAGCACAAAAGAACAGACTAAGCTTTCTTACTCTAACTATTGGTGATAGGACAACCCTAAACAGGCATAAGGTGATGAAGAGATGATCACAAAGGAGAGAAGCATATGGATAACTCCTCATACTTACAATCATTTTATGACCCTTATGTTTACCAAACCCTTCAATCTGTAACGGGCAATCAGGTTACCGTGCAAACCACACAAGGCTCTGTACGAGGGAAGCTGACAAACGTACTTCCAGACCATATCGTAGTAGAAATGAATAATACCCCGTTTTTCATTCGAACTCAGCAAATCGTTTGGGTATTCCCCTCTTCCTAAACTGAAAAAGGAGGCGTTCTTTTGTTTAAACGAGAGAATCGTATATTAGTAGAACTACCAATTCCAGAGCATGGTGATCCGAACGCGATGGCTGCTGTGCAAGAATTATTAGGTGGTAAGTTCGGTGAGATGTCAACACTTAATAACTATATGTTCCAATCCTTTAACTTCCGTGGAAAGAAAAAGTTAAAGCCTTTTTACGATTTAGTTGCAAGCATCACTGCTGAGGAGATGGGGCATGTAGAATTAGTGACAACATCAATTAACTTGCTCTCTAAAGATAATACGTTCCCAGGCCCGCCTGACATTACACCCCTGCAAGCTGGCAAAGATGCTCGTAACACGTATCAGTTTATCTCAACGGCCCAAACAGCGTTAGTCGGAGATTCAATGGGCAACGCATGGTCAGGGGATAATGTATTTAACAGCGGGAATCTAGTGTTAGACCTCTTACACAACTTCTTCTTAGAACTTGGAGCTCGCACTCACAAAATGAGAGTCTATGAGATGACTGATCATCCTACAGCTAGAGAAATGATTGGTTATTTACTAGTCCGTGGAGGGGTTCACGTCGTTGCTTATGCAAAAGCGTTAGAGATCGCAACAGGTGTAGATGTTACTAAAATGCTTCCCGTTCCAAACCTTGATAACTCCAAATTCGATTACGCAAAAAAATATGAAGAACAAGGTTTAGATAATATTTTATACACCTTTAGTGATACGGATTACAAAGATGTCAAACAAATATGGAAAGGACAAAATCCTGAAACAGGCGCCCCATTAAAAGTCATTGAAGGTTCGCCTAAAGGAGCACCTGTTCCTGACCTGGATGATATTCCAGAACAATTTGCTCCTGGAGTGGATGCAGATGATTATAGACGGATCGCTAAACGCTTAATGGAAAATATGTAAATACAACTAAAAGTCAAAATATATAAAATAATCTGAATATATATTGACGGTTCTCATCATTTTGTTTTATAATTCTTAACAAGCTCTTACGATGAAAGACAAAAAAATATCTTATCTAGAGTGGCGGAGGGACTAGGCCCTGCGAAGCCCGGCAACCTTCAAGCAACGTGTGCTTGAGTGGTGCTACATCCTACAGGTCTGTGGATCTGGAAGATAAGATGAGGACTGTTACATACACCCTCTTCTTATGAAGGGGGTTTTTTATATACCCTCTCCCCCTAACCTGTACGGCAATTTTTCCTAGACATTCATTTAACCAAGGAGGAATTGTTATGACTCATCAATCCCAATCATATCAAAAGGAAACGCTTAGTTTACACGGAGGACAGCAACCTGACCCCACAACAGGTTCACGCGCTGTACCCATTTATCAAACCACTTCATATGTCTTTAATGATACAGACCATGCTCAGAATTTATTCTCACTAGCAGAACCAGGCAACATCTACACACGCCTTGGTAACCCAACGGTTGATGTCTTCGAACAACGTGTTGCCCTTTTAGAAGATGGGGTGGCTGCAGTAGCAACATCATCCGGCATGTCGGCTATTACACTAGCGATTTTGAATATCGCAAGTGCAGGTGATGAAATTGTCGCATCCACTAACTTGTATGGTGGGACTTACAACTTGTTTGCCGTAACGCTCCCTAAGTACGGAATCCATGTTACATTTGTCGATAGTACAAATCCTGAACAATTCCGCGATGCCATCACACCAAAGACAAAGGCAATCTTTGCTGAAGTAATCGGTAACCCTAGTCTACATGTGCTAGATATAGAGTCTGTAGCTGATATCGCACATGAATACCACATCCCCCTAATAGTGGATAGCACTTTCGCCACGCCTATCCTTTGTAAACCTCTTTCATATGGAGCGGATATTGTCGTTCACTCTGCTACGAAATGGATTGGAGGTCACGGAACTTCTATTGGTGGAGTTGTCGTTGATGGTGGTCGATTTGACTGGAATCATGAGAACTTCCCTGGCTTTACTGAACCAGATGCTAGTTATCACGGTCTCAGATACGGCCTTGATGTTGGAGCAGCAGGATTCGCTGTTAAATTAAGAGTTCAATTACTAAGAGATATTGGCGCCTGCTTAAGTCCACATAATGCCTTTCATCTCCTACAAGGACTTGAGACATTGCATTTGCGTATCAAACGTCATGTTGAAAATGCCAAAGAAATCGCCACTTATCTTGAGAACCACCCTGGTGTTGAATGGGTCTCCTACCCTGGCCTTTCTTCACATCCATCATACCCTCTTTCACAGAAGTACTTAGGTGAGGGAGCAGGATCAATGATTGTTTTCGGTATTAAAGGTGGTCGTGAGGAAGGAAGAAATGTAATTGACCATATCACTCTTTGGTCTCATGTAGCGAACGTGGGAGATGCAAAGTCCCTCATCATCCATCCCGCTTCGACGACTCACCAGCAGTTGAATCACGAAGATCTATTGAAAACAGGGGTAACAGAAGATTTAATTCGGTTGTCAGTTGGACTCGAATCAGCACAGGACCTAATTCAAGACCTAGAGCATGCGATTCAGAAGGCAACAGGCTTTTCGAATTTGAAACCATCAGCCAAGTCTCCCTCTATTCATCTGCAATCAAGTTTATACAGGGATAAAACAACTATAAGACCTAAGACACTTGCCATTATAGGAAGTCAGTTTTCTGAAGATGAACTTTCTAAATTGTCTCGTTTAGGTTTTAGAGTGACCGAAGCTGGTATTCAAGATGCAGATATTGTCTATGTGACAGAAAAGCCAGGGAGTCCTATAGAATTAGGGTCGAAAACTAAGCTAGTTGCCTATCACGAAGGCACGTTAAGCGGAAGACAAGGTGATGTCGTCATAAAAGAACATCAAGTAGACTTACTTCAAACGAATAATTTATATCAAGAAGCCATTAAAATTCGTACCTCAAGCGTAAAAGAAGAGCCAGCAAAAGTATAACGAGGAACACAAACCTTTTTTTGAGCAGTCGTTTAAAAAAGACCAACAAAAGGATACGATTCCCCTCCTAAACTAACGATGATCAGTGAGCTTATTTCTGGATAATAAATTCAGCACTCCTCGACCAAAGTTCAGCAGTCCCATAAAATGAAAGTAAAGCTCAAAGTTTCTATAACTTTGAGCTTTTTAGAGTAGTTATCACCAACCACTTTTGCTGGCGTGGAAGTAAGATCTATAAACTCTTGATTAAAAGCCAAACCCTTAGCCTGAACTTGACTCCTTCTTTCAAATTCCCTAAGCTTAAAATTACGCATAATCTCTTCAAGCTTTGGTATCCATATTCCCATTCCAAGGCTCAGCGCCACAATAAGGGACAGATAATAATGTATAATAGAACCGATTTTCATATAAATGAGATGGGTGTTCTTAATGAAAACGATTTATCCCCCTGCTAGTGGGGGGATATGAATCATCAGATTGGAGTCTTTTCTATGAACACGAAATGGCTAGGAGCTTTTATCATTCTTACTGTTCTTCTCTCGTCGTGCTCAACAGTTCAAACGTCAGATGAACCGATTACCATTCAAAACTTTTCCTATCATGTAACAAACGAGAACGAGGAGAAGATTACATTTACAATTAATTTAGAAATTCAAAATCAAACCAAAAACGAACGCTTTGTAAGTCTCATGTATCCAAGTTATATCACCCGTAACAAAGAAGGTACACAGCCTCCTTTAAGTATCGCAGCTGAGCAAGTAACTTATTTAACTAGAAGTATAACGGTTAAAAAGTCAGGTGAATTAACAGATCAGACCATCCAGCGAATTATTGACGAAGAAATTCCTTTAGTCGATGGAATTACGATTGGTAAGCGATATGAATTACCATCTTCATCTAAATAGAGGCTCTCTGTTAAGAGAGCCTCCTTTGCATAGTGGCATTCGTTTACTTGAGCGATGCAACTTTTTGAATTAGAGAAGCACCAAGGAGAATAACAACCACTCCAAACATACATTGGGTCGCAACCGTTACAGATTCTTGTATTGAAATCATTTCAGCTGCAACCCCTATACCAATAGTTGCTACTATTGCAAGGAACGCCTCAACCCAACCATACATACTTGAAACTCGTCCAAGCATAAAGGTTGGGACCGATTGTTGTACAAAAGTGTTAAATCCAGTTTGAACAAAAGCCATAAAGTAGGAAAGTAAAAAGAAACCTACTGCAGCTTGAACAAAAATAGTCGAATATCCATAGATTACATATCCACAAGCTACAAGAATAGCTCCTCCCCAAATCATGAAGCGGTTATCAAAGCGATTAGCCAATATGATAATAGTTAATGAACCACACACATACCCCGCCCCCGCTACACTTACCAGAAATCCATATTCCTTATCTGATAGATATAATACATGTTTCGAAAAAGCCGCTTCTAAAGAGTCAATAGCAGTAGCCCCAATCATTAACAAACCAACTAAAGAGTATGTCACCATTATTCGTCGAGAATTTTTCGTAAAGTGCCATACGGCTTTCAAGTCTTTTAGAAATAAGCTTATGGAAATCATTTCTGATCCCCCTATTTCATGTTCAAAGACCTTCATGCGGGGGAGCTTTAATACGAGGAGAGCAGCTATAATGAAGGATAAGCCATTTATTGCAATAACACCATTTAAACTGCTTACCATGAATAATAAACCCGCAATAGCAGGACCTAATACAAAACCACCTGAATCAAACAGACTCCTCCAAGCATTAAAACGCTTCCTCTTCTCCACTGGTACAAGTTTTGTCATATAAGATAAAGTTGTTGGTTCACTTATGGCACTCGCCATATACATGAATAGGACAAGACCATAGATCAACGGTATGTTCGTTGTTGTTGCAATAATGAGGACAAGCGCCCCTCTAAAGAGGTCTAATCCTATCATAGCGTTTCGCTGATCGACTCGATCAACGAGGCTACCCGCCCATATGTTAGTTACTATCATAGCAGCAGGCCTTAATAAATATAGAATAGTTACGGCAAAAGGAGATCCCGTCTTATTCAATATCATTAAATTTAAAGCAATCAGGAAAATCCAGTCTCCAATTGTAGAAATCGCAAGCGCTCCTAACAAAAGTACAGAAGCAAACCGCTGTTTGTCATTCTTTACACGATTCATTCCATTTCCCTCCTACAGCAAGATTAGTTGTGATTCAGGAAAAATGAATCTGGATAGAATTCAACATAAAAACCCACCCCCAAGATCCGTTTCATCTTGGGGGCGGGTCATTTCCGCGGTGCCACCCCAGTTTATTAATATGTCACCATATTAACCTTCTCAGGTACGGCAGTATATGCTTATACCCTAGCTCTGTAACAGGAGCTCCTGGCACATGATCCCACAACTTGTTCCCATGTGCAGCTCAGAGGCTTGCTTCAGTCAAACGCTTCTACCCTCTTTCCACCAACCGAGAGCTCTCTGTAAGAAACAATTTGGCCTACTCTTCTCTTCATAGCTTTATTATAATTCAGATAAAAGTAACATAATTATACAAACATGTAAAATCCAATACATTACTTTAAAAGACTAAAGGGTCTCTGGCACCCTTTATCTGGCTAAAGCATATTTAACTCTAGTCTTGTTGTTTCTTTAATGCTTCTTGGAGGGATACGTTTTTCAGTTTTCTTCTAGAGAAGAAAACTGAGACGTAATACGTTAATAGGATAATCACAAGACTCACGAGAATCATCAGCCAGTTCAACTGAACAGGCATGGCAAACCCAGTCTGTTCAACGATTGAATTCATAAGCTGATCAATGCTTAGAATCCCAATAGGAACAGATAAAATGAATCCTAGAAGTACGATTGGTGTATAAACGTTAATAATCAACCTTGAAATTTCTTTGTCATTGTACCCCATGACTTTAAATAGAGAAATAGAAGGCGAATTCTCTTCTACAATTAAATTCGTAATAAGGGTTAAGACAATAACCCCAATTAAGAATGCGAAACCTGCTATCCCAAATACAGAATAACGTGTTAAAGAAGACGTTGATTCAAAGTTCTCAATAATATCTTGTTTATCCTCTATAAATAGCACATCTTCTGAGTATTCAGGCAAAGCTTCTGTCCACTTGGCTGTATATACCCCTTTTGGATAGCCAAGAAATTCGTTGATTTCTTCTCGCTCACTATAAATAGAGAAGCCGATAAAAACCTTAGCTATACCTGTAACTTCTTTTTTAATCGTCTTATTATTGTACGCATTTTTAAGAGTGATTGTATCCCCTTTTGAAAGACCAAGCGCACTTGCAAAAGGTTCACTTACTACCACCCCATTTTTAAGTGTTGAATTAAGCAGTTTTCCATCTACGTTTTGAAGCTGAATGTGTTCGGTCTCTGGTTCTATTCCGTAAATCATAGACTGCTGCTCAATAGTTTTGGCCTTTTCTCCATTTATTCTGGTGATCTCTGCCTCAGCTACTGTAAAGGGGCTTTCCCCTTGATCTGTGTCTGCTTGTTGTAAGCTTTTGTAATGAGCAGCGTAATTATAAGTCATGATATCTTTATAGGTTGAATTTACAATTCCGTCCATTCCTTTGTACATCGTGGCTCCAAAGATCAACAGAATACTAGAAAACATGACTCCTAAGAGTATATAAAACGCCCTTGCTTTGCTTCTAGCTAACAGTCGAATACGAAATCGAGAAATAAAGCTCCCTTTATTCATAATCGGAAATCGTTCTAACAACGACTTCTTCCCTTTAGATGTATCCTTCGGTCGTAATAAATCTAGCGGAGACTGTTGCAAAGGTTTCCTGATAACAAAGTACGTCATGATAAGCAAAATAACATTTGGCACGAAGAAGCCAATTACAAGTACTTTAGGATCCCAATCAAAGTAGGAAATGCTAGGTAAGTTGAAGTAATTAGAATAAAGATCCGTAATGGGAATCGATAAACCAGCACCAGCTGCCACCCCTAAAAAGGACCCAATGAGGCCAATGATTGTCGCATACGTCATATAATACTTGGTCAGTTCTCTATTACGATATCCTAAAGCTTTCATGGTACCAATTTCTTTACGCTGCATTTCTAAGCGTCGTTTCATTATCATAAGCACCATCAAAACCGATAATGCTAATATGAATAGCGGTAGTGTTGTAATCATCGTCTCTGAACTTTCAATCTCTGATTCTACGAATTGAATACGAGGATTCTCTTCCTGGTTCATCCACTTTAATAAAGAATAGTTTTCCGTAACAGCTGATTTAAAGGTATTACTCTCTTCGTCTGAAGTTCCGTGTCCTAAGATTTGAGCTACTGTTTTATCTGTAATAGATTGAAGTGTATTTTCGGCTGTCATTCCAATCCCAAACGTATTCGGATCACTCAAAAGATCACTTTCCCGTTCAAGAACATAAATATAATCTGGAATATACATAAAGCCTGTTACTTGTAATGTTCGATTATTTATATCGATTTCATCTCCGACAGCGATGTTATGAGCTTTTGCAAAGACTGGAGATAGAGCGACTTCACCTGCCTCTTCAGGCAGTTTCCCTTTCGAGGCATAAGGGATATTAATCTCGGTTGTTTTTGAGAATAACCTAAGAGTTGTATCGCTATCCTTGTAAGAAACATCTCCGTAAAGTCGTTCTTCTAAGGAAAGATTATATTCCTTTTCCCATTTTTCAAGCTGATCTGAAGAAAGTTTATTAGCTAAAATCATATGAAAATCTTCTTGCATGAATTCTTCCTTAAATTGATCATTTCGGTTATCCAAAGTTGAGATCCCCATCGACATGGACACATAAAGCATAATGGATAACATTAAAAGAATGATTACTCCAAAATACTGAAACTTCTTTTCTTTAAATTGACGAAGAATGCTTTTTCTAAGGATCATACCCATTTCACCTTCTCTGGATCAACTGGTTTCTCATTATAATAGTGCTCAATAATTTCACCGCTCTTCATTCTAACTACTTTGTGAGCCATCTCTCCGATACCGTTGTTATGAGTAATAATACAGACGGTTGTTCCATACGCCTCATTTACATATTTTAAAAGACTAAGGATTTTCTTTCCTGTCTCTTCATCTAATGCCCCTGTTGGTTCATCACACAGAAGAACACGAGGATTTTTTATAAGGGCTCGCGCGATTGCAACGCGCTGTTGTTCTCCCCCACTTAATTGATAGGGGAACTTATCCTTTTTGTCCCACATGCCAACCTTCTCTAACGTATCTTTCATCTTTAGAGGATTTTGACTTAACTCTCTTCCTACTTCTACGTTTTCTTCAACTGTTAATGTTGGCATTAGATTGTACTGTTGAAAGATAAAACCTAGGGTGTGCCTTCTGTATTCTGTTAGTTCCTTATCTTTCATTTTCGTTAATTTATTATCATGAACTGTAATTTCCCCTTCATCATGACGGTCAATGCCACCAATTACATTGAGCAATGTAGATTTACCAGAACCTGATGGTCCGAGAATAGCCACAATTTGTTTGTCAGCAATTTCAATAGATGTATTCTTTAACGCATGAACAGTTACTTCACCACTTTGATAAATCTTATTCACATTTGATAGCACGATACTCATATAATCATCTCCAATTTAAAATTTGAAATATATATATAAAATCATTTCATTTCTACTCCTGAATTCATCTTACCTTAGTATATGAAAGAAGACAATATTTTTTGAACTAAATAATCCGTTTCACTTCAAAACCTTTATCCCTTTACCTATATAAAGTAAGAAAGCGTGCCAGACACCCTTTAATTGATTAAAGGGTGTCTGGCACGCTTTCTTACTGCGCATCACTAAAAAAACAAACTAGCGATGTGAGCTAGTTTGTTCCTTTGTCAGTTCGGTTTATTTTTTTGAAGTCATCAAGAAAGTCCTTTTGAAAGCTCGTTGTTGGGGTTGCCTTTGGTTTATCTTTTAATTTCTTAAAAGGATTGGTGCCATATTTATCAGTAAGTTCTCCGATAGCAGAATACAATTTTTCATTTTTCGCTTCGTGCTCATATGTGAATAAGTCAAGTTGCATGGTCGCATCTTGCTTTTCACTGAGGTCTTGTGCTGTGACTCCCATAAGCCTGATAGGCTCTCCGTTCCAATGATCTTCCCAAAGCTTCATTGCATATTGATAGATCTCTTCCACTTTGCTTATATATTCAGGTAATTGCTTACTCCTTGTTATCGTCTTTCGATCATGATAGCGAATCATTAACTGAATATTTCTTGAAACGACTTCTTTATTCTCCATCCGGTCCGCTACTTTTTGTGATAACTGCCGCAGTAATTTCGTAATCTCATTATCATCCGTTGTGTCATGGGGCAATGTTTGAGAGTTTCCAATGCTTTTGAACTCACTCACTGCATCTGGATCAACTAGACGATCGTCAATTCCATTCGCACGATTTTGTAGTCGTTCTCCGTTAATACCGAGCTTCGCTTTTAAAGCATAAACATCGGCTTTTGCCAGGTCTTCAATTGTTTCGATATGGCTGGCATTTAATTTCTCAGCTGTTTTCTCTCCGACACCGTACATCTCCCGAACGGGCATTGGCCACAATTTACTAGGAATATCACGCTTCCTTAGTACAGTTATTCCCATTGGCTTTTTCATATCCGAAGCCATCTTGGCAAGGAACTTGTTTGGAGCAATCCCTATTGAACAAGGAAGTTCAAGCTGTTCCATAACGGAATCTTGAATCCACTTTGCAATCTCTGGAGGGGTGCCCTGATCAGCACAATCTGTTATATCCATATACCCCTCATCAATCGAAACAGGCTGTACAAGAGGCGTGACCTGGGAAAGAATAGAGAACATTTCCCTTGATGCTTTTCGATAACGTTCAAAATTAGGACGCATAACAATCATATTGGGACAAAGTCGTCTTGCTTGCCACAAAGGCATCGTCGTCTTCACACCTTTATCCCTGGCTTCGTAACTTGCGGTAACTACAATCCCCTTTCGTTCCTCAGGGTTTCCTGCAATTGCAAGAGGTTTCCCCTTTAATTCAGGATTGTACGCCATCTCAACAGAAGCATAAAAACTATTCATATCCACATGAAAAATGACTCTTCCTTTCTTCGGATACCACTTCGACAAAACCAGAACACCTCCTCTCTAACGAACATTCGTTCTATGGTTATTGTAACATATATACCTCTCTTACGCTTTCCCATCAATTCACGGTTTAACACAGTAAAGAATGAACGCGTGCCAGACCCCCTTTACTACCGTAAAGGGGGTCTGGCACGCGTCATCTTAGTAAAGCGATGAAGCAGAAAAAAACCCTTCCAACTATAGGGAGTTTGGTTCTTCTCTCTACAGGTTGGAAGGATTTTCTTCCCCTTCGTTTGAACAAGCAGCTTGATTTTCTTTATTTACACAAGAACCTAGCGAATTCGCTGTTCTTGTGGCTGCTCGATTGTAAATCATATCAAACTTACTTTTCGCAAGCCTGCGCTTCGCAATGGATTCAAAAGGATTTTGAAGTACCTTTAAATATGATTCCAGTTGCTCTCTCTCTTCTTGAGTTAATCGGACTTTCATAACAAACCTCTTTCCGTGGAGTATTTATGGTTCCTTTGTTGCCGCAATTTCATCGGAAGAGTCTTTCTTACGGTACACATGTGGACTTCGATCCTCTTCTGAACAGGCTAATTTTTGTTCATAATCAATACAAGCATTTTCAAGAGATTCTTTTTGATACTTTTGAATGTACGATAACCCTGCATAACCTGCAAGTAACGACGTCACAATAATGGAAAGCTGATTTTCAGTCCCTGTCAACGTCACAGTACTCTTTGCAATAATACCAGCGCCGACTCCAATGATTAAATCTCCTATTACGCCTAGCTCAAATAAGATTGGATCTGTATTCTTATTATCTCCGTACCGAATTCCTACTAAAAATAAAAGGAAACTAATACAAGCATTCGCAATCGTCACAACAAGCATAAGCCACTTGATCAATCCCCGATGGGAAGAACGGTTCCACTCCTCAAACCCCTTGAACTTAAAATCAATACTAACAATCGGTAGTAAAATACAAGCATTTCTCTTATAATGACCAATCAAAGCCCCCACTAAGCTTACTAAAATCGCCAACTTAAAGATGTCCCACAGCTCGACTAGTGAATAAACCTGATCCATATCATCACCCTTCTCTATAGTGTTAACCTAATAATACTATTATTGTTAGAATTTTCAATCATTTTTAGAACAATTGAATATATAGCATTATAGGTTGTCACATTTCAATAGGTCAAAAGACTATTTTAAATGCGAACGCATGTACCTTTAGACATAGCCTATATACCCCCTTTAGTTATATCGGCTTATTTCCAATAATAGCAAAAAGAAGAGCACCGATTAACAGTGCTCCCCTTTCGCTAGTGTAAGCTAATTATGTTTCGACACCTTTACCATATGGCAGAGGCTAATTCTTGCCTGTATACCACAACAATGGAAAACAAAATGATACCTAGGCCACCCCAAATCGAAGCTTTATTCTTCTCATACCATCCTGTGAGAATAGTTCGAATCCCCATCAAAAAGAATAAGCCTGTTAAAGCTGCTTTCGATTTGAATTCGGTATACATATAATCTTCAGGTGCCTTTTGGCCATTAATGATTACCGTTCCGCGATCTAGAGAAAGAAACACAATAAAACAAACCGCCTGCAAGATCGTTATGATCGGAAAAATGATGCCGTGGGTCACTCCTTTTTCTTGCAGATACTTATGTACATTAGATTTGACCTTTTTAGAACTAAAGTATGCGATGAGTAAGCTTAAGAACAATAAAGGCACTCCGTACCACAAAGCATGACTCAATGAGATGTTTTTAAGAACCCAAATCATGATTCCCAAACCAAGAAAATAAAGAGCGATATACAGATAATTAGGACTACGACGTTTTTCTTGAACCATTAGTACCTCCCCCCTGACCTCATATTATCCTGAAACTGGAACCATATGCAATAAAATACACCCTGACTCATCACAAAAATCAGGGTGTATCTTTAAGCCCTTACTTCTGTGAGGCTGGAAGTGAGGATCTACTCTTTTATAAATAGCGAGTTCATATAACCTCCCCATTTCTGGAAACGTTAATCTACTTTATGTTCCATTGATCGAAGAACAGCTGTTAATAGAATGGCTCCTACTACCATGACCGCACCGACCCATGGAGTGTGCTCAAGGCCGATAGAGTCTACAACTAACCCACCAACGAAAGAACCGATCGCAATACCAACGTTAAAGGCTGCAATGTTTAACGCCGAGGCAACGTTGACAGCAGATGGTACATATTTTTCAGCTAGGTTCACAACAAGGATTTGCAGAGCAGGAACGTTCATGAATGCAAACAGACCCATAAAGAAAATTGTAATTAAACCAAGCACTTTAAATGGCGCTGTTACCGTTAAAATGAATAATATAATAGCTTGGAATACGAACATCCAAAACAGAGCTTTAAGTGGGTTTTTGTTAGATGCTTTACCACCAATAGTGTTACCTATTGCGACTGCAAGTCCGTAAAGTACTAAGATTATGCTTACCCAACTTGCGCTGAATCCTGTGATATCTTCTAAAATCGGAGATAGATACGTAAAGGCTACGAACGTCCCTCCATACCCTAGGCCTGTAATAACAAAAGCTAAGATCAATTTTCCATTAGTTAATATCTTAAGCTGTTCACTAAATTTAGCTGGTGGTGCTTCTTTAAGGTCTTTTGGAACTAATATGGCACTAGAAATAACACCAATTAGACCAAGTAAAGCTACACCCCAGAATGTTGCTCTCCAACCAAAGGCTTGTCCAATAAATGTCCCAAGTGGAACGCCTGTTACAGTTGCAACTGTAAGTCCTGTAAACATAAAGGCAATCGCACTGGCCCGCTTATGGTGGGGAACTAAATCGGCAGCAATCGTTGCGCCAATAGAAAAGAATATTCCGTGTGAGAAAGCCGTAATAAAGCGAACTATAAATAAGACTGTAAAACTCGTTGATAATGCAGCTACTGAGTTACCCACTATAAACAAAACCATTAAAGACATGAGAAGCGTTTTCCTATTCATGTTCGAGGTTAATGCGGTAAGAACCGGCGCCCCAATTGAAACACCTATTGCATAACCTGAGATCAATAAACCTGCCAGCGTAATCGATATTGATAAATCATCAGCAATCGATGAGAGAAGTCCTACAGGAACAAATTCTGTTGTTCCAATACCAAATGCACTAATCGCTAGCGCTAAGAGCGCCAGAGTGCCTCCTTTATTTTGAGTTTGATTTGCAGTTTGTGCGTTAGAACTCATGAAAGAGATCCTCCTTTAAAATGTTTTCAACTAAAAGGTAAGGCGCCATTACCTTTCGAGCGTAAATCACATTATGCAATGTACTTCTTCATTACGGAAGTACGTACTTTAAAGTACGGTAGGCACTAAAAAGTAACAGTCTTTAACCATTGTTAACGACTAGCCTATTGGCTCACCACCTTTGCAACAATTGCTATTATGCCGTTTAAGGTATAAAGAAAAAAGTACGTACTTTCTTGTAGCATAGATACCCAGCGGTAACGTTTAAGAACTGCCAAGGGTTAAGAGCAATAAATTTTTTTAGTAACAAAAAAAAGACCACCTACATGGTGATCCTTTCTTACTCGTTATTGCATAGGTTGTTGATTTGTTTGGGCATAGCTTTGTAGCATCTGGTTCATATCTTGAGGAGCTAATTGAGGTACTTGATAATAGCCATGCTTGTTCTGATATAAGAATATTTCATAAGACATTTCGATCAAATTCGGTACGCTATCTGCAATAACTCGTCTCAGTACGGGATTTGTCATTTCCAACGCGGTCATGGAGAATAAAGAAGCCAGTGACTTTGTCTGCCCTAACATGTAAGCAGATAGCCCCTTATCCGATAGTTCTTGTACGGATTGATTTGGCTTTTTAGGCTGTCCAGGCTTTAATCCGTAAACGGTTGTATGATCCTCTTCCATTTTATAAACTTGAGTTGAAACCGATGGCTTATTCCCTGTACTGAAGCTCTCGACGATTGTATTATACATGGTCTCGATAAATGTATATTGGCGATTTAGAATGTCCTTCAACTTTTGATCTTGAATGTGTTGCTCATACATTTGGTATTGATCCATTAAGCTAATAACTGAAGCAATGATTTCATGCGCGTCAAAAAGTTCATGACCTCCATGATTTGTAGATGGAGCGTTTGTTTTCGAATTATCATTTGAATTTGGCTGTTGTTGCATGATACCCCTCCTATAAATTAAGTCAATGGATAGTGTTCACTTATAGAAAAGGTTCTATGTAAAAGACGAAAGTGAAAGTACCCTGTTCATAACGCAAGTGAATCGCTATGTTCGTAACAGTTTCAATAAGTTGAAACAATAATAGAGTAGCTTTTTTCCAAACAACAAAAAGGGCTTCTATCCTTAGAGATAGAAGCCCTGTAAATTAATTATTCGCCGTCTCTTGCACAATCGCTGCTACAATTTCAGCTGTTTTCTCCAATTCATCAAGAGGCATACGTTCATTCGTCGTATGAATCTCTTCATACCCTACGCAAAGGTTGACCGTAGGAATTCCATGCCCTGCAATAATATTCGCATCACTTCCTCCACCACTAGTCAGAAGTTCAGTAGGACGTCCAATTGCCTTCGCTGCACGACGAGCAACCTCTACAACTTCTTCTCCTTCGCTATGCTTAAAGCCTGGGTACATAACTTCTGTTTCGATATCAACACTGCCACCCATTTCATCGGCCGTTTCTTCTAGAGCTTTCTTCATCTTCTCTACTTGCGCTTCCATTTTTTCCGGCACAAGAGAACGTGCTTCTGCTAAGATCTCAACGTGGTCGCACACAATATTCGTCTTCTGACCACCTTCAAAACGTCCAATATTAGCAGTCGTTTCTTCATCAATACGTCCTAGTGGCATTTTAGAAACAGCACGTGCTGCAAGGGTGATGGCAGAGATTCCTTTTTCAGGCGCAACTCCGGCGTGAGCTGTTTTCCCCTTCACCACGGCATTTAGCTTCGCTTGCGTTGGCGCAGCTACTACGATATTACCGACTTTCCCGTCACTATCAAGAGCGTAACCGTATTTCGCCGTTAAATGCTCAGGCTTTAGCGCTTTAGCTCCAACTAGACCAGATTCTTCTCCGACTGTGATAATAAATTGAATATCGCCATGTGCTACTTCATTTTCCTTAAGGGTTTTAATCGCTTCAAAAATGGCAGCTAGGCCTGTTTTATCATCCGCTCCAAGAATCGTGGTCCCGTCAGTAACAACATACCCATCTTTAATAGTTGGTTTTACGCCGTTGCCTGGAACAACTGTATCCATATGGGAAGTGAAATATATAGTGTCAACGCCTTCTTTATTCCCTTTAAGCGTACATATTAAGTTTCCTGCTCCATGACCCGTTACTTCTTTCGCATTATCTTCAAATACTTCGACACCAAGGTCTGTAAACTTGGTTTTTAATACTTCGTTTATTTTCGCTTCGTCTCCGGTTTCAGAGTCGATTTGTACCAGTTCCAGAAATTCTTCAATCAAACGATCGCGATTCACTGTAAGCATGTTTGTTGCCTCCTTCAATTATGTAAAAAAGAGATGACTCTCTATTAGTACGTTAGCGAAAGCCATCTCAAGTGTCAAACGATGTTTATTATAATGGAATATTTCCGTGCTTTTTCTTCGGACGATCTTCTTGTTTATTCTTTAGCATATCAAGGGCTTGGATAAGTGAGATTCGAGTTTCTCTTGGATCAATAACATCATCCACCATACCTAGTCCGGCTGCTACATAAGGATTCGCAAACTTCTCCCGATACTCATCGATTTTAGCTTGGCGTGTTTCTTCAGGATTCTCGCTTCCTTTAATGTCTTTAGCAAAAATAATATTCGCTGCTCCTTCTGGCCCCATGACCGCTATTTCGGCATTTGGCCATGCATAGACGAGGTCAGCACCAATTGATTTACTATTCAATGCAACATACGCACCACCATATGCTTTACGGGTAATGACCGTGATTTTAGGAACCGTTGCCTCTGAGTATGCATATAAAATTTTGGCGCCATGTCTAATAATGCCCCCGTGTTCTTGTTTGACACCAGGGAAAAATCCAGTCACATCCTCAAAGGTAATGAGAGGGATATTAAACGAATCACAAAAACGTATAAATCTTGAGGCCTTATCAGAAGAATCGATATCAAGCCCTCCAGCCATGACTTTGGGCTGGTTACATACAAGACCCACCGTTTTTCCTTTTATACGAGCAAACCCAACAACGATGTTCTTGGCAAAGTCAGGATGAATTTCAAAGAAAGAGTCCTCATCCACTACTTCATTGAGTATTGTCCGAACGTCGTATGGCCTTATTGGATCAAACGGTATTAAATCCGTTAAGTTAGAACGATAGTGATCCTCGTCATCCATTTCAATTTGGCGTGGCTTCTCATTATTATTAGCAGGAAGGTAATCAATTAAGGATCGAACTTGATCTAACGCTTCTTCTTCAGTCTTTGCTTTCAAGTGCGCGTTCCCACTTTTACTATTATGTACATGCGCACCACCAAGGTCCTCAGAAGAGATTTGCTCGCCTGTTACGGTCTCAATTACTTTAGGTCCTGTAATAAACATTTGCGAGGTTTCTTCTACCATAATAACGAAATCTGTAATAGCGGGAGAGTACACAGCTCCTCCTGCACAAGGTCCCATTATGACAGATATTTGAGGAATGACACCGGAATAGATCGAGTTTCTGTAGAAAACTTGACCATACCCATCTAGAGATGTGACTCCTTCTTGTATACGAGCTCCGCCTGAATCATTTAAGCCGATGAAAGGGACACCATTCTTTACAGCTAAGTCCATAGCCGCTGCTATTTTCTTAGCGTGCATTTCTCCTAAAGCACCCCCAAAAACGGTAAAATCCTGGGCAAATAAATATACATCATTCCCTTTAATCTTACCGAACCCTGTTACAACGCCTTCCCCAGGAGCATCCTTCCCTCCCATGCCAAAGTCAGTACCGCGATGTTCAATAAAAGGATTCAACTCTACAAAGCTTCCTTCATCAAGTAAGTAATCAATACGCTCACGAGCTGTCATTTTACCCTTATCGCGTTGCTTTTGGATTCGTTCGTCTCCCCCTCCCATCTCAACAGCACGTCGTTTATCATACAATTCGTTGATCTTATCATAGATATCCATTAAGACTTTTCACCTCCGTGTTGGCATAACTCATATAACACACCATGAGATGCTTTAGGGTGCAGGAACGCAACATCTGCATTATGGGCTCCTTTTTTTGGCTCTTCATTTAATAAAGGAACGCCGTCTTCTCTATAATTTTTCAAACGGTCTTTAATATCTGAAACTTCAAAAGCAATATGGTGGATCCCTTCTCCCTTCTTCTCTATAAACTTGTGGATAGGAGAATCTTCATTAAGAGGCTCTAATAGTTCGATTTGGGTTTCGCCAATTGGCAAAAACGCCACCTTTACTCCCTCACTTTGCACATCTTCCACATGCTTCAAAGATAGACCTAACGTATCTGTGTAGAAAGGAAGCGCTTGTTCGATATGATGAACCGCGATTCCTATATGAGCAATTTTCTCAGGAGGCTTCACGCTTTCTGACTTGTCCGGATCCACAAGGCGCCTAATGTACTTCGCTACCTCATCTGTTGAGCTTCCTGGCGTAAAAATCTTCTTAATACCTTTCTCCTCTAAATATGGAATATCTTCAGGTGGAATAACACCACCTCCAAAGACAGGGATGTCCGCGGCATTATATTTCTTTAGTGTATCGACAATTTTAGGAAAAAGTGATCTATGGGCTCCTGATAAAGAAGATAACCCGACTATATCCACATCTTCTTGTATGGCGGCTTGTGCAATTTGGTCAGGTGACTGACGAAGTCCTGTATAAATTACTTCCATGCCATGGTCTCGTAATGCTTGGGATATAACGAGCGCTCCACGATCATGCCCATCAAGTCCAGGTTTTGCAATAAGTACGCGAATTTTCCGATTCATAACCTTTCCCCCTATCGAGTTTAGCGTGCAATATACTCTCCAAATTCCCTTCTCAATGTATGACAGATCTCACCTACAGTTGCATAGGCTTTCACGGCCTCTAAAATATGTGGCATTAGATTATCCGTCTGATCTTGAGCGGCTTCTTTAATTCGATTGAGCGCTTGTTCAACTCTAGCCTGATCACGATTGTTTCGGATGCTTTCTGTTTTCTGAACTTGTGCCTTTTCTAATGCTTCATCAACACGTAATAATTCTGGATTCACTTCTTCGTCAATTTTATACTGGTTCATACCAACGATGACTTCTTCACCACTCTCTATTTTCTTCTGCGTTTCATATGCCGCATGGTGAATTTCTCGCTGCATGTATCCTTCTTCAACAGCTTGAACGGCACCCCCCATGTCTCTAATCTGTTCTAAGTACTGATTGACTTGTTCTTCAATCTTGTCAGTCAGTTCCTCTACATAATAAGAACCAGCTAGCGGGTCAACCGTATCTGCAACGCCGCTTTCATTCGCTATGATCTGTTGAGTCCTTAATGCAATCCGTGCAGACTCTTCAGTCGGTAAGGCCAATGCTTCATCCCGTGAGTTTGTGTGTAAACTCTGAGTTCCTCCCATTACTGCAGACAGAGCTTGTAGAGCGACACGAACAATGTTGTTATCAGGCTGTTGAGCTGTAAGGGTAGATCCACCTGTTTGAGTGTGGAACCTGAGCTTCCAGCTTTTTGGATCTTCTGCTTTATAGTGTTCTTTCATAATCTTTGCCCACACCCGACGAGCTGCTCTAAATTTAGCTGCTTCTTCAAAAAATTGATTATGTGCGTTAAAGAAGAACGCAAGACGTGGTGCAAATTGGTCTACTTTTAAGCCTGATTCAATTGCTGCATCTACATAAGCCAGTCCATTTGCAATCGTAAAAGCTACCTCTTGTACAGCAGTAGAACCCGCTTCCCGAATGTGGTATCCAGATATACTAATTGTATTAAACTTAGGCAAATACTCCTGGCAGTAACCAAAGATATCTGTAATAATACGCATGGATGGTTTAGGAGGAAAAATATATGTACCTCTAGCAATGTATTCTTTTAAGATATCGTTTTGAATCGTGCCTGTTAATTTCTCCTTTGAAACACCTTGCTTTTCACCAACCGCAATATACATACACAATAAAACTGATGCTGGCGCATTTATGGTCATGGATGTACTTACTTTATCAAGCGGGATTTGGTCAAATAGCGTTTCCATATCAGCTAAACTATCGATGGCCACTCCTACTTTTCCCACTTCCCCTTCTGCCATCGGATCATCAGAGTCATATCCGATTTGAGTTGGCAAGTCGAATGCCACTGATAAGCCCGTCTGTCCTTGGTCTAGTAAGTAACGGAATCGCTCGTTCGTTTCCTGAGCAGACCCGAAACCCGCATACTGACGCATCGTCCAGAAACGACTTCTGTACATCGTAGGTTGAATACCTCGAGTATATGGATATTGCCCGGGAAACCCTATATTTTCGACATATTTCTCATTTATTTCACCGCTGTATAAACGATCGATTCCAATATGGGAACTCGTTTCAAACGAATCCTTACGCTCTGGAAATCGTTCAATCGCCTTTTTGGCCTGCTCTTCCCATTTTTTTTTATGTTCATTATAGGTTGAACCCATACGAACGCCCCCTTTATCAAAATCTTGTCATTTTGAATACTATTCGATAAACACCAAGAAAACCCTTTCAATTTTTCGACAATTTCATTGTATCATGAAAAATGGGGGAAAATGAATGATTACTCATTATCTTTCTTAATATCTACCTAGCCTCTAGGCTCATTGCTTTTTATTATTTGTTCCATATAAGCTCCCTTATGTGGAAGACTTGAAGATGAGATGTTTAAGCCGGAAAGGACCG
>NZ_AVBG01000030.1 GCF_000770675.1 Pontibacillus chungwhensis BH030062
ATGAAGTGCCCCCTGTCAAGTAGACAGTGGAAATAATATAAAGACTTAAGCGGCTTTAGCTCTATATTCCATAGGGCTAAGGCCGTTTAATTTTTCTTGGTATCTTTCATGATTGTAAAAGTATATGTATTCCTCAATGGCTGAAGATAATTCTTCGTACGTATCGTACTTATGTAAATAATACTTCTCACATTTAAGTGTTCCCCAGAAGGATTCCATTGGTCCATTATCTATACACCTACCTACTCGAGACATGCTTTGGTAGATTCCTGCTTGATCTATCTTTCGTTTAAACCCATGTGAAGTATATTGAAACCCACGATCACTATGGATTAGGGGGGACTCGTCGTTTAAACTTGTGATCGCATTATCTAACGTTTCAAACACGAGATCATTATTATTGGAATGCCCAAAAACATAACTTATAATAGATCCATCATAAAGGTCACGGATCGCACTCAAATAAGCTTTTTTGGAGTGACCATACTTAAACTCTGTGACATCCGTTACCCATTTTTCATTTGGTTGTTCAGCCTCGAACTCTCTATTCAGAACGTTTTCTGCTACATGGTCTGGTGATGAACGTTTATAGACTTTCTTTTTCACTCGTGTGACAGAACGCATTTTAAACAGCTTCATTAAACGGTAAATTCTCTTGTGATTAAGTGTCTCTTCAAATTTTCGATTCATTTGAAGGGTCATTTGACGATACCCAAAGATTCCATCTACCTTCTCTTGAAGGTTCTTCATTTCCTTAAGAATTTCCTCATTCTGAAGTTCTCGCGGAGTAGGAACTCGATCTTTCCATTTATAATAAGCTGCTCGTGAAATACCAGCGGTGTCACAAAGTAATTGGATACTCATGTTCTCTTGTTCGTGAAGCTCTTGGATAGCGACATACTTATCCTGAAAACGAATTTGGTTTAATTTCGCCCCCTTTCGATCTCCTCTAACTTTTTTAAGAATAAGTTTTCAGCACGTAACCGTTCATTTTCACGTTCGAGTTGCTTCTTCTCTAACTTGAATTTTTCTTCAGTTGTTAACTCGGTTTTACTCTTCTTTTTACCTCGTTGATCTTGAAGAGCTTCATCGCCTCCACTTTCATATTTCTTCACCCATTGATAAACCTGTTGATAAGAGATAGAGTAGTCCTCAGCTGCGCTCTGATAGTCTTTCCCATTCTTAATGCAGTTCTGTACAATTTCAATTCGCTCTTCCAAATTCGTCTTACGCCCTTTAGTCATAGAGTTCTGCCTTCTTTCTCCTTTGGATTTCCATACTCTATGACCATTATAATCATTCACCCAGTTTCTTAAAGAGGAATAACTGGAAACCCCATATTTCCTTGCCACCTCACGCATCGAGTACCTTCCTGATAAATAGGCTTTGACCGCATTCAGCTTAAACTCTTTTGAGTAGGATGTGTTTGATTTTGCTTCTTCAAGTCCAGCTTCTCCAAGAGTTTCAAACTTGTGTATCCAGGATCGAATCGTAGCCCAACACACGTTATACTTAGAAGCAACTTCATTGATGGGATAATGTTCGTTACGAATAAGATTAATAATAGTAAGCTTCTCCACAGGAGAAAAAGAACTTCTCGACATACAAAAACCCCCTAAGATAAACAGTTTTATTTTTATACTGTCTACCATAGGGGGAGCATCTCA
>NZ_AVBG01000038.1 GCF_000770675.1 Pontibacillus chungwhensis BH030062
GTGCGCCGGGCGCACATCTTCGTCGCCGCCCTGGGCGCCTCGAATTACACCTATGCCTGCGCGACGCCAGGCGAAACCCAGGTGGACTGGCTGACCTCGCTGGGCCAGGCTCTGACCTACTTTGGCGGCGTGCCGGAAATGGTTGTGCCGGACAATCCGCGCGCCCTGGTCGCCCAGCCGGATCGCTACGAGCCGGGCCTGAACCGGGCCACGCTGGAGTGCGCGCGTCATTACCAGACGGTGATCCTGCCGGCACG
>NZ_AVBG01000032.1 GCF_000770675.1 Pontibacillus chungwhensis BH030062
CAAGCCTCAGGACAAGGCCAAGGCCGAGGTGGCGGTGCAGGTGGTCGAGCGCTGGATCATGGCGCGGCTGCGCCATCGGCAGTTCTTCAGCCTGCATGCGCTTAACCAGGCCATCGCCGAGCTGCTGGAGGATCTGAATCGGCGCCCGTTCAAGCGGCTCGATGGCTGCCGGCGCGACTGGTTCGAGCGTCTGGATCGCCCGGCCTTGCGAGCGCTGCCGGTGCATCCCTACGAGGTCGCCACCTTCAAGCGCTGCAAGGTCAGCATCGACTACCACATCGAGGTCAATGGCAGCTTCTACAGCGTGCCCTCCGCCCTGGCCCGGCAGAACGTGGACGTGCGACTGACGGCACACACCCTGGAAGTGCTGCATGGCAACCGGCGGGTGGCCAGCCACCTGCTGCTGGGGCGACGCGGCGCTTACAGTACCCAGCGCGAACACATGCCCGCAGCGCACCAGGCGCATCGTGAGTGGACGCCGCAACGCCTGCTCGACTGGGGCGAGCGGATCGGCCCCTACACGCGCCAACTGATCGATCACCAACTGACCCACAAGCCGCACCCGGAGATGGGCTACCGCGCCTGCCTCGGCCTGCTCTCGCTGGCCCGGCGCTATGGCAATGCACGCCTGGAAGCCGCTGCCGAACGTGCCGTACACCTGCGCGCCTTCACCGGGCGCAGCGTGCGCAACCTGCTCCAGCAAGGCCTGGATCAACAGCCGCTGCCCCAGCGTGCCGCCGAAACGACCTTACCCGGCGACCACGAGAACGTCCGTGGCGCCGACTACTACCAACCCCCGCAACAGGAGCTGTTCGATGATGCCGCAACACACCCTGAA
>NZ_AVBG01000033.1 GCF_000770675.1 Pontibacillus chungwhensis BH030062
GGTTCTAAGTCAATTGTTGGGGTAGGAGGCAAGCTCCTGCCCCTTTATCTTTATCCAACTTGAAAGTCTTTCGTATTCTTGTACTGATGGTGAAGAAGGACTTTTAGACGAAGGCGATCATACCTTCTAAATCCAAATGCGTTTCGCTTAATAACCTTGGTTTGATTATTTAGTCCTTCTACGAAACCATTGCTATAATCAAATGCAAAACTGTTCAAGATTTCCTTCTGCCAGTTCTTAAGAGTCTTAATCCCCTGTATAAACTCGGATAATCCAGCTTCATGTACCTTTTGATAGAAGCTATGTAACTCTTCCTTTACCTTCGAAGGTTGGTCTACACCAATCTCTTTCGCCCTCTCAAACCACTCACGAAAAGCTTCCTTCAAGTCATACGCCACCTTCAAGTCTGGAGACATACTTAAATAACGCTCTAGGTGCCATTTCTGATTCTCAGTTAAGTTCTCTTCGCGTTTGTAAAAGATATGTTTCTTGCGTTTACATTTCTTCCGATCATAGTCGTCAAATTCGCTTTGAACCCTTCTCCTCACACGTTCAAGGGCCCAATAGATATATCGACAGAAGTGAAAACGATCTGCCACGATAACAGGACTTCCCAGGGCTTTCTTTACCGCAGATTTAAAGGCGTGGCTCATGTCCATAATGACCATCTCTACCTCGGATCCCTTCTCCCGAAGGTATTCTTTCACAGTATCTACCGAGCGATCAG
>NZ_AVBG01000035.1 GCF_000770675.1 Pontibacillus chungwhensis BH030062
ATTAAAGATTACTATATTAATGTTGGACAAATGCAGAACCCTAATAAATATAATACCTTCGCGTATCAGGATTGTCACAATAGACGACTTCTTATTTGGAATGAACCAAACTACGAACCTAGGGAAACGGAGAATTTGAAGATGTTATTTGGAGGGGATAACTTGTCTGCTAATGTTAAGTGTAAACCTCAAGCTAATGTAAAGCGTACTCCAGTAATATGTATGAGTAATGTTGTACCCAGATTTGCTAATCATGAAGCATTTGCTGACAGGGTTATTACATATTATTGGAATGCTGCTCCTTTCTTAAAAGAGGTAATAAAAAAGCCACGTCCTGATTCTGTAATGAATTTATTATATGAAATATACAA
>NZ_AVBG01000034.1 GCF_000770675.1 Pontibacillus chungwhensis BH030062
ACCCTCTGATTAAAAGTCAGATGCTCTACCAACTGAGCTAATGGCTCTTACTAATCTATATCATACGTATAACAATCGAAATGGTGCCGACCGAGGGACTCGAACCCCCAACCTACTGATTACAAGTCAGTTGCTCTGCCAGATTGAGCTAGGTCGGCTTACGATCTTTAGTTTTAAAAGAAATGGTGGAGGATGGCGGGCTCGAACCACCGACCCCCTGCTTGTAAGGCAGGTGCTCTCCCAGCTGAGCTAATCCTCCGTATTTATAAAGCCTGGCGGCGTCCTACTCTTGCGGGGGTGAAACCCCGACTACCATCGGCGCTGAAGAGCTTAACTTCTGTGTTCGGCATGGGAACAGGTGTGACCTCTTCGCCAAAACCGCCAGACCTTATTGATCCTTTTTACAAGGACAAGATATATTGTACTTTATCTTTCGATTAAAGTCAACAGGTATTTTAGATTTTTTCTAAGTACCTTCAAAACTAGATAAGAATGTAGACATAACCGTTTTTCACTTT
>NZ_AVBG01000039.1 GCF_000770675.1 Pontibacillus chungwhensis BH030062
GGAACAACTGGTGCACCAGCGGTGCGTCCATCCCGGTCCTCTCGTACTAAGGACAGCTCTCCTCAAATTTCCAACGCCCACGACGGATAGGGACCGAACTGTCTCACGACGTTCTGAACCCAGCTCGCGTACCGCTTTAATGGGCGAACAGCCCAACCCTTGGGACCGACTACAGCCCCAGGATGCGATGAGCCGACATCGAGGTGCC